>NZ_CP035280.1:1200000-2400000 GCF_004103695.1 Clostridium sp. JN-9 | reverse complement strand
TGCCACGTTCTCAAAAAATGGTGAATTACAAGTAAGCGATCCACAAAAAGCAGTTGATATGGTTACAAACATTATTAATTCAAAATATGGTGGATTAATGAATGAAAAGAGTAATACTGCTGGAGGTATGATTTCAAACATAGGTGATACTTTTGCTTCAATGGGTAGAGGTCTTGCCGGTATAGATGATAATGGGCAAATTATGAAAGGTGGATTATTTGATAACTTTAAAAAACAACTTGCTGTAATTATGCCATTACTTGATAAAATAAAAGCCTCTGGTGCATTTAGCCAATTACAAAAGGAGATAGGCAATTTAGCTACTGAAGGAGGAAATAAACTAACAGAGTTTTTAAAAGGTTTTGAAAACCCTAATAAAATAAAAGAATATAAGGCTGCATTTAAGCAATTTATGGAGGATGTTAAGGCAGGATGGGGAATAGCTAAAGAATTTGGAAGTGCAATAGCTGGAGTTGCTAAAACCTTGGAGCCTTTAATAAAAACAGTAGCAGCACATCCTAAGTTATTCGTAGGATTATTTGCTGGGTTTGAAGCTGGAAAAGGTGTTTCTAGTATCAAAAAAAATTTTAAAGATATAAAAAAAGAAATTGGGGCATTGCTTACATCAGCAAGAACATTTAAAAGCGGGTTCAAAGGAGTATTTAAAAATATTGTAAGTATTGCTTCGGGGCCACTTAAAAGTGTTGCGAAAGTATTTAAAACTGCTGGAAAAGGTATATTAACCTTTGTGAAGTCAATTCCAAAAGGCTTAAGTAAAGTTGTTGGGACTATAAAGTCATGGGTTGGAGTTATAGGAAATGTGCTTAAAAATAACTTATTAAAAACAGTAAAAAATGTGGCTAAAGGGATAATAAATGTAGTAAAACCTGTGTTTGCATTCTTAGCGGCTAACCCAGTTGTATTAATAATAATGGGTATTATAGCAGTAGTAATTCTTTTGTATGAAGCCTGGAAACATAATTGGGGTGGAATACAGGACAAGACTAAGGCAGTTATAGATTTTTGTAAAACTAAGATAGAAAGTATTAAAGAAACATTTGATTCAGTAAAAGAAAAATGTAAAGAATTTAAAGAAAAAATATGTGAGTATTGGGATAATATAAAAACATTCTTTGCACATCCAATAAAGGGCACAGTAGATATTGTGAAAAATATATCTGATAAAATATCAGGCAAAGACCCAGGGAAGAACGCACTTGGTACAAACTATTGGAAAGGTGGGCTTACTTGGGTAGGAGAGCACGGACCTGAACTTGTAAACTTATCTAAAGGAAGTTCTATTTATTCAAATAGAGATAGTAACAGTATGTTAGGTGGCGTAGTAATAGCAAAGTTAGCAGATCAGATAGTAGTTAGAGAAGATGCCGATATAGATAAGATAGTCACTAAACTGGTTAAGAAATTAAATGAAATAGAACCCAATGTAGCATGATAGGAGGTGCACATATGGAATTCTGGTTGATTAACAATGACGAAAGACTGCAGTTGCCGGTGCCTCCACCAAATTATTCAATAAAAAAATCAAATGACAGCAGTACGGTTACTGTTCTTGGATTGGGAGAAATAAGCTTTATTGGCACTCCCAAGCTTGCTGAAATACCCGCAATAGAAAGCTTTTTCCCCAACCATCCATACAGTTTTTGTCAGTATAGCACGTTCCCAATGCCCAACAAATGTGTTGAAATGATAGAAAAATGGAGGAATGAAGGTACCGTGATAAGGTACTTGGTAACCGGCACGAAACTTAATATGGAGTGCACAATAGAAAGTTTTGAATATGGAGAGAGAGACGGAACAGGCGATATATATTTTAGCTTGCAGTTAAAAGAATACAAGAGAATAGCCAATGTAGCAAAGGAAGGATGGGTATACTCTGGGGGCATTTGGTATTATTTTTACGGTAATGGTGTAAGAAAGACTGGTTGGTTATTAGATTCTGGTAAATGGTACTACTTAAAAGAAAATGGAGCTATGGCAACAGGCTGGGTTATGTATGGTGGAGTGTGGTATTTTTTAGATCCAGTTAAGGGCGAAATGGCAGCAAGTAAATGGATATTATGGAATGGAAAATGGTATTACCTAAAATCAGATGGGTCCATGCCAGTTAGCACTTATATTAATGGCTGGTGGGTTGGCTCAGATGGTGCTTGGGATGGAAAGCCGAAAGTGAAGTAGGAGGCAGGAATTATGATAAAAATATATTGCATGGTTGATATAATTCCTCTGGACATAACCAATCTGGTGAAATCTGTAAGCAATAGTGGTGACAGTTCGACATTTGCAAGGGCGCTCAGTATAACACTTGCGTACCCAATTTGGGACACCAATCAACCAAGAATTGATGTAAAGGTTGGCTCTAAAATATGGATGATCCTTGATGGAGAAGAGATATTCAGGGGTGTCGTGTGGACTGTAGATAGTTCTTCCGAACAGGAACTGACAATAAAAGCATTTGACTATCTTATATACGTTAACAAGTCTAAGGTGACATATAACTTCACGAATATTACACCTGAAGATGCGACTAGAAAAGTTTGCAGTGACCTAGGGATAGAAACCGGAGAAATAGCAAGTACGGGGACAAGGACCAGTAGACTCATTGCCCAAAAGACAGGTTGTGAAGCAATACTGGAAATGTATGACCAAGTTCAAGCAAATGGCTTCATATTGACAATGCAAGGAACCAAACTGAACGTGATAAAGAAAGCCCAGTTGGTTGCAAACTATATAGTGACCATTAATAAGAATGGTATAGGAAACAATGCAATATCTGTAAGTTATGGAGAATCACTTGACAGTATGGTTAACAAGGTGCAGATATTTGATAGTGACAACAATTACCATAACAAGGTTGAAAACACTGAGTGGCAGAACAAGTATGGCACATTACAGGACAACTATGTTATGGAGGATGGCAAGAATCCTGCCACTGAAGCTCAAAAGTTGCTGAAGGGCATTGAGCACACTTGGTCAGTTGAAACGCTTGGAAACTGGGAATGTAGGACAGGTTCACTCGTTGGTGTAAAAATATTTTATATGGACGAAGAAATGGAGGCAAAGCTGCTTATTGACGGGGACACGCATACATGGGATGTTGGTACGAACAAATATACAATGCAGCTTAATTTAGCCACATGTTAGGAGGGTAAAGATGAAAAACCAGTACATTGAATTGATTAAGCACATGCAAAAACAAGGAACCAAATTCAATCCTCCAGCTATTGAAATAGGTGTAGTAATAAATGCTGAGCCATTGACAATTAAAATAGGTGATCTTCAACTCACGAAAGATGACATCTGGGTTGCAGATTTTTTATTGTCGAAATATAAAAGGAAAATGAGTATACCTTCTACGAAAGCTACAGGCTCTACAACTGAAGAAGGAATAACATCGATAGGGATACCTAACGGTGAATTGGAATTTACTGAAGGACTTAAGATAGGTGATAGCATAGCTTGTTTGGCAGTGATGGACAGGCAAGAATATGTAGTTCTGGCAAGGGTGGTGAGGCCATGAGCATACTGCCTGCAGATGCAAAGATTGATGATATAACGAATTTTCATTCAACTAGCAAGGAGGGATTGCCTTTGGCAAAGGAATATTGCTGGGATTTCATTAACAATGATTTACTATTGGAGAATGGAAAACCCAAGATAGTTGAAGGAATTGAAGCTATAAAAGTATGGATATGGAAAGCGTTAAAAACAGAAAGGTATAGATATTTAGCATATTCGTGGAGCTATGGTAATGAGTTAAATGAGTTAGTAGGCAAAGGATTAAGTATAGAATTTATACGAAGCGAAGTAGAAAGATATTTAAAAGAAGCCCTATTAATGAATAATTATATAATTGATATACAAAATGTTACTGTAACTATTGATGAAAGTAAATTAAATATAGAATTTACGGTGGCTACCATCTATGGGGAGGCGAATATGAGTGTATAGCAACAATAATTCACAGAAAGAAATTTTAAATAGAATGTTACAAACTACATCTGCTGATGTAGATAAATCGGAGGGCAGTCTGACATATGACGCACTTTCACCAGCATCTAATGAGTTTGAACAAATATATGTAAAATTAGATGAAGTATCCAATAAATTTGATATCAGTAAGCTTATAGGTGATGAACTAGCGACTAGAGTATATCAAAAGACAGGTATTACTAAAAAACCTGCTACTTATGCTCATACTGTAATAACCTTAACTGGAACAGGGAATATAAGCATTGGGGATATAGCACAAACATCAGGAGGAATACAATTTAAATTTACGGAGGATAAAACTATTAATGGAACTGGAACTGCAAATGTCACAGCAGTTATAGCAGGATCCAGTGGAATGGTTCCAGCTAACCAAATAACTGCTCTTCCTGTTGGCATACCTGGTATAACTGCAATTACAAATGGAAGCCCTACTCAAGATGGATTTGATGAGGAGAGTGACGAGTCATTGCTTGGAAGATATTATGAAGCAATACAAGCTCCATCAACTCAGGGGAATATTTCACAATTTATTAAATTAGTAAAAGATTATCCTGGAGTAGGAGATGTTAAAGTATATCCCACTTGGAATGGCAATGATACTATAAAGCTTATTATTATAGATGCAAATAAGCAACCGCCAAGTTCAGAATTTATTAATAAAGTCCAAACTTATATGGACCCTTTAGGCGATAATTGGGGGCAAGGTTATGGAGTTGCTCCTTTCGGTGCTTTTACAACTATAGAAGGAGCTGTTGGAAAATCAATAGATATAAGTTTTACTGCCATTAAGGATACCAATTATAGTGACGAACAGCGGCAAACTAATTTTGAGAATGCCTTAAATGAATATTTAAAATCTCTAGCATTTAAAGAGGCATCAGTGAGTTATACAAGACTAGGAGCTTTGATAATAAGCACACCTGGTTTTTTAGATTACAGCAATTTAAAGGTAAATGGTGGTATTGCAAATATACAATTAAGTTATACTGGAATCCTTACAGAAGTCCCAATAAAAGGAGTGGTGACTATTGCATAGTGATAAATTAAAAAACTATGTACCGCCTTTTATATCAAATACAAGGACATATACTGAAATATACAGCAGCCAGGGAAATGAATTTGATACATTAGATGAATGTATGGCTGACTTAATGTTACAGTTTAATATTGATACAGCCACTTGGGCACTTGATATATATGAGAAGAGCTTAGGAATAGTTACGAATCATACCAAAGAACTAGATTATCGTAGAAGTGTAATAAAGTCTAAAGATCGTGGAACAGGTAAATTTAATTCTGTAATGCTAAAGCTTGTATGTGATAGCTTTACAAACGGGAATGTAGAAGTTACTTATAACGGGATAATTACTGTTAAGTTTAATGCAATAAGAGGTATACCTCCAAATTTAAATGATTTAAAGGATGTAGTAGAACAAATTAAGCCTGCATATAAAATACTTCAATATATTTTTATTTATTTAACTTGGGATGAGTTTAATAATTATAATAAGAGTTTTGATGATTGGGACACACTTAATTTGTCTTGGGATAAATTTGAAACTTATAAAGAATAGAGGTGATTAAATGCCAAGTGTAAATAAAACTCATAATATTGGTCTTAATCAATGGCAGGGCAACGAATATCCTAAAAGACAGGACTTCGTAGATGACAATTTATTAATCGACACTGAAATAGGCAAAAGAGCTTTAAAAACGGAAGTTACTATTGCTCAAAATTCAGCGCAAACATATGCTGACAATAAGGTTAGTAGTATAACAGGTAATGGATGGAATAATGAAACTATAAAAGGTAATGCAGTTGCAATAGCAAATTTACAGCAAGAGTCTGCATTACATTTAGAAGATATTACACAGCTCATTTTTCAACTTGCAGTACAAGATTTAATAAATATATCTAATATAAAACATATATTTGTTGATAAAATAGAAAGCTCTGCAGATGTGAGTTTAATATCAGGTATGTATGCTAATAGTAAAGTTTATATCTAATATGGTTATTTTATAACAAAATGTTAATTAAAACTAACTATTTATGATAAACTAAAGCAGTTGAAATTTAAATGAAAAGGTGACAGCATGTGGAGCCATTAATTTTACAAAAGAAAACAGAAGTACTTCTAAATAAAGAAGTATATCCTGTATTAAAAAAATATCCTAAAAGTGAAAAGTTTGCATTATGTCAGGAGATTAAGCAAGCCTTTTATAGAGTAATCAGAAATACCATGCTTGCTAATAATATTAAAAGATATAGAATTCATTATCTTCAGGGAGTAGATGCAGACCTTAAGTTATTACTTGTTTTATTCTCAATTTCACGAGAACAAAAGTATATAACAGAAAGAAAATGCTTACAGCTCCAAGAGAGGGTAAGTGAATTGGGAAGGATAACTGGAGGCTTAATGAAAGCAGCAGTTAAATAATTTAATATAGGGTTAATTCTGTATGGGCTTCCTATCGTGTTTATCGTGGGTACTCGTCTGCCCGCTATTTCAATAACAACAATAGTAATAATACTAACAATAACGTTGGGTGGCGCCCCGCCCTGTAAGACTTTAGATCAATGCGATTACGGTTTCATTGACATGACCCTTAAGTTCAGTCGGACTTAAGTTTGAACTTCAGGGGAGAATTAATCCTTCACTTTTAGTGTAAACACATGAATAATGGTATTTTGCCAAGCTTTGAAAGGAGATGCCAAAATGCCGAATCCTCTATATGAAAAGGCTATGGATTATAAAAACTTAAAAGGGAGTTATAAAAGAACTCAACAGGCCCAAAGGAAATATAGGAAAGAGGCTATTATTTTTGATATGGCCAGAGAAAAGAATTTAGTTAAGCTTTGGAGAGAATTAAAGAATGAAACATATATGCCAAGTGATTATATAGAATTTAAGGTATATGAACCTAAAGAGAGAGTTATTCACGCACCAAGGATTAGAGATAAAATAGTGCAATTTGCAGCACATACAGTACTGCAGGAGGTTTATTATAATAAGTTTATAGATTCTTCTTATGCTTGCTTAGTTGGAAGAGGAACTCATAAAGCTGTACAGAAGGTTCAACATGATATGAAGTATGTTAAATGGAAGTATGGTGATGGCTGGATACTTAAGATGGATGTTAGAAAGTTTTTCTATTCTATAAACAGGGATATACTTAAGCAGATCCTAAGGAAAAAGATTAAGGATGATAAATTTTTAAATCTTTTAGATAAAATTATAGACAGTTCTCCTGAAGGAGAAAAAGGAATTCCTCTTGGTAATGTAACTAGCCAGGACTTCGCAAATATTTATATGAATGAAGTAGACCAATATGCTACAAGATATCTAGGCCTTAAATACTATGTAAGATATATGGATGATATTATAGTAATCTTAAAGACAAAAGAAGAAGCACAGAAAGCTAAGGAAAATATAACAAGTTTTTTAAAAGAAAGGCTTGATTTAGAAACCAATTCTAAAACTAAAATTTTCCCTTTAAGCCAGGGTGTTAATGCTTATGGATTTAAGATATTTACAACTCATAAGTTAGTAAGAGATTCATCGAAAGCTGCAATGAAAAGAAGAATCAAAGCTATGGATAAGAAAGTTCAAAGGGGCGAAATGACTACAAAAGAAGTTCAGCAAAGTGTAAATTCATGGTTGGGACATGCAAGGCATTCTAATAGCTACAATCTTAGTAAAAAAATATTTTCAAAATACAATTATATAGAAGTAGAAAATCCTAAATTTAAGTTTGGGAATTTAAGCACTCAGTAATGGGTGTTTTTTTAATACAAAATTTAAGGAGTGATTTAAGTGGCAGAATTTTTAGGAGTAGTTAAATTAGGTACGTTTTATCATAATAATTCTCCATTATCGTTACCACAACGACCTTGGTATTCAGGTAATTATCCAGGGTCACTATCAGGTAGAGGTAATGGAGACACATCTCAATTTTCAGGGAATATGAGTGATTGGATTATAGGGAACAGTTCTTCAGATGACTCTAAAAAGTTAAAATGGATAAAAATTAAAGATGGTAATAAGACACTATTGATTTGTGATAGGGTTATTCTAAATTCTATTAGTTGGGATACATTAAATGAAGCAGGATATATTACAGGGAAAAAAATAACTATAGATGGTCAGGAGTATCTTTGCAGAGTACTCAGTGGTGGAGAGAACTATAGAAATGGAAGTGACAGTTATTCTGGAGGGACTCCTACGAACAACGAATGGGACAGGTTTATAGTTAATGAAGATAATATTAGTGGATTGCCTAAACCTACTACTAATGATTTAGATTCCTCACTTGATTACAATGACTTAGATGGGGCACATAATCAATTATGGAATTGGTGGGGGGATTATAGTTGGTGCAAAGAGACATATCAGGGAAATTCTTCCTCTCGTGTTTTTCGTGGGTCCTCGTCTGCCCGCTTTTTCAATAACTACAATAGTGGTAATACTACAGTAACGTTGGGTGGCGCCCCGTCCTTGAAGTTCTGAACACTGCCCCGCTGGTCTCTGATACTGATGCGAACCTTGGAAATTATGCTGCAGCTTTGAAAAAAACTTATACTGTAACAGATGCTGAAGGCGACACAATAACTGTAGTTGAAAAATTAGATGGAAGTGTAATCAGAACATTAAATAATCAAGCGAGTGGAACGAGCTTGACCGTAGATTTAACTACGCAATGGCCAAGTTTAAGTTTGGCAAGCCATACAATTACAATCGGAGTAACTGACTCAAAGGGATTAGCTGGAGCAACGAGGACTTGGACATTTACCAAAACAAATAGTGCTCCTAGAGCACCAATTATAATCTCACCAGTAAATTTAACAAGGGTTGATACAGCTGGTTTTGATGCAGCATTTACAGTTTCAACAGATGCTGAAGGAGATGCCCAAACATTATGTGTACAATTAGCAGATGATAGTGCATTTACAACAGGAGTTCGAACAATAACATCTGGCCTGAAAAGATATAATAGTTCAACTAAAGTTTGGGATGATGTTAGCAATGCAACAAATTCTGATAGTGGCAAGAGCTTTAAGTTTAACATAACTGGTTTAACAGTTAATACAACAAAATATATCCGTGTTGGATCCATTGATACCGCAGGTAGCAATACAACTTCCTGGAGTGCTGCTATTCAAATAAAGGTTGGCAATAAATTAGAGTTCACTACGCTTCCAAGCGCATTAGATTTTATGCCTACAAGATTAAATGTAATAGATAAAAAAACTGTAGATTCTAAAGCAACAATAAAAGTATTTGCATGTAATAATGCCTTAGATGTGGCTCCAACATGGGAAAATATTACTACTCAATATAATTACAATGAAGCATATGTATTTACGAATACAACTAAAACAGGGAATCAATGGGCAGTAGCAGTTAAATATCAAATATCTGCAAATGATGCAGCTGGGGAAATTAGTGTAGACGCTATTGGTGTGGGGGTGAGCTAAATGTCTAGAAAAATATTAAAAAATACACCTGAAACAGATGAGGAAAAAATAAAAAGGCTAGGAGATGAAAAGCTTCAATTGCAATTAGCATTAGCTGAAAGTATTGAGAAACAGGCACAAGATAAAATTGATCTTCAATTAGCTTTGGCTGAACTAATTGAAAAAATTAATCCATCTTAATGAAAGGAGGCGATATTAATGGTTGAATTATATGCAGACTTAATCCAATTAGGATTAAGAGTATTAGAACCTGAAACAGGTAAAATTGCGGTGCCTGCATTTCTTAGGGATGCAGTTAAAGCAGAACTTGATAAAAGAAGCCAAGTTACAGCTTAAATAATAAAACTACTATCTTATATCATAAATGTGATACAACATATCGAATTTTTGATATTAAATATCAAATTAAGCCTGAAAATCCCGAAAGGCGTTACAATGCCCTTGAAATACGATACAAGGGGGTTGTAATGATGATTAAAATACATTTATCTAGGCTTTTAGGTGAAAAAAGGTGGACACAAGCTGATTTGGCTAGGAAAACAAACATAAGACCTAATACTATTTCAGAGTTATATAATGAACTGGTAGATAGAGTGAGTTTGGAACAATTAGATAAAATATGTGAAGTTTTAGAGTGTGACATAAGTGACCTATTGGAATATATTCCCAATAAAGATAAGCATTTAAAAAATAAGAGACCGTAGGAGGTCTTTTTATTTTGGGAAAAATTAAATTTTTAGGAGATGCTTTATGAATGATGAGTTAATAAAAGACAAATTGAATACTCATGAAAGAAGGCTAAATGATCATAGTGGCAGGCTTGATAGATTAGAGCAAAGGGGGGCTAGTGTAGATGTAAAGATAGATAACCTTTGCCAACAATTATCTAGTCTTACAACAACGCTACGTTGGTTTATAGGGCTGATTATAGGAGGGTTTGCAACCTTCTTTTTTTATGGAATCCAACACAATTTATTTAAATAGGAGGAATAATTTATGAATATTATTCAAACAAATTTAAGTTTTGGATCTATGTCATATGGTAATTTGCCTAATGCACTTGTATATCATCACGCTGAAGCCTCAAAATGCTCAGTGTATGACGTACATCAATGGCATAAAGAAAATGGATGGGCAGGCATAGGATATCATTATTTTGTTAGAAAGGATGGAAGCATATATAAAGGTAGACCTAATAATGCTATAGGCAGCCATTGTTTGCACCATAATACAAATACCTTGGGAATTTGTGCAGAGGGTAATTATATGATAGAGCACATGCCTGAGGTGCAAAAACAGGCTTTAGTCGAATTAGGCCAATATTTGAAAAGTATATATCCAATTAGGGCTGTTTATGGTCATAGGGAGTTAATGGCTACAGAATGTCCTGGAACTAACTATCCTCTACAGGAGATTAAACAAGCAGTTATGAAGGGGGTACAAGCATTATGTGACGGATGGCATTTAATAAATGGAATATGGTTCTACTTTGAGAATAAAAAGAAAGTCATTAATGGCTGGAGGAAAGACTCAAAAGGCTTGTGGTACTTCCTCGGTGGTGATGGTGCTATGGTGACAAGTCGTTGGATTAAATCAAACAATGGCTATTGGTACTTCTTAAAATCAGATGGTGCTATGGCTACAAACCAATGGATTAAATGGAATAACAAATCTTACTATATAGGGCCTGATGGAATTATGACAGCCAATACAATAGTAGATGGTTGGGTAGTTGGGCCTGATGGAGCCTGGAATGGAAAGCCCCAAATAAAATAACTAAGTGTCTATTTATAATGTAGGCACTTTTTTATATTAAAAATAAATTTTTGGAGGAATGTATTATGTATGTAAATGTTACTTTATTATTCGTTTTTGGGATAACAGTCGGTGTAGGTGCCTCAGCTTTGGTACTTTTACCATTATTAAAGAAAAAGGGCGTAAAAGTTGAAGAAATTGCTGGCAAAGTTGATAAGGCTATGAATATGGCAGATAGCGTTTTACAGGTAGCGGACAAGATAGTTCCTAATAATCCAGTAGTTAAAACCCTGGATGTAATTGAAACATATGCTAAAAAGGGTGCCGGTTGCGCTGAACAACTATATTTAACTTCCAAATTAGATGGTGAGGCCAGAAGTGATAAAGCTAAAGATACAGTTTATAATGCTTTAGAAATTGCAGGAATAACCGTAACCCCTGAAATTGATCAATTAATTAAGGATACAATTGAATCGGAAGTATTATTATTGGGTCATAAACCGGTGGATGTAAAAGAACAACAGGAAGCAGCAAAAGCTATCCAAGCTAAGAATGATGCCTTAGTACAAGAAAATGCCCAATTAAAGCAGACAATAAATACAGTCCAGTCTACAGTAGCAGCAACATCAGTTGCTCAATAATAAAATTTAACCCTGGAGAAATCCAGGGACTTTTTTTATTTTTTGTATAAATAAAATATTCATGGCTATAATTAAGCTAAGCTTATTCATTATTCATAATGTTTCCTTTTAAATATTTTCATCTTATAGTCCTTCGGGGCTATTCTTTTAGAGGAATTATTTAACATTTGTAGAATATTAACATAAACTAATGTTAAGTAGGTGATAAGCTTGGGGTAAAAAATAAATTAAAAGAAATCAGAATGCGTGAATACATGATGGATCAAAAAGAATTTTCAAAAATGTTAGGCATTAGTAATACAACTTATAATACTATAGAACTTAATAAGGTGCAGGGGAATGCAGAAACATTATTAAGAATTTCAAAAGCACTTAATCGAGAGGTAGAAGATATATGGTACCTAGAAGATTAGGTGCTTTTTTATGTCTGTAGATATTAAAAGTAGGAATAAAAATTAATTTTTAAAATAAATCCTAAAATTAGGAAACATTTTAAGTAATAGAGCATACATTATAGTAAAAGAGATAAAAAATGAATACATTTGTTAGCCTCATAAGTATTAAAAAGGGAGTGAAAATATGATAATTGGTTATGATGGTGGGTATACCTATATTAAGGATTCAGAAGGGCATATATTCCCAGCAAAGGTAACCACAAAAGAAAGCCTTATTGGCAAAAGCAATTACATTGAGATGAATAAAATAAAATACTATATAGGTGATGGAGAAAATGCAATAGCATTAAATAAAATCAATTGCGAACTTACTAAAGCGTGTTTACTTTATGCACTTAGTTTGAATGATGAAGTTGAGTTTAATGTTGTTACTGGCCTTCCAATAGGGCAATATAAAAGTCAGAGAAATCAACTTAAGGAATTACTTTTAAGCAATAAATTTAATAGAACCAATATAAATGGAAAAGAAAGAACCATAATAATAAACAATGTGGAGATATTTCCACAAGCTGCAGGGGCCGGGTACACGATTAATCCTATGGAAAATTATATTATTGGTGACATAGGGGGAAGAACTTTTGATGTATGCCTGTTTCAATACTTTGAAGGCAAAAGAAAGCTTACAAAGTATTCTACTATCTTAGAAGGTACACTTTCACTATACGCTGATGTTGTAAAGGAAATAAATCAAAAGTTTGAAACGGACCTAAGAATAGAAGAAGGAGAAAATATATTAAACAAAGGCTTATCAATCTATGGAGAAAAACAAAACCTATCTTTTTTAAAACCTATTATTGAATCACATCTAAATAATATCATTAATGAGCTTATTATGAACTATCCGATAAAGACTTCAAGATTATATCTTACTGGTGGGGGGACATATCTCTACGGCCAGGCAATACAAAATAAGATGCCTGGGACAAAAATAATGGGGAATTGTCAATTCAATAATTGTTTAGGCTTTAAGAATGTTGGGGTGAGTTTATGGCAAGAAGATTAATTATTAGTTTTAAGAATACTCCTGAAGACAATAAATTATATGAAGAGATACAAAAGCATTCCGATAAATCTGCCTATGTTAAAGATGTTTTGAAAGGAATTATAGAAAAGAAAATAGAGCAAAGCACCAATATATTAGAAGAAAAATCACTTAATAAAAGTGAATTTATGGACATTTTAGGATAAAAAATAAGCCCGTGCTGAATGCATAGACTTAACCAAAACGCTCTAGTGAACTACTTGCTTCGCTTCATAGCTACACTACAGCTTATGCATGTTAATTTGAGAAAATGCTAGTACACATGCATTTATAACATTTATTTACAAATTATTAACATTTAATATAATACAAATAAAGCAAATTCACTTACTGCCGCAAGAGTTAATCCAGCTATAACTATAAACATAATAATCATCCTTTCCATTTTTTAAGTATTATAGCCAATTAATTTAATAATATACAGGAGGAGCATTTATGAAAATAGAAATAATATGCTGTAACAATAAACTTAATAATCTTAAGAAAAGATATTGTACACGAAAGAATGTAAGAATTTTAAGAGATATTACATCAATAACAATAGGCTTATGCATAACATTTGGATGTACTCATGTATTAGCAGCTGATCCAAGTGCAATAGATGTAAGTATAGCTAAAGCAGATAAAATGGGAAGAACCATTTGGAAAATATTATTGTCAATTGGTTATTGGGCAGCAGCAATTTATGCAACAAAAGATATGATCGCAGATATGAGCAATTCTGATGTAAAAGAAGTTGTTAAGACTGGGGTTAAGTACTTAATTGGATACGCTTGTATTTTTTTCTTCGTAGATTTTCTGGATTTAATAAGATCATTCGGGAAATAGGAGGGCTATAGCGTGATTAAAAAATCAATTTTAGATTTTATAGGTAATATAATAAAATCATTGGTTGGTTGCTCTTATTCTGTAGCTTTAATTTTAGGAACAATATTTATAATTCTATGGATTATTGGATGGAGAAAAGGACTTAAGGCTTCTATTTTGACCTTAACAATATATGCAGTAATAGTTATATTTGGCGGACTTTTATGAAAAGTATAAAGTTATCTGATTATTTTAAATTAGTGAAGCCAAAATATGTAATACTTAAGCTCATTCCAGACACATCAATTCGTAATTACAATAGTTCTAATATTGCAAGAACCATTAATCATTTGGGTAAAAGTATAAATCAAAGAATTTATAAGGAATCAAAGTATTGGAAAATAGAAACGCCATCTAAATGTAGTTTTATGATAGATATAAGAAAATCGAGTGTAGACTTTTATTTCCTAGTACCTGAAACTTATGAAAAACTTTTTAGAGAAAAGATTTTTGAAGTATGGCCCAGAATAACCATAAACATAATTGATAAAATAGAGAATTTTTCAAATGATGCATTAAAGTATCAAGTACAATATAAATCTGAAGATCCTTTAAGTTTATCATTGGATAAAAGATGTAACGAACCTCTTGCAAGCATTTTAAGTGTTTTAGATATTATAGAAGAAGGAGATAGGGTCGCAATATTTTATAATTTTAAACCTGTTAGCCAAAGAAGATGGGCCAATCAATGTAATTCCACATTCAATAGATTTAAAAATAATGAACCGTTGGATAAAGAAGTGTTAAATAAAAAATATATTATTAAAATTCTTGCTTTAACTTTTGCAGAAATATTAGATGGAATATTTGAAGCTTTTCAGGAATTATTTAAAAAGGAAAAAAAAGATATAAACTTAGTTGAAATAGCTATAACTAATTTAATGGGAAATACTAAGAAAGAACTCAATACTGCTACTATAAAAAAGAAAGACAGCATAGTCTTAAATACTCAAATGATTGTACTTTCTGATAGTAATGATAATAATAGAAAGATTAATAATGCGAATGCAGTGGCACAGTCCTTTTATCAACTAAATGCCGATAATGAATTAATCTATAATGAATTAAAAGCTAAAAATATAAATTACACAAATTACAATATTGGGACAGTTAATAATAAAATGAGTGTTGATGAATGCCAAAACTTTCTTGAACTTCCTGGTAGAGAACTTTTGCAAAAGCATAAAATTATAAGCAATATAAATGTGTTGGAAAGTGAGGTGCCATTTCAGCTACAAAATGGCGTGATAAGAGCTGGCGAGAATACTTACAAAGGTAAGTCTACCAAAGTATATCAAACTGAAGATAAAGAACTTAAAAACACTTCAATATGTATTTGCGGACCAAATAGAAGCGGGAAAAGTACATTGATCGCAAATATTACTTATGATGTTATTAATAATAACAGGACCGTGATTCTTCCCGATTTCTGCGGTAATTGCAAACTATCAGATGAATTGGCTGCTGTAATACCAAAAGAAAAAATACTGGATATAAAATGTGATGTCTGGGATACCTTACAAGGGTTTGGCTATAACGAAATTATACCAAAGGATAATTCTATTTTTGAACTTTATAATTGTGCCAAAATGAAAGCAGCTAAACTAAAGGAACTAATAAATTTAGTAAATGATGGTGAAAGTGACCTTGAAGGAAGAATGGAGCGATACCTTGAATATGCTTCACTTGTAGTTTTTGTATGCAACGGATCCGTAAATGATGTTTTTAATGTAATTAAAAACCATGTTATTAGGCATAAATATATTGATAGCATTCCAGCTGAATTAAAAGAACTAATGAGTGAATATATAGAGGAATTGTTGGAAATAGATGAATGGTCAAAAGCAACTAAAGATAGCCCAGCACAAATAATAGGTACTAAGCAGGGGCATATTAGTGCAATACTAAGTAGGGTTCATAGGCTCAAAGAGAATACTTACATTGAGATGATGTTAAAAAAATCTACTGATAATAATATAAATTTATTAAACGAAATGCAGAAAGGAAAACTAATATGTATTCGTATGTATGACAGTATGTTTGCAACTCAGCAGCAGAAAGATATATATGTATGTTATTGGATGACTAAAGTATGGGGATCCTTGCAAAAAAGGTTTTGTGACATTCCAGAGGATAAATTAAAACAAGTTGTAATACTCATAGATGAATTATATCAAACTAAGAATTGTGAGAAGTATCTTACTATGATATTAAGTCAAATGCCTAAATACAGAACTAAGCTAATGCTTTCATGCCATCATCTAGCTCAAATACCAACTATACAGGAAGAATTAAGATCTGCTATGTGTAGTTACACATTTATTGCCGGATCTAACAAAAAGAATTTTCAAGCAATGAAAGAAGAATTTGAAGATAAGGGATATACCCTTGAAGATTTATTACATTTAAAAAGATTTACTGCGCTTAATTTATTAGCGTATGAGGATGGGTATTGGGCGGGAATAACTCATTTACCGCAGCCAATTCGTAGGCTTTCTTAGATATTAATTTTAACACACTTTTAACACATTAATTATATTTTTATATAGGGGTGCTTGTACACTTTTAGCTTGTAAATAATGATATAATCACATTTTTAGTAGGGGACAGGGAAGTACTTTCCTATAATTTTAGAAACAGGGGTTCGAGTCCCCTAGGGGCTACCAAAAAAGCTGTAATCTATTAATTATAATAGATTACAGCTTTTTATTTTATAATTCTCTGCACTTTTCCCACATTGATTAATACATATATTTCTATCATGAATCAATGTATGACAGAAAAAATGTAATGTAAAAAATATAAAATAAAAAAAGTGACAGATTACTTGCATAATCCGTCATAATTTAGAATGTTCGAAGATATTGTACTGAGACTTTTTTATCTGCATGGTACTATTAAACTAATATCCTTTACTGTTGGAAATCTTTTCTCAGATGGATCAATAGCAATTGATAAAGCTATTAAACCAGCTAAAACTAACATTATACTCATCATAATTAACACCCCGCTCATAACTTTATTATTTTAAAATAAATGATTTGTAAGAATTAAAATGCTATAATATATAAACTGAAATTATTCATTTATTATCTTGTATCTTCTCTTCATGAATAATTATAACTCTAAGTATATATAAAATGCAAGTGTTCTTGCAATATTTCTAAAAATTTTTTATAAAATGAAAGACTGTTCCATGAACCCATGAAACAGTCTTATGAAAACGCAAAAAGTGCGTAACCTGGCAATACGATAAAAGTTATTTAATCTTCTTCATAATCCTCATAATAAGATGGATATGAATAAGGATAAATAGGATAGATCATTGGATAATAGTATGGCCTGTAAGGACGATAATATGGTCTATAATATGGTCTGTATGGACGATAAGGGCGACCAGGGCGACCAGGGCGGCCAGGCCTGTAATTAGGACGCTGCCTGTATTCGCTGTCATCATATAAATCATCATCATCGTCAATGTCACGATATTCCATGTCTGAAGTTTTGTGCCCGCACATCATGGGACAGTTGTACATCATAGGACATGAATACATCCATGGGCAGGAATAGGTTTGGTACGGCATTTCTTTGTAGTGCTTATCGTGATGTTTACTGCGGTTCTCTGAAATTTCCTCGCTTACATTTTTATTCATTACATTGTCGGAATCTTGTATGTTGTCTTTATAACTCATTAGGAACCTCCAAATAGTATTTACCTCTGTTATTATAGTATGCACAACTTAAATTATTGACACTAGTTTATAAAAAAATTTTTAAAATACTTTAATTAATACATTTATTATGTTCCAGCATATTATATTAGTAATAGAGAGAGGAGGAATAGTTTTGAAGAAGACCTATGTTTTAGATACTAATGTTATTCTGTATTCTCCTGGAGCTATCTTTTCTTTTGCTGATAATGATGTAGTCATTCCAGAGGTGGTATTAGAGGAATTAGACAGTTTTAAAAAGGATAAAAGTGATTTAGGTGCTAATGCCAGATATTCTGCAAGGATGATTGATAAACTAAGAAAGTCAGGAAAGCTCAATTTGGGTGTGCAGCTGCCTGGAGGAGGAAAACTCAGAGTTGAAATGAACCATTATGATACTGAAATACCTCCTTCATGGGACAAAACCAAGCCGGATAACAGAATAATTCAGGTATGTAAAGGCATTAAGGAGCAAGGGGAAGATGTATGCCTTATTACTAAGGATACATTTGAAAGAATAAAAGCCGATACCATTAATATAGAGGTAGAAGACTTTTATGAAAAGGTTGTTCCGGAACATGAAAGCCAGTACACAGGCAGAATGGAGGTATATGCATCTTCTGATAAACTGGATGAATACTATCAAACCAAAAGCTTAAATATTAATTCTCTTTTGATTTACTCTAGTGAGTTAGAGGAGTATTCCATACCCAATTTGTATATTAATCAGTTTGTTATAATTCATTCTCTGGAAAATCCCAGGAAAACAGCACTAGGCAGGTTTGATGGCAGGAATATTGTGCCCCTTATTTTTAAAGAAGCAAATCCACTTGGCCTGGTGCCTAGAAATGTGGGACAGAAATTTATGATGGAAGCGCTGTTTACCAGTCCTGAAAAGGCTCCCTTAGTTATTGTTAAAGGACCTGCGGGCACAGCAAAAACCTTATTTTCTCTTGCTGTTGGTTTAAGTAAAATAATAGAAGAAGGAAATGATGAATATAGAAGAATTCTGGTGTGCAGGCCAAATGTTACTATGGATGAGGACATAGGCTTTCTTCCTGGTACTGAGGAGGAAAAGATATTTCCATTTATGAGACCTGTTTTTGATAACCTGGAAATATTAGTGGATTCAGATGAAAAGGAAAGGTATAAAAATGAAAAGGAACTGGCAGATAAAATAAAAGAACTGTTTGATAGAAGAATAATAACCACAGAGGCTGTGGCATATTTAAGAGGCAGATCAATAGTTAAGAACTGGATGATTATTGATGAAGCTCAAAATCTTACACCAAAGCAGGTGAAATCGGTTATAACCAGAGTGGGTGAGGGAACAAAGCTTATATTAATAGGTGACCCTGACCAGATAGATCAGCCATTTTTAGATTCAAGATCCAATGGATTATGCTATGCTTCAGAAAAAATGAAAGGCAGCAGCCTATGCTTCCAGATAACACTAAAATATGATGAATGTGAGAGGTCACCACTGTCTCAGGAAGCATCAAAAATGCTGTAATAATAAAAGTACAGACATTAAGTTCTGTACTTTTATTATTATTAACCAAATTGTAAACCTTTCTTTTATTGATTATAATAAAATAGGTTTGTGTAATATATTATAAAATGATAAAATAATCTGTAAAAGCAATAATTAATATTTTGTAAATTATTATTTATATTACAGTATTGACATTACATTTCTATTTAAGTTTTTAATTATCTGTAGTAAAATAGTCAGGAAATTATTTTTTGAGAAAGGAAAGAAACATATGCCTAAAAAAAGAAGGAAAGTTAAAAAGAAAAAGTTTTCATGGAAGCTTCTTCTTTCATTTATTATATTTGAGATTATTTTTACAGGGGTAACTGCACCTCTTATAGTTTTTCACGGTCCTTTCGAAAATGTTAAGAGAACTGTAGTTGGAGCTGCAATGACAACTCTGAAACATCAGTATATTGCAAAAATGTTCTTATCTGATGCAGAAATAAACAAAATACTTAGCAGCAACAGCGTTGAAGCAGCTGTTCAGGACAGCAGTTCTGCTGAGATAAACTTAAACAGCAGTCATGATGACAGCATAGAAAGATATGACGTTAAGAGTACAAAATACAAAGGATATGTACTTATTATACATGATGCAACAAGGGTTAAGGTTGGATACAGTGCAAAGCTTGGTACAGAGGGACAGATGACAAGCCAGATTGCCAAAGAAAACGGCGCCATTGCAGCAGTAAACGGCGGCGGCTTTACAGATAAAGCAGATGGCAGCGGCAACTGGACAGGAACCGGCGGAACTCCTGTGGGAATAATAATGAGTAATGGAACTATAAAACATAATGATGTTAAAGATGATGATAAAAAGGTAGATGTACTTGCACTTACAAACAAGGGACTATTACTGGTAGGGCCTCACAGCATGAATGAGATGAAGGATAAGGGAGTAACAGAAATCATCTCCTTTGGCCCTGCACTTGTTGTAAATGGGCATGGTACTATTAAATCCGGAGACGGCGGCTGGGGTATTGCACCTAGAACAGCTGTAGGCCAGAAAAAAGACGGATCCATAATACTCCTTGTAATAGATGGAAGACAGGCATCCAGCCTGGGAGCTTCATTAAAGGATGTACAGGATATTATGATCCAGTATGGAGCAGTTAATGCAACAAATCTTGATGGAGGTTCATCTTCAACAATGTACTACGATGGAGAATTAATAAACAATCCTTGTGATCCATTAGGTGAAAGATCAGTACCTTCTATAATTTATGTAAAATAGGTTTATCCTAATAGGGAGAGTGGAACATGAAAGTTTTCAGGAGAATATTAGTCTGGGTATCCATATCGCTGGCATTACAGTTTGCAGGATTGATTTATGTGAATAACTATTTATTGGCATCCCAGTCTAAAATTAAAATACAGAAGGTGGAGAAAACCGACAAAAATGTTAAAGATGCTATAATAAGCATACCTGCCAATGCAAAAAATGCACAGGTGTCTTTTGATGCTAAATATCTGGCTTATTACGATAATGACAGCTTAAAAGTTGTTAATACTAAAACAGGAAAAGTTAATAATGTAGATTTTAATGATGGAGTTAAAGTGTCTTATTTCAAGTGGCTTCCGGACAGAAACAGAATGCTCATTGGTGAGAAACATTCAACAAGTAATGGCAACAGTTTTAAGCTTTCCTATTACGATGTGGATAAGGATGTTAAGGAGCAGATTAAAGATCTGGCCTGGGCGGATAAAAATGCAGAGGTTGTGGATATACAGGCTTCACCTTTAACAAATGTAATATACGTTAAGGTGGCACTGGGAGGCAAAAGAAGCAGCATTTACTGGATAAACATTATGAAGGAAATGAAAAAAGTTGACACCAATGCTTATGTAATTGGAAAAATAAATTTATTACCACATAAGGATAAACTTCTATATGAGGATTTAACACATAAAAGAGTATATGTAACAGGAAACAGCCATCAGATAACCATTCCGGGAGTAAGCGACACATGCTTAATAGGTGTTGATGATGAGGATAAGGTATATATAGGTCAGCTGGAGGATAATAAGGTAACAAAGGTTTATTACGGAGACCTTTCTGAAAATACTTCCTCATGGAAAAGCGAAAATATGACAGAACCGGCTAACCAAAGTGATATATATATATCACCTAATGGCAAAATACATGTAAATGATAATCTGCGCGGTGTGGTCACTGAATTAGGCTCAGGCAAAGAAACGAATTATAATGGAAACTTTATGCAGATGTATACAGACGGAGTAATATCAACCAGTGGTGGAAAACTGCAGAAACAGTTGTTTAATTAGAACACTATAAGTGCAATTTAAGAATTCCTTAAATAGGAGTTCTTTTTTATTACAAAATTATTATTTATAGTGAAAAATTAACTGAAAGTAACTATTCAGTTACCCTAAAAAGTATATAAAAAAGCACCTTACTTTCAAATTCTTATGCATCTGACAGTAAGGTGTTAATATTAATTTTAGGTTCACCAAAAAGAGGTACTTCGTTCCTTTTTAAGCGGAGCTTTTACGTCAAAGTTGGATCAAATTGATTCACTGTAAATGTTGATTTTATGCAATCCAAGGCATTTTTGCCTTGTTTTCTTACAGTAGATACATATCCACGGATTCTAGTAAAAGCGTTAGCTCCAGCAGAACTTCTAAAGGTGCCTGAAATCTTTTGCTTAACTTTAGCCATACGTAAATCACGTTCTGCTAAGTTATTATCAAAAGGTATATCAAAGTCATACATGAAAGCAAGTATTTGTTCCTTATAGCCATTTAATCTATTGAGTAAATTAAGACTGGCACTTTTCTTTACCTTCTTTTTAGAATATAATTCAATGTTTTTAGCATAGTCTTCGTCAATGCCAGCTTTAAGTATTTTATCATACTTAGATTCAAAATCCTGAATTTTATCTAAAGGTAAAGCATTTTGTTTGTTATTAGCTAAATCTACTTCTTTTTTTATATCTAACAATAGATTTTTCATTGGCTTTGCCCAGTTTTGACCTTGTAATTCAGTTATACCATTAAGTTCTCTTAATATATGAGCATTACATAGAGCATGATTGCAGTTAGTATACTTAAAATAAGTTTTAAAACCATCATGGACTGCCGTCCCAGTAAAGTTTGGAAGTATTGTAATATCATCAATAGCCTTTTTACCACGCTTTTCATGGCATTCATAATATGTAAGATTTTTATTAGAAGCAACATGAAGCCACTGGCGTTTTTTATCTATATAAATACCAGTTTCATCAAAATGAACTGCTCCTGTAGATGAGGTAAGGCTATTTCTAATCCTATTTGTTATAGCTTGTAAATTATCATGACAGTCTTGATTGAAGGTTACCATACTACCTTGACTTAAATGATGGTTAAATAAATCCTCAATGAGTTCAACAGCACGTTTATACGGAATCAACTGATATTGAGTTAAGTAAACAGCTATCGCTTTTAGGCGTTCTCCATATTGAACTGTATTCTTTATTTCTTCTGGGAAAGCAGCTGTATTTTTACTTTTACAATGAGGACATATTTTAACTTCTGCTCTATGCTCTACAATTTTAACTTTTACATCTGGTATATCTATAATTTGACGAACAATATATCTTTCAGGAGGTACATCCTTTAGGGATGCTCCGCATTCAGTACAGAATTCAACATTGTGAATTTCAATTTCATCAGGAGTATCATGTAAACACAATGTTGTTCCCTCATGACCCCTTTGACCGCCAGGTTTTTTACCTGATTTTGTTCTTAAACTTTTAGTCTTCTTTTTAAAGCCATCTGACGATGGAGGTTTACTGCTATTACTACTGTTTTTGTTGACTTGGCTTTCTAATGATTTTACACGCTCGTTTAGAGCCTTATTCTCTTTAGAAAGTGTTTCTACTTGAGATTGTAGTTCTTTAATTTGATTTGATAATTCTTTAATAACACCTATAACCTGAGATACACCTTGATTGTAAATCTCGATGATTTGGCCTTCACTCACGATGTGTCACCACCTTATCATTAGTTTTTGCAAGACAGGCTTTATGATACCAAAAAATAATGATAAATGGAAGGCTTTTTTTCAATAAATTAATAATAACAGTAAATTTAAATTATTTTAATAGCTGAATAGTTACAACTGAAAACTGATTTACAAATAAAAGAAGTGTAGGTATAATTTATATTACAGTACATAATTATGCAACAATAATTACAAATAAAATTGTGCTGCTAAATTATAATTTTAGGAGGGGGTACTTTGTTTAAGTCTTTGAAATTTAAGAAACTGACAGCTCTGGTTACTACATTTCTTTTAACTTTCAGTTTTATTACGCCCATTAATGTAAGTGCTGATACTTCAAAGGTATTTGATCTCATTGAAATTACAGACTTCCATGGAGCTTTGATGGACTCCAGTAATAATCCAGTTGCAGGGGTTTTAGCTAAGAATATAAATGACATCAAGGCTTCCAATCCAAACAGAACCCTTGTAATAGGCGGAGGAGACTTATATCAGGGGTCGCCAGTTTCAAATGTTTTATTTGGAGTTCCTGTTCAAAAGGTTATGAGCAGCATTGGAATGGAAGCTACTGCACTTGGAAATCATGAATTTGACTGGACATTAGACAAAATAATAAATACTACAATGAAAGATGCTTCTTATTCTATAATATGTTCCAATGTTTATAAAAAATCTGATGGAACCAGGGCATTTGACCCATATAAAATTATAACAAAAGATGGTGTAAGAATAGCTTTAGTTGGTGCCATATCTACAGAAACACCATCAATAGTGCTTCCTGCAAATGTAGAGAATTATAAATTTACAGATCCTGCTGCAGAAATAAATGCAGCTGCAAAGGATATTAAAGACAATAATAAAGCTGATGTTATTATTGCAGTTATTCACGAAGGAAGCAACTATGATTTAACAACAGGTCCTGTATTTGATATAGCTGATAAACTTGTAAATGTTAATGCTGTATTAGGCGGACATTCACACACAAAGGTACAAGCTACAGCTGCCAATGGAATTCCCGTAGTAATTGCTAACAACGCAGGAAAGGGATTTATAGATTTAAAGATGTCTGTAGATTCATCAAATAAGGTAAGTTTTCTCAATACATCATCAAGCTACACAGCTATAGATACAACAGCTGCAAACGGCTACAAAGCTGCAAATCCCGTTACTGATGCTGGTGTTATGGCTATAGTTAAAGCTGCCAATGATGAAATAGGACCAGTGTTTAATGTGAAAATAGGAACAGCAGACAAAAACCTTACAAGAACACAGCATGGAACACCTTATGGAGAATCTTATCTTGGAAACTGGACCACAGATGTAATAAGGCAAAATGCAAAAGCAGATGTGGCATTCCAGAATAATGGCGGCATAAGAATAGATATCCCAGCAGGAGATATTACTGTAGGCACCATATATTATATGATACCTTTTGACAATACTGTAGTTACTGTTAATATGAATAAAGCTCAGCTGACCAAAGCTCTTGAGCAGGCATTTGCAGAAGGCGGTAAAGGGATTCAAATGTCTGGAATTAAAGTTAAATATGATATGTCCAAGCCATCCGGAAGCAGAGTGGTAAGCCTGACAAGGTCAGACGGTACAGCTATATCTGATACAGAAACCTTGAAGGTGGCAACAAATGACTTCGTTGGAACAGGTGGAGATGGATTTGCTGAATTCATAGACCCCGCAGTGAAGTCATCATTTACAGACAGTCATGTTTTAGTAAGAGACATTCTTATAGACAATGTAAAGGCAAACAGCGGCATAATAACTACTATGGACAGTAGAATTGAAAACAGCGTTAAATATATTTCTATTATTGGTACATCAGATGTACATGGAAATGTATATCCAATAGATTACAACACAGGGAAACCTTATAATCAGGGCCTTGCAAAGGTATCAACCTATGTAAACAGTGTTAGAAAATCAAATTCCAATACTATGCTTGTGGATTCAGGAGATACTATTCAGGGAACACCATTATCCTATTATTTTGACAAGATAGATACAACTTCAGAGTATCCATTAATGAAGGTTATGGGAGCTATGGGCTATGATACATGGACTCTTGGAAACCATGAATTCAATTATGGACTGGATGTTTTAAACAGAGTTATTAAAGATGCAAAGACTGAGGGAATAGCTGTTTTATCAGCTAATACCTATAATACAACAGATAACACCAACTTTGTAAAGCCATATATAGTTAAATCATTTAATATCAACGGAAAAACAATAAAAGTTGGTATACTAGGATTAACTACAAAATGTATTCCAAACTGGGAGAATACTTCTAATTACAGTGGATTAAAATTTAATGATTTGGTAGAAGAGGCTAATAAGTGGGTGCCAATTTTAAAGAATACTGAAAAAGCTGATATAGTTGTAGCTACAATCCACAGTGGAGAAGAAGGCGCTACAGACACAATTCCAGAAAATCAGATTAAATCAGTGGCACAAAATGTAAATGGAATTGATGCTATAATAGCTGGACATGCACATTCACTTTTTGCTCAGCATAATTATAAAAATCCAAGCGGTAAAAATGTTGTTGTAACTGAACCAGGGAAATGGGCTCAGAATGTTTCACAGATTGATATAGCTGTAAATGCTGATGGAACCATTGGAACAATAGCTTCAAAAACTGTACCTATGGACAGCACCATAGCAGCAGATCAGGCTATTCTTAATTTAGCACAGCCCTATGAAGATGCTACTTTAAAATATACACAAACTATACTTGGACAATCTACTGGAGAATTTACAGGTGCAAATCAGACTATAAAACCTACAGCCATAATGGACTTAATAAATAAAGTTCAAATGCAGGGTGCAGGTACTCAATTGTCTATTGCTGCTCCTTTAAGCTCATCAGCATATATTCCAAAGGGCAATGTGACTATACAGGATATTATGAGTGTATATGTATTTGAAAACTTCCTATATGGTGTAAAGATGACAGGAGCTCAGTTAAAGGCATGGATGGAATGGTCAGTAAGATATTATAAGCAGGTTTCAAACAGCAGTGATGCTATAGTTAAGGACCCTGTATTAAACATTCCTGATTATAATCTGGATCAATTGTATGGAGCTACCTATGATGTTGATTTGACCAAACCTGCATGTACAGTGGATTCCACAGGCAAGGTTATATCTGGAGACAGAATTGTTAACTTAAAGGTAAATGGAAAACTTGTTAAAGATACTGATGTGTTTACAGTGGCTATAAATAACTATAGATTTAACGGCGGAGGAGGATTTATGAAGGCAGCAGGGTTACAAAACGGAGATCCTTCAATTGTTGTTTTTGATTCAGCTAAGTCTTTAGGAGACGACGGACAGGTTAGAAATATGATGTTCAAATACATTCAGGACAATAAGACTATTTCACCTACAGTTGCTGATAACTGGAAGCTTTCAACTACTGCAGTGACAAAAGAAGAACAAACACCAGCTGCAGATGGTAATAGCACAAATACTACTGGTAATGGCACAAGCATTACCACCAATACTAAAGGTAATCTGCCTAAGACAGGATCCATGGTAGACATGAACATGCTAATAGACATAGGTGCAGCAGCAGCTATTCTTGGAGCAGTATTCATAATCTGGGACAGAGAAGAGAAGAAAAAGAAGAAAACAGCCTAATGATAAATAACAAAGATTAAAGATTAAAGATTAAATAATGAGGTTTTTCTTTCAGAAAAACTTAGAATTTTAGGACTTGTAAATTCTGAACCAGATGATGTTGATATTAATTAATGATAAAAGTAAATATTAATTATATAAAAGGGGCTGTCGCATTAGCAGTTAAAACTGCTGATGCAAGGCTCATTTTTTATTGAAGGCTGAAACTTCTGTTCTTTAATCTTTCCTGCTTTAGATATATGGCTCTTTTATTAAATAGTGTTGATAAAGTAACAAGTTCCCGTTAGGGACAGGCTAATTAAAACATATTTTAGCATTTCTCATATTTGTATATGTATTTTCAATATTAATTTTACTTATTGCTTCTATAAATTTATTTATTGCAAATGAGATATTATTAAAATTAGAACTCTTTAAGAATTTGAATAAGCTCAGATAATTATTTAAATACTTTGTTGCTACTCCTCTAAAACGGTACATCCATTCCATGCAGTCACATCTATATTTTACTGCTTCAGAGCTATTATCAAGATATTTATTGATCTCCCTTATTTTCTTTCTCTTAAAGAACATGGCAAAAAAGCTTTTCGGTCTTGAGATTACATGTTTATTTTTATTTAATATTTTTCCAATATGATTTTCCATATCCATTGCATTCATACGTCATGTGCCCACTGCCCTGGAATAAATATTTTTATGTGAATCCAGTGCCGTAATAACGCAGACTTTACTATTGCTGATATTAATGTAACTTACGCTTTGATCATGAACTCTCTTTTCATCATGTTCAATGCCTTTCCGTCCCCTCCGGGAGAATTTTAAGAAGAAGTTCTCAAGTTCAAAATTTCCCTGCATTTTATTTTGTTTAACCATTTTCAAGGCAGAAAGCAGCTTATGCCTCCAGTAAAATAGTGTTACATAAGAAACGCCAATTTCTCTAGCTGCCGCAAAACTAAAGATTAAATAACAAATAACAAATAACAAATAATGTAGATTTTCTGCTTTGGCAGAAAATCTGCTAATTTATAATGGTTATGGGTAATACTAAAAAAGAATTTCTAATTTGATGTACAATGCAGTTTTGAATAGTTGCTTTTGAAAAAGAAACCTTCAATGTTTTCGGCAATCCATTTACGTTCTTTATTTTAATTGGCTGCCTGCCGGCATAGGATTTTTGCAAATCTTTTTTTATCATCTAATAAAACTATAATTGAAACCATTTTTAGTTATTAAAACCTATAATCCACTTAATCAATTGAGTTTTTGGTTTTTCTGCAAAGAAAAACTACCTTATTTAATCTTTGTTCTTTAATCTTTGTTCTTTTGATGAAGTCCTATTCACATCAACATTATTATTTAAAAGAGCCATAGGTGTCTATAGAAAGTAAATATCTAAACACCGTAGCAGTCCCAAAAATCTTTGAGGATTGGATATTTTGTGACAGCCACGGTGAAGATATTTATTACTTTCTATATAGTTAACAGTATCGGAGAGGAATAGAGCTACACCAAAAAAATTAAAAATAAATACCAAAATATATTGCATGTAAGTTAATTAGTGCGACAGCCCCTTTCTTATATTTAGCATCATCCTTGGTTCTCAAAACTTATGATTCACTCGATCAATTGAATTTTAAGATTTTCTGCCAAAGCAGAAAATCTACATTATTTGTTCTTTATTCTTTAATCTTTATTCTTTCTTTTTAAAGGTTGGTTTGGTATAATTATAGATACTTATAATTTCACTGAATTAATAGTAAATGAGTAAATGAAGGGATGATTTTTTTGACTCTACAAGCCATATTGGGAAAAATTTTAATAATTCCGGCAATATTAATTGCCTTTACAGTTCATGAATATGCTCATGCTTATGTAGCTGACAGACTGGGAGACAAGACTCCTAAATTTCAGGGAAGACTTACCTTAAACCCCTTTGCACATATAGACCCTGTTGGATTTTTAATGATCATACTGGTTGGATTTGGCTGGGCAAAGCCAATTGAGACAAATCCATCAGCATACAAAAGGGGATATAAGGATGACATAAAGGTGTCAGCAGCAGGAGTTATAGGCAATTTAATTGCAGCTGTAGTATTTGCATTTGTTACAGTTCTGCTTTATAAAATTGGATTAGCTTCACCTTACAATGGCAGTAATTTACAATGGGTAGTTTGGAATATTTTTGACGGCATTGTTCAAATTAACTGTATGCTGGTTATTTTCAATCTTATACCTATACCTGGTCTTGATGGATTCCATATTTTAAGGGATTTGTATCCAAAGGCATTTTATAAAATTTCAGGATTTATGTATCAGTATCAATTAATTATTTTAATAGTATTTGTAGTGTTTTTTGCAGGATATATAGTTAGAATACCTACTAGAATGCTTTATAGTGCTATAATGCATCTGGCAGTTACAATAATATAGCATAAAGAGGTTCAATAATAAATCCATAAACACAGGAGGAGGACAATTGTGAGGCTTAGAAAAAAGTGGTGGGCAAGACCAGAGCTTGATGCAAGTAAGCTGGTTATAAACAGGGCTGAGGATTATAAAGGAAAATGGAATGAAATTTTTAATAACAATAATGATATTTATCTGGAATTAGGCTGCGGAAGAGGAAAGTTCATAACAGAAAATGCTTTAAATAATCATGATATAAATTTTATAGGAATTGATTTAAAGGATGAAGTAATAATATATGCCTTAAAAAAGCTTCAGCAGGCTGAAACTGAAAATGTAAGACTTGTGACTATGAATATAGCACAGATTGCTGAAATATTTGATGAAAATGAAATTTCAAGGATATATATTAATTTCTGCAATCCATGGCCTAAATTAAGGCATAATAAAAGAAGACTTACCCATAGTAAGTTTCTTACAGAATATAAAAAGTTTATTAAACCAAATACTGAAATATGGTTTAAAACAGATGATGCAGGACTATTCATGGATTCACAGGAGTACTTTAAGGAAAGCGGCTTCAAAATTCAGTATATAACATATGATCTGCATAATAGCGGTTTTAAGGAAAACATTGAAACAGAGTATGAAGAAAAGTTCCAAAGCATGGGAATGAAAACAATGTTTTTAATTGCCAAATTAAACAGCTGATATATAAATTTAAATTAATTTTTATATGAAAATAAGGAGCTGCATCATAAGAAGTTTTAAACTTCCCATGATGCAGCTCTTAAACAATAGTATGCTTTATTTTGCTTTTTTTGCAGCTTCTAATATTTCATCATAATTTGGATAATTTGTAACTTCTTTTAAATAATCCACATATACGACTTTATTATTACTGTCAATAACAAATGCTGCTCTTGTTAATAATCCAAGCTCTTCAATATATGTGCCATAGTTTTTACCAACTATTCTATCCTTAAAATCTGATAATGTTATAACATTTTTTATACCATGAGCACCGCACCATCTGGATTGAGCAAAAGGTAAATCCATTGATATTGTGTAAATTGTAACATTATTTAATTCAGTAGCTTTTTCATTAAATGTTCTGGTTTCCAGATCGCATACTGGTGTATCAAGTGAAGGAACTGTTAATAAAATTTTTACTCCTTTATTGCTGCTGAATTTCACAGGCTGCATGGATTTATCTAAGGCAGTAAAATCTGGAGCTGTGTCTCCAGCTTTTACCTCATTTCCAACTAAAGTAACAGGACTGTTATTAAAATTTACTTTCACAATTATCTCTCCTAACATTTATTATTATTTGATATCAATTATCCCTTGAACTAATAATAACACTATAGAAATTTAAATGCAATGATAATTGTAAAAAAAGTTTACACTTTTAAAAATTAAGATACTATAAACTTTTTTTCTAATTTTAAAGGCTGATAACTTTCCTTTGCCTGCCTTAGTCCATCCAGTCCTAAGTCCTGTTCCCTGTTAATTAAAGGAACATCACTGTAGTAATTCTGCACAAAAGTTCTGTTTATAAAGTTATACAAGCCATTTATTTCAGGATTTGCCTTTTCTATATGGATAATGGCCATTTCGTCATTCATTTTTTCTCCAATGGTAAAGCCCTGGATAACATCATCCACCAGCACTACCATGCCTTCAAAATCAAGTTTTGAGCCATTTTTTAATATTTCTTCAATAGCCTGCAGCTCATAAAGAAGATATCCTGTGCAGTGTTTAATTCTGCACCATCTTTTAGAGGCTTCTATGCATGCAGGAACTAAATCCTTAGTGAGAGCCTCTGTTTCATATTCATAGTTTTTTACAAAGTAATTATAATGATTCTTTTTCTTGTGAAGAATCTTACCTGATAAACTAATAAGCTTTTCACTGCTGTATACATAATCAAAATTATCTCTGTCCTCAGTAATTTGAAAATCCATATTTTTAAGGGTTTTAAGTTCCTGAACAAAATCTTCTTCAGTATCTTTAAATAAATACATCATATCATGTTCTGATCTATACTCCTTTAGGGAATTTATGATACACTCCAGATTATCCTTTGTATAACCTAATGGCTGCATAAAATGTTCTTTACCATTGAAATCCTTCTTTTTTATTATTAAACAATTGTCCATTAATGCATACTCAATGGAACAGGCTTCCCTCCAGATAAATAAATTAGTAAATGAATATTCACAGGTTTTAAAATTATAAGGTTTTAAAAATTTTTCAAATAATGCCTTATCACCTAGCTGTAGTTTTTGAAATTTAATCATATGAAAACACCTCGTAGAAAGTTAAAGTTAATTAACAATTATTATCTATTAATTATACCATATTTTATTAAAGTTCAACAAGTGTATGGAACTTTGATTTTAAGCATTCAAAGATATATAATCAAATAGATAAAATATGAAAGAGGTTATATATTATGAGTAGTTTAAGCGGGAAATGTGCTATTGTAACAGGAGCATCAAGGGGCATAGGCAGAAGCATAGCTTTAAAGCTTGCAGAGGAAGGAGCCTATATAGTAATTAATTATAACAGTGATGTACAGTCTGCAGAGGAAACTTTGAATATAATCAAAAAAAACCACGGTTATGGTGAAATTTACAAAGCAGATGTAAGCAATTATAATCAGGTACAAGGTATGATTAAGTTTGCCATAGATACATATGGGAAGGTGGATATACTTGTAAACAATGCAGGTATTTCAAAGGTAGGCTTATTTTTAGACTTTAATGAGAAGCAGTGGGACAGTCTTATAAATGTGAATATAAAGGGAGTATTTAACTGCTGCCATGCTGTTATTCCAAATATGATACATAATAAAAAGGGAGTTATCATAAACATGTCATCCATGTGGGGAAATTCAGGAGCCTCCTGTGAAGCTGTATATTCAGCTACAAAGGGTGCCGTAAATTCCTTTACAAAAGCTCTTGCCAAGGAGCTGGGGCCATCCAATATAAGAGTTAATGCAATTTCACCAGGAGTCATAAACACAAGAATGAATAAATGGCTTACAGAAGAAGAAAAAAGTGATCTGCTGGATTCCATACCTCTTATGAAATTTGGTGAGGCCTGTGATGTTGCAAACTTAGCAGCATTTTTAGCACAGGATGACTCAGGTTATATAACTGGACAAATTATTACAATAGATGGCGGATTTATATAAATTTACTATCCTAATGACAAAATAATGAATTGGTGGTATAATTTGAATTAAATAAAGATAATATTAAATAATTTAACTAAGGTGAACTATGAGCGTATTAATTTTAGATGATAAGGCCTATGTAAGATATAGAATAAGAGATCTACTGGAAAGTAAACGTATTGAAGCTTTTGATACTGCAAATTCCATTGATTTTTTTAATATTCTTGCAGAAAAAAAAGATGAAATTGAAGTAATAATATTGGAAGTTGGATTGAACAAAGAAGATGGATTTGAAATAATTAAAAAAATAAAAAGTAAAGACATCAATATTCCAATAATGATAGTTACTTCACTTAATACCAGAAATGATTTTATAAAAGGTATTAAAGCTGGTGCTGTAGAATATATTTTGAAGCCCTTTGACAATAAGTTTTTTCTTGAAAGGGTAGAAAGTTTAATTACAAGATACAAACCAGCAGAAAAGAAAGAAGAAAAGGTGGAGGAAAAACCTAAACCTAAGACAAATAATATTAAGACAGTAATGGAAAAAATGCCATCTGATTTTAATAATTATCTGGAAAAACAAATTGAAATTGCAAAGGCACAGAATACGGAAGTTTCGGTATTTATGCTGAATTTGGCAAGGACAGGTACAGGAAGAGCAAAGGTTGAATTAAAAGAAACTTATTTTTTATTATCTGATCACCTGTTTGTCAAACTTAAAAGTTTATTTGATAAAGATCAGCTATTTGTTAAATATGGTATTTTCAGTTTTCTTGGAGTACTGCCTAATTTCAATGAAAGTCAGACCAGGTTTTTGTTAAACTCCATGCAAAAGGAATTTAATATGCTGAAAGCCCGTGACAGCAAGTATGCAAATTATAAACTAAATGTGGCTTTTGTCTCATTTCCACATGATGGACAAACTAATATTGAAATTATTAATAATCTTGTTTTAAAAATGAAATCAATCTAATTCAGAACTTTTACAGTTAAGAGTTGTAAGTGTTAAGTTCAAAGTTATGGATGATTTTTCTCCGTTACACTGCGTAAAATCTTTAATTTATATAAGTTTAGCCAGGTTTTGCTTCAGCAAAACGAGCCTAAAAAATAAATTAGTTTTCTGACGTAAGGAGGAAAACTCACCTTAACTCTCAACTCTTAACTTTTAACTCTTAACTCTTAGCTGTAGAAGCTGTAGAAGCTCTTAACTTTCTAAAATAAGCTGGAGTAGAATCCTTTGCCTTCAACTTCTGAAACATCCAAAATGGAAATAAATGATTTTTCATCAATTTCGCGTACTATCTGTTTAAGTGAAGGCAGCTGTGCCAATGAAACTACACAGTAAAGTATTTTTTTGTTATGACCAGTATAGGCGCCTTCTCCATATAGAAAAGTAACACCTCTTTTTAATTTATCCATTAAAGCCTTGCTTACCTCACTTTCTTTACTTGTTATAATTAAAATCATCTTTCTTCTATTAAGACCATTAATTACTTTGTCCATAACAAAAGATGTCATGTACATGGATACAAGGGTGTAAAGTGCCACGGCAAGTCCAAAAAACACAGCTCCAACGGCTACAATTATTAAATTGAAGGCAAATGAAATGGTGCCTATATTAAAATCTTCACGTTTTAATTTTATTAAGGCTGAAACAATATCAAGGCCTCCTGTAGAACCATGATTGCTGAATACTATTCCAAGGCCTATACCATTGATTATTCCTCCATATAAGCATAGCAGAAGTGTATCATTTAAGTGGATATACTGCTTTAATGGTGAAGTGATTATAAGGAATAAGGATATGGATAAGGTACCTACTAAGGTTAAAAATGAAAAACGCTTATTAATTTTAAAATAACTTACAAAAAGCAGTGGAATATTTATAATAAGTACCGTATATCCTGCTGGTATCTTTAACAGGTACTGAAGAATCAAGGAAATACCGGATACGCCGCCGCTTAGCAAATTAGCATTTACAATAAAAACATTAATTCCAATTGCTGATATAAAGCTTCCAAGAATGATAAATAATACATTTTTATAGTACTTCATAAAATATGAATTTATCTTTTCCAAATTTTATTCCTCCTGTAACAAATAGATTTGTCATTGATTTGAATATACATAAATATTACAATATAATTATTAAATAAACAATATATTAATTTTAAATAAATTGGAGCTTTTATTAAGGGGGAGTCGCCATGAGATCAATCATTAAATACATAGGTTTCGGAATATATATGCTGCTAAGTATGTTTAAGAGAAGCAAGCTGGAGAAACTTAAAGATCAGGGGAAGGAAGAAGAAGCAAAACAGTATCTGTATTTTAAAGTCAGAGACTGGGCTAAGGCCATTTTAAAAAGTGTTGGAGCTGAAGTTGAGATAAAAGGAAAAGAAAACATTCCTAAGGAAGCATGTTTATTTGTGTCAAATCATCAGGGAGCACTGGATATACCTATAATTCTGGCAAATTCTGATAGGACTATTGGATTTATTGCAAAGAAAGAGCTGTTAAAATATAAATTTCTGTCTTACTGGTGTAAAGAAATGAACTGTGTTTTTATGGATAGAGAGAACATAAGAGAGGCAGTAAAGTCTATAGACCAGGGCGTTGAGTACTTAAAAAACGGCAGCAGTCTTTTAATTTTTCCTGAAGGCACAAGAAGTAAAGGACCTAAAGTTGGAGAATTTAAAAAGGGAAGCATAAAATTAGGATTGAAAGCAGGAAAACCAATAGTCCCAGTTACAATTTCAGGATCATATCTTTTGAGGGAAGCAAATTCGGGCTGGAAGTTTAAAAGGGGAAAAGTTAAGTTAACTTATGGAAAAGCAATTGATCCAACTACTTTGGATAGAAAACAGCAGAGAGAATTAACAGATAAAATCAGAGAGACAATAATAGAAAACCTTTAAAATAAAGACTTAAAATAAAGATTAAAGATTAAAGAATAAAGAACAAATAATGTTGTTTTGCCTTTGGGCAAAACTTAAATTTAAAGATTTTCAGCCTTGGCTGAAAATCTACATTATTTAATCTTTGGCCTTTAATCTTTGTTATTTGTAACTGCAGCAGTGATTGCTGCAGTTACTTTGGCAGCTGCTGTTACCTATTGGGGTGCATTTTATCATAAATGTATTGTTCTCATATTTAAGCCAGATGCTGCTAAAGGCCTTGGATACACTGTCATCATATTTAATCTGCAGATCTTTGAATTTTACTAAGGGTTCATGCTCTCCAATTTCATCAAGGAAAACATCAACTTTGGATCTGCTGCAGCATATTTTTGATAATTTTAATGCAACACAGTTATATTCAGTATGAGAACTTAGTAATTTCATAAGCTCCTCATAGGCGGAATTATCTATATTTATAAAGCTGTCCATCTAATCACTCCTTATATTATCTGATATTATAATAGTTTTATATAAATGTCTATACTTAATATGCCAGTGAGAGTTAAAATAAATTGTGCTATAATAAAAATAAAATATGAATTTATAAATTTGGGAGGTAACCTTATTGCTAAAGTGTGAAGTTTGTGGAAAGGCAGCAGATAAGCATCATATAGTTTATAGAAGTCAGGGTGGAGTTGACTATGAGCTGAATTTTAAATATTTATGCTCAGAGCATCACAGAGGAAAAAACGGGCCTCACAAAGACAGAAACCTGGATTTACAATATAAATTAGAATTGCAGTCAAAGCTTAAGCAGCTTCTAAATAATGAATATTATTCTATTGATGAATTAGTACAGATTTTAAAGATTAATAAGGGCATGATGAAAAAACTACTAAAGAATTTCAAATTATATAAAGAAGGCTATAAATCCAAAGATGTTATATTCAGATTGATGGGATGCAAGGAATACAGTGAGGAAATGCAATATGAATTTTGTGATTTCATAGCCAATTTTTAATAAAAGACAGGTGATTTTTGTGGACTTATTTGATATACAAAGACAAAAATCCTTAAAACAAAATGCTCCATTAGCTGAAAGACTTAAACCAAGGAAAATGGAGGAGTTTGTTGGGCAGGAGCATATACTGGGACCTGGTAAATTACTGTTTAGGGCAATAAAAGCAGACAGAATTACATCTTTGATTTTATATGGACCTCCTGGAACGGGGAAAACCAGTCTGGCTAAAATAATTGCCAATACCACTAAATCTAATTTTGTACAGTTAAATGCAGTGACCTGCGGAGTCAAAGAAATTAGAGAAGTGGTTTTGGAAGCTAAGAATAACCTGGGAATGTATAATAAAAAGACAATTCTTTTTTTAGATGAGATTCACAGATTTAACAAAGCCCAGCAGGATGGGCTTCTTCCATATGTTGAAAACGGAACCATTGTATTAATAGGCGCAACTACGGAAAATCCATATTTTGAAGTGAACAGGGCGCTTATTTCAAGATCCATGGTTTTTGAGCTTAATCCGCTTACACCTGAGCATATAGGCAGAATAATAGACAGAGCTGTAAGTGATAAGGAGCAGGGCCTTGGAAATCTGAATATACAATTGCACCAGGATGGAAAAGATTTTTTATGCAGTATGGCAAATGGAGATGCAAGAAAGGCTTTGAACGCTTTGGAGCTGGCAGTACTCACCACAGATAGAAATGAAAGTACTGGTAAAATAGAAATTACACTTCAGGTTTTAGAGGAATGTGTTCAAAAAAAGGCTGTGAACTATGATAAGGACGGGGATAACCATTATGATACTGCTTCTGCCTTTATAAAAAGCATGAGAGGATCTGATGCAGATGCAGCACTGCATTATCTTGCCAGAATGATTCATGGCGGGGAGGACCCTGTGTTTATAGCAAGAAGAATAGTTATTGCAGCTTCAGAAGACGTTGGCAATGCAGACCCAATGGCAATTGTAGTTGCAAACAGTGCAGCACAGGCTGTTCAATTTATTGGAATGCCAGAGGCTAGGATTATTTTGGCTCAGGCTGCAGTTTATGTGGCTTGTGCACCAAAAAGTAATGCTTCTTATATTGGTATAGATGAGGCCCTTAATGATATTGATAACGCTGATATAGGAACTGTGCCAATGCATTTAAGGGATAAGCATTATAGTGGTGCACAGAATCTGCAGCATGGAGATGGATATATTTATCCTCATGATTATAAAAATCACTATGTAAAGCAGCAGTATCTTCCTGATACATTAAAGGAGAAAACTTATTATAGGCCAAGTGACAATGGCTATGAGGCTAAAATAAAGCAGTGGCTTAAAAAAATAAAAGGGTGATACACTAATTTTAAAATTTATGTTTATGTCTTTATGATTTGTGATAAAATGGTAATATATATTATTGAATATTATGGGTGGTATTATGGGTTACGATGAAAATGATAAAGAGACTTTAATTAATTTATTAAAAACTAAAGATAATATTATTAGTGAGCTAAAGAATAAAATAGATGAACTCACATATTTTGCTGATTTTGATTGCATGACAGGAGTATACAACAGGAGATATGGCTTGAAATTGCTACACAATTTTATTGAAACATCCAGGCATGAGGAAAAAATTCATACTACTGTAAGCTTTATTGATGTGGACAAGCTTAAAAGGGTAAACGATAACTATGGACATGATGAGGGTGACAAACTGCTTATTGTAATCAGTGATGTTCTTAAAAAGAGTGTGAGAAAAGATGACATTGTTTTCAGGCTGGGAGGGGACGAATTTATTATTATTTTCCCTCATACTTCATTAAAACAGGCTAAGAAAATTGAGAAGAGAATATGGGATAATATTGAAGAAGTTAACAATAGCAATAAGTTTAAATTCAAGCTGCAGATAAGCAGCGGCTTCTGTGAATTCAGCAGCAGCGATGCTAATTCTATAGAAGAGTTAATAAAAAAGGCTGACAGCAATATGTACAAGCAAAAAAATGAAAGGGCGTTCCTATAATAAAGTATATCCTCTATAAATAATTTACTTATGTTTGCTAATAATAAGGGTAATATAATGCACACATTAATTGCATTGTAAATCATAAGTGAATATTAGGAGGAAAAATATGTTTGAAAACCTGATAAAGTCCATTACAGATGAGAATTCTGATAAGATGCTGGAAAAGATATTGACAGAAAACTATGATAAAAATTTATTTGTTTTAGTTACAGCAGCTCAAAAATTTACACTTAGAGCTATAATTGAAGCATCAATTCGAGGGGAAACAGGGAAACCATTGTCAAGAACCTATGGCAGTCCTAATGTACAATCACCCTGGAAGAAAATATTCTTAAATCCAACTCAGCTTTTTAAACTCCCCACAAAGGATACAAACACAATTAAAACAGATGTAGTTATTGGAAAAAACTGCGGCAGACCACTTAATTTAAAAATGCCTGTAATTATAACAGGTATGTCTTATGGGGGATCTTTAAGCATGAAGATTAAAGAAGCTTTAGCTGCTGCTGCAACCAATGCAGGCACTGCAACAAATACAGGTGAGGCACCATTAAATGACATAGAAAGAAAAGCTGCAGCAAGGCTTATAGGTCAGTACAACAGGTATCATAAATTAATGAATCCTGAGGAATTAAGTAAATTAGATGCTATAGAAATACAGCTTGGACAAGGAGCCTGGGGAGGAGCAGTACCTACGCAAAATACCAATATAAACACTGATGAACAGATGAGAAGCATCTGGAATCTGGATGAAGGAGAAGTACCAAAAAGGGAATCAAGATTTAACAACATAAATAATTCATCAGATATTGTTAATCTGGTTAACGATTTAAAAAATAAATATGACATTCCAGTAGGCATAAAGATTGCAGGTACACATTTTATAGAAAAGGAACTGGATGTGGTAATTAAAACTAATGCAGACTTTATAACAATTGATGGAGCAGAAGGAGGAACTGCAGGAGCGCCTCCTACACTGGAGGATGACTTAGGACTTCCAACTCTTTATTCCATATCCAGGGCTGATAAATATTTAACAAGTCATAATGTTAGAGAAAAATACGATATTATAGCTGCTGGAGGACTTAAAACACCTGGTGACTTTTTAAAGGCAATGGCACTTGGCGCAAATGCTGTGTATATAGGCTCTATTGCAGTTATTGCAGCTCTGCAGAGTCAGACAACAAAGGTAACACCATTTGAAACGACTTCACAATTGTTTTTATATGGTGCAGATCATGCTGATGACTTTAATGTTGAAAAGGGAACAGCTACTCTTACTAATTTTTTAAATTCATGTAATGAAGAAATGAAGCTGGCACTTACAGCTATGGGAAAACAAAGTATTACTGATTTGAAGCTTCAGGACCTGGTAGCAGTAGATAAGCAGCTGGCAGAAGCATTAGGCATAGGATATGCAGGAGAACCTGGCTATTAAAATGCAATATTCAAAATAAGAAAGTTGTATTTGCACTTTCTTATTTTTTTAATGCATGTTTTTATTGTGTAATTTTAAGCTTTGTTATAAAATAATGTTGGCTATTATTTCTAAATATATATAATTTATAAGTGTATGGATAAAAACGTGAGGAGGATGTATTAAATGCCAGATAATAATCAGGACATGTCAATGAATGAAATCATGGATGCTATTGATGCTTCAATGCATAGAATAAGCACAGGAGATTTAGTTAATGGTAAAATAATATCAGTATCTGAAAGCGAGCTGCTGGTAAACATAGGCTATATGGCTGATGGAGTTGTACCAAGAAGTGAAATTACAAATGATGAGAACATTAATTTAAGAGAAATATTTAAGCCGGATGAAGAAATAAAACTCTGTGTGCTTGAAATAAACAATGGAGAAGGAAATGTACTGCTTTCAAAAAAAGAAGCAGACAAAATAAAGGTTTGGGACGATTTAGAAAGTGCATTTAAAAATGGAGATACAGTAAAGGTTACAGTGAAGGAAGCTGTTAAAGGCGGTGCTGTGGCATATTATAATGGAGTTAGAATATTCATTCCAATATCACAGCTTTCTCTAAGAAGAGTGGAAGATGCAAATGAATTTAAGGATAAGGAATTATCAGTTAAAATTATAGAATTTGATAAAAATAATGAAAACGTAGTTGTTTCTGCAAAGGAAATTGAAAAGGCAGAGGCAGCAGAGAAACGTGAACAGCTCCTAAAAAGCATAACAAAAGGAGAAAAAAGAGAAGGAACTGTAACAAAACTTGTTAAATTTGGAGCCTTTGTTGATTTAGGCGGGGCAGAAGGTTTAATTCATATTTCAGAATTATCCTGGAAGAGAGTAAATAAGCCTTCTGAAGTAGTATCTGTAGGTGACAAGGTTTCTGTTTATGTTTTGGATGTGGATAAGGAAAAAGGCAGAATTTCTCTGGCACTAAAGGATGTTAAGGATGATCCATGGAATGACATTTTTTCAAAATATCAAGTTAATTCAATTGTTCAGGGTAAAGTAACAAAATTCATAAAGGTAGGTGCTTTTGTAGAATTAGAGCCTGGTCTTGATGGACTGGTACATATTTCAGAAATAAGTGAAGAAAGGGTAACAAACCCAGCTGATAAGCTTACAATTGGAGATACAGTGAAGGTTAAAATACTAGATATAAATGAAAAAGAAAAGAGAATCAGTCTTAGTATAAAGGATGCTGCAGATAAGCCTGTGGAAGACTATTCAAAATTTCAGAAAAGTGATAATTCATCTGTAACTTTGGGAGATGTGTTTAAGGATAAATTTAAAAACTTTAAATTTGAATAAAATATAATGAGGGACGGTTTAATAAGCTGATCCCTTTTTTAACAGAAGTTTAGCACCTAAAAAAGTTTTAGGGCGCAGCCCGCTGATTTATATTGATTTGCTAGTATTTAATAAAAACATTGTAAAATCCGATTTCTACTGGAAATTATAAAAAAAATTTGCATAATAAAAGCATCCTTTTTATAATAGTTTTGCACAACACAATAGAAAGGATGCCTTAAGATGAATAAAAGTTATTTAAAACAAATGCTCACCTATATTAATAAAGTATACGATATAGGTGAAAAAATCAATACCTTAGAGGATAAAAAGATAAAATCTCTAGTAAAAATTTCAACAATCACCTTTGTAGTTTTGTTTGGATTTATGCTTCAAATAAGAAGTTTCAACAGGTTAGAGCATTGGCTTAAAAAAGGTAAATTTAAAAAAGTATTACCTAAAAACACTAAAATGATTCACATTGATGCCGTTAGGCGCTGCTTAAGTGATTTTGATTTGAATGGTTTGAAAAATATTCATGATAGTATAATTAGAACTACGATAAAAAATAAGATATTTAGAAATGGTACCATAGATGGCTTAAAGGTAGTTGCTGTAGATGGTGTAGAATTATTTGAAAGTGCTAAAAAATTTTGTGACAAATGTCTTTCACGAAAGAATAAGGATGGCACTACTCGTCATTTCCACAGATCTGTAGTTTGTATTACCGTAGGTTCGGATCCCCATGTTATTTTAGGACAAGAAATGCTTGAACCTAAGAAAGATAGTTCGAATAAAGATGAAGGTGAAATCACCGGAGGTATAAGATTAATAAAAAAATTATATCGTAAATATCACCATTTTGCCGATATTATAGTAGCTGATGCTTTATATTGTAAATCTACTTGGATAAAAGAAGTCCTTTCAATAGGAATGAATGCAGTAGTAAGAGTTAAAGATGAGCGTCTTCTCATTGTAAAGGATGCATTAGCTCTATTTAAGCGCCGTGAGGCTGATAAGAAATGGATTGTAAAGCAGGGAAGTAAAGACTATACCAAAATTAAAGCTTGGGATGAAGATAATTTTGAAATATCAGATCCGACTATCAAAGTTAGATTTATAAGGTTTATAGAAGAAATTCATACTGGAGATAAGGTAGAAATTAAAGAAGGCTGGATTATAACAACAGACAAATTTGCCTCAGTAGAAACCTTGTGGAAGATAATGCACAAGAGGTGGGATATAGAAAATAATGCCTTTCATCAGCTTAAAACAGAATGGCATTTAGATCATTGCTTTCTTCATAGCCCTACGGGCGTAGAGACAGTACTGATGTTTATAATTATAGCGTTTAATCTGATGCAGTTATATTTTTTTAGATGTATCAGAGGTTTTAGAAAGAAACGGATGCTTCAAATAGATATTATTGAAGATATAAAAGATGAAAGATTTACTATAGATGACAACTGGAATAATCCAATATTTAAAAAGACTTAATATAAAAATAAAATTGGAAATCGATTATTAAAATTTCTTAGGGTAAGGGTAATTATAACTATTTTTTCGACATATCGGTCTGTTGATTTACCAGCCATGTAAGAAAGTACAATAAAATACAATTCCAGTAAAAGTAAATCTTTTACTGGAATTTAGATGCGAAATCTCTGCTTTTTTAATTAAATTATTGAATTATTCATGAAATAAGGTATAATCTCATTTTCAACACTTAAATAAAAATTTAGAGAAGGAACCCCAGTAAATAGAGGCTTTCCTTCTCTTTTCTTATTTTAAAAATGTTGTATGAAAACATCAACTTAGAAATTTTTTTATTTTCTTATTCAGTTCTTTAGGAAGATAATATTTTTTATCTAAGCCTAAATTAAATAGGCCATTTAACGCTGTACATACTTGGCTTCCTGTATATGTTGCTGTATAAAAAGCATCCTGTGTATTCATGACATTCATATTACGTAGCGTTTCAAGAATATCATCTGCTGTAAAATGTGTTCCTTGCAGGTCTAGCTTGTTTTCAAGCAAACGATAAATTAGTAAAGACGTATAACAAATCATGAAGTGTGCAATAATCCTGTTGCGATTTCTGTGATAAACTGGTCTTGCATTAAAATTGCTTTTTAGTATCCGAAAACAATCCTCGATTTTATAACGGTTTGAATTTATAGTAAGTATTGATTTAGCATCATCATCCAAATTTGTGGCAACTGCGTAATACCCATCATATTTTTCTTCTCTATCAATGATAGATTGATCAATTTCATAGTGATCAGAGGCTTTTTCACCATTATTACCTTTTGATGTCCTTTTGATGAAACGTGTAACATCATGAGGTCCCTTTTTTATATTATCTATATTTTGATTGTTGAGTAAGTTCTTAGCCCGTTCAATCTGCGCATTTCTGATATGCCTTTGATATTCCATCATTTTTCTTGAAAATGTAATTATGATTTTTTGCTTTAGAAATGCTTTTGATTTTACAATTCTGGACTTACCGTTTTTATATGTTCTCTTTTCATATAGGCCAACATCCATGGCGCTGTCTGCATCTATGATTTTGTAAACAGTATCGTTATAAATGGGTAAATTCTTTTTATCAAATCTATCGAATCCCTTCATAAAACTGATAGTAATAGGAGAATCATCAGAAATCCGACGATAATCAAAATCATTAAAAACAGCTTCCTTTAGTTTGTCTGAAAGTTTTTTTACAGACTGGGTTACAATAAAGGCTCTTCCACCCATGGAGTTAAATTTTCTTATATTAAATGAGCCAAGTCCTGCATCAGCACAGTAAATGAATTGTTTATTTTTAAACATTTTTGTGATTTTCTGTTCCAGTGGAACTGCACATTTCTGCTCATTGTCAGAACCAGAGTTAATGCACATTGATATAGGGATTCCATCTCCGTCCATAAATAGGCCCATCTGCACAATTGGATTGGGACGGTGTTCTTTTGAAAGGCCGTATCTGCGAAGACCTTTGAGAATCTCGCCAGTGGCTTCATCTACGTATTCATCGTCCTCATCTTCTGATTCAAAATAATAATTTGTACAGTCGAAATAACATATGGAAGTGTTTCTTTTTATGATGTTATTACTATTAATGAATAAATGTTCCAAATATTCGTCGTAGTTATCCTCTAACAAATCCATGAAGCGTAAAATATGCTGGTATTCAAAGTATGGTTTTTCGTAATAGGAATCAAGTTTGTCAAATGTCCCTAGTTTTGATGTTGGTTCTAAAATCCTTGCAAAGGTAAGGAAACGGTTGATTGTATTACAATCAAAGGTAATCTTTGAATTACTGTTGATATCATGAAAAAAATCTGAAAGTTTGAGGTCGTGATATATATGTTGCAGAATAAAATAACCGACATTAAGTAGCGCGGATTTGGATGCGATATTTTTTGTAGGTGAAAGCTTTTCGCTAAAGTCAACCTTTAAGTTTATGTCGATTTTCCCTTCCTTATATTCTTTATTGAATTCCTCAACCTGCTTTTTTGCATATTCAAGAGGATCAGTGGTAATTGCTAGCAGCTCAGAATATTTTCCAATTCGTTTTACATTTTTTGTAGTGGTCTTCTTACCATTTCTGATTCCCATCTGAATGAAGTAAGTAGGATCTTTAGATTTTTTATCGTAATTCAATTTCATATAATATCACACCTCACTTCTATTATAACATATAATACAACACCATACAACATATAAAACGCAAAATTTGACAAGAAAAAAATCAGGAAAGCCTTGTATTTAAAGCATTTTCTGACCATATAAGTTCATTATGTATTGGAGTAAGTGTTGAAAACCCGCATACTTGAGAAAAACTGTTATGAGGAAGCAAAGAAATTAATATATGATTATATTAAAAAAAATGGAAGCATAACTGCTGCACAGTGGAGAGATTTATTAAATACTTCAAGAAAGTATGCAGTAGCGCTGTTAGAGAATTTTGACAGCATCAAATTAACAAAGAGAATTGATGACAAAAGAGTGCTCCAAGATTAATGCAAAGATCAAATTATTTGACTTTTTATAATATATACTGTAAAATTATTAAACGTAAAGGTAGTATGGGGGTAGATAGGTGCTGGTGTGCCTGCCAGTCTTCAAAACTGTGCTGACTTGCTAAGACCAGGTTGGGTGGGTTCGATTCCCACATACTCCCGCCAGTTTGAATTTTAAAAGGCGTTGATATAAAAGAGTTTAAGCAAATTTATGGTGTTTTGCTTAGGCTCTTTTTTACTGCTATTTTAAAATATAATTTTACAAAAAAATATTATAATATTTAAAGGAATAAATTATGATGTGTAGAATACTGCTAATAAAGGATTTAATGGGGGTAAAAATAATGGCAGATAATAATTTAAAGAAAGCCAGCGTATCAGATAGAATTAAAGAAATGTCTCCAAGGAAAAGACTTATTATCCTATCTGTAATTATATTTTTAATTACAGTGGCGCTGGAGGCTTACAGCATTTATACTAGTAAATAATAATATATATTAAAGGGGGCTGTCGCATTAGCAGTTAAAACTGCTGATGCAAGGCTCATTTTTTATTGAAGGCTGAAACTAAAAATTAAAAAAGGATTTGAAAAATCCAGAGCCGATAGGCTGCCCCTTAAAACCCAAAGATTAAAGTCTGTTCTTTAATCTTTCCTGCTTTAGATATATGGCTCTTTTATTAAATAGTGTTGATAAAGTAACAAGTTCCCGTTAGGGACAAGTCAATTAAAACTGACTTCAGCATTCCTCATATTTATATATGTATTTTGAATATTAATTTTACTTATTTCTTCTATAAATTTATTTATCGCAGATAAAATATTATTAAAATTAACGTTCTTTAAGAATTTGAATAAGCTTAAATAATTATTTAAATATTTCGTTGCTACTCCTCTAAAACGGTATATCCATTCCATGCAGTCACATCTATATTTTACTGCTTCAGAGCTATTATCAAGGAATTTATTAATCTCCCTTATTTTCTTTCTTTTAAAGAACATGGCAAAAAAGCTTTTCGGCCTTGAGACTGCCTGCTTATTTTTATTTAATATTTTTCCAATATAATTTTCCATATCCATTGCATTCATACGTCCCATTCCCACTGCTCTGGAATAAATATTTTTATGTGAATCCAGTGCTGTAATAACGCAGACTTTATTATTGCTGATATTAATGTAACTTACGCTTTGATCATGAACTCTCTTTTCATCATGTTCAATGCCTTTCTGTCCCTTCCGGGAGAATTTTAAGAAAAAATTTTCAATAATAGATTTCAAAGTAAATCAGCTATTTAAGCTTCTCAAAAAACTGTAGAAGCATCAGTATTTTTGCTCGCTTAAATAACGATTTACTAAATGAAATTATAAAGTTCAAACTTTCCCTGCATTTTATTTTGTTTAACTATTTTTAGTTATTAAAACCTATGATTCACTTAATCAATTGAGTTTTTGGTTTTTCTGCAAAGAAAAACTACCTTATTTAATCTTTGTTCTTTAATCTTTGTTCTTTTGATGAAGTCCTATTCACATCAACATTATTATTTAAAAGAGCCATAGGTGTCTATAGAAAGTAAATATCTAAACACCACAATATATTGCATGTAAATTCATTAGTGCGACAGCCCCTTTTATTTTTTTAAAATAATGTTTAGTTATAAAGATGTCAATTAAAGAAGAATTTTTTTTATACGAATTATGATTGATTTATGATAATGTCTTAATATACCACATATGATTATGTCCCAAATGCAAAAAATATAGTATAATGATACCTCAAGAGAATTGAGGTGGACATAATGAGAAAGGTAAATTTAACTATGAAAGAAAATGATAAATATACAACTATAAAGAAATTGGTCGAAACAAATGGAAACAAGAAGAGGGCATCCCTTTATCTAAGCTGCTCTATTAGACATATTAATAGAATGATCAAAGGATATCAGGAACAGGGAAAGGCTTATTTTATTCATGGTAATCATGGGAGAAAACCAGTCCATACACTTGATGATGAGACAAGACAATTAATTATTGACCTTTATCGTACCAAATACTCTGATGCTAATCTCACCCACTATTCTGAGTTATTAGAGAAGCATGAGCATATCAAAGTATCCATTAGCACCATCCGTTCAATCCTTATGCAGGAATTCATCCTGTCTCCTAAGGCTAAGCGTGCTACAAGGAAAAAGGTTAAAGCTCAATTAGAGGAATTGAAGAATGTAGCCAAATCTCCAAAAGAGGTTTCTAACATTCAGAATGCAATTATTGCAGCTGAAGATGCACACCCGAGGCGCCCTAGATGTGCTTACATAGGTGAGATGCTCCAGATGGATGCTTCACAGCATCTTTGGTTCGGTAAGAATAAAACCCAATTACACATTGCTGTAGATGATGCTACAGGTGCTATTATGGGAGCTTATTTTGACTCACAAGAGACCCTAAACGGGTATTACCATGTGTTACACCAGGTACTCACGGAACACGGTATCCCTTATATGTTATTTACAGATAGACGTACTGTATTTGAATACAAAAAGAAAAAGTCCCCTTCAGTTGAAGAGGATACTTTCACTCAGTTTAGCTATGCCTGTAAACAGTTAGGCATAGGAATTAAGACAAGCAGTGTTGCCCAAGCTAAAGGGCGCGTAGAAAGAATGTTTCAGACGTTACAATCACGCCTCCCTTTAGAAATGAGGCTAGCTTGTATCAGCACAATTGAGCAAGCAAATGAATTCTTAAACTCATACATAAAAGAATTCAATGCCCAGTTTGCTTTACCAGTTGATAATATCAAATCTGTCTTTGAAAAACAACTAGATATTGAAAAAATAAATTTAACACTTGCCGTATTAACCAGTAGGAAGGTTGATAACGGAAGCTGCATCAAATTCAAGAAAAGTTATTACCTCCCTATGGATTGTAATGGATATGCTGTACATTACCGAAAAGGTACTTCAGGTATGGTAATTCAAGCCTTTGATGGTGGAATGTTCTTTTGTGTTGATGAAAAGGTATATGCTCTAGATCTATTACCAGAACATGAACTTACATCAAAAAGCTTTGACCTTGCAGCTCCTGCGGGGCAACCAAAAAAACGTTATATTCCTCCAATGAGTCATCCTTGGAAACAAGCTTCTTTTGAACGTTATCTTAAAAAGCAGAAACATAGGCAGGAAAATATAGCATAAAAGTAAATGCCATAATATTACTATTCCTCCTTTTAAGTATAAAACTCAGAAGGCTTATTAAGCATACCCAAAATCCAGGAAAGCCTCATTATTTATTTTAGAAGTAAAACCTAACTAAAAAGCACCAGAAAACTGGTGCTAATGTTTTAAATATTTTGGGACATTTTCAAAAATGCTTGACATTAAAGAAGAATTTTTTTTATACGAATATTAAAATGAATAACATAGACAAAGTTAATTATCTAATGGTTTATATATAGCTGCACGGAGGTAGTAAAATGACAGCATGGCATAATATTACATGGGTTGAGGTACTAAAGGAATTAAATACTGACATAAATAAAGGATTAAGTACAGCACAAGTAGAAGAGTGCAGAAAAAAGCATGGAAATAACAGCTTGAACAGCCCTAAGGCAGAAAAGCTCATGTGGGTTATTTTAGATGAGGTTAAACAGGTTTGGAGCATTTTAATTCTTATTACAATTGCACTGCTTTTTGTTATAAAAACATTTATACCTGCAGTGATCTTAATTTTTTATTATATTTTTCACATAGCTGTAACATTATCTAATGCAGCCAGGGAAAATAAAAAATTACAGGAACTGAATAATTTAAATAAGATAACAACAGCTGTTGTAAGGGATGGACATATAACAAGAATTCCCTGCGAAGAATTGGTGAAGGGTGATATTGTTCTGCTGCAAAGTAACGAAATGGTACCTGCAGATATAAGAATTCTTGAATGTAATAATTTAAAAGTAAAAGAGTCTTCCATAACTGGTGAAAAGGCAATAGTTGATAAATTTTCTGCAAGAATTGAAGAAGAGGAAATTCCAATTTCTGAAATGAAAAATATTTTATTCAGAGCATCTGCCATTATAGAAGGAGATGCTACAGGTGTAGTCATAGCTGCTGGAATGGAAACTCAGATTGCAAGAATAATATCATATATATATAAAGAAAATAAAAGCCCTAATTTTATAAATAAATATTTTAAAAAAACGGTTAATCAATTTACATTAATAATAACAATTTTGGCGCTGATTTTTATAATTCCTTCCTTGATACATGCAAATAATTTAGAATCATCATTAAAAACTTTAACACTGATTATTATTTTATGCACACCTTTCTCAAGCAGTTTTATGCTTAATGTGGTATCAGCATATGTATTGTCAAAACTTAAAAAAAAGGGAGTAATATTAAAAAATCTTTCCACAGTAGAAAATCTATCTAAAATTGATTTGCTGTGTATAGATAAATATGGTTTCTTTTCCGATAATGAAATGCTCATTGAAAAAATGTATATACCAAATGAAATAGTGGAACCTTATAATATGGACTTAAATGAGGTTGACGTAGTGGCCATAAACAGGCTGATCAGCATAGGAGTATTATGTAATGATTCCGTTTTCACTTCTAATGGAATTACAAATTATAAAGATGACCCAATAGAAATTTCATTAGTTAAATATGGAGATAAGATAAATATTAGAAAGAAACAGCTGGAAAGGGAACAGAGGAGAATTTTTCAGATCCCTTTTGATTCTCACAGAAGGATAATGACAACGGTGAATAAATTTGAAAATAATTATAGGGCAAATGTTAAAGGAGCTGTTGATTTTTTAATAGATAAATGTACTCAAATCAATAAAAATGGAATAGAAAGAGAAATTACGGAAGAAGATAAAAAGCTGATTAAGGATACGGATATAACTTTTTCGGGGAAAAGCTTAAATGTTATTGCACTGGCTTACAGGAATTTTAGTTATGAACCCAGCGAAAAGGAAAATATAGAAAGCAATCTGGTGTTTTCAGGACTTATAGCCTTTAGCAATCCAATTTGCGATGATACAGAAGAAAATATTAAATTACTTAAAATGAATAATATAAAACCAGTAATTATTACAGAAGAAAATAGAGTTACTGCATTTTATTCATGTAAGAAGCTTAATTTAATAAAATCTCCTAATCAAATTCTATCTGGAATTGAAATTGATAACACTTCAGAAGAAGAATTTAACAGGGTAGCTGATAAGATTAACATTTTCTCCAGAATCAGTCCTTTTAATAAGGAAAAACTTTGTGAATTTTACAGAAACCAAGGAAGAGTGTTCGCCATGGCAATAGGAAAGCTTATTGATTTTACTTCACTGATGATGGCAGATGTTGGAATAGGCTATGGTAAAAGCAGTATTGTTAAAAATTATTCTGATGTATATTTAGAGGAAACCAGCTTAGGGAAAATAATATCAATAATAGAAAGTTCAAAAAAGATAATTATCAATATAAAAAATATTTTAACTTACCTATTTAGCTGTGTTGTTTTTCAGACAAGTTATTTTGTAATTAAGAAACTATTCAATTTTGATATTTATTTAAACTTTTATGAAGCATTATTTGTAAATTTAGTTACAGTTTCTATTTTTTCATTTTTAATCATTTTCAATTTTGAAAAGGTGGATAACTATTATTTTCAGCAGGAATTTAATAAAAGTTTTTTAAAAGAAGGTTTTTGGAAATCATTTTTTACAGGCATAGCATCATCCATAATATGTATGGCAATATTTTTAGCCATTTATGTAATTATACATTTCTTTGGAATAAGCTCAAATATATTGAACTACTATGATTTCATTGGGATAAACTTATTATGTTGTATAATGTTTTTGAAGTATGTAAGAATAAAATAATGTTTATATAGAAATCTCCATAAAAACCAGTGATTAAAGCAATATATTATGGATAAACTATAATTATGGAGGTGGGTAAAATAATGTTTGAGGATGTGTTTGAAACAGTTATTAAGGGCAGTAACACAGTGTATTTGAACATACCTGAGGATGAATACTTTATTAACTATGACGAAATTAATAATACTGCAGCTTTGGAGATTGCAAATAATTACTTTTATTCTAAGGGAAGAAATGTAATACCTTCTGTTGAAGACATTGATTATGATGAATCAATTCATAATATAAAGATTAATGTTAAAGTTCAGCAGCAGGATAAAATGGAGAGTAAATTAAGACAGTGAAAAGACCGCTTATTTATTATTGTATTGCAATCTTGTTAGGGTGCCTGTCCTCCTCAATTTTTATAAATAACGTTTTTTTGGGTGCAGCATTAGCTGCATCTTTTTTAGCCGTTATTTTTTTCTGCGAAGAAAGAAAAGATTTTATTTTTATATTTATTTTCTTTATTATAGGTTTTATAAGCTTTTACAACTATTTTAATATTAATATTGGTAGTAGTGCAGAAATAACTGTTATAGATAAATCCTATGGAAAAACAATAGGCGAATTTCGTGGAAGAAAAATAATTTTAACAGGAAATACAAAGGAACTTTCTATTGGTAACAAAGCTATATTAAATGGAGAATTTAATCATAAAAACAATTACTCCTATGGAGAAATTGGTGAATACAATATCCATGATTATAAAATCACAAAAAATACATATTTGTTTTCCATAGATAAATTTAAAGAAAAATTATACAGTCATTATAATAACCTTATTGGAGAAAAATATGCATCACTTACAATGTCACTATGTTTTGGTGAGACTAAGTATTTATCACAAAGTGAAAAGCAGGACTTTAAGCGGCTTGGAGTTATACATGCAGTAAGTGTCTCTGGAATGCACTTATCATTAATATATTTAGCTCTTGAAAAAGTCAGCGGAATTTATATTTCCACTTTATTATCTTTAGTATATGTTGTATTTACAGGCTGTAAAGCTTCAGCCATTAGATCTTTTATTATGATATTAATTTTAAAATTTTCAAAAAAGGTTTATAAAAATTACGATTCACTATCTTCTTTAAGCATGTCTGCCGTGCTTATTTTACTTATAAAGCCGTACTATATTTTTGATATTGGATTTATACTATCTTATTTATCAACACTAGGAATTTTACTTTACTATAAAAAGATAAAAAGACTTTTGTATTTACTGCCGGAAAAGCTGGCTGAATCTTTGAGTTTAACACTTAGTGCCCAATTATTTTCATATCCATGCATATCTTTTACCATAAAAAACTTTGGTATAATATTTATATTAGGCAATATCTTTTTACTGCCTTTATATTCTGCGGTAGTTATACTAGGAAATATAAGCCTATTATTTTATAATATAAACTTTATGTTTAATCTTTTAGTATTTGCTATAAAACTTACATTTATATCTATTGATGGAGCAATGTATTTCTTAATGAAAACAGGAGCGCCATTAATTAATTTGGATTTTATTGATGGTATAGGACTTATTGGTATTTATCTATCTTATCTGCTTTATAAACATAATTATCATAAAATAAAATACTTACCGCTAATAATATTATTTACCGTAAGTATTTATAAATTCCCCATAATACCATCTATAGATTTTTACTCTGGAAATGGTTACAGCCTGGTTTCAATTATATATAGAAAAGAAAGAATTTTGATTTGCAATTATGATGAAACATTAGGCAAAGAGATGATTAAGATAAAAGATGATATAAAACCTAATAAAATTATTACTAATCCCAGGGGGAAAAGGAGTTTATATTTAAATCCTATGCTGCAGGTTGTTATATCTGATACCTATGTAATGATTAAAAATAACAGACATTATGATATAATAAAATTGCCTCTAGTATATGACAATAGTGTAAAAAGCAAATCTAAACACTATAAATTATTATTTACTAAAGCATACAGAATTTATTAATAGGATGTGGTAATATGCTGAACTTATTGCAGTTTGAATCAGAATTAAAAAATGGATTGAATAAAAATTGTATTGTGTTTTGCGGTCAGGATGAAACATTAATTAAAGATTATATAAATGAAATTGTAAAGAAGACTGTTTCGGATGATTTTAAACAGTTGAATTATATTAAAATTGATGGTACAAATTTTGAATTCAGCAGCATTATAAATGCATGTGAAACACTTCCATTTATGAGTGATAAAAAAATAGTGGTGTTATACAGAGCTAATTTTTTATGTGACAATGCAGATAGTAAAAACAATAAACTTTTTGAAGATATAAATTCCTATATAGACAAAATTTCTCCTTATACAATTTTAATAATGTACTATGTTTTTGATAATAAAAGGGAAAAGCCCTCTAAAAAATTATTTAAACTTGATAAAAAATCATATGTTGTAAAGGCAGATAAAATAAGGGGTGCAAACCTGGAACAAAAGGTAAGGAATCTTATGCATGGTAATAATAAGGAAATTGGAAAGGTAGAATTAAGATTATTCTGCAATAAGCTGGACAATAACATGGGAATAATTGAAAATGAAGTTGAAAAGCTTTGTTGTTACACAATGGGAAGAGAAATTACAAAACAGGACATAGAGGACATGTTTCCAAAGAAAAGTGATGAGGATATCTTTGATATGGTAGATTTCCTGGGACAAAAAAAAGCTGATAAGGCAATAAATATAATGAATGAACTTATTTATAAGGGGGAAAAGATTCCTTATATACTTTATATGGTTGAAAGACAGTTTAAACTGCTTTTAAACATAATCCTTGGATTGGAAGCAAAGAAAAATAAAGATATACTTACTAAAGAACTTAGGTTAAATCCATATATTTGTGAAAAATTAATAGCCCAGAGCAAAAGGTTCACTATAAAACAGATAGAAAATGCAGTGGATTATTGTCTGGACTGTGAAATAAAATTAAAGAGCTCCACAATCGATAGTAAAATATTAATGGAAATGTTAATAATAAATATAGTGGCTGCATAAAAACAAAAAAATAAATAACCGGTATAAAACCGGTTTATTTATTATGCAAGAGCTTTGTTTAACTTTGCAGCCAATCTTGATTTTGTTCTAGCAGCTTTGTTATTATGAATTACAGATTTTGTTGCTGCCATATCTAATGCCTTTGCAGTTTTAACATATTCAGCCTTAGCTTCTTCAGTATTGCCACTGATTAAAGCAGTTTCAAACTTTTTAATTGTAGTTTTTAATGCTGATTTTATCATTCTGTTTTCATGAGTTCTTTTTTCTGTAGTTTTTATTCTCTTTTTAGCTGATTTAATGTTTGCCATTCTTTCACCCCCTTGTATTTTTATAGGGTCCCTGCAGTTTTGGGGAAAATCTGCGTACGTTTCTAGTTTATTTAACAAATGCTATTATAACATTATTAAGAAAACACTTCAAGAGAAATATTGTAAAAATCCTTATATTAATATTTATGTATTATAGTATTGCTTTAGGGTAAAAATATTATTATAAATAAACATGGGAGTGGTAGAATGAATAGCGTGAGAACAGATTTAGCCGTTGAGGCAAAGGAAATATATGAAAAGCAGAGTAAAAAGAAGATACAGGGTGTAAGCGTAGATGAACACACTGAAGGAGAAATTAAAATAACTAATGTTAAAATTCTTGATGAACAAGGTGAAAAAAAATTAGGAAAACCTATGGGAACATATATTACCATTGATATGCCCAAGTTAACTCAATATGATAGTGACATGATGGACGAAGTAAGCAGGATACTTGCAAAAACATTAAGCAGTATGGTGAAAATTGAAGAAAGCATGACAACAATGGTAGTTGGCCTTGGAAACTGGAATGTAACTCCAGATGCTCTTGGACCAAAGGTTATATCAAGACTTATGATAACAAGACATTTAAAACAGTTAATGCCAGATAGTATTGACGAAGGAATCAGACCAGTCTGCGCTTTATCACCAGGTGTTCTGGGGCTTACAGGTATTGAAACGGGTGAAGTAATAAAGGCAGTAGCCGATAGAATTAAGCCTAATCTGATTATATGTATAGATGCACTTGCATCAAGAAGAATGGACAGAGTAAACAGAACAATACAAATAGGAGATACTGGAATTTCACCAGGATCTGGAGTAGGTAACAGAAGGATGGAGATAAGTCCAGCTACTATGGGAGTTCCAGTTATTTCTATCGGTATTCCCACCGTTGTAGATGCTGCCACCATGGCAAATGATACTATAGATATGGTACTGGATACAATGATATCCCAATCAAAAAAAGACAGCAGCTTTTATTCTCTTTTGAAATCCATTGATAAAGATGAAAAACAAAAGATGATTTCAGAAATTTTACAGCCATATCTGGGAGATTTAATGGTTACACCAAAGGAAGTAGACACGGTAATTGATTCTGTATCAAAAGTTATAGCAAATGGAATAAATATATCACTTCAGCCTGCCTTAGATTTAGATGATATTAATAAATACATCAACTAAATGCAAAGATTAAAGATTAAAGATTAAAGATCAAATAAGGATAGTTTTGCCTTTGGGCAAAACTTAAATTAATGATTTTCTGCTTTGCAGAAAATCAACCTTCTTTGTTCTCTGTTCTTTAATCTTTGTTCTTTATTTATATATATTTAAAAATAGTTATATTTTTAAATATATATAAATATAATTTTCTTATAGGATATTTATTATTTTACTTGTGGGGCGGTGGGGGAATGAACTTAAGAGCAAAAATGGGAAAGAACATGTTTATTATAATTATAATGGCATCAGCAGTATTTATAATACTTATTTCCGGAAGTGCTTTTGCTGAAAGTAAAGATGCAGTGAAAAGGGGAAATATGTTATATGTACAAGTTGTCAATTATACAATGCCGCTGCTTAAGGTAACATCATTTAATGATGAGGTTATGGTAGAAAATAATTTTTCTTTTAAGGAAAAGGTTCTGGACATTATTGGACTAAATATTGCTGATCCAGGCTCTATTATTGAAAGAGAAATGGCTTTTTTGGGCATTGGGAATGGAAGTATAAAATTATCTCAGGATAATAATTTTAGTAAGGTGTTATTCAATCCATTTAAATTAAATGAAAGTGAAATATCAAAAAACAGCGCAGGAGAATCGAATCAGAATAATGCTGCTGTAAATGTTTATAACCCAAAATTAAAGAAGACACTAAATGCAGCCAAACCAGAGGTATTTATTTATCATACTCATACCACTGAAAGCTTTCTGCCAGGAGATTATGATAAGCTTGATCCAGCACAAAATATCTGCTCTGTAGGAGAATTAGTAAAGAAGGAATTGGAAGAAAACTATGGAATTGCTGTTATTCATGACACCACCATTCATAATGTTGAGGACTATTATCAGTCATATAATAAATCAGCAGTGACTGTGGACAAATATTTAAAACAATATAAGGATTTCAAATTAGTTATTGATATGCATAGAGATTCAGTTCCAAAAGAAGCTGCTACAATAAAGCTCAATGGAGAAAATGTAGCTAAGTTTATGTTTGTTATGGCAAAGAAAAATCCACATTATGATAAGAATATAAGTGATGTTAATAAGTTAATGAGTATATCAAATAAATTATTTCCAGGCCTTTGCAAAGGATTATATGGTGAATATAATTATGGAACAAGATACTTTAATCAGGATAAGAGCAATAATGCCATGCTTATAGAAGTTGGATCAGATACAAACCAATTATCAGAAGCCCAGGCATGTGCTAAATATTTGGCAAGAATAATTGCTGAGTATATAAGTGGTAGTAATTGAATAAAAATGTGGAAATGGTACATCCTTATTATTAGAGAAAGTATGTGTTTATTATACTTTATTTAGTGAAAGGAGTACTTTTTTTATGAGAAAAAGAATTATACTTATTACTATAATTTCCTTTTTTATTGTACTGCAGGGATTTTTAATAATAAGCAGCAGGATGGATCAATTTATCAAAGATAAATCCAGCTTTTCCGTAACATATAAAATTTCACCTCTTGAGCTTGAAATTGATACAAATAAATATATTATGGATATAAGTAGAAAGTCATTTGATGAATTTGTCAATATTAAATGGGAACAATTAAGAGAAAATATAAATAAACTTAATACTTCTAAAAACAGTATATTTAATGGTGCAGCAAAGGAAGTTAATAAAATTTCAGAAGTTATATATGACACATTTAACGGAAGTGTAAAGTAGTTAAAATTAAGTTCTGACATCTTTCCACAAATAATGAGTTATGCTATAATTGACATTGATTATGTTGGAGTACATTGCATAAACTGCATTAATAATATAACAATGGAGGTATAAGCATGCAAAGCGAAAGACAAAAACACATTAGAAATTTTTCAATTGTTGCACATATAGATCATGGTAAGTCAACTTTAGCTGATAGATTAATTGAACTTACAGGAACATTAACAAAAAGAGAAATGGAAGAACAGGTTCTGGACAATATGGAATTGGAGAGAGAAAGAGGAATCACTATTAAATCTCAGGCAGCAAGGTTAGTCTATAAGAGACCTAATGGTGAGGAATATACATTGAATCTTATAGATACTCCAGGACATGTGGATTTTAATTACGAGGTTTCCAGAAGCCTGGCTGCCTGTGAGGGAGCTGTTTTAGTAGTAGATGCTACCCAGGGAATTCAGGCTCAGACTTTGGCCAATTGTTATTTGGCATTAGATCATAACCTTGAAATTGTACCTGTAATAAATAAGATAGATCTGCCAAGTGCAAGACCTGATGAGGTTAAGCAGGAAATTGAAGATGTTATAGGAATAGAGGCACAGAATGCACCACTGATATCTGCTAAGACAGGACTGAATATTGAGGATGTTCTGGAGGCAATAGTTGAAAATGTACCTGCACCTGAAGGGGATGAGCAGGCACCTTTAAGAGCATTAATATTTGATTCCTACTATGACAGCTACAGGGGTGTAGTTTCACATATTAGAATAAAGGAAGGTACTATTAAGCCTGGAGTTTCCATTAAGCTTATGGCTACAGGAAAGGTATATGAAGTTACAGAAGTGGGAGTTTTTGTACCAAACTATTTGCCTGTAGAACAGCTGCAAGCCGGTGATGTTGGATATTTTACTGCTTCAATTAAAAATGTCAGGGATGCCAGAGTTGGTGATACTGTTACGGAAAGTAAAAGACCAGCCAAGGAGCCGCTAGTTGGATACAGGCCAGCAGTTCCTATGGTATTCAGTGGAATATATCCTGTAGATGGTGCAAAATATAATGAATTAAAAGATGCACTTGAAAAATTACAGGTAAATGATGCAGCTCTCTCTTTTGAGCCGGAAACATCAATTGCATTGGGATTTGGATTTAGATGCGGCTTTCTTGGACTTCTTCATATGGATGTTATTCAGGAAAGAATTGAAAGGGAATTTAATTTAGAGATCATTACAACTGCACCATCAGTAATATATAAAATCTGTAAGTCTGATAATACTATAATTGAGCTTACAAATCCAACAAATCTGCCTGATATTTCTGAGATAAAATATATGGAAGAGCCTATTGTTAAAGCTTCAATAATTACTCCATCTGAATATGTAGGAGCAGTAATGGAGCTATCACAAAGCAGACGTGGTACATTTATGGATATGCAGTATATTGAAACCACAAGAGTTGTATTAAATTATGAAATACCTCTCAATGAAATTATTTATGACTTCTTTGATGCTTTGAAATCGAGGACCAAGGGTTATGCATCATTAGATTATGAACTTAAAGGATATAAAGAGGCTAAGCTGGTTAAACTGGATATCCTGTTAAATAGTGAAATGGTAGATGCACTTTCCATGATTGTTCCTGAAGAGAGGGCATATGCTAAGGGAAGAAAGATAGCTGAAAAGCTGAAAGAAATAATTCCAAGACAGTTATTTGAAGTCCCAATACAGGCATCAATAGGAGGAAAAATAATTGCCAGAGAAACTGTTAAGGCTATGAGAAAAGATGTTTTAGCAAAGTGTTACGGAGGAGATATTTCCAGAAAGAAAAAGCTTCTTGAGAAGCAAAAAGAAGGCAAAAAGAGAATGCGGCAGGTAGGAAATGTTGAAGTACCTCAGGAAGCATTTATGGCAGTTCTTAAAACTGACGACAACTAAAAGAAGGGAGTTTTTATGAATAAAGCAATAGGTTTATATATTCATATACCATTTTGTAAACAAAAATGTTTATATTGTGATTTTCCATCCTTTAGCGGTAAGGATGATCTTATGAAGGAATATTCAATAGCTTTAAGCAGGGAAATAGATAAAAACTCTTCTTTATTATATAAAAGCATTTTTATAGGTGGGGGAACACCCACCTATTTATCTTTAAATTCATGGGAAATCATTAAAAGCAGTATAGATAAATTACATAAAACAGATGATCTGGAATTTACAATAGAAGCTAATCCAGGAACTCTGAATAAAGATATACTTTTACTATTTAAAGACATGGGAGTAAACAGGCTCAGTATTGGATTGCAGTCCTGTGATAATAATATTTTAAAAACAATTGGAAGGATCCATAATTACAGTGATTTCATAACAGCATACGAAATGGCAGAAAAGATGGGATTTAATAATATTAATGTAGATTTAATGTTTGGACTGCCCAATCAGACCATGAAGCAATGGAAGATGACTTTAAACAGTATAGTGAAATTAGCGCCAAAGCATATATCGTGCTATAGTTTAATTGTAGAAGAGGGGACTCCATTTTATAATATGCAGCAGTCCGGGAAGTTAAATTTACCATCTGAAGAAACAGAGAGAGAAATGTACCATTATGCAGTAAATTTTTTAAGAGAAAATGGTTATAATCAATATGAGATTTCAAATTTTGCAAAAGAAAATATGGAATGCAGACATAATATAATTTACTGGGAAGCAAAAGAATATATGGGCTGTGGAAGCGGAGCACATTCTTTTTATAATGGAGAAAGGTTTAGCAATAAAGTCAAAATTGAGGATTATATTAATTCTATGAGAGAAAATAATAATGCAGTGGATGAAATATATAAAAATTTAGAGAAAGACAATATGGAAGAATTTATGTTTATGGGATTAAGAATGACTGATGGAATATCAATTGAAGAGTTTCATAAAAGATTTAATATAGATATCTTTTCAATATATGGACATATTATTAATAAATTTATAAATAACTCCTTATTAATAATGAAGAATGGAAGGATATTTTTATCACCAGAAGGTATAGAAGTATCAAATAGTGTTATGTGCGAATTTATTTTATAGTACCTGCACTATGAAGAAATAAGGAAGAATAGTTGCTTAATAAGATATAAACAAATATTAATTACTGTAAATAAATAAAAATGTAATAAATTAAATGCAAAGGGTATTGACAAATAAAAAGGGTAGTGATATTTTTTAATCATAGTAGTTAGCACTCAACAACGATGAGTGCTAATAAAGAGGTGATGGTATGGAAATGGATGAAAGAAAAATTAGAATACTTGAGGCAATTATTAATGATTACATCAAGACAGCCGAACCAGTTGGATCCAGAACCATAGCAAAAAAGTATAACTTGGGAATCAGTTCTGCAACTATAAGAAATGAAATGGCAGATTTGGAGGATATGGGATATTTGGAACAGCTGCACAGCTCTTCTGGAAGAAAGCCTTCAGATAAGGGGTATAGACTTTATGTTGACAAATTGATGCGCATTCAGGAATTGTCACCTCAGGAAGAGCTTTTAATAAAGAGCCATGTTTTAGATGCTGCACTTTATGAAGCCGATAAAATGATAAAACAGGCTACGTTGTTATTATCTGAATTAACAAAACTAACCTGTATAGTTAAAGCTCCTTCTGTAGGAAAAAGCTGTATAAAGTCTATGCAGCTGGTAAGTTTGGACAACTATAATATGCTGCTGTTAATAGTTACAGACAGCGGTATTATAAAAAACAATATAATAAAGATTTCAAAGAAAACAAATGCAGATAAGCTGCTTAAATTCAATAACATTTTGAATGACAGATTAAAAGGATTATCAATTGAAGAGATAAACTTAGAGGTAATTAACAATCTAAAAAATGATTTTGCTGGGTATGAGGATATTTTTAATTCTATAATACCTGCATTATATGAAAGTCTAAACATTTCGGATAATTCCAATATATATATGGAGGGAACAACAAATATATTCAATTACCCGGAGTATAATAATATTACAAAAGCTAAGGATTTTCTTTCCATGCTTGAAGATAAAGTAAAGGTAAGCGGTTTGCTTAGTTCAAACTCTAAAATTTCAGTTAAGATTGGAGAGGAAAATCCTGTAGAGGATGCAAAGGAATGCAGTGTAATATCTGCAATATACAGTTTAGGGGATAGACCATTAGGCTCAATTGGCGTTATTGGACCAACCAGGATACCCTATTCTAAGATAATAACTATAATAGCTAAAATAGTTAAAGAAATTAACGATGGATTATCAAATGTTTACTTTGATGATAGATGACTTTGTAAAACACAAAATTTAAAATGCGCATAGCTTGAATGGAGGAAGGTTGAATGGAAAACAAAAAAAAAGTAAATGTCCCAAAGGACGAAGAAGCAAATATTCCAAAGGATGAAGAAACAGATATACCAAAGGATGAAGAAGATATGCCAGAAAATAATGAAGCAGAACATGAGGTAAATGATACAGATAATCATCAGAAAACAAATGAAGTATTAGAAGATAAAGACTCAGAAAATGAAGAGGAATTAAAACACAGGGATAATATTATAACTGACCTTACAAAAGAGAATTTAAAGCTTAAAGATGATAATGAGAAAATTAATAATGAATTAGAAGCTTTAAAGGAAAGACTGGTAAGAAATTCAGCAGAATACGAAAACTATAGAAAAAGAACAGCTAAGGAAAAAGAAGGAATCTATACGGATGCCTGCGAAGATATACTTAAATCATTTTTACCAGTGCTTGATAATTTGGAAAGAGCCGTTTCTGCAGAGGGAGATTTAGAATCATTGAAAAAGGGTGTTGATATGACTTTGAAACAATTTAATTCAGCACTTGATAAATTAGATGTAGTTGAAATACCTTCAGAAGGCGAATTTGATCCAAATTTTCACAATGCAGTAATGCATGTTGAAGATGAGAATCAGGGTAAAAATAAAATAGTTGAAGTATTTCAAAAGGGATATAAAAGAGGAGATAAGGTATTAAGATTTAGTATGGTTAAGGTTGCAAATTAATATATAATTTTATATTTTATAAATTTGAATAATAACGAAATATTTCTTTAATATTAGGAGGGAAATAATAAAATGTCAAAGGTAATAGGTATCGATTTAGGAACAACAAATTCATGTGTAGCAGTAATGGAAGGCGGGGATCCAGTTGTAATCCCTAACTCTGAAGGAGCCAGAACAACCCCATCAGTTGTATCATTTCAGGCAAATGGGGAAAGATTAGTAGGTCAGGTTGCAAAAAGACAGTCAATAACAAATCCTGACAAGACAATAATGTCTATAAAGAGACATATGGGAACAGATTACAATGTAACAATTGATAATAAAAAATACACACCTCAGGAAATATCAGCAATGGTATTACAAAAACTTAAAACAGATGCTGAGGCTTATTTAGGAGAAAAAGTAACTCAGGCAGTAATTACAGTACCTGCATATTTTAATGACAGTCAAAGACAGGCAACAAAGGATGCCGGTAAAATAGCCGGACTTGAAGTGCTGAGAATTATAAATGAACCAACAGCAGCATCACTTGCTTATGGACTGGATAAAATGAATAAAAGCCAGAGGATTTTAGTTTATGATTTAGGCGGTGGTACATTTGATGTTTCTATACTTGAATTAGGTGATGGTGTATTTGAGGTTAAATCAACAAATGGTAATACAAAATTAGGCGGAGACGATTTTGATCAGAAAGTAATGGATTATATAGCTGAAACATTTAAATCTGAAAATGGAATTGATTTAAGAAATGATAAAATGGCTCTTCAAAGATTAAAAGAAGCTGCAGAAAAAGCTAAAATAGAGCTTTCTTCATCAATGCAGACAAATATTAACTTACCATTTATTACTGCAGATGCAACTGGTCCAAAACACATTGATATGAATTTAACCAGGGCTAAATTTAATGAATTAACACATGATCTGGTTGATGCAACTACTGAACCAATGAGAAAGGCACTTTCGGATGCCGGATTATCAATGAATGAAGTAGATAAGGTAATTTTAGTTGGAGGTTCTACAAGAATTCCTGCTGTACAGGATGCTGTAAAGAGCTTTACAGGTAAAGAGCCATCAAAGGGTGTTAACCCTGATGAATGTGTTGCTGTAGGTGCTGCAATACAGGCTGGTGTATTAACTGGTGATGTAAAAGATGTTTTACTTCTTGATGTAACACCTTTAACACTGGGAATTGAAACTTATGGTGGAATAGCTACTCCATTAATAGAAAGAAATACAACTATACCAACAAGAAAGAGCCAGGTATTCTCAACAGCTGCAGATGGTCAGACTTCCGTTGAAATACATGTAGTTCAGGGTGAAAGACAAATGGCTGCAGATAACAAGACATTAGGAAGATTTACTCTTTCAGGAATAGCTCCTGCACCAAGAGGAATTCCACAGATTGAAGTTACATTCGATATAGATGCAAATGGTATAGTAAATGTTTCTGCTAAAGATAAGGGAACAGGAAAAGAAGCTAATATTACTATTACAGCATCAACTAATTTAAGTGATGATGAAATAGATAAGGCTGTTAAAGAAGCTGAAAAATTTGCAGAAGAAGATAAAAAGAGAAAAGAAGGTATAGAAGTTAAAAATAATGCTGATCAAATGGTTTATCAGTGTGAAAAAACATTAAAGGATTTAGGAGATAAAGTTTCTCCACAGGATAAAACAAATATTGAAGATAAGATTAAAGCCGTTAATGCTGTAAAAGACGGACAGGATCTTGAAGCAATAAAGAAGGCTACTGAAGAATTAACACAGGCATTTTATGCAGTATCATCAAAGATGTACCAGGCTGCCGGAGCAAATGGCGCAAATGGTGCTGGAGCAGGTGCAGGTGCTGGAGCTGGTGCAGGTTTCGATCCAAATAACATGGGTGGAACAAATGCAGGAGCAAACAATGATAAAAAAGATGGTAATGTAGTGGATGCCGACTTTAAAGTAGATGATGACAAAAAAGACAATAAATAATAATGACAAATTCAATGTTTAGTATATAATATATATTATGAGATTAAGGGAAGGGTATATCTACTCCTCCCTTAATTTGAGTAGATAACAGCACTATAACTAGGAAGTAAGAACTAAGAACTAAGAAGTAAAAACTGTTAACTGTTAACTCTTAACTGTTAACTCTTAACTGAATTAAAGGGTGGTGAATAAAGGGTGGCAAACAAGGACTATTATGAAGTATTGGGACTTCAAAAGGGTGCCAGTGATGATGAAATTAAAAAAGCATTTAGAAAATTAGCATTAAAATACCATCCAGACAAAAATCGAGGAAATAAAGAGGCTGAAGAAAAATTCAAAGAGATAAATGAGGCTTATCAGGTTTTATCTGATCCTCAAAAAAAGGCACAATATGATCAGTTTGGAACAGCAGATTTTTCCGGCGGTGGTGGATTCGATGCCTCCAGCTTTGATTTTTCAGATTTTGGTGGATTTGGTGATATATTTGACAGCTTTTTTGGAGGCGGTTTCTCAGGCGGCGGACGAAGAAGAAAGAATGGCCCTGAAAGAGGCGCAGATCTTGAATATACTATAACTTTAAAGTTTGAAGAAGCTGTTTTTGGCACCGAAAAGGAAATATCAATTAATAGAAGTGAAACTTGTGAAAAGTGTCATGGAACAGGAGCTAAAAATGGAACACATCCAAAGACCTGCGATAAATGCGGAGGAACAGGTCAGGTAAGAACTCAAAGAAGTACACCATTTGGAAACTTTGTTAATATGACAACCTGTGATAAATGCGGAGGAAAAGGTACAATAATATCAGAACCTTGTCATAGCTGTGGTGGAACAGGTAAAGTAAGAAGACAAAGAAAAATAAAAGTTAATATACCAGCAGGTGTAGATACAGGTAATGTTATGCCTTTAAGAGGTCAGGGAGAACATGGAAATAATGGAGGACCTGCAGGAGATTTATATATAAATATCAGAGTTTTGCCTCATGCTGAATTTAAGAGAAAAGGATCTGATATTTATATTGACAGACATATTGGTTTTGCACAGGCTGCACTAGGTATGGAACTCAGTGTACCTACCGTAGATGGTGATGTGAAATATACAGTACCTTCCGGCACTCAGCCTGGAACAATTTTCAGATTGAGAAACAAAGGTGTTCCAAAGGTTAACAGCAAAGGCAGAGGAGACGAATATGTATCTATTGTAGTAGATATTCCTAAGAGTCTTACTCAAAAACAGAAGGAAGCTTTAATGATGTATATGGTAGCAAGTGGAGACATGCCAGAAGGGGAACAAAAAAAATCTTTTATGGACAAATTTAAAGATAGTTTTAAATAAATTAAAACTTCGTTTGCCATGTTGACAAACGAAGTTTCTTGCATTTAAATCTAATTATAGTTTTTAGGAGGAAGAAAAATGGATAAGGATTGGTTAGAGGTTTCAATAATAACCAGCAGCCAGGCAGTAGAAGCAGTAACTGGAATATTATATAATACACCAGTTAACGGAATTTCTATAGAAGATCCAGAGGACATAGAGTTTAAGAAGAAACATCCTGGTGACTGGGATTATTTTGATGAATCTCTTCTGAAAGTAAAAGAAGGAGCAGTAATTAAAGGATACTATAAAGAAGATGAAGATTTTGAAAATCATTTAAATTACATAAAAAGCAGTATTGAGAATTTAAAGGAATTTGGTATAGATAAAGGTAAAGGACTTGTAACAGTTACAAAAGTTAATGAAGAAGATTGGGAAAATAACTGGAAAAAATATTACAAACCTGCCAAGGTAGGAGAAAAAATTGTGGTAAAGCCAATTTGGGAGAACTATGCTGCTAAGGATGATGAAATTGTGGTAGAATTAGACCCTGGAATGGCATTTGGCACTGGAACCCATGAAACTACAAGAATGTGCATAAAGGCTCTGGAGAAGCATGTACACAGTGATTCTGTTGTGTTTGACATTGGAACCGGATCTGGAATACTTGCTATATCTGCGGCAAAACTTAATGCAAAAAGGGTAATTGGGGTAGATTTAGATCCTGTGGCAGTTAAATCTGCATCAGAAAATGTAAAATACAATAAATTAAACAATATTGAAATAATTCATGGAAATCTTATGGATGTTGTGCAGGGAAAAGCCAATATTGTAGTTGCAAATATAATTGCAGATGTTATTATATTCTTAACAGACTGCGTTAAAGATTTCATACTTCCAGGAGGAAGATTTATTGCATCCGGCATAATAAATTCAAGAAAACAGGACGTAATTGATAAGTTCAATAGTGCCGACCTTCAAATAGAGGAAGTAAACGAAGAAGGCGAATGGGTTTGTATTACAGCTAAATTGTAAATAGAGGAGAGACTATGAATAAGTTTTTTGTTCCTAAAATTAATTTTCATGGAGATATGGCTACAATTGATGGAGAGGATGTAAAACATATTTATAAGGTTTTAAGGCTCCATGAAGGTGATGAAATATTCTTAAACAATTGTGAGGGAAAAGAATTTATTGGTGAAATATCTGAAATAAACAAAAAACAAGTCATTGTTAAAATAAAGGAAACCATAAATACATATAATGAAAGCCCTGTGGAATTTTATCTATATCAGGGTATGCCAAAGTCAGGCAAAATGGATTTAATTGTTCAAAAAGCTACGGAACTAGGTGTTAAAGAAATAACGCCACTATTAACTGAAAGAGTTGTGGTTAAAGGCGGAACATCAGAATTTAAAAAAGCTGACAGATGGAATAAAATTGCATTAGAGGCCTGCAAGCAATGTAAAAGATCTTTAATACCTGTAACAAATACTCCCATTGAGTTCAGTACTTTTATAAGTAAAAAAAATGATTTTGATATTATTGTAGTCCCATATGAAAATGAAAATGGATATGGTATAAAGAAATTAATTCAATCTTTTAGTAAAAGTGAAATTGAAAAGATAAAAAAAGCTGCTGTAATTATAGGACCTGAGGGAGGCTTTGAAGAAGAAGAGATAAAACAGCTAAAGGATGCAGGAGCTTACATAGTTACCTTAGGGCCGAGAATATTAAGGACTGAAACAGCTGGATTTGTCTGCATTTCATTACTTGGATATGAATTAGGTGATTTAGGGGGCAGCATATAAAAAGGGAGGAAATTTAATGAAGGTTGCTTTTTCTACATTAGGCTGTAGAGTTAATATATATGAAACAGAAGCAATGTGTGAAAAGTTTATCAAACAGGGCTATGAAATTGTACCATTTGATAGCTTTTCAGATGTTTATGTTATAAATACCTGCACAGTTACTAACATGGGTGATAAAAAATCCAGACAAATGATAGGCAGGGCCAGAAGACAGAACGAAAATGCTATTATTGCAGTTGTTGGGTGCTACTCACAAATTGCTCCAAATGAAGTATCTAAGATTTCTGGGGTAGATGTGGTGCTTGGAACTAGAAATAAAGGAGACATTGTGTACTGGGTCAACAGAGCCAGAGAAGAAAATAAAAAAATTATGCAGGTCAATGATGTACTTAAAAATAAGGTGTTTGAGAATTTAGTAATTGAGGAATATCAGGATAAAACAAGAGCTTTTTTAAAAATCCAGGATGGATGTAACAGATTCTGCTCCTATTGCCTCATTCCTTTTGCAAGGGGAGCTGTGTGCTCAAAGGATCCATCAGTAGTTATAAGTGAAGTAAGAGAACTTGCAAAACATAATTTTAAAGAAGTAATTTTATCAGGTATCGACATGGCATCCTATGGAAGCGACTTAAATGAAAATTGGGATTTGGCTAAATTGTTAGAGGCAATTGAAGAAATTGATGGCATTGACAGAATAAGAATAGGATCAATGGATCCTGCATATTTTACAAAAGGAATAGCTGAGAGATTGGGTAAACTTAATAAACTCTGTCCTCATTTTCATTTATCACTGCAAAGCGGATGCAATGAAACTTTAAAAAGAATGAATAGAAGATATACCACAGAGCAGTATAAAAAAATACTGGATGATTTAAGAACTCACATACCAGGAGTGTCCATCACAACTGATATAATAGTGGGTTTCCCTGGGGAAACGGAAGAGGAATTTAATGAAACTTATGAATTCCTTAAAAGCATAAAACTAAGTAAGATGCATATATTTAAATTTAGTCCCAGAAAGGGAACAAAGGCTGCTTCAATGGAAAATCAGATAGATGGTAATATTAAAGAATATAGAAGCAGTGCACTAATGAAATTAAATATTTCACTAGAAAAAGAATTTATGAATAAGTTTATAAATACAACTCAGAAGGTTTTGTTTGAGCAGAATGTTCAGGGAGATCATGACTATTATGAAGGATATACTCCTAATTATATAAAGGTAATTGTTAAGAGTGATAAGGACATTCGCGGTAGTATATTAGAAACAAAATTAATATCTGTAGAAGAAGAGCATATGAAAGGAAAAGCTTTTACAGTTTTGAGTTAAAAGTTAAGAGTTAAGAGTTTGTGGTTTAAGGAGGTGAAAACATGGAAGACTGTTTATTTTGTAAAATTGTCAAGGGTGAAATACCAAGCACTAAGGTTTATGAAGACAAAGAAGTTCTTGCTTTTAAAGACATAAATCCAGAGGCCCCTGTTCATTTAATTATTATTCCTAAAAAACATATAACTAGTTTAAATGAACTTAAGCCTGAAGATAGTGAGATTATATCCCATATTTTCATGGTTATACAAAAACTTGTTAAAGATTTTAAAATTGATGAAAATGGATACAGAATAGTAAATAATTGCGGGGAGCATGGAGGTCAGTCTGTTCCTCATATGCATTTTCATCTGCTTGGGGGAAGAAGCCTTAATTGGCCTCCAGGTTAATAAAAGTCTCTAAATATTTCCTATCTGCTTAATGAAACAGTTGACAGTGAAGGATTTGGTGTTGTATAATAAACAATGTGCTAATTATAACCCACATTGGCTATGTTTAATTTTTGAAATTAGATTGAGCTAGCGGAGGGAGGGATAAAATATGTCAGAAATAAAAGTTGGAGAAAACGAAACATTGGAAAGTGCATTAAGAAGATTTAAGAGAAAATGCGCAAGAGCTGGTGTTCTTTCAGAAGTTAGAAAGAGAGAGCATTATGATAAACCAAGTGTTAAAAGAAAGAAAAAATCTGAAGCTGCAAGAAAGAGGAAGTTTAAATAAGGTTTCTTTGAAAGAAGGTACTATTGAATGTCTCTTAAAGAAAGACTACAAGAAGACTGGAAGCAGGCTCTTAAAGCTAAGGATAAGTTTAAAGCTAATACAATTAGTATGGCAAGAGCAGCTGTACTATTGGTTGAAAAGACTAATGGGACTAAGCTTGATGATGAAGAAGTCATAGAGGTACTTGCTAAGGAAGTCAAATCAAGACGAGAAGCCTTAATAGATTTCCAAAAAGGGAACAGGCAGGATTTAATTGATGAAACAAATGCAGAAATTGAAATTTTGTTACAATACCTTCCTCAGCAGTTAAGTGAAAGTGAAATTTCCGAAATTGTTCGTCAGACAATTGATGAAGTGGGTGCAAATAGCATGAAGGACATGGGAAAAGTTATGGCTGTTTTATCCCAGAAAACTAAGGGTAGAGCAGACGGAAAGCTTGTTAGTCAAATTGTAAAACAACATTTAAATAAATAGTAAAAGGTTGAGCAAAACTCAGCCTTTTTATTTTTGTTATTAATTTCATTTCAAAAACATAAATTAATATATAGAATATTTTTGAGGTGAAAAATTGGAGAAAAGAGTTAATAAAACCAAAAATGACTTGGCTGAAAAGCTTGATTTACCAAGAGATATTGTTTTGGATTTACCTAAAATAACAGTAACTGGGGATAATGAAATAGTAATTGAAAATCATAAGGGCGTGGTGGCTTTTAATGATGATATGATTAAAGTGAATACAAATTCAGGAATTATGTGTATTTATGGTAAGAAATTTGAGATATTGTTTATGACAGGCAGTACGGTAAATATAAGCGGGAAATTCAGATCTATAGAGTATGAAGACAATGGCAAGTATTGATCTTTCAAAATTTAAAAGTGGAATTATTACCATAGAAGCACAATCCCTGAATATAGAAAAATTTATAAATTTGTTATGGAAAAATAATATTGACATTATGAATATAAAAAGAATAAATATCACTACCTTAATAATGGATATAAGGCTTAAGGATTATCACAAAATAAGCAGCATTAGTAAAAAAACAAAGACTAAAATTAAGATAATTAATAGAAAAGGGACAGCTTTTTTAATAATAAAGGCAAAAAAAAGAACTGCGCTGTTTATAGGGGTATTTATTTTTGCTGGAATAATTTATTATTTGTCTACCTTCATATGGAGTATTGACATAACAGGTGAAAGAGCACTAGCTCCATTTGAAATAAGGCAGCAGCTTTCAACCATGGGAATAAAACCAGGTATATCTAAAAAAAATATCAATGTTAATAAAATAGAAGAAAAGCTTTATGAATTGAACCCCAATATTATGTGGACAAAAGTAAGAATAGCAGGCCCGAAATTAGAAGTTACTGCCACTGAAAGACAATCACCACCAAGTGTTATTACAGATGATTCTATTTGTGATTTGGTTGCTAAAAAAGATGGACAAATCATTAGAGTTTATACAAAAGCCGGCACTGCTGTAGTAAAAAAAGATGACATAGTGAAAAAGGGGCAGCTATTGGTTAAGGGCATGCAGGGAGATAAAAATAATCCTTATGAAGTTCATGCAGATGGAAGTGTTATAGCAAGGACTTTTTATGAACAGGATAAAACTGTAGAGTTTAAAGGGATCAAAACATTAAGAACAGGTAAAATGACCAGTAATATTTATATAAATATAAAAAATAACCGTTTATATTTAAAAAAGAGTGTAAATAAATTTAATAAGTATGATACAATTATAGATAAAAAAGGTTTAATCTGCTTTGAAAATATTTATGAAACAAAGGAAGTCCCTTTTGAGTTAAATAAGCAGGATACAATTGAAAATGCTAAGAAAGAATTAGAAGATAAAATCACATTAACTTTGGATAAATCTACAAAAGTAGTTGATAAAATAGTAAATTCCAGTGTGGAAAACAATAATCTTGTAATAAGACTGATATTAATTGGAGAAGAAAATATTGCAGTTCCACAGGAAGTTAATAATAACTAAAAGATCAGTGGTTAACAAATGGGGGGTTATTACAAATGAAATCAGCCTACATAATGAAATACTTCAAAAATGATAGATTAAATAGAGCAGGAATATTTATTTTAACTTTTGTATTTATTTTTTCTGTGCTGGTAACCTCATTAATAACAAAAAAGTATAATTTAAAAGAGGGAGATATTGCTAAAGTAGATATTAAAGCACCAAAGGAAGTAAAAGATGAAATTACTACAGATGCAAGAATACAACAAGCTGTAAATGAAGTTAAACAGCAGTATTATAAAAAACCTGAGGTAAAAACTCAAACTATAAGTGAAATTACATCTTTATTTAGTAAATTAGCCACCATAAAGGATTCTGCTGTGGATGATAAAACCAAGCTTCAGAGAATAAAGGATTCTACGGATTTAAATATGGCAGATGAAAACTTTACTGCACTGCTGAGTTTATCTAAGGATGAACAAAAATCACTGCAGGATTTTTTAGTAAAAACCATGTCAGATTTATATGATAATATGCAGATAAATGCCAATGGACAAAAGGATAATTCAGATGACATAAAAAAGGCTCAGGAAAGTATATCGCTTAAGGTAAATAGTTCTAACTTATCCAAGACTTCAAAGGAATTAGCATTAACTATTGGATATTTAGAGGTTAAACCTAATTTCTTCTTTGACAAGGAAGCAACTGACGAATTAAAGAAGGAAGAAATGAAAAAGGTTCCTCCTGTAATGGTTAAAAAGGATCAGATAATTGTAAAAGAAGGAGAACCTGTTGGAGCATATCAGATTGAAATTTTAAAAAGTTTAGGGCTGATAAACAATAATACTTATTTCCAATGGTATGCATATGCAAGCTTAGCTTTATTAATACTGCTTATTTTAGGCATTGAATGGATATATTTACACCGTTATTATAAGGATATATACTATGATTTAAGTAAAATAACTTTAATCAATATACTAACCTGTATAAGTTTACTCCTAGCCAGGGGATTAAGTGTTATGTCGCCTTTCCTAATTCCTTTAGCTTGTGTTCCCATGTTAATGACATTATTAACAAACTATAAAGTATCTTTGAGCATTAATACATTAAATTGTATTTTAATCAGCGGAGCCGTAGGGTTTAACCCTGAAATAATTATTTTAGCTATACTTAATGCTGTTATAGGTGCCACAATATTAAAAAAGATGCAGCAAAGAAATGATATATTGTATTCTTCAATATATATTTCCATTATAAATTTCTTTTTAACATTTTCAGCGGGATTTATGTTAAGCAATAATGTTAAAGACATTATATTAAGAAGTTCATTTTCATTTGCATCAGGTATTATCTCAGGTGTATTGACCATTGGGCTTCTTCCTTTCTTTGAAAGCAGTTTTGGCATTATTACAACTATAAAGTTATTGGAGCTTTCTAATCCTAATCAGCCTCTTTTAAAAAAGCTGCTTCTTGAAGCTCCTGGAACTTATCATCACAGCATTTTAGTGGGAAATTTAGCTGAAGTAGCTGCTGAAGAAGTTGGTGCTAATCCTATTTTAGCAAGAGTTGCATCCCAGTATCATGATATTGGTAAAATTAAAAGACCATATTTTTTTAAAGAAAATCAACTGGGAAATGATAATCCTCATAATAAGATAACACCTAATTTAAGTACTTTAATAATAACCTCTCATGTAAAAGATGGGGTTGAATTAGCAAAACAATACAAGCTGCCAAAGGTTATAACAGATGTGATTGAGCAGCACCATGGAACCACCCTGGTTAAGTATTTTTATTTAACATTAAAAAATTCCTCTGAAAATCCGGATGAAATAAACGAAGAGGATTTTAAATATCCTGGACCAATACCTACATCTAAGGAAGCAGCAATAATTATGCTTGCTGATAGTGTAGAAGCTGCAGTAAGATCAATAAATGAACCAAATCAGGATAAGATACAGAAGATGGTAAATAATATAGTTAAAAGCAGGTTAGATGAGGGACAATTAGATAATAGTGATTTAACCTTAATGGATATAAATAAAATTAAAAAGTCTTTTTTAAAGGTATTTACAGGAATTTATCATAAAAGAATAGAGTATCCTGAGGATAAATGGGCTAAACAAAAATAGGAGTGAAGTACATGATTTTACTTGATAATAGACAAGATAAAATAGAAATATCAGAGGAACTTGAAAATAATATTAAAAAAATGATTGATTTTACTCTAAAAGAGGAAAAATTAATAATAGATTATGAAGTAAGTGTAATATTCGTAGACAATAATCAGATAAAAAAACTTAACAATGAGTTCAGGGGCATTGACAGGGAAACGGATGTTTTATCATTTCCAATGCTTGAATATGAAAAAGGAAAGGTATATAAACAATTATATACAGATTATGATTTCAGTGATTATGATTTTGATGATGGAAAGCTTGTGTTAGGTGATATTGCCTTATCACTGGAAAAAGCAGATGAACAAAGTAAAGAATTTGGCCACAGCTTTCAAAGAGAGGTATGTTACCTTCTGATTCATTCAGTGCTTCATCTATTGGGTTATGATCATATTGATGAAGAGGATAAAGTGGTAATGAGGAAAAATGAAGAGTATATTTTAAACAAGTTTAATATAAACAGATAAAGATAAACTTTATCTATAACTCTTAGGAGCAGGTAAAAATGAAAGTTCACAAATTATTAGATAGTTTTAATTATGCAATTGAGGGTATAGTTTATGCTGTAAGAACACAAAGAAATATGAGAATACACATGATAGCAGCAATACTAGTGTTGACTGCTTGTTTCTTTTATGATTTAAATAAAATGGAAATTCTAATTATAACAATAACAATAACCATGGTGATTGCTGCTGAGCTTATTAATACAGCAGTGGAACTTGCAATAGATGCTACTACAAATTACTACCATCCACTTGCAAAACTTGCGAAAAATACAGCTGCAGGTGCTGTGCTCGTTACAGCTATTAATGCTGTAATAGTTGGATATATTATATTTTGGGATAAATTAAAAGATATAAACTTTATTGTAATGAAAAAAATCAAGGGATCAAATCCATATATGATTTTTATCATTCTTGCCTTAGTATCCATAATCACTTTAATTATAAAAGCTATTTTTGGAGAAGGTACTCCATTAAAAGGTGGAATGCCAAGCGGACACAGTGCAATAGCATTTTCAATTGCCACAACAATTGCCCTGATAACAGAAGAGCCCTTAACAATAATACTGAGTTATCTTCTTGCATTTATTGTAGCTCAAAGCAGGGTTGATTCTGAGGTCCACTCTGTACTGGAAGTTTTTGTGGGTGGAGTACTTGGAAGTCTTTTAACTATACTCTTATTTAGGTTATTCAGCTAGCTTATTATGTTGAAATAACTGCTTATAGTGATATAATTTATATACAACTTTACTTTTGTATATAAATTAAAATTGGAGGTACCATATTCTATGAATTATAAAGAGCTAATATTAAAGGCTATGGAAGCAAGAAAATATGCCTATGTACCTTATTCTAAATTTAAGGTAGGTGCAGCTGTTTTAACTGAGGAAAATAAAGTATATACGGGTTGCAATATAGAAAATGCTTCATTTGGAGCAACAAACTGCGCAGAAAGGACAGCTATTTTTAAAGCTGTTTCTGAAGGACACAGAGCTATTAAAGCTATAGCAATAGTAGGAAGTAAATCTGAAAAGACATATCCCTGCGGTATTTGCAGACAGGTTTTAAGTGAATTTGCAGTAGATGGAATTGACATAATATTAGCAGTTAATGAAAATGATTATGTTGTAAAAAAAATGGATGAAATTTTACCTGGAACTTTTACTCAGAAAAATTTGATTAAATAATGAATATATACTTTATAAAAAACTAATATATAGAATTCAAAGTGTATAACTGTAAGGAGAAAATTTATGTTTAAATCTGGTTTTGTAACTATTATAGGAAGACCAAACGTTGGAAAATCCACTTTAATAAACAGTATAATGGGAGAAAAACTTTCAATTGTCTCAAGTAAACCTCAAACTACAAGAAATAACATACAAACAATTTTAACTGGAAAGGATTATCAAATTGTATTTGTAGATACTCCTGGTATTCATAAGCCAAGGCATAAATTAGGCGAATATATGGTTAAGATTGCAGAAGACTCAATTAAAGAAGTAGATCTTGTGCTTTTTTTAACTACTCCTGATGAAGAACTTGGAAAGGGAGACAGACTTATATTAGATCAGCTTAGAGGTTCAGGAGTGCCTGTATTTCTGGTACTAAATAAGATAGATGAAAATACTGCAGAAAGAGTTGCAAAATCATTGCAGAATTTTGGGAAAGAATTTGATTTTAAGGAGATTATACCTATTTCTGCACTAAAAGGTAAAAATGTAGACATTTTAATTGAATTAATGGTAAAATATTTAAAAGAGGGTCCTAAATATTACCCTGATGATATGATAACTGATGTACAGGAAAGATTTATAGTTTCAGAAGTTATAAGAGAAAAGGCACTAAGACTCCTTAGTGAGGAAGTACCACACGGTATTGCAGTAGATATTTTGAACTTTAAAAAGGACGAAAACGGAAAATATAATATAGATGCTGATTTATTATGTGAAAAGGATTCTCATAAGGCAATTATCATTGGAAAAAATGGGAGTATGCTTAAGAAAATATCTACTTATGCCAGGCAGGATATGGAGAAGATGTTTAATAGTAAAGTTTCCCTTAAGATATGGGTAAAAGTTAAGAAGGATTGGAGAGATAGTTCAAATATATTAAGAGAACTTGGATATAATAAAAAGTAGGAGATGGTTTTCTGGCGTTATTTAAGACTAGGGGAATTATTATTAAAACCCAGGATTATAAGGAAGCTGATAAAATTGTATGGATCTTTACAGAAAAATTAGGGAAGGTTTCTTGTATTGCAAGGGGAGCTAAAAGAGGCAAAAGCAAGTTTTTATCAACTACGCTGCCGTTTTGTTTTGGAGATTTTGTTCTATTTAAAGGTAAAAGCTTTTACAATATCAGTGAGATAGAAGTAATAGATTCATTTCAGGGTTTATTAATGGATTTGGAAACCATAACTTATGCATCTTATTTTTGTGAACTACTTGATATATGTCTTATGGATGAAGAAAGCAACAGGGATCTGTTTAGGGAAGTAATATCCGCTTTCTATCTCCTTAAAAGTAAAGCTGTTGATATTGAAGTTTTAACCAGAGCTTTGGAACTTAATGTGTTAAGGGCTACAGGATATGGATTAGATTTAGAAGAATGCTGTATTTGTAAAGCAAAAATATCATCATCAGATTATGTAAATCTTCAATATTTAGGAGGAGTATGCGAAAACTGCGAGAAAATTAATGGTATGGCTATTAGCAGAGCTTCCTATAACTCAATTAAGATTTTAAATAAGTTTCCATTAGAGAAGCTGGCAAGGATAAGCCTTGATAAAAAGATTAAAAAAGAAATTTTTGATTTAATAACAATTATTATTTCTCAAAATTATTATAGAAAGCCTAAAAGTCTGGAAGCCTTAAAATTTTTAAAAGGGAGTGAATGTAATGAGTGAAATTACCTTAGAGAAAATTGACATTATACGTGAAAGGACAAAAGTATCATATTCAGAAGCCAAGGAAGCATTAGAAATGTCAGAAGGGAACGTAGTAGATGCTTTGATATACATTGAAAATAACAAAAAGTCTACTATGGATAATCTTTATACGACTAAAGAAGAATTCAATACCTGGCTAAAGGATTTGGTGAAAAAAGGGAATGTAAACAGAATAAGAATAAAAAAAGACGATAAAGTAATTGTTGATATACCTGTTAATGCCGGTATTGCTGCAACTTTAACTGCGCTTATATGGCCGCCTCTTATAGCAATAGGATTATTAACTGCTGTTTTTACAAAAGTAACTGTAGAAATAAGCAAAACAGATGGCTCTGTTGAAGTAGTAAACAAAATAATAAAGACAACTGTAGATGATGTAAAAGATAAGGTATATGATGCAGCTTCAACAGTAAAAGATAAATTTAAAAAACAGGGAAATGAAGACGAGGATACAGCATATAAATACACAGTTAAGTTTGATGAAATGGATGATGAAGATAAAAAATAATTTTAAAACAGCAGTTTAAAACTGCTGTTTTTGTGGTATAATCTTGTTGTTAATATTTTCATCATAGGTAAATAATAATACAAAAGTGTACAATTTTATATATAAATTTTTATAGATTATGTAAACATTTAAAATTATTTTATTAAATTGTGCAATATTACAAAAAGCAGAGTTTTAAGAAAATTAGCGTAATTTGAAGTATACTATAATAATAACGTAATATTTAGGGATTTTTAAGTAACATAAATAAGTCTGCTATACTATTTATATTTAAAAAGTGATATAATTACCATTGTAAAATATAGAAAGAGGGTGACGGTTATTAAACTAACATTAAGGCAGGAAGAGATAATAAGATTAGTTAAAGAAAGACAGCCAATAACCAGCCAGAATCTAGCAACTGAATTAGGAGTCACTAGAGCAGCATTAAGACCGGATTTAGCCATACTTACTATGACTGGAATATTAGATGCAAAACCAAAGGTAGGCTATGTGTACTCTCAAAAACCCTCTTACAGTATAGTTTATGACTATATCAGAAATATAAAAGTAAAGGATATAATGTCAAAACCTGTTGTTGTTGATGAAAATACTACAGTTTATGATGCAATTGTAAATTTGTTCCTTAATGATGTAGGTACATTATTTATAGAAAATAATGGTGTTCTTATAGGAGCAGTTTCAAGAAAGGATTTTCTTAAAATTGCCATGGGTGGAACAGATATTCATAAGGTACCTGTAGGAATTATTATGACCAGGATGCCAAACATAATATATGTTGAAAAAGAGGACAGTGCATATTATTCAGCTCAGAAGATTATAGAGCATGAGGTTGACAGCCTTCCAGTAGTTGAAAAATCTATGGTAGATGGCAAGGAAGTTTTTAAAATAATTGGGAAGGTTTCTAAAACTAATATAACAAGGCTTTTAGTCAGAATGGGTGAAAACTCATAATCAGGGTATAACGGAGTTTTTTCCGTTTACATATAGCTTCATAAAAATTACACGAAGGGGTTGTGTTTATTATGGAAAAGAAAAAATATGTTTACCTTTTTAGTGAAGGTAATGCAGGTATGAGAAATTTACTTGGTGGTAAAGGTGCAAATTTAGCAGAAATGACAAACTTGGGCATCCCAGTGCCACAGGGATTTACTGTAACAACAGAAGCTTGTACAAAGTATTATGAAGATGGAAAAAAGGTAAATCAGGACATTATAAATGAAATTTACGCAGACATGGAAATCATTGAAAACAACACAGGAAAGAAATTTGGAAGCGTAGAAAATCCATTATTAGTATCAGTTAGATCTGGTGCCAGAGTATCAATGCCAGGAATGATGGATACTATTCTAAATTTGGGATTAAACGATTCCACTGTTGAAACAGTAGCAAAGCTTACACAAAATGAAAGATTTGCTTATGACTCATATAGAAGATTTGTCCAAATGTTTTCTGATGTTGTAATGGGAATAGAAAAAAGAAAATTCGAAAATATATTAGACAAAGTTAAAGAAGAAAAAGGAGTTAAATTTGATACAGAATTAGATGCATCAGATTTAAAAAATGTTGTTAAACAGTTTAAGGTACTTTATGCAAAAGAAATGGGAAGGGAATTTCCACAAGATCCTAAGGAGCAGTTAATAGAAGCTATAACTGCAGTATTTAGATCATGGGACAATCCAAGAGCTATTGTTTACAGAAGATTGAATGATATTCCAGGTAACTGGGGAACTGCTGTAAACGTTCAAAGCATGGTATTTGGTAACATGGGAGAAACTTCAGGAACTGGTGTTGCATTTACCAGAAACCCAGCAACAGGAGAAAAATTAATATTTGGTGAATATTTAATAAATGCTCAAGGCGAAGATGTTGTAGCAGGAATAAGAACACCTCAGCCAATAAGCAAGCTGGAACAGGATTTACCACAATGCTATAAGCAGTTTATGGAAATTGCAAATAAATTAGAAGCACACTATAAGGATATGCAGGATATGGAGTTTACAATTGAGCAGGGTAAATTGTACTTCTTACAAACAAGAAATGGTAAAAGAACTGCTCAGGCTGCATTAAAGATAGCAGTTGATTTAGTTAGTGAAGGAGTACTTACAAAAGATGAGGCAATATTAAAGGTTGAACCAAAGCAGTTAGACAGTCTTCTGCACCCAAACTTCGATAACGATGAGTTAAATAACGCTAAAGTTATTGCAAAAGGACTTCCTGCTTCACCAGGAGCTGCCTGCGGTAAAGTTTATTTTACAGCTGAAGATGCAAAAGCTCATCATGAAATGGGAGAACAGGTAATCTTAGTAAGACTGGAAACATCACCAGAAGATATTGAAGGAATGATTGCTTCTGAGGGTATATTGACAGTTAGAGGTGGAATGACATCTCATGCTGCAGTTGTTGCAAGAGGAATGGGAACATGCTGTGTGGCTGGCTGTGGTGATATTAAAGTAAATGAAGATCAGAAGATATTTGAAGTTAATGGTACAGTTTATCATGAAGGAGATTATATCTCCCTAAATGGCAGCACAGGTAATGTGTATGGTAAGGCTATAAAAACTGTTGAGCCTGAAATAAGCGGTTACTTTGGAACATTTATGGGCTGGGCAGATGCTATCAGAGTATTAAAGGTGAGAACTAATGCTGATACTCCAAGAGATGCTGCACAAGCAGTAAAATTCGGTGCAGAAGGTATTGGATTATGCAGAACTGAGCATATGTTCTTTGATGAGGACAGAATTCCTGCAGTTAGAGAAATGATAGTTTCCGATAATGAAGCACAAAGAAGAAAATCACTGGATAAACTTCTTCCAATGCAGAAAGAGGACTTTATAGGAATATATGAAGAAATGAAGGAAAGACCAGTTACAATAAGGTTCTTAGATCCACCACTACATGAATTCTTACCTACTGAGGATGAAGATATAAGAGATTTGGCAAAAGAAATGGGAATAACATTTGAACATCTTAAATTTACAGTTGAATCATTACATGAATTTAATCCTATGATGGGACACAGAGGATGCCGTTTAACTGTTTCATATCCTGAAATAGCTGAAATGCAGACAACTGCTATTATAGAGGCTGCAATTGATGTAAAGAAGAGAAAAGGCTACAATATAGTTCCAGAAATCATGATTCCTCTTGTAGGAGAAGTAAAGGAACTTAAATATGTAAAGGATGTTGTTGTAAAAGTAGCTGATGAGATTATTGCAAGAGAAGGTGTTGATCTTAAATATCATATAGGTACAATGATTGAGATACCAAGAGCTGCAATAACTGCAGATGAAATTGCAAAAGAAGCTGAATTCTTCTCATTTGGTACAAATGATTTAACTCAGATGACATTTGGATTCTCAAGGGATGATGCAGGTAAATTCTTAAATGATTATTATGATAAGAAAATATATGAATTTGATCCATTCCAAAAGTTAGATCAAAATGGAGTTGGAAAGCTTATTAAAATGGCTTCCAAATTAGGAAAATCAACCAGACCAGACATTAAATTAGGAATCTGCGGAGAACATGGCGGTGATCCTTCATCAGTTGAATTCTGTCATAATGTTGGATTAAACTATGTTTCATGCTCACCATTTAGAGTGCCACTTGCAAGACTTGCAGCTGCACAGGCTCAGGTGAAAAATCCTAGAAAGTAATTTTTATATGTAAAAAGTTAAACTGCTTACAGAAATTCTGTAAGCAGTTTTTTAATATATTTTTATTCCAAATTTTTTTTCAACATATCTGCCAAGCTTCAATATAAATTCCAGCTGTTCATTATCCCGTTCAACGGCTTTTTTTAAAAGCATGACAAAAGAGTTTTGATTGCACTTTTTTATATTATTATAGTAATCTCTTGAAATTTTCCAGTATTTTTGTGGAAAAGCAAGATAAGATAAAATATATTTGTAATCATCCAGTGTTAATGGGTTAATTTCTTCATATAAATTAAAGCAATTTATTGTAATCTCGAAATCCCATAAAGTTGAATCCCTTTTCAAAAGCCTTCTTAAAAAATAGGAAATATCATGAGCACAAAAATCCATTCTGCATTTATCAAAATCTATAACCCAGATGTTTTTATCATTATCGAAAATAATGTTTTTATTAACGTAATCCAGGTGACATAGTGCTTTTGTTAAATTGTCAACATTTATACTGCTTGAAATTGCTGTGGATGTTTTAGCAAGCAGCAGATTACAATCAAAGTTCTGCAGATAGAGCTTTGAAAACTTGTCTTTATATCTAAATGCCAGATTTGAACAGTCTAAAATCTGTTTTAAATGTTTAAAATCAGATATGTGAGGGTTATCATAGTTTTCTCTAATTGTACTTCCTTTTATAGGTTTGAAATTATGTGAGCACTTGTGCATTACGGCTAAATTAGTAATGGCATTAAATACATGCTCAATGTTATCATAGTTACACTTCTCACCTTCAATCCAGGGGGTTAATATAAAAAGCATATTGTTATAATTTACGAATCTGCTCCTGTCAATAGTTGGCAGTATTCTTGGAACCCGTATTTCATTACGATAATACCATTCGATGGAAGAATATACAAATAATAATTCTTCTAAGGGGTAATATATTTTTTTTAAACAATAACTTTTATTAAAATAAACAATTTTATATACAGCCCTCTGTTTGTCTGTATCCTTTATTTTTACCTGTTCTATGGTCCCATTTTCAAGGCCGTAATATGGGAGAACATTTTTTTTTACATTTTCTTCGGACAACAATTCAACAGGAAAGGACTTAGCTGCATATGGCATAAAAACACTCCTTATAAAGCTACTTCTTTATAATATTATTAAAAATATTCTTATATTATACATTTTTATTTAAAAAAAAGGAGTTTAAAAAACAATATAGAATTATTTAATGTATGAGAGAAACCTAATAGGAAAAGGATGATTTCTATGAATATAAGGGAAAAAATTGAAAAGTCAGAAGAGATGATTCTTATTGATCAGGCATCACTTTCCAGTAAGTCCAGAGGAAGAGAAAGAGCTGAAAAGAAAGACGAAGTTAGAACATGCTATATGGTTGACAGGGATAGAATTATACATAGCAAGTCATTTAGAAGACTAAAGCATAAAACTCAGGTATTTATTAAAACCTGGGGAGACCATTATAGAACAAGATTAACTCATACTTTAGAGGTGGCCCAAATAGCAAAAACCATAGGAAAGGGTATAGGTCTTAACGAGGATTTAATTGAAGCTATAGCCCTTGGGCATGATATTGGACATGTAGCATTTGCCCACAGCGGTGAAGAGGTATTAAATGAACTTCTGCCAAATGGATTCAGGCATAATGAAAATAGTGTGAGAGTATTAAAGAGAATAGAGAAACAGGGAAATGGATTAAATCTATGTGATGAAGTATTAGATGGAATATTACATCACAGCGGCTTTACAAATAGCACAAAATCGGCTTATACACTTGAAGGCCAGGTGGTAAGATATAGTGATAAGATTGCATATGTGAATCATGATATCGATGATTCCATAAGAGCCGGAATCCTTACTCAAAATGACCTTCCAAAAGACATCATAAAAGTACTGGGAGATAATCATGGAGATAGAATTGACACTCTTGTTAAGTCATGCATATATAATACTATTTCCAATATTAACAAAAATGTGATTAAAGTTTCCATGACTGAAGAAAAGGAAACAGCACTTTCAAAATTAAGATTATTTATGTTTGAAAATATATATAGGGGAGATTTCTTAAAAGCTGAAAGGGATAAAGCCAAATTTGTACTAAAAAAAGTGTTTGAATATTTTTATAAAAATCCTAAAAGTATGCCAGAGACTTATATAAAAATAGCAGAAACTGAAGGCCTCTATCAAGGGGTTGCGGATTACATTTCAGGCATGAGTGATGACTATTGTTTAATGATTTTTAATGATATATATGTTCCAAAGCTTGTAATTTATTAAATATGAGTATAAATAATGTTATAAATTGGGTAAAATAACTTTTGCATGGTTATATAAATAAATATTTATATTTTGCAGGAAATTTGACATTAATAAAGAATATAATATTATAAGTATAAACAATACAAAAAAATAAATAATTTAGAGGAATTTTAAATATTTTTGTCGAATATTATATAACTTGTCACAAACTAAATAATGTTTTTTATCATAATAAAAATTTTTATACAGGGTGGTAGTATTTTATTGCTGTCAGAAGAATTTATTCAAAAAGTAAAAGAAGAAAATGATATTGTGGATATAATATCAGAAAAAGTAAAATTAAAAAGGACAGGTAGGAATTATATGGGCCTATGTCCTTTTCATCACGAGAAAACACCTTCCTTTAGTGTTTCTCAGGATAAGCAGATATATAAATGCTTTGGATGTGGTGAAGCAGGAAATGTAATAACTTTTATTATGAAAATAAATAACATTACTTTTCCTGAGGCTGTAAAAACTCTAGCAGATAAAGCAAACATTGATTTTGAAGAAAATGATAATAACAAAAATAGCAAAAAAGCCGGCATTAAAGAAAAACTTTATGCAATAAATGTGGAGGCAGCCAGGTATTTTCTGAAAAATCTACAAAATAATAATAAGGCAAGTGATTACTTCAGCAAAAGAGGAATAACCTTAAAAACCATGAGGAGCTTTGGCCTTGGATATTCATTAGATTCATGGAATGCCCTATTAAATTATATGAAAACAAAAGGATATTCTGAACTTGATCTGCTAAATGCGGGTTTGATTATTAAAAATCAGCGGGGAGGATATTACGATAGATTTAGGAACAGAGTAATGTTTCCAGTATTTGATTATAGAGGGAAGGTAATTGGTTTTGGTGGAAGAGTACTTGATGACTCAAAGCCAAAATATTTAAATTCCCCAGAAACTCCTCTTTTTATAAAAGGAACTAATCTATATGGCTTAAATTTTGCAATAAAAAACAATAACAGCAGATCTTTTATCATGGTGGAAGGTTATATGGACTGTATTTCTCTTCATCAGTTTGGAATTACTAATACAGTGGCATCTTTGGGTACGGCACTAACCTTAAATCAGGCTAAATTACTAAAGAGATTTGCAGATAAAGTTATTATTTCTTACGATGCTGATACAGCAGGGCAAAGTGCAACTCTCAGAGGGCTTAATATATTAAAAAAGGTTGGTTTTGAGATATTTGTATTAACTGTTCCAAAAGGAAAAGATCCAGATGAGTTTATACGTAACAATGGCAGAGAAGCATTTTTAAAATTAATAGACGAAGCCCTTCCTTTAATAGATTACAGATTAAAAAATGCTAAACAGGGCATTAATATTGAGAAAGGACACGGGATCGTAAAATATGCAGAAAATGCAGTTGAAATCATTGCTGAATTAGACAGCATAGAAAAAGACTTTTACATAAAGAAGCTGTCAGAGGAAACCAACATTAAAACTCAGGCTTTATACGACATTATGAATGAAAAATTGCAAAAAAAACCTAAAAATGATGAACAATTGAATATTGAAAATGATTTTGGTTCAAAATTATATTTAGAGCCTCCATATTTAAAGGCTGAAAGAGGTTTATTAAATATAATGTTAAATAATGCAGAAGCATTTGAATATATAGTAAATAATTTTGATGAAAGTGAATTGATTATTGAAAGTCACAAAAAAATTTATATATTAATGAAAAATAATATTGAAAGATCACATGAGGAATTAATTAAATTCATAGAAATAAATTGTGATGATGTTGAAAGTTCAAAGGAATGGGTTATAATTTGTGAAACTCAGTTAATATATGATGAAAGTGACTGGCAAAGACTTTCAGATGACTTTATAAGAGAAATCAGAAAATTCAAGTTAGAGGAGTCGAAAAAAGAAATTATGAACAAAATTAAGTTATATGAAAATGAAGGAAGATTTGAAGAATGCATTAAATTTTCTGAACAGCTTCAAGAAATACAAAAGAAATTAGGTGGGATCGTATAAAATGAAAGGAGGCATAGACATGAAGGATAAGAATGCAAAAATGCAGATAGTTAAAAAACTAATTGAAAAGGGAAAGAAAAACAATTCCCTCACATATAAAGAGATAATGGATGAACTTGATGAAATAGATTTAAGCCCTGAACAAATAGAAAAAATTTATGAAGTTCTTGAATCCATGGGAATTGAAATTGTAGGAGATATGCATGATATTGAAGTACATGAGGAAGAACTGGATTTGTCAGTACCTGAGGGTATCTCAATAGATGACCCCGTAAGAATGTACCTGAAAGAAATTGGTAAAGTGCCTCTGCTTACACCTGACGAGGAAATAGATTTAGCACATAGGATAGAAAATGGAGATCAGTCAGCAAAGAAAAAACTTGCTGAGGCTAACTTAAGATTAGTTGTGAGTATAGCAAAAAGATATGTTGGAAGAGGAATGCTGTTCCTGGATTTAATACAGGAAGGAAATCTTGGATTAATTAAAGCAGTTGAAAAATTTGACTATAGAAAAGGCTTTAAGTTCAGCACTTATGCAACATGGTGGATAAGGCAGGCAATTACAAGAGCTATAGCAGACCAGGCAAGAACTATCAGGATACCTGTTCATATGGTTGAAACCATTAACAAATTAATAAGAGTTTCAAGGCAGCTTCTTCAGGAACTTGGCAGAGAACCTCTGCCTGAAGAAATAGCAAAGCAAATGGATATGCCGGTGGATAAGGTTAGAGAGATAACTAAAATTGCTCAGGAGCCAGTATCATTAGAAACACCTATTGGTGAAGAAGAAGATAGCCATCTTGGAGATTTCATACCAGATGATGAAGCACCTGCACCAGCAGAGGCAGCTGCATTTACAATGCTGAAAGAACAGCTTATAAATGTACTGGATACATTGACACCAAGAGAAGAAAAAGTTTTAAGATTAAGATTTGGATTGGATGATGGAAGGGCAAGAACCCTTGAAGAAGTAGGTAAGGAATTTAACGTTACAAGAGAAAGAATCAGACAGATTGAGGCCAAAGCACTGAGAAAGCTTAGACACCCATCTAGGAGCAAAAAGCTGAAGGATTACCTGGATTAAAAATGAGCACCCAAGAAATGGGTGCTTTAATACATTTTCATATGTTATAATATTATAAAAAGGGTGGTGATGATGTGGAAAGATATAAAGCATTAAAAGGAAATAGTTTATTGTATTTAATTATGGTTACTTTGCTATATAATGCTCTTTTTATAGTAATTATTAAAATTACAAATTCATATGAATTGGATACATTTCTGAAAGCTGCATTTGTAATAATTAACATATATCAATTATATTATATTTTTTTATCTCAGACACTAAATTACACAATTGATGATAAAAATATCAAAATTACTGCAGTGTGGGGTTTAAAGAAAATAGTAATTCCAACTGAAAGCATACAGGGATACAACAAAAGCAGCGGAAGTATAAGAGGGGTAAAAATATATGGATATGGAAAAAATACCTTTGCATTGTGTAAATCAATTGTTGATAAAATAGGCTTATCATCTATGTATGCAACTTCAAATAAAAATATATTTTATTTGAAAACTGATGATATAAGCTATGGAATTTCTCCAGAAAATTATGATGAATTTGAAAGAAAATTAAGTAGCTTAAATATATCATTTACTAACTGGAAATATTCAAGAAATAAAAATTACAATCTGCATAAGGATAAAAAGTTTATAATTCCATTTATTCTGGCTACTATAGTAATTGTAGTTCTAACTATAAATCCATTCATATTATATTTAACAAATAAACTTCCCTCAATAATGCCGCTGAATTTTGATGCTAATTTTATGCCCTTAAAAAATGGAAATGGAAAACAATTTGCATTTAAGCAGATGATGTATGGAGTATTAAATATGGCTTTGCTGTTCTTTATGTATTATGCTTCATATTTTTATGCAAAGTATGATAAAAAATCATCATATAAATTTATTTATATAGTTCTTTTTATTTCCTCAATATTTTTATTTATGCAATTTAAAACATTGGCTGCTTTTAGATAAAGATAAAATTAAGGAGAAATATTTTCATGGAAATAAGTAACAGACTAAAAAAAATTGCTTCAATGACTGAAAAATGCTGCTGCATAGCTGATATAGGAACTGATCATGGCTATCTACCCATATATCTAGTTAAAAATAAAGTATGTGACAAAGCAATAGCATCAGATATAAACAAGGGACCAATTAATAAGGCCAGGCTTAATATAAGCATTAATAAAATGGATAACATAATAGACTGCAGACTTGGAAGCGGACTTTCAACCATAAAACCATTTGAATGTGATGGCATTATAATTGCAGGTATGGGAGGCAATTTAATCAGAGACATAATAGCTGAAGGAGAAAATATAGTTTCAGCTGCGGATTTTATAATACTTCAGCCAGTGCAAAACCCTGAGGTGCTTAGAGAATTTATATATAAAAAAGGATATACCATATTAGATGAAGAATTATGTATTGACGAAAATATATTTTATGAGATAATAAAAATAAAGTGGGATAAAACTTTTAAAAAAGAAAAAATAGATCCTATTTATTATGAAATCAGTAAAACCTTAATTGATAAAAAGCATCCTTTAATGGCACAGTATATTGATTATAAAATAAATAAATATAAGCAGATATTTAATCATATAAAAGAGGAGTCAGACTGGGCTGTAAAAAGGAAAAGTCAGGTTTCTGACAAAATAAGAAGGCTAAAGGAGATGAAGGTATGTCTTTAAAAGTTAAGGATATTGAAAATTTATTTGAATCTATTGCTCCTGAAGCTTTAAAGGAAAGTTATGATAATGTGGGATTAATGGTTGGAGACAGCAGCAGTGAAGTTACTTCTATTTTAGTGTCATTGGACTGCACATTAGATGTAATTGATGAGGCTGTTAATAAAAAATGTAATCTTATAATAAACCATCATCCCCTATTGTTTAATAAGCCAAAATCTATTACAAACAGCAGCCTGGTTGGTAAGAAAGTAATGAAAGCATTAAGTAACTGCATAAATATATTTGCATGCCACACTAACTTAGACAGTGTTAATGGCGGCTTAAATGACATTTCCATGGAGATTTTAGGCTTTGACAATTACACTATAATTAAGCCTTCATCTTCAGATAAGGCAAAAGGCGGTATAGGCAGAATTGCTGAATTACAAAATCCTGTTACGCTAGGAAGCTTATGTGATAGAGTTAAAAAGGCACTTGATATTGAAATAATAAAGTATTCCGGAAATTTAGATAACAATGTAAATAGAATAGCAGTTATTAATGGCAGTGGTGAGGATTTCTTTCAAAATGCCATTGATCTTCATGCAGACTGCATTATAACTGGAGACACCACTCACCACCATTTAAGCGACTGCCTTGAGCAAGGCGTTTCAGTTATTGACGCAGGACATTTCCAATTAGAATGGTGCGCTATGAAAATCGTTGGAAAAAGACTGCAGACAATTTTAAATAACAATGGATATTCAAATTCAGTAATTTTATCTGAATCTAATAAAAGTCCATACGAATATAAAGGGGCTGTTGCACTAAAATAATTGGTGCGGCAGCTTTTTTACATAAAAATAAATCTTCCACTCGAAAGAGTGAAAGATTTATAGTAAAATTAACATATGAGAAAATACATTAATTCACACAAAAATTATACTTTATATCGTGGAAATTATCAATTAAAACTTCCATTAAATATTGAGTACATGATTCCCAATAATGATTCAGTGCGTTTGCTAAGTCAATTTGTAGAGGAGATGGATTTAACAGATTTATATTCGACTTATTCCCGAATAAGGGAAAATCAGGCTACGCCACGTCAGATGCTGAAGATTGTACTTTACTCCTATATGAATCATAATTATTCATCAAGAGCAATGGAGCTATCCTGCAAAAGAGATGTAAATTTCATGTACCTTTTAGAAGGTTCACCAGCACCAGATCATTCTACTTTTGCAAGATTTCGTAGTATTCATTTTGCCCCGTGCTCAGAAACAATAATGGCTGAAATGTCAAATTTTCTTTATGAGATTGGAGAAATATCAGGAGATACTATATTTATTGATGGTACAAAGATAGAGGCATGTGCTAACAAGTATACTTTCGTCTGGAAAAAAGCAGTTTCAAAAAACCTGGAGAGATTACTTTCTAAATTAGCTGATTTTGTAGCCGAATGTGAGGAATTGTATGGAATAAAGCTTGTATACGAAAACAAAGTAAAAATGAAACATGTAAAAAAGCTACGCAAAAAGCTTTACGCCTTGAAAAAGGAAGAAAATATTGAATTTGTACATGGATGTGGTAAAAGGAAAACTCCTATTCAACGTTCTATTGAAAAACTTGAGGAATACCTTAGAAAGTTAAAAGAATATACACAGAAAATCCATACCTGCGGTAAACGTAATAGCTATTCCAAGACAGATAAAGATGCAACCTTTATGAGGATGAAAGAGGATGCTATGAAAAATGGTCAGTTAAAACCAGGTTACAATGTTCAGAATGGAGTAGATTCCCAATATATAGTATGGGTTACTGTTTGCGATAAGCCTGGGGACACAACAACATTGATTCCATTTATAAAAAGCATGGAGAATTCCTTGTACTTTAAGTATTTTAAAATTGATGCGGATTCAGGTTACGAGAGTGAAGAAAATTATCTTTATATCAAAGAAAATGGACAGCTATCATATATTAAACCAGCAAATTATGAAATATCAAAAACAAGAAAATATAAACATGATATAAGCAGAATAGAAAACATGGATTATACTGAATTGGGCGATTATTATACTTGCAAAAATAATAAGAAACTAACAGTAAATAAAATAGTAAAAAGGAAAAGTAAGACTGGCTATATAAGTGAAAAAACAATCTATACTTGTGAGGACTGCAGTAACTGTGTTTACAAGAGTAAATGCATAAGAGGACATAACTGTAAAACGCCATTAGAAGAAAGGGTTAAAAATCTTGAGACTTCAAAACTATTCAACATGCTTCGCAAAGAGGATCTTGAAAGAATTATAAGTGATGATGGTTGCGAGTTGAGAATGAATCGAAGTATTCAAGCCGAAGGCTCTTTTGGAGAGATAAAACAGGATATGGGATTTCGTAGATATCTATGCAAAGGTAAAAAGAATGTTTTGGCAGAAAGTATTTTGTTAGCAATGGCACATAATATAAATAAGCTACATAATAAAATTCAGTTAGATAGAACTGAAACGCATCTTTTTCCACTTAAAAAAGGTGCATAATTATCAAACTTTAAAATTTTAAAAACTCTGCAAATCAAAAAAAGCCTTAATATGAAAGGCTTATTAAAGTGCGTCTTTTTTTAATTATCAAGCTCATTGGGGACTAAAATATCATTAAATTTTCTATAAAACACAAAAAAAATGCTGCCGCGTTAGCATATTTTTTTATGCTAATGCGACAGCCCCTTTTTGTATAACATAATAAATTTTAAGGAGGACATCACATGAATAATATGGATATGTTATTTCAGCTTCAGGAAAATGAAATTAAGGCAGCAGAAAATAATAAAATAATAAAGGATGGTTCATATGTATATCTATTAAAGAAAATGAAAATTGAATTTGAAAAATGTAAAGAAGAATTTCTTTTGAAGGGAAATGAAATTGAGAAAATAAAAGACAGATTTAAGTCTGCCAGCAGTAAAACCAGGGATTTAAAAGAAAAAATAGAAGCTGATGAGAAAATGATGTACAGCAGTAACATTACCAGTAAAACAGTAGAGAAACTGCAGAAGAGAGTTTCTGATAATAATAAAAGATTAAGTGAAATGGACGATAAAAATATAATTCTTCTTGAGAGTGAAGAAAAACTGGAAGAGGAAAAAGAAATTTTAAGAAAGAAACTAGTTGAACTTAAAAATAATTTTTATGATTATAAGGAAGCCAGCAATAAAAAAATATTAAATGCCCATAATGAATTGAAAAAATATAATGCAAATATAGAAAATATAAAAAAAACCATACCTGAAAAAATACTAAAAGAATATACACAAATAAAATACTCTAAAGGCACAGCAATAGCTTTAATTAAAAACGGCATATGCTCTGGATGCAAAATGAAGGTATCAGCTATGACTATGGATCAGATTAGTAAAAATAAAGAAAAGGTATTATGTGATAATTGCGGGAGAATATTATATTATAATTTTGATAAGTAACAATCTAAGAGGATTATTGAAATTAAAATTGTATGTAAAAACATTCTATTTGCTTTTTAATTAATGCTGTGATATTATAATACTTGCGAGTAAGCCAGACAATCGCTGCTGTGTTTCACACAGGAGAGGAAAGTCCGAGCTCCGTAGGGCAGGGTGCTGGGTAACTCCCAGTCAGGGTGACTTGAAGGAAAGTGCAACAGAGATATACCGCCGCAGATTTAAATATTAGTTTAATTACTAGTATTTGTATGCGGCAAGGATGGAAAGGCGAGGTAAGAGCTCACCAGCGCATTGGCGACTTTGCGGCTATGTAAACCCCACTTGGAGCAAGATCGAATAGGGAAGTAGGAAATCACTTATGTGTTTTCCAGGGGCTGCCCGCCCCGCTTCCGGGTAGAATCGCTTGAACTTACTGGCAACAGTAGGTCTAGATAGATGATTGTCAAAAACAGAACTCGGCTTACAGACTTACTCACATATTGAAAACACTAGGTTTGAACTTGGTGTTTTTTTATTTTATATTTATCATTAAGAATATAAATAACCCTCAAGAGTTTCCATATCTTTAATCTTAATATAGTGCTTATCAAAATCAATTAAGTTTTCCTCTTTCATATGTATTAACTCTCTTGAAAGAGATGGCCTTTGAATCCCAAGATAGTCTGCCATTTCTTTTCTTGAAATATTGAATTTTATTGGATTGCTTTTCTGCCTTTTATATTCATCAATAATAAAACTTGAAACCTTCTGCCTGATAGTTTCGAAGGATAAATTCCTTAACTTTTTATTAAGCATAAGAATTTTATCTGACAATAATGCCATGAAGTTATTTAAAACATGAATATTAATGCTGCATAATTTTAACATTTCAGATTTTGGAATAAATAAAATTTGCGAATTTCCACTGGAAACAATAGTTGAAGGATATCTGCCCATTTGAGAAAAAATAATTACTTCTCCGAATATATCACCCTGGCCGAGCCTTTCGATTGTTATTATTTTGCCGCTGGCATACAACTTTTGTATTTCAACGCTTCCGCTAATAATAATTCCAAGTGAAGGAGCATCATCTCCTTCAATGGCAATGACATCATTTTTCTTATACATAACTGTCTGATATTCTATTGAGCCCATATGTGTGGTAATTTGTTCTTTAGATACTCCTTTAAATAGAGAACAGTTTATTAAACTATCCCATATATCATTCATAATCACACCTCCTAAAAATTATATTGCGTAACTTGTGTTACAGATTATTTTTGATTATAATACTATATTATAAACATAAAGTCAATATAAGTGATTTGGAGGAGTACATTATGAATAGAAAAATAGTTTCAATAGATGAAAAAAAATGCAATGGCTGCGGTATTTGTGCTACAGCTTGTCATGAAGGTGCTATAGAAATCATTAATGGTAAGGCAAAGCTTATCAGCGATGAATATTGTGATGGACTGGGGGATTGTCTTCCAGGGTGCCCTCAAGGAGCAATAGAAATCATAGAAAGGGATGCCACGGATTATGATGAAAAGGCAGTAAAGGAAAGAAAGGAATCAAAAGCTAAAACTGAACATGCAATGCCGTGTGGATGTCCAGGTACTGCTGCAAGATCTATTGTAAGGACATCGTTAAAAAAAGCTGAATCTGTTAAAAACATTAATATGGAAAAGAAAAGTGAATCAGAAGGTGAAAATCTATCTGAACTTAAGCAGTGGCCTGTTCAATTGGCACTGGTAAATCCAAAGGCTTCTTATTTAAAAAATGCTGATCTGCTTGTAGCTGCTGACTGCACTGCATATGCCTATGGAGATTTCCACAATGAATTTATTAAGAACCATATAACTGTTATTGGATGCCCTAAGCTGGATGATATTGAATATTATAAAGAAAAATTGAAGGAAATTATTGAGAATAATGATTTAAAGAGCATTACAGTAGTGAGAATGGAAGTACCATGCTGCGGAGGCATTGTGAATGCAGTTAAAACTGCCATGCTAGAGGCTAAAACAATTGTCCCATATAGGGAAGTTACTATAGGAACTGATGGAAGTATTTTATAATTATTTTAAAAAACTGCTTTTATATAAGGCAGTTTTTTTTATTGGCAAATTTATTTTATAATTAAAAGGTTATAGAATAAATTTGTAGAATACTTAATAAATATAATATAATATTATGGAAAGTGCGGTGAAAGTATGAAAGTGCTAAGATTAGGCTGCTTAAACAATGCAATTAATACCTATGCTTATATGGCAGGAGGCAGAATATTAGATTTATTTGCAAATAGGGAAAAGGCATTAAACTGTTATGATAAAGCCATGCAGTTCGACTTTCATACTATAAGGCTGTTGAAACTAAAAGGAGAACAGCTTATTAAACTTAACAGATACAATGATGCATTAAATTGTTATGTTAAAATAATATTGATTAACAGCAATGATTATAGATCATATTATAATATTGCATTTTTATTATATAAAACAAACAAAAATGAATATGCTGTAAATATGCTGAAAAAATGTGTGAAGATAAATAGCAATTACTACAGAGCATATATACTTATGGCAAAGATAATGTATGATAAAGAAGATTATGAAAATGCTGTTTTATTTAGTGAAAAAGCAATAAAAATCCAGCCTGATAATTCTATGGCTTACGAAATAAGAAACAATTCTTTAATTGATTTAGGTGCTGTATATGAAAAGCATAATTCAGAAAGTTATTTTGAAGAGCTTGGCTGCGATTATAACAATGAGGAGGAATGTTTAATAAACAGCTTAAATGCATCTTTGTTTATATTTAATAAGATTTATATTTAAAAAAATAATTTTTAACCTAGGAGAAAAAATGTTTATAAATAATTTGTTAGTTGGCGAAAGAGTAAAGCTAACCTCTCTTAATGAGGAGGACTTAGCAATTTTAGAAAACTGGTATAATGATGTTAATTTTTTAAGATTATATGATGTGATAAGTGCATTTCCTAAATCAGAAATGCAGTTACTTCAAATGCTGAATAATAAAAGAAGTTCAAGTAATAGTTATATTTTTGCTGTAAGAACTTTGGAGGACAATACATTAATTGGTGTAACAGGCTTTGAGGAAATACTATGGAATAATGGTGCTGCCACTATATTTGTGGGAATAGGCAGCAGTGAGTCCAGAGGGAAAGGTTATGGAAAAGAAGCACTGAATTTAGCAATGGAATTTGGCTTTCAGGAACTTAACTTTCACAGGATACAGCTTACTGTAATTCAGTACAATGAAAGTGCTGTTAATTTATATGAAAGCCTTGGATATAAAAGGGAAGGAATATATCGTGAATTTATTCATAGGGATGGCAGAAGATATGATATGTATTTGTATGGAATCTTAAGGGAGGAATGGGAAAAGTTAAAATAAAAATATTAACATTGTGAAAATAAATTATTATAACTTTGACTATAAAATATGGTGGATTTATAATTGAATTAGAGAAATAAAATAAAAAACATTATTAAGGGGATACAATATGAATATAGCATTTTTCCTTACACCAAAGAATGACGTTGCTTTTGAAAATGTAAATTCAACAATGCGGCAGGCTCTTGAGAAAATGGATTTTCACAAATATACGGCTATTCCAATAATCGATGATGAAGGTAAATATGTTGGCACTTTAACCGAAGGAGATTTATTAAGAAAACTGAAAAATACACCAAATTTAAACTTTAATAACACAAATAAAATTATTATAAATGACATCCCAAGACGGATGCATAATAAGGCGGTTTTTATAAATGCTGATATAGAAGACTTAATATCACTTTCAATTAACCAGAACTTTGTTCCAGTTGTAGATGACAATAATGTGTTTATTGGCATAATAAAAAGAAGTGACATTATTAATTACTGTTATAAAAATCTAGCTGCTGTAAGTAAATAATAAGAAGGAGCATAATGCTTCTTTTTTTTTTAATTTTGTGTCAATTGTACAAGCCTATCATACAATGTATTAGGTGTAATAGTTAAATTATACCTTATATAAAAAGGGGGAATAAAAATTGGAGAGAAGACCTGATAGTAACTGCTCAAAACCAGAAGTATATTGCGGAAAAGTAAAATCACAGACTTTATCAATGTGTGACAGCTCAAGAGTAACACCAAATGGTGTATGTGGACCATTAGTTGCTAAAATCCCAGTAGTATTAGCTGAAAGAGATATACAAATAGATATAGATGCTAAAATTGAATTAAAGGAAGACTTTTTTGAAGTTAAGAGAATAAAAAAGGATGTTTTTTTAACTCAATGTGAATTAATTCCTACAGCAGGCAGAAGAAATCCAACAACTGGAGAATTAATTTCCGGAAAATTATTTATAAGCGGATATGTACAGAAGAATATTGAATATGCTACAGCAAAATGTGTTTCAGATGAAGCTGTAAGCGGAAATATACAACACACTACAGTTAAAGTCCCATTCCACTGTGTTACAGAAGTAGAATTTGAAAGACAGCCAGTAATAAGATTTAGAACAACACAGAAAGAAATAGAGTTTTTAGGTAATTATGAAAAAAAGGGAAAATGTGAAGAAGATATAATGGGAGTAACACCTTGTCAGAGGGATTTTGAAGATGAAATAAACTATACAGAAAAACCATTCTGTGAACTGGTAAGTGCAAGAATATTTGAAGCTGATATTAACAAAGAGCATTCATGCTATGAGGAAACACAGGAATTTGAAAAAATTGAGGAAAAGATGGTTATTCTCTTAAGAATAAAGATTTTACAGCTGCAGCAGGTTAATATTAGATAGAAAGCAAATTTCTATACCACAGTAGTATTTTTATGGGTATAGAGCAGATTATCTGCTTTGTACCCTATATGAAAGAGGGGGATACAAATTGGCACAAATTATTTCCAGGATACCGGTAGTCCTTGCAGAAACCCATATTCAAATAGATTTAGAAGCAGATATTAAGCTAAAAGCAGATTTTTATGAAATGAAAAGGGTAAAAAAGGATGTATTTTTAACCAGCTGCAGATTAATGCCAACTGTAGGAAGAAGAGATAAGTGCGGAAATATGGTATCCGGCAAGTTATTTCTAGAAGGATATATACATGAAAATATTGAATATGCAGCGGCTAAATGTACTGAAAAGGATGTTGTCAGCGGCAGGATAAAGCATACCACTGTGAAAATTCCATTTCAATGTGTAACAGAGGTGTTTTACCAAACACCGCCCATTATTAAATATAGAAGTGGAGTTAAAAAAATAGAGTATTTTGATGATACATCTATTAATAATAATAAATGCCAAGAGCACTTAATGGGTAAATCAGATTGCGAACAAGCTTTTGAAGAACTTGTTTATTATACAGAAAAGCCTTACTGTGAACTTGAGCAGGCAAGAATTTTTGAGTCTGATCTTAACAAGAAACCTATTAAATCTGATGGAGTAATAACTTTTAAAAGAATAGCTGAGAAATTAGTTTTATTTCTAAGAATAAAAGTTCTGCAGGTGCAGCAGGTGAATATTAATAATATATATTTGACTTAAAATGGAGGAAAAATGAGAAAAGAAAATTGTAAATTAAGCTCTATTAAAAAGTTACAATTTTTATTAATGGCCGTACTCTTGATTTTGTTACTGAAAAGGGATATAAATTTAAATAGAGTTAAAGCAAATTGTAAAGATAATATTAATAATAACAATAAAAAACACAGTCACCATAATAAAAGTAATATAATACTTAATGAGCATAAAAAAAATAATTTTTTAATGCCTATTATAATTGCTAAAAAACAGTTTGATGTTTCTGCTGAAAGATGTATTGGTTTCAGCCATGGGAAACTTGAAGTTAAAGAAGTCAAAAATGATATTTTATTAACTGATAAAAAACTTATTAATATGGGAAACCATGGGACCTTATTTATAAGCGGTGAAATTAAAACAAAAATAGAATATGTTATGGTTAACAGCTCAAATGAAAATGGACATTTATGCAGCGGCAAATATTTAACTTTAAATATTCCATTTAATAAAGTTATTGATATAGATTATTTTAAATTACCGGAAACTTCAAAGAGAAGTTCTCATGTATGTGAATATAATCCAGAAATAAAGTGTAATTTGGAAAAAGCTGATTTTTACAGCAGTGTTTCTTTAAATAATAATGAATATAAAAATAAAAAAGCCAGTGATATGAAATTGTTAAGGCTTAGGATAAATTCAAATATACAAATTGATTTAACTCAAATGCAAAATGTTAATATTTAAGTGAAGGAGAAAAAATAATGTTTTCAAATTTTAAAAAGAATTCAGATCAAAATTCAAACATAGAAACTTTAATTGGTGAATCAACACATGTAACTGGCAATATTATATCTTCAGGTTCAATAAAAATCGCAGGAGAATTTACTGGTGATATAGAAACAAAAGGAGATATAATTATTTCTCAAACAGGAAGTATCAAAGGCAATATCATCTGTGATAACATTACTGTAGGTGGAATGCAAAGGGGCAATGTGAAAAGCAATGGACTGCTGCACATTACAGCAGCTGGTAAGGTAATGGGAGATATAGAGACAATAAATTTAATAGTTGAGGATGGCGGAATAATTAATGGAAAATGTATTATGACCTTAGATGAGATAAAGAGAATAATAGTTCCATAATGGGTAAATTTATAAATATTAAATAACCTGCGTAAAAATAAATAAAAGTATTAACTTAGGGCAAAATATAATATATCAGATTATTTTACAACATAAGGAATGATAGTATATGGAATACAAACTAATGGCCAGTTTAACTATTGAACTTCTGCTAGGTTTTTTTGCCCTGTTGATATTGACAAAATTCATGGGAAAAACTCAAATAAGTCAGATAACCCCTTTTAATTTCATATCAGCATTAGTACTTGGAGAACTAGTTGGGAATGCTATTTACTCTTTAGATGTAAATCTGCTCTATATACTATACTCTCTGGGATTATGGACATTTCTAGTATATTTCATTGAAATAGCCACTCAGAAAAAAAGAAAACTTAGAGCTTTTTTTGAAGATAAGCCATCTGTTATAATTGTAAATGGGCAAATTGATTTTATAGAACTGAAAAAAAGTAAGCTGGATTTAGATGAATTGCAAGGATTGCTTAGACAAAAGGATGTTTTTTTAATTAATCAGGTTAAGTTTGCCATTCTTGAAACTAATGGATCCTTAAGCATACTGAAAACAGAGGACAGCCATAATATTAAAATCACTTTACCAGTTAACTTAATTATGGATGGTGAGGTTATCTTTGAGAATTTAAATATTATTGGTTATGACATGTCATGGATTAATAATGAATTGAAAATAAGGGGAATAGATGAAATTAAAAATGTTTTTCTTGCACAATGGACCAAAGAATATGGTTTACATATAAGCCTTAAAAATGATAAAAGGTTATATAAATATTATATATAACTATGAATGAGAAAACTTGATAACATAAATTAACAACTTGATAAGTTACACTTTGCCTATGAGATATTCATTTGCTGAAAAATCATATCTATAGGCATATTATCCTGAGCACTTTGATAAATCCATAGAACGTGTTCTCTTTGAGTTCCCTTACGGGCAGACTTTAATCCATTACCAAATTGATAATATGAACCTGTTCCAGTAGTGCAGTACAAATATGTCAGAGTTACTAGAAGCAGCACCCTATTAATTGATTTAGTTGAGCGAACCTGATATGTATTAAGTCCAAGATTGTTCTTTGTCTGGTACTATGTCAATAAAAAGTACAAATTAAAATGAGAAAATTCTAAGCAACTTCCATATCTTAACTTGCCATTGTCACATTTGATTTTTTGACTTCTTCATACGCTTTCTCAAACTCATTTGGTGACATATAGTTGCAATGGCTATGGATCCTTGTGGTATTATAAAATGTTTCAATGTATTCAAACACAAGAATATACGCATGGCGATAATTCTTAATTCTAAAGCGATTTATCCATTCACGTTTAATAATTGCATGGAATGATTCAATGCAGGCATTATCCCATGGATAGGCTTTTTTTGAATAACTAAGTATCATCTTTGAAGTAGCCTTCTTATATTCTTTTGATACATACTGGCTGCCTCTGTCGCTATGTATGATAACTGGATTAACAAGCTTTCTATTCCTTTTAGCTTTATTAATTGTATTAATAACACAAGAAACCTCCAAAGTTTCTGAAAGTGTCCAGGCTATGACTTTTCTAGAGAATAAATCCATAACACTTGTAAGGTATACAAAACCTGCATTAGTCCATATATACGTAATATCTGTACACCATACTGCATTTGGTGTATCAGGATTAAATTGCTCATCCAAGATGTTTTCGAGTTTACTGCTGAAGTCAGGATCCTTTGTATCACGAAGCTCGCGCTTTAATCGCGAGATCTCCTTTTGTTCATCACTGGAATAATTCCCAGAACCACGAACCTGAAGACCATTTTCGCTTTTTGATTCCCTGATCCACTTTGATAAGGTGCTAGTACCTATATCAAGGTTTTGGGCACAACCTCTTATCCAAAGCTCCTTATGATCTATATAATATTTTACAGCATCTTCTTTAAACTGTTTGTTATGTTGTTTCATCATGATTGAGTTTCCCCACTCTTATATTTATTTTAGTCATTGTTGGGAACTTTCTCAATTTCTCTTGTACTATTTTTAGTCTAGCACTACTTTGCCTGTGACGAAGGCATAGTCTTTTCAGCGATAGTATCATCAAAAATCACAAATATAGGAGAATCAGAAGTCATAGAGTACCTATACATAATACGGATAGCTTCTCTTTTTATGGTTTTCCATGCATATTCTATATTCCAAACACCTTGGCTTAAGAATTTACCAAAGGTAGTTCTATGGCAGTTTGCAAAACTTAAGAGAATAATATCTGTGACAGTGCCGCTGTAACCCTTTTGGACAGCAGCAGTAATAAATTCCACAATATGTTTTAAAACAGGTTTAGTAAAGAATAATGAAAACTTTAATGCAAATAAGTATTGATAAATTAATGGATTTTCTGTTATGCTATTTTTATGAGACATTTACTTCACTCCTGTTTTTGGATTTTGTGCGGTAACTTAATTCATACCACAGAAAGTGAAGTTTGTCTCTATTTTTATATAATTTTTATCAATGTTATTTTCTTACATCAAATTTTCTCATGTATAGTATATTTACTTAAATGTTAGGCAATTTTTCTTAATGATAATTTTGTACAAATTGCGAGCCATACCTCTATCACGAATCGTAAGTTATAAAATACAGTAAACCAGTATCTAAGTCTAAAATATATAAACTAAAATTAGAATAATAACCATCATTAGAAGTATTCTCATTGACAAATAAATAATAACCATTTTGTATATTTGGAATTGGAACTTTATATTTAGAATTTTTCAGTAAATTAGTGTACTCTGGGTTGTTATTTATATATCTTTCAACGATATCAGCAAAAGCATTATCAAACGGACAAGATTTCCATTTATTATTCTTTTTAATTTTACTTATAATTAGTTCTATATCTACTTTTTCAAAGCGGTAAACTTTATATCTAACTCCGTCACCATGAAATCTATTAGATGTTTCAGCTTCAAAAATTCTATTTTTATTCGTTAAAGAAATACCACACTCGTTGCCATTAGCCACATCCTGATATTTTTGAAGTATGGACCTAGTTTGTGTAGCTATAATAATAATAATAACAATTACCAAACCAATGACAATGTATTTAATTTTACTTTTCACCATAGTGTTCTCTCTTTCTATATATTTTATCACATTGCACATTCATTAGCATAGACTATCAAGTTTAATGTAGAAAGGTAATAGCATATTTTCACGCTATTACTTTTCTACATATTATAATATATATGCTTGTATCTAAGGAGCAACAAAATATATGTCTACAGCAATAGGAACTAAAACATCCGCATGTTGACATAGCCAAGCCCAGTTATTCACAATGGATGCAAAAGGACTTGCATACTGCATATCAAGTTTAAAATCAAACTTATCATGTATATGAACCATTGCTCCTTGGCTACTCATCGCAGAATAACAAATATCTACAAGATGCAATGAATAGAATAAGTCTCCAGAAGTGAAAGCGATACTAGGAACTCTACCATTCCACCCCCTAAATTCTGACGATTGCAGTATTTTTGTTGAAAATTGGCCTGAATTTTCTTTATAATCTTGTCCTAGAACGTAATGTTCAACTAATGTTGCAGAACAACTATAACCCGCTAACCTAGCTGCCTTTGCAGCTGCATACCATGCCGCCTTAAGCGCAATGTCCCCAGCTCCTGCAATATTTTTTCCATTATTTAAAGTAGTCTTATTATTTTTAAGATCAACGTTATCTAGTGAATAATTTTTTGCTATATTGTTAATGTAGTTATTTAATTGATCAATAGATGATAAACTATCTATATATTCCTTTGTTTCTGTTGGAATACTCTCCGATGGTTTAAGCTCATAACTATTGTTTGTATTTAATTGACTTGAATCCGCAGCAAATACTGGTTGATTCATTGATAACATAGGCGTAACTGTAATCGAAATACCTAAAACACACGCAATTAATTTTTTATTAAACATAAATATTTCCCCCTACTTTTTCAAAATTATAATTAACAAATAAAAACATGTTTTCATCTGGCTATAGTATATCATGTATTTTATTGGAAAACAAAGTACTTTTTACATGATTTATATATTAAATGGAAATTGGTAATATAACAAACGTAAATTGAAAAGTTAAGTTCCATTTTTATTTCTAAACAGAAGTTAGTATTGCAAAGTGTTTGATATAATTAATTTGATATTTGCCCTAAGCATATTAGCAGGATTAATTATGTCAAATAAAGAGTTATGCAAAGGAAAACACATTATAATAGAAGATCGCCTTATAATTGAATATGGGTTAGATCAAAATTATACATTGAAAGAACTTGCTGAAAGAGTTAAGAAAGATCCAACTACTATCTCCAAAGAAATTAGAAGAAATAGATTTCCAGTAGTGCAGTACAAATATGTCAGAGCTATTAGAAGCAGCACCCTATTAATTGATTTAGTTGAGCGAACCTGATATGTATTAAGTCCAAGATTGTTCTTTGTCTGTCTGTAAAACTACTGCATTATCTACGCCATTCAAGGCTCCTTCATAACGGTATACTAAATATTTTGAGCCATTCACTGTAGCGGGGTGAACATCATCCTTTCCGATATACTGTGCGAAGTCCTTAACCTGGATATGGATGCCTTTTGGATAGATAATACGGTTGGTTTTAAGTGCACCAATAAGATGGTAGCCCTTTTGAAAATGAGCGTTAATTACTTTTTCATTGGTAAACCATGAGTCACAAAGTCCATATGCTGATCCTTTAGGAGCCGGGAGAGTATCTACCATTTCACAGATTCTTTGGATTTTACTTTTTCCTCCCTTAACATAACGCTCAATATAATATGGGATTACTTTATTTTCGCAGGAAAGCATAATAGTAAGGAGCTGGTATCCCCAGACCTGTTTCCCTTTCAAATGTGATTGATGAAAACCTGCTCCCTGAATTGGATTCTTTGCCTGTGACGAAGGCATAGTCTTTTCAGCGATAGTATCATCAAAAATCACAAATATAGGAGAATCAGAAGACATGGAGTACCTATACATAATACGGATAGCTTCTCTTCTTATGGCTTTCCATGCATATTCTATATTCCAAACACCTTGGCTTAAGAATTTACCAAAGGTAGTTCTATGGCAGTTTGCAAAACTTAAGAGAACAATATCTGTGACAGTGCCGCTGTAACCCTTTTGGACAGCAGCAGTAATAAATTCCACAATATGTTTTAAAACAGGTTTAGTAAAGAATAATGAAAACTTTAATGCAAATAAGTATTGATAAATTGATGGATTTTCTGTTATACAATTTTTATCAATGTTATTTTCTTATATCAAATTTTCTCATGTATAGATATATAAAAGTAATCTGTAATGTAAAATACAGATTACTTTTTTTAGTGTGCCCAGCATGGGCGATAGCCTGGTGGTGAAAGTCCACTATGGGGGTTGATAGCACCAACCATGGGTGTCCATCGTGAGATGGAATCTGAAAGAAGCCTGCGGCAAAACTCTGGTCTGACGAACAGAAATCACATATAAGGCTTACTTAAATCGGGTGAGTTTGCTAAACAAAACGAAACCCAATGCTATCCGAGGTTTAAGGAGTAAATGTGGCAGATATATGGAGTGAAAGCAGTCGTTCTTACCTGGGGAGGTCTGATAGATAGGTTATGGATATGAATTTAGAAATAACAATCCATGCAGTGATGCATGGTTGAACTATCAGAAGTCAGCAGAAGTCATATTACCACGCGAAACGCGTTAGCGTGGGAAGGACTGAACAATAGGAGGTTTCAGAATTTTGAAAGATACGAAGAAATACGGTAAAAGCAGACAACTTCATAAAGGAGGCTATCTACAGGAGAATAGAGTAGAACTCGAAAGTAGTGTAGAAGTGCATAGTATTTCTTCCATGTCCAAAGAAGAAAGAAACGATGTTAATGAATACAGTAATGATTTACTCGAGCAAATATTATCAAAAGATAATATGAACAATGCTTACAAAAGAGTAAAAGCCAATAAGGGAAGTCATGGCGTTGATGGAATGACAGTAGATGAACTTCTACAACACCTAAAACAACATGGACAGGAATTGAGGCAATCATTACTGCAAGGCAGATATAGACCTCAACCCGTTAGAAGGGTAGAAATACCAAAACCTGACGGTGGAAAAAGATTACTTGGAATACCTACTGTAGTAGATAGAGTTGTTCAGCAAGCTATCGCTCAAGTTCTAATACCTATATATGAAAAGAAATCTTCTGATAATAGTTATGGATTTAGACCTTTGCGAAGTGCAAAACAAGCTATAGAAAAATGCAGGCGATACATTAATGCAGGGCATACATGGACTGTAGATATAGACCTTGCAAAATACTTTGACACAATAAATCATGATAAATTAATAAGAATACTATCTAACGATATTAAAGATGGTAGGGTAATTTCTCTAATACGAAAGTATTTGCAAAGTGGGGTAATGGTAAACGGTGTAGTTATTGACACAGAAGAAGGTGCACCGCAAGGTGGTCCTTTATCACCTTTACTCAGTAATATAATGTTACATGAACTTGATGTGGAACTAACAAAGCGAAAGCTTTGTTTTTGTAGATATGTAGATGATTGTAATATATATGTTAAAAGTAAGAAGGCTGCAAATAGAGTAATGGGGAGCATTACGAGATTTATTGAGGAAAAGTTAAAGCTTAAAGTGAATAGAGACAAAAGTACAGTGGATAGACCTTGGAAACTTAAATTTTTAGGATTTTCGTTTTATAAAGCCAAATGTGAGTACAGAATAAGGGTTCATGAAAAGCCTATAAAGAAATTCAAAGCAAAGCTAAAAGAATTGACTTCAAGGAGTAATGCAATGAATATGGAATATAGGTTTCTAAAACTCAAACGGGCAATAGTAGGGTGGGTAAATTATTTTGCTATTGCGGACATGAAAAGTATAATAAAAATCATTGATGAATGGTTAAGGCGAAGGGTTAGAATGTGTTTTTGGAAACAATGGAAGAAGATTAAAACAAAGCATGATAACCTTATAAGGTTAGGAATGAGTAGTTATAAGGCATGGGAATATGCAAATACAAGGAAAAGCTATTGGAGAATATCCAATAGTCCCATCCTATCTAAAACCTTAACTAATAAATATCTTAAAAGTATAGGCTTAGTTTCTATATCTGAAATATATTCAACAAAACATTAATTCTTATTGAACCACCGTGTACCGAACGGTACGCACGGTGGTGTTATTACGAAGTCGAAATAACACCACTTATTCCGACTTTACTATTATCCCGACTTCTTTACAAACCTACAATTAAAATGAATTATTATGTGTAAAAAGTCGGGATAATCTTTTTACTTACTGCAATCCATAAAGGCGCTTGATTAGTTCATCATCATCTTGCCATGGCCTAATGTCATGGACTTGTCTTAATGGGCTGATGGCACTGGTTGCCTTTTCAATTGCTTCTCGTTTCATTCTTGTGTCTGCATAGGCGTAAATCATCGTAGTCTCTAGTTGTGCATGACCGAGCCATTCTGAAAGAAGCGGCAATGGCATCCCGCCGCGGTAAAGATGCATGGCCCGCGAATGTCTAAACATATGAGGATGCAAATCTTTAGGCACGTTGCTGTTTTGCTCCCTAGCTGCTTTCCCATATTTTTTCATAAATTTTGCAACAGCATCAGGAGACATTGTCTGTCGATCTCCTTTTTGTATGATATAAAACAGGAGATCATTACTGATTTGACTATCATGAAAAATTCGCAGATAATTGTTAAAATGTTTCACCGTTTTGTCCATCAGAGGTACAATCCTTGTTTTGCTGCCTTTTCCGGTAATCACTACATGCGATTCTTTTGCCGATATATGTATATCGCTTACCTTTAAGTCAAGTATCTCCTGGTTCCTTGCCGCCGTATCATACAATAATATCATGTAGAACAAGTCCCTAATTCCTTTTTTTGTTGCAGTATTAGGCTGACAGAGAATAGTCTTTAGTGCCTCCTCCTCAAAATATTTCACTATCTGACCTTTTGCCATTTTCTTGATAGGAATCTTTTCAAGCTCAAATGAACATGCTGCTACAGTCATATCCATACCAGCAGCATATTTATAAAATGCACGGATACAGGAAAGACGATGATTTCTTGTTGCTACGCTATTGTTCCTTTTAGCTTCCAACCAATCAAGGTACCCTTCTACTGTCTGACGCGTTATTGTGTCAAAACTGATTTCAGATAACCGAAGATTTTTGGTCTCCTTCAGATACCCAAGTAGAAGATTTAAGACATCACGGTATGCGTATACCGTATTGTAGCTACATGCCTTCTGTCTTGGAACGTAAACCGTAAGAAAATCCTTTATTAGCTGGAAGAAATGTCTGCTTTCCTTTTTCACTACGATTCCACCTCCGGTATCAATTCTGCAAAAGACTCCCAATCCATGGTGTGAGAGCGTAAAAGTTTTTCAGGAAGTAGATGTATATAGTAGGCAGTGTCAGAAAACTGAGCATGCCCCATATATGTACTGAGATAAGGGAGCTTAGCATATAAATCCGCACCACTATCAAGCCACTGCATCATGACTGTTGTGGCAAAACGATGGCGAAGGTCATAAACACGTACCCTCAGTGTACATTTAGTGCCTCTGACTTTTTTCCATATTCCAAGGAACTGTCTTGTCAACCATTTGGCCGAATAGGCTATGCCTTCTGTATTGGGAAAGAAGAACTCACTCTCAGGTGCGAAGAATCGTAGTTTTTCATTATAGGAAATGCACAGGTTATGCATATCTTTGGACATTGGAACGTATCGCTCCCTGTGAGATTTATTTTTTCGGATAAAAAGGACTCCTTTATTTAGGTCAACGTCCTTCTTGAGTAATTCTCGCCCTTCGTTAGGGCGAAGTCCACAGAAATAAATCATGCGTAGCAGTACCGGCACAATCATATGACTGTTTGGCGAATTTAGGCTGGGTTCCATGTTATCTGCTTCTAAAAAAATTTCTGTCAAATCTTCATCTGAAAAGATGTATGGTGTAAAGGTCGATCGTCCTCCTACAAAACATGAAGGGAGAATATAGCTCTTTTCACCTATGGCTTCCATATACTTTCCGAATTCCCTGACTGCGATTATTCTCCTGCGGAATCCTGACGGACTTTCAGATTGGCGCTGCACACACCACCCAAGAACAAGTTCTTTTGTTAGTCGATCCTGCGTCGGGTAGTGCTGTACACAATACCTGCTAAAATCATTCAAGAACCCTTCGTATGTTTTTCTTTCGTATCCGAGATGAACCTTGAAATTTAGCATTTCATTGATATAGGTTGTAAAAAGACTCGTGCAATCCTTTTTCATCTTACACCTCCACCAATGGAATCGAACCCTAGCGCACACTGCCGTAGACTATCCATATTTAGTGAAATATACTGTCTTGCCGCATTACTGGTACGATGCCCAAGTACCTGTGAAACAGTTGTTAGCGGCACGCCTTGGAGTACCATTTCAGTGCCCAAAGTTCTGCGTATTCCGTGGAATGTCCGCCCATCTCCTTTAAAATGAGGTAATCCCGCCTTTTTCAGATACTTCCTAAAAACGCATGCAATAGATACCCCATCTTTAAACTTGTTGTATGGTGCAATGCTTCTAAGAAATAAATATGGTGAATTTGATTTCGGTCTTCCGTTCAGAATATATTCTATCAGTGCAGCACATGCACGCTCATCAAGTGGAATCGTAAGCTGTTCTTGTGTTTTACCCTGTATAATGCGTATCTCACTGTTTTTCCAGTCTATATCATTCAATCGTAGGTTGGCTATATCCCCTGCACGTAGTCCTGTGTGGATCCCGAGTTGCAAAATAGCGCTGTCCCGTTTACCGGAAGGTGTTTCCTGATTAACCTGCTCAGCTATATGCTGGATTTCGCCAACCGCAATACATGGAAAGATTTTTTTATCTCGGACTCTTGGTGCAAAAAGTACTGTTTCAAAATGGATGCAGGTATATCCTTTGTTTCGAAGATAGTAATGAAGCCTCTTTAGCACGACTACTACATCATCCATGCTCTTAGGGCGCGACTCGGAAATCTCAACCATGAAGTTCTTTATATCCATACATGATACGTTGATGAATTTATCATGTCCATGTGTGAATAGGTACAGGAAATACCTTTGGGAAATCGACCGGTATATGTTGATACGCTTAACGTCCCCTATACTGGCAATAAAATCAGAAAGTATACAATCATAATAAGAGGAAAGCAGATTTTCTTTTTTCTTAGTGAATACTTTCCATTCAAAGTAGCCACATCTGTGGATTTCCTGAAGTATTTCTATTCCACGCATACACCAATTTAATGTTTTGCGTGAAATGTCTCCTGAAGTATATTGTTCCTGATACAGTTTTTTCAGTTCTTCCGTTAAATTAGAACGATAGTAATGCTCACCTTTCCTTTGATAAAAATCAGAAATAGGCTTAAAGGCACGATTCTGATAGGAATCAATCGTGCTGCCACATAGATAGAATCCATGTAATTGCTGGATTGCACAATTGATTAGTTCTTGAATTGTGATTTCATTCATTGTCATAACCTCCATGAAATATTTGGCAACATGCCACATTTATTATTATGGGAACAATGAACAATTTAAATCACTACTGGAATAATTATTCCGACTTTCTTTGAGAAACAAACTAAAGACCATTGATGTTTGATAAGCCAACATAAAGTTTATAAAAAGTCAGGATAATCTTGAAGTCGGAATAAGTGGTGTGAGAGGTCGGTAGATAAAATAATTATCTACCTCCTACTCGACTTTTTTATTTTTATTAAGATTTATTAAAAAATACTGTTTATAAATAGCAGAAAATTAAGATAATAATTAGTATAAATTGCTTCTCATCAGTGGAAGCGTTTTCATCTTTTATATTTTGACAAACTATGATAAATTATTCTCAAGAAACAAAAGTAAATAACAAGGTGGGTGTTAGGAATGTATAAAAGAACTTGTGAAATTATAAAAATCATATATGAGAGACCCAATGAGTTTGATATTAAGGGACTAGCACAAACCTTAGGTGTAAGCATAAGGACAGTTCAGGCAGATATCCAGGAAATCAATGAATATTTTAATTCTAAAGATTTAGCTTCATTAGAAATGGCAGATAACAGGTTTTCTATAGCAAAAACAAATAAATCCATATATGAGACACTTAATACAATCAGCTTTTATGACTATAGACTATCAAGAGATGAACGCTTGATAATAGAAGCTCTTTTACTAATATTTACACCTAAGCACATAATTTTGCTTAATATTGCTGAATTTATGTATGTGTCTCGTTCAACAGTAATAGGTGATTTAAAATATCTGAATGATTTTTTAAATGGTTATGATCTTTCAATAAATACGCAGACAAATACGGGTATTTGTCTTAATGGGTCTGAAATTGATGTGAGAGGTTTGTTTATAAGTATCCTGGTGAAATATGAATATTTATACAGCTTATTTTCTCGTCAGGAAGGAACAAAAAATATAAAAAGTGGAGATGCAAAAGTCATTGCCACAGAAAAAAATATAATTCTTCAAAATTTAACATCTGAAGCTGAAGGTTATTCAGATCTACAGCTAATGGAATATTCCTTTAATATGTTGATAAATTATTTGAGCATGGCCATTTTTAGGATAAAATCTGGTAAACATCTTAAAGATTATGATCAAAAAAATACAGATGCCAACAACAAATTAGTTCACAGGTTATATAAACTTATATGCCAGCATTTTAACATTGAATACAATGAAGATGAACTGGCATATCTAAAAGACTTTTCTTCAAATCTAAAATATTTGAAAAAAAGCAGCAGTGTTGATGAAAGCAGGGAGATAGTAAAGATACAAACTATAACCAGATTGTTTATTATGAATGTATCTCAGGCTTTAAATCTTCCTTTGTATAGGGATTATGAACTTTTTAAAAGCTTATCTAATCATTTAGAAAGGGTATCTGCCAGTGGTTTTAAAAATTATACTGAAAATGGCGAGATTAACGTTATTATAGAGAAATATGATGATATTAAAAAAATAGTAACTGAAAATATTGATATCTTAAAACAATATATAAACAGGACTATTACTAATGAAGAAATTTCATATATCGTTGTGTATATATGTGCTTCAATTGAAAAGATGAAGACTCAGACAACCAGCTGTAATGTGATTTTAATATGCAATAGCGGTATTGGAACAAGTCAGCTGTTAAAGTCAAAACTGCTTGAAAGGTTCGACTTAAACATAATAAATGTTATTCCTAAGCATAGATTAAGAGATTCTTTAAGCTGTGATGTGGACTTTGTTATTTCTACTGTAGAATTAGACAACGTTGATGTTCCTTATATCAAGATTTCTCCTCAATTAACTGATAGTGATTTTCTTAGGATGAGAAGGATGATTGATGACTATGGACACATTAACCTTGTGCAGTTTGCCAAGAATGATAGTTCAGATATTATCAATAAAATAAAGCCAATAATAAATAATGATGAATTACTTAATGTAATTAATGAAAGCCTGAATGATTACTTTACAAAAATAAAAAATGTGCCTTTGAGTCTTTCAAATTTATTAACTGAAGAGTTTATTCAGGTTGATGTAGAGGCAGATACATGGCAGCAGGCAATAGAGAAGGCTTCAATGAATTTACTAAATAAAGGATATATAAATAATAACTATATACAATCCATGATTAGAAATGTTGAAGAAAATGGTCCTTATATCGTAATTTCAGAAGGGTTTGCCATACCTCATTCATCTATTGATGAGGGCAGCGTGGGACTAGGTTTTAATTTAATTAGATTGAAAAATCCTGTGGTGTTTAATGCTGGAATTCTTGATCCAATAAAATACTTATGTGTTATAAATGCAGTGGATAATGAAAAGCATTTAAATGCTTTATTCCACCTTATTAATTTACTTCAGATCAGTGAATTTAAAGAAGCTTTAAATAAGGCAGAGACAAGTAAAGATATAGCAAAGGTTATAGAACTATTTGAAAGAAGAATACAATAAAAAAATGGGGGTTTTTAAACATGTATTTTAGTGAAGAAATTGCTTTTTTTAATCAATCCTTCAATAGCAAGGAAGATTGTTTGAAAAAGCTGGCAGATGAATTTTTATCAAAAGGTCTTGTTAAGGACACATTTTTCAAAGCTGTTATGGATAGAGAAAAGAGCTATCCAACCGGTTTAAATATAAATGGGATAGGTGTGGCCATTCCTCATACTGATGGCATTCATATAATAAAGCCTCAGATTGGATTCATGTCATTAAAGGAACCAGTAATTTTTAAAGACATGGTAGATGATAAGCATGAAATAGAAGTAAGTGCAATTTTTATGCTGGGACTGTTAAAATCTGAGCAGCAGATTAAGATGCTTCAGAAACTTACTGCATTATTTCAAGATGAAGTGTTATTGAAAAAGATTATAGCTTGTAAAAATATTCATGAGTTCAGAGACATAATAAAAAAAGCTAATATAGATTAATAATAAATTTTTAAGGAGATGGTATTTTGTTAGTTTCATCCAAAGAATTATTTAAGGCAGCAAGAAAAGATAATTATGCCATACCAGCACCAAATTTTGTAGATCAAGGCTCAATTAAAGCTTATATTGAAGTTGCAGAAAAGTTGGATTTACCAGTTATTTTAGCCTATGCAGAAGCACATAAGGAATTCCTATCCTTTGATGAGGCAGTGTATTTAGGTAAATATTATGCAGAAAAGGCAAGGGTACCAGCAGTTTTACATCTTGATCATGGTACAACTAAGGAGTTAATAATCAGAGCTATAGATGAAGGATTTAAATCAGTAATGATAGATGCTTCTATGGATTCCTTTGAAGATAATGTTAAGAGAACAAGAGAAATTGTTGAATATGCCCATCTTAGGGGAGTAGTTGTAGAAGCAGAAATAGGACATGTTGGTGGAGGAGAAGACTATAATAGCAGCCATAACAGCGGCGGTATCTATACCACTGTTGAAGAAGCAGAAAAATTTGTAGAGCTTACAGAGGTTGATTCTCTGGCGATATCCATAGGAACAGCCCATGGAGCTTACAAAGGAAAGCCTGTTATAGATTTTAACAGATTAAAAGAAATTAGAAATGCCATAGATACACCTTTGGTACTTCACGGAGGCTCATCAACAGGAGATGATAATCTTGGAAGGTGTGCTGCCGAAGGAATAAGCAAGATAAATATCTATACTGATTTAGTTACGGCTGCATTTACTAAAGCAAAAGGAACTAAATTTAATGATTATTATGAATTACGAAATGCACAAGCTCAAGGCATGAAAGAATGCTTAGAACACTATTACCATGTATTTCATACAAAAAAATTTAAATAAGAAGGTGAGAAAATGAGAAAAGTAAGGACACCATTTTTAATAGTAAATCCAAAATCATATTTATATGGGGAAGAAAGCTTAAAACTTGCCATGGCTGCTGATAAGCTTGCTGAAAAATACGGCGTAGAAGTATTCTTTACTGCACCTTTCGCAGATTTATCAAATATTAAGGCTCATACAAAAAATCTTATAGTAACAGCTCAGCATATGGATCCACTGGTTCCAGGCCGTGGAATGGGGCATGTATTACCTGAGTCATTAAAGGCAGCTGGTGCTGAAGCAGTATTTTTAAATCATGCAGAGCACTCTCTTACATTAACTGCTTTAGTAAAGACCATTAAAAGAGCAAAAGAACTTGGAATTATAACTATAGTTTGTGCAGACTGCTTAGATGAAGCTAAGGCTATAGCTAAGTTAGGTCCTGATATATTATTATGTGAACCAACCGATTTAATTGGTACTGGAAAGACAAGCGGCTTTGATTACATCGTTAAAACCACAAAAACCATAAAAGATATTGATGAAAACATTTTGGTTATGCAGGCATCAGGAATAACTACTGGTGAAGATGTTTATCAGACCATAGTTCATGGCGCTGATGGAACTGGTGCAACAAGCGGGATACTCAATGCTCCAGACAGAGTAAAAAGAATAGAAGAAATGATACAGGCAATTATTAAAGCTAAAAATGAAAAATAACATAAATAAGATTGGAGGTCATAGCATGAATATTTATAAAGAACAAATTAATTTAACCTCTCATGGAGAAACACCAAGCTTTTTTGATATAACTCCATCTGTAAAAGAAATAATAAAAAATAGCAAAGTGCAAAATGGCATCTGTGTTGTAATTTCTCCACATACAACCTGTTCTGTATTCTTTGAAGAATTTGTTCATGATTATACTGAAAATGGTGATGAATTTCTTCAGGCTGATTTAAATAATGTACTTAAAAAAATTATTCCTGACAATATTGCAGAGGGGCAATATAACTATCCTGGCGAAAAACATTACGAAGCTGTTGCATCATGGCCGGATGCAGAAGCTTATCTTCCAAATGGTAATCGTTCTGCTCTCTTAAACTGTGATGCACACTTAAAAGCAACACTACTTGGCTCCAGCCAGACATTTGAGGTTGATAATGGAGAATTGGGAGTTGGAACAACAGGTTATATTTATTTTGTAGATTTTGATCGTACAAGATCTCGTAGTCGTAAATGCAGAGTTATTGTATTAGGTGAATAATAAAGCACAGATATATTACTGTTAATTGTAAACGGTATAATCAAATTTATTTCTATAATAATATATAAAATTTTAAAAATAGAAGGGAAAGTGACAATAAATGAAAAGAATATTATTAGCATGCGGTGCAGGTGTCTGCACATCTACAGCAGCAAGAGTTAAGGTTGAAAAGATATTGGATAGCAATGGTTATAAAGGACAGTATAAGGTAGATCAGTGTAAGATAGCTGAGGTACCATCAAAATCTGCCAATTTTGATTTTGTTGTTGCAACAACTATGAAACCAAATGGTGTAAAGTGCCCATTTGTAAGCGGTATATGCTTTTTAACGGGAGTTGGAGTTGATAAGACAACTAAGGAAATATTAGAACTCATGAAAAAATAAGATCTTATTAATCAAAATAATTAAAGGGGTGTAAGTTATGTCATATATATTGTCGTTCTTTAACTTTATACAAGGCTTAGGGCCAACAGTAATGATGCCAATTATAATATGCATTTTTGGAATAATTTTAGGTACAGAAAAAGGTAAAGCATTAAGGGCTGGATTAACAGTAGGTGTAGGATTTATAGGCTTAAATTTGGTAATTGGGGCACTGTCTACTAATTTAGGACCGGCAGTAGAGCAGATGATTAAACGTTTTGGATTATCATTATCTGTCATTGATATTGGCTGGCCAGCAGCAGCAGCTATTGCCTTTGCATCAACAGTGGGCATGATAATAATACCAGTGTGCCTTCTTGTAAATATTATAATGATATTAACAAATACAACTCAGACAATAGACGTTGATATTTGGGATTACTGGCACTTCGCATTTACAGGAGCACTGGTTGCAGTAGTTACTGGAAGTCAGACCATTGGTTTAATAGCAGCTGTTTTAAATATGATAATAATCATGGTAATTGGAGATTATACAGCTCCAGGAGTTGAGAAAACTTTGGGATTACCAGGTGTTTCACTTCCTCATGGATTTACCGCAGCATATGCACCAATAGCTGTAGTAATCAATAAAATTATCGATTTGATTCCTGGAGTCAGGAATATAGATATTAATGTGGATAAGGTTCAGGAGAAATTTGGAGTATTTGGAGAACCAATAATGGTTGGATCAGTGTTAGGACTTGCAATTGGTGCTATAGCAGGCTATGACATCACTAAAGTGCTTCAACTTGGAATCACTATGGGAGCTGTGTTAGTTCTTATTCCTAAGATGGCTTCTCTATTAATGGAAGGTTTACTTCCAATTTCTGATGCAGCTTCTGAATTTATTAGTAAGAGATTTTCCAACAGAGGAAAGATGTATATAGGTCTTGATTCAGCAGTTGGTGTAGGGCATCCATTAACACTTTCTGTATCACTTATACTAGTACCCCTAACAGTATTCATGGCTGTTATCCTTCCTGGAAACAAGGTTCTTCCATTTGCAGATTTAGCAGTTATTCCATGGATGTTCGTTTTAATTACTCCTGTAGTTAATGGTAACGGATTCAGAGCTTTAATAAATGGTATAGTTATATTAGCATTGGGCTTATTGATTTCTACTGACCTGGCACCATTAATAACTACAGCAGCCAGAAGCGCTAAATATGCATTGCCTTCAGGTGCTACACAGATTTCAAGTATATGTGATGGTGCAAATCCATTAACTTGGGCAATTGTTCGCTTAAATGATCTTGGATGGATTGGTATGGGTATAGTGGCAGTTGTAGCTATAGGATTAGCATTACTCAATAGAAAAAGAATAATAAAAGAAGCTGCAGAATTAAAGCAGGCCTAACTATAGAAATACTTTAATATATAAAAAATAAAGGAGTAATATGATTAAGGAATATGTATTTGATAAAAAAATGTTTATAATCAGAGTAATTTATGCAGGAATTTTAGCAGCCATTGTTTTTACATTTGGAATTTATAGTATAATCGGTGGCTCAACTATGAAATATCTTTGGATGTTCATATGTTTTATATGTATATACACATTAATTACTAATTTTATAGCCATAAGCTATCCTGAAAAAATAGTTATAGGCAATAATGCAATAAGTTTTTCAGCTTTTAACCAATCTCATGTTTACTCCAGAAAAGAATTAATTGGTTTTAAAATTAAAGAACAGCAGCTAGCAAAAAAAATGTATATAAGAGTAAATAAACCTTCATTATTTAAGGGAAGGTACTGGATAGATTTAAAAGCATACAATAACAACAAAGATTTAGAAAAATGTCTTTTAGAAATTGAGGAAATTATACATCCTGATTCTCTAAAGGCAAATATAAAAAGAAACAATGCAATGTATAAGGAAAGGAAAAGGAAAAATGTATAGTAAAGAAAAAGAGGAAGTCATTAAGGCTGGTATTAAGCTTGATAGATATGGACTAATTGCACTTTCAGGAGGAAATGTAAGCTGTAAGGTTGATGAAAACAGAATATTAGTAACTCCTTCAGGAATGATATATGAAGACTTAGCGGCAGATGACATAATTTTAATGGACTTATCTGGACAGGTTATTGAGGGAAATAGAAAGGCATCAGTGGATACAAAGGCACTTCTATATATCTATAATAATATGCCACAGGTTAATGCGGTTATTCATACACATCAACCTTATGCAACTGCAATAGGTTTAGTTCAGGATGAGTTTAAATGTAATTTAACTACTCTTGCCAATGCAGCAAAAGGATCAGTTAATGTATGTGCTTTCTCATCAGCTGCAAGCCAGCAGATGGGAATAGAAGCAGTTGAAAATTTAAAAGGGAAACTAGCTGTAATTTTAAAGCATCATGGTGTAATTGCAGTAGGTGACTCATTGAAACAAGCTTTATATTCCTGCATTTATTTAGAAGAAGCTGCTAAAACTTACTGTGTAGCAAGATCTATGAGCAATGATGTTGCAATGATGACTGATACTCAGATTGAGCAGGCAGTGAGAGTGTTTGATTATTATGGACAGGGAAAAGAAAATGTTCCTGATTCACTGGTAAATAATATATAAAAAAAAGCGGTTTAATAACCGCTTTTTTTTATAATTTGTAACTAGCGTTACGGATTATATTAGAGTTATCTAGTAGTATATAAGCATAGTAAATAAAAAATAAATTACAGAAATAAATTTAAATTGAAAGGTGGAATCGTCACATGATGTTTTGTTACCAATGTCAAGAGACATCAGGAGGAAAAGGATGTACTTTAGGAGGAGTATGTGGTAAAAAACCTGAAACTGCAAATCTTCAGGATAAGTTGATTTTTGCAACCAAATCTCTTTCTGTATATACAGTAAAGGCAAGAGAGCTGGGAGTATTAGATAAAAAAGCAGATAGATTTATTATAGAAAGTTTATTTATAACAATAACAAATGCAAACTTTGATAATAATAAAATATTAGATAAAATAGAAAAATCCAAACAACTAAAAAAAGAAGTTAGAGATGCAGTAATAGCAAAGGGCTGTGATGTTTCAGAATTAGACAAACTTGCAGACCAGGAAAATAAAACAGGTGTTCTTTCAACTGAAAATGAAGATATAAGATCTTTAAAAGAATTATTAACCTATGGACTAAAGGGAATGGCTGCATATTTAGAGCATGCAGATAATCTTGGTTATGCTGATGATGAGACTAATGGATTCCTTCAGAAAGCTCTTGTAGATACACTTAGAGATGATTTAGGAGTAGACCAGCTGGTTTCACTTGTATTAGAGTGTGGTAAATATGGTGTTAATGCTATGGCCTTATTGGACAAAGCAAATACAACAACTTATGGCAATCCTGAAATAACAAAGGTTAATATTGGTGTAAGAAATAATCCAGGAATATTAATAAGCGGACATGATTTAAAGGATATGGAAGAATTATTAAAGCAGACACAGGGCACAGGAGTAGATGTATATACACATGGTGAAATGCTGCCTGCTAATTACTACCCTGCATTTAAGAAGTACAGCAATTTTGTAGGTAACTATGGAAATGCATGGTGGAAACAGAATGAAGAATTTGAAAGCTTTAATGGTCCAATTTTAATGACTACAAACTGCCTGGTGCCTCCAAAGGATTCATATAAATCAAGAGTATACACAACTGGCTCAACTGGATTTGATGGATTAAAACACATTCCTGACAGAAAAGATGGACAACCAAAGGACTTTTCAGAGATAATTGAACATGCTAAAAAATGCGCTGCTCCTAAGGAAATTGAAAAAGGAGAAATCGTTGGCGGATTTGCACATAATCAGGTTTTTGCTTTAGCAGATAAAATAGTTGATGCTGTAAAATCTGGAGCAATTAAGAGATTCTTTGTTATGGCCGGATGTGATGGCAGAATGAAGAGCAGAAATTACTATACTGAGTTTGCTGAAAAGCTGCCAAAGGATGCAGTTATATTGACAGCAGGATGTGCAAAATACAGATATAATAAATTAAACTTAGGAGATATTAACGGAATTCCTAGAGTACTTGATGCTGGCCAGTGTAACGATTCATATTCATTGGTACTTATAGCCTTAAAGCTTAAAGAAATATTTGGACTTAAAGATGTAAATGAGCTGCCAATATCATATAACATTGCATGGTATGAGCAAAAGGCCGTTATAGTACTGCTTGCACTGCTTTCATTAGGAGTTAAAGATATACACTTGGGACCAACACTTCCTGCATTCCTATCCCCTAATGTGGCTAAAGTTTTAATAGATAACTTTGGAATTGCCGGAATAACAAATGCTGAGGATGATGTAAAAATGTTTATGGGTGAAAACTAGTCTTTGGGTATTTAAATAAAATTACTATGGTATAAAGTTAAATAAGAAAGGGAAAATGTATCATCGTGTACATTTTCCCTTTAAGTTTATTTAAGTTTTTTAGCTTACTTTGTTGTCAATCTTAACTGTATATTTGTAAATCCAAGTACATAGCAAGGTAACTATAACTGCTGCAATCCAAGGATTTGATGCAGCATCTCCAAGTAATCTTGGACCAAATGCTACTGTCTTGTCAACTCCAAAAATAGCAAATACAGCAATTAGAATACCAACCAGTGCATCTCCTGCAACAAGACCAGATGCAAGCAGAACGCCTTTTTCTGTTTGTTCCTTTAGCTGAGCATCGTCATTTCTGAATTTTCTATCTACTAATACTCTTACTATACCACCAATTAATACTCCAGCACTTAAGTAAATTGGAAGATATAATCCAAGTGCAAATGGCAGTACAGGAATTTTCATAAGTTCACACATTACTCCAAAAGTAATACCAATTATAACTAAAGCCCAAGGAAGCTGTGAACTCATTATTCCTTTAACAACCAATGACATTAATGTTGCCTGAGGAGCAGGAACAGCCTTTGATCCTATGGAATAAGCTTTGTCTAAAAGGATTATGATATATCCAACAGCTCCGGCAGAAACAGCAACTGCAGCAAGCATTGCAACTTCAAGATGTTTAGGTGTTCCACCAATTATAAATGTAGTCTTTAAACTTTGAGCAGCACCACCTGCAATTGCAGTAGCAACACAAACTATTGAACCAGCTAAAATAGCAGCTATCATTCCTGCATTGCCTACTTTTCCTGTAGCTTTTAATATTGCAGTTATGAAAAGCAATGTAGCAATTGTCATACCAGAAATTGGGTTATTTGATGTACCTATTATTCCAACAAGTCTTGCAGATACAACTGCAAAGAAAAATGCAAATATTACTGCAAATATTGCACCAACAGCTCCAATTTTAACATTTGGCACAAATGGAACCAGCCATGTTAAAATAAATACAAATATTGCTGCTCCTATAACCCAAATCATTGGAACATCAATATCAGTTCTCTTTTGACTGCTCATTTTAGCTCCAAATCCGCCCATAGCAGATTTAAATGACTTAACAATAGTAGGTAATGTCTTAATTATGCTTATAAATCCACCAGCTGCAACAGCACCAGCGCCAACGTATCTGATGTAGGTGCTCCATATTGTCATAGCATCCATATCCTTAATTAATTTTGCTGAAGGGAACAATGGAGCTGCAAGTCCGGCACCAACATATTTAATTAATGGTATAAGTCCAAAGAAAGCAACAAGTGCTCCAGCAAACATATACATACCTATTTCAATACCAACTATATAACCAACACCAATTAATGATGCTAAAATATCGGCACCAAAAACTGTTCCCTGGAATGGTTTTATTGTCCAGGATGGCTCTTCTGTCCATAATGCAAAGCCTCCGGAAAGTAATTTATACCCTCCGCCAACTGAAAGCCCTGTAAGCATAGTCTTTAATCCATGACCGCCTGCGCTGCCGCTTACCAGTACTTCAGAAGCTGCCATACCTTCAGGGTATACTAGTCTCCCGTGTTCTTCTACAATTAAATATTTTCTTAATGGTACTACGAATAATATACCAAGTAAGCCGCCTAATATTGAAAGTATTATTATTGTAGTAATGGTTAATTTAGTTCCAAGTAAAATAACTGCAGGAACTATAAAGATAAGACCGCCTGCCAATGATTCACCCATTGATGCCATTGCTTGTATCACATTTGATTCAAGAATGTTATTTCTTTTAAAGATTCCTTTTAGTATTCCAGTTGCTAGAATTGCTGCAGGAATACCAGCAGCTATGGTCATACCAACTTTAAGACCTAAATAGGTATTGGCTGCACCAAAAATAACTGCAAATAAACATCCCATAAATATTGATACCGCTGTCATCTCTGGCATGGCCTCAGTTACGGGCACGTATGGTACATAATCTTCTCCCTTAGTACCACCGTAAGCTGCGTGAGAAAGTCCTTTCTTTTCTATCATATACAAACCTCCTTAAAAAATATATAATTACTTTTTGAATACATACAATAATGTTAATGTATTCTTTATAATTATTGCATATTGCAATTAAAATGTCATATTCATTATTCTTAATTTTTAGCAAAGCAAGCTGATAAAACTGAGTAATTTAGCATTTTTGATATAAATAAGCAGACATTTATTAAATTTTATAAGTTTAATTTTAATTATTATACAAAAATTAAACAATTGTTAACAAATTTTAAAAGTAATTTCAAATAAGTATTTACATTTATGTTAAAAGATGATATTATAATTTGCAATTTAACATTAAGATTTTTAAGGGGGATGCTTATGAAAGATGAATTCAGGCTGCTTACAAATAATGATAAAAATCGGGTTATGGATTATTTAAGAATGAATGCTATTGGAACAACCTTTCTTTACGGAAATGTGGTTCAGTTTGGGCTGGAGAATAATAAGGACATAAGAAGATCAGCGGATTATTATGGATATTTTAAGAATGGAGAACTTAAAGGAATACTTCCATTTTATAATCTTGGAAGCTGTATTCCTCATTATAATGATAAAGATGCTATTGAATATTTCAGTGAAAAAATGAAGGAAAGAAATTTTTCATTTTTACTAGGAATGGCTGATTTAATAAATCCTTTGTATGAAAAAATAAAGGATTATAAAACTATTCTGGAATATTCTGATGACAGTTATTTTGTAAATGACAACTTCAAACCTTTTGTTATGCAGAATATAGATATTGTTAATGATAAGGACTTACCACTGGATACTGCTGTTGCATTTTTAAAGGAAGTAAATGAGCAGGGTTTTAATAGAATAACCAGCAAAGATGAAATCATAAAAACCATGAATGAAAGATCAGAAGAAGAGGATTCAGTGGTGGTTTTAGTAAATGGTAAAGCTGTTGCCCATGCTAATATACAAACTTTTACTGATAAAATCAATCAGATTGGAGGTGTCTATACTTCAAAGGATTATAGAGGAAATGGATACTGTAAAGCTGCAGTTTCAGAGATTTGCAGAAGAATATTAAACAGAGGTAAAGTACCCACCCTTATGGTAAGAAAAAATAACACTCCTGCTGTTAACGCATATAAAGCATTAGGCTTTAATCACTATTGTGATTATTTATTAATTGGTTTAAAATCTTGATAAGTAAGTGTTGTTTGTGATATTATTATGAAAAGAATAAAGTCAAGCACAGGGGAGCTGGAGGTGCCAGCTGAGAGTGAGAACCTAATTTCTTAGACCCTATACCTGATCTGGATAATACCAGCGTAGGAAGTTGTTAACTAATGTATTGTATTATTAGGCGCAAATCCTGCAGATTTGCGCCTTTAGTATTTCCAATAAAAAGGGGAGGATAAGATTATGAAAAATGTATTAACTATAGCTGGCTCTGATAGCTGCGGAGGCGCAGGTATTCAGGCTGATCTAAAGACTTTTAGCGCAAATGGAGTATATGGCATGAGTGTTATTACAGCAGTTACAGCACAAAATACAAAAGGAGTATTTGCTGTTCAGGATATGGATGAAAGTATTATAAAAGCTCAAATAGATGCAATCTTTACTGATATTAAGGTAAGTGCAGTTAAGATAGGAATGGTTTCTAAAATATCAACTATTGAGGCTATAAGTGAAAAATTAAAACAGTACAAGCCCAGTCCAGTAGTTTTGGATCCAGTAATGATTTCTAAAAGCGGCTTTTCACTTTTAAAGCCTGAATCTAAAACAGCTTTGATAAAGGATTTAATTCCCTTGGCTACTATCATAACTCCCAATATTCCTGAAGCAGAGGAAATATTAAAGGAAATTTCATGGGACATAAAAAATATAGACACAATAGAACAAATGGAATTAGCAGCAAAGGAAATATATAAATTAGGCTGCAGTAATGTGCTGCTTAAGGGAGGACATTTAGAAAATGATGCTACCGATGTGCTTTATGACGGTGAAAATATAACCTATTTCAGGTCAAATAGGATTAATACAAAAAATACCCATGGAACTGGCTGCACTTTATCTTCAGCCATAGCATCACAATTGGCACTGGGTCTTAATATTATTGATGCTGTAAAAAAAGCTAAGGAATATATAACAGTGGCTATTGAGCATTCTTTAGACATTGGCCACGGTGTTGGGCCAACAAATCATTTTTATACACTATATAAAAGGGCAGGTATGCTGAATGAGTAATACAGAAGAAAGAATAGGCTTTTTTACATTTTTGTTTTTATGGTTTGGAGCAGCAGTATCAATTGCAGAGATACTTACTGGAGGGTTAATTGCACCCTTAGGCTTTAAAGCTGGATTAGTTGTGATTTTAATTGGACATTTAATTGGTGTAAGTATTTTTGTTATGGGAGGTATAATTGGAACAAGAGAAAAGATACCTGCCATAACTTCTACCAGCATTTCCTTTGGAGTGTACGGTTCATATTTATTTTCTATTTTAAATGTGCTTCAGTTAATAGGCTGGACAGCAGTTATGATAAAGTCAGCAGCAAATTCAGTTAATCTTATAACTAAATCACTATGGAATTTTGATAATTTTATTATATGCTGCATAGTTATCGGCTTACTCACAGCAATTTGGATATGGTTTGGAAAATCAGGCATGAAAAAATTAAATAATACAGCAGTAATTCTTTTATTTATATTAACATTGGTAATGGGAGCTGTAATATTTAAGGATGCATCTCTTTTTACAAAGAAAGGCAGCGGCACCATATCAATTGGAGGTGCACTGGAATTAAACATAGTTATGCCTTTATCATGGCTGCCTTTAATAGCTGACTACACCAGGTTTGCTAAAACTGAAAAACAAGGTGCTTTTGGAAGCTTTTTAGGATATATGCTTGGCAGCAGCTGGATGTTTATAATTGGACTGGGAGCAGCCATTGTTTCAAACAATGCTGACCCATCAGCCATGATGCTGGCAGCTAATTTAGGAGTGGCTACACTGGGAATCGTTGTACTGTCAACAATTACAACTACATTTATGGATGTATATTCTGCAGGAGTGTCATTTTTAAATATTGTGCCAAAGTTTAGTGAAAGAAATATAGGAGTTGTAATGGCTTTTATAGGTACTGTGTTAGCTGTTATTTTCCCAATTGAGAACTACGAAGGATTTTTATATGCCATAGGATCAGTATTTGCACCATTGTTTGCAATACTAATAACAGATTATTTTGTTATAAAGAAAAACACTAAACTTCAGGAGAATGTTCTTTTAAACTGGGGCGCTTTAGTAGTATGGATCATAGGCGTAATTTTATATTATGTATTTATTAAATTTGATTTGGTATTAGGAGCTACAGTGCCAGTTATGATAATAACAGGATTAATCTACACTTTATGCTGGAAGGGGATAAATAAATGGAAGCTTGTAAAAAAATCTCAGAATTATTAAGCAGATTAAAGATAAAAAATCCATTAGTGCATCATATAACAAATTATGTTACGGTAAATGACTGTGCAAATGTAACCTTAGCAATAGGTGCTTCACCGGTAATGGCAGATGACATTAGTGAAGTAAAGGATATGGTTTCCATAGCTTCTTCACTGGTTATAAATATTGGAACTTTAAACAGCAGAAGTGTGGAATCAATGCTGGCTGCAGGTAGAAGAGCAAATGAGCTTAATATTCCAGTGGTTTTTGACCCAGTAGGTGCAGGTGCTACACCATACAGGACAGAAGTCGCACGAAAAATTATCAGTGAAATTAAATTAGCAGTTATAAAAGGAAACTTATCTGAAATTGAAACCTTATATGGATTAAATGTTAAAATTAAAGGTGTTGATTCCTTAGAAGATGCTTCATCAAAAAGAGAAGGCTTAAGCGAAGAAAAAGAAATGGCAAAGAATTTTGCAGTTAAATTAAATACTGTTATTGCAATTACTGGAGCTATTGATATCGTCACTGATGGAAAAACTGTTTATTCAGTTGAAAATGGACATAAAATCATGTCAAAGGTAACTGGAACAGGATGTATGTGCACATCCCTCATAGGGAGTTACCTTGGAGCTTCCAAAGATTATTTAACAGCTGCCCTGGCTGGGGTTGTTTCTATGGGAATTGCAGGAGAAACGGCCAATGAACAGTTAAATAAAGAAATTGAGGGTACAGGTTCTCTTAAAGTAAAAATGCTTGATGCTATATACAATCTATCATCAGAAACCATTTTGAAAAGAGGTAAGATATATGAAGAATAAAGTAAATTACAAATTATATTTAGTCACTGACAGAGATCTTTTAAAAAATATTGATATCTGTACTGCAGTAGAGCAAGCTATACAGGGCGGAGTAACACTGGTTCAGCTTAGGGAAAAAGAATTAAGCTCACTGGAATTTTATAATACTGCCTTAAAAGTAAAAAAAGTTACTGATAAATATAATATTCCACTTATAATTAATGACAGATTAGATATTGCACTGGCAGTGGATGCAGCAGGGGTTCATGTAGGACAAAGCGATATTCCTGCAGCAATTGCAAGAAAATTAATAGGACCCGATAAAATATTAGGTGTTTCCACTGCTACAGTAGAGGAGTCTATAGAAGCAGAAAAAAATGGAGCAGATTACATTGGAGCAGGAGCTGTGTTTCCAACATCCACAAAGCTTGATGCCAGAGCTGTTACAGTTGAAATGCTTAAAAGCATAAAGAAAAATATAAAAATTCCTGTAGTTGCCATTGGCGGCATAAGTGAAAATAATGTACAGTCACTTAGAGATGCAGATATTGACGGAGTTGCAGTGATATCTGCCATTTTGGGAAAGCAGAATATTAAAGAGGCTTCAGAAAGTTTATTAAAATTAATATAATTTTTAAGGTGTAACTATATAGTATATTCACATATGCAGGCTGTAGGAATTGTCAATGACCATTTAACAAGCTGCTTCAGATTTAAAACAAAGATTAAAGATTAAAGAACGTAAATAGATCATGTAAAATTAAATCTATTTACGTTCTTTTTATATATGGATGAAATAAAGGCATTGAAGATTGCCTTTCAAAAGTAAATATTCAAAATTGCATTGCACATCAAATTTGTTACCAAGTAATCTATAGCTCTTTTAAATAATAATGTTGATATGAATAGGACAATCCCTTACTGGCAATATTCGAAATACATATACAAATATGAGAAATGCTGAAATATGTTTTAATTAACCTGTCCCTAACGGGGATTTGTTACTTTATCAACACTATTGAATAAAAGAGCCTTATAACTAAAGCAGGAAAGATTAAAGAACACATAACAAATATTGTTGTTTCAAAGGGCAGCCTGCCGGCTTAGGATTTCCTAAATCCTTTTAAGCCCAATCCAATTAACTATAATTGAAATCATCTTTGGTTATTTATACCTAATGATTCACTCAGACAATTGAATTTTAAGTTTTTCTGTAAGAAAAACTACATTATTTGTTCTTTAATCTTTAATCTTTGTTATTTATCCTTCAAGTCTCCAAGCATTACAATTAATGAAAGGGACGCTGTTACTAAAGCAGAAATGATGAATGTAGCTGATACGCCAAATTTTGTACTTAAACTTCCTGCAAATAAACTTCCTATAGGTGTTACGCCTGAAAATACTAATGCATAGACGCTCATTACACGGCCCCTGTATTCATCAGTAGCAGCAAGCTGGATCTTCGAATTAGCAGTTGTTGAAAATAAAACATTAAATACACCTATAATAAATAGAAACAGCATACATAAAGAGTAAATTTTTATTTCACCTATTGAAAAAAGCATTATTGAAATTAACAGTGAACTGGTATACAGTAATGCTTTTTTAGGCTTTTTACTTTTAGCAGCTACTATAAGTGCAGCAATTAAAGATCCTGCACCCATGGATGACATTAAATACCCAAATCCCTGAGAACCTTTATGTAATACCATCTTTGCCTGAAGAGGGATTAAAACGCTGTAATTCATTGCAAAGGTTCCAACTATTCCCACTAAAACTACAGTTTTATATATATCAGGGGTTTTAGAAATATAAATTAAGCCTTCTTTTATTTCGGAAAGAATAGCTCTGTTCTTAGCTGGCTTTTTTGATAAACCATTTACTGATATTTTAGTTATTCCATATAATAATGGTAAAAAACTCAAAGCATTAATAAAAAAACACAAAGGGAAACCTAAGTAATTTATCATAAGGCCTGCAACACCTGGACCTATAAGCCTGGCACCATTAAACATAGATGAGTTTAATGCTATGGCATTCATTAAATCACTTTTCCCTACCATTTCTATAATAAATGACTGTCTTGTAGGCATATCCACAGTGTTGGCAATACCCAGACATGTGGCTAAAATCAAAATGTGCCAGTACTGAATTTTATTGGTATAAACTAAAATTGCCAGTATTAATGCCAGAATCATCATGGTAGTCTGAGTAATCATGAGTATGGTTTTCTTTGGATATCTATCTACGGCTGCACCAGCAAATAAAGAGAAGAGGAGGATGGGCGTAAACTGTAATGCTGTAACAAGACCTAATTTAAAAGCTGAATTAGTTAAAGTTAATACAAGCCAAGACTGTCCAGTATTTTGAATCCATGTTCCAATTAAAGAAATACAGGAACCAATAAAAAAATATCTAAAATCCTTATGACATAAAGCTGGGAATGTACTTTTTAGTTTAAGTAAAAATGCTGGTGGATTCTTCATGTTTTTCACATCCTTACGTGAGAAGTAATATTTAGTAAATATACATTATTATGGGGCAGGTAAAATGTTCTTGGAACTTTCTTTTAGATAATTAATTACATTTAAACGGAGTTTATCCGTTAAATAATCACTAAAGGTTCCAATAGAAATTGATGCCATTAGTTTATTATTATGATTATAAACAGGTACAGAAATCCGCCTGGTTTTTTTTGTAATTATGCCCATATCATCGGCGTATCCATTTTTTTTAAAGAAATCTAAGAAACTATCAATGGTGCTTCTTTCAGGAACAATGGTTTTTTCTTTTGTAAATGGTATGCTGTATTCTATAAATTTTGAAAGCTCAGGTTCTTTTAACTCTGAAAGAAATATTATTCCCCATGGCCTTGAAAGGTAGTTCCGCAAAGTTTTACCCTGATCCATTAGTGATATGTTATCTACATTTGCTGATTTATCCAGGCAAATCATTTCTTTTTCACCATAGCCTACAAGAATTGAAGTAACACCAAAGGATTCATTTAATTCCCGTAATATTGGATTACACTGGTTAATTAATGTTCTCCATGAGGATTCCTTTTGTGCCAGAGCATAGGCTTTTAAGCCTGGTTCGTATTTATTTCCCGAGTTTTTAGCTATATAGCCGTATTGCAGCAAAACTTTTAATAGCCTGTTTACACTGCTGGAATTTAAATTTACTTTTTCAACTATATCATTAAAGCCAATTGATCCATTCTTTGAAATTATATCAAGTATATCTAAGCCCCTTGAAAGAGCAGGTGCAGGAGAATTAGCATTATTCAAAATATCACCGCCATAAATTTACTGCCATATATGAAAGCTAAACTATCATATATGATAATATAATTATAATATTAAGATATAAATATGGCAATGCTGATATATAGATATTTACTTTTTGTATAATAAAAAAACTGTCTCTGCATAAAATTAAATTTATACTTTTGAGACAGAATTATATTTTTATTATATATCATCATAGAGCCTTTTATGGGAAATAATATACTGCAGCACTTTAACCAGTCTATCAATTTCATTTATATCATTATATAGACCAAAGCTTAATCTGACGAAGCCTGGTTTTTTATCATCTGGATTTTTCTTGTACTGTTCTATTTTTTCCTTTGGAATGGTCAACAGCCTCTGAACATATGGCTGAGCACAAAAGCATCCGCTTCGCACAGCAATACCAGCCTTATCTGAAAGTATACCAGCAATTACAGAATGATGAATATCTTTAACATTAAAAGGAATTATACTAACTTTGTCACTATTGTGTGAAACATCTATAAGTTCAATTCCATTTATTGATTTTAATTTATTACTGGCATAATTTAAGAGATAGTCTTCATAATTACTTATATTGTTCATTCCAAGTGAATTTAATGTTTTAATTGATGCAGCCAGAGCTACAGCACCTATAATATTTGGTGTCCCAGCTTCAAATCTATTTGGTGCATTATCCCACATAACATAATCATCTGTTACTATTTTAACAGTTCCCCCTCCTCTGTAATGAGGTTCATTATACTGAAAGACTTCTTTAGGGCCTATAAGAACTCCTGTACCAAAGGGTGCATACATTTTATGAGCAGAAAATGCTGAAAAATCAATTTTCTCATCTTCATTATCACCTTTCATGGAAAATGGCTTATGAGGTATTAATTGTGCGCCATCCACTAATATCTTTGCACCATAACTGTGTGCAAGTTTAGCAATTTTGTGAATCGGATTTATGCAGCCTGTTACATTGGATGCTCCAGTAATTGATACAAGCTTAATATTTTTATTTTTTTTAAGCTTATCCTCTAAATCTTCTAATTTTAATCTGCCAAATCTGTCGACTTCTGCATATATTACTTTAAATCTGTTTCTCCAGGGAAGATCATTAGAATGATGCTCCATTTTAGTTGTAAGTATAGTTAAATCTTTATCATTATCCCAAAGAGAACAGCAAAGCAGATTAATAGCTTCCGTAGTGTTTTTAACAAATATTGCTGTATCTTCTTCCAAATCTGCATTGACGAACTGCAGCACTATTTTCCTGCAGTTTTCATAAGTGTTAGATGAAAACTCTGATTTATAGCCTGTACCTCTATGGATAGATGAATACCATGGAGAGAAATTATTTATTTCATCCATTACAGTTATAAAAGGAGGTGTTGTAGCAGCATTATCAAAATTTATTGATGTAATATAACTACCATTGCAAATGGGAACTTTTTCATCAACACCTACAATTAAATTTCTATATGGTGATAAATTCATATAATACAAAGTAAACATTCCTTTCATAATTATAATACTTTTGTTAATATGTTATGTAATTAACAGCAACTAGGGAACAAATATATGAAAATATCTTATATATATATGATTTCTGAATAAAGTTATAAATTTTAGTAAAAATATTAAATATAGCTTTTTAAAAAAAGAAGGAGGATACATTATGCAGAATAAACTTAAAAATAAACAAAACAATAAAAAGGAAGATGGTAAGTTTAGAAAGAAAAATATTAAGCATAATCCCGCCGCAGAGAGCTCCAGAGCTGTATTTGGAGAGCCTAAAGCACATGAAGATTTTGATGATTAAATTATAAAATATGCTATAATTTATGTATTGATATAAACATCATTTCTGTAATTATTGAAATTTATTTGTAATTATGATATTATTTTTACATAATGGAGTTACGAAAACTTTATTTTAGTATTTTTAGTATATAATTCTTTGTTTATACCACGAAGGTAGAATATTTATTGTTCTGCCTTTTTTTGTTTTTTAGAATAATCCTTAAATGGAAGTGATTAAAATTCATATACCAGACAATTATTTAAGTCCGTCCACCTGTGCCGTTTTAGGGGCGGTAATGATTCCTGTATGGAAAAGAGCCTCATCCAGGGTAAAAAATGAAATAAGCAAAAAGAAGTTGCCTTTACTTGGAATTTGTTCAGCATTCTCATTTTTAATAATGATGTTTAATGTGCCTTTGCCAGGAGGGACAACTGCTCATGCAGTAGGAGCTGTACTGCTGGCAATTTTACTGGGACCCAATGCTGCAGTAATTTCTATTACCATAGCACTTCTTGTTCAGGCACTATTTTTTGGAGATGGCGGTATATTAGCTTTTGGAGCTAATGCATTTAACATGGCTTTTATAATGCCTTATACTGGCTACTTTGTGTATACTCATATAAAAAAATTAATTAGTTCCGAAAAAGGTGAATATATTGCTGCCTTTATTGGAGGTTATATTGGCATTATTGCTTCAGCAGCTTTTGCAGCCATAGAGTTAGGCATTCAGCCATTGTTATTTAAAGATGCTTCAGGTGCTCCATTGTATTGCCCATACCCCATTTCGGTATCCATGCCAGCTATGGTAGTGCCGCATTTGTTAGTTGGGATTTTAGAAGGATTAATAACTGCAGGAGTTTATGCTTATGTGAAAAAAATGTCTCCAGGAAGCATATACAAAAATGAGAAAACTAATAATAAGTCCTTGGCTATTTTGATTGCTTCCCTGGTAATTTTAAGCCCATTAGGGCTCATTGCAGGAGGAACTGCCTGGGGTGAATGGGATACTAAGGAAGTCAGTAATCTAATAGGATTTGTACCTAAGGGTATGAAAAATGGAATACACTTTAAATCACTTATTAAAGGTTACTCAATTAATGGAATCCATGAATTTGCAGCATATATAATTTCTGCTGCACTTGGTGCTGCTATCATAATTATATTTTTTAAACTAATTCAAAAACATAAAAAAGAAACGGAAAATAAAACTTAAAAATGATAAAATGTAACTGTCAGTTTTTATATGTCAGTTATATTTTTTTGGCAGGTGATTAAATATGGGGGAATGGTTGTTTTCTAAAGATAATTATAAACCAAAAAAAGATAGTGATAATTTTATGGACAAAACCATAAATACTATACTTAAAATTTTGTCGAAAATTAAAAGAGAATCTAACTACAGCAAAAGATTTGTGTATAAATTAAATCCATTGTTAAAAGTAATTTTTTCACTGCTTATGATTATTTGCATATCCATAAGCAAAGGATATTTATATACTATTTCTATAATGACTTTTGCACTTGTTTTGCTCAGTTCAATGGATACAGATAATATTATAAAAATATTAAAAATGGCAGTGATAATACCAATCTTTACATTAATAATGCTTATACCATCAATTATTTCAGGAAATTTTAGTAACAGCTTACTTATTGTGATTAAAATTTTCACCACATTGCTCATTGTAAACATATTGTCCATTACAACAAAGTGGAGCCAGATAACTAAAACACTTAAATTATTTTATATACCTGATATTTTTTTATTGATCTTTGATATAACTATTAAATATATATACATATTAGGTGAACTATCCTTGGACATGTTTTATGCATTAAAGCTGAGATCTGTAGGAAAAAATAATCACAAATATATGTCTATATCTAAAATTATGGGAAATCTATTTATTAAATCAAAGGATATGGGAGAAGAAATGTACTCAGCAATGGAATGCAGAGGATTTACAGGAGAATATAAGTCCATTAATAAATTTAAATTTTCATTTTATGATTTGCTTTATTCAGTTGTTAGTGTTTTATTGATTTTATTATATTTTTTAATTGGCAGGATGTGATAACTATGATAGAAATTAGGAATGCAACATTTAGCTATAAGGGCTGTTTAGCACTAAAGGATATTAATCTTACAATAAATGAAGGAGAGTCTGTAGCTTTAATTGGACCAAACGGAAGCGGTAAGTCTACCTTATTAAAACTGATTAATGGAATTTTATTTCCAGATAAGGGGGAATTCTTATTCCAAGGCGAACTTATTAATGAACATTATTTTTCAAATAGTGTAAATTCAAAACTTTTTCATAAAAAAATAGGATTTGTTTTTCAAAATTCAGATGCACAGTTATTTTGTTCAAATGTGTATGAGGAAATTGCCTTTGGACCAAGGCAGATGGGTATGAGTGAAAATGAAGTAAATGAAAGAGTGAAAGATTGTTTAGAACTCTTAAATATTGAACATATAAAACACAGGGAGCCATATCATCTAAGCGGAGGAGAAAAAAGAAAGGCTGCCATAGCTTCAGTACTTGCACTTAATCCGGAAGTATTAGTTTTAGATGAGCCAATGAACGGCATTGATCCCAAAGGAAAAAAATTTTTGAAAGAGTTAATAATAAAATTAAATTTAAGCGGGAAAACTATTATATGTTCAACTCATGATTTTCAATATGTGGAAGGAATGTTTAAAAGGGCAGTGGTGTTTTCCGAAGATCATAAAATTATAAGGGATGATGCTTATTCAAAGGTTTTGGCTGATAAGGCTTTTTTAATGGAGAATAATATTATTTAAATAATAAGTTTTTAAAACTCTTCCAAAGAAGGTGAGCCATTGAAAAATTATACAAATGGGAAGATTAAAAAAATACTATTAGTGATAATTTTAATAATAATAGCAGGTACTGGCGGACTTTATCTATATTTAAGGTCAAATATTTACAGGCCCGCTAAAACAAAACCTAATGCCGAAATCAATCAATCTAATTTAAATTCTGAAATTGAAAAGGAACCAGTATACGAAGAGGTAAAGGGCATAACGAACATTTTATTAATTGGTACAGATGCAAGGCAGCTTAATGAAAATGCAAGGTCGGATTCTATAATGATAGCTACCATTGATTCAAATAAAAAACAAGTAAAGTTGACATCCATATTGAGAGATACCTATGTAGATATTAAAGGTCATGGAAAACAGAAAATCAATGCTGCTTTTGCTTATGGCGGTGCTGAACTGCTGATGAATACATTGAAAAACACATTTAATATAAATCTGGATAAGTATGTAATTATTAACTTTGGCGGATTTGAAGGAGTGGTTGATGCTGTTGGAGGTTTGAATATAGATGTAAAGGATTACGAAGTTAATGAAATGAATAAGTATATTGGAGAAACAGATGCTGTTAAGTCTCCTATGATTACCAAGGCTGGATATCAGCATTTGGATGGACAGCAATCATTATCCTATGCAAGAATAAGACATGTTGGAAATGGGGTTTACGAAAGGGATGAAAGACAGAGAATAGTTGCCACACAGCTCCTGGATAAGCTTAAAACTACCAGTGTGTTTAATTATCCTGCATTAATGTCCAAACTGATGCCGTGTATTAAGACTAATATTGAGCCTGCATTTTTTTTAAGTTATGCGTATACAGTATCCAAATTTAAGCCATTAGATGTTAAACAATTACAAATTCCATTAACTGAGCTAAGTGATGGAAGAATTTATAATGGGAGCTGGGTATTTTTAATGGATAAGAGGCAGAATGCAGATATATTAAATGATTTTATATTTAAATCAGTTATACCTGATAAAAAGAAGCTTAATTATTCATCTTTCAAAAGGGCTATAAATAAATATTTAAATGAAGAGGAAACTATAGAAACTAAAGATTAAAGAATAAAGAACAAAGAATAAATAATGTTGTTTTGCCTTTGGGCAAAACTAAAAAATTGATTTTCTGCCTTAGCAGAAAATCAACAATATTTGATCTTTAATCTTTATTCTTTGTTATTTTGGATTATCCCAGGTTTAAGTGTATTGCTTTAACTGGGCACTTTGTAACGCAAAGCCCGCAGCCATAACAGTCTTCACTTGAAATTTCGGCTTTACTGTCTTTCATATGAATTGCTTTATATGGACATGTTTTAGAGCAAATTTCACATGATGTACATAAATCTTTATTAATAGTTGGAACTATAGTAGAGTTAATGTATTTTCTGGTCTTTATTTTATCTATTGCAAGCCCCTTAATATCGTTAATGCTTGAATAGTTGTGGGCATCCAGCCAGTCATTAACCTCATTTATTATTCTCTGAAATATGGATGGACCTTCTGGACATAGCAGCAGTACATATTTGAACAGCAGATGCACCAGCCATGAACATTTCTATAACATCAGCACCGCAGCTTATACCTCCTGCACCTATAATGGGAACTTTAACTGAATTTGCAATTTCATACACATATCTCATTGCAAGAGGTTTAATTGCCTTTCCTGTAAGCCAGGTATACCCGGAAGAGTTTCCTAAGAAAGGCATACCTGTTTCAATATCTATATTGAGGCAGGGACCCAGAGAGTTAATTACAGAAAAACCGGCAGCACCTTCCTCCACAAGTTTTTTTGCATACCAGCCTGTATTTGGTATACCCGGGGAAAGCTTCATAAATACGGGTTTATTGATTTTATTTGCAGCATTTAAAGCTTGAAGAACATGATTTATATCTTCTCCTGTATAATTTGTAACAAGTTCCACTGCATCAGCAAAAGGCGATATTAAAGGTACTATTTTTTCAATTTCTTCAACTGTGTAGCCTATGCTTATTATCAGTGGCAGTCCAGAGGCTTTACAGCGTGAATATTCACTTTCAACCCAGTATTGTACTGAATGTTCTGACCATAGAGCTGTATTAAGAAGACCTCCTTCTATTTCCTGAATATAAGGTCTTGGAGTACTTGATGCATCAATAGACACTGTTTTAGTAACTAAGGCACCTACACCATTTCTAGCACATTCCAAAATGCAGTCAGCATTTCTTACTATTGGACCAGAGGCAGGCATTATTGGATTTTTTAATTTTAAACCCTTCAAATTTACACTTAAATCAGCCATAAACTCACACCCCCAAACATAATTTTATTTATAATTTTAACACATATTTACCTTTCAATAAAGAAATTAATTTTATTATATATATGCATTTATTGACTTTTTCATGAAATAGTATAATGGAATAACAAAATTATTTTAATAAGCATAGTATATTTTATAATAATTTTTAAAGAGGAAAAAAGTGTATAGTTTTAATTTTTCTAATTACTGCCCATGTTATAGATGTGAAATGTTTCAGACCAGAGTTATGCCAAGTTCTGCATATGCAGACATAAACGGTGGACCTTTAGCACCTAATATAAAAGGAACCGTATATTTTAATGATGTTCCTGGAGGAGTAATGGTTTCGGTAAATGTCACAGGCCTTCCGCCATTTAAAGCAGCTGAGGGAAACAATAAACAGGTGGGGCCATTTGGCTTTCATATTCATCAATCAGGTAACTGCAGTGTAGGAGATCCTAATGAACCATTTAAAGCATCAGGCGCACACTGGAATCCCACAAATCAGCCCCATGGCAATCATGCAGGAGATTTCCCTGTGCTGTTTTCAAACAATGGTATAGCAATGATGAGCTTTTTTACAGATAAATTTAAAAGCTCTGACGTTATTGGAAAATCCGTAATAATTCACGAAAGCCCAGATGACTATACCACCCAGCCTGCTGGAAATTCAGGGAGAAGACTTGCCTGTGGAGTTATAAAAGCATATTGAAGATTATCATCAACATAGTATATAATTAAGAAAAGCTTATACAGTTAAGAGTTATGAGTTATGAGTTAAAAGCTTCTACAGTTAAGAGTTATGAGTTATGAGTTATGAGTTAAAAGTTAAGGATGTTTTGCTTACAGCAAAACTTAAATTAAAGATTTTTGCCAAAGCAAAAATCAACAATTACTCAAAACTCAAAACTCTAAACTTTCAACTGTAGAAGACTTAAAACTCAAAACTGTTAACTTTCAACTGTAGAAAGGGGGAGAGTTTTGGCTACTTTATTTGTAATTTTACTAGTTGGACTTATATTATATGCTGTGTTTTCCATAATAGGCCTGGCAGTTTTACCTTTAGCCGGGGTTGCATTAATACTGGCACTTATACTATCAATATTGGGATTGGTATTTAAAATTGTATTTTCAAAACCAATGCTGATTCTGATTATAATTTTATTTATAATATATACTTTGAAAAATAAATAGAAACGGTGGTTTTATGAGAAGCATATTGCATATGGATTTAAATTGTTTCTTTGCATCTGTTGAAGCCGCAGAAAACACAAAACTTAAAGGAAAACCTATTGCTGTAGCAGGGGATAAGGAAAGCAGAAGAGGAATTGTACTTACTGCATCTTATGAGGCAAGGGCATTTGGGGTAAAGACTACTATGACTGTAATGGAAGCAGAAAGATTGTGCCCAAATCTGATTTTTATTAAGCCCCATTTTAACAAGTATGAGGAATATTCAAATAAGGTAATGAAGATATTAAGAAAAGTAACACCTGAAATTGAAATATTTAGTATAGATGAAGCATGGATGGATATAACTAACTATGTTAAAAATAATTCAGATGCTGTTAAAATTGCTGACGGCATAAGAAGTACAATTGAAAATTCATTAAATATTACAGCAAGTGTAGGAGTTTCTTACTGCAAGGTTATGGCAAAGATGGCATCAGATTTAAAAAAGCCCAATGCTACATCTATTATTATGGAAGATGATATTAAATCAATTATATGGCCTATGAAAATAAGAGAATTATTTGGCGTAGGGAAACAAATGGAAAAGAAATTGAACAACATTGGAATATTTACTATAGGTGATTTAGCATGTGCTCCTTTATCATATATTGAGGCAGCTTTTGGTAAGTGGGGAAGACAGTTATGGCAGTATGCAAACGGCATTGATAATTCCAAAGTTCAAATAAGAAACAGTATTTCTAAAGGTATCGGAAATTCAGTAACTCTTTCCAAAGATATTAAAACAAAAGAACAGGGACTCCTGATAATAAAGGAATTAAGTGAAACTGTAAGCCACAGGCTGCATGAGGAAAGCTGTGAGGGAGACACAATTGAAATTTCCATAAAGTTCAATGATTTTGGGTGTATATCAAGGCAGAAAAAAATGAATTTTTATACTAATAAATCAGAAGAAATTTATGATCAGGCTTCAAAGCTTTTTAAAAGTCATTGGGATGAAAAAACTCCAATAAGACTTTTGGGGGTAAGGGTTACTGGCATTAAACCAATAGGAACATTTAAACAAATAAGTTTATTTGACGAATCAGATAAAAAAAGAAGGCAGATTGATAAGTGTGTAAAGGGCATCAGAGATAAATTCGGTTACAATTCAATAAAAAATGGGTCAAATTTAAAAACACATTAATGCGGAATAAATCTTATACTAAAAAGTAGGTTCCTGATATAATATTCGCAATGGTACGAACATAAAGCACTAAAAGTTTAAAAAAATTTGTAATTATTATTGACTAACTCCACAATATTTGATAACATAATTAACGTAATAAGTGAACTTATTTCCATAAGATTTATAATAATCCCAGAAAATAATTTTTGCTTTTTTATACAAGGAGGGTAACAAATGGAAGAACAAAATCAGGAATCATTTTTAGACTCATTTTTTAAGCTCACAGAAAATAATACAAATGTAAAGACTGAAGTACTTGCAGGAATAACTACATTTATTACTATGGCATATATAATTTTTGTAAATCCTACAATACTAATGCAGGCTGGTATGAACTCAAAGCATTTATTGGGAGATGCTGCAGTTAAAGCAGGTCTGTCTTCAATAAACGATCCTGTAGTAGCATCTGTATTTGCAGCAACATGTATAGCAGCAGCAATTGGAACATTGGTTATGGCACTATATGCTAACCTTCCATTTGCACAGGCACCTGGAATGGGATTAAATGCATTTTTCACTTATAGTGTATGTTTAACACTGGGATACACTTGGCAGCAGGCCTTAGCAGCAGTATTCGTATCAGGTGTATTATTTATAATAATTACTGTAACATCAATTAGAGAAAAAATCGTTGATGCACTTCCGCATAATTTGAAATTAGCAATCTCAGGCGGTATTGGTTTGTTTATAGCTTTAATAGGATTAAAGAGCGGCGGAATAATAGTATCAAGTTCAGAAACATTAGTTACATTTGGAAAATTGACAAACCTTCATGCTATATTGACATTAATAGGTATTGTAATCACTGCAGTGCTAATGGCAAGAGGAGTGAAAGCTTCTATTTTACTGGGAATTATTGCAACCACCATAATTGGTATTCCTTTAGGCTTAACTCATTTAGCTGGGGTAAAAATAATAAGTCCACCTCCTTCTTTAGCACCAACATTTTGGCATTAGACTTTAAAGGATTATTAGGAACTGGAAAAGGTGGAGCATTAGGTGCTTTTACCTCAATAATAATGGTTATAATAACATTCAGCTTAGTTGATTTGTTCGATACCATTGGAACATTGGTTGGAACAGCTCAAAAAGCAAACATGGTTGATAAAGACGGAAGAGTTAAAAATATGCATAAAGCATTACTAAGTGATGCTTTGGCAACAACAGTAGGATCATTATTAGGAACAAGTACAGTTGTAACATATGTTGAATCAACATCAGGTATTTCTCAAGGTGGAAGAACAGGACTAACATCATTAACTACAGGAATAATGTTCATATTATCACTATTCTTTGTAGGACTTGTAGGTATAGTTCCTGCAGAAGCAACAGCTCCAGCATTAATAATTGTTGGCGTACTAATGATGGGTGCAGTAACCAAAATTGACTTTGAAGATTTTACTGAAGCTTTACCAGCATTCTTTACAATAGCAATTATGCCTTTCAGCTACAGTATCGCAAACGGAATAGCTGCTGGAATAATATTTTATCCAATAATGAAGATTGTAACAGGCAAATCAAAGGAAGTTCACCCAATAGTATATGTATTAGCGGCATTGTTCATATTAAGATTTGCTATATTACCATAACTGAAACCAAAGATAGTTAAAATACCCTGGGGATTAATTCTTCAGGGTATTTTTGTAATCTTTTATGAACTATTTCATTCTTATTTCGTATATAATATATTTATACCATATATTATTTTGTGAAAGGAAATGCAGCAATGAAAAAGTTATTTAAAATTGCTTTGGGAATAATTTTAATAATAATATTTATAATTATTATTACTTCAATAAGTATTTATAATTTTGGATGGAATGCAAAACCTGTAAAATCAGATACAGCTATAATATTAGGGTGCCAGGTATATGGAAGTGAGCCAAGTCCATTTTTGAAGTGGAGGTGTGATGAGGGATTAAGACTTTATAAAGATGGTATTGTCAGTAAAATAATTGTTTCAGGAGGAAAAGGGCAGGGAGAAAATATATCTGAAGCCCAGGCTATGAAGGTATATCTCGTAAGCAAAGGTATGGATGAGTCAGATATTATAATAGAAGATAAATCAGCATCTACTGCAGCTAATTTGATTAATTCCAATAAAATTATGAAACAATATAATTTGAAAACAGCTGTTATTGTTTCAAACAAATATCATTTAAAAAGGGCATCACTTATAGCAAAGTCCTTAGGTATTAATGCATCCTATTCAGGAGTATTTGTTACACCATATAAAAACCATGAATATTATGGATTTATAAGGGAAATACCTGCACTTATGAAATATTATATTGTAAAAGTTTATTCACTTGTAAAATAATAAGAGGAAAAGTTCAGAATATATAGAATATATAGATATAACTATAATATATTTGGAGGGGTTAAAGTGGATAAATTGTATTTTTGTACTGATTGTAAAAGAATATTAAAGGATTCAGATCAGTGTGAATATTGTAATAGCAGTTCTATTAAGGAACTAAATGTTGGAGTACCTGTTAATGTTATTGGAACAAAACTTAAGGGGAAAGTTTTGAAAATTAAGTCTGGGAATGTAAAACTATTAATTAAGGATGAAAATAAAGATACTTATATAAAAGAATATGAGGCAGAAAAATTAAGAAAGGTTATTTAACAAATGTAATTTTAATTAAGGAGCGTTATTTAATAATGCTCCTTAATTTATTTATGTTTTTCATTAAAATCATGTAAAGCCTTAAACAATTCCTGCTGGGCCGAAATTTGTGACTGCAGTGACCACACATTTGAACCATAATTAAAGCTGTCATTTAGTATACTTTCAAAATTGCCTTTCCAGTCTTCATTTAATTTATCTAAAAATTCTTTCTGAGCATCATCAGACATTTTATAGAAGAAATCTTTAATTTCAATATTGAAGTTTTCTAAATTTGAATGAATTTCTTCAGTTCTCTTTTTCAAGTTATTTCTGGAAAAGAATATAGCAAAGGCAAAAATTACTATAAAAACAATTACAATCTCCATATTACCCTCCCCATTAGTACTGTAGTTTTATTATACATTATGTTAATATGAAGTTCCAGTTTATATAACAAATGCAATAAAGTTCGTCATGGTACGAAAATTATAAAGATAATATTAATTATAGATTAATAAAATACGAACAATATATTTAAATAATGGGTAAATGTATTGTACTTTTAAATATCTTATGTTAATATAAAGACAAGATATCAATAACAATTGAATAAAAGATTCATATAATCCTGATAATATGGTTTGGGAGTCTCTACAAGAAAACCTTAAATTTTCTGCCTATGGAATAAGACTATGCTTCAATTATTTAGTATATCTTTCGCGCGGAATGCTGCGAAGCTGCAAAGAGAGCGCGTATATAGAAATACTTTAATTGAAGCTTAGTAAGTCTATGTATGCTTACATAGCATTCATTTATGCCTAAATTTAGGGTAACTTTTGTCATCAGATTCCAAGCGGGATTTGATGATTTTTTATTTTGGGAGGTAAAAAATGAAGGTTGCAATAATTTTTGGCAGTAAATCAGACACTGAAAAAATGAGAGGGGCAGCTGCGGCATTAAAAGAATTTGGAATTGAGTACAAGGCATTAATCCTTTCAGCCCACAGAGTTCCTGAAAAATTAACTCAGGTTGTTCATGAACTTGAGAAAGAGGATTATCAATGCATAATAGCTGGTGCTGGACTTGCCGCTCACCTGCCAGGGGTAATAGCATCCCAGACAACTATTCCAGTGATTGGAGTACCAATTAATGGTGCACTAGAGGGAATGGATGCACTTCTATCAATAGTTCAAATGCCAAAATCTATTCCAGTTGCCACTGTTGGTATAAACAATAGTTATAATGCAGGAATGCTGGCAGTAGAAATACTGGCTTTAAAATATCCGGATATTAGAGAAAAACTCATAAAGTTCAGAGTGGAAATGAAAGAGAAATTTATTAGGGAAAACCAAGAAGGAGTGGAATTATAAATGGAAAAGAGAGAAATGTTATACGAAGGAAAAGCCAAGAAGGTATATGCAACTGATGATAAGGGTAAAGTAATAATTTATTACAAAGATGATGCAACTGCATTTAATGGAGAAAAGAAAGGACAGATAGAGGATAAGGGAGTACTTAATAATTCAATAACATCTATGATATTTCAGCTTTTAGAAAAAGACGGAATTAAAACTCACTTTGAAAAGAAGCTAAGTGAAAGAGAACAGCTATGCAAAAAGGTTTCAATTGTCCCACTTGAAGTAATAGTAAGAAATGTAGCTGCCGGAAGTATGGCTAAAAGATATGGAATAAAAGAAGGAACTGAATTAAAAACTACAGTGTTTGAATTCAGCTATAAAAATGATGAACTTGGGGATCCTCTCATCAATGATTATCATGCTGTAGCCATGGGACTTGCTACCTTTGATGAATTAAAAGAAATAAATCAAATGGCTGCTAAAATCAATAATATTTTGAAAGAGTTCTTTTTAAAGCAGAACATTAAATTAATAGATTTTAAATTGGAATTTGGAAGATATAATGGGGAAATAATATTAGCAGATGAGATATCACCAGATACATGCAGGTTCTGGGATTCAAACACAAATGAAAAGCTTGACAAGGATAGATTCAGAAGGGATTTAGGAAATGTTAAAGAGGCTTATATGGAGATTTTCAAAAGGATAAGCAGTGAAAAATAATAATGGGAATTAGGAGGGATAAGCACATGAAGCCCTGCAATAACAGTAATTCATTAATTTTTGATTTAGAAGAAGATAAATTTAAGGATGAGTGTGGAGTTTTTGGAGTGTTTTCAAATGGCTCCATAGAAGCAGCACCATTAACCTACTATGGATTATATGCTATTCAGCACAGAGGACAGGAAAGTGCAGGTATTGTTGTATCAGATGGAGAGCAATTGAAAATTCATAAGAGCATGGGATTGGTTTCGGAAGTATTTAATGAAGAAATAATAAACAATCTGAAAGGATACTCAGCCATTGGTCATGTCAGGTATTCTACAACTGGTTCCAGTAATCAGATAAATGCTCAGCCTATATTGGGGAAATATAAGCTTGGCAGCATTGCAATTGCTCATAATGGAAATTTAGTCAATGCAGAAGTAATCAGGGGGCTTTTAGAAGACGGCGGAGTAATATTCCAAACGTCTATAGATTCGGAAGTGTTATTAAACCTTATTGCAAGAGGTGCAAAAAAAGGTATTAAAAATGCTGTAGTTGATGCAATTCAGGCAGTTAAAGGTTCATATGCAATTGTAATTTTAACAGAACACAGTTTAATTGGTGTGCGTGATCCAAATGGAATAAGACCTCTTTGTATAGGCAAAATTAATGATAGCTATATACTTGCATCTGAAAGCTGTGCTTTGGATGCTGTAAGTGCTGAATTTGTAAGGGATGTACAGCCGGGAGAAATAGTCATAATTAACAAAGATGGTATTGAATCTGTTAATTTCTCTGAAAAGACTAAATGTGAAACTTGTTCATTCGAATATATATATTTTGCAAGGCCTGACAGTACTATTGACAATATCAATGTATATAATTCAAGAGTTAAAACAGGAAGAAAATTATTTGAAGAATGTCCTGTTGATGCAGATGTAGTAATAGGAGTGCCTGATTCAGGAATACCTGCTGCAGTTGGATATGCTGAGGCATCAGGAATACCTTATGGCATTGGATTTATAAAAAATAAATATGTTGGAAGAACCTTTATAGCTCCATCTCAGGAGATGAGAGAAAGGGCAGTATCTGTAAAACTTAACCCATTAAAGGTAAATGTGGAAGGAAAAAGAGTTGTTATTGTTGATGATTCTATTGTAAGAGGAACTACAAGCAAAAGACTTGTTGAAATATTAAAAAAAGCCGGTGCTACAGAGGTGCATTTCAGAGTAAGCTCTCCTGTGGTTAAATATCCATGCTATTTTGGTATAGATACTCCATACAGAAGCGAGCTGGTTGGAGCTAAAAGCTCTGTAGAAGAAATAAGGGATTATATTGGTGCAGACAGCCTGGGGTACATAAGTATAGAAGGACTTTTAGAAGCCTTAGGAAAAGATAAAGGATTTTGTTTAGGATGCTTTACAGGAGTTTATCCTGTTTCTGCACCCATGGAAACTGCTAAGGATCATTTAGAATAATATTTAAAATCTATATGAATAGAAAGGTTGGAGACATATGCCTACTTATAAGGATAGTGGAGTAAATATTGAAGAAGGATATAAAACAGTAAAATCCATAAAAAAGTATACTGAAAGGACTTATATAAAAGGTGTTTTGAACAGTATAGGCAGTTTTGCAGGAATGTTTGAACTTGGAAAATACAATAATCCTGTACTGGTAACGGGAACTGACGGAGTTGGAACTAAGCTTGACATAGCTTTTAAAATGAAAAAATATGATACAGTTGGCATAGACTGCGTTGCTATGTGTGTTAATGATATTTTATGTCATGGTGCAAAGCCTCTGCTTTTTTTAGACTACTTAGCTTGCGGCAGGCTGGATTCAGCTGTAGCTTCTGATTTAGTTAAGGGAGTATCAGAAGGATGCATGCAGGCAGAATGTGCTCTTATTGGAGGAGAAACTGCAGAAATGCCTGGCTTCTATCCAGAAGGAGAATATGACATTGCAGGTTTTGCTGTTGGAGTAGTGGAAAAGGATAAAATTATAGATGGATCAGAAATAAATCATGGAGATGTGTTAATAGGAATTTCATCCAGCGGACCTCATAGTAATGGCTATTCTTTAATAAGAAAGCTGATACCAGATATAAATATAGATTTTAAAGGAAATAAAATAGGAGAAGTTTTGCTTACACCTACAAGAATATATGTTAAGACAATTTTAAGCCTTATAGAAAAGTTTAAAATTAAGGGAATGGCTCATATCACCGGAGGAGGATTTTACGAAAATATTCCAAGAATGTTTAAAGATGAATTTACAGCAGTTATAAATAAAAACAGCTTTGAAGTTCCTGAAATATTTAAATATTTACAAAGCCTGGGTGTAGATGAGGAGCATATGTTTAATACATACAATATGGGAATAGGAATGGTATTGTGTGTAGACAAAGAAATATGTGAAGCTGTAATGGAAGAGCTTAAAAAAATGGGAGAAAAAGCATTTAAAATAGGTTTTGTTGAAAAAGGCAGTAAAGAAGTAAAATTAGTGGACTAATTATAAGGAGAAAATTATGTTTAAGATAGCTGTACTTGTTTCAGGTGGAGGTACAAATCTTCAAGCCATAATAGACAGCATAAACAGTGGTTATTTAAACTGTAAAATAGAAGCTGTTATAAGTGACAAGGATGGAATTTGTGCCATAGACAGAGCTAAAAAAAATAACATTCCAGTGTATATTTTTGATAAAAAAATTTACCAGGACAATATTTCCCAGGAAATATGCAATTTGTTGGATAATAAAGTGGATTTAATTGTGCTTGCAGGATGGTTATCCATACTAAAGGGTAGTTTAATAGAAAAATTTAAAAACAAGATTATAAATATACATCCTTCTTTAATCCCAAGCTTTTGCGGAGAAGGCATGTATGGCATAAAGGTCCATGAAAAAGCTATAGAATATGGAGTTAAGTTTTCTGGCTGTACAGTACATTTTGTTAATGAGGAAACGGACAGAGGACCCATAATACTGCAAAAAGTGGTGCCAGTATTAAATTATGACACTGCTAAAATATTGCAGAAAAGAGTGCTTTTAGAAGAACATCATGCTCTGCCTGAGGCAATAAAATTAATTTCAGAAAACAGAGTTACTGTTGAAGGCAGAAAAGTAATAATATCCATGGAATAAATGTTTTGGAGGAATAAAAATGATAAAGAGAGCTTTAATAAGTGTTTTTAATAAAACCGGCGTATTGGAGCTGGCAGGTTATTTGCAAAAAAGAGATGTAGAGATTATATCCACAGGTGGTACATATAAATATTTAAAAGAAAATGGTATTAAAGTAACTGAAGTTTCAGAAGTAACTGGCTTTGATGAAATACTTGACGGCAGAGTGAAAACACTTCATCCAATAATACATGCGGGGATTTTAGCTGTCAGGGATAATAAAGATCATATGGAAACCTTAAATAAAAAGGGAATAAAGCCTATAGATATGGTAGTTGTTAACTTATATCCATTCTTTGATAAGGTACAAGAAAATTTAACATTTAAAGAAAAGGTAGAATTTATTGATATTGGCGGGCCAACCATGATAAGGGCAGCTGCAAAGAATTTTCAGGATGTAGTTGTGCTTACTGATGTAAATGATTATACACCTGTAATGAATGAAATTGAACAGCATGGTGAGGTTCAATATGCAACAAAAAGAAAGCTGGCAGGTAAGGTATTTAATCTAATGGCAGCTTATGATGCTGCTATAAGTAATTTTATGTTAGAGGATAAATATCCTGAGTACCTTGCCCTTTCATATAAGAAATCCATGAATTTAAGATATGGTGAAAATCCTCATCAAAGTGCAGCTTACTATGTATCAACTACTGAAGAAGGTGCTATGAAAGATTTTCAGCAGTTAAATGGAAAAGAGCTGTCCTATAATAATATAAAGGATATGGACATAGCATGGAAGGTAGTATGGGAATTTGAAGAAACAGTATGCTGTGCACTTAAGCATAATTCACCCTGCGGTGCAGCTGCAGCAGACACAGTTTTTGAAGCATATACAAAGACTTACAGCTGTGACCCTGTTTCAATATTTGGAGGAATAGTTGCCTTTAATAAAACAGTAGATGAAAAAACAGCAGAAGAAATGGTTAAGATATTCTTAGAAATTGTAATAGCTCCTGATTTTACAGAAGAAGCATTGAAAGTTTTAAAAACAAAGAAAAATTTAAGAGTTATAAAATGTTCAGTAAAACCAAAAAGTTCAATGGAACTGGCAAAGGTTCATGGAGGAATACTTATGCAAAGTTCTGATGATAAACTAATTGAAGCCATGAATGTTGTTACAGATAAATCGCCAAGTGCAGCACAGTTAAAAGATTTGTTATTTGGAATGAAAATAGTTAAATATACCAAATCAAATGCTATTGTGGTTGTTAAAGATGGAATGGCTAAGGGAATAGGAGCAGGACAGGTTAATAGAATCTGGGCTGCAACACAGGCTTTAGACAGAGCTGGTGACGGAGTGGTTATGGCATCAGATGCATTCTTCCCATTTGGAGATGTAGTTGAAGAAGCTGCCAAATATGGAATCAAAGCTATTATACAGCCAGGAGGATCTATAAGAGACAATGAATCCATAGAAAAATGTAATGAAAATAATATTTCAATGGTGTTTACTGGAATAAGACATTTCAAACACTAAAAGTGAGGTAGTTTATGAAAATATTAATTATAGGATCCGGCGGAAGAGAACATGCCATGGCATGGAAGGCTGCACAAAATCCACAGGTTTCAAAAATTTATATAGCTCCTGGTAATGGGTTAACAGCCATAGAATCAAAATGTGAAAATATAAATTTATGCTCAAATGATGATTTACTAGATTTTGCACAAAGTGAGAAAATTGATTTAACCATTGTTGGACCAGAGGTTCCTCTCATGGATGGGATTGTGGATAAATTCCATGAAAATGGGCTTAAAATATTTGGACCTGATAAAAAAGCTGCTATGCTGGAGGGAAGTAAATCATTTGCAAAAGCTTTTATGAAAAAGCATAATGTAAGAACAGCTGAATATGAAGAATTTAATGATTTCTCTAAGGCAACGGAATATATTAAGCATTGCAGATATCCCTTAGTGATAAAAGCAGATGGCCTTGCAGCTGGAAAAGGTGTGGTAATCTGCGAAAATGAAGGCCAGGCATCATCTGCATTGAAGGATTTTATGATAAATGATATTTTTAAAGGCAGTGGTAAAAAAGTTATTATAGAGGAATTCCTTCAGGGAGTGGAAGCATCTATTTTATCCATTACAGATGGAAATACAATAATACCATTTATATCTGCTAAGGATCATAAGCAGATTTTTCATGGAAATAAGGGCCCTAATACTGGTGGAATGGGAGCGCTGGCACCAAATCCATATTGTAATGAAAGTGTAATGGAAGATTTTAAGCAAAATATTCTTGAGCCCACATTAAAGGGACTAAAAGCCGAAAAATTAGGCTTCTGCGGAATAATATTTTTTGGATTAATGATAACAACAAAGGGAGTATATCTTCTTGAGTACAATATAAGACTGGGAGATCCAGAGACTCAGGCTGTATTACCTTTGATGGAAAGTGATTTTATAGATTTAATAAATTGTGCAATGGATAAGAATTTAAAGGACTATAAAATAAAGTGGAAAAATAAAACTTCCATCTGTGTAGTAGCAGCATCAAAAGGATATCCAGGAAGCTTTGAAAAGGGATTTGAAGTTACTGGCATTACTGAAGATATAACTGTGTTTGGTGCAGGCATTAAACTTGACAAGGGAAAACTTCTTACAAATGGGGGAAGAGTATTGTGCACTCAAGCCTTTGGGGACAATGCTGAATCAGCAGGACAAAATGCATACAAAGCTTTAAAACAAATTAATTTCAGTAATATATATTATAGAAATGATATAGGCAAAATAAAGTAAATTTACGGAACTGTCCTGGATAGTAATTTGGGATAGTTCCTTTTAATTTTGTCTTAAATTTCGGTGATTAGAGTATAATATCTATAAAATACATTTTATGAAAAGGAATTTATTATGAATACAAATCAATTAGTAATTATTTTAATAATACTTAGCTCTATAGTAGCAATTACAACAATAGCTGTAGTAGTAATTATTTTGTTTCTGATACCCAGGGTAAAGAAAATGGAAGATGCTGAAAATAAAGAAAATAAAAATAAGTAATTATTGTATATAGTGTTTTTTTACCTCAGATGTTATAATTAGTAGGTATATTATATAAATGGGAGGATTTATCACATGAAAAATGGGCCAAAGAAGAAGGATTACCAAACAAAAATATTTTTGAGTATATTTCTTGTTATTGCTATATTCATTACAGGCTGGCACTATTTTAGAAACTTTAATCTGAGAAATAAAGTACCTTCAAAGGATTGGTCAAAAGAGGTAATGATTTCATCAGGTGATATAAATACATACAATAAGATAATAAAATATAAAAATGGTATTTTAGCTGCCCATGATACAAATAATAAAATAAAAATTGTTTATATAGATTTAACTGGGGAAAAAATCAGAGAAGCTGTATTTAATTCTGAGGGATATAATGTAAATAATATAAATATTGTATTATATAAAGATTATATACATCTATGCTGGTCTACTTCAAAAAATGGTATGAGTAAAATGGTAAATTTAAAGCTTGACAGCAATCTTAAAGAAGTGGACAAAACCTTTACAGATGGCGTAAAGGAAATAAAGCAAAATGGCGATAATACCCTGTTTCTGCTTTTTGAAAATAAGATTCAGGTCATTGATTATAGCAATGAAAAAGAAGGATTTATAGCTGTAGAGGCAAAAGCAGACAACCCTGTTCTTGGTGCATCAGCTAAGCTGGGTGGAAAACAGATGTTTGCTTTTATGGATAAGGACGGTAATTATTATTACTTTAATTATGATAATAAAATTAATAAAACAATATCACCTGAATTACTGATGGCAGGCAGATTGGATAAATCAACAACTGTATCCTATTATAACAGCTCACTTTCTATAGATGATAAAAATGGATACATCATTGTTGAAAACAAAGGAAAGGATGAGTACCTGCCTCCAAAATTAATTACCTTTTCCCTAAATGGAAAGGAAAAGCCAAGTATCACTGCTTTAAGGGAGGAAGGTGTTGGAACTTTATCAGATATTGTATCTGAATCATCACATGATGGTATAAAAATATTTGCTACGGCACCAAGGCAGTTTAAAAGGAAATCCAAAGTTGATATAATAACATTTAATATTAAAGATGGCAAAAACAGCAATTGGACTTTAGTGTCAAGAACAGAACACAATCCAACTTTTAAAAGCGTTTTTGAAAACTATATTGTATTTACAGACTTTTATAAGGATAATGAGTTAGGAGTATATCTGGCATCAAGTGAACCAGCATTTAAAAATGCTAATAATGGTATAAGAAATTCAGAAAAGAGCATGGCTTTTCAGGATACTATGAGTGACCTGTTAAATAGTATAACATATACCTTTGTAGTAGGTTTGCAATGGATTTTACCGGGTATAGCAATAATAGGATTTATCTGCTTTTTTAATTATGCAGTTAAAGGCCCTGATAAAATTAAATTATTCTTATTATCATATTTTGCATCATCCTTAATAAAATTATATGTGATTCATAAGGTGAGTTATGTAAGATATGCTTCATGGCTACCAAATGGGCTGTCAAGTTTCACATTAGGTGCATTAATATGCATGACAATAAGTGTGCTGTGCTGCTGTTTTGGAATTATGAGATATAAAAAAAATGTTGATAATATGCCAATGATAGACTTTGCATCTGCTTTGCTAATTGATTCCCTGCTTACTCAATTAATTTTTGTACCATTTATGGTCTGAAGAATGAAAGGGGCTGTCGCACTAATTAATTTACATGCAATGTATTGTGGTGTTTAGATATTTACTTTCTATAGACACCTATGGCTCTTTTAAATAATAATGTTGATGTGAATAGGACTTCATCAAAAGAACAAAGATTAAAGAACAAAGATTAAATAAGGTAGTTTTTCTTTGCAGAAAAACCAAAAACTCAATTGATTAAGTGGATTATAGGTTTTAATAACTAAAAATGGTTTCAATTCCAAAAGCAACTATTCAAAACTGCATTGTACATCAAATTAGAAATTCTTTTTTAGTATTACCAATAACCATTATAAATTAGGGGCTGTCGCATTAGCAGTTAAAACTGCTGATGCAAGGCTCATTTTTTATTGAAGGCTGAAACTAAAGATTAAAGAATAAAGAACAAATAATGTAGATTTTTTGCTTTGGCAGAAAATCTTAAAACTCAATTGATTGAGTGGGTCATACGTTTTAAGAACCAAGTTTGTTCCTTAACCTTTCCTGCTTTGGGTATATGGCTCTTTTATTCAATAGTGTTGATAAAGTAACAAATTCCCGTAGGGACAGGTCAATTAAAACTGATTTCAGCATTTCTCATATTTATATATGTATTTTCAATATTAATTTTACTTATTGCTTCTATAAATATATTTATTGCAAATGAAATGTTATTAAAATTAGAACTTTTTAAAAATTTGAATAAGCTTAAATAATTATTTAAATATTTCGTTGCTACTCCTCTAAAACGGTACATCCATTCCATACAGTCACGTCTATATTTTACTGCTTCAGAGCTATTATCAAGATATTTATTGATCTCTCTTATTTTCTTTCTCCTAAAGAACATGGCAAAAAAGCTTTTCGGTCTTGAGGTTGCCTGCTTATTTTTATTTAATATTTTTCCAATATAATTTTCCATATCCATTGCATTCATACGTCCTGTGCCAACTGCTCTGGAATAAATATTTTTATGTGAATCCAATGCTGTAATAACGCAGACTTTATTATTGCTGATATTAATGTAACTTATGCTTTGATCATGAACTCTTTTTTCATTATGTTCAATGCTTTTCTGTCCCTTCCGGGAGAATTTTAAGAAGAAATTCTCAAGTTCAAACTTTCCCTGCATTTTATTTTGTTTAACCATTTTTAATGCAGAGAGCAGCTTGTGCCTCCAGTAAAATAGTGTTACATAAGAAACACCAATTTCCATGGCTGCCGCCTTAAGGGATAAGCCCTCAATGGTACACCTAATGAATGATTCCCATTTTTCAGGGAAGTGAGTCCTTGCAATTGGCGTGTTTGTAAAGTCATTAAATGTTCTTCTACAGCTTTTGCATATATATCTTTGTTTATCATTGTATTTTCCGTATAGCACTGTATGGGTGCAGCCACAGTATGGGCATTTTCTTTCAGAATCATGTCTTAATGAAGCAAAATAAGATAATATATTTATATCAGTACATTTTTTATTCTCCATAGTAATCCAATCCCTTCAGTAATATGTAGGTATTTTAATTATTACCATTAGAGGATTGTCCTATTCATATCAACATTATTATTTAAAAGGGCCATATATGTTTAGCTAACAGTATCGGAGAAGGATAGAGCTGAAAAATAAAAATAAAAATAAAAATTAAAAATAAAAATTAAAAAATGCTGATTTTCGGATTTGACTAAAAACCTAAAATTTAAGTGGCTGTTGCCTTAAGAATAAATACTACAATATATTTTATGTAAATTCATTGTGCGACAGCCCCATTATTTGTTATTTGTTATTTGTTATTTGTTCTTTAATCTTTAAATTTAGTTATCTGTTATTTAATCTTTGTTCTTTTGCTGCCTTGTAATAGTATAGTTTACCATCTTCAATGGAATAGTTAATTAAGTTAAGATTTAGAAAATAACTAATGAAAGCTGATACCGCTGCTAAATTTAAATGATATTCCTTAAAATTCATAGTAAGATTATTTAATATAACCAGGTTTTGAAGAATATCCTCTCTTGTGAGAGGTTCATCCAGCAAGTCCATTATGGTATTCATATAATAATCAATATTTTTTAAATTAAAATCTGCAAGATCTATTATGCCTTCTTTGTCCAGAACACTGTTCCCATGGCTTAAAACAAAGTAATCTGCATCCAGCTCTTTTATATTATTCAATGTATTAACAGACTCAGATATATCATATAAATATGGAAGGGAATATTTCGAAATTATTTCTTTGCTGAATATTGAGTCCCCTAGAAAACACACTTTTTCAGGTGTAATAACACCAATTTGATCTAAGCTGTGACCTTTTAATGAAATAATTTCAAACTTTTCATCATTTAGCTTATTGGTTCCATAACTTAATTCAAAGTCCACATTATAGACTTTATTTGATTTTAACTGGCTTGCTGGAGAAGCTGAAAATAAAACTGAAGGAAATACTTCATTATTTTCCATAAACAGTTTTTCTTTTGCAGATGTATACACTAAGCACCCAGGATAGGTTTCCTGAAAATATAAATTTCCTCCACAGTGATCAATATGATTATGGGTATTAATAATAAATTTTGGATGAAGATTATTATTTATTAACACTTCATCAAGTTTTTTAGCTGTTGAGTTATTTATATTTGTATCAATTAATAAGCAGTTCTTATTCTTAAAAGAATATACCCCGCAGTTTGTAGGAGCATTTATATAATAGGTATTACCTTTAATTTTTGTTAATTCCATACAATCACTTCCTCATTAGTATAACATTTAATGCATTACATAATAAATATATCACTATTTAAAAAATAACTCTATACATTATAAAACTCGCATTATTTGCAGGAAAAGTTTTAAAAATCTTCTAAAATAACTAATTATATTGAATAATTATAATTTTCGGAAAATGTATTGACATATTATTACTGAAAATATTATAATTATATTACAGAGATAAATAAATTAAATTATACATAAATAGAGGTGCAGATATACGTGTAATCTTTAAATGGAAAGGAGAAGAACCTCCAATGTTAAAGATAAATGATATATTTGCCGAAAGGATATAATGGTTCTTAATTATATTCTTGGGAGTAAAGCATACAGTTTTAATCCTGCCATAAACTTTTGTGGAGAGCTATTTATGTAATGGAAAGATTTTCATTGCATAATGGCTATTTGAAGAGTTAAATAGTTCTATTAGTCGTTAAAGCACTGAAAATTTCAGGGCTTTTTATTTATGCTAAATTTATTTATCACTATATTATCTATGAATGGGGGAATTTTATGAAAGCTTTAGTGAGGATGAGAATGAGTCTGCAGGATGCACATTATGGCGGGAATCTTGTAGATGGCGCAAAAATGCTGCAGCTGTTTGGGGATGTTGCAACAGAATTACTAATTAGAAATGATGGGGATGAAGGACTTTTCAGAGCTTACAGCAATGTGGAATTTCTAGCTCCAGTATATGCAGGGGATTATATTGAAGCAGAAGGTGAAATTGTGGAAATTGGAAAAAGCTCAAGGAAAATGATTTTTGAGGCAAGAAAGGTTATCGTACCAAGGCCGGATATAAATGAATCCGCATGTGATGTGCTTAAAGAGCCTGTAATCGTTTGCAGAGCAATAGGCACCTGTGTAGTTCCAAAAGAAAAGCAAAGATTTAGTAAATAGATTTTACTCATAGTGTATTACGGGAGGGTTTGTATGGATAAATTAATTATAACTGCGGCAATTTGCGGCGCAGAGGTTACAAAGGATAATAATCCTAGTGTTCCTTATACTGTAGAGGAAATAGGGAGAGAAGCAGAATCAGCCTATAAAGCTGGGGCCAGCATTATTCATCTCCATGTGAGAGAAGATGATGGTACACCAACACAAAGTAAAGAAAGATTTAATGAATGTTTTGAAGAGATAAGAAAGCGTTGTAAAGATGTAATAATACAGCCATCTACAGGGGGTGCTGTAGGTATGACCGATGAAGAAAGGCTTCAGCCTGTTTATCTTTTACCTGAGATGGCCACACTTGACTGCGGCACCTGTAATTTTGGAGGAGATGACATATTCGTAAATACTGAGAACACTATTAAAAACTTTGGGGAAAAGTTCATGAAATTAAATATTAAACCTGAGCTGGAGGTTTTTGATAAGGGAATGATCGATATGGCTCTTCGTGTTCAAAAAAAAGGATATATAAAAACTCCAATGCATTTTAATTTTGTTATGGGGGTTAACGGAGGAATAAGTGCAGCAGCAAGAGATTTGGTATTTATGGCAGAAAGTATTCCAAAGGGAAGTACTTTTACCGTATCCGGAATTGGAAAAAAAGAATTTGAAATGGGAACTTTAGCTATTATAATGGGGGGGCATGTAAGAGTGGGCTTTGAAGATAACGTTTACATGTCTAAAGGCAAACTGGCAGGTTCAAATGGAGAACTAGTTGAGAAAGTTGTAAGAATATCCAGGGAGCTTGGAAGAGAAATTGCATCTCCAGATGAAGCAAGAGCCATATTAGGTTTAAAGAAATAATGTTGAAATGGGGGACGAAATATGAAAAAAGGATGTAAATTTGGAACACACAGAGTAATTGAACCACAAGGAGTTTTAACTCAGGCAGCATACAAAATAGATAACAATATGGATATTTATGATAATGAAATATTAGTAGATGTTATTGCATTAAACATTGATTCTGCAAGCTTTACACAAATTGAAAAAGAAGCAGAGGGAGACATAGAAAAAATAAAATCCAAAATCATGTCTATAGTTAATGAAAGAGGAAAAATGCAGAACCCTGTCACAGGCTCTGGTGGGATGTTCATAGGTACTGTAGCTAAGATTGGTGATGCTTTAAAGGGCAGAGATCTGAAAGTTGGAGACAAAATAGCTTCACTTGTATCCTTATCACTTACTCCTTTAAAAATAGAAGAAATTACAGATGTAAAAAAGGACATTGACAGAGTAGAGATAAAAGGACAGGCAATATTATTTGAAAGCGGCATTTATGCAAAACTTCCTAGCGATATGTCAGAAACATTAGCTCTGGCAGCTTTGGATGTAGCAGGGGCACCAGCTCAAACCGCAAAGCTTGTTAGACCAGGACAAAGTGTCCTTGTACTTGGAGCAGCAGGAAAGTCAGGTATGCTTTGCTGTTATGAAGCTATGAAGAGAGTAGGACCTACAGGGAAGGTAATAGCTTTAGTCAGAAAACCATGGCAGGCAGAAAATTTAAAGAATTGGGGATTATGCCATACTGCAATATTAGGAGATGCACAAAAACCAATTGATGTTTTAAATAAGACACTGGAAGCAAACAATGGCAAAGAAGTTGATATTTCAATTAACTGCGTAAACATTCAGAACACAGAAATGTCCAGTATACTGCCAGTAAAAGATACAGGTATTGTATACTTCTTCTCAATGGCAACCAGTTTTACAAAAGCAGCTTTAGGCGCAGAGGGTGTAGGTAAAGATGTCACTATGATTATAGGAAATGGATATACAAAAGATCATGCTGAAATAACTTTATCAGAACTAAGAGAGAGCGAAACCATGAGAAAAATATTCGAAAAAAATTACTTAAAATAATCTTAAAACAGTTAAGAGTTAAGAGTTGTAAGTTAAAAGTAAATGATGATTTGCTTACAGCAAATCCAAATTAAAGTTTTGCCTAAGGCAAAACAACATTAACTCTTAGTTCTTAGTTCTTAGCTCTTGGTTTTTATCTTGTAACTCAAAACTCATAACTTAAAACTCATAACTTTGACTCAAAACTTATAACTCATAACTTAAAACTGTATTACGGGGGTTGTTTATTATGAATAAAGGTTCTGGATTGTTTAATAATGTGCCTGATGAACAGTGGAATGACTGGCACTGGCAGATAAAAAACAGAATTGAAACTATTGACGAATTAAAAAAATATATTAACCTTACAGAAGAAGAAGAAAAAGGGGCAAGACTATGTCTTAAAAGCCTGAGAATGGCAATTACACCATATTATCTTTCTTTAATTAATCCAAAAAACCCTGATGATCCTATAAGGAAGGAGGCAATTCCCACAGCTTTGGAATTAGTAAGATCCCCTGTGGACTTAGTGGATCCTCTTCATGAGGATGGAGATTCACCAGTGCCGGGATTAACTCACAGATATCCTGACAGAGTGCTGCTATTGGTTACAGATCAGTGTTCAATGTACTGCAGACATTGTACCAGAAGGCGTTTTACAGGGCAGAATGACAAACCTATGCCTTTGAAACAAATCGATAATGCCATTGAATATATTGCTAAAACTCCCGTTATAAGAGATGTACTTATATCAGGAGGAGATCCATTGACGTTATCAGATGATAAATTAGAATACATTATAAAAAAGCTTAGGGCAATCCCACATGTGGAAATAATAAGAATAGGTTCCAGAGTACCTGTGGTTATGCCCCAAAGAATAACTGATGACTTAGTAAATATGCTTAAAAAATATCATCCAATATGGTTAAATACACACTTTAATCATCCAAATGAGATTACAGAAGAATCAAAAGCTGCCTGTGAAAAACTTGCCGATGCAGGAATACCTTTGGGGAATCAATCAGTTTTGTTAAAAGGTGTAAATGATTGTGTTGATATTATGAAAAAGCTTGTTCATGAATTAGTTAAAATAAGAGTAAGGCCATATTATATTTATCAATGTGACCTTTCAGTTGGACTGGAACACTTTAGAACACCAGTATCTAAGGGTGTAGAGATAATAGAGGGACTAAGAGGGCATACTTCCGGATTCTGCGTGCCGACTTTTGTAGTAGATGCTCCAGGGGGTGGAGGGAAAATACCTGTTATGCCTAACTATGTAATATCCCAAAGTCCTGATAAAGTGATTTTAAGAAATTTTGAAGGTGTAATAACAACCTATAATCAGCCAACAAATTATACTTCACACTGCGGCTGTAAAGATTGTGAAGACATGAGGGAAAGTAAGAAAGTAGGTATAGCAGGATTATTAAATAATCAGCAGGTTGCATTGGAGCCAGAAGGATTGGCTAGAAAGAGGAGGAATAAAATAAAAGATTAATAGGGGTGACAATAATGAAAAAAGATATACTTTTAAGAAATATAAAAAATTATAAAGTTATCTCTATTATAGGAATGGATAAAAATGTTGGAAAGACTACAGCCCTAAATTATATTATTAAAAAGACCAGGGGGATATTTCCTCTTGGTCTCACTTCTGTTGGTGTTGATGGAGAAAGTAAGGATGTTGTTACAGGAAATGATAAGCCAAAAATATATGTGCCTGAAAATACTATAATTGCAACTGCAAAGCAGTGCTTTTTAAAAAGTGACATAACTTTTGAAACCATAGAAAGCACATCCTTTGGTACTCCACTTGGCAATGTAATTATTGGAAAAGCGCTTAGTGAAGGCAATGTTGAACTAGCAGGTCCATCCATAACCTCACAAATGATTGAAATAAGCAGTACACTGAAAAAACTAGGTGCAGAGCTTGTATTAATTGATGGTGCTTTAAGCAGAAAAAGTACTGCTGTTTCAGAATTGTGCGATGGGGTAATACTTGCAACAGGAGCTGCGTTATCAAATAAAATAGACTATGTGGTAAATGAAACTGTGCATAGAATACAGCTGCTTTCTTTAGACACAGTTCATGATAAAGAAGTAATAAGGATATCAAATGATTTCAAAGAAGAAAAAATAATTTTAATAAACAGTGATTATACACATAAAGATTTAAATGTGGCTACTTCTTTAAATGCATATAAGGAAATCTTAGAAAATATTAATAATGAAACAATGTGCATATTAATAAGGGGAATTATAACTGATAAATTATTGCTGCAGATTATGAATAGCGGAAAGGTTAAAAATCATATTACAATTATAGCTGAAAACGGTATCAAGCTTTTTATAAGCAGTGAAACATTTCATAGATATATAAATACCTGCGGTAAAATAAAGGTTTTAAATTCAACTAATGTATTTATGGTAACCTGCAATCCAAGCAGCCCTTTTGGCTACAGCTTTGATAATAATGAGTTTATGGAAAAGCTTCGGAAAAAAATTAATGTTCCTGTAATAAATGTATTAGGTGGTGATTAGTTGTTTTTAAATAGTGATGAAAGAAAATTGGTGGGCTTTACATATATATTAGATAAAATCCAGGTAACTACTCCATATGGAATGGAGCTTAAAAAGAACATAGCACCATTTAAGGAAAAGAGCAAACTACAGCAGGAATTTGATTCAATTGATGAAATTCAAAACTCAATGGAAATACATCCAAGTGAATTCAATAAAATAAGAAATTTGTTCTGCAGTATAAGAGATATTAGAAATACCATAAAAAGATGCTGTAATGATGAAATATTGGACCAGGTTGAAATTTATGAAATTAAATATCTTTGCATTTTACTTGAAAATATAAGAGAAGTTTATGAAATGCTGAACATAAATGTAAGTGGAATACAATTTCATAAATTAACACCTATTATAGAAATTCTGGATCCTGAAAAAAGAAAATTATCCACATTCTATATTTACAATGGATATAGCAAGAAACTTGCAGATATTAGAGATGAAAAGAAAAGGCTGGAGCAGAGAATATACATTTCCAAAGATGAAAAAGATATAGATAATCTTAAAAAAGAAAGAATACAGTGTGTTATAAAAGAAGGTGAGGAAGAGCTCACTGTAAGAAAGAAAATTTGTACAAGGCTGAAGGAGTATACAAATATTTTACTTAACAATCTGCAGTCAGTTGGAACGTTGGACTTTCTTATAGGAAAAGCTTTAATTGGAGGCCATAAGCCTAAAATAAGCCATAACAATGAAATATATTTAAAGGATGCTTATAACCCTATGGTATCTGATATATTGGAGGAAAAAGGAAGAAAGTTTACTCCTATATGCATTCAGCTTAAATCAGGTGCAGCTATTTTAACAGGAGCCAATATGGGTGGAAAGAGTGTAGCAATAAAAACTATTGTTTTGAATTTAATGTTGTTTATTTATGGTTTTAATGTTTTCTGCGGAGAGGCTGAAATTCCAATTCTGCAGTTTATACAGTATGTATCAGAGGACATGCAGAACATATCAAAAGGATTAAGCAGTTTTGCAGGTGAAATTATAAAGTTAAAGGACATAATTAATCTTGCTAAGTCTCATATGGGATTCATTGCTCTGGATGAGTTTGCAAGGGGTACAAATCCACAGGAAGGGAGCAGCTTGGTAAAAGCTGTGGCAGTGTATTTAAATAAATTATCATCCTTTACATTAATAGCTACACATTACGATGGAATTACAGATGAGAATATGGAGCATTATCAGATCATTGGTTTAAAGAATGCTGATTTTAATATGATGAAAAGAAAAATAGAGTTTAACAAAAAAGATGCAGTAGAAATCATACAGCAGGAAATGGAATACGGTATAGAAAAAAAATCAAAATGCTGTCAGGTTCCAAAGGATGCTGTAAATATCTGCAGATTATTAGGATTAGATAAAGAAATATTAGATATGATAAATTACAAGCATTAATGATTTGGGGGGGATATTACTATGGAAAGTAAGTTGAATCTTGATTTAAATGTTGTGGAACAGGCTAGGAAATATGCAAGGAACATAGCACAGGAAACACAGAAATTTATAAATCAGCATACAACAGTTACAGTGGAAAGAACTATATGCAGACTTCTTGGCATAGATGGAATAGATGAATTTTCTGTGCCGCTTCCAAATATTGTTGTAGATAATATTGAAAAGGGAAATGGACTTGGCATTGGGGCAGCATACTATATTGGAAATGCAATGGTGCAGACAAAACTTTCACCTTGGGAAATTGCCTTAAAGGTTTCAAAACATGAATTAGAATTAACTGAACTGCCATCTTCTGATTTGTTTGACATAAAATTAGCTGTAAACACAGCTGCAATGAAGAGCATTGAAAAAATAAAAGAAAACAAAAAAATCAGACAGGATTTTATAAATGAATATGGAGATAAAAAAGGGCCATATTTATATGTTATTGTTGCTACAGGAAATATTTATGAGGATATAACACAAGCTGTAGCTGCTGCAAAACAAGGAGCAGACATAATAGCTGTAATAAGAACTACTGGTCAGAGCCTGCTTGATTATGTACCCTATGGTGCCACCACAGAAGGCTTTGGAGGCACATTTGCCACACAGGAAAACTTCAGACTTATGAGAAAAGCACTGGATGAAGCAGGAGAACAGGTTCACAGATATATAAGATTATGTAACTATTGTTCAGGACTCTGCATGCCTGAGATTGCTGCCATGGGTGCTATGGAGAGGCTTGATGTAATGCTGAATGATGCCCTTTATGGAATTTTATTCAGAGATATTAATATGAAAAGAACCATGGTAGATCAATATTTTTCAAGAGTAATAAATGGATTTGCCGGAGTAATAATTAACACAGGTGAAGATAACTATCTTACCACATCAGATGCAGTGGAGGAGGCCCACACAGTATTGGCATCACAGTTTATAAATGAACAGTTTGCACTTTTAGCAGGGCTGCCTGAGGAACAGATGGGACTTGGTCATGCCTTTGAAATGAGTCCTGATTTGAAAAATGGATTTCTTTTAGAGCTTGCCCAGGCGCAAATGGCAAGAGAAATATTTCCAAGAGCTCCATTAAAATATATGCCTCCTACTAAATTTATGACAGGCAATATATTTAAGGGTCAGGTTCAGGATGCATTGTTCAATATGGTTACAATAATTACAGGACAAAAGATACATCTTCTTGGAATGCTCACAGAAGCAATACACACCCCATTTATGTCCGACAGAGCTCTATCCATAGAAAATGCAAAATATATATTTAATAACATGGCGGATTTAGGGGAAGAGATAACATTTAAACAAGGAGGAATAATACAAAGCAGGGCAAAGGAAGTTCTTGAAAAATCCTGCGAGTTATTGGGAGAGATACAAAATGAAGGATTATTTAGTACACTAAGTCAGGGAAAATTTGCAGGTATAAAGAGGCCAATAGATGGAGGCAAAGGATTAGATGGAGTATTTGAAAAAGAGCCTCAGTATTTTAATCCATTTATAGAGTTAATGGTTGGAGGTGAAGAGTAATGAGCACAGGCTTATATTCAACTGAAAAAAAGGATTATGATAAGCATCTGGATTTAACAAAAATAAAACCCTATGGTGATACCATGAATGATGGTAAAATTCAGCTTAGCTTCACACTTCCTGTTCCTGATGGGGATAAAGCCGTTGAAGCTGCAAAGCTTATAATTAAAACCATGGGACTAAATGATCCTATAATAACTCATCACGAGCCATTAGATAAAGACTTTACCTTCTTTGTTGCATATGGAAGTTTTATTCAAAGCATTAATTATGAAGAAATAAAAGTGCAGTCTGTAGACATTAAAGTTATGGATATGAATGAAGTGTCACAATATATAAAAGATAATATTGGCAGAAAGGTAAGAATAGTAGGTGCAAGTACTGGTACAGATGCTCATACGGTAGGCATAGATGCCATTATGAATATGAAGGGATTTGCAGGCCATTATGGCCTTGAAAGGTATGATATGATAGAAGCCTATAATTTAGGCAGCCAGGTTCCTAATGAAGAATTTATCAGAAAGGCTATTGAATTAAAGGCAGATGTACTTTTAGTATCACAGACAGTTACCCAGAAAGATATTCACATTAAAAATCTAACAGAACTGGTGGAACTCCTTGAAGCAGAGGGCATCAGAGAAAAGGTGATTTTAATATGCGGGGGACCAAGGATCACTAATGAGATGGCAAAGGAAATGGGTTACGATGCAGGCTTCGGGCCTGGTCAGTATGCTGATAATGTGGCTTCATTTGCAGTTACTGAAATGGTTAAAAGGAAGCTTGTGTAAAAATAAATAGTTGCAAAATTAATACATCCTCCTTATAATGGTTATGGCTGATGTGCTTTATAAATACAATGGAGGAAGATTTATGGAGGAAGATATTGTTAAACCTGTATATCAACAAATAGCTATTGATTTGGCAAATAGAATTACCAGGGGAGAATTTAAAATAGGAACAAAACTGCATGGAAGATCAACTTTAGCAGGTCAATATAATGTATCCCCTGAGACTATACGAAGAGCTGTAACCTTATTAGATGATATGAACATAGTGGATGTGTCACATGGAAAAGGAATAATGGTTAAATCCATTGATTCAGCTTTTAAATTCATAGAAAAATTTAGAAGTCATGATTCCATGAATTCATTAAAAAAAAGTATAAACAGCGTTATTGAACGAAAAGGGAAATTAGATGAAGAATTAACTGCTTATATAGATAAACTTATTGATAGTACTGAAAGATTTAAAAATTCAAATCCTTTTGCTCCCATGGAAATTGAAATACCAAAAAACTCTAAACTTATTGGAAAAACAATAGGAGAAGTTAACTTTTGGCAGAATACGGGAACAACTATAATTGGAATAAGAAGAAACAAGACATTGATATTATCTCCTGGTCCATATGCTGCATTTATTGAGGGAGATGTATATATAATGATTGGTGATGAAAACTCTTATGAAAGAGTGAAAAACTTTATAAATGAATAATTGTAACTATTATGCCATAGGTTAAGAGTATTTTACCTATGGTTTTTATTCTATAAACTATGAATTGGATAATATATACTTAAAATCAAGAATAATGTATTTACAAACTGACAACTTTGTACTATAATTAAGTTGTCAGTTCATTTTTTTTAAAGATAATAATTTTAGGGGTGATGGAATGATAGAGTTTAAAGATATTAATAAAAAATTTAAAAACAAAGAAGTAATAAAAAAAATAAATCTAAATATAAATAGGGGAGAGTTTGTTGTTTTAATAGGACCAAGCGGATGTGGAAAAACTACAACACTAAAAATGATAAACAAACTAATTATTCCAACTTCAGGAAGTATATATATCGATGGTCAGGATATATCTGATGTTGATCCTATTGAACTAAGAAGGGGTATAGGATATGTTATCCAGCAGACTGGACTTTTCCCTCATATGACCGTGGGTGAAAACATATCAATAGTTCCAACTTTAAGAAAATGGACACACAAAAAAATTATGGATAAAACAATAACTCTTTTAAAAATGGTTGGAATGGATCCCGATACTTATATGGATAGATATCCATGTGAACTTAGCGGAGGACAGCAGCAAAGGGTTGGAGTAGCCAGGGCTTTTGCTACAGACCCGGAAATAATTTTAATGGACGAACCATTTAGTGCTTTAGACCCAATTACAAGAAATCAGCTGCAGGATGAATTGTATAATCTTCAGCAGGAATTAAAAAAGACTATAGTCTTCGTTACTCATGATATGGATGAAGCATTAAAACTTGGTGATAGAATTTGTATTATGAGGGATGGGGGTATATTACAGTTTGATACTGCAGAGAAAATACTGAAGAATCCAGCAAGTATATATGTAGAAGAGTTTATTGGCAAAAATAGAATATGGAAGCAGCCTGAGTTAATAAGAGCCAAAGATATTATGATTACTGAGCCCATTAAAACCTCAGCAAACAGAACTTTAGTACAAGCAGTTGAAATTATGAAATCCAGCAAAGTAGACAGCTTATTAATTGTTGATAAAGAGGATAAACTTACTGGTATTGTCACATTAAAGGATATTAGAAAACATGATAATAAGAGCCTTAAACTTGAAAGTATCATGGAAAAAGAAATTAAAGCAGTTAATATTAATGAATCACTTATAGATATCCTTAAGAAAATGAATTGCTACAAAGTAGGATATATGCCTGTTATAGATGATAATTCCAAATTAGCAGGACTCATAACAAAAAGTAGTTTATTAAGCGTATTAACTACTCAGTATATTGATCAGGAGGTGGACATATAGTGGATGCAATTAATTTTATAAGACAGTTTGGAAGCTTTGTAGTTGAAAGAAGACAACAGATCCTGAATTTAACAATGCAGCACATAGAATTAACAGTTTTTGCAGTAATTATGGCCATAGTTGTTGGAGTGCCTCTTGGTATACTTATAACCAGATATAAAAAATTATCAGCGCCAGTTATAGGAATTGCCAATGTAGTACAAGCAATACCAAGTTTAGCTCTGCTTGGTTTTTTGATTCCCGTTTTAGGGATTGGAAGTAAGCCAGCTATATTGATGGTTTTTTTATATTCATTGCTTCCAATAATTAAAAATACTCACACTGGTCTGGATAATATAAACCCTGACATTATTGAGGCAGCTAAAGGTATTGGTATGACTAACAGCCAGATATTGCGAATTGTACAAATACCCTTGGCTCTTCCAATAATTATGTCAGGAATAAGAATTTCAGCGGTTACCGCAGTGGGACTTATGACTATTGCTGCATTTATTGGAGCAGGCGGTCTTGGGTATATGGTTTTCGCAGGAGTTCAAACCGTAGATAATAATATGGTTTTAGCAGGAGCAATACCTGCATGCATACTTGCTCTGCTTATGGATTATATTATAGGCAAAATTGAAAAAGGTGTAACTCCCCCAGGAATTAAAAAATCAGATGGTACAATTAAAATTCCTAAGAAGAAAAGAAAGGGAAAGAAGTATTTAAAGCAGATAATAGCAGCTTCTTTGGTAATTGTTATAATAATTGGAGCAGCACTTACTTATGAGAAAAAACAGGACACTATAGTGGTAGGCTCTAAGAATTATAATGAACAATTAATACTAGGAAACATGATTGCTGAATTAATAGAAAAGAACTCCGACATAAAAGTTGAGAGAAAAATGAATTTAGGCGGTACCAGTGTAGCACTTAGTGCACTTAAAGCAGGAGAAGTTGATTGTTATGTGGAATACACCGGAACTGCATTAGTTAATATTATGAATCAGGCTCCTATTAAAGATCCAGACAAAGCCTACAAAGTTGTAAGTGATTATTATACTAAAAATTACGATGTAACATGGCTAAATCCATTAGGTTTTAATAATACCTATACCTTAGCTGTAAGACCGGACACAGCTGAAAAATATAATCTGAAAACATTCTCTGATCTTGCTAAAGTGAGTAATCAATTAAAATTAGGCAGTACTATAGAATTCAGCAACAGAGAGGATGGATACTTAGGATTAAATAAAAAATATAATATGAACTTTAAAGATGTTAAGGCTATAGATGGCGGCTTAAGGTATACATCTATTGCCAATAAAAAGACAGATGTTGTAGATGCCTTTTCAACAGATGGGCTTCTCAAAGGGTTTAATCTTAAAGTTTTGGAAGATGATAAAAACTTTTTCCCATCATATTATGCTGTACCTATTGTAAAAAACAGCACACTAAAAAAACATCCTGAACTAAAGGGTATAATAAACAAATTGTCTGGAAAAATCGATGAACAGCAAATGAGAGATCTTAATTATAAGGTGGATAAGCTTCAGCAGTCACCTGAGAAGGTAGCAGACGATTTCCTTAGGGAAAATGGCTTAGTTAAATAAATATCATTAGCTTAAGGCGAATATATTGAAAATCAATTAAAAAGAGTATAAAATTATCTATATACATTCAATGAAAGAGAATGGTGATTTAATGAAAAAGAAACATAAGAATGAAGATAATTTTTTACTATATGTCCCAGTGAAGAAACATACGGATTGGGAAGTTAGGAGTGGAAAAGTATACCTTTTGTTTTATCATAATAAACCAATAGAAAAATTTATGAGATGGCTGGTAAAGAAGCCATATGTCAGCGATGTAGAATTGGATGACATTGGCAGTTACGTATGGAAGTCCATAGATGGAAAAATTTCAGTTTATGAAATAGGTGAAAGGCTATTAAAGGAATTTGGTAAAAAGTGTGATCCTGTTTATGATAGATTAATAATGTATCTTAGATATTTAAACAGAAAAGGCTGGGTTTATTTTGATCGTGGAAATCAGAAAAGTAGTAAGTAATTAAAAAAGTGCAGTTATTTTAAAACTGCGCTTTTTTTAACATAGAAGGTTGTACAGCATTTTTACTGCTACAGCCAGGGACATGGTTACAAAAATAGGCTTCATAAGCTTTGCACCTTTAGAGAGAACCATTTCCGTACCTATTTTAGCACCTAATATCATACATATGGCTACAGGTATTCCAATTAAATAAGATATCTGCCCATGAAAAGCAAATAAAATAAGAGAAGTTATATTGCTTACAAAATTTAATATTTTACCATTGCCTCCTGCTCTTACAAAATCAAAACCAAATATTTTTATTAAGCCGAAAATTAAGAATGAGCCGGTGCCTGGACCAAAAAAGCCATCATAAAAACCTAATGAAAAGGCTAATAGGATACCTAATATAATTTTCCCCATGCTTAAGCCAGTAAATTTATCTTCTAAGCCAATGGTTTTAGAAAATAAACTATAAATACCGACAGCAAGAATCATTATGAGGACCATTGTATAAAGATATTTTTGATCAATTTTAAGAACTATCTGCACTCCAACTGCAGCACCTAATAAAGTAAATGGGATTAAATATTTTAAAAGCTTAGAATCAGTTTTGCCGCTTTTTATAAATTTCACAGAACTTGTAAAGGATGCACAGGAAGCTGCAAATTTATTCGTACCCAATGCATAGTGAGGTGAAACCCCAACTAATAAAAAAGCTGGAAGGCTTATTAATCCTCCTCCGCCTGCAATTGAATCCACTATAGCTGCAAAAAAGCCTGCAGCACATACAAATATAAAGTTGAATACAGTATAGGTCATTACCAGCACCTTCCTCATTTTATAGGGTATATGATATAAATATTTTATCACACATTGTAATTAAAGGTAAACAGAGTTTTTATATGCTATTAGGGCAATTGAGTTAATATAATAATGCTTAGGAATATAATTAATGTATGGAGGTCAAAATGATAAATTATAATATAAGAAAAAATAAAGAAACTGAAGAAATATGCATGAGTAATGGAATAATCAATGTTATTGCGGTGCCCAAGCAGGGCGGAAGGATACTGGAATATTCCATTAATGGTTTAAATGTGCTGTACAGAAATGAAGAATTAATAGGAAAAAACAATGATATAAATAAGGAAAGAACTGCTGAAAACTGGATGAACTTCGGAGGATATAAAGGCTGGCCTGCACCACAGACAGTGTGGCAGTGGCCTCCTGTATTTGATATTGACCAAAATACATTCAGCTACGAAATAAAAAAATCTGAAAAATCAATTGAGCTGAAGCTTATCTCTCGTATATCTGAAACAAAGCCTATACAGGGCCTTCAATTTATAAGAACTATTACTTTATATGATAACAGTAGTGATATGTATGTTCAGGAAACAATAGTGAACCACAGTGAAAAGGCAGTACAGTGGGCTGTTTGGGATAATACTCAGGTTCTATCCCCTGGATTTGCTGAAATAAAACTAAACTCCAATGTGTTTACAGGGGGCATAACATTTTATCAGGATTTTGACATTCCCTCCAGTAATGCATACTCCATAAGAAAAGAAGATAGAAAAATATTAACCATAAACTGCAATAGAAAAGAAAAGTTTAAAATAGGTGTGGTTACAGACTCCGGAGAAGTAAGCTACAAATGTACAGCTTATGATAATGACATTATTTTAAAAAAGAAATTTATGTATGAAGGGCAGGTTGTATATCCTCATGGCAGCAATATTGAAGTTTATGCAGATACTACACTTCCATATGCAGAGCTTGAAATTTTAGGAGGAATGAAGAAAATTGAGCCAAATAAATCAATAAGCTTAAAAGTTAACTGGAATTTATCAATGTGGTGATTAATAAAGAAAAGGCATTCTTTCTGGAGTTTAAAAGAATGCCTTTATTTTATTTACTTTTTGTTTCTTTATCAAATTTTTTCAGTAAGTCATGCTTCATTATTTCATCAGAATATTCCAGCTGATTTAATACATTTTCTTTTTTACTTTTAAGAGCATCATTTTCTGAGATTTTACTGCCTGATTTAATATCATAATAATTTGAACTTTGAGATAAATAAAATACACTTCCATCAGTAAAGGAGCCATTCCTAAAAATCACATTTTCATTTTTAGGATTTAAAACATCCTTCCCCAAAAGAGACTTGGCAGGTAAATTGAACAAATTTGCAATGGTTGGATAAACATCCATTTCACCTGTATAAGTACTGTTTACTCCCTTGTTTGCATCCTTTGGAAAGTGGATGAACATAGGTACTTTTTGAAGTTCCATCCAGGAAAGTTCATTTGGCTTTGTTATATTTAAAAATTTATTTAGGCTTGCTTCATCACTTTTTGGTATTGCATAGTGATCTCCATATAAAACTACAACTGTATTATCAAGCAACCCCTGGCTTTCCATTTTATCAAGGAATGCACCCAACTGAGCATCTGTATAGTGAATGGCCTCTAAGTAATTGCCAAGCATAGTATTTTCATATTCGCCCACGTTAAAGTTACCGTAATTTTTTGTATCATCATAAGGAAAATGACTGCTTAGTGTAATCATAAAAGAATAGTAAGGCTGCTTTAAGCTTTTTATTTTTTCTATGGATTGATTTAAAAATTCCTTATCGCTTAATCCAAGCCCTATAGTTTCCTTTAAATTATAGTCATTTTCATTATAGAATTTATCAAACTGCATTTTTTTATACATAACATTTCTATTCCAGAAGGTTTCTCTGTAGCCATGCATTGCAGCAGTGGTATAGCCTTTTTCCTTAAAGGCCTGAGGCATGGAATTAAATGAATTACCGCAGTATAAGTAATATGCTGCGCCTGATGGAGCAGGATATAATGAGTTATTGGTCATAAACTCAGCATCTGAGGTTCCTCCTGCTGCTATCTGATAATAAAAGTTATTAAAGTACATACTTTTATTTACCCATTTATTTAAATTAGGTGTTACTTCTACTCCATTTATTTTACTGCCTATTACAAAGTTCTGCAGTGCTTCAACCTGTATCATTAATAGATTTTTGCCATTAGCATAACCCTTGTAGTTTGTACTTTTTTCGGAATTGCTTTGCAAAAATGATTTTATCTGATTTTCAGTTTTAGAAGAAACAGGTGTGCTTTTAGCTATCTGCACTGAAGCTGCGCTAAAAAGGTCAAGAGCATGATAATTTACTATACCAAGTTTTTTTACTACATAAACTCTGTTATACATGGTAGTTAACAGCCTTGGCTGTTCTTTTTCCAAGGAAATCATACTAAATGCATCAATACTTAGTCCGAAAACCAATAATACAGAAAAAAAAGCCAGCTTAATTTTAGTGGAATATTCTCTGCCTTTTTTATACTTAATGCGGTGAATAACAGGAACTATAAAAACTAAATCAGCAGCATATAATAAATCTCTAAAATCAAAAAGATTACCAACGCTGCTTTTTACAGCTCCAAGCATTATGCCGTTTTTCAGCACAGGTATGGAAATTAAATCCTTAAAATATTTGAAATATGTAATGTCGCTTATGATAAATATAGTAATTAAAACATTAAGAATAAAAAGAAATCTTGCCCTTGCTTTCTTTTTAAATAAAAAAGATATGCCTGCTAAAATTATAACCGATGAAAAAATAGGCCAGAATATATGCTTTGTAACGTCTGCGTAATTTAAATACTTTGAAAAAAATATAGATTTTATGGTTATAATAATTGTAAAAAAAAGCACATCTGATATATCTATAATATAACTTTTTATTGAATTCATTAATAAACCTCCAGAACACCCAGGTAAATAAGACACCTATTAAAAGTATAATAATAATTTGTGTATAATATTAAAAGAATATGTTAATAAATTATTACGAAACTATTAAACATCCAAAACAATACCTTATATTTTAAAATAGTATTTACATAAGTGCAATACTATAGCATAATAAAATATGATGTAAATTTGTAGGAGGTATTTAGACATGAGTGAAAATGACAATGAAAAAGGTACAAATGAAATAGAACAGGCCAAGCCGGAAAGTTCAAATAAAGAACAGGCATCAGAAAATAAAGAAGAAACTATGGAAACTTCAAATGACACAGAAGCTTTAGAGTCACTTAGCAGCATACATAGCGGCAATCTCAGATTTTCAGAAAGCTTTCTGGCTGGATTAGTTGATACAGCAGTAAATATAGCAGTTTCAGTAATATTGTTTTATTTGTTAAACTTTATACTGAAACATACAATAGGAATATATTTTCCAGATAAATCAGCTATGATACTTATTTTCTTTACAGTAATATCAGTTTTACTTCCAGCTATAATGGAAACATCTAAAAAGAAGAATACTATAGGAAAGAAGTTAAGCGGCTTAAAAACTATAAGAATTAAATAAAAATATACATCAATTAATAGCCATGCTTTAGATAAATATTTAAAACATGGCTAATTAATTATGAATGGAGATAATAATGAGAAAAGGAAATGAATATGAATTTATTATAGAACATTCTGAATTCCCAGCACTTGGGGTAGCTTATTTAGATGATTTTAAAATATATATAAAGGGAGCTATTCCTGGCCAAAAGGTCATAGCAAGGATAATTAAAAAGAAAAAAGATTATGCAGAAGCAAAAATAGTAAGTGTACTAAAGGATGTGCCTTATAAAATAGAAGCAGAATGCCCTCATTTTGGTCAGTGCGGCGGATGCACATCACAATTTATACCCTATGAAAAACAATTGGAGTTAAAAAAACAACAGGTATTAAAACTATTTAAGGATAATTTGGAAGCTGCAGTGAGCAAAGAAGAAGCAGAAGTGTTTAATAATCTGGAAATTCAGTATAGTCCGGAATTATATGAATACAGAAATAAAATGGAGTTCACCTTTGGAAACTATGAGAAGGGTGGACAGCTTAACCTTGGAATGCATGTTAAAAACAAATCCTTCAGTGTTATTACTGTAGATCACTGTAAAATTGTAGACAATGATTTTAGAAAGATTATTACTATAATAGTTAATTATTTCAGGAAAGAAAATCTGACCTTTTATAAAGTAATGAAAAAAGAAGGATATTTAAGAAATCTGGTAGTAAGAAAGGCTAAGAGCACAGGAGAGATCCTTGTGAACCTGGTCACAACCTCTCAGGTTAACTTTGATTTAAAGCCATTAACTGAATTGCTTGTAAATGCAGACTATGATGGTGTATTTAAAGGATTTATTCACACCATAAATGATAGACTGTCAGAGATTGTTCAGCCCGATGAAATTAAAGTACTGTACGGTGAAGACCACATAACAGAAGAAATACTTGGACTTAAATTTAAAATATCACCTTTTTCCTTTTTTCAGACAAATTCAAGGGGAGCTGAAAAGCTTTACTCCATTGTTAAGGATTTCATAGAGGAAAGTAAAGCCAAGGTAGTATTTGATTTATACTGCGGTACAGGAACCATAGGTCAGATTGCAGCACCTGAGGCTAAAAAGGTTATAGGCATTGAGCTCATAGAGGAGGCTGTAAAAGCTGCTAATGAGAATGCAAAGCTTAATGGATTAACTAATTGTGAATTTATAGCAGGTGATGTGGCACAGGTAATTAAAAACATCCATGAAAAACCTGATTTAATTATTTTAGATCCTCCCCGCCCAGGTGTGCATCCAAAGGCCATGGATTATGTTATTAAATTTAATGCACCTGAAATAGTATATGTGTCCTGTAACCCTAAATCACTAATGGTAGATTTAAAATCATTAAGTGAAGCAGGGTATGCCATTAAAAAGGTGGTACTTATGGATATGTTCCCGCACACACCTCACACAGAAGCAATTTGCCTGCTTGAGCATGAGAAAAGCATTGACAAATAAGGGATTTGTGCGAATTTGCAGTAACCCAAACTACGAACCTTTAAGGATATACTTTATGTCATAAAATATAAGGATACAAACAGAGATTGGATTGGAGTGATACCATGAATTTAAACACAAAAAACGTTTTTAAAGGAATATATGCCCTCTTACTTGGACTATTAATAGGTATATTGACGGCTATGGGACAGAAATACCTTCCCGGTTCATTAAACTCATTAGCAAACTCAGGTGCTATTTGGCTAATTCCAGCCTTCTTTATGGCTTCCACTGCGGAAAAAAAGCTCCCCGCAATTATGCTCTGTGCTGAAACACTGATGGTCTGTGTTATTTCCTATTATTGGGCAGAATCCATTTTTAATCAGCACACCTTTGTTTTCGGAGACTTCTACTTCTATCTCTGGCTTATATGTGCTGTAATTGCCGGTATTATTTTCGGATTTGGCGCTAATCTTTACAGACAAAAGAGTACGCATTATAATTGGGGGGCAAGCCTTCTTCCTGCCGTTTTCCTCGCGGAAGGCCTAAGCGAAATAATCCATTTATCTGAATATATGCATATGATCCCTGCGGTTATAGGAAGGATTCTATTAGGCCTGGCTCTGTACTTTATCATATATAAGAAGGCTTTTTATCAATGGAAGCCACTAATTTCATTCTGTTCATATACAGTATTGGGAGTTGCCGCATATGAGCTTCTTTATAAGTTAACAACATAAAAACGATATATTAAGAAAACATTCTTCCACAAAGGTCCCACCGGGTTCAAGCGGCATCTTTATTGACCGTTCAAGGTATGCTGAGACGGTAGTTTTGATGTCAAGAGTGAATAAGTGGGGTGACAAAAAGTCTTTATTTCAAGCCATTTCAGAGTTATAATAATTTTAAAAGCAAAGAAAAATAAGCATCAAAATGCCCTTCGGAAACAATATCTACACAGGGTATCGTTATAGTTTAGACTATAGGACTGATGTCATAGAAAAACGCGAAATTTACAAACACTGTTATAGATTTAATATTGGAGGAAACAATAATGGAAAATAAAAATGCCCTTGTTCAAGCAATGATGGATGTTGAATATTATCCTCCGTCAGAGCTTGTAAAAATGAATATCGATATGACTGAAACGCAGAAGTTCCCTATCGAGAAAGCAGCTGCACTTGGTGTAGCTTTCCAACCCTTAACACAGCTTGTAAGCTATGCAGCGGGCGGTGCTGGACAAAGTGGTTTGTATTTTGTTGATACTGCAGGAAAGACTATGTTTCAAAAAGGCGGTAAGTTTATTGGTAATCTTCAAGCAGCCAATGGCAGCGTTGGTGGTGGTCTTGCTAGAATGACGCAGGTACCACTTGATCCAACTATGCTTTGTATGGCAGTAGCTATTATGGCTGTTGAAAAGAAATTAGACGCTATCAATGAAGCGCAAAAAGAGATACTTGCCTTTTTAGAAATGAAAGAGGAAGCAAAGCTCAAGGGTAACCTTAATGCGTTAGCCGATGTTCTGAACAACTATAAATTCAATTGGGACAACAATAAATACAAAGACCACAAGCATATTTTAGTTCAGGATATTAAGCGCGAGGCCGAGCAGAGCATTATACTTTATCGTGAGCAGATTACAAAGGCATTCAGTAAAAAAGCTCTATTCCATAGCAATCAGGAAGTCAAAGCTACATTAAACAAGACAATGGCCCGATTAAACGATTATCAATTGGCGCTGTACACATTTTCCTTCTCATCATTCCTGGAGGTTATGCTTCTTGAAAATTTCGATACTAACTATTTAAACAGTATAGCAAGTAAGATTCAGGAATATTCCAGTGACTACACTGCTTTGTATGAAAAGTGCACCGAAAAAATTAAAAAGGACTCCGAGGCTTCTCTTGAAGGGTATGCCCTAAAGGGACTATCAAAACTAAGTAGTGGTGCCGGAAAGATGGTAGAGAAAATTCCTGTAATCAGTAAGTCGCAGTTTGGCGAAAATCTCCTCAAGGCTGGTGGAATTCTTCAGGATGTAGATACTAACAGAACACAAAATGTAATGCAGGTACTTGCAGATAGACAGACCAATTATATCAGTTCATTCATTGAAAACATCCATACTATAGATAATTTATACAATCAGTCAATGCAATTGATGTTTGATTCGGAAAACATCTACATTGCAAAAGCGGCTACTGCATAGGAAGGAACATAAAAATAAGTGATAGGAAAAGGAAGGTTGTAATACAAATGATTTTGGAAGCAATTAAACATACTGATTAGACATGAGAAGTCCCAAAAGCGGTAGAAATATTTTCTGGAGAAGAAAAGGAATAGGATTACAGAGATTTTGATTTGAAATGCTGTAACATGTTCTTTAAAGATAATGTTTTAAGGATGCAATATGCTTACGAGCAGTATGAATAGAAAAATGAAATTAAAATTTATTGAGGTGAGTATATGAACAATATTTATGATGATAAGCAATTTTTCGATGAGTATGCGAAGATGACGCGAAGTCAACATGGCTTATCTGGAGCGGGTGAATGGCATCAGTTCAAAGCTTTATTTCCAGACTTAAGCGGTAAAAGTGTACTTGATCTTGGATGCGGTTACGGCTGGCACTGCAAATATGCTGTGGAATGTGGTGCAAAACAAGTGCTTGGCATCGACTTAAGCGAAAAAATGATACATGAGGCAAAAGAAAAAAACAATGATCCCAAAATCATCTATAGAGTCTGCAGTCTTGACGATTATGATTATCCTGCCGATTCATTTGATTGCGTGATTTCTAATCTGGTACTTCATTACATTGCAGACATTGACGCAATTTTCAGAAAGGTATACTTAACGCTAAAGACAGATGGTATTTTTCTTCTTAACATTGAACATCCTGTCTTTACGGCAGGTGTGAAGCAGGACTGGATTTATAATTCCAGTAGTAAACCGCTGTATTGGCCTGTTGATGATTATTTTTATCCCGGAGAGCGAGTTACTCATTTTCTTGGGCAGAATGTCACGAAGCAGCATCACACACTGACGCAGATTCTGATGGGACTCATAAATGCTAGATTTCGTTTGGAAGTTGTTGAAGAAGCCATGCCAAGCGCCGATATGATGGACATTCCCGGTATGTCAGATGAAATGCGTCGCCCGATGATGTTGCTAATCAGAGCGCTGAAAAATTAAGATATTCTTTTCTTGATATGGATGAAGAAATAAAAAAGAGATTACACACGACTTTGGAAAGATTTATTCACGATTATCCATATAGTGATGAGAGATGTAAAATAAAGGGTAAAATTTTAGGCGATTTATTAGAGGAATATAAAGAGAATATTGTAATTGCAGTAAGTCCAATTTATTATGCAAGAAATTTCAACTTTCTTTTAGACTTGGAACAAGTAATTGCAATTGAATTACAAGACACAGAAGAACATATTTTTCAAAGACTTGTTTTTACTGATGATGAAGATAATATTTGCAAAGATGATATATATAAGAGTTTGCACAAAGATTATTATATAAAAGAAATACATGAAGATATTGTTTATGCAAGAAAGACTTTTAAAAAGATTGAAAATAAGTATTTTATAAATAATCAATCGGTAGATCAAGTTGTTGATGATTTGATTGTTATGATTAAAAATATATCTATGAAATAGGATAGTTGAATGGATAGGATTATTATTGGGTGGGTTGAGAAAATAGAAATAATAAATGGGAGGTTAGGTATATGGCATATTCGAAATCAATTAATATTTTTTTGCCTACTGGTTCATCAGACGGCCCTATTGAGTTAGAGATGCTTAATTGGAATGGCATGGTAATAAAATTACCGAGAAAAGAAGTTAATACATATACAGGTGCTGAACTGAACAAACCTGGTATATATTTTCTATTCTGTAACAGTGAAGAGACAGGTGAATCCGTATATGTTGGAGAGGCTGAAAACTTACTTTTAAGATTAAAACAGCACATTAATGACCATAAGAATGGCAAAGAAAAGTTCTTCTGGCAAGCTGCGGTTTGTGTTTCTGGAAAAGACCTTAATAAAGCACTTATAAGACATCTTGAAAATTATTATTGTGAGCAGGTCAAACATTCCAGTACATATAATCTTCTGACACAGAAATCATCTCCGAATATGACACTAAAGCGTGCAGAGATAGCTGCTATGCAGGAATTCTCTGATAATGTTGATATGCTTATGGGCGCAATCGGATATACAATATTGGAAAACTCGGCAGGAGCATCTGGTGAATCTTCTGATAAGACTTATTTTTATTGCAAAACTAAAGCAGGCGCTAATGCAAAAGGCTTTTATTCTGATAAGGGATTTACAGTTTTACCTGGCAGCAAGGTTGTAGAAAATTGCTCATCAAAAACATTTAAAGAAAGCAGATATAGTGACTTGCTTGATAAACTGATAAAGAATAAAATAATTGCGGACTGGGTATTTGAAAAAGAATATACTTTTTCATCTCCTTCAGCGGCGGCTGGTGTGGTTACACAAGGCTATGTTTCAGGAAACGAATACTGGATTGACGCTGATGGAAAAAAACTAAAGGATTATAATATATAATAAAAGCCAGGCTTATGAAACTGGCTTGTTAAGCAAATATTATGTGGGTAAATAAATCCATTGTTAATACTTAAGTAAAGTTAAAACTAAAATCCTTGCATAAAATTATTGAAAAATAGCTATAATAATTGTATACTTATATATATAAGTAGGTTAAACCTCAGCCGTATAAATGAGGAGTTGAAAGAGTCGGTTAAACCTCGGCCGTATAAATGAGGAGTTGAAAGACAGAAGTAGGGTAGCTTATGCTGCCCTATTATGCTATAAAGGTGATATATGGGAAATAAAATTTACATTTGTTCTGTTACTGATGACTATATTAATTATTTAAGAAAATTTGATGATACTATTAGGGAAAATAAAAATCAATCACGAAAGTTTGCTGGCGTGTTACTAGAAATAGATGAGCATAAATATTATGCACCCTTATCTTCACCAAAACCTAAGTATTTTAGGATTAGTAATAAAGCACCAGATATATTTAAAATAGATGATGGAAAATTAGGAGTTATAAATTTAAATAATATGATTCCAGTTCCAGGAACAGAAATAATAAGATTAAATATTGAAGAAGTATCAGATGAAAAATATAAAAATCTATTAAGAGATCAAGCTAAAATAATAATGATGAATCACAAGAAAATTAAGGCAAAGGCTAAGTTACTATATAGTATAGTAAATAGCGGAACTAATGAAAAGCTTATTTCAAGATGCTCTAAGTATAAACTATTGGAAACTAAATGCTGTGAATATTCATTAGTAATAGCAGATGGTAAGATAGATGTAGAAGTTGCTTCAGAATTGGACAAGCAAGTAAATGATGAAAATTAAATAAAATATTATATTAGGGTTCACTTAAGTGTGAGTCTTTTTTTATACCTTATATTTGAAATGAAACTTTGCGGATAACAATCAGGATTATTCCGTCCTTGCAGATGAGATTCATAGGCTTCGATATGCGAAAAAGGCGCTGTTTTTTAAGAATGACGGATTTGCAAGTCAAAAATACTCCTAAACAGTAAATATAAATTAGACTGCTAGTATTGGCAAATACTAATAAACACAGTATACTGGAAACAGTGAATTAGTGTATAGTGGCATAAAGCTAGATAGGAAGATTACTATTTCCATAGGTGAAGATATATTTGAAAAGTTTTGCCTTGCAATGAATCTAACAAAATCCAGATAAATAATTTTTCGCAGAATTTACAAGCTGTATTATAAAATGTAGTATAAAGGTAGGTGTGCATATGGATAATACAATTTATATTTCTCCAGATGATACTGAGATAGCTGATGTTTCAGGCTATTGTGATGATGTAGATGAATATTTTTCTTCTGTACCTGAAGTTGCGAAACCACTGCTCAAAAGTGCAAAGGTCACATTAAGCAAAATTGAAAAGATGCTCTATTCTGCACCAGCGTTTATAAATGCAGTAAAGGCGAGTATTCCGAATGAAACATTTCAAGCTGTTTTGACAGATGAGCAGAAGTCTCAAATAGCCCAAGGAGTTCTGAAGATGATGACAAAAAAAGATGGATCCTTAATGGCAAACCTTGTGAATCCGAAAACCAATAAAATAGTATCTACAATTTCACTAAAGAGTGTAAAGGTTACACCAGAAATATCTCAGGCCATGACGAGTTACGCAACTCAAATGCAGATGGCTCAAATAGCAGAACAGATTCAACTTATACAGGTTGCAGTTGAAGAAGTTCGACAAGGGCAGGAATATGATAGATTGGCTACAGCATATAGTTGCCAACAGAAATTATTGCAAGCAATGACAATAAAAAATCCAGAACTAAAAATAATGGCTTTATTGCGAATTGCTTCCGATGCAGAAGATAGCAGAAATCTTTTAATGCAAAGTCAAAACGCTAATCTGACCTTTATTAAAAACCAGCCGGAATCATTCCTGGGAAAATTCATCTCTGGTGCTGCTCCGGAAAAAGTTAATTCGAGAATGAATGAAATTCGAGAAAGCCTATATGCAGTAAATATGGTTTCGTTATCGGAGGCAATTGCTTATCAGGAAATGGGAGAAACTGAGACGGCACGGCTAAGCCTTCAGTATTATGCAGGGTATATACAAAAAACATATCTTGAAACCAAGGGATTGGTGGAGCGATTGGATTTGATAGATCCATCACCAAAGAATTATTGGTCGAAGACGCTGCCGGATATTGAAAAGAAAATTCAGGCATTACCGTTTAATGAAGAACAAAAACTTTTAGGAGGTGAACATGATGGAGATTAGGAAGTGTAAGAATAAGAAATGCCAAAGACCTCTCCCTGATGGATATAAATATAAATACTGTGAGAATTGCAGAAATGAACACGCAAAACGAGTTAAGGATGCAGGAAAAGCTGTGCTTGGTTGTGTAGGTGCTGTCGGAAGTATAGCAATTGCAGTAGTAATAAAGGGAAAAAGTGAATCCTAAAAAGTAACGATGCAATAAATGAGTAAAGAATGGAGGCGTATCACAGTGGCAGATATGGAACAGGTTCATGATTTTGCAGTAAAATGGTGCAATAAATTTCAAGACCAGAAAATCAATTACATAGAATTGATAGACCACTATATGGCAGATGATTGTGATGCACTTGGATTTAATATGGACTGTGGTAATGCCTTTTCTGAAAGATATGGAAAAGCTATCAATGATTATGAGGAACTGGATAAAGTTATTGATGATGTGAATGATATTGAACTTCTCGGCTCGGCTATCTATTCTAAGTGGAGATATTTTAACCACTGGGCATATATGGGAGAAGAAATCCTGGAATTTAAAAATCGTTCATGGGTTATCTTGGCATTGAGTCGATTGGCTATGCTTACCGGGAAAAATCCTTTCATATTTGAAGGAACACCTAAAAAAATCAGTATTGTATCCAATAATATTAGTTATGGTCCATGCCCAGAGCCTTCAGATGAAGTGGGGCAGCATATAACAATCAATGCTGAAGGACGAGTATGGTTTTCTGCATATACATTTGGAGGTGGGTTCGGTCAATATGAAAAAGATAGAACTAAGAACTATAAAATAGGAAAAGAAGCGGCAGGAAAAGTTCTAAATGCCGTTGCTGCTTATTTTAGCCAGGAATATGATGAGATTTTTGCAACCGACATCGGAGATTGGCAAATGGAACTAACCAACACAGATGATGAAACATATAAATTTAAGGGTTCCCTTTGTGCTGATTTTGAGGTCGATGGCACTGACCTTTCAGACCTTATTAGAGATTCACTTGAGATGGATGATTTATATGTATTTGACGGTAATTGTAAATCAGATAGAGTTAATCGAATCACAGTAAACCCAACACATAAGAGCCGTGAAATAATAATTAACAAAATGTATGTTGGAGCATTTTTGTCAGAAGGTGACAATATAGGCCATGAAATCATAAATCTTTATAAGGCAGATGATGGGAAAAACTATATTTATCTCAATTCACAAGGAACAATAGAATTATCTCATGGAGAAAACAAAATAACTGTTTTGCTTGTACGAAAATGTGCTTCGAAAACATATAAAGTACTAGCCAAGGCAGGGGGCATTACGATTCTTGATTTTGCCGACAGCAGACTTCCAAGGGAAGAGAGATATAAAGGACAAGTTTCATTGGGACTGACCTATGGCGGAATAAGTCTTGTAGATTTATTTAATGAAAACTCATATCACGGCAGCCTTCAAGAAGAAAAAAATGTTTATACTACCTTTGCTGCAGGTAAGGTTATTAAGCCCAAAAATCAGATATATATTACAGACGAAGCATCTGTAAGTGATGACAACACCTTTTTCATTCGTACAAATAAAGGATTTGGCAAGCAGACATTAAGGGAATTCTACAACGAAAATGAAAAGCCGGATTCTTTTGCTGATTTGAATCAGATAATTGAGAACGATGAGTTATGGGAAGATACTAATACCACACAAGCAATTTCTGAATTGCCAAAGCTTCAAAAAGATCCATATTTCAATTTCCTGAAAATAATCAGGCAGGAAGACAATGAACTTGCTTTTTCAAATATGTTTGCATACTTTTTTAATATAAATAGAAAGGCTTTTTCTCGTTTCGCAGGAGATGTTCTACACATGGTGATACAAACAGATTTTACCATTGAGAGAGAAAAGAAAAACATTGACCTGCTTATTTCTGACAAAAATAATGTGGTTGTAATAGAAAACAAAATCAAATCCAGCATCAACGGTATTGATGACCGACATGATATCTACAGTGATAAGGTACAGTCACAGCTAAAAAAATACTATCAATTTGTTACAACTGATGATGAGTATTGCAGGAAAACTGCAAGCTGCTTTATTTTTTTACCTAATTACAATCGCATTGATTTAAGTAAGTTTTCCTGCGGTGAAAAATATACTATTGTTTATTACAGGGAAATATATAATTTCTTTGTTGAAAATAGAAATCTGTTTAATGAGGTGCCTTACATTGATGATTTTATTAATGCAATGTATAAGCACACAAAGGACTATGATAATGATTTAGAGGAAGAAATGCAAAGAAGATTTCAAAATACCATTCGCAATGCAAAAAAGCGGTAGGAGGACAGGAGTTTGTGATAAGTGGTAATACTGATGTTGAAGAATGGGCGAAAAAACTGGTTACTAATGGTTTGTAAATCTTTTACAGTGGTAAAATATACGGATTTAAGAGTGAATAAAGACACCTTATTGATTTATTGAAATTAGTAGGGTGCTTTTTGTGTATAATTGAACAAAATGGCTATAATATTTAATATACTTTCTAAACAATAAAGATACAGCAAGTTTATAAGGTGCAATTTATAAACTTGACAAATACACAAATTTATACTATTATGAATTTACAAAGTCTATGAGGAGGTGTAGATAATGATAGAAAGGAAAGAATATCTTGAAGACTTGATTAGTTTTAAAGACAAAAAATTGATAAAAGTAATAACTGGAATCCGCCGCTGTGGTAAGTCAACTATGTTTGAATTGTTTCAGACTTATCTTAAAGCAAATGGTATAGAGAATGAACAAATCACAACAGTTAATCTTGAAGATGGAGATTATCGTGAAATTCGTACACCAGAAACACTATATGAATATGTAGAAAGCAAATTGATAAAGGACAAGAAGAACTATGTGTTTCTAGATGAAGTGCAGCAAGTAGAGAACTTCCAGAAGGCAGTTGACTGGCTTTATACAAAAAAAAACGTAGATTTATATATCACAGGCTCTAATGCTTTTCTGCTTTCTGGGGAACTAGCGACTTTACTTTCTGGCAGGTATGTTGAAGTAAAGATGCTACCGCTTTCGTTTAAAGAATATGTATCAGCATATCCAAATAATACTAATATGGCAGCCCTTTATATGAATTACTTGCAGAATAGTTCTTTTCCGGGAACCCTTGAATTCACAAGAAAGCAGGATATCAGAACTTATCTTGAGGGTATTTATAATACGATTTTGATTAAAGACATTGTTACAAGAAAAAAAATATCTGACCCATCTATGCTTCAAAGCGTGGTGGAATTTATGTTTGATAATATCGGGAATATGTGTTCATCTACTAAGATAGCCAATGCAATGACATCATCTGGAAGAAAAATAAGTGTCCCTACTGTGGAAAGTTATCTTTCTGCTCTTACTGACAGCTTTATCCTATATAAAGTTGGAAGATACGATATAAAGGGAAAACAATATCTTGCAACAGGTTCAAAATATTATGTGGCAGACATCGGGCTTCGTTATTTTATATTAGGAACAAGGCAGGCAGATATGGGACATATTTTGCAGAATATCGTATATCTTGAGCTTTTAAGACGAGGCTACGAAGTATATGTTGGAAAAGTTGGTGATTCCGAGGTTGATTTTACTGCCATCAATGCTGAGGGTAAAGAGTATTATCAGGTATCGCAGACGGTAATGGAGGAGCGGACGCTAAAGCGAGAACTTTCATCCCTTGATGCCATAAAGGATCATAATCCTAAGTATCTTCTTACCATGGATTACACACCGCTTACTTCTTATAATGGTATAAAGCAGATAAATGTTCTGGATTGGCTGATGAAAGAATGAGTAGAAATGTAATATTTGCATATAACCCATAAAATATGCCCCCTTCATGAAAACAGTTTATTATTTTAACTGCCTGTATAAAGGGAGCATATCAAAACTTCATAGGTTGGATTTTTGCATTATTTACTGCCTGTCTGTAAGATACTTAGATGGTTGTCCAACCACCATCAATTTGTAAAAGCTGACCTGTAGTGTAGCTGGAAAATTCGGAAGCAAAATAGATGATAGCCGTATCTAATTCTCCAGGGTTGCCAATTCTGCCCATAGGACAATATGTTTGAATAATTTTCTTTGCTTCATCACTATCAAGAGCAGCACTAGTCATCTCACTTGAAAAATAAGCTGGACCAATTGCATTCACCGTTACACCAGTTTTAGCCCATTCATTTGCTAAAGACTTGGTTAACATCAAAACGCCGCCTTTTGTAGTGCCATATGCTGACAAATGGAATCCAGTCATAGAAACAGTAGAATGGATGGAACCTAAGTTGATAATTCTGCCATAATGTGCTGGAATCATATACTTAGCTGCTTCTCGTGAGAAGAAATAAACTTGATTTAAATTGGTATCCATCATTTTTTTCCAATTCTCATTTGTAATATCTGTTGCAGCGTCAAAAATAGCAAGTCCTGCATCATTAATTAAGATATCTATTTTGCCATAATGTTCAGCTGTATCTTTTACAGTAGCTGCAATTTCATCAGGATGCGTAACATCACATTTGTGAATATAGCATTTTGATCCAATTGCTTCAATTTCCTTCTTGACTTCTTCCAAACGGTTCATGCGACGAGCGCAAAGAGCAATATCAGCGCCCTGATTTGCCAATGCTTTTGCAAATTGTACACCAAGACCGGAAGAGCCTCCTGTAATCAGTGCAACTCTACCTGTCAAATCGAAATAATTTTTCATAATGAACCTCCTCATTAACAAAAAATTAATATAATGTATATGTCTATCAGTTAATTAACATTTTACCACTATGTTCCGACATTAGTCAAACTATTTTGAAAATAATTTTGAGCAGAAAAGGATTTGATTCTGGAGCAGGAGGACATCAAAGTTCTTTATTTATAATGGTAACATCTTCATGTCCTGGAACATAATATACAGAGTAGAACCTATTATGGAGAATTTAAATGAATCAAAGTGAAAGGAATAAACTAATATTTGATTATGTAGTAGTAGGAACAGGACCTGCGGGTGCTGTTATTGCTAAAAAACTTACAGACGATAATAGAACGTCGGTACTTATTTTAGAAGCAGGGGATAACAATAGTGATGAAATTCCAGTTAGGGATTCCCTGTATGCCCCGCCATTTATTTTAAGGAATAATTATTCCGCGCAATATTATTGGCCAGGAAAAGGTATGCCTCAAAAATATGTAAATTTTCGCTCTTTTCCATGGACAGGGGGGCGAACCCTAGGCGGTACTTCCTCGGTTAACAATCAACAGTATGTAAGACCTTCAAAGGCCAATATGAAACAGTGGGAGGACCTACTTGGCCCACTTTGGTCTCCGAAGCAAGAGACAGCTGAATTTTCAAAACTGGAGTGCTATAACGGTATGACCAGTAACCCCAATGCACGGGGATTCAATGGAAGATTAGATATTAGACAGACACCTGCGCACCCAACCAGTATGGTTGAAAAATTGGTTCTGGCTATGGAAAGGGCTACTGGTTTTCCAAGGATTCTGGACTATAATGATCCGTGCACTCCAATTGGGCCTTTTACAAGCTGGCAGCTCTATCAGATGCCTAATGGTGTCCGAGAAAGTTCAGATACAGCATTTTTGTCACCAGATATTGTGAACCAATGCGGCCAAGGGGTGGGAGGAAGAAGATTAATATTATCTTTAAATTCAATGGCACAGCGTATAATTTTCAATAATGAAAAATGTGCAATAGGCGTTGAATTCGTCAAAGAAGGAAAATGTATTTGTGCCTATGCCCGCAGAAAAGTCATTATATCTGCTGGAATTAGAAGTCCCCAGCTGCTAATGCTTTCTGGAATTGGGCCATCAAAGATTCTAAAACAAGCTGGTGTTCCCGTTATATGCCATAACCCTAATGTTGGCAGACATCTGACAACCCACGCTGTTAATATGGCAACTTTCACAACAAATCCACATGATAAAGCATTACCAGATAATGATCCATTTGCACTATATTCCGGCGGGGCCTTTTTACCGGATCCAACTCCTGGAGCAGACCAGTGCCGCCGTGGAGTACAGATTATTGGGCTGGCTGGTGAAAATAACACATTAAATATTGCCTTTTATCTCACAGAGCCTAAAGCTAAGGGATCCTTAGTAATTCAAAACAATGATCCATTAAAGATGTCACTTGCAGATGAAGGATTTTTGAATCATCCAGATGATATTGCAGCCATAAAAAATGTTTTTAAAGTATATATTAAAAATATTGCAGCAGAACTCTCAAGAATTGATTCATGCTATAGGCTTGTTTCACCAACACCTGAAGCCATTGATGATGATCAAAAGCTTGAGGCGTTTATAAAGGAAAACCTGGATGCAACACACCATGTACAGGGCACACTGCGAATGGCACCTAATGCGGAGTGTGGAGTTGTAGATGCTTCAGGACACGTTTTTGGGGTAAAGAATTTGATTGTTGCAGATGATTCCATTGCACCATTTGTTTCAGATGGTAATACCTCGGCTCCATCCTTCTTTATCGGTGCAAACATTGCTGATCAATTAATGAAATTTTCATAATATATAAATTAATATGTTCCCTCAGATTAATAGTTTGAGGGAACCTTTTATCCTTTTTCTGACTTTACAGAAATTTATCCATAGCACCTGCTATTTTTAAAATATATAATTATTTTACTCTTTTTAAAATGATTTCTTTATGCTTTGAAACTTCTTCTTCTATCCTTGTGAGTTTTTCAGAATTTTGTTTGTAACCATCAAATAAAGCATCAAGCTTTCTGCCATGGTCTTGCTCAATATGAAGCACAGTTTTGCTTAACTTATTAATATTTTCTGTGTTACTTTTAACTTCTTTTTTTAAGTCATCCTGCCCTGCTTTTAAGTCTGCATACATTTTTGTCATCAAATCAAATAATTTTTCATTATCCATGGTCACAGCTCCTCTAATTTATAGAATATAGAACTTAAATACTATAATATTAATGTAGTTTTTAAGTTGGCTTCACTATTTATATCATTATACCCAAATTAGGCAGCATTATCAATGATAATATATTATGCCCAGAGATTTCGCATCTAAATTCCAGTAAAAGATTTACTTTTACTGGAATTGTATTTTATTGTACTTTCTTACATGGCTGGTAAATCAACAGACCGATATGTCGAAAAAATAGTTATAATTACCCTTACCCTAAGAAATTTTAATAATCGATTTCCAATTTTATTTTTATATTAAGTCTTTTTAAATATTGGATTATTCCAGTTGTCATCTATAGTAAATCTTTCATCTTTTATATCTTCAATAATATCTATTTGAAGCATCCGTTTCTTTCTAAAACCTCTGATACATCTAAAAAAATATAACTGCATCAGATTAAACGCTATAATTATAAACATCAGTACTGTCTCTACGCCCGTAGGGCTATGAAGAAAGCAATGATCTAAATGCCATTCTGTTTTAAGCTGATGAAAGGCATTATTTTCTATATCCCACCTCTTGTGCATTATCTTCCACAAGGTTTCTACTGAGGCAAATTTGTCTGTTGTTATAATCCAGCCTTCTTTAATTTCTACCTTATCTCCAGTATGAATTTCTTCTATAAACCTTATAAATCTAACTTTGATAGTCGGATCTGATATTTCAAAATTATCTTCATCCCAAGCTTTAATTTTGGTATAGTCTTTACTTCCCTGCTTTACAATCCATTTCTTATCAGCCTCACGGCGCTTAAATAGAGCTAATGCATCCTTTACAATGAGAAGACGCTCATCTTTAACTCTTACTACTGCATTCATTCCTATTGAAAGGACTTCTTTTATCCAAGTAGATTTACAATATAAAGCATCAGCTACTATAATATCGGCAAAATGGTGATATTTACGATATAATTTTTTTATTAATCTTATACCTCCGGTGATTTCACCTTCATCTTTATTCGAACTATCTTTCTTAGGTTCAAGCATTTCTTGTCCTAAAATAACATGGGGATCCGAACCTACGGTAATACAAACTACAGATCTGTGGAAATGACGAGTAGTGCCATCCTTATTCTTTCGTGAAAGACATTTGTCACAAAATTTTTTAGCACTTTCAAATAATTCTACACCATCTACAGCAACTACCTTTAAGCCATCTATGGTACCATTTCTAAATATCTTATTTTTTATCGTAGTTCTAATTATACTATCATGAATATTTTTCAAACCATTCAAATCAAAATCACTTAAGCAGCGCCTAACGGCATCAATGTGAATCATTTTAGTGTTTTTAGGTAATACTTTTTTAAATTTACCTTTTTTAAGCCAATGCTCTAACCTGTTGAAACTTCTTATTTGAAGCATAAATCCAAACAAAACTACAAAGGTGATTGTTGAAATTTTTACTAGAGATTTTATCTTTTTATCCTCTAAGGTATTGATTTTTTCACCTATATCGTATACTTTATTAATATAGGTGAGCATTTGTTTTAAATAACTTTTATTCATCTTAAGGCATCCTTTCTATTGTGTTGTGCAAAACTATTATAAAAAGGATGCTTTTATTATGCAAATTTTTTTTATAATTTCCAGTAGAAATCGGATTTTACAATGTTTTTATTAAATACTAGCAAATCAATATAAATCAGCGGGCTGCGCCCTAAAACTTTTTTAGGTGCTAAACTTCTGTATTATGCCTTAATTTGTATGTGTGCCGGTAAACTAAATTAGATAATCAGTTAAGGGCTCTCATTAAAACATGCTTGAGTAGAATTAAAAATGTAATTTTTTAAAATTACATTTTTAATAGTTGCAATAAAATTCCTTTTGCGATATTATTACATCATAGCAAATAAAGTTAATTTTGGAAAGGCACAATATCTTATGAAAAAGTTGAGTGAGTTGGTTGAGTTAGTAAGTGGATCACCTCAGTTTAGAATTATTGAAATGTTTGACGAGAAAACACCGCTTTTTACTTATTATAGTCAAACAGATTTAACAGATGATTTGGCAGATATTATTTCAAAGGATGTGGACAACAAACAAGTGAGAACCAATGATAAAGTAAATACCTTATGTCGTGGTGATGTGGTGTTTAGTTTAATTACTGGAATTGCAGCCATGGTGGGAAAAGAGCATGAGGGATATCTTTATACGCAAAACTATGTTAAGTTATTACCTATACATAATATTGATTCAAAGTTTTTGGTTTATCTTATTAATGAAAACAAAACAATCAGGAAACAGCTTATGATTGGACTGCAAGGCTCGCAGGTTTTAAAATATACACTTAAGCAGCTTAAAGAACTTAAAATACCGAAAATACCTTCCATAGATAAGCAGGAAATTATAGGACAAGTCTATTTTAATCAGTTAAGACTGCAGGCCATTAGAAATAGAGCAGCAGAACTTGAAACAAAAATAATATTATCCAAGTTAGAGGGGGCAAGTGAGAAATGAATGAAGAACAATTTGAAACTGAACTAATACAATATATTACCAGTGGAACCATAACCAAACCTGAGCACATAGAAGGAATCAGTGGCTCTATGGTTAGTGAAAGACCTGCTGATTACGGTGTAAAAAAGAAATTGTGGAAGTATGAAGCAAAAATTAAAACTACAGATCAGCTTTGGGACAACTTCAAAGAGATTCTTGAAAGTCACAATCAGAATACACTTGATCATCCGCTAAGTACTGTGGAATTTAATCAGGTTAAAAAGATTATATCTAATATTCAAACACCATATGAAGCTGGACAATTTTTATATGGACTTAATGGTGTATCACAAATCGAAATTGATTTAGATGACGGCCGTCATGTGTTTTTAACAGTTTTCGACCAAAAACAAATTGGTGCAGGAGATACAGTGTATCAAGTAGTTAATCAAATTGAACGTCCTGCAATTATCACAGGTAAACAAGATCGCCCTCTTAAGCCCCTTAATTGATTTGGACAATCTACGAACCTTTAGCTAAAATAATATTAGAAGCTTAAGGAGGAAGAATTAATGAAAGGTAGCTGTTATTCAAAAGAGATTAAGGAGCAGGTGTTAAAAGAAGTAGGCGAAACGGGTAACATGACGTTGGTTGCAAGAAATCATAATATACCATCTACAACCATTAATACATGGGTAAAAAAGAAAAAGGATGCTGCTAAAGCTGGCTTTGCCAGGGGCCCAAAATCAAGTAACTTTAATTCAATTAATTCTAATAAAGAAATAGAAAAAGAAAATGATTTATTGAAAAAAACGCTTGGTGAAAAAGACCTTGAAATAGCAATTTTAAAGGACTTATTAAAAAAAAAGAGCTTTCTATAGATGATAGATTTCAGGTAGCCAGGCATTATATAAGGCAAGGTTATAAAATAACGTTAGTGCTGAAATACGCTGGTTTAAGCCGATCTACATATTACTATCATGTCTCAAGTGAAAATAAAGTTAAGGTGAAGCCAGAGAATGTTGGAAGACCTATTGTAGGATATTCTATTACAACAAGTGGTAAAAAGATATGTGATGAAGAGATTAAAGACAACATTATGGAGCTAATCCAGGGTGATGCTTTCTTCTATGGCTATCATAAAATTACCCACGATTTGATGAAAGAATACAACCTGATTATTAATCATAAGAAGGTGTACAGGCTGTGTAAAGAACTCAATATACTCAAGAAACAAAGAGTTATCAAGCCTCATGTTAAAAGCTCAATATCAGTCAATAGGATAGTTAAAAAGTCAAACGAACTCTGGGAGGCAGACATCAAATATGGTTATATTATTGGTGAAGATAAGTTTTTCTTTGTATTGTCAGTAATAGATGTTTTTGATAGATCCATAATCGATTATTACATGGGCTATAGATGTACAGGCTCAGATGCAGCAAGCTTAATAAGACGCTGCCTGATTAGGAGAGATCTGCTTGACAGTGAAGGCAAGCCAGTCATTAGGACTGATAATGGCCCACAGTTTATCAGTAATATATTTGAAGGAAGCTGTAAAGATATAAACATTTATCATGAAAGGATTCCAAGCAGAACTCCCAATAAAAATGCTCATATTGAGTCTTTCCACAGGATCTTTGAAGATGAATGCATAGGTATATATGAATTTGATAGTTACAAGGATGCATATGCAGAAGTAGCAAGGTTTATGAAAAGATACAACACTAGGAGGCTTCACTCAAGCCTTAAATACAAAACTCCAAATGAGTTTTATATACAGAATATGGGGAAAGAAATTGAAAGTATGGCAATTCATTTATAGTTGGATGGGAGTTTTGATAAATAATTTTAAAATATTAAGATATTCGTAGCTTTGGTAAGATTTTGTCCAAAATAAAGGGGCCAATCCGGTAAACAAGATCGCCGTTTTGATACCACACTTCTCATTAATGGGCTGCCTATTATACAAATTGAAGAAAAACGTGATACACATGATGTTAATGAAGCACTAAATCAAATGCATCAATATTCTGAAGAAAACCAATACGGTGATATTTTTTCAACTTTGCAGATATTGGTTGCAATTACACCAAATAACGTGAAGTATATGGCAAATACCACCCCGGATAAGTTTAATAAGGACTTTGCTTTTAACTGGCAGCGTAAAAGTGATAATACCATTGTACGTAATTGGAAAGAGTTTGCCGATTCCATGTTAAGTATTCCAATGGCTCATCAGATGGCTACTAATTATATGATTCTGGATGGCACAAAAAACAAACAAACCTTAAAGGTAATGCGTCCATATCAGGTATATGCTACTCAGAAAGTAATTGAAAGTTTAAAGCAGGTTGATTTTGAACTTGGCACAAATAAAGTAGGTTATATTTGGCATACCACTGGTTCTGGTAAAACTATAACCAGTTTTAAAACAGCATGGCTTGCAAGCCGTATGCCAAAAGTTGATAAAGTTATCTTCGTAGTAGATAGAATTGCTTTAACGAAACAAACAAATGAAAATTACAGGGCCTATGATCCAGATGCTGGTGAAGATACCATTGGCAGCGTTCAAAATACTTATAATACTAATGACCTGAGCCGTAAACTAAAAAGTAAAGATAATAATATAATTGTTACTTCTGTTCAAAAACTTGATACCTTGGTGAAACGTAAATCTTTTAAATCACCTGATAAAAATATTGTATTTATAGTGGATGAGGCACACCGTTCAACTGGCGGCGAAAGTTTTGAAAATATACAAAAGTCTTTTAAGAGATCTGCATGGGTTGGTTATACAGGAACTCCAATGTTTGAAGAAACTACTACTGGGTTAAGAACAGAAGATATTTTTGGACCATTATTACACGCCTATACCATTCGTGAAGCAATTGCAGATAGAAATGTTTTAGGCTTTAAAGTGGATTTTGAAACAACCATTGATGAAAAACAAATGAAATTAAGATATCTGCCAGATTTCTACAGGGAACATTATCCCAAGTGGACTGAAAAGCAGATTCAAGAGAAAATTTGCAATCTAAGCCAGGAAGATATGGATGATGCAGTTGAACCAAGTTTCTATGATGAAAATCCAGACCATATAAGGTTAGTAGTTGAAGATATTTTCAGGAACTGGCGAAATCGTTCAAACCAGGGTAAGTATAATGCCCTGTTTACCACCCATGTGGGAGGTGGGAAAGCCAGTACCCCAATGGCAATGATGTATTTCAATGAATTTCAGCGGGTAAATGAAGAGAATAAGAAAAATGGCGGGCAGATATTAAAAGTAGCAGTTACATTTAGCCAAAATTCATCTAATAATGATAGTATGCTTGTCACCAATGAAGGTTTGCATGATGCTATTAAAGCTTATAACAAAGAATTTGGTACAAGCTTTGGCATGGATGATGTAGCAGGATATACGCAAGATGTTACTAGTCGTTTGAATAAAACTGCTACAGACAAGAAATTCTTAGATATTGTAATTGTGGTGGACCAGCTTTTGACTGGATTTGATGCGCCGGAACTTAATACTCTTTATATGGATAGAACACTTAAAGGGGCTGGACTTATTCAAGCCTATTCAAGAACAAACCGTATTGCTGATATGCAGGAAAAACCTTGGGGGCATATTGTAAATTATCGCTGGCCTGCTCAGAATGAGAAGCTGATGAATGAGGCTCTGGCAGTTTATGCTAATAAGGATTCAGCAGATTTATCAGATGATGAAAAGCGTAAATCTAACCAAAATGCTGGTATTATAGCTAAATCCTTTGAAGATATATTTAAAGAAGTTAAAAAGGTTGTTGAGAAATTGGACAGCTTAACTGATAATTTTAAACAATTGCCATATTCTGAGAAGCAAAAAGAATATATGTTTGATTTGATGCATGATTATAATGCTGGTATGGCTAAGTTAAAACAATATGCACCTGAAAAAGTTAATGGAAATGCAGTAGGTTTCAATTATGATAATCCTGATGAGTTAGTTGAAAAACTAGGAATGACAAGTGAAAAGGAAAATATGCTTACTACAGTTTTAACAAATGAGCTTAAACAATATATGTCAAAAAAGAAGAAAATCCCTTTTAATCAAATTGAATTAAGAATGACTCATGTGAAGGATGTTAAAATAGATTATGATTATTTAACTGAATTGGTAGAACAATTATTAAACCAGGTGCATGAGGGCAGGAACCAGGAAGCACAAATTACCAGAGAGAAAATTAATCAATTTGCCAATGGATTGGAAGACAGAAATTACGCTGCCAAGGTTATAAATGCAGCAATTGCCATTATCAAAGGGCATTTTCCTCCTAGAGGCTTTGATCTTAAATATCCGGTTAAATTGAAGGATAGTGAACAGATTATTCAGGCAGCTAACAATGTGAGTCTTGATAGAATGTTCCTGGATTTTCGAGTGGAATGGGGAATTACAGATATTATAACTAGTGCTCAGATGCGTGAATTATTCAGCCGCCATCGCTATGGTATGCAGGATTTAGATGATACTGGTCAAATCCGGGATATAATTGCTAAGGCAAGCGTGGATTATAAGATGTTAGCGCATAACCAAGATATACAATCCTTGTCTAAAATCAAGTACCGTAATGGTTTGCGTGAAGCAATTTATGAATTGGCTGATGATCAGGCTGAAAGTTAAATTATAACTAATGACACTTTAAAATTAATTATTGAACTGTGGATTATCAATTGACAGTTAAGATAGGAGATAAAATGAATAAGAATAAAGGGAATGTACCTAAAATAAGGTTTCCAGGGTTTACCAGCCCTTGGGAACAGCGTAAGTTAGGAGATATGGGAAAAACATTTACTGGTTTATCAGGGAAAACGAAGGATGATTTTGGGCATGGAGGTGCAGAATTTGTAACTTATATGAATATTTTTAGTAATTCTCTAACTAATACTGACCAAATAGAAAAGGTTGAAATAGATGAGAGGCAAAATGAAGTTGAATATGGAGATATCTTTTTTACAACTTCTTCAGAGACACCAGAAGAAGTTGGCATGTCTTCCGTTTGGCTTGGAAATAAGCCAAATGTTTACCTTAATAGCTTTTGCTTTGGATATAGACCTACGAAAAAATTAGATCCATATTACATGGCGTATATGCTACGATCTCCAGATGTTAGAAAGAAATTTTTATTTTTAGCCCAAGGAATTTCTAGATATAATATTTCTAAAACAAAGGTAATGGAACTATCCGTTCCTATTCCAAAGGTGGAAGAACAAATAGTTATAGGACAATTTTTCAACCAACTTAGTGATCTTATAACCCTTCATCAGCGTAAGTTAAATCACCTGCAAGATAAGAAGAAAGGTTTGTTACAAAAAATGTTCCCGAAAAGTGGACAATGCTTTCCAGAACTTCGCTTTCCGGGATTTACTGACCCTTGGGAACAGCGTAAGGTTGGGGATTTGGGAAATATCATAACAGGATCAACACCGCCTACAAATGATCTATCAAATTATGGTGGAGAATATTTATTTGTTAGTCCAGCAGATATTCAGGGTGCTAGATATGTTGAAAATACAAATACTACTTTAAGCGAAAAAGGATTTCGTATGAGTAGGATACTAAAAGAAGGATCTATTCTTTTCGTTAGTATTGGTTCAACAATTGGGAAAGTGGCTCAAACAAAGAGATTATCAGTAACAAATCAACAGATCAACGCAATAGAAGTTAATGATATTTTAGATAAAGATTTCATTTATTCATTAATGGAGACCAAAGCTAAAACTATAAAAGGACTTGCAGCTACTCAAGCAGTTCCTATTGTGAATAAAACTTCTTTTACTGATGTAGATGTTTATATTCCAGAAAACTTAAAAGAACAATCTCAGATTGGAAAGGTTTTTAAACAGCTTGACAATCTTATTACCCTTCATCAGCGGAAGTTAAGCCATCTGCAAGAACTAAAGAAAGCATTACTACAACAGATGTTTGTATAAAATAATTTGAAAAAAGAAAGGAAATAAAAATAATGAGTAATAATTCACAAGAAATTACCAGCAAACTTTGGGCTATGGCGAATGAACTGCGTGGCACAATGGATGCATCAGAGTACAAAAACTATATCTTAGCATTCATGTTTTATCGATACCTTTCGGAACATCAAGAGCAATATTTAGTGGAAAGTAATGTTATTGATGTTCTCGATGGGGGATCTATCAATGATGCTTACCTAAAACAAGCTGCAGGTGAAGATTTAAATGACTATTTACAAGATATTTCATCAAGTCTTGGGTATGCAATTGCACCAAATGATACATGGGAGTCTTTGATTAATAAAATTAATGATGCACAGGTTATCCCTAGTGACTACCAAACCATTTTTGATAATTTTAATAAAAATGCAGAATTAAATAAAGAAGCAGTGAAAGATTTTCGTGGTATATTCAACGATATTAATTTGGGAGATTCACGTCTTGGAAGTTCTACAAATGAACGTGCAAAATCGCTTAACAATATGGTTAAATTAGTTGATGGAGTTGAATACAAGGGAGATGATGGAAAAGATATTCTAGGTGAAATCTATGAATATTTAATTGGTCAATTTGCTGCAAGTGCCGGTAAAAAAGGCGGCGAATTCTATACGCCTCATCAGGTAAGTAAGATTTTAGCTAAAGTAGTCACCAGCGGTGTAGAAAAATCAGATGATTTCTTCAATGTATATGATCCCACAATGGGTTCAGGTTCATTACTGCTTACTGTTGGACAAGAACTGCCTAATGGTACTCCTATTAAGTATTTTGGCCAGGAGCTGAATACAACAACTTATAATCTGGCACGTATGAACCTGATGATGCATGATGTACCTTATAATAATATGACACTGAATAATGCTGATACTTTGGAAAACGATTGGCCGGATGGACCAGATGAAAAAGGCATTGATCACCCACGCAGTTTTGATGCAGTAGTTGCAAATCCACCATATTCTGCAAAATGGGATAATGATGAAACAAAATTAAAAGATCCACGTTTTAGTGATTATGGAAAATTAGCACCAGCCTCAAAAGCTGATTATGCCTTTATATTGCACAGTATATATCATTTAAATAACACTGGTACAATGGCTATTGTTTTGCCTCATGGCGTGCTGTTTCGAGGTGCAGCAGAAGGTAAAATTCGTCAAACTCTCATTGAAAAAAATTATCTTGACACGGTTATAGGTTTGCCAGCTAACTTATTTTATGGGACAAGTATACCAACAATCATTTTGGTATTTAAGAAGAATCGTAAAACCAAGGATATATTATTCATTGATGCAAGCAATGATTTTGAAAAGGGTAAGAATCAAAATAACTTAAACAATGAAAATATAGATAAGATCATTAATACTTTTAAGAAACGTAAAGATGTTGATAAATATGCTCATGTGGCATCAATTGAGGAAATTAGGGAAAATGAGTTTAACCTGAATATTCCACGTTATGTTGATACTTTTGAAGAAGAAACTCCAATTGATTTGGGAGAGGTAAATAAGCAGTTAGAACAAGATAATAAGGAAATCGCAGAACTTGAAGCTGAAATTAATGAACAATTGAAGATTTTGGGAGTGAAAAATTAGATTTGTTGGCAGTGGGAAAGTGATACATTCACTTTCCCGCATTTGCTCCAGGTACAGCGTGAGGCAATTTTCCATAATGGTTACTAGTTAATCTAATTCTCTCTTAACTTAATTCTGACAATGAACGCATAACCAAATCTATATCCTTATTTTCAAGTTCCTGAATAATATGTAAATAGGTTTTTTGGGTTGTTGTCATACTAGCATGCCCTAACCTTCTTGCAACACTTGCAATTGATACACCAGCAAATAACAAAAGAGAGGCATGCGTATGGCGTAACCCGTGAATTGAAATTACTGGAACTTTTGCATTCTTACAGTGTCTTGTTAATATTTCATTAACAGTTGAATTATATACTTTGTTTCCTGTAAATATGGGTTTATCTTCTGGCAATCCCTTTAGTAACTCAGAAAACTGAATTACTGTTTGCCAGTCTATTTGTACTTTTCGTACAGAGGATTGATTTTTTGTTGGAAGAAAGCCGCCATTTCCTTTGTAATCCCATGTTTTACTAATTGAAAGCATCTGATGTGAAAAATCAAAATCTTTAGGGGTAAGTGCTAATGCTTCCGAAAAGCGCATCCCGGTTTTTGCAACTAATAGTATAAGCCAATCCCAGCTTACTTCAGACTTTAAATCAAGACTGCTTAATAGAGTATGCAGCTCAAACTGATTCAGGTACTTTGTCTTTTTATTTTTTGGAGTTTTTCCTTTGATTATTGCTTTTAGCGTGGGATCCCTATCAATTAGGCCTTCATCCACTGCATCCAAAATTGCAGCTTTTAATTGATGATGAAAATCCATTGTTGTTTGACGCTCATGCCACGCAGCATATTCATTAAGTAATTGCTGGTAAGTTATACGATTCAAATCGCAAATCATAAGGTTTGGAATGAGTTTTTCAAGCCACTTTTCTGTCATAAGATATTTATCCATAGTTACTTTTCTTATAGCACCATCTTTGTATACTGTAATCCATTGTGCATAATATTGGTAAAATAAATCAGTCCCTTTTATTTTTTCTAACATTATATGTTAATTCCTCCTTTTAATTTATGGAAAATTGCTTACGCTGATGAAGGGTGATAAGGTTATTTAGCTGTTGAAAAAGCTCACTAATTTTCTTTTGTTCTACAATATCAAATGGGTAAAAGATAACTGTATCTTGCAATGCTGATTTGGAAATAGATGACACCTTGGTTCCTTGCATTAATCGTAAAAGCTGAGTATGATATGCAGAAGAATTCATAAAATATCCAAGGTATCCTGATGCAAAAGATAATGTTGGTCTACATGGAATTGTATGTAGTCCAGAAATGACTATTTCTTCGCCTACATTTACCAATTCTGTGCACTTTCCAACCGTTTCATCTTCCGCTGCATCAGCAATAATTACATCCCCATTTTTCAATTTTGATGACCTGAATTTGTTTACCATAGCACCATCTGTAATATACGGTATTTCATCTTTTTCGACGTCTAGTAATTCTCCAAATTTGATTAGAACATCCCCGTAATGTACGTTTTTAGCTAGACCAGAATTGTAATTCAATTCAGATCTAGCTAAAGTATTATGTGGTATATTTGTAAATACATTGCTATACTTACGCTGTTCCCAAGCATAAGCTAATCATTTAAATAAGATCTTGCCTGTCTAATTCTTTCCGAAATAATTAAATATGGGTGCAAATCAGTAATTGGAATAATGTACCTATTTTCTTAGTATAACCATATATTAGAATTTGGTTACTATATAATTTCATTTAGTAAATCGCTATTTAAGCGAGCAAAAATACTGATGCTTCTACAGTTTTTTGAGAAGCTTAAATAGCTGATTTACTTTGAAATCTATATAGTATTTTTAACTCAGAATTATTTCTAACAGGTATGTTTTGCCAATGATATGTATCTGCATCTAGCGTCCACCACACTAAGATGAGTAAGCAAAAAAGAAATAGTGAAGAAATAGATGCTTTTTTAGTACAACTTCCTCGAATTGCATGGTATACTATGGATATCACATTAAGGAGAAAATAAAAAATATATGAGAACTAACATAAAAAAAGCTTTATTTTTTGTAGGTACAATCTGGACTGTAATTGTATTATTTATTGTTTATAAAAATATTAAATTTCCTTTTGCTTTTCAATTTGTAATAGGTTGGTTAGTATTTTTATTGGTACTATTTGTAAAGTCTATAATCTCTGCATTTTTTAATATTAAAAAATTAAAAGGAAGTATAGTGAGAAAAATAATATTAAGATTTATCATTAGTTCCTTTGTTATCTGGGGCTTGACTGTTTTATTTATTTACATAACTAAAGGTGAATTAAGAATGACGGATAAAATTATTAGTTCCATAGCTATTTCCTTTGGTTCAACTATTGGAAGTTTGGCATTTGAAAAAAAGAATAATGATTATTAAACATATGAAAAGTATATATAAAAATTCAAATTTGATTATTTATTTAATTGGTATATTTGTGTCAGGTATTGGGACAAAACTTACGACTATAGCATTATCTGATAAAGTGCTGAGGCTTACTGGAAATGATTTTAATGTAAGTTTGGTTTTTATGCTTCAAAGTATACCCATTTTAATTTTTGGTATGTTAGCTGGTAATGTAGTAGATAAGATTAATAAGAAAGCAGCCTTTATAATAATTAATATTATTTTTGCTTTTACTTCTTTTACTTTTGCTTTAACTTATAATAAACTTATTATTTTTTCTATTGTTCTTATAAATGGCATTATTCAAGCCTTTTACATTCCAGTTGAAACTTCTTTAATGCCATTATTAGTTGATAAAAAATATTTAACTCAAGCTAATGGCCTTAAAATGTCTATAAGTGGAATCATAATGATAGCTGGTTACGCATTTGCCGGTATTTTAATTAGTTTTACTGGAGATACTATAGCTTTTATTCTTGATGGGTTATCCTTTATATTTATAGCAATGATATCTATTTTTTTTAGTATTAATAAGGTTAATTTTATTAGTAATAGATATAATGAAACAAATTTAAAAAAAGATATAATTGATGGCTGGAATTTCATTAAGAATAACGAGAATGTAAAATATATGTTTTTCATTGACATAATTATCAACTTTATTATTTCAATGCAGACGCCGCTTACATATATTTTTGTAGAAAAATATTTAGGTGGAAGTATCCTGATGGCAAAAAGAACTGGACTTCTATTTTCCTTTGCAGGTATTGGCACAATATTTGGCGGAATAATACTTGGAAGTTTTAAAAATAGAAATAAGTTAATGCTCCTTTCAGTTTCTCTTGTTTTTGATAGTATGTTAGTTATAGCTTTTTCATTAAATAGGTATTTTCCTATTACTTTATTCATATTTGGAGGAATGGGAGTGGTTGGTGCATTTAACGGCAGCATTTTACAAACAGTTATTCAGGAAGAAACCCCGGGAAATTTACTGGGGCGTGTTTCAGGTTTTATTAATTCAATAGTTCAACCTGTAGGTGTAGTATCTATTCTAATAGGCGGTATTTGTGCTAATTTAATTGAAGTGAAATGGATTTTTATTTTCGGTGCATTATTAGAGCTGTTAACTGGATTATATTTTATTGGAAGATATAAAATTACAGCATGAGGGTTATATTAAAATAAAAAACTTGTACATGGAGTGATATGTGTGAAAGCAATGGAATTATTCCTATTATAGATGATAAGGCAAAATAAATTAATGTAAATAAGTTACATACTTTGGAGAAATAAATATGAGCGAAGAGAATTTCTTAAAAGAAGTCAAGAAATTCTGTAAAGGCTGCCTTAACGGAGATTATTATATTCAACCAGACTACAATGACTATTGGGACAGCTATAATGAAAAGGTTTTTAATGGCTGCAAATGGGCTGAAATCTTTACTAAAGACTTTAACCTGACTGTTATGTATTCAAGAAATGGTGACTATGATATTGCCTTTGATGCTTTTGAACATCTTTTTGAATGTATTTATAAAGCCAGTTATGATGAAAAGATTCTAGGCACAGAGTCACCTGAGAATTATATAGAAATTGACTGGAATGATGCTTTTGATCAGTATTATATCTGTATAAAAAATTGTATCAAAGATAAAATGGAAATGACAAATAAGGCCTTTGAAGTATGAATTAGTTTCGGTGAAAGATGCACTGTGCATATATTAGAACATATAGATGATTTGGAAAGCATAGAAAAAATTATTAGAAAAAATGCGGAGGATTCAAGCGACTGGACTTCGCAGCACTTGTTTTTTGAGCTTCTTAAAAATTTTTACGAAAGATATAACAGCGGGTTTGATGAGGTAAAAAGGACTATTATGCATCATCTTTACTTATAAGAATTTTATCTTACAAGGGATTCATGGAAAAACTTAAAAACTTTATAGAGGGGGCTACCGACTATTCTAGATATGATTATTTGAAATATGGCGCAAGAGCATTGGTTTACCGTGCACTTAAAGATGAGAAAGCAGAACCTGCTAATCTAAAGGAGTTTATGAAAGATATTGAAGATGAGAATATAGAAGGTATAGTTGATTTGAAAAGGCTGCAGGAAGATAACAGTAAAAGAGAATTCTATTTAAGAACGGCAATAAATTTTCTTAAAGAAATGGTTAGTTTTCATATAGAGGCTGCAAAAAGAACAAGGTATGAAAAAGCAGCCTATTATTGCAGTGTTATTAAAGATACATTAACACTCTTAAAACAATCGGAAGAATTTAATACTTATTATGATAATTTGATAAATGTTAACAGAAGAAGACCAGCATTGAAGGATGAGATGAAAAAAGGATTGGTAGATAAATTTATATTTTTATTTGACAATTTTTGAAAAGGAACAGCTTGGAATTATATGAACATTGCATAAATATTAATAAAATGGTAATAATAAAAATGTTATAATATCTAACAATTCTTGTTGCGAAAACAATCCGAATTGCATATAATAATAGTGAAAGGAAGTGGATAGCATGTCAAATAAGTTAAATGAAAGGCTCAAACAAGCTAGAAAAAACTTAGGACTTTCACAAGAATATGTTGCCTGTGTAATGAAAGTGCATAGAACAACTATAACGGCTATCGAAACGGGAAGTAGAAAAGTAACAGCAGATGAATTAAAGCAATTCGCTGAATTATATGGAGTAACCTTAGATGAATTAGTTTATGATCAGGACAATACCAAAGAAACTAAAATGTTTGCAAGAGCATTTTCTAGCCTTTCAGATATAGATAAAGAAGAAATAATGAATCTAATTGAATTCAAGAGAAAAATAAAAGAGAGACTTACAACAAATGTTTAGTAGTATAGATTTATCAGATTATTTCTATAAGCCGGAAATTCTTGCGAAAAGGGTTTTAGAAATATATTTTTCTCAAAAAATACCTTCTTATCCAATAGATCCTTTTGATATTTTAAAACAGATGAATATAGTCTATCAATTCAGGGATTTTAGGGATTTAGAAGGTATTTATATTGTTCCTGAGGACGAGGATGATATAGCTATTGTAGGTATAAACAACAATAGACCAGTAACAAGGCAAAGATTTACAGCCGCACATGAACTATGCCATCATATAAAAGATAAAAATGAAAGTTCTATATGTCCAATTGATGGAAGAGAAAAAAACCCTATTGAAAAGTATGCGGATAAATTTGCTAGTGAATTATTAATGCCAACAGAAGAATTAAAAAAACAGGTAGGTAAATTTGAAAATAATGGGTACATAAATTTTGAAAATATTATTTATATTGCTGATTACTTTGGCGTAAGTTTTGAAGCATGTGTATTTAATATAGCCTATAAGCTTAATAAAATTGAAGGAAACATAGAACCTTTAAGGCTAAAAAAGCGAATAAATAAATTTAAACCTGATAAAAAGAGAATTGAACTAGGTTTTAAGAAATATGATTCATCATTATTAAAAAATATAATAAATTCCTACGATTATTTTTACAACAATGAAAGTAAGGCTGTTTGGTATAAATTCAAGAATGACTTTATTTATAATGAAAATAGACTTGAAGGGGTAAATATTGATAAAGAAGATGTTGCTGAAATTCTAACAGATATTAGAATTTATAAGCAAAACAGTGTATATTGCAAATCTGAATACAAAGATATAATTGAAGTTGTTGGACATGCATCCATGTATGATTTCTTACTAGAAACAGAAGAACCAATTAGCATCTTTAAACTTTTAAAGCTACATACTATGCTTTTTCAATTTGCACCATACCCAGAAGCAGCTGGGAAAATAAGAAACTCAAACAATTTTGTTACAGAAGCAAAATTTGAAACAGTTGACTATAATAATATAATTAATGAGTTGTTAAAACTAGAAGAAAAGTTAAAGAAATTAATAAATAAAATGAATGATATGTCTATCGCAGAATATATAGAAGAAGCTGTAAAAATCCATCATAGAATAACTGTAATTCATCCATTTATTGACGGAAACGGCAGATGTTCTAGGGTTATGTTAAATTGGCTATTTAAGATTAAAGGATTACCTCCTGTTTACCTAAAATATGATAATAAAGATTATTACTATGAAGCTTTAAAAGAAGCAGATCTGAATGGTGATTATTCTTATTTATGTGAAGTTTTTTATAGAGAGATAATAAGGTCAATGATTCAATTGAATACTAAATTTAAACTGTAAAATATAAAAAGCATTGGCCAAATGTTCGTTTATAAGATGATATAATACTATTAGGTCAAATCAAACCTATCTCAATATCAAAAGAGCCTAAAAACACGTTTGCAACCTAAAGTTGACAAAATGCAAGTGAAGGTTGGTAGGTGAAAATACAGTCTTTTGGTAAGCTTATATAAGAGTTTGTCTCTAATATTATTTAAGGACTGGTGACTAATGGAGTTTAATGAAAAATTACAAAAGCTGCGAAAAGAAAAAGGGATGTCCCAGGAAAATTTAGCTGAGATACTGGATGTATCAAGGCAAGCTATCAGCAAGTGGGAAAGTGGTCAGTCTTATCCTGAAATGGATAAAATGATTGCGCTTAGCGAATTATTTAGTGTTACAATGGACAGCCTTGTTAAAAACGGCGAATTGAAAAAAGATAATGAGAATGTGGTAAGCCAACCCTTTTGGTTTACCAGAGGAAGATTTTACGAATATAAAAGCAAGCGTTCGTTATTTGGATTGCCCATTGTCCATGTTAATATCGGTGGAGGCATGAAAAAAGCAAAGGGTATTATTGCAGTTGGTAACAATGCTACAGGTATTGTTGCCGTTGGTCTTTTATCTAAGGGAGTTATTTCTTTTGGATTACTTTCACTTGGCCTTATCAGTATAGGCGTTTTTGCCCTTGGTATTTTATTTGCTGCTGCATCAGTTGCTGTTGGAATTTTTGCAGTTGGTGCTATAGCAGTAGGTATCATTTCAATCGGTGCTGTATCTATTGGTATGTTTTCAATGGGCGCTTGTTCCGTCGCTTCGAATATCGCTGTTGGTGATTATGCAAATGGATATATCGCTATTGGTCATATAGCCCATGGGGCAAAAACATTCATCGACAATTCACCAAAACATGATTTAAGTACAATTAATAGAAGTGACGTAAAAGCAGTAATTAATAAAGAATATCCTAATATATGGCCATGGATTTCCGATTTAATGACCTCGATGGTTGGTAATTAGAAACAAAGGATGTCCCAGTTTATGAAAGTGCCTGACCTATTGCAAAAGGACAGGCCTCTAATTCTAAAAGCAGCTAGTTAAATAGCTAAGAAGATATCTAGAAATCAAGATAACAAGAGGTTTTGATGCAGCTATTATTTTAAAGCAATTGTTTTGCAGATGTAACTGTTATCTCTAATACTCTGCTTAAAAATGGGCATTTTTCTTTCATCATATCAAATTCTGAACCAGCTGTAAGAAATTTTGCAGTACCTTCAACTTCAAAACCTGTTCCCTGGTAGTTATTGCGTCCCATAACTTCCCTGGCACCTAAAGTAATCTTTACTTTACTATTATGATTTACATCATTTTCTGTACTATGCATTCCAGCTGCAGGAATTAAAATCTTTTCATCATCTGTTACTATTAAGTAGGAATTCCAGGTGCAGGTTACATGTGCTTCATCTACTCCCCATGATACTATTGAAACTACTCCTTCGTGATTTAATACCTCATAAAACTTTTCTGTAAGCATTTTATATTCCTTCCTTCTTTTGAATTAAAGACAATCATTATCGTGGACATTACTTATCCTTAATAATGATATATCTTTTTCATACCTTGGTCAATAGTATATTTAATATTGCATTATGATCACCTTGAATGAAAATAAATTATGGGATAATATTAATAAAAGAGTATATATCAGAGGAGTATGAAAAATGAAATTTTCAGTAGGAGTAGAGTACGCAATACATTGCTTATTATATATGGTAAACTTGGATGAAGGTAAGTCTGTTGGAATAAGGGATTTAGCCGCATTTCAAGGCATTTCGGAAACTTATTTATCAAAAGTATATGCAAAATTAAGTAAGTCAGGAATTATAAAATCTATGCCAGGTGTAAAAGGTGGTTATGCATTAGCCCGCAGTGCAGAAAAAATAACATTTTGGGATGTTGTTGAAGCAGTAGAAGGAAATGAACCATTTTTTCAATGTGCAGAAATCAGACAAAAAAATATATTATTAGATAAAGATAATTTACCAGATACTTATACCAAATGTCCTTGTTTAATAAAAGTTGTAATGTTAGAAGCAGAAGATGAAATGAGAAAATACTTAAATAATAAGACATTGGCATGGCTGTATGATGAGGTGTATAATAAAAAGCTGCCAAAAGAGGTGAAAAAGGCCACAAATGAATGGTTTAGCAATGTAACAAAGTGGTGATAATATGAAATATACATATTTAAGTGTAAAAATTTAAATTTGATGAAAGTGAGGAGAGAATATGCAGATAGCACTAACTAAAAAACTGGCTACTGCCATGAAAATAAATCCACCTCGTATTCATGAGGTTGTAGATCCAATATTTTCATGGACGGCAAACTGGACTAAAGTTTGGGATAATCGCAGGGCAGAGGATATGCTTGTTCTAGTGAATAATGAGACACGTTTTGTTGTTGCAATTTATGAAGTTAAGCGAAATTCGCTGAAAAATGTAGCTGAAATGATGAAAACAGCTATTTTAAATACACTTCTTTCTATGAATTTAAATCCAGATCTTGTGGCAGAATATATGCGGATGTCAGGTGAAGTGGAATTCGTTCAAAATAGCAGCAGAAAGGCATCATCATGGGTATCAAAGGCAGGAATGGATTGTGCTTTATATGTGGCAAGCGAATATAATGGAATACCAAAAATGTTTAATGATACAGTAGGCTCTTTTGTAAACCGACTTATTGTCAATTGTTCTGGTGCTTATAAAGATGCGTTCTACCCTTATGTTGCAATGATTAATGCACTTTCTAAGGTTACTGGGAGGCAAGCCTATAAATATCGTGCTTTTGAATTACTTGTTACACTTGATTTGGACATATATAAGGCGGTAAGGAAAATTATTGTACCTGCTGATATACAATTTAAGCAATTACACAAGGTGCTGCAGTCAGTGTTTGAATGGAAGAACTACCATCTATATGATTTCACTGTTTTTGATAAGGGTAGTAACAAGATGACTGCCAGAATTGTTCCTTCTGAGGAGGACTTAGAGTATGATAATGAAGCAATTTTAATGGGAAATCACACCTTGTCAGAATTTTTGTCTAAGCAGAAATATATAATATATACCTATGATATGGGAGATAGCTGGCAGCATGAAATCCAGCTTATAGATATAATAGATGAGTATCATAAGGAGTCTCCGTATTTGCTGGAGGCAAGCGGTCAAACGCCCCCAGAGGACGTGGGAGGGGTACCAGGATTTATTAACTTCCGTGAAATTATGATGAATCCTAATTCTCCAGAATACAAAGAAATGCAGGAATGGGCAGGGTATTGGACTGTAGAGCTGGGTGATTGGGAAAAGCGCCCCAGGGTTATTACAAGGATTTGATGGATGATGAATAAAACCAGTAGAATATGATGAGGCTAATTTGTTAGGAGGGTAACTTTGGAACAAAAGCATAAAGAAAATAAGGAATTAATAGTTATTTTTACACAGACAGGTTTTATAGTAGATTATGAAATAGTTCCTAAAAAAAATCTATCTGAAGAAAATCAGAAAAAACAGGAAGAATGGTATACAAGATTTTCAAAAGATAAATATAAGGCATTATGGGAACTTGGATTTTCAAAGCAGGATGATTGGATGTCTCAGTCAATAAGTTTTTTAAACTTTCTTGCAAATAAATTAATAATGAAAATTTCAAGGCAGCCAGATATAGAGTTCACAAGGGAAGAAGCAGAATTATCCTTAGATTATGATGAGCTTGATGAGATTAAAAGCATGATACCTTTTTCAATAGGTACAGAATTTATAAATAATGAATGGATTTCTTTTATCTTCGAAAAGATAGCTGATATATACAGAAAAGAGATATCAGGCTATAAAGGAACTGTTAAGGATTTCTTAATGGAGAGAAATAATAATATCAATGTAGTTGGAAGAGTATATTTTCACCTGGTGGAAAATAAGGATGAAAATTATCCTTTTGCATTTTTGGCTACATATTCAACGGAAAATAAAGATGCAGGTGTACATAAGGCAAAACATGTGCCTTTAAAAAATGCTCTTTTAGAATATAAAGATGATAAGGAAAAGCTTCTTCAGTTAATGTCAACCATAAGCAAGGCAGCAGATAAAAGCGAGTTTATATCACAGCTTATGGAAAGCGGTGAACTGTTTTCACCGTTAAAGTTTACAAAAAAAGAAGCATATACGATTTTAAAGGAAATTCCTATTTATGAGGAAGCAGGAATAATGTGCAGAATTCCAAACTGGTGGAGGAAGAAGAGCAATTCTTTAAGGCTTTCAGTTCATATTGGAGAAAAAGAGCCTTCAAAGATTGGAATGGATGCATTATTATCCTTTGAACCTGAAATATTACTTGGAGAAGAAAAGATTTCTAAAGAAGAATTGAAAAAGCTTCTTTTAGAATCAGAAGGTTTAACTTTAATTAAGGGAAAATGGGTAGAGATTGATAAGAACAAGCTGTCACAGGTTTTGGAGGCTTATGAAAAAGCTGATAGTTTATCTAAAGAAGAAGGCTTAACTATATCAGAGGCAATGCGAATGGAATTAAACCCAGAGGAAGGTCTTGGAATTAATGAAGAATATGTAGATTTACAAGTATCAAATGGAGCATGGCTTAAAAAAGTAAGAGAAACTATGATTAAACCTGAAATTATAAAAGAAGTAAAACCTTCCGAAGATTTTCATGCCACTTTAAGACCATATCAGAATACAGGCTTTTCATGGCTTTCTTATATGCAGAAACTTGGCTTTGGGGCCTGCCTTGCAGATGACATGGGACTTGGTAAAACTGTGCAGATTATTGCCTTTCTCGAAAAAGTAAGAGTTACAAAAGGAGGAAAAGCACTTCTCATAATACCTGCATCTCTTATAGGAAATTGGGAAAAGGAAATAGAAAGGTTTGCTCCTCTAATGCCCATAGTTGTAATCCATGGGAAAGAAGCTGTGGCAAACTTAGAAGAAGAAAGTGCATTTTTATACATTACAACATATGGTATGGCAGCACGTTTAGATGAACTTAAAAATAGATTTTGGGATATACTGATTCTTGATGAGGCGCAGGCAATTAAGAACCCAGGAACAAAGCAGACTAAAACCATTAAAAAAATAAAGGCAAAAACAAGGATAGCAATGACAGGTACGCCTATTGAAAACAGACTTTCAGATCTCTGGTCATTATTTGATTTTTTAGACCCGGGTCTTCTTGGAAATGCTAAGGAGTTTACGAAATTCACCAAGGGAATATCAGAAAACAAAACTAATTATGCAAAGCTTAGAAACATTGTGAATCCATTTATATTAAGAAGGTTAAAGACTGATAAAAGAGTTATAGCTGATCTTCCAGAGAAAATTGAAATTAAAGAATATGCATCCTTAAGCAGGAAACAAATTGTTCTGTATAATAAACTTGTAAAAGACATTGAAGCTAAATTAAAAACTACAGAGGGAATAGAAAGAAAAGGCCTTGTGCTTGGAAGTATAATTAAGTTTAAACAAATATGCAATCATCCTGATCAGTATCTTGGACTTTCTGAATATAAAGCTGATTACAGCGGAAAGTTTCAGCAGCTTAAAGATATTTGTGAAAATATATATGAAAAAAGAGAAAGAGTACTTGTGTTTACGCAGTTTAGAGAAATGACTGAGCCTATAGCAGACTTTTTGGAGAAAATATTTGGCAGAGAAGGATTAGTTCTTCATGGAGGGACATCTGTTAAAAATCGAAGTAAAATGGTGGAAAGATTTAATGGAGAAGAATACATTCCTTTCATGGTACTTTCACTAAAAGCAGGGGGCGTTGGATTAAATCTTACAGCAGCTAATCATGTTATTCACTTTGACAGATGGTGGAATCCTGCAGTTGAAAATCAGGCAACAGACAGAGCATTTCGTATAGGCCAGACGAAAAATGTAATGGTACATAAATTTATTACAAAGGGAACAATTGAAGAAAAAATAGATTCCATGATAGAAGAAAAACAAAAATTAGCCAGTGATATAATAGGTTCATCAGGAGAAAACTGGATTACAGAACTGGATAACAAGTCACTTATGGAATTATTCAGGCTGGGTGGTGAAAAATAAATGAGTTATTATGGCTATCCTGAATATGTTTCAGTTTCAGAAAAAAAGGAAAAAGCTAAAAAAAGTCTGGCAAAGCTTAAAAAGTCAAACCCTGATATTTCACCAGTTATTATTGAAGGAAGAAGTATTGCAAATAAATGGTGGGGTAAAGCCTGGAATAAAAACCTGGAAAGCTATGCTGACTACAGCAATAGAATAGGACGGGGCAGGTCTTATGTAAGAAACGGTGCAGTTTTAGATTTAAAAATTAAAGAGGGAAAGGTAGAAGCATTAGTTCAAGGCAGCAGCACAAAACCATATAAAGTTGAAATTACAATTGATAAGTTAAGTAAAACCAAGTGGAAAAATGTGACGGAAGCCTGCAATAATAGAATTGATACTTTGGAAACACTTCTTTCAGGAAAATTCCCCAAAGAGTTTGATGAATTTTTCAGCAATCCAAAATATGGATTGTTTCCAAGCCCAAAAGAAATTCATTTTAAGTGCAGCTGTCCTGATTCTGCAAGAATGTGCAAGCATGTAGCAGCTGCTTTGTATGGAATTGGTGCACGATTAGATGAAGACCCCATTTTATTTTTTAAGCTTAGAGACATTGACTTCCAGGAATTACTCAAAAAATCAATGGAAGAGAAAATGCAGAGTATGCTTAAAAATGCAGATAAGAAAAGTGAACGTATTATTGATGATAAAGATGTGTTTAATTTATTTGGTGTATAACATTATATTGTAACCATAAAAAATAATCACCCTTGAAAATGACTTATTTAAGCCGTTTACAAGGGTGATTTTTATTGTAAAGTAAATTAGGGAAAAATATTGGAATAAAAAAGCAGCAAAATGGAAAAGATAAACCTATTCATGTAAATAAATATCTGAGGAAGGTGGCATAATATTTGAGCAATATAGATGGAATTGGAATAAGTGTGCCAAGAAAAGAAGCTTTTGACAAGGTTACCGGAACAGCAAGATATACTGATGATGAAATAATTCCTGGTATGTTACATGGTAAGATACTTACAAGTCCTTATGCCCATGCAAAGATTAATTCAATTGATGTATCTGAAGCTGTGAAGTCAAAAGGTGTTAAAGCAGTAATAACCGGAGATTATTCACCTGTGCTGTGCGGGACAGTATTAGAAGACAGACCGCCAATAGCAAAAGACAAAGTACGATATTATGGTGAACCTGTTGCGGTAGTTGTTGCAAATAGCGAACAGGAGGCAATGAAAGCATTAAAACTTATAAAGGTTTCATATGATCCTTTGCCTGTGGTTAACACAATAGATGATGCTATAAAACCAAATGCTGTTGTTATACATGAAAACCTGGGGCAGTACAAACATGCAGTTCAGGACGTTTATCCTGAAGTAAACACTAATATTTCAGACCGTGTGAAAATAAGAAAAGGTGATGTAATAAAAGCGTGGGAAGAAAGTGAAGTTATATTATATTCAGAGTTTTCTCTTCCACAGACGGATCATATTGCCATGGAAACCCGAAATGTGAGAGCACAAATTCTGCCTGATGGAAGGGTAATGATATATACTTCCACACAGGCGCCCTATTCCGTTAGAAAGCTTTTAAGCAAGTATTATAACATACCGGAAGGAAACATAATTGTCAAGGTACCATTTGTGGGCGGGGGATTTGGAGGCAAAGCACCTGTGCAGCTGGAAGCCATTGCATACCTTGCTTCAAAAGCCGTTAATGGTAAATTGGTGAGAATAGCAAATTCAAGAGAAGATGATATTAGAACTTCACCTTGTAAAATAGGACTGAAGGCAGATTTAAAAATAGGTGCCACAAAAGATGGAATTATAAAAGTTTGAAGCCAGATATATGGTTGACAGCGGGGCATATACAGATATTGGTCCGCGTATAGCCAAAGCTATTGCAGTAGATTGTTCAGGGCCATATAATATTGAAAATATATGGTGTGACTCAGTAAGTATATATACTAACCACACATATGTAACATCCTATCGTGGTTTTGGTCATTCTGAATGCACATTCTGCATGGAAAGGATCATTGACAAATTAGCTGCAAAGCTAGGTATTGATGCTTTAGAATTAAGAATAAGAAATGCTATAAAGCCTGGCGAGTATACTCCAACCCAGGTAAAAACAACAATTAGCAATACAGGAAGTTTGACAGACTGCCTTACAAAATTAAAGGAATTATCAGAATGGGATAAGTGGCAGGTAATGAAAACAGAAGAAGGAATGATTAAGGCAAAAGGAATAGGATGTCTTTGGAAAACTTCTGATTCACCTGTGAATGCTGTTTCCGGTGTTTTTCTTTCCTGTAATTCAGATGGAAGTATAAATATTAATTCTGGTGCAGTTGAAATAGGTCCCGGCATAAAGACTACTCTGGCTCAGATACTTGCTGAAAAATTGAAAATGGATGTAAGCAGGATTCATGTTATGATGGGAGTAAATACCCAGGTTTCACCTGAACACTGGAAAACTGTTGCAAGCATGACAACTTTTATGGCGGGGAGGGCAGTTATCAGAGCTGCGGAGGATCTCATAAAACAGCTTAAAAGTGCAGCTGCTGACATAATGAAAACTCCTCCTGAAGATCTGGACATTGCTGAAGAAAAAGTGTATTTAAAGCAGGACCCTGAAATATATGTTTCATTTAAGGATTTAGTCAGAGGTCATACAGAGCCTAATGGACTGGCTGTTGAAGGGCAGATACTTGGCCGTGGAAGTTTTATAATGAGCCATATTACTGATATTGATAAAGCTACTGGAAAAGGGAAACCCGGTCCGGCATGGACTGTAGGTGCTCAGGCTGTTGAAATTGAATATAATCCTATAGATTACACATACAGACTTTTAAAGGCAGTTACTGTTATAGATGCAGGCAAAGTTATTAATCCAAAGACTTCAAGAGGATTAGTAATGGGAGGAATAAATATGGGTTTTGGAATAGCTACCAGGGAAGCATTTGAATATGATGACGGTGGCAGGTTACAAACCACTTCACTACGCACTTATAAGCCAATGAGGTTTGGCGAGAATCCCGAATATATAATTGATTTTATTGAAATGCCACAGGTAGATGCGCCATTTGGAGCACGTGGATTTGCAGAACATGGTATAATAGCAATTCCTGCTGCATTTGCAAATGCTATATCACGTGCTGCTGATTATGAATTTGATTCACTGCCTATTACACCTGAAGTTATCTGGAGGGCTAAAACTGGAGGAAAATATGATACCTTTTGATTTTGAATATTACAAACCTGAAACAATTGAAGAAGCAGTTCAAATTTACTCTGACTTAAATAGTGAAGGTAAAAAGCCTTTGTATTATGGGGGTGGAACTGAGATTATAAGTATGGCAAGAGCATTTAATGTATATACTGAGGCTGTAATTGATATAAAGGGGATTCCAGAATGTAATGTCCATCAGTTAAAGCACAATAAACTTATTATTGGTTCAGCTGTTACCCTTACACAAATTGCTGAGGCAGATTTATTTCCTGTACTTGCATTGACAGTGCAGAGAATAGCTGATCATACCATACAGGACAAAATTACACTAGGTGGAAACATTGCAGGTACAATTATATACCGTGAATCTGTACTGCCCCTTTTAATAGCCGACAGTGAAGTGACTATAGCAAGCTTAAATGGCTTAAAACAGGTACCCCTAATGGATATATTCGAAAAAAGAATAAAACTAAATAGCGGAGATCTTATAGTAAATGCAGCCATAGACAGCCATTTTCTCTCTCTTCCGTATGTGCATTCAAAAAGAACTAAAAGCGATAAAATTGATTACCCTCTTATTACTCTTGCTGCACTTAAAGATAATAATAGAATAAATATAGCTTTTAGCGGAGTCTGCAGCTATCCCTTCAGGTCTTTATTAATTGAAGACTATTTAAATGATACTAGTCTTCCAGATAATATCAGGGTTGACAATGCAATAAATAGTATACCAGACTTGGTACTAAATGATTTAACCGGATCAGCTGAGTATAGAAAATTTATGCTGCAAAAAATGCTTATGGAAGTTTTATCAAAACTGGAGGGAAAATAAATGCTAAAGATTCTTGATAAATCAATAATTACATTAAATATTAATGGAGAGGATAGGGAGATTGCTGCAAAACCCTCGGATATTCTATTATATACTCTCCGAAATGAACTTGGAATTACAGGTGCAAACCAGGCTGTGAAAATGGAGACTGCGGCTCATGCACCATTCTTATAGATGGATGGCCTGTAAAGTCATGTTTAATGCTTACAGTTGAGGCCATAGGAAAGAAAATATTAACTGTAGAAGGATTGGAAAATGCTCCAATACAAAAGGCATTTGTAGAAAATTGGGGATTTCAATGCGGATACTGCACATCAGGATTTTTAATGGTTTGTCATGCTCTGGCTAATATACATCCTGATGCAAACGACCATGTAATAGAACAATGGCTTCAGTCCAACATCTGCAGGTGCACTGGTTATGAGGAAATAGGGGATGCAGTGAAAGCAGTTCTAAAAGGTAAATAAATATGCTTGAAAAGGATTGATATTATGGGTATTGACGGTGTTGTATTGGCAGCCGGGCTATCTTCAAGATTTGGAAGATATAAATTGACTTTGGATATTTTGGGGAAAACAGTTATAGAAAGATGTATAGAGCCTATGTATGATATGTGCTCCAGCATAATTGTTGTTGGAGGGCATAATTATGATGTGCTTTGTCACACATTAAAACCATATGGAAAAGTGAAACTGATTTTTAATGAGAATTATACTGAAGGTATGTTCAGTTCTATAAAAAAAGGAATACTTAAGGTACAGCAGGATAAATTCATAATAACTCCTGGAGATTATCCCATAATAAAAAAAGAAACTTACTTGAAGCTGCTATCAATTGACAATGACATAGTAGTGCCATCTTATAAAAACATTAATGGTCATCCTGTGCTTATAAAAAGCTGTCTTATTAATAAAATCATATCAGGAGGATATTCCAGCATGAGGGAATTTATAAATGAGCATGGCTTTTCTAATATATGCACAGAAGATGAAGGCATATTACTAGACATAGATACTCATGAGGATTATAGGGAAATTATGAAAAAATTTTAATTTATGGGCCCCCGGGAGGCATATATTATGGCTTTCATCAATATAATATAAAGTATGAAATATTTTGATGGGGGAAACAAAATGACTGAGAAAATAAAGTCATGTAGTAACTCAAATGATTTTCTAATGAACATAAGCACTGCAATATTTTGGGGATCAATATGGGGAATTACGGAAGCTACTCTGGGGTATCTGCTGCACAAAATAAATTTTAAATTTGGCTGGTGTATATGGTTTCCTATAGCTTTTTATTTTATGGATAAAATATACAGGCAGGTAAAAAAAGCACAGTATATATTATATGGAGCACTTATCACTTCAGTAATAAAATTAGCAGATTTATTTATTGAGACAAGAGTAGATAAAGTAATCAATCCTTCAGTTTCTATAATATTGGAGGCAGCAGCAGTATTTGCTGTGTATAAAATAGTAGAAAAAAAGCACAGGGAAATAGGAATAGCAGCAGTTATAGTAATGAATTTCTTTTGGAGGGTACTATATGCTGGTTACTTATTTTTAGCACCCAAATCATTTTTAGCAATTTCTCCTTTAAGAGGATTAAATCCATTTATACATTTTATGTTTATAGAAAGTGCAGCTAATATTGCTATTATAATGCTATATGTAGTGTTTAAGCACAAATTTGAAAAAGAATCTATGCAAAAAGGCATGGAATCAATTAGAATAAAACCTATTGCATCATTTATGACCCTTATTCTTGCAGTAACACTGCAATTACTCATATGATAAACATTATTACTGGAAGAGTCAATTCAGGAAAGACAACTGAACTTATTAAGATTTATAACAGACTTGGAAAAGGCGATGGATTTTATAATAGAAAGTTATATTCTCATGGACATTATGCAGGACAGGAAATTGTTATACTTTCCAGCAGGAAAAGTAAGCTGTGGGCATGCCATGGGACTAGGCCTCAAAACTTTCAGCAGTGTCTTTGCTATGGAACATACTGCTTTTCAAAAGGGGGAGCAGAATATGCTGAAAATACAATAAATTCTATTTTAAAATCAGGAATAGAGCCTGTTTATATAGATGAAATAGGACCTTTAGAACTTCAGGAAAAGGGGTTTCATAGGCTGTTTAAATGCTGTCTGGAAGCTAATAAAGAAATCTATGTAGTAATTAGGGAGAGCTGTGTTGAAGCTGTAATCAAAAAATATAATATTACAAATTATAAAATAATTAATGTTAATAATATGTTCCCCCAGACTGATGTCTGAGGGAATTTTTACTTATGTGTATCATACAAAAAAGAGCTGTTAAAGCAACTGATCTATCTGTTGATTATATATAAATAAAAATGATATAATTGGGTTCGACGATTACACTAAGGATTAATTAAAGGAGGACACGTTGTGAAAATTTCAAAAAAAGATGCACTTAAATGGTTTGAATTCTTTTCCATGCTGCCAGAGGATCAGGAACTTATGGTAAAACAGCAGGAAATCATTTATTCAACCTTTGCACAAATTGAGGCGGCTATTGATTATAGAAATGATAAGTTGATGTCTGAAATTAAAGACTTGAAAACTTTAAAGAATAGAACTTTTTTTGTGGGAAATGAAAGCAAATTCCCAAAAGGATGCTGCTCTTGTCTGCTTGGTACTGGTTTGGGCGCAATTAGAAAAACCAATAAATGTAACGCGCAGTGTAAGTTTTGTTATGATTATGGAGAGATGGATGATATTCCTCCAATTGGCGAAGGTATGTGGGAAATTGGAGGCACAAAGTTTTATGAGAAGGATATTGATTTACTCCTTTCCATCCATGATAAACCCACCGGCATCTGCTACGTTTATTTAGAGCCATTTATGGAAATTGAAAAATACTATTCAGTAATAAAGAAATTTAGTGATGCAGGAGTTCATCAGCATTTATATACAAATGGGATTTTAGCTAAGGAAGACACATTAAAGGCATTAGGTGAAGCAGGTCTTGATGAGATACGTTTCAACATGGGTGCTTCTAATTGTTCAGATAAAGTTATTGAAAATATTGGAATAGCAAAAAAATATATTAAAAATGTAGGTATTGAAACTCCAATGACACCTGAATTTTTTGAAGCTTTTTTTAAGAAGAAACAAACAATATTAGATACAAAACTTGATTTTATAAATTGTGCGGAATTACATTTAAATGAGAATAACATAGATAATTATTATGGAGAAGATATGTACATTGCAAGGCATGGCTATATATCTCCAATCTGGAGCAGGGAATTAACTTTGAAATTCATGAAAATAGCTGATGAAGAAAAATGGGATTTAGTAGTTCATGATTGTTCAAACTATACAAAGTTTGCAAGAGATTTAAATTTGAGCAGCAAAGAGGGTAAATGGTTTGGAGCCAGCAGTTATGCCTGTGAGTTCACAAGGATTCCATACGAAGCATTTTTACCAATACTCCGAGATGACAATTTCAAATTTTTAAGTGAGGAAGAATTGCCTGAGGGTTATAAACCAGGGGAGCTGATTTATTAAATAGTATTGTCATTAATATGAAATATATGAAAAAGACTATGAAAAGCTGCATTTCATAGTCTTTTGATTTTTTTTAATTTAAATACCAAAATAAAAATGTACGAATGCTGCTGCTAAAGCTGCACCAACGAAAGGTGCTATACCAGGTATTAATAGTCCATACTGCCAGTCATTATCTGCTTTATTTTTTATTGGTAATATCTGAAATGCCAGTCTTGGGCCCAGGTCACGAGCCTGATTCATAGCAAAGCCTGTAGGGCCGCCTAGAGCCATACCTATTGCCCACACTAAAAGGCCAACTCCTATTGGTAACATACTTTCATTTTTTATTGCAATTGCTAAAATAGAAGTTATGAATATAAAGGTTGCAAACATTTCTACAAAAAAGTTCCTGGGGAAGTTTCTGATAATTGGATTGGTTGAAAAAATATTTCTAACAGCAATTGGATCAACTTCATCTTCACTGGCTTTAAAATGGTCAGCATACATTACATATACAATTAATGCACCAGCAAGGGCACCCAAAAATTCTGCAATGCAATAAGGAACAAAGTAAGACCAGGGAATCATTCCAAGCATACTTTGAGCTAAAGCCATAGCTGGATTAATGCATACACCTCCAAAAACAAATAAGCTGATTGTAATTCCAAATGCCCATGTTGTAATGGCAAATAAATGTCCACTTCCACGGTATTTAGTGTTCTTTAATACTTCATCACAATGTACACCTACACCAAATATAATCATAAGGGCAGTGCCTAAAAATTCAGCAGTTAAATGTTGAAACATGTTTATTCTCTCCTTTTGTTTTAAAATAAATTATCCTAGTTTTTTGAGTTAACAATAACACTTAGTCCATCAGGTATTACTGCTACTTTTGCGTTTGTGCCCTTTAATTCAAATGCACGCTTTAATGCTTCATCTATAGTCTTTGCAATTTCCATATGTAAATTGGCAGCTAATGATGGATCCAGCAAATCAGAAACCATAATAACCTTATGATGAACTAAAATTCTGGCTAATATCTGTGATGTCCACTGTTCAGGTAAAGTTTTCAATCTTGGGGTTTTAACTGCTAAATCTAAAAATTCCTTTGGATCTTTTACATTAGCTATGTTATCATAAAAAGCCTGCCCGCCGTGACCATCTCTGCATCCTGCAACCATAATGATTACTCCATTTTCATTTAAAGTTGCTTCTGCAGCAGTCATTCCCTTAACTGCCTGGTAAATATTCTGATCAAGAGGATATCCTCCATTTGTAGAAATAGCTATATCACATGAAACTTTATTTACTCCAGCCAGACTATTTACAAATTTGCAGCCTGCTGAATGAGCTTTTTCCAGGTGGCCGGCAAAGGATCCTATAATTTTGTGATCACCATTTAATACTACGTTAATAATAAAAGCTAATTTTGCAGCTTTTGCGGCATAGACCATATCTTCATGAACTAAATTGTGACATAGGTTTCCAGCACGGGAGTTTTTATCATTAATAAATTCTCCGCTGTGATTTGCCATTATTGTTTTATATGAGGCTACACCAGGTAATACTGATTTCCTGCCTCCAGAAAATCCTGCAAAAAAGTGTGCTTCTATAAATCCTTCAGCTAAAAGTAAATCGGCTTCAGCGGCAATCTTATTAATAATGCATTCGCCGCCGCTTGGCAGTATACCGATTTTTTTCATGGAGGAATCATCTGTAGAAACATGCATTACTATTTCTTCATTATTAACAATTTCATCTCCATACTTTGCTATTAATTCATCTTTTGTACTTGGTCTGTGAAAACCTGTAGCAACTAAAATACGAATACGCGCATCAGGAGATACACTTCGGATTCTCCTTAATAAAATAGGTGTAATAATGCGAGAAGGAACCGGTCTTGTATGATCACTGCTAATGATTACAATGTTTTTTCTGCCCTTAGCTAATTCTTCTAAGGAATGTCCCCCTATTACATTATCTAATGACCTTTCAACAATTTCACTTTCTCCTTCTTTACATTCATAAGTTCCTTGTTTTGATTCCAGAATGCCTGCAAAGTTTTTTTCTTCCAGTTCAACATCTATTGTTTTGGAATCGTATGGTAATTTAAATTTTAACATAATATATATATTCCTCCCTTGTTTAATATTACTTAGTGTAAATTAAATTATCATATGATAAAATATAATTTGATGTTAACATTTAATAACATCAAATACTGTTGATAAACCGGAGGAAATCGTGGATTCAAACTTTTTAGTTGATTTTTTAGAAAAAAATAATATACCAACCGTTACTAAAAAATATCACATGTATTTGACTTATTATGGACTGGAGCAAAAATATACTTATGTTTTAAAAGAGGGAATAATAAAAACAAGTATTATTTTAAAGAATGGACGTGAATTTAATATTTCTTATATATGCGTTCCAGATATTATATCTTTACTGAGGGATGAAGTAAGTAATTATACGTCATCTCCATTTAATGTGAGAGTTGAATCTGAAGAAGCAGTTTTTTATAAAATTCCCAGGGTTGAATTTTGGAAGTTTGTAAATAATAATGTAGAATTACAGAATTATGTTAAGGAATATTATAGATTAAAATTGTCAGAAAGCATACATAATCATCAGATTATAACTATGAATAGTAAAAAGGGTGCAGTTTGTGCATTTTTATATAATTTAATCAGTAAGTTCGGGAGAAAAGGAGAAGCAGGATATATAATTGATTTTCCAATTACTAATGAAGATATTGCAGCTTTCTGCGGAATTTCAACCAGGAGCAGTGTTAATAGAATTCTACATGAATTAAGGGAAGAGAAGATAATTGATATTGTAAATCAGAGGATATATATATTAGATGTTCAGTATTTATATGAATTTGTACTGTGTTGATGAAGCTAAAAATTATATTTAAATAGGCGCAGAATTATGGTATAACATTGATATAGGGTTCATTAATAAAGGAGGGGATTGTTATGAAAATTACTGAAGGATATATGCCATACTTAGGATATAAAACATACTACAGAATAGTAGGTGAATGCACATCAAATAAGAAACCACTGGTTTTATTACATGGAGGACCAGGCTCTACACATAATTATTTTGAGGTACTTGATAAGGTTGCGGAAGATGGACGAGCAGTTATTATGTATGATCAATTAGGATGTGGATTATCAGCCACACCTTCAAGGCCTGATTTGTGGCGTGCTGAAACATGGATTGAAGAATTAATCCAGTTGCGAAAGTATTTGAGCTTAGACCAAATTCATCTGCTTGGACAATCCTGGGGAGGCATGCAGGCAATTCAGTATGCATGTCAATACAAACCTAAGGGAATTAAAAGCTATATCTTGTCCAGCACTTTGCCATCTGCTGCATTATGGGAAAAAGAGCAGCGTAGAAGAGTTACATATCTTCCAAAGGAAATGCAGGATGCCATTGCGAAAGCAGAAAAAACAGGGGATTATTCATCTGAAGAATATCAGAAGGCAGAAGAAGAGTTTATGCTTCGTCACTGTGCAGGCCCAGTAACAGATGATTCACCAGAATGTATAAGACGTCCAAAGGTTTCCGGAACAGAGGCATATTTAACTGCATGGGGTCAGAATGAATTCAGTCCATCTGGTACATTAAAGAACTTTGATTTTACAGAAGAGCTTAAAAATATTAAGGAACCTTGTTTGATAACAAGCGGATTGCTTGATCTTTGTTCACCGCTTATTGCAAAAACAATGTATGACAGGATTCCAAATTCTGAATGGGAATTATTTGAGTTCAGCCGCCATATGGCATTTGTAGAAGAGAATGATAAATATATAAAGGTTCTTAATAAATGGCTGAATAAAAACGACTAAAATTTTAATAAGACAGACATCAACGGAGGGTAAAAAGACATAATGACATTTATAATTGAACTTTTAATTAGAACTTGTTTAGAAACAGTGTATCTTATAGGAGTGATTGTCCTGTTTGGATTACTCCTTGGAGTATTAAGAAATAATTCTATAAGAAATTTTCAAAGGGGTTTTGGAACTAAAGCCCTAATGGTAACAGGATTTATTGGCGTTCCAATACATGAACTGAGTCATGCTGTGATTGCCATTCTATTTGGACATAAGATTGTAGGAATAAAATTATTTCAAAAGCCAGATGTAAATGGAGTAATGGGATATGTGCAGCACACATATAACAAGGATAGTTTGTATCAACAGGCAGGAAACTTTTTTATAGGTATAGCACCTATATTTGGAGGAGCAGTTTCAATAATAGCTTTAATGAAGGGTATAATACCAAAAGCATATAACGGATTTATTAACATATTATTTAATAGCCTGAATATTACAGTGATAAATAAAAGTACAATTGAAATGATAATGAATTCTTATTTAGGATTGATAAAAGTTATCTTTTCATTGAAAAACTTTGAAAATCCTGCCTTTTATATTTTTTTATTTACAGCTATATGTATTTCATCTCATATATCTTTAAGCTATGCCGACATAAAAGGAGCCAGCAGAGGACTGCTTATTATATTTTTAATTTTATTTATATTGAATGCTTTGAATTTATCAAAGTATATATTATCTATTGATTTAATAAAATATAATATTTTGATAACATCAATTCTCATAATAGCTTTGGTACTTTCCACAGTAACATTCCTGATAAGTGTGATTTCAGCTTTTTAAATTTAATGGGGGGCAGTAAATTCGCTGCACCCCATTAAAAACTATATTGCAAATCTTTCAAAATACACATTATCCTTTGGTACGCCTAAACTTTTAAGATTCTTTATCATCATTTCCATCATAACTGGAGGGCCGCATAGGTAAAAATCATAATCAAGAGGATCAGCTGTATATTTTTTTATTAAATTGGCATCTATATAGCCTTTCTCACCATTATAGGATTTATCACCTGAAATAACAGGGACAAACTTAAAGTTTTCAAACTTTGATGCATAACCATCCAGTTCTTTTTTACATATAACTTCGGACAGGTCACGGGCACCCCAGAGCAATATCACATCTTTGCCATTATCAGTTGAATTCATATATCTTAACATTCCAAGGAATGGAGTGATTCCTATTCCACCTGCTATAAAACATATTTTTTTATGATCAGGTCTTTTTAAGTATGAGAATTTGCCAAAGGGCCCATCAATATATGAATCATCCCCGACTTTTAACTTATTTAAGCTGTTTGTAAAATCACCTAACTGCTTTACAGTTACAGAAACATAATCAGTGTGCCATGGACTTGAGGAAATAGTAAAGGGATGCTCATCCCTTGGAATATCCGGATTGTAAAGCCTTAGATACATAAATTGTCCAGGCATGTACTGAAATACTTTGCCGTACTTTGGCTTAAATTTTATTGTAGTAATATTTTCTGACTCATTAATAATTTCAGATACAGTATATTTTTTGCTTTTATTAAAATGTACCTTGATTATTTTGTGATTAAAGTATGAAATAAGCGGTACTATAAAATAAGTAATCAAAGTAATTTCTAATGGCAGGTTTGTTTTTACCGAAGAAGCTAATAAAATATGAAATAGCAGAACTACCAAAGCTATAAGGAAAATATTGTGTATCAGAACCTTATACTGATGTTTTATTTTCAAAGTATTATTTAAAAACTTTCTAAGAATATCTACAATTTTTACTTTGAAAAACAGTTTGTTAACCATCATTAGTACACTAAATATACTTATGACAATAAAAATGGTAAGGGCAGCATCACCAAGCTGGGTTTGGAAAGATTCCGAAAAATATATGCCTTTTATCATTTTATGCGTAAAGGCAAATACTAATGCTGCAACAGCAATAAACATATGAAATCTATAAATCCTATCCAAACCAAATTGCTTGTCTATTATTTTAGGCCTGGATGTGAGAAAGAACTGGAATGCAAAAAGCGAATATGCTGTTGTTCCAAAGAATCCAGCTAAAATTAATAAAAAGCCTAATTGTTTATTTATAGCATCAGAAATATAGAATATTGACGGCAGTAATACTGCAAATGCGTAGAATAAAATCCACAAGTAACGTTTTCGTTTCATTAATAACACTTCTTTCAAAAATAATAAATATTAATTAATAATTTCAATTATCAGTATACTATCCGACATTACTTTATTCAATGTAATTGCCATATACTTAAGAAAAACTTAAGAAACGCTATTAAATAAGAAATATAATCTTTTGCCATATAAAGCTTACTCATGATATACTAGACATGATAGTTCAAAAGATAAACAACGCAGCTTTAAAAGGAGGTAAGAAATGTACGATTATCTAATTGTTGGATCAGGTTTGTTTGGATCCATATTTGCATATGAGGCTAATAAAAGAGGTAAGAAATGTCTTGTAATAGACAAACGATCACATATTGGAGGAAATATATATACTGAACAGGTAGAAGGAATTCAGGTACATAAGTATGGAGCACATATTTTCCATACCAGCAACAAGAAGGTATGGGATTATATGAATAAGTTTGCTGAATTTAATAGATATACCAATTCACCCATTGCAAGGTATAAATCTGAAGTATATAATCTGCCTTTTAATATGAATACATTTAATAATATGTGGGGAGTAATTACTCCCTCAGAAGCAAAGGCTAAGATTCAGCAGCAGATTAAGGAAGCTGGTATTACTAATCCTAAAAATCTTGAAGAGCAGGCCATAAGTTTAGTAGGAAAGGATATATACGAGAAGCTTATAAAAGGTTATACAGAGAAACAGTGGGGACGAAGTGCAAAAGAACTCCCAAGTTTTATTATAAAAAGACTTCCTGTTCGTTTTACTTATGATAACAACTATTTTAATGATAAATATCAGGGGATACCTATTGGAGGTTACACAGGAATAATTGAGAAAATGCTTAATGGCATAGATGTGCGCCTGGAAACAGATTTTTTTGAGCATTATGATGAGCTCACAGCTTCTGCTGATAAAATTGTTTTTACAGGAATGATTGATGAATACTATAACTATTGCTTTGGTACACTTGAATATCGTTCACTTGGTTTTGAAACAGAAGTTCTGGACTGTGAAAATTATCAAGGCAATGCAGTAGTTAATTATACTGAATATGAGGTGCCATATACGAGAATTATCGAGCATAAACATTTTGAGTTTGGATGCCAAAATGGTAAGGTTAATCCAAAGACGGTAATTACAAGGGAATATCCAATTGCATGGAGCCATGGAGATGAACCTTATTATCCAATGAATGATGAAAAGAATAATAAATTATATGCAAAATATAAGGAATTAGCAGATAAAGAGAATAAAGTAATATTCGGCGGACGTCTTGGAATGTATAGATATCTTGATATGCATAATGTTGTAGCAGAAGCACTTATGTGCGCGGAAAAAGAACTGAAGGCTGACTAATCGAACCTTCAGTTTCTTAATTATAATATTAATTAAATCCAAATATTCTTCTTGATGCTGAATAGCCAAGTAATATGATTTTTCTTCCTAATGAGCCTTTAAATTGAACAGCTAATCCTAAAAAGGATTTATTAACTTCATCATACAATTTCTCATTTCTGGAATTTAGATAATTCCAAAGTCCTTCCTTCTTTTTTAAACTTTCCTCTGTATTATCCTTTAACAAAAGCACTGTGCTTACTGTCATCATCATAACAAGATATTTTATCATATATTTTTGCAGTTTCTTACATTTTATAAGCATTGGATCATAACAGTCAATCATTATTTTTGTTATCTTAATCTGCTGATCAATACGTTTTATCATTACTTTTTCATTAACTGACTGATCTTCTCTTCCAATAAAATATCTATATAAGTCCAAATCTGCATAATACATTGTGTTTACATATGGCAGTGGTTTATACACAAAGATGTTATCCACATAAAATGTATGTTTAGGAAGTTCTAAATCGCATTTTTTAAGCACTTCTGTACGATAAATAACCGAATGCATCAATATATTCTGGCTGCTTTTAAGATATCCTAAATCATCCCATGTGAAAATTTTATTCTGGGGCATTGCACTTTTATAATTAATGCTTTTAGATTTATGTATATGTACATTTTCATATACATAATTTGTTATTAGCATGTCTAAGGATTTGGAATTATTAATCATGTCATTTAATATTTCAAGTACCTTTACCAGACTGTCTTTATCAAACCAGTCATCGCTGTCCAAAACTTTAAAATATATGCCATTTGCATATTTAAGTCCTGTATTTACTGCGTCACCATGTCCGCCATTTTCCTTGTGTATTGCGTGTATAATATTAGGATACTTTTTCTCATACTGGTCTGCTATTATTGAAGTATTATCACTGGAACCATCGTCTACGATTAAAATTTCTATATCCTCACTTCCAATTAGCAGCGATTCTATTGCTTTATCCATATATGCTGCTGAATTGTAGCAAGGTATTGCTACAGTTAGAACTTTCATTTATGCCTCCTGATTTATAGATTTTATTGTTTTATAAAGTTGTGCATGCAAAGATACCTGCCACGTTATTTCCGCAAGTAAAACTCCTCCTATAACGTCTGCTATAACATGCTGCTTTGTTGTCAAAGTTGAAATGCATATTATTACTGCTATAAACAAAGACAAATATCGATACCATGCAGGAATTGTTTTACAATTTCTTAAACCAGCAAAACAATACCAGCTTACCAAACAATGAATGGATGGGAAAAGATTATTTGCCGCATCTATAGTATATAAAAATTTAAGCATATTTGCAAAAATATCAGATGAAGCAATATAAGGTCTTACATTAGTTGTTGGGAAGGTAACATATATTATAAAGCATATGAGCTTTCCCATTATATCTGCAGTTATAAAGCGATAACATCGTTCTTCATTTATTCTGCATATTAATATATAGTTAACAATCCAAAAAATATAACTTCCAAAATAGATTAATGTAAATGCTGGAATAACAGGAATTCTATTATCCAAAGCAGTAGTTAAATCATGAAAGACCCTGTTTTTGTAAAATAACCGTACCCCTGAGTATGCTGTGAAATTAAAAACCACACATAAAATTAAAGGCTTAACAGCATATTTTGGAATATAATTGTATATTTTATTTACTATTTTCATTATTACCTTATAGCTCCTTCTTAAATTAAAGGTGTAACTCAGTTAAGTATAATATTTAACTATAGATTAAGTCAATAGGGACGGTTAACAACTTGCCGACTTTTAAAGGGACGGTTAACAATTGATTAGCTTCTGATTTTTGAAGGGGACGTTTAACAATCAACTAACTTTCAACTTCCAACTTTTAACCCTGAACTGAAGGTGAAAGGGGACAGTTAACAATTAATTAACTTTTAGAATTAGAGGGGGGTAGTTAATAGCTAACCAGCTTTTGGAATTCGTGAGTATAAGTGAGTATAAGTGCCTCACTTAAAGTCAATACTATTAAGGTAGTAAAAATTAACAGTAAGTGAGGTGCTTTTCTTGCCGAGAACTGAAAGAATAAAATTTGAAGATGCAATATATCACGTGATGGTGAGGAGTATAACAGAGGTCCCATTGTTTAAGAAAGATGATGACAAGGAAAAATATTTGAATCAGATGAAAAATTACCAAATAATATATGGATTTAAGGTTTATGCATATTGTATGATGAGCAACCATGCTCATTTTATAATAGATTCTAATGGGGCGGACATATCTAAAATAATGCATGGGTTAAATTTTAAATATGCAGTAACATTCAATCGGATTCATGATAGACATGGTTATGTGTTTCAGGATAGGTTCAAGAGCAAAATAGTAGACACAGACAGGTACTTAATAACTTTATCAGCTTATATTCACAATAATCCACTGAAAATAAAGGGTTATGAAACATGCCCTGAAAAATATAAATATTCAAGCTTAAGAGTATATTTAGGACTTGAAGAAGATAAAACAGGTCTTTTAGGTGAAGCATACATAATGCAAATGCTGGGATTAAATGTAAATAAAGCAAGGGAAAACTATCTCAAGCTTGTATACATGTGTGATAAAAAGAAATTAAAGAAGGAAATAGAATTTGAAGATGAAAAAACTGAGTATAGAAGTGAAAGAAAAATATTAGTAAGAAATTTTGATCATGAGAAGATATTAGAATTCATATCACAAGAAACAGGAATAGATAAAGTTATGCTTTATGTTAAAAATAACAGAAATAGTAAGTCTGCCAGGGCTTTAGCAGTATTATTAATGAGGAGTTTATGTAATTTTAAAATGAAGCATATATGCGAAATCCTTGGAAATATAACCGAGTCAAGAGTATCAAAGCTTTGTTCTATCGGAGTTGAATTAATATCAACGGAGGATAGGTATAAAGATATTGTAAATAAATTTATTCTACGGCAGACGTCTTAAAAAATGTAATTCAAGTTAAAAAATTTTTAAAAAACTTTTTATTTTTTTACATAATAATAAAAGGTCTTATTGTTATGCATTTTTTTATTTAAATGGATTTCAAAGTAAATCAGCTATGCAGCTTCTCAAAAAACTGTAGAAGCATTAGTATTTTTGCTTGCTTAAATAGCGATTTACTAAATGAAATTATATAGTACAAGCTAAAGATAAAAAAATTTATATACTTCGCAAAAAATATACTACATTACACTCCTTTGCTGGGCACAATGTAATACTTTCATTGCAGATTATATAATGAAAAATTTATTATAAACTTAAATTTTATTTAATACGTAAGGATTTAAATTAAATTTAGTGATAATATAAAATTAACCGTCCCTTATTAAAGATAGGAGAGAAATTATTTATGAAAAAAATTACTGCTGCATTTATATCCATATTTATCGTAGTACTGACATTTAGTATTCCAAATTATAATGCTCATGCAGCCGCAGCTGCACAAACTGAAACAAGAGCTGTATGGATGTCTACTGTTTATAATATTGATTGGCCCAAAACTATAAATCCAAAGCAGGAGCTTAGTGAGGATTTTGATTTGCTGCAAAGAATTGGATTCAACACAGTATATTTTCAAGTTAGAAGCATGGGAGATGCTCTTTATCCAACAAGCTATGCGCCCTGGTCAAAATATTTGACAGGTACACTGGGAAAGGACCCTGGATATGATCCACTGGCTTATGCTATAGCCGAAAGCAAGAAAAGAAACTTACAGCTACATGCATGGTTTAATCCATTTAGAATATCAGATAGCGCCTCTTTTGATAAAAATGATTATCTATCTAAACTGCCTGATGGTAACAAATTGAAGGATAATCCACAGTGGCTTGTCACCTATGCTAATTATACTATGATAAACCCAGGAATTCCTGAAGCAAGAGCTTATGTAATTGATACAATAATGGATGTAGTAAATAGATATGATATAGCAGGTGTTCATTTAGATGATTATTTCTACCCATATCCAAAAACCGGATATGAATTTAATGACTCAAAAGAATTTAATTTATATGGTAATGGTATGACACTGGAGGACTGGAGAAGAGATAATGTCAATAAATTTGTTAAGGATTTAAACAGTAAAATAAAATCTTCAAATAAAAATATTAAATTTGGAATAAGTCCATTTGGTATATGGAAGAACAGCCCTGCTGAAGGCGGCAGCAATACAAATGGACTGCAAAGTTATTATGCAACATATTCTGATTCTGTTAAATGGGTTAAGAATAACTGGGTTGATTATATAGTTCCACAGGTTTACTGGGGCGTTGGCAACAATGCAGCAGATTTTGAAAGAATAGTAAAGTGGTGGAATGAAACAGTTAGAGGTACAAATGTAAATTTGATAATTGGACAAGCTGCTTATAAACTTGGGACAGAATTCAGCGCATCAGATGAAATAATTAATCAGATAAAACTTATAAGAACATTAGATAATGTAAGCGGGGATTCTCTGTTCTCTTTCAGCCAGATAAAAGATGATAAATTAGGACTAAGAACTAAATTGGACAGCTTATATAATCATGAATGGAGTTCTATAGGTAATCAGTGGTACCTCTTTAATACCCATACAGGTGAAAAATATAAAGGATGGATGTTAGACATGGGAACCTGGTACTATCTGGATACTGCTTCTGGAGCTATGAAAATCGGATGGCTGTCGGATCGTGGAACATGGTACTATCTAGATCCTGCTTCCGGGGGCATGAAAACAGGATGGTTATTATATAATGGGAATTGGTATTATTTAAATGCTTCTGGGGGTATGCAGACATCATGGTCATTAATCCGGGGAGTCTGGTATTATTTTAAGCCCTCAGGAGAAATGAGTAAAGGCTGGGTATTATATAATAAAAAGTGGTATTATCTAGACCCTTCTTCTGGTGCTATGAGAACTGGGAAAGTATTATATAAGGGTAAATGGTACTATTTCCGAAGTGATGGAAGTATGATTTAAAATCATTATAAACAGCAAAAATATATTTAGTAGCACATAAAACAATCAATATTTTCCGGGGGTATTGCAAAATACTCCCATTTAGCATTGCTCCAAATCCAGGCATAAATAAAACTTTCATTTATCAAAAAAGGTACAGACCAAAATTCCAAACCATTATTTAACCAGATATACATATATTTTTTTAAACAGTGTTCAATGGATGCGGATGTAATACTGTTTATACCAGGAGTTTTAGTGTTTCCAAGGGCTTTTGCCTTGTATTTGCTTGGGATGAAGCTGGGAGGCTGCCATGTTTTAATGCCATTTGCTGAAGGTTTACTAACCTTAGGATTACAGCCTCATCTAAAGCCATTTGTTGAATAATTCAATTTATCCATAACTACCTCCAAAAATATAATTATATATTAATATATGATTATAAGACTATATGTTACACTTAATATATATATTAAATTTTAAATTTAGAGGTGCATTATGAACACAGTTACAGTAAAGCATACATATGAAAAAAACAGCTATGATTTAGAAGTTAAATGGGATATTTTTAATTATAATGATTTAACATTGAATATTAATCAGGTAAGAAAATGGTGCATGGAAGGATGCTCAAATTATAACACCAATGGAGGTTGCCCGCCATTTTCACCTACAGCAGACAATCTTTTAAAAAATAAAGATTTTATACTGCTTATGTGCAAAATAAAAACATGTCAGACATATGCCAGCAGTGCAGAGGAAAAAATAGAACTTATTCAAAATATACTTTATAGCTTTATGAACTTCCTTGGCTATAAAATATATAAGAAATATAATATAAAATTTTTAAATGCAGGAAAATGCAGCGGATGCAATACTTGTACCATTCACTCAGGTTGTAAAAATCCCGAAAAAAGGGTATACTGCCTTACTGGTTTAGGCATTATGCTTGGAGATGTGATTGAAAAGCTTTTTCATGAAAAACTTCAGTGGTATACTGGAGACGAACAGCCGGATCAGATAATAAAAATAATGGGATTCATGTCTGAGGAAAGAAGCAGCTCATTAACTAAGGACCTGAACAGTATTCTGAAAGAAGGCAGCATTTAATATAAAGTTGGAGGATTTAAAATGGAAGATGGAAACTTTTATACTAAAGGTGAGGAAATAGCTAATGCTGTTACCCATGGAATTGGAGCATTACTTTCCATAGCTGCATTGGTACTGTTAATTGTGTTTGCAGTTAAATATGGGGACGTTTGGTATGTTGTAAGTTATAGTATATATGGTGCTTCACTTGTAATCCTATATACTGAATCCACACTTTACCACAGCCTTCCGGGGAAAAAAGTGAAAAGGCTGTTTAGAATTTTTGATCATGCATCAATTTTTCTTCTTATAGCTGGAACGTATACTCCTTTTGCTCTTACAATTTTAAGGGGACCATTAGGATGGACCATATTTGGGATAGAATGGGGGCTTACAATAATAGGCATAGTTTTGAAGGTGTTCTTTACAGGAAAATTTGAAAAGATTTCTACATTTATATATATAGGAATGGGATGGCTTATAGTTATAGCTATTAAGAAAGTAATTATGATTATGCCTATGACTGGAGTTATACTTTTAATAGCTGGCGGCATTTTATATACGGTGGGAGCATTTATATTTATGAGAGATGATATACCGTATAATCATGCTATATGGCACTTGTTTGTAATGGGAGGAAGTATTTGCCACTTCTTTTGCATTCTTCTTTATTTAATTCCAAATTTAAATTAAAAATATTAAGAAATTTTAAAAATAATGTTGACATTAGTCATATATTGTTATATGCTATATGCATAATTTAATAAGGCCTCACTTTTTTAGGTGGGGTAGAGGAGCGACATTTAACAGACCTTAGAGGAGCTTGAGAAACATTGATACTAGGGAGAAGGAAATGTCGCCGAAGCTTATAATATTCTCAGTATTATTTGCTGGGCCTGCAGTTAATAGCTGCAGGACTGTCTCAATAAGCTGCCCGGTTTATTGAGTTGCGCTATCTCATTTGGGAAAAGAAGGGGCTTAGTTTTTTTGCATATTAAGACCAAAGCTTGCTTTAGGTCTTTTTTTATTGCAAAAAAACCACTAATTTAAGGAGGAGCAACATCATGAGAAAAAAAATATCAATATTTGTTACAATTTTTTTATCAGCTGCAGTTTTATTCACAGCATGTGGAAAGAGTACAAGCTCCAAACAGTCAAAGGATGATACCTTTACAATAGGATCAGAAGCAGGATATGCACCTTTTAACTGGACACAGAATGACGATTCAAATGGTGCAGTTAAAATTCAAGGAAGTTCAGAGTATGCAGGAGGATATGATATAGAAATTGCCAAAAAAATAGCAGCAGGTTTAGGCAAAAAACTTGTTGTGGTAAAAACAGAGTGGGACGGACTTGTGCCAGCTGTAACATCTGGCAAGATCGATGCAATTATGGCAGGCATGTCACCTACAGATGAGCGTAAGAAAACAATTGATTTTTCAGATAGATACTATAAATCAGATCTAGTAATGATTGTAAAAAAAGGCGGAAAATACGATGGAGCTTCGTCAATTCAGGATTTTAAGGGAGCAAAAGTAACTGCTCAGCTTAATACATTCCATTACTCAGTAATTGACCAGATTAAGGGAGTAAATAAGCAGGCTGCAATGGATAACTTTCCTGCTATGAGGGTAGCTCTTCAATCCGGAGTAATTGATGGTTATGTATCGGAGCGTCCCGAAGGCATAAGTGCAGAAACAGCTAATAGTGATTTTAAAATGATAGAATTTAAAGATGGATTTAAAACTTCAGACCAAGATACTTCTATTGCAGTAGGTGTAGCAAAGGGAAGTGATTTAACTGCTAAAATTAATAAAATATTATCAGGTATATCAGAAGAACAGCGTAAGGCAATTATGGATACTGCCATAAAAAATCAGCCGGCAGCTAAATAATTTAATTAAAAAATCCAATGTTATATATGCATTTGATTTTATAAATGGAGGAAGATATGAGTTTAGATTGGATAATAAAAATACTTTCAAGTGATTGGCAGATGTTCCTTCGTGGAGCAGGGATGACTCTTCTTATATCAATGATTGGTACTGTTTTAGGATTTATATTAGGTTTAATGATAGGTGTGGTAAGAACTATCCCCATACCTGAAAAAGGAATAAAGAGGGTAATTTTAAAAATAATTAATGTTATTTTATCTGTGTATATAGAAATATTCAGAGGCACACCTATGATAGTACAGGCCATGGTAATTTTCTATGGATCTGCTATGGCTTTTGGTATTGATATGAATAGATTATATGCGGCAATACTTATAGTATCAGTTAACACAGGAGCTTATATGTCAGAAATTGTCCGAGGTGGCATCGTATCTATTGACAAGGGTCAGTTTGAAGCAGCTGAGGCCATAGGTATGAACCATTTTCAGACCATGACAAATGTTATTCTGCCTCAGGCTGTGCGTAACATCCTGCCTGCTACAGGTAATGAATTTGTTATAAATATAAAGGATACTTCAGTTCTTAATGTAATTTCAGTAACTGAATTATATTTTGAGACAAAATCAGTTGCAGGAAACAATTTCAGATATTTTGAATCATTTTTCATTGCCAGTGTTCTTTATTTTATTATGACATTTACTGTAACAAGAATTTTACGTCATTTTGAAAGAAAATTGGACGGGCCCGAAAATTATACTATGTATTCTAATCAGATGCAGGTTGACACACCTGAGGATATGCTGAAAAGATCTGGAAATAATTAAAAGAGGGAGGGCAACAAATATGGAAAAGGTAATTGAAATAAAACATTTAAGCAAATCCTTTGGAAATCATGAAGTTTTAAAGGATATAGATTTTTCAGTAAATAAAGGAGAAGTAGTTTCTATAATAGGATCTTCAGGATCCGGGAAATCAACCCTTCTTCGCTGTATTAATCTTTTAGAAAAGCCAAGCGGTGGTGAAATAATTTATAATGGAGAAAATATGTTAGATCAGAAACATGATGTATATTCATATCGAACTAAACTGGGAATGGTATTTCAGCAGTTTAATTTATTTAACAATCATGATGTTTTAAACAATTGTGTGGTTGGACAAATGAAAGTACTAAAACGATCAAAAGATGAGGCTGAAAAAGTTGCAATGAAATATTTGAAAGTAGTTGGCATGGAGCAGTATATAAATGCTAAACCAAATCAGCTGTCAGGAGGACAAAAGCAGCGTGTTGCTATTGCCAGGGCATTATCAATGGAACCTGATGTTATGCTGTTTGATGAACCAACTTCAGCTCTTGATCCTGAAATGGTTGGGGAAGTTCTGAAGGTAATGAAAGAGCTTGCTGAGTCAGGCTTAACCATGTTAGTAGTAACACATGAAATGGGCTTTGCAAAAGAGGTATCTCAAAGAGTAGTCTTTATGGATAAGGGAGTTATAGCAGAAGAAGGTACACCTGAGCAGATTTTTAACAATCCTTCTCAGCATCGTACAAGAGAATTTCTAAAACGTACATTAAACAAGATCTAAGCACAGCTTAGGTCTTTATTTTTCAATATTTTAAGTTTGCATATATTTGTATTTGAGTTATAATTAATTTGATATGGTAATTTAAACATATCTGAAAACGGTTTCAAAGTATATATCTAAAGCATAAAAACAAAGGAGTGATAAATATATGAGAAAGTTATTATGGAAGCCGTCCAAAGAGTTTATAAAAAATACAAATATGAATTCTTTTATGAATTATGTAAATGAAAAATTTAATTTGAAATTTAATGATTACCCAGCTTTGTATAAATGGTCAGTTACTTTTCCCAAGGACTTCTGGGGTACCTTGTGGGACTTTTTAGATATAAAATGTTCAAAGACTTATTCTACACCTGTAGATGATTTGTCCAAATTTCCAGGTGCCAGCTGGTTTGTGGGTGCAGAATTAAACTATGCAGAAAATATACTTCGTTTTTCTTCAAGTTCTGATACTGCCATTGTATTTAGAGGGGAAAATAAAATCAGACGTGAATTAAGTCATAAGGAATTGTATGAACAGGTTGTAAGACTTGCAGAAGCACTTAGAAAAGACGGAGTAAAGCCTGGGGATACCATTGCGGCATATATGCCTAATGTACCTGAAACTGTAATTGCCATGCTTGCATGCTCTGCAGTAGGTGCTATATGGTGCTCCTGTGCTACTGATATAGGACCTCAGGCCGCTATTGACAGACTTGGACAAGTAAAACCTGATATTCTATTTACAACAGATGGATATTATTATAAGGGAAAATGTTTTGATGTTATGGGGAATGTAAAGCAGATTATACATGGCATTAATTCTATTAGAAGAGTTGTTGTTTCTCACTATGCAGGTGATAATTCCAAAACCACTGAAATACCAAATGGTGTTTCATATGAAAATTATCTATCATGTAATGTACCTGTGGATTTTAAATTTGAACAGCTTCCTTCAGAGCAGCCTCTTGTGGTTATGTTTTCATCAGGTACTACAGGAAAGCCAAAATGCATGGTACAGTCTTCTGCAGGTCTTCTTATTAATCAGCTGAAAGAATTAGTTCTTCAAAACGATGTAAAATCTTCTGATTGTATGCTGTATATTACTACATGCAGCTGGATGATGTGGAACTGGCAGGCTGCAGCTCTTGGAACAGGTGCATCTATAGTTCTTTATGATGGAAATCCGTCTTATCCTGATACATCTGCAATCTGGAAGATATTAGAAGAGGAGAAGGTTACTATTTTTGGACTAAGTGCAAGTTATGTACATGCTCTAATGGCTGAAGGGTTCTCACCTAGAAAAGCTGCTGATCTTTCGGCACTGAGGGAAATTTCTCAAACAGGTTCTGCCCTTTCCGAGGATGGTTTTGATTATATTTATACTGAAATTAAAAAGGATTTACATTTTAATTCAATTGCAGGAGGAACAGATATTAATGGATGCTTTTCATCTGGAAATCCAATAAGTCCTGTTTACTCAGGAGAACTTCAGGGACCTGGACTTGGAATGAAAATCAATGCATATAATGAAAAAGGTGAACCCATAAGAGATGAACAGGGAGAATTAGTATGTGAGATGCCAACTCCATCTATGCCCCTTAAATTCTGGAATGACCCTGACAACACTAAATATATGGATGCTTATTTTAGAGTTTATCCTGGTATCTGGCACCATGGTGACTATGTTCTTATACATTCTGATACAGGCGGCATTACCTATTATGGCAGATCTGATTCTGTACTGAAGCCATCTGGGGTAAGAATAGGAACAGCTGAAATCTATAATCAGGTGCAAAAAATTCCAGAGATTCAGGATAGCCTGGCTATAGGACAAAATTACAAGGATGATCAAAGAATTATTTTATTTGTTCAGACAAAAGAAGGCATTGAGCTTGATGAAAATTTAAAAAAGGAGATAAAAACAATTTTAAGAAAGAATGCTTCTCCGCGTCATGTTCCTGCAGTTATCTTACCTGTCCCTGATATACCAAGAACTTTAAATAATAAAAAGGTTGAAAGTGCAGTATCCAATATTATAAATGGCCGTAAAGTTACAAATAGAGATGCTTTAGCAAATCCACAGTCACTGGATTATTTTGAAGAAATTCTGCCAAAGTTAAATTAATAAATAATAGCAGCCTATAATTTTAGGCTGCTAAAAATATATTTAACAGAAATTTAACATGTTATGTGAAAATATGGTACAATATATTATATATAAAGGTCATAAGTATAGCATATCCCAATATTCTTGAATGGAGTGACAAGTTATGGAAAATGAAATTGCTTCCATAGGTCAGGCTAATGTACTTATTGTTGATGATTCTTCTTCAAATATTAAGCAGCTTATAACTATTTTTAAAAACAGTAATTATAAAGTAAGAAATATTTCGGGGGATGAATCAGTATTTCAGGATTTGAGAGAAAATCCAACAGATATAATATTAATTAGTGCTGTTTTAAAACAAACTGATGGGTTTCATGTTTGTGAAAGCTTAAAAGTTAATGAAACCTTAAAGAAAATTCCTGTTATATTTATCTTTCCAGATTATCAGTGCATTGATAAGGACAAATTGTTTTCTGCAGGTGGTGCTGATTATATTACTTGTCCATTTAATTATAATGAAGTAATTTCCAAGGTTGACACACAGTTAGAATTGTCTTCTTTAAAAAAAGAGGCAGAAGCATTAAACATAAAAGTAATGAAAAGAAATCAAAAGTTAGATGAAATAAAAAAATATGACAGAATTAAAACAGAATTTTTTGCAAATATTTCTCATGAATTAAGGACTCCTATAAGTGTTATTTTTTCAGCTCTGCAGATACATGAGCTTAAGTTAAAGCAGAGTTTTTCTGAGGATTCATCTATTGATATGTTTAAATATACAAAGATTATGAAGCAAAACTGCTATCGTCTTTTAAGACTTGTTAATAATTTAATTGATATAACTAAGATTGATGCAGGGTTCTTCACTATAAATGAAACAAATATAAACATTGTAGACTTGATTGAGGAAATAATATCATCAGTTGATGATTATATAAAAAATAAAGGCTTATCAATTACATTTGATACAGATGTAGAGGAAAAAATTATTGGCTGTGATCCAGATAAAATAGAAAGGATTATTTTAAATTTATTATCAAATGCAGTTAAATTCACTCCTTCTGGAGGAAAAATTACAGTAACCATAGAAGATGGTAAAGAATATATCTGTATAAGAGTAAAGGATACAGGCAGAGGCATTCCTAAAGATAAATTAAACAGCATATTTAAGCGCTTTGTACAGGTGGATAAATCCCTTGCAAGGGATCATGAAGGAAGCGGAATAGGATTATCACTTGTAAAAGAATTAGTTGAACTGCATGGCGGAACAATATTGGCTAAAAGCAAGGTAGGCTGCGGCTCGGAATTTATCATACATCTTCCATGTAAACTGGCACATGGTAATGCTGATAATAAAAATGTACATGTTGATACTATAAGTAAAAACAGCATTGAAAAAATAAATTTGGAATTCTCTGATATATATAATTAAACATACATATATTTATTAATGAAATAATTTAAAGGATATATAAATGATTAATTTAGCAGGTGAAAACAAATTTGAGCAAATAAAAAAGTCCAGAAGTAAAATTCAGCATTACAGAAACACTATTTCATCCACAATGTGTCCTGTAAGAAGGCAATGGCTGGAAAATCAATTAATTGTGGAAATAGATAATATTATTCATTGTATTGAAGGAAATTACAGGGAAACCCGGGAAATTACAATTGAAGAATTGTCCTCTTTTAATGGTACTGAAGGCCGGCCGGCTTATGCAGCAGTTAATGGAATAGTTTATGATGTAAGTAATGAGGCTACATGGGGAGGGGCAACTCATTTCGGACTTGTGGCAGGGAAGGACTTAACAGCTCAGTTTAATGGATGCCATGGCACAGCAGCTGTTTTGTCACAGCTGCCAAAGGTAGGCATACTTAAGCAGAGCACTTGATTTGTTAAATTCCTTCAGTTACCTTAACTTCATGGAAGTCTTCTTTTAAAGTTTTATTGAGCAGATAATAAGAGGTTATAGCAGCAATGGAATCAGTTATAGGATAGGCTGCAAAGACTCCTTTCATACCAAATAGCTGAACAAATAGTATTGATAAGGGAATAAACACTATAATTTCCCTGTATATAGAAAGTAAAAAGCTTTTTTTAGCTTCGCCAATTGCCTGATAATAGTTAATTCCCACATAATATATTCCTGTTAAAGGAATAAGGGATATGCATAATCTAAAAGCTCCAGCTGTTTCATGAAGCAGTGAAGCATCGTTAATGAAAAATCCTATAATGGAGTTTGAAAAAACCATAAATATTGACCAAAATGCAAAAGAAACTATAACTGCAGCTTTAACAGAAGTAGATAAAACCATTTTAACTTTATCGTAATTTTCAGCGCCAAAATTATAAGCAGCTAAGGGCTGCATTGCAGAGCTTATGCCAATTATTGTAACAAACAGGAACATTGAAACTTTAGTTATTACTCCTATCATAACAATGGCAGATTCTCCTCCCTCAGCATAGAGGATGTTATTCAGCACTACAGAAACTAAAGCATCTTCAATTTCTATTACAAAGGTTGAAAATCCAATTGTTATTATACTTGTCAGGATTTCTTTTGAAACTGAGCTGTAGATAGAATGCAACGTAAGCTTTATATTAAAACTTTTCAGGACATCTTTAAATTTATAAAAAGCAAAAGTAAAGGCTGTTATTTGAGAAAATACTGTGGCTATAGCAGCACCTTCTATTCCAAAGCCTGACATGGCTATTAAAATATAATTAATTACTATATTTAAAGTGACTCCAATTAGATTAGTATATAAAAGAGCTTTTGTTTTCTTTAGAGAAATCATAATATAACATGCAACTGCTGTAAGAGACTGGAAAACTCCGCCTATTAATATTATAGATACATACTTATTAACTAATGGGTATGTTAATTCACTTGCACCTAATGTAAAAAGAATAGGCTTTTTAAATATAAAAATTATAAATGATACTACAGTTAATAATACTATGACTAAGCTTAAAGATGAAATCACTATCTTTTTAAACTCTGTAACGTTTTGTTCTCCTAAGCTTCTGGCTGCATAGGTAGAGGTTCCAACTGCCACTAAAAGACCCAGAGCTATTAATAATTTTTGAATTGGAAATGCAATGGTAATGGCTGCCAGAGCGGTAACTCCTAAATAGTGCGCAACATAAAGCGTGTCAACAATGTTATAAAGTTCAGATACTAATAATGCAAATATTGCTGGTACAGCAAATTTAAAAAGCATTTTATTTATTTTTTCTTTTGCAAAAATATTACTGTCAATTTCCATAAATTTCACCTCAAGTTTTGAAAATAACCTATTTTCTTTTATATAATAATTATAAAATTTTGGGGAGAAATTTACATTCACTTACAGGTCAATAAAAAAGTACAATACTGCTATGCCACTAAAATGGCTGATTTAAAGAAATAGCCTGATAACACCTGACTATAGGTATTATTAGGCCTCTTTAATTAAAATAAGCATGGCACCATATCCATTAAGTTTGGTTTGTATATTGATTACAGTGCTTTTTTTAAAACTTTTAAAATTAATAGCAGGGAAAGAAGCTTTATGCAGAATCTGCTTTTCCTCCTTACTTAATCTTTTAGGTTTACCCATGTCAACCCAGTAATTATATGAGGAACCTGATTTTTCATTTATTTTATAAGTAGTTAATCTTATAGATGAAGGAATGTTAACTATATTTAGCGAAATCTTTTGTGCAGCTGCGTTTTTATCAGCTCTCAGCTTTGAAAAACTACTTAATGGAATCAATTTATCTATATTTTTATGATGATTATAAAGTAAAATCTGATATTCTTTTTCAGATTTTGTAACTATATATCCATTATCCTTGGCAACCAATGTATCTCCAAGTTTGTTTAACAGGTAATAGGCATAATAAGATGGTTTTTTGATACCCTTATCATTTATAACACCAGGATAACCAAAAAATACTTCATTTGTAAGGTTAACCTGTTTATCAATTACATCAAATGCTCTTAAAAAGTTCAAGGAGTTTATATTATTTACTACACCGTTAATAATATAAGGCAGCATATATGTTGTGTCATAGATTTCGTCTATGGCATTATTACAGATAAATTTATCTTTATCTATTTCCAATTGGTATTCTGTACACAAAATTTCAGATAGCTTGTTAATAACATCAGGTGAAATTGTCGAACTAAATTGAAATTTAAATGAATGCATATCTAAATTATCCAGCTCACTAAAATAATTTAGGAAGGACTTAACAGCTGACATAAAGTCAGAAGCAGAAAATCCATTATCATCTAAAACTATAAGAGGTTTTAGATTAAGTGAATCCAAAAACTCAAATACATCACAAACTCTGTTCCAGTTATAAAAGTTAGAACTTGGGAATATACACATATCAGGGCTGAACACATTTAAGAGCCTTGCATATTCAAAGCCAATCTCCTCCTGAAGCACCTCTAATATATCTTTATTATCTTCTAAAAGAAGATCAAAGGCATCTCCTACATTTAATACTTCCTTAAACATTTTATTAAATTTGCCTGCTTCTTCTCCCATATTTATATTTATTTTTGTTATTTTATCTTCATAATTAAATCTATCGTAGTCTTCCAGATAGTAAGTCATATACTGAAGACTATCCTTCAAATCATAAAATTTAATAACTTTTTGTTTGTTAAATGTTTCATCATCAACTTTAAACTTTTTTCTATATTGAAGGGGAGTGTATTTGTAGTGAATTTTAAAATGCTTATTAAAATATCTGGTATGAGAAAATCCTACATCTTCTGAAATTTCAGATATGGTTTTATCTGTGTCTAAAAGAAGTTTTAAAGCTTCTTCAATTCTATTTGAGTTTAATAAATCCGTAAAACTATAGCCTGTAATATCCTTTATTCCATGAGATAGATAATCAGTGCTTAAAAATTCTTTTTTTGCTATATCCTGAAGAGTTATATTATCGTTATAATTATTAAATATATATTTTGAAATTCTGTGGTATCTTTCTAAAAGTTCTTCATTGCCTTTCAAATCATCATTTTCATACATTAAATAATGAAAATTGTTTATAAGATAATAAAGCATATCTACAAGAATATCTTTTGCTTCCTTATCATAGTCCTCCTGCTTTTGAACTGCTTCACAGGTTATTTCAGCTAAAAAAGTCCTAAGAACATCATACTTATCATTTTCCTGTGCTTTGTCATCTGTAGTATTAGTGAAGAAAAACATATTTTCAATATCAGTATAGTATTTTTCAAAAAAACAGGGATCTATATGAAATATTAAAACCATGTTATCTTTGTCAGAACTTACAATGCTGTGGGTTTCATCAATATTAACTATTTCCACATCTTTTTCTATAAGTTCATATTTATCTGAGCCTATTACAATATTAAGATTTCCCTTTAAAACATAAAGTATTTCTATGGAATTATGCCAGTGCAAAGGGTAATTAATCATAGTTGCTAAACGTATTGATACAGGGATATCGGAAGGATAAGTAATATATTCTCTCCTCATAAATTTTTCTCCTCATTATTAATATATAGTAAGTATAATATATGAAGTTTTTTTTTGCAAAGAATGATTAAAATTTTAAAATCAGGTTTTTAACAGCGTAGTTTAAGCATATATTTTTAAAAGAAGCTATATGGGGGTATTGATGTGGATAATCTTAAAAAAAGTAAACATATTACGGCTGAAAGCCTTATTAAAGAAGTATCACAGCTTATTCATGATAAAAGAGCTCATAAGATTAATGCAATATGGCTGGAGGCTACTGGATGTTCAGGAAATATAATGTCCTTTATTAATGGTGAAAATCCGGGATTATTAGATATTTTAACCGGGATCATAGACTTAAAATTTAATAATACATTAATGACAACAGAAGGAGATAAAGCCTTTCAGCAGTTTCTTAATACTTTAAATACAGAATTTATTCTTCTTGTTGATGGGGCTGTTTCTACTAAAGATAATGGTCGTTACAATATAATAGCAAATTATAAAGGAAAGCCTGTAACGGCACTGGAGGCTGTTACCATGGCAGGTGAAAAAGCTAAGTATGTTATTGCAGTTGGAACCTGTGCCTGCTATGGAGGAATTTCAGCTGCGGCACCAAATCCTTCACAAAGTAAAAGTGTTAAAGAAGTGTTAAATAGGGAGGTTATAAGACTTCCATGTTGTCCCAGCCATCCTGACTGGGTAATTGGCACACTGGCTCATTTAGTTGGGTTTGGTATGCCTGAATTGGATGAACAAAGCAGGCCAGTTGTATTTTATGGAGTAACCATACATGATAATTGCACAAGAAGGGGATTTTTTGACAAACAGATATTTGCAAAAAAACTTGGGGATACGGGCTGCATGTTTAAGCTTGGATGCAGGGGGCCAGTTACAAAAACGGACTGTCCCAGAAGAAAGTGGAATGGGTATGTAAACTGGCCTGTTGAGGCCAATACACCTTGTATTGGATGTGCCCAGCCTTATTTTCCCGATGGCATGGAGCCTTTTGTAAGATATTAAACGTTTAAAGGAGAATTCTATGAAAAAAATCATAACAATAGATCCTGTTACTCGCGTCAGTGGTTTTTTGGAAATTACTGCTGAAACCGAAAACAACATAGTTACAAATGCTAAGACCAGTGGATTACTTTTTAGAGGCTTTGAAAAAATGCTGAAAGGAAGATCTCCATTAGATGCTGTATATTTTACTGAAAGAATCTGCGGTATATGTTCAACATCCCATGCAGCAGCATCTTCACTGGCACTTGAGGATGCTCTTAGAATACCTGTAAACATTAATGACCTTTATATAAGAGATATAATGCATGGTTTTGAATTTTTACAGAACCATTTGAGACAATTTTATTTTTTTACAATGCCTGATTATGCTAAGCTTCCTAACGTAAGTCCTATTTCTCCTGAACAGTATAGTGATTACAGGCTGCCAGAGCATCTTAATAAAGATATAGAAAAAAATTATATTAAGAATATAGAAATAAGCAGACTGGCTCACGAGGGCCTGGCTGTCCTTGGCGGAAAGGCTCCTCATAATCACGGAATATTTCCAGGAGGAGTCACAGTAAATATAGATGCATATAAATTGGAAAAAGTTAAATCAATAATTTCAAAAATAAAGGAATTTGTAAATAATTTTATGATTCAGGATATGGAAACCATCTCCAAGTACTATGAGGACTATTTCCATAAAGGTGAGTCATATTCAAACTATATGAGTTTTGGATTATTTAATGACTATACTGATCCTGAAATAAGTTATTTAAAACCTTCAGTTTTAATTCATGGTAAGAAGCAGCCATTTGAAATGAATAAAATTACTGAGAATATTTTATATTCATGGTATATAAGCGACAAATCTGCAAAAAGCCCTGGAGATGAAGCTGTGGAAGAAGTAGATTTAAACAAAGAAAATGCATATACATTTATTAAGGCGCCCAGATATAATGGACTGCCCATGGAAGGCGGCCCACTGGCAAGGCTAATGATAACTGGTGAATACACTAAAGGAGGTTCATGTATGGATAGAAATGCTGCAAGGGTTCTTGAAACAAAGAAGATAATAGGCATAATGGAGAAACTCACTGAAAGGGTTGAGTTAAAGAAAAGCTCCCAGGGAATTTATAATATACCTGAAAGTGCTTCAGGTGCAGGCCTTATAGATACAATAAGAGGACCATTAGGCCACTGGCTTAAGATTGAAAATAAGGTTATCAAACATTATGATATTATTACACCTACAGGATGGAACTTGTCGCCACAGGATGAAAATGGGGTACATGGGCCCGCAGAAAAAGCCTTAATTGGTACTAAACTGAATAGTAATGAAAATACTCCTGAACTAGGAAGAATAATACGTTCTTTTGATCCATGCATATCCTGCGCAACACATATAGTCAGGACACAGTAAGTTGAGTACAAAGGTTATTGCAATAGGCAGTATTTTAATGGGTGATGACAGCATAGGAATCAAAGTACTGGAGAAGATACAAAGCTCCCTGAATTCATATGGCATAGAAACCTTTATAGGTGAAACTGATACAGAATATTGTATTTCATTATTAGAAGATAAAGATTTTATTTTTATCTTAGATGCTGCTATGCTGGGAAATAAAACCGGGGATATAACAATAATTCCCTTAGAACAATACAAAAATTATTTTAAAGGTTGTTCCCAGCATTCAAATAATCTGCTGGATATGTTATATATATATGGTAAAAATATTAAGGGCTATTTTATTGGCATTGAAGCCTTGGATATAGTCTGCAGTTTAAAAATCAGCAGAAGTTTACAAATGTGTTTAGATAAAATATCATCTGATGTTTTGAATATAATTTTAGAATTATCATGCAGGAAAGTTATAGGAAATGAACTTGAGGACAGCAGTTTTACAAAAAAGTAAAACTGCTGTCTTTTTTCTATAATTTTGATTGACAAAAATATTAGTAATAGTCTATTATAATATATAATAACTTTCTAATATACTTATATACTTAGGAGGAATTCATGTGATAGAAAATGTAAAAATTATATCAGAATTATTAAAGGTTTTATCCAATGAAAATAGATTATTAATTGTCTGCAATTTGATTGAGTCTCCAATGACTGTAAGTGAGCTTCACAAAAAAATTAATAATCTTACACAATCAGCTTTATCTCAGCATTTAGCTATGCTTAAGGCACATAAGGTTTTAGATTCAGAAAAAAATGGACTTTCAATTACATATTATATAAAGGATGACAGAGTAAGAAATGTAATGAAAGTGCTTAAAGAAAATTATTGCGACTGCTAAAGTACATATTGACAAATTAAAACTTCTAATATAATATCAGTATATAAGAAAATACTAATATATTAAAAGCTGAAAGGAGGTAGTCGTATATGTCTCAAAATAACAATTTTAATTCAATAAGTGTTCACGACCTGGATGGTAAATTAAATAAAATTAATTTAATAGATATTAGGGAAGAATATGAATATGCTGATGGTCATGTGCCTACAGCTAAAAATATACCAATGGGTGAATTAAATGCACAGCCTGAAAAGTATCTGGATAAATCAAAGGAATACTATATAATCTGCCAGACAGGCATAAGAAGTGCAAGTACATGTGAGAATCTGGCAGCAAAAGGATATAAGGTTATAAATGTTTCAGGCGGAACAGGAGCTTATATTCTTCCTTTGGAAAGATAGAATATTTCACAATAAAAGAATAAGATAAAACAACAATTATTTATATAATTTTATTTAGTAAAGGATTGGTGAATTTAATATGGTTAATGTGTCAAATAAGGCAGCAGAAAAATTCAATGAGGCCAGACAAAAATCAAAAAAACCAGATGATCTAATGATTAGAGTTAGTTTTGGGGACTTTGGCTGAGGCGGCCCAACACTTGATGTGACTCTGGATGAGTCAAAAAATGAAAATGATATAGTATCTGAATCTGATGGTATTAAAGTGGTATATGAACCTGAACTTGAAGATTATTTAAACGGAGCAGTGATAAATTACTCTGACAGGTGGTTTAACAAAGGCTTTATCATAGAAGCATCAAATTTGTCTTCCTGTTAATATTGATGGCTGTGGCATTAATTAAGCAATTTGCTATTAATACCACAGCTTATTTTGTATCACTATAATATAAAAAAATAAGAGGTAAACCCCTTATTTTAGTGTTCCGGTAAAGCCGGATAATCCATGATTCATGTGATAAATCGGCCCGAATTTATTTTTTAATAAAACAATTACAGCTCTTGGACTTCGTCCTCCTGAGGCACAATGAACTAACATTGGTCTCCCTCTGTACTTTTCAAGCTCACCTATTCTTGATGATATTTCTGACACAGGCATAAGTTTAGCTCCATTTATATGTCCTGAGCTATATTCTCCTTTAGTTCTTACATCAAGAATCACTATATTTTTATTTTCGCGAATAAGCTTTGCAGCCTCAGGACCTGATACATTTGTTACATTCTTATTAAGTTTAATTACTATTTTTGGATAGAACATATAAATCAGTAAAAGTATAGTGACAGCATACAATATATAATTCATAATTTTTTCCTCCTTAAAGTTTAGATATTATATACCCCTTATGGGTATATAATATCATCATTCATAATAAAATGCAATATTGAAGTTGTTACTGTAGATGTTCTATATAAATCGTAATAAAAAGAGAATTAAATAAAACACCTTCAATTTTAAAGGTGTTTTATTTATATAATCAGCATTAAATTATATTTCTAAGCTGTGTCAAATGATTTATTACAAATTCTGCTCCTGCCATACCCATTGCGAAAAATGATAATATTATTATAAGAGTTATTGCTCCAGTATCATATCGTATTTTTTCTTCTTTATTAATTACATAAGCTGCAATAATTTCAATTCCCAAAAACACAAGAATAAGAGGCCATAAAGATACTATCATAGAGATACTAATATTAGGAAAGCTTAATCTAAGCAAAAATAAAATTCCAAACATAATTAATACTATGCCTGCAGTAAATGTTCCTACCTGTCGCCCCTTATGCATTGTTGTCACACTCCTTTTTCTTTCCAATAATAAGCTTTACACCTAAAACTATAATTGCAATTCCTATAATTATCTGAGGAGTAATTCTTGTTATATTTCTAATTATGTCATATGTTTTATCAGGAATATAAGGGCTTAAAATGTTCATAACATTATTCCAGGCTAAATATATACCCAAAAGCAGTAACAATATACCCCAAAAAAGTCTTCTTTTTTTGAACATGTCTTTGTCAATTGATACTAGTTTATCTATGGAAAAAAGGTAATTATCTTCTAAAAGCGTGAATTCATCATCATCTGTTTCAGCCTTATTTATACAGTCAAAAAAGGAGTAAAACCAAATTAATGGTAAAATATAAAGTAATGGTCCTATATCAAGCCAGGAAGAAAGAAATATTATAAGGAAAAACATTGCCATAAATGATATTCCAGTCTTCATAAATCCCATATACATATGACCTGCCCCTGGTAATAGTGAAAAAATAAAGGTTAAAATTTTATTTTTTTTCTTTTTCATTATTGAAAACCTCCATATTTATTATTTTCTCTGACAAATTATAAAGATTTGTATTAATTGAGTTTACAATACTTAAGTCTGGTGCCTTAATATAACTTGTTTCTAATTTTGTATTAGCTAAATAGTTTAATTGACTGGAAAAAACAATTATTAATGCTATACAGGCAGCAACTGCAACCTTAAGAGAATAAAAACCAAATTGAAAGCTTTTTTGTTTTTTATTATTTATTTTTTCATGTATTTCCTCCTGGAATCCTAAGGGAGCCTTTGCCAGTTCATTATCATTGAAGCTGTTAGCTAGAGCATCAGCACATTTTTCACAACAAGCAATATGCTCTGATAATAAAATTAAGCTTTTATCATCCAAATGTCCTTCCTTAAAAGCTTTTAATGACATTTCAGTTAAATGATTATCTTCATTAAATAATTTACTTCTCAAATAAATTCCTCCTCCCATAATTCCTTAAGCATTTTTTTTGCTCTATATAATTGAGTCTGTAATGTTTTTAAGCTTTGGCCGGTATTTGCTGACATATGTGAAAGTTTAATATCTTTACAAAAATAACTTATTGCTACTGTCCTGTAAGGTTCCTTTAATTTAGTACATATATTATGTATTTTTTCGTCGGTGCACTTTTTCATCACTATATCTTCTGGTGATTCATCTGTGTCTTCAATAGTTTCATAATCCTCATCTGTGAGATTAATGGTTTTTCTTGCCTTATTTTTAATGTAATCCTTACACTTATTTGCAGCAATTGTAGTAAGCCAAGCCTTAAGGTTATCACCATCAAATTTTTCATAATTTGTATATGCAGACAAAAATGTTTGCTGTGCCAAATCCTCTGCATCAAAATAATTTTTTGTAAAGGATAAACAAATGGTGATTATTAATCGTTCATATTGCTTTATGCAATTTTCAAATTGTTTCTTTTCAATAACTATCACCATCCTTTTTTGTCCTTACATTTAATATAACGATTGAAAAAGAAAAAACACTTCATAATTTAACATATTAGGTATACTATTTATATATAGAAAATGCAGGGAGGTGTCAATATGCCAAGGCCCACAAAATTTAGAAATGTGGAGTTTTTCCCAAATGACACTTATTTTGTACCATGGGGAAAACCTAAATGTGAATTGGAGGAAATAGTATTAAAGGTTGAAGAGCTGGAAGCTATGAGATTAAAGGACATTGAAGACTTAAATCAAGAGGAGTGTGCAGAAAAAATGCAGGTTTCAAGACAAACATTTCAAAATATTATAGATAGTGCAAGAAAAAAGACGGCAACTGCACTTACTTTGGGAAAAGCAATAAGAATAAGCGGAGGGCATTATACAACTAATCTCTGCAGATTTAAATGTTTGAATTGCGGTGCAGTTTATGGAGCAAATTATGACCAGGACAGAAATATGTGTCCTTCTTGTGGTTCCCATAAAATTATATGCAGCAGTAAAAAAGGATTTTGTAAAAAATGGTGCTGTAAAAATAATATATAAAAAATAAACCAAGTATATAAGCTTGGTTTATTTTTAGGTAAATTAATGATTGTACAAATTGACCTGGACACTAAATCTGGCCTGTAAGCACTTGTACTAAAATACTTGTTACTGCCACTGAAAACCAGACAATTAAACCAAGCAGCATGGGCTTAACACCGTTTTTCATCATTTCTTTAAAATCTGTATTTAAACCTATAGCAGAAAGAGCCATGACAATCATGAATTTTCCAAGTGTGTTTATGTAAAATAATGAATTTCCTTTAAATATGCCTATGGTATTTAACAGGGAAGCAAATAAAAATCCAATTATAAACCAGGGAAATATTTTTTTTAAATTGTAATTTACATTGGAATTGTTTTTAGATTCCTTTTTCTTTTTATATGCTGTGATCAGAGCAAAGATAAGAGATATTGGAATGATCATAGTGGTTCTTGTAAGCTTCACTATTGTTGCATAGGCTCCTGCTGTGTTGCTGAATGCATATCCTGCAGCTACCACGGAAGAAGTATCATTTACAGCAGTGCCGGCCCATAAACCAAAGGCTTTATCTGAAAATCCCAAAAGATGTCCAAGGGGCGGAAAAATTAATACAGCAATAATGTTAAACAAAAAAATAGTAGAAACTGAATAGGCAATTTCTGTTTCATCTGCCTCTATTATAGGTGATATGGCTGCAATGGCAGATCCTCCACAAATAGCTGTCCCAACTCCAATCAAGGTTCTTAACTTATCTGGTACACCTAATATTTTTCCAACTATAAAGGCAGTTAAAAATGCTGCTAATATAGTAAATACCATTACTGAAAATGAACTTATGCCTGTTTTTAAAACTTCATTTAAGCTTAAGCCTGCACCTAACACTATAATAGCCCACTGAAGTATTTTTTTTGATGTAAATGTAATGCCTTTTTTTGTTGAGGCTGGCTTGCCTATAGTATTGTTTATAATTATTCCAAGCACGATGCCAAATACGGGCCCTCCTACTATTGGAAATAGGTTACCAAGCTCTGATGCCACCAGGGCCAGTAATAGTGATACAATTATTCCACTTAAATTTTCCTTTATCATGAAATTCACTCCTCGTATAAAATTTAGTACAAGCTAATGATATTATAGAAGCTGTAATAAAACCAATTATAAATAATTATGTTTTTATAAGAATTTGTTATAATATATAAATGAATGCCTTAGGGGGGATAAAACTTATGATGGATGTAAGACTGCAGACATTTATTGTGCTGGCTCAGATTAAGAGCTATACAAAAGCAAGTGAAATATTAAATATTACTCAGCCGGCAGTATCACAGCATATAAAGTTCCTTGAAGAATATTATGGTGCTGATTTTATAAAAAAAGCAGGAAGGACTATAAAACTCACTGAGGAAGGGAAAATCCTTTATAGATATGCAAAACAACTGGAATCCATTAATAGAAGTTTAGAGTCAGAACTAAAAAATAAAAATAACATAAATAAAACATATAAAGTAGGTGCATCAATGACTATTGGAGAGTATGTGCTTCCTTTTATGCTTGCAGATTATAAGAACAGCTTTGGTAATATAAACATACTTCTTCAGGTTAATAACACAGAGGAGATAATTGATAAATTATTAAACAGAAAAATAGATCTGGCATTTGTTGAGGGAAACTTTCATAAGGAAAAGTTCAAACACATTAAATATAAGGATGATGAATTAGTACTGGTTGTTTCAAATCAGCATGAGTTTTCAAAGTTAAAATATGTAAAAATAGATGATGTTTTAAATGGACAATTAATATTAAGAGAAAAAGGATCTGGTACAAGAGAAACTTTTGAAAATAAAGTTTTAGAATTAGGTTACAATCTTAATAATTACAGACCATATATGGAGATAGGCAGTATTTCTGCAATTAAATCTTTAATAGAAGCTAACCTGGGATATTCCATAATGTCCAGGGAAACTATCAAAAAAGAGCTTGATATAGGAAAATTTAAAATAGTAAAAATAAAAGGCATTAATATATCAAGAGAATTTAATTTTGTGTATTTAGCTGATAGTGATGCAGATTTTGTGAAACATTTTATAACATTTTGTTTAAAGTAAGTATTGCTTCTGGCATTTGACAGAAATGTATAACAAATATATAATATAAATAGCATATGCCAATAATGAATGGAGGCCATTAATTATGAAAATAGCAATACCCAGCAATGGTAATTTGATTAATCAGCATTTTGGAATGAGCAGAAACTTTGTTATAGTAACAGTAGAAAACAAAAAAGTTGAAGGTGTGGAGGAAATATCCTCAGCAGAATTTACACATCAGCATGAAAACCTGGCAAATTTACTTTTAAGTCATGGCGCAGAGGTGGTCATAACAGGAGGCATAGGAGCAGGTGCAATTTCAGGATTGCAGCAAAAAGGCCTAAGGGTAATCAGAGGAGCATCCGGAGAATATATGAAGGCTGTTGAACAGTACATTAATGGAACTCTGGAAGATAAAAATATAGTATGCAATCACCATGGAGAACACCATAATAATTAGAAAAAGTCAAAAACAGCACTAACTGTATAGATATTTACTTTCTATAGAGTTAGTGCTTTATCTTCTAAGTGCAGATGTCTTGCTGAAGATCTGCTTTTTATATTCCATAGGAGTAAATCCTGTATGTTTCTTAAAAAAACTGGAAAAATAGCTTACATAGTTAAAGTTAAATGTATAACTTATTTCGTTAATACTAAGATTTGTATTTTGCATATAAATTTTAATTGCATTTATCTTTTGTTCATCTATGTATTCAGTTAAGGTTTTCCCTACCTGTTTTTTAAAGCTGGAAGATAAATAATTTGGATGTACATTTACATAGGATGCTAATTCCTGTAATGTGATGGGTTCCTCTATATGTTTTCTGATATAGTAAATTACATGATTAATCATTGGATTATAAATATATTCTTTATTGGTCTTTAATACCTGTATAAAATCATTTAACATTTTATATTCCAGGGCCTCAGTTTGTTGTCTGGTTTTTGCCTCATCTATAAGATTTATATAATAGTCACTTAACATAAAGGCAGTTTCAGTATCCAGCCCAGCTTCAATAACTGCACGGGTGAAAATTGTACATGAACCTACTAGTGAATATTTTAAAGAATTAATGGGCTGTTTTGATAAATGAGCTCTTTCAAGAGAGTTTATTTTATGGAGTATTTTAATGCTTTCTTCCTTGTTAAGCATCTGCATGGAAGCTATAAGTTTTTTCTCCAGCTCATAAGAAGGGTGTACATATGATGTGAACCTGTTATTAGCCATGCTTAATTCTAATTTTTTATAGATATTATCCAAAACAGATCACCTCAATGAAATAAACTTAATAAAGTATAAAATATATTAAGTATCTATAAGATTATATAACTTTTTACTATATAATGTCAATGTAGGTTTAATAATAATTATGCCTACAAAATTTACGGTAATCGTTTTGTTTTTTATTTATTAAAATGGGGGGAATAAAAATGAAAAAATTTCTTAGCATTGCCTGTGCTTTGACCATAGCTTCAACAGCATTGGTCGGGTGTGGTTCAAGTGCAACACAAACCTCAAGTACAGGTAAAAAAGCCGAAGTTACGGTTATTCAAAACAAAGTTGAAATTCAGCAGCAGCTTGAAGCCGCAGCAAAAGATTTCAACAGTTCTCACAAAGATGTGGAGGTAAAGATTCTAGGAGCTGCAGGAGATAATTTAGTAACTACATTACAATCTCAGTTTGCATCAACTCCAGAGAAAGCTCCAACTATTTTCACTTGCGGCAGCGGCAGTGAATTTGAAAAGTTCTACAAATACATGGCTCCGCTTGATTCTACAAAATCAGCATCCAAGATAGTTAAAGGACAAAAAGAAGATTCCATGAAAGATGGCAAGCTTTATGGTCTGCCAATGGCAATTGAAGGCTTTGGATTAATATATAACAAAACTATATTTAAAGAAGCCGGAATAAATGCAGATGATATTAAATCCATGGATGATTTGGTTGCTGCATGTCAAAAACTTGCTCAGGTTAAAGGAGTTGTAAAACCTCTTGCTTTTGCAAAAGAAACATATTTCCAGTTTATGCATCCTTTTAACTGGCCTTTTGCAGTAATGAGCGACTATAAAGATAAAATAGCAAAAGTTAACGACGGAAGTCTTAAACTTAAGGATATACCAGAAGTAAAACAATATGCTGAAGACTTGAATAAATTAAAACCATATACAAATCTTGCTAAAGACAGTTACGATGATCAGCTTGCAGGTTTTGCACAAGGTAAATATGCTATTATTCACCAGGGTAACTGGGCACAATCAGTTCTTGATGACTATAAAATAAACTTTGAAATGGGCATGATAGGAATGCCTGTTAATGGAAATACTGCAATAGCTGTTGGAAACACTAACTTCTTCCATGTAAATAAATATGCTACAAAGGAACAGCAGGCAGGAGCTGAAAGCTTCCTTGACTGGTTATTTACAGATCCAACAGGTCAGAAATATGTAACTGATAAATTTAAACTTATACCAGCATATACTGGATTCAATACAAGTTCATTAAATCCACTGGCAAAGGAAGTTTCAAAATACTCTGATTCAGGTAAGACAGTACCTTGGACTTTCAATTTGTTCCCAGCCGGAGTTGATAAAGATTGTGCAAGTGCTATGGAAAAATTCTATGCAGGTCAGTCAACACCTGATCAGCTTCTTGATGAAATCAATAATGTATGGGTTAATGCAGCTAAAAAATAAAATAATTTAAATTAAAAGCCTCTCAAATGAGGCTTTTAAATTAATAAAAATTGGAGGAGTTAAAATGAATAAAGGAATTAAAGGCAAAATAACTACAGCTTTATTTGTCATACCTTCGCTGTTTGCATTTGTAAATGTAGTTATTATTCCATTTATTATGGGCATTATTTATTCATTTACAAATTGGGATGGATTTGCTTTTAAAGGATCTTCCTTTATAGGCTTAAAAAATTATAGAGCAGCATTTAATGATGCAAAATTTGTATCATCATTTTGGCTTACTACAAAGTATACAGTAATTATGGTAATACTTGTAAATGTAGTTGGCTTAGCTCTTGCTTTACTTGTAACTTCAAAAATTAAAACAAGAAATCTGTTAAGGGGAGTATTTTTTATGCCCAACTTAATAGGAGGATTAATTTTAGGATTTATATGGAAATTTGTATTCACTAGGTTTTTTACTGAGTTAGGCACAGCAATTCACAATTCAAAGGTGTTTTTTAACTGGCTTGATAATCCAACTGCAGCATTCTGGGCTTTAGTTGTAGTCGGAGTGTGGCAGATGGCTGGATATGTAATGATAATATATATAGCTTCAATTGAAAGTATCCCTGACGATGTTTTGGAAGCTGCTGAAATAGATGGCGCAAATGCATGGACTAAATTTACAAAGATTACTCTTCCTTTAATTTCACCTGCATTTACAGTAAGCATATTTATAACTCTTTCAAATTCATTTAAGCAATATGATACCAACTTATCTTTAACTAATGGAGGACCTTTTGGAAGTACAGAATTAATAACAATGAATATATTCCAAACAGCATTTGGTTATAATAAATATGCTGTAGCTCAGGCAAAAGCTATTGTGTTCTTCCTGGTGATTATGGTAATTACTTTACTACAGGTATACTTTACTTCAAAAAAGGAGGTTGAAATGTAATGAAAGGGAAAACAAAAAAATCAACTGCACTAACAATATTAGGATGGATTATTGCAGTTTTTACTTTATTTCCTATATACATTATGGTTATCAATTCCTTTAAAGGTAGAGCACAAATATTTACGGATACCATGGGATTACCTAAGCCATTTGACTTTTCTTATTATGCCACTGCTATGGAGAGAATGAATTTTGGGAAGGCATTCTTCAATTCACTTATTATATCTGTTTTCAGTATTATTTTGATTGTTGTATTTTCTTCCATGACTGCCTGGGTATTAGTCAGAAATAAATCAAGGGTCTCAAATTTTATATATTATCTGTTAATAGCAACAATGCTGATTCCATTCCAAGCTGTTATGATACCGCTTATGCAGTATATGAGTAACTGGGAAATTAAATCCATCGGGTTTAGTATGATAGATTCCTACTATGGACTTATTTTTATGTATGTAGGTTTCGGTACCAGCTTATCTGTGTTCTTATATCATGGATTTATAAAGAGCATACCTATATCCCTTGAAGAAGCAGCTATGATAGATGGATGTAATAAGTTTCAGGTTTTTTGGAAAATAGTATTTCCAACACTTAAACCAATTACAGTGACAGTTGCCATATTAAATGTAATCTGGACCTGGAATGACTATCTGCTTCCTTCACTTGTACTTAGAAGTCCTGAACATAGGACAATTCCTCTTTCAACATTTTACTTCTTTGGACAATTTACAATCCAATGGAACTTAGCAATGGCAGGTCTTGTGCTTACTATTATACCTATAATTATATTCTATATATTCTCACAGAAATACATTATTAAAGGTGTAATGGATGGCGCAGTTAAACAATAGCAGTGGAAAAGGGGCTCAATGAAAATGAAAGATGATTGGATAGTAAGTGATAATAGCTTAAATGAAAAAGATTTGTTAAAAAGTGAAAGTATATTTAATGTAGCTAATGGTTACATAGGTATAAGAGGAAACTTTGAAGAAGGATATGCTGATAATATGCCTACAATAAGGGGAAGTTATATTAACGCCTTTTATGAAACAGCATCTGTTTCCTACGGTGAAAAAGCTTATGGGTATCCTGAAACAATGCAGAAAATAGTTAATGTTACAGATAGCCAGGATATTGATTTAATAATCAATAATCAAAAGTTTTCCATGTTTAAAGGCACAGTAAAAAGCTTTAACAGATATGTAAATATGAAAGAAGGATATTATAGAAGAGAAGTCGATTATGTATTCCCAGATGGTAAAGAAATTAAATTAAAAATAACAAGAGTTGCTTCATTTAAATATTTAGAACTTTTTGCAATTAACTACCAAATTGAAAAGGTTAATTTTGATGATGATATTATTATTAAATCCAGAATAAACGGTGATGTTAAAAATTATGTAGATAAGATGGATATGCGAGTATCATCAGGTAATGAAAATATATTAGACGTAAAATCAACCTCTGTACAGAATGATGTAATTCAGGTATTATCAGAAACAAAAAGCTCAAAACAAAGTGTGGCTGTTAATACGAAACATATGTGCAGCGGAGAATTCAATGTATCCTATGAAAGGCATGAAAAGTCAGTTATGGCAGTGTTTAAAGTAAAGCCAGGCAATAAAATAATTGAATTCAACAAATATAACATATATACAGACTCAAGACGATGCAAAGATCCTGCAAAAAAAGGATACACACTTATTAATAAAATCTGCACTCTGAGTTTTAATGAAATTTTAAAGAGCCAGCAAAATTATTTAAAGAGGTTTTGGAGTACTGCAGACATAGATAATGAAGGCGATCTGGCTTTAAAGCAGGGATTAAGATATAATATGTATGAAATTCTGCAGTCTGCAGGTAAAGACTCTGTAAGCAATATTTCTGCCAAGGGGTTAAGCGGAGAAGGTTATGAAGGTCACTATTTTTGGGACAGTGAGATTTATATTCTGCCATTTCTAACTCTGTGCAGTCCTCAAATTGCAAAAAAGCTTCTTAGGTACAGATATACAATTTTGGACTCTGCAAGAAAAAGAGCCAGGGAGCTGGGACATAAGAAAGGGGCAGCCTATGCATGGAGGACTATAAATGGGGAAGAATGTTCCTCTTATTTCCCTGCTGGTACAGCTCAATATCATATAAATGGCGACATTGCATACTCTTACATTCAATATTATCTGGTAACAGGTGACATGGATTTTATTAAGGAATTTGGTGCAGAGGTTATTTTTGAAACTGCAAGAATATGGATTGAAATAGGGCATTATGATAATGGACTATTTAAAATAGATAGTGTTACAGGCCCTAACGAATATACAACTTTAGTTAACAACAACTATTATACTAATGTGCTGGCAAAATATAATCTTCAGTGGGCAGTGAAAATATATAATATGCTTGAGGAAAAAGACAGCAGCTTTTTGAGCAGCTTATGCAGCAAAATAAATCTTTCACAGGATGAAATCACAGGGTTTCAGAAAGCTGCACAAAGCATGTATCTGCCTTATGACAGCAATCTTAAGATAAATGCCCAGGATGATACCTTTTTATCAAAGGCCATTTGGGATTTTCAGCATACTCCAAAGGATAATTATCCTCTGCTTTTACACTATCACCCGCTTACAATATACAGATATCAGGTACTTAAACAGCCTGATACGGTGCTTGCACATTTTTTAGTGGAAAATGAAACAAACTATGAAACAATGAAGAATTCTTATGATTATTATGAAAAAATCACAACTCATGATTCTTCTCTTTCTTATGCCGTGTATAGTATTATGGCCTCAAAGCTGAATTACTATGATAAGGCTTATAAATATTTTATTAAGACAGCAAGGCTTGATCTTGATGATACCAATGGAAATACAAAGGATGGCATCCACACTGCAAATATGGGAGGCACATGGATGGCCATAGTATTTGGCTTTGCAGGGCTTAGAATAAAAGAAAACTACATTGCTTTAAATCCAAAACTCCCTGTACAGTGGAATAAACTTCAATTTAAATTTTTATATAAGGGTGCTAAGGTAAAAGTTACCATGGGAAAAAGTGAAACAAAAATACAGGTGAGGACGAAAGTTCCTATTAATCTTAAGGTTAATGACAAGATGCATTCCATAGCAAATGACAGCATCATATGTGAGAAAATTTGATATTAATTAATAATAGGCTGCTGCGCTGAATAATTAGTGTGGCAGCCTTTTGTCTATATAAATACTATAAATAATTTTAAGTTTTATTATTGACATTGCAAATAACTTATTATAATATACTTATATAAAGTTATAGGGTATGCATAAATAAGGGTATTACTTTGTATAATTAAATTACAATGTAAAAGTAATATTTAAGTCTTAAGAAAATAACAAAAATGAAAAGGGGAATGTTAAAGTGTCAAAAGTATTGTATATTACTGCAAATCCTAAAAGTACAGAAGATTCATTTAGTTTAACTGTTGGAGAGAACTTTTTAGAAATATATAGGAAGAAGAACCCTCAGGATGAGATAACTATGTTAGATTTATATAAAATCTATGTACCATTAATTGATGGAGATGTGCTAAATGCATGGGGAAAGTTTGGTAAAGGCATGAGCTTTGGGGATTTGACACAGGAAGAACAGAAAAAAATATCAGCTATGAATAATTTACTGGAACAATTTATGGCTGCTGACAAATATATATTTGTTACACCACTTTGGAACTTCACTGTACCACCAATGATGAAAGCTTATTTGGATAATATATGCATAGCAAATAAAACATTTAGATACACAGAAACTGGTTCTATTGGACTTTTAAACAATAAGAAAGCTATTCATATTCAGGCAAGAGGCGGAATATATACCAATAAAGCTATTGCTGATTTAGAAATGGGAGATAAGTACATTAATACTGTTTTAAGTTTTATAGGGATAACAGACAAGCAGTCTATTATTGCTGAGGGCATGAGTGCAATGCCTGATAAAGCCGAAGAAATAAAGAATAAGGCAATAGCTGAGGCAAAGGAAGCTGCATTGTCATTTTAATAAATATGTTTAATAAATATTAGTACTATTCCTAAATGGTTATATACATATTTTTAAAATATGTATATAATCTATATTATAACTTTTTTATTTTAAGTGCATAATAATAAAAGAGTTAAGGAAGGAGTATTATATAATATGAATACAGTACTAATAACAGATTCCTGCAGTGATCTTCCTTTGGAATTTGTTGAAAACAGCAATATTAAGATATTAAGTTTAACAGTTCATTTTAAAAATAAGGAATATAAAGATGACTTTGGAAAGACCATTAAATATAAAGATTTTTATTCTGCTCTAAGGGAAGGTGAAATAACAACAACTTCCCAAATTAATGTTCAGACTTTTGCAGATGCATTTAAAGAAGCAGTATCGCTAGGAAATTCAGTTATATATTTAGGGTTTTCGTCAGCACTTAGCGGTTGTGTCAGCAGTGCAACTATGGCAAGAAATATTGTTTTAGAAGAATACAGGGATGCTGATATTAGTGTCATTGATACAAGGAGCGCATCTTTAGGCCAGGGACTTATTGTATATAAAGCATATAATATGCTTAAGGAAGGATGCTCAAAGGAAGAAGTAATAAACTGGGTGGAACATAATAAGCTAAAGGTAAACCACTGGTTTACAGTGGATGACTTAAAATTTCTAACAAGAGGGGGCAGGATTTCTCAAGGTGCTGCTCAAATTGGGACTTTGTTTAACATAAAACCCATATTAAATGTTAGCAACGAAGGAAAATTAACACCTCAAAGCAAGGTATCTGGAAGAAAAAGATCTTTAAAGGCTCTTGCAAATATGCTCTTTGAAAGAGCAGTTAATCCGGAAAAACAGAAAATATTCATTAGTCATGGAGATTGCTTTGAAGATGCTGAATTCCTTAAAAATTTTATATTAGAAAAGATTTTAGTTAAAAACGTAATAATAAATAATGTAGGCCCTGTAATAGGATCTCACTCTGGACCTGGTACAGTGGCATTATTCTTTTTGGGAAACTCCAGGGAATAATAAAAAGATTCAAAGATTAAATAAGTTTGGTTATTTAATCTTTTTTATTTTCATATATAAATTATTTTAGGTTAAAATTGTAATATTATAAAGGAGTTTAGTTATGTTTGTCGAACAATAATAAGTGTCTGAAATTAATTGTAACTATTTATAATTGTGCGAAATTGGAGATATCTTATGATTGAAGAAATAAAAGAAAAAATAAAGTTAATAAAAGCAGCATTTACAGAAATATTCTTAGCCAAAAAAAAGCTTAGAGATAATAATGAAGAATTAAGTGAACTATATAAGGAACTTACAGCTTCAGAGGAGAAGCTCAGACAGCAGCTGGATGAAATATCAACCAGCAATGAATTACTTCAGCTTAGTGAGGAGCGTTTTAAAACACTTGTGGATAACTCAAAGGATATAATATACAGCTGTGACATCAGCGGAGTTTTTACTGCTGTAAACAGGAGATTTTCACAATATATGAATATGCCCATAAAGCAGATTGTAGGAAAAAAGTTTAGTGATTTAACTTCTAATAAGGAACATATCAGCAAATGGGAAGAAGTATTAAATAAAGTTGTAACCACTGGAAAAACTATTTACACGGAAAATAAATATGGAAAAGATACTGTTTTTGAAGTAACTATTTCTCCCATATTTGATGTGAGAAAAAAGGTTATAGGCATTACAGGAACAAATCATGACATAACTGATAAAAGGAATAATGAAGAGATAATAAGACATATGGCTTACTATGATGATTTAACTGAACTGCCAAATAAGTTATACTTTTACAGGCAGCTTAAAAATGAAATTGAAAATTCAAAAGGAAATACTAAAAGGATATTAGTTTTATTTCTTGATATAGATGATTTTAAAAGAATTAATGACACTCTTGGACATGTATTTGGAGATGATTTATTAAGACAATGTGCTGAAAGACTTAAATTAAGTATTAGAAAAAGCGACTTTATATCAAGAGTAAGCGGTGATAAATTTGTAATTATATTAAAAAATGCTGATGATTTAAATGAAGCTGTATTAGTGATAGATAGAATTCTAGGAACATTTAACGATGCTTTTTATATTGGAAGCAGTGCTTTAAACATGACTGCAAGCATTGGCATTTCCGTGTTCCCCTCTGATGGAGGTTCTGTGGAGGATTTAATAAGATGTGCAGATACGGCCATGTATAGGGCTAAGGAACTGGGGAAAAACAGATATCAATTTTATAATATTGAAATGAAAAATAAACTTCTGAAAAAGTTAAACATAGAATTAATGCTTAGAAAAGCCATAGCTAATAATGAACTTATCTTATATTATCAGCCCCAATTTTATGCAAAAACAAAGAAACTCAGAGGTTTTGAAGCTCTAATAAGGTGGAATAATCCAAAGCTGGGATTTTTAAATCCATTGGAGTTTATTTCTACAGCCGAGGAAACTGGATTGATTACATCCATTGGAGAGTGGATCTTAAATACGGCCTGCTGCTTTGCCAGAAAAATTAATGATACCTATATGAGCAATTTAACAATAGCTGTTAATATTTCACCTCTTCAGCTTAAACAGTCCAACTTTTATGATATGGTATTAAAAGCAGTAAAAAATTCTGGTATAAGACCTGAAAATTTAGAGCTGGAAGTAACAGAAAATATGCTTATTGATGACTTTGATTATACATTAAATCTACTAACTGAATTGAAAAAATATGGAATTAAAATAGCCCTTGACGATTTCGGAACAGGATATTCCTCCCTAAGCTATTTGAAAAAACTTCCCCTGGATTTATTGAAAATTGATAAGTCATTTATTGATGAAATTAATAAGTCTAGTCAAAATAATGACTTTACAAAATGTATAATTTCATTAGTTCATAAGCTTGATATTGAAGCCCTTGCTGAAGGAGTTGAAAATACTTTTCAGTACGATTATTTAGTTAATGCAGACGTTGACTGCATTCAGGGCTTTTATTTAGGTAAACCTTTACCTGCAGTTGAAATTGAAAACCTTGCAAAAAGTTATTGTAAACAGGAAAATTTAATCTAAAGAATAAAGATTTAATAACAAAGGCGGCTTTGCCGCCCTTGTTATTAATAATATTATTTAATTGATTGAAGTTTGCCAAGGATAATATCCTTCATTACAGATAGTTTTTCTTCAGCTTCTGATGAATTTTTTCCAATGGAATACATGTAAAGTTTGATTTTTGGTTCAGTACCTGATGGCCTAACAGCATACCAGGAACCATCCTCAAGAATAAATTTCAATACATTGGAAACAGGAATATCGCATTTGCTCACATTACCTGATTTTATATCTGTAATCTTACTGTATTTATAATCAATATATTGTTTAAGTTTTACTCCATTTATTTCATAAGGGAAATCTTTTCTGTAACCTTCCATCATTCTTTTTATTCTGTTACTTCCCTCTATTCCCTCTAAAACAAGAGAAATGAGATTTTCTTTGTAATATCCATACTCTTTATATATATCCTCTAAAACTTCATTTAAGTTTTTACCAAGTTTTTTATAGTATGCAGCAGCTTCACAAAGCAGCATTGAGGAAATAACAGCATCTTTGTCCCTAACGAAAGTTCCAGCAACATATCCTATACTTTCTTCATATCCAAAGATAAATTGATTTTCACCAGTTCTCTCAAAGTCATCTTCTTTGCCGCAGATATTTTTAAATCCTGTTAATGTTTCAAAGGTCTTAACTCCATATTTAGAAGCTATGGCCTTTCCAAGATCTCCTGTAACTATTGATTTAACAATGGCACCATTTGAAGGAAGTATATTAAGTTCATTCATGGATTCAATAATATATTTTACTAAAATAGCTCCAGTTTGATTTCCGTTAAAAGCTATGTACTTTCCATCATTATTTCTAACCATAATAGCCAGTCTGTCGCAGTCAGGATCTGTTGCAAAAAGAAGCTCTGCATTAATTTTATGTCCAAGCTTTTCTGCATATTCAAATGCTCTTGAATCTTCAGGATTTGGATATGGTACTGTGGTAAAATCAGCATCTGGATGTTCCTGCTCAGGCACTACATTTATATTTGTAAAACCACGTTCCTTTAATACTCTCCTGACAAGTATATTACCTGTACCGTTTAAAGGTGTATATACTATATTTATTTTTTTGTCGATATTATCCCTTAAACTTAAAGATTTTACCTTTTCAACATATTTATCATCAATTTCACTGCCAATGTATGTTATTAAGCCTTTTTTGAAAGCTTCCTTTTCGTCCATAATTTTAATATCCTGAAAATCTTTAACCTTAAGTATGTTCTCTGTAATGGAATCAGCTGTTTCCTGGAGTATTTGAGCACCATCCTCCCAATATACCTTAAATCCATTATAGATTTTAGGATTATGACTTGCTGTTACAACAATTCCTGCAGCAGTGTTCAAATGTCTTACTGTAAATGATAATACAGGGGTTGGCCTTAAGCTTTCAAACAAATAAACCTTAATATTATGGGCAGCTAACACCAATGCTGATGTCATAGCAAATTCTTTAGAAAAATGCCTGCAGTCATAAGCTATAGCAACGCCTCTTTCTGTATAGCTTTTACCTTTACTTTCAATATATTCTGCAAGACCATTGGCTGCTCTTGAGATTATATATGTGTTCATTCTGTTTGTGCCGGCACCAATCTTTCCTCTTAAACCAGCTGTGCCAAATTCAAGTTCTTTGTAAAACCTATCCTCTATTTCCTTCTCATCATTTTCTATAGATTTTAACTCTTCCCTGGTTTCTTCACTAAAAAACTTATTTGTTTTCCAGTAATTATATTTGTCCATGTATTTTTTATCCATAGTATAATGGTCCTCCTTTATTTATGTAGTATATTTTTGCAAAGTATATACTGTATATTTATTATGTTACATATCTTTGTAAAGTTCAATATGTATATTACTGTTGAAAGGATTTAACAATATAATATATAATAATAAGTACACTCTTAAATAAATTTACGAAGGTGTTTGAATGAAAAGATTAATACTAGCAGAAAAACCTTCTGTAGCTGGAAATATAGCAGAAGCATTAGGATGTAAAATTAGAAAAAATGGTTTTATTGAAGGTAGTGATTATATTATTACCTGGGCTTTTGGTCACTTACTTACTTTATATGACTGCAAAGATTATGATGAAAAGCTGGCACTTTGGGATTTTAACAATTTTCCATACATACCGGAAGAATTTAAATATAAAGTAAAAAATGACAGTAAGAACAGAAAGATACCAGACCAGGGTGCCGTAAAGCAGCTGAAGTTAATTGAGAGTTTAGTAAACAGGCAGGATATTTCTGAAATAATTACTGCAACGGATTATGATAGAGAAGGTGAGCTTATTGCTCTTCTTATATTTCAATATTTAAAAGTGAGAAAACCAATATACAGAATATTAACTAATGAATGGACTGCAGAGGAAGTAAATAAAGGCCTTAGCAATTTGAAAAAGAATTCTGAAATGGTGAATTTACAGGATGCAGGTGTAAGCCGTCAGCTGGCAGACTGGGTAATTGGAATAAATTTTACGGCTGTGGCTACTATGAAGTATACAAAGGGCAGGGGGAACCTGCTTAACATTGGAAGAGTCCTTATGCCTACTCTTAAAATTATCTATGACAGAGAAATGGAAATAAAGAATTTTAAACCTGAGGCCTTTCATGAATTAACTGCAATTTTTGAAGGCCAGGCAGGCATCTATAAAGGCAAATTTTTTTATGGTAAAAATGATAAGTTTCGAAATAAAGAAAGTGTAGAAAGATTAAAAAAGGACATTGAAGGTAAAAGTGGCATTGTTAAGAGTAAAAAGGTTGAAAGCAAAAATGAATATCCACCATCATTATTTAACCTAAGTAATCTTCAGGGATTTGTCACCAGTAAGTTTTCAGGATGGACGGCAGATAAGGTGTTAAAGACAGCACAAAACTTATATGAAAAAAAATATATTACATATCCAAGAACTGAAAGTACTGCATTAGATGAAAGCCTGAAAGATAAAACCAAAAAGGTATTGGAAATTTTAAAAAAGGATATGACCTTTAGAGATGAAATAAATTTTAATGATTCTAAAAAGGTATTTAATAATGATAAGGTTGAAAGCCATAGTGCTATAATACCTACTTATGTGGTACCTAAAGATTTGGATAATGATCAGTGGATTGTTTACAATGCCATTAAGAATAGATTCCTTTCACAATTTATGACGCCTGCAGAGTTTGAAAACACAGAAATTATAACTAGTATACAAGGCGAAAAATATGAGAGATTATTTATAACAAAAGGTAAGGTAATGAAATCAAAAGGATGGCTTAAATTATATAACGAAGATAAAAAGGATGAACTATTACCTGATGTAAATGACAATGAAGAAGTACAGGTTTCTGAACTAAAAGTAATAACTAAAAAGAGTAAACCTCCTGCACATCACACAGAAAAAAGTCTTCTAAAAGCTATGGAAACCTGCGGAAAAAATAATAAATCGGATGATGAAGAAGACGCAACTATTTTATATGGATATTCCATAGGAACTGCTGCAACAAGAGCAGAAACAATAAAAAAATTAAAAACAGCAGGATATATGATTTTAAAAGGTAAATCACTTTTAATTACAGATATTGGAGTGAAGCTCATAGAAAGTTTTCCTGTTAAGGAGCTGCTGGATACAGATTATACAGGACGCCTTGAGAAAAAGCTGTTTGATATAGAAAAAGGCAATTATAATAAGGATGAATTCTTAAAAGAAATTTACAAATTTACAAATGCCGGTGTTATGAGGATTAAAAGAAGCAGACCAGTAATAATATGCGACACCAGAGAAAAACAAAGGACAAAGATTAAAGATTAAAGAACAAATAAGGAGGATTTTCTTACAGAAAAACATATAATTCAATTGACTGAGTGAATCATATGTTTTATTAGCCAAAGATGATTTCAATTACAGTTGACTATATGGGGTTAAAAGGGATTTGAAAAATCCAAAGCCGATAGACCTGCCAATCACCACAAAACGTATATTAGCAGAAACTAGAAACAAAAATAGATTTAAAGATTAAAAACTTAACCAAAAAATTAAAAGATAGAGAACAAATTGGAATGCAAAATAAAAATAGATTTAATTCTACACAAATCTATGGACGTTCCATTCCATGAAATAATTTCTATAGCTATTTAAAATTTATTAACTATGATTAACCCATATATCAGTTTAAAAACAAAAAACTATTGATTACCCATAACTTAATTAAATTAGTAGATTTTCTGCTACCGCAGAAAATCCACATTCTTTGTTCTTTGTTCTTTAATCTTTAATCTTTAGGTTAAGTCTTTATTCTTTACTTACAAACTCTTGGTTTGTAAGTATAAATTTGTCCTTAATTCCAGAAGAAACATAAATCTCCTTATTTTCAGTAATAAATATTCCCTCAATTCCATATGTGGAATTAATTAATTCCATTCCCTCTTTAAGACCTAAAATAAAAATGCCAGTAGAAAACCCATCGCCGTCAATAGAAAGATTTGAAACTATGGTAGCACTCATAAGTCCGCTTTTTGAAGGATATCCTGTTCTGGGATCAATTATATGATGATATTTTTTTCCGTTGGCTATTGTATATCTTTCATAATTACCTGAAGTAACTAAAGACTTATTTCTTACAAGAATAATGCCAATGTAATCTCCTCTTTTGCTGAATGGATCTTGAAGTCCTATGCTCCATGGGGATTCATCATCCTTACCACCCAGGGCAAATATATTTCCCCCAAGATCTATAATGCCTCTTGTAATTTCATTTCTTTTAAAAATCCTCTTTACCTCATCTGCTGCATAACCTTTTGCTATACCGCCTGCATCAACATTTTGGTTTTCATTTTTCAGCATAATGGAACAGTTCTCATCATCAAATAGTATATCTTTATAATTAACTAATTTTAATGCATTATCAATCTCACTTTGTTTGGGGATCCTAAAGTTTTCTTTTCCTACATTCCACAGCTTTACAACAGGTTTTATGGTAGGATCAAAGGTTCCCTTTAGAAGATTGCAGTATTCTATTGAACTTTTAATTACAAAATATGTATCTTCACTTACCTTTTCATAGTTTTTGCCAGCACTTTTATTTATTCTGGAAAGTTCACTATAATCTTTAAATACAGACATTTTATCATCTATTTCTGCAAGGCGCTGTTCTGCCTCCATAACGGCATTTTCACAATTTTCACCATATGCTGTTAAACGGTTTATGGTACCTAGACAGTAAAATTCTTTTTTAAATAAAGTTTTATTATCATGCTTTGTTTTTTTATTAAAGAAATTGAAGCTGAACATTTACGGAAATCCCCCTTTATTTTTGTAAATCATACAATATTAATACGATATATGTCGAATGCTACCAGGCAGCACCCGAATTAAATCGAATGGTACCAGGCAGCACCCGAATTATATACAATTTTATTATATATTAATATGATATCAGTACAATAGTGTTTAAAGATAAACTGTAATTTTATATTGTATGGGTACATTTTGAATAAGGATAAAATTCAGATATAATTTATTTAAACATTAAAATAGGCGGGAGGGAAATATATGGAGAAGAAGAACTTACAAATTGTTAATACAAAAACTCTGACCTTGGTTCAGGTAGCATTGATGGCTGCAATGACTACCCTGGTAACTATGACTATAAGGATACCAACTTACACTGGATATACTCATCTTGGGGATAGTATGATTTTTCTGGCAGTAATTGTACTAGGTAAAAGGAAAGCAGTAGCATCATCAGCCTTAGGTATGGTTCTTGCAGACATTTTAGGGGGGTATCTGGTTTGGGCTCCATTTACACTTATAATAAAAGGTGTAATGGCATTAATTGCAGGACTTATTGCATATAGAGGCAAATACAACGGGGATAATACAGTAAATAATATTTTTGCTTTTATAATAGCGGGAATCTGGATGGTTGCGGCTTACTATATATTTGGAGCGGTTATTACAAGATATATCTTAGCTGAAAATGCTACACTTACACAAGCACTAATTGTTTCTCTTAAGGAAGTACCTGCAAATATAGTTGAAGTTTTAGTAGGTATAGTTCTGGCAGTTCCAATGGGGAAAATTATAGCAAAATCAAATTTAAAGATAAATAATAAATAAATTTAGATTTGTACAAAGGCTTATTTAGATAATACTAAATAAGCCTTTTATTTACATAAATTAAGCTTAAATATGAAAAATGCCACTTTAATGACCATATTGGTGATAATGCCCGAAAATTCTAAAGTTTGATACTTTGGATATTTGAAAAATTCTTAATAAAATATTATACTATTTACGAGCATATTATTCTCCAGCTAAGGGAAATATTCTAACTTTTGACAGGTATTTTGGATAGGCATAAAATATTAAAAATTTTATAGTCAATGATTTGATTTTACTTGGTTAGATTATATAGAAAAATATAAATTAATATTTTAGCTATTAATAAACCAGCGCGTAAGTTTAAAAACTGTTATGTGCTGGTTTATTTTATGTAAAAAATAAGAAATAATGGGAGATATTGACGAGGCACAGTATGCGAAGAGGTGAAGCAAAAGCTGCTGATGAAATAAAAAAGATAACTTTTAAATTTGTAAAGTACTACAGAGGCAAAGGCCCTCAATATGTAAATGTAAGACTTAATTACAGCAATATTACTATATATATTAAAGGAGTTTTTACCAATCTGGATAAACTTTTATATGAAAATGCAGATGAGGAAAAGTTAAGAGAAGTGTTTAAAGGAGCAATGTTAATTTTAAAAAGAGAACTATTAGAAAAAATAAATGAAGTTTTGAATGTAAATTGTACTTTTTTATCTATAAAAGAAAATTATATTGAAGACAGTATAACTATAATAATTCCATTCTAAATTATGTATTAAGGGGGAAAAGAATTGTTATGAAATATCTTATTAAGAAACATGCAATATTTAGGAGCATAATTAAATATTACAGGAATATTGATTCTTTGACTAAATTGCCAAGCAGGGAGGCCTTTTCGTATGTTTTGCATGAAGAAATAAAAAGCGCAGTTAATAATAGTTTTAATGTTGCCTTGTTTTTTATAGACATAGATAATTTTTCAGAATTAAACGATACCTTTGGCTTTGAATTTGGGGACAAGCTATTGATTGAAATAAGTGTAAGGATTTTTAATTTGAATAACTCTAATGAAGTGCTATTTAGATGTGGAGGAGATAAATTTGCACTTGTAAAAAGCAGTTATACCAATATTGATGACTTAAAGCAAAAGGCTGAACAATTAATTGATGAAATAAACGACAAAATTATAATAAAAGGAAGAAAAATTTATACCACAATCAGTATTGGAATTTCCTATTATTCTTCCAGCTGTTCTAATTATGATCAAATGCTGAGACAGGCGGAAATGGCTATGTATAAATGTAAAAAGGTAAAAAAAGATAATTATTCCTTTTTTAATAAGGAAATGAATGATGAAATATTCAAAAAGGTTACCATGGAAATAGAAATGAGAAAGGCATATGATGAAAATCAGTTTATTCTTCATTATCAGCCTCTTATTGATTTAAAATCAGAGCAGATTATTGGTACGGAAGCTTTAATTAGATGGAAACATCCTGAGAAAGGATTCATTAAACCTTCTGAATTTGTTCCAATAGCTGAGAAAACTGGATTTATCGTATCTTTAGGGGAATGGATTATAAGAACTGCCTGTAAACAAAATAAGCTTTGGCAGGAAAAAGGATATACACCTATTTACATATCTATAAATATATCTGCCATTCAGCTTAACCAGACTAATTTTATTGAAATGATTAAAAAGGTGCTTTGTGACACAAAACTAGATCCAAAATATTTGATTTTTGAAATAACAGAAACCACATTGATGCAATCTATAAAAGATAACATCAATATTATTAAAAGGCTTAAAAAAATCGGCATTAAAATTGCCATAGATGATTTTGGAACTGGATATTCATCACTGAATTATTTTAGAATTGTTCCAGCTGACATTATAAAAATTGACAAGAGTTTTATAGATAATGTTTGTTCGAATTCTTATGAAACTGCAATAACAGAAGGCATTATTAATGTAACTCATAAAATGAATTTAAGTGTAATTGCAGAAGGAGTAGAAAAACAAAACCAGCTTGAATTTTTAAAGAACAATAAGTGTGATATTATTCAGGGATATTTATATGGAAGGCCCATGGAATCAGAGGAGATGTTAAAGCAATTTAATAAATCTGTCTTGTAAATTATTTAGACATTAGGAGGAGGATACAAATGAATTTTTTAGAAAATTTTAAGGTGAAGACGAAATTACTTACTGCCTTTATTATTGTGGCAGTAAATGTAGGAATTGTGGGGTACATAGGCACTGTTAACTTAGAAAAGGTAAGCAGTAATTCAAATGAAATGTACAATAATAATTTAATATCAATAAATCTGGTTGAACAAACCAGTAAAGGCTTTGCACAAATTAAAGCTGATACACTTGTTCTGCTGAAGGATAAAAATGCTGATAAGCAGAAATTATTAAGTGATATAGATATTTTGACAATTAATAACGATAAAAATATGCAGCAATATGAAAAGTTTAAAATGACATCAGAAGAAGTAAAGTCATGGACTCAGTTAAAGAGTGAAGTTCAACAGTATAAAAACAAAAAAAGTGAATTAATTCAGCTAATAAACAATGATAAAATGGATGAAGCTGCAGCACAATATTCCAGTATATCTAAAGATGAAGACAATATTGCCAAATCTTTAAATAGCCTTATAAAATTAAATCTTGAATCTGCAAAAAATGCAAACACAAATAATAATCTTATTTCTAATAATGCAAAGAATAAGATGCTGGTTTTATCTATTATTGGATTTTTCATATCAATATTATTAGGATCTGTCATTTCCAGAGATATTAATGCTCCATTAAAAAAGATCAGAGATCTGTCAAAAAGGTTATCAGATTACAATTTAGAAGAATCTATTGATATAACCAGAAAGGATGAATTTGGAGAAACTGCCAGGGCATTAAATACTGCACAGCAAAATATTAAGGAATTGATAAAGCGTATTATTGAAAATTCCCAAAACCTAAGTGCTTCTTCAGAAGAGCTTTCTGCAACAGTAGAAGAGCTTACAGCTAAAATGGAGAATATAGACAGTTCAACACAGAAAATTGCTGAAGGCTCTCAGGAATTAAGTGCAACCTCGGAGGAAGTCACTGCTTCAGTAGAAGAAGTGAATGCCAGCATAAATGAAATGTCTCAAAAGGCATCAGATGGAAGCAATAATGCTCAAAGTATTAAAGAAAAATCTGTTAAAGTAAAGGATAATGGAAATGAAGAAGCTTTAAAAATCAAAGAATTATATTCAGAAAAAGAGGAAAACATATTAAATGCCATTGAACAGGGAAAAGTCGTTGAGCAGATAAAAATTATGGCTGATACAATTTCAGCAATTTCAGAGCAGACTAATTTGTTAGCTCTTAATGCTGCCATTGAGGCCGCAAGAGCTGGAGAGCAGGGGAAGGGCTTCTCTGTTGTTGCAGAAGAAGTAAGAAAACTTGCAGAGCAGTCTTCAGAAGCTGTGACAAGTATAATGCCTATAATAGAAAAAGTTCACTTAGCATTTGACAATCTTTCTGAAAACAGCCATGGAGTTTTACAGTTTATATCCAGTGAAATTACCCCTCAGTTTGAAGGTTTTGTGAAAACTGGAGATAAGTTTTATGAGGATGCAGATTTCGTTAGTAATATGTCTGAGGATCTGGCTTCCATGTCAGAAGAATTATCTGCAACTGTAAATCAGGTTAGTGATGCAGTGGTTAATATGTCTAATGTGGCTCAGACATCTGCAGATCACACAAGCAATATTCAATCAGGGCTTGGCGAGGCTGTTAAGGGAATTGAGCAAATTGCTGCAACAGCTCAAAATCAGGCAAATCTTGCAATGCAGCTAAATGAAATGATTCAGAAATTTAAAATCTAGTGTGGATTTACATACATAAGAAAAAAGCAGGAATAAATTTTACTTATTCCTGCTTTTTTTAACAGAATGAACTCTTTTGAAGCTTCCGGGTTTTACTAATGCACCTTTATACATTTCTCTTTCTTCAATTTCAATATTAAAGAGCTGCTTATATTTTTTTATTAATGTGAGTTCCTTTTCAGTAACAATAGAAATAGCTGCTCCTGTATTACCTGATCGTGCTGTTCTTCCTGTTCTATGAATATATTCCTTAGGATCCTCAGGTAAATCCAGATTTATTATATGAGTTACTTCTTTTATATCCAAGCCTCTTGCAGCTAAATCAGAGGCAACAAGTAAATTAATTTTTCCGCTTCTGAATTGTTCAAGAGCTTTTTTTCTTTCCTCTTTTAAAGCTTTACCATAAATTCCAGAAGCCTTTAAATGATGATATTGCAGTTTTGCCGTAGTCAATTGTATTTCTTCACTTTTATTGATAAAAATAATTGCCCTTTCAGGGTTAATTGAAGCAATAAGTTTTCTTAAAACTTCAATTTTATCCCTCTGTTCAGCTTTAATATATAAGTGTGTAATATTGCTGTTTACTTTAGTATCCCGCTGAATTTTAATAATGCATGGATCCTTCATTAAATCCTTAGCAGTATTAATAGCTTTTTCACTAATGGTAGCTGAGAAAACCATTAATTGTCTGTCTCTCATGGTAGTTTTAATTACGCTCTTTATAAGAGGCAGATTATCCTCATCAAGAAGTTTATCTCCTTCATCAATTACAATTGTTTTAATTGTATGTGCACTTATTTTTTTCATTTTTATTAATTCTAATATTCTTCCCGCCGAGCCCGTAATTATATGGGGCTTTTCCCTAAGCTTTTCTATCTGCCTTTTTATATTAACATTGCCTATTATAGCAGAAGAAGTTACAGGAAGCTCTGAATTTTCAGCCAAGGTTTTTATTTCATTTTCTATCTGCATAACCAGTTCATGGGTTGGGGCTAATATAATAGCCTGCATCTCCCTTTTTGAATAATCTATTTTTTCAAATATGGGCAGCAGATATGCCAATGTCTTGCCGCTGCCTGTTTCAGATTCACCAATTATATCCCTGTTTTCCAGTGCAAAAGGTATAGATTTAAATTGAATTTCAGTAGCTTCAGTAATACCGGCTTTTTTCAAACCATTAATTAAATTTTCTTTTAATCCTATTTCTTCAAATGATGTTGCCATAATGTCTCCTTATAACCTGATTTTAATATTTATTATTTTCCATATAGTTAAAAACTTATATCATTCTATACTTAGGGTATTGTTTTGTCAATTAAACGATAACCATAAAAAAAGCCCTCGCCTCTTAAAAAGGCGGGGGATGGTTCAAATGTCTGAAAATATTACAAATAAAACAATATAAAGAATGAAGTATATTACTCCGAATAATATTGTCCTATTTATATATCCAGAGATCTGAAATATATCTTCAAAAAAATTAGTAATTAACATTGATAAAATAATCCACAGAAAATATTTTATGAATGAACTTTTACTTTTTTTCATATTAGTATTCCTCAAATATAAGCGTAGCTTTATTAATATCCTTATACAACACCTTGTTGAACTATTTGTGATCCTAATAAGCCACCATATGAATTATCGTAATAAGTAGCATAAACTTGATATCTTACTACGCCATCGGCTCCTCTTACATAATAACGATTCATTACTATTTTTACAGTATAGGTAAATACAGACTTTACAAGTGATGAAGTAGAGGTTACTAACATACTTGCTATAGCAGTTGCAACTTTACTATCTTTTATTTCTCTTAAGCCCCTTAATTGATTTGGACAATCTACGAACCTTTAGCTAAAATAATATTAGAAGCTTAAGGAGGAAGAATTAATGAAAGGTAGCTGTTATTCAAAAGAGATTAAGGAGCAGGTGTTAAAAGAAGTAGGCGAAACGGGTAACATGACGTTGGTTGCAAGAAATCATAATATACCATCTACAACCATTAATACATGGGTAAAAAAGAAAAAGGATGCTGCTAAAGCTGGCTTTGCCAGGGGCCCAAAATCAAGTAACTTTAATTCAATTAATTCTAATAAAGAAATGGAAAAAGAAAATGATTTATTGAAAAAAACGCTTGGTGAAAAAGACCTTGAAATAGCAATTTTAAAGGACTTATTAAAAAAAAAGAGCTTTCTATAGATGATAGATTTCAGGTAGCCAGGCATTATATAAGGCAAGGTTATAAAATAACGTTAGTGCTGAAATACGCTGGTTTAAGCCGATCTACATATTACTATCATGTCTCAAGTGAAAATAAAGTTAAGGTGAAGCCAGAGAATGTTGGAAGACCTATTGTAGGATATTCTATTACAACAAGTGGTAAAAAGATATGTGATGAAGAGATTAAAGACAACATTATGGAGCTAATCCAAGGTGATGCTTTCTTCTATGGCTATCATAAAATTACCCACGATTTGATGAAAGAATACAACCTGATTATTAATCACAAGAAGGTGTACAGGCTGTGTAAAGAACTCAATATACTCAAGAAACAAAGAGTTATCAAGCCTCATGTTAAAAGCTCAATATCAGTCAATAGGATAGTTAAAAAGTCAAACGAACTCTGGGAGGCAGACATCAAATATGGTTATATTATTGGTGAAGATAAGTTTTTCTTTGTATTGTCAGTAATAGATGTTTTTGATAGATCCATAATCGATTATTACATGGGCTATAGATGTACAGGCTCAGATGCAGCAAGCTTAATAAGACGCTGCCTGATTAGGAGAGATCTGCTTGACAGTGAAGGCAAGCCAGTCATTAGGACTGATAATGGCCCACAGTTTATCAGTAATATATTTGAAGAAAGCTGTAAAGATATAAACATTTATCATGAAAGGATTCCGAGCAGAACTCCCAATAAAAATGCTCATATTGAGTCTTTCCACAGGATCTTTGAAGATGAATGCATAGGTATATATGAATTTGATAGTTACAAGGATGCATATGCAGAAGTAGCAAGGTTTATGAAAAGATACAACACTAGGAGGCTTCACTCAAGCCTTAAATACAAAACTCCAAATGAGTTTTATATACAGAATATGGGGAAAGAAATTGAAAGTATGGCAATTCATTTATAGTCGGATGGAAGTTTTGATAAATAATTTTAAAATATTAAGATATTCGTAGCTTTGGTAAGATTTTGTCCAAAATAAAGGGGCCAATCCGATTTTAGCAAAACCTTCTGCTACTAACACGGAAAATACGATATTAAATATTAGACTAACAGGTGTGCTTTGAGTTACGTATGTTGTCCTTGTGTCAAAAGCAACAATATCTCCTGAACCAGGAACTGGTGGCTCAGACGTTTTAGGTATAATAGGAGCAAATGTACGAGTAGTAGAAGTACTACTTTTTACATTTTTTGAAATGCCTTTTGCCAGTACAATTAGTAGGCAAAATTGAAAAAAACATTGTTACCATCAGCATAATGGTAAGCGACTTAATCCTTTTCATTAATTCACCTCCTTCTATAATATAAATAGGGTATAGTTCATTATATGGATGTACAAATAATGAGTTATATACATATAATAACGTACATGGAATATTTAGTCAATAATTTAATTGAAAAAGTAAATTCCATCCATGTAATGTTCAATGCGAAAATTAGTTTTTCAATTGACCTATTTAGTCAATAGGGTTTTAAGTCATTATTCTCATTTAAATTTAAAATTTAAAGATTAAAGAACAAACAATGTAGTTTTTCTTTACAGAAAAACCAAAAATTCAATTGATTAAGTGAATCATACGCTTTAATAATTAAAGATGATTTCAATTACAGTTTTATTGGTGATAAAAGGGACTTGAAAAATCCTGAGCCAACAGGCTGTCAATTAGAATAAGAAAAGTAAACCAGCAAATATCGATAGCAAAAAATAATTTGCAAGTTTTGCCATTAAGGGCAAAACATCAATATTGTTATTTAATCTTTGTTCTTTGTTTTACCCCCTAGGGTAAAACAGTATCGGTATGTCAGTTTTTGTATTAATATTTTTGTTTCATACTTATCTTGGTTTTAGTACAATTAAGGAGAGAAAGGATAGTGATTAAAATGACCTATAATGCCTTGAAAGAACTTATGTCTTATTATTACCTTGAATTTAATGTTTATTATCTACTTGGTGCAATTATGCTTATAAATACTATTAAATTTGGTAAAGACTATATTAGTATCAAAAAAAATAAGACGGATAAAATTCAAAGTTTTAAAGCAGGTTATTTTGATTTAATTATAAGTGTTTTGATTATGCTGGGATTAGGAAGCGGCTTTTTGTTTCAAGGAGCACTTTCTGATATTTCAAGCGAGTATAGTCAAATGTGGATAAGTAAAATGATTATAATAGCTGTAATTTCTTTTGTACTATTTATAGTTCAGTTAGTTTTATATTTATTTATCAAAAGGGGCAAGATCCACGGTTAGTAAAACAGTACCTGGGCTGTCCATCTGCATAAAAAACGCAAACTAACAAATATCGTTAACAAAAAAAATAAGTTGTAAGTTTTGCCCCCCAAGGGCAAAACATCAGTATTTGTTATTTGTTCTTTAATCTTTAATCTTTGCTTTAAGCAGGTCTCTTATTTCTGTTAAAAGCTGCTGTTCCCTTGATAATTTTTCTTCCATAATTTCTTCTTCCTGTGTTGATTTTAGTCTTTTTAATTTATTAATAAATTTAACCATTATAAATACTGAAAATGAAATAATCACAAAGTTTACCACAGACTGAATAAATGAACCATATGTAAGAATAGATGACTTCTCACCGGATATTGATGGAATGGATACACTTAAATCGGTGAAATTTACCACTCCTAAAAATACGCTTACTATAGGCATGATAATATCTTTAACTAATGAGGATACTATATTGTTAAAAGCACCCCCTATGATAATACCAACTGCCAAGTCAATTACATTTCCTTTTAAAGCAAATTCCTTAAATTCTTTAAACATTTTAAATCACCCTCTATTTTCTATACATGACCAACTTTTTTAAATCTATAATTATCCCTGCCTGTTGTAGAAAATCTAATCCTAAAAGCCCATTTATTCGTTCCTCAGGATCAATCTCACCAAAATCAATTTTCATATCTTTTATTGTCATATCACCACAGCTAAATTCGTCTATTCGTTTTCTAACAGAAGAGCATATTCCACCACCTAAACCATAGGATTGTATTAATTCATCATCATCTGCGAAGCTAATTTCCATCTCATCTATTATGTCTGGTGGCAAAATTGTATGAAAAGCTCCGGTATCAACAATAACATCATATATTTTTATACGTTTTCCTTCATGTACTATTTCTATTGATGTGCATAATAATCCATGCTTTACTGATAGTTTCTCCATATTACACACCTCTTCTAATTCCAACATGTCTAACCAAATTTATAATAAGCTCTTCATTTACTGTGCTATATACAAATTGCTCGCCCTTGCATTTTCTAAATTCCTCCATAGCCTCTTTTCCATCTGGCATAGCTTTGATAAATGCGATTTCATCAACATATTTTTTATCATCAATAATGTGTGATTCGATAATTTGAAATTTTACAAATTGGTTAGGATATAATTTCCTTACTTCTTCCCATTTCATAGTTCTATACCTCTTATTTTTAAATTTTAATAGTATTATAGCATATCCAATTATATTGAACTATGCAAATATATAAATTATACTGAAATAATATAATGCAAAATATATAGTAATGGGGAGAATTATACATGAGTGGGAATATAAAGGTAATCATATCAATGGTAATATGGGGCAGTATAGGAATCTTTGTTAAAAACTTAAATCTACCTTCTGTTCAGATTGCATTTTTAAGGGCAGCAATAAGCAGTATTTTTTTACTATTAGGAAAATTAATATATGATAAATTGAAAGGAAATAAACATCACACCACAGCTAAAAAGTCAATTGTCATTTCCATTATTTCAGGAATGGTTATGTCATTTAACTGGCTTTTTCTTTTCCAATCCTATAAATATACATCAATTTCAGTGGCTACGCTTAGTTATTATATGGCTCCTGTATTTGTAATTCTGCTGTCGCCATTTGTACTTAAAGAAAAAATCACTATTTCATCAATACTATCAGTTATTATGGCAATGGCAGGACTGGTGCTGATAATAAATCCAGAAACACTAAAAAGCACTATGGGTAATAGTGAAATAAAGGGAGTTATTTTTGCTTTAATGGCAGCGGCCTTATATGCATCTGTTGTATTAATGAATAAATTTAATACTAAAATTGACGGCCTGGACAAAACAGTAATACAGATGATTTCGGCAGCAATAATATTACTGCCCTTTATATCTTTAAAGGATATTGCGGGTATTCATGGCAGCTATAATTGGATAATTATAATAATAATAGCGCTTGTTCATACTGCATTGGCATACTTCTTATATTTTTCCAGTATACCGCAGATTTCTGCACAGAGAGTATCTATATTAAGTTACATTGATCCTATTTCAGCAGTTATCTTTGGAATGATATTTTTCAGCGAAAGGTTATCATTTATTCAGTGTATTGGAGGAATATTAATTTTAGTATCAGCATTTTTGGTAGAGTTAATTTCCAAAGTCAGCAAAGATAAGTTAAAAAGTCAGATTTAATCATTATGCCTTTTTTATAGTTTCACTATTGCATGTTCCTGCATATAAAGATAGTAGGATTCAATATTAGGGGTGTGGTATTTAAATGAGTACATTAATATTAGAATACGTGCTTATAGTTCTCCTGGTTTTGGGAGTAGGCTACTTGATATACTTGTTAAAAGACAGAGGCACCATAATTAAAGAGGATTACTATGGAATTACAGGATCCATTTTAAGCATGCTGGAGGATAAAGAAGCCTCACAGGTGAATGTTAAAAGTATACTTAGGGAAGTTTCCAAGGCAGTAAGTTTTGTAGAATTAAATTTTAAAAATGAAGATAATGAGATAAAGCAGGAGAAGGCATTGGAGATGGCCAGAAATTCTATTTTAGAATTGAATCTCAGTACAGAAATACCTGATGAAAGTATAATTTATATAATAAGATTGAGTACAGCTTTGCTCCCAGGGCCAGACCTTTGGGAGGAAGTAAGAGGTAAGAAGTAAGAGGTAATAACGGAGGAATCGTCGGGAGTGGCGGTTCTTTTTTATTTTTTGGATTAAATAGTAATGTAAAATAAAGGAAATGGATATTTTGTGTAGAAATATATAATAAGTTTTAAGAGTAAATATTGAATGGGGGTTTTTATATGCTGTTTTTTCTTTATTTAGGGGGCTTGTGTTCTATAGTTTTATTTGCTTTGTTAATCAAAAAAAGACAGAAAAAAATAGGAATTAAAATATTAATTTCTCTTATTGTATCTGTTTTTATTTCATTAATTCTGCCAATGCTGATATGGACTGTTGGAAAAAAAGAAGTTTTGTACGAAAATAAAATTAACAGGAGCAATGACATATATTATTTTTATGATGAGAAGTGTTATGCTGAGCTTATAGGAGGAAATAAGACAAAGCAGTATGCTGTTAAGACAGCAGGAAATAATTTAGTTGAAAACTTTGATTTTAATAAGGTTCAGATAATAAATATAGATTACAGCGAAAAACCGAAATTTGAAGAGGTTCAATATTACAGAAAGACCAGATTAAATGGGAATAATTTTATTTCAAAAGAAATAAATGAAATGTTTGGGGGAAGAGAAGGGTGGAAAGAAAGCCTTTTACAGACTAAAATAAAGCTGTATTTACCTTCTGATTCCATTAAAGGAATTTAAATATAAACATTAAACTAAAAGTTTGATATAATAATTAAATGTATAATGGTTATATGAGAACATTTGTTTTTATATGTTTTTTTTGTTATAATCACATAAGAAAATTAATTGAAAGGGGCAGTTTTTAATGGAGCATAAAGATGAAAACAATGTGCCGGTATATGACGTAACAGCTTTAACCTCACTTGAGAAGCTCGAACCCGTCAGAGTAAGGCCTGGAATGTATATTGGTTCCACCGGTACAAAAGGGCTGCATCACTGCATTTGGGAAATTTTAGATAATGCCATAGACGAAATATCTAATGGATTTGGAGATATGGCTGTAATAGTATTAAATAGGGATAAAAGTGCTACTATAATGGATAACGGAAGAGGCGTTCCCACAGGAATACACCCTACCAAGAAAAAATCTGGTGTAGAAATGGTATATACTGAACTTCATACTGGAGGAAAATTCAATAATGATGTGTATAAGACTTCAGGGGGACTTCATGGTGTTGGAGCATCTGTTGTAAATGCATTGTCAGAATGGATGGAAGTTGAAGTATACCAAAATAATCATATCTATAAGCAAAGATATGAATATGCCTATGATAAATCATTAAAAAGAATGATGCCTGGAACACCAGTCACTCATTTGGACATTATTGGAGATACAGATAAAACAGGTACAAAAGTTACTTTTATGCCTGATAAAAGCGTATTCTCAAGCATAGATTTTAAGTTTGATATTATAGATGAAAGACTTCAGGAGCTGGCATTCCAAAACAAAGGTATTACCCTTAAGCTTATAGACAATAGGAAAGAAGAAACTGTAGAAAAGGTTTATCATTCGGAAAGAGGCTTACTGGATTTTATTGATTATCTTAATGAGAGTAAGACACCTCTTCACAATCCTCCTATTTTATTTGCTGGTGAAAGAGAAGTGGCAGGAATAAACATGTATGGAGAAGCATGCATTCAGTTTACTGATTCCACCACAGAATACATTGCAAGCTATGTAAATAACATTCCAACAACTGAAGCCGGAACCCATGAAAGCGGATTCAAAACAGGAATGACCAGAGCTTTTAAAGAATGGGCAAAAAAATTGAATCTGTTAAAAGAAAAGGATAAGGAATTTGAAGGGGATGACCTTAGAGAAGGGATGACAGCTATAATTAGAATAAAAATAAGCAATCCTATATTTGAAGGTCAGACAAAGACAAAGCTTGGCAATAATGAGGCATATACCATGATGAATGATCTGGCATATACAAGATTTTCAGAATGGATTGAGGATAACAAGGATACTGCAGCTATAATAATAAATAATGCCATAGATGCAGCCTCAAGAAGAGAAAAGATTAAAAAAATAAATGATGCAGAAAAAAAGAAAATAGGAAAAGGCGCTGCACCTTTAGCAGGTAAAATAGCAGTGTGCACACTTAAAGATCCTGATGTTACAGAATTCATTGTAGTGGAAGGAGACTCTGCGGGAGGCTCTGCAAAGCAGGCAAGGGACAGAAGATTCCAAACCATAATGCCTTCTAAGGGAAAAATAATGAATACTGAAAAACAGAAGCTGGAAAATGTGCTGGGCAGCGAAGAACTAAAGATATTTAATACAGCTATTGGTACTGGTATTGGTGAAAATTATAATGAAAATGATCTTAAATATGATAAGATAATTATTATGTCGGATGCGGATAAACTATTGTCCCATATGCAAGTGATTGCATAGTGATAACCTTGTGAACTGCGGGAAATCCCTTATAGCTTTAACTACTAAACTAATATGGTAACATATTGGCGGCAAGGAGTAATTACCGAGGAATAGTAATAAGGTTAAAGATTGGGTAACCACGCAGCGAAGCTTCTTAAACAAAGAAGAACGTTCAACGATCATCCCGGGCACGGGAGTAGGAGAAATCCGGAGCGCAAGGCTCTCCAATTTTTATTGGAGATGATGATATGATCTATGCCCTATAAGTTTAGAGTTATTTGAATATAATATGAAAAATACCTAGACTTATGCAAGTATATCGAAAGATAGGGTAGTTACAGGTAGATGGGTACCATATAAGAACTTTATGGATGACATACATTTATAGATACATGAGGCCTTTAATTGCTAATGGCCATTTATATATAGCATTACCGCCATTATATAAGGTTTATAAACAAACTAAACAGGGCGAAGTAGTAAAATATGCATATAGTGATGATGACTTGGATTCTGTAAAAAAGCAGATTGGAAAAGGTGCTTTAATACAAAGATACAAAGGACTTGGTGAAATGAATCCAGACCAGCTTTGGGAAACTACATTGAACCCGGAAACAAGGACACTGCAGCAAATTACTATTGAGGATGCGGCAAAGTCAGAAAAAATGATTTCACTGCTTATGGGAGATGTGGTTGAACCAAGGAAGAATTATATGTACAAATACGCTGAATTTTAATTGGAGGACTTTACATGGCTACTAAAAAAAATAACATTCCTATTGATAAAAATATAATACAAGTACCACTGGAAGAAGCAATGCCTGACAACTACCTTCCATATGCAGTTGAGGTAGCTAAAGAGAGGGCGCTGCCTGATGTAAGAGATGGACTTAAACCAGTACATAGAAGAATTATATATGGAGCATATATGCTAAAGGCTCTTCCAGATAAGCCATATTACAAATCAGCCAGAATTGTAGGAGATATTTTAGGTAAATATCATCCTCACGGCGATGCTTCAGTATATGATGCCATGGTAATATTGGCTCAGAATTTTACAACCAGAATGCCTCTTATAGATGGGCATGGTAACTGGGGAAGCATAGATGGAGACAGTGCAGCTGCCATGCGTTATACTGAGGCCAGATTAACTCCTATAGCCCTGGAATTAATTAAGGATATAGAAAAAGATGTAGTCAATATGGTGGATAACTATTCTGGTTCTGAAAAGGAACCTGAGGTACTTCCATGCAGATATCCAAACATTTTAGTAAATGGTGCATTTGGAATTGCAGTAGGGCTTGCCACAAATATACCTCCCCATAACTTAAAAGAGGTTGTTGATGCTGAAGTTGCCTTAATAGATAATAAAGATATATCAACTTCTGAACTAATGAAGTATATTAAGGGGCCTGATCTGCCTACAGGTGGAATTATTATAGGTAAAAACTCTCTTCTTTCTGCATATGAAACAGGAGAAGGCAAAGTTACTTTAAGGGCAAAGGCTTCCATTGAAAAATTAGAAAATGGGAAACTGGGTATAGTAATTACCGAATTTCCATATAGGAGAAATAAGGCAAGGCTGCTTCAAACCATATCTGAAATGACTGTGGATAAAAAACATGCAAAAATATTAGAGCCCATAAGTGATATAAGAGATGAATCAGACAGAACTGGAATAAGAGCAGTAATTGAATTTAAGAAATCAGTAGACTTCAGCGGAGCGGAAAGGGTATTAAAATATTTATACAAAAAAACAGATTTGCAATGTAATTTATCCTTTAATATGGTAGCTCTTTCACATGGCAAACCGGAAACTATGGGACTTAAGACAATTTTAAAGTGCTATCTGGAACATCAAAAGGATGTAGTCTATAGAAGAACTAAAAGAGAACTGGATATTTGTAAAAAAAGATTTGAAATTGTTCAGGGATTTATAAAAGCTATAGGTATAATGGATGAAATAATAGCATTAATAAGAGCTTCCAAATCGAAAAAAGATGCTCAGAATAATTTAATGGAAAAGTATTTATTTAGTGATATTCAGGCAGAAGCTATATTGGAGCTTATGCTTTACAGGCTTACAGGCCTTGAAATAAAAGCTTTTGAAAAAGAATACAAAGATCTGGAAAAGGAAATAAAAAGGCTCAGTAAAATACTTGAAAGCGAAAAGGAGCTTCTTAAGGTAATTAAAAAGGAAATGCTTGAAGTAAGTGAAAAGTATGGAGATGAAAGAAGAACAAAAATAGTTGAAAATGATGAAGAGGCAAAAATAGATGTTGAGGAATTAATTGTGGAAGAAGATATAATGATAACCATGTCTAATGATGGCTTTACTAAAAGGGTGCCTTTAAAATCATACAACCGCTCAAATACGGATATATCAGATATTGATTACAGGGAAGGAGATTTTAACAGATTCCTTCTGCAGTCTAATACTAAAGATACCATGATTATATTTACTGATATAGGAAATATGTATCAGATAAGGGCTTTGAATATTCCTGAATATAAATGGAAGGATAAAGGAGAAAAAGTAGATACATTCATAAAAGGACTTGACTTAAATAAAGAAAAGATAGTTGCAGTATACACTATACCAAGTTTTATTCATCAGCTGGACTTTATTTTTATAACTGACAAAGGATATATTAAAAAGACAGGCTTAGATAAATACAGCACTAATTATACTAAAATTATGGCTTTAAAGCTAAAAGACAATGAAAAGCTTATTAGCGTAAACCTGGTGCCAAAAGAAAGACAAGAGGAATTTATATATATTGAAACTAAATTAGGGCTGAGCTTTACCATAGAAGAGCCATGTTTAGAAAGCCTTGATAGAAACATTATGGGAACTGAAATGTTTACAGTTTCTAATATGGATTCTATTGTAAATGCTGAATTCAGAAATGAAGGTGAATTTAAAAGATTCATTATTAATGTAGACAAAAATGGTATTGTAAAAAATCTGCAAAATAAAACTACAAGAGGAATATCTCTTCAAATAGATTATTGTACTAAGATTATGATTTTTACTGAAAATGGAACAGTATCTGCCATAAATGGATTTATATTTCAAGATATTGGAAGCCAGGGCATTGACATAAATCTGCTTATAAACAATAACCCTAAAAACAAAATTATCAGCATTTTTACTGTGGAAGATTGGGAAGAAAAAGCTTATGTATACTTTTTTACAAAAAGAGGTATGGTGAAGAAGACAAACTTAGCTGAATTCAAAAATATTAATTTAAATACATCAGCATATAAGAATAAATATGAAAATGATTCATTGATAAATGTACAGCCTGCGTTAGAGAAGGATCACAGCAGTATACTTTTAATAACTAAAAAAGCTATGGTAATAAGATTTAATGAGGACAATGTAAACCCAATGGGCAAAATTGCTTCAGGAGTAACTGGAATAAGTCTTAAGGAAGATGATGAAGTAATATTTGCAGAATTAATTAATGATACTGCTAAAGAAAATAAAATTGTGTTAAAATCAAGACATAACAATGAAAAAACAATTTCAATATCAGAAATAAAAATTCAAAACAGAGCTGGAAGGGGAAATAGTGCAATGCTCATTGTTATGGATGACTACATTGTAAAAATCAAAATGATGAGGTGAACATTTTGAAAAAAAATGTAATGGTGGAAAACAAAAATGGTCTGCATGCCACAGTTATTGCAATGGTGGTACATAAAGCTGCAGAGCTGCAAAAGAAATATGACGTTGAGTTATTTATGATTTATAAACATAAGAAAATACTGCTAACCAGCATAATGCCATTAATTCTATTAAAAGTAAAAAATAATGAGGAAGTTACCATTGAATCGGTTGGACAAAATGAACATGAACCATTACAGCAAATGTGTGATTATATTGAGAAGGATTTAAATAACATTGACATAAGAGCTATTGATCAGGTAGACAGCATGATAAACAGCAATGCTGTTACCTGGGAAACTATATTTAACAGTACTGAAAATGGGATAATAGTAACAGATGAACATAATTTTGTTACAATGATAAACATATCTGCTTCTAAAATAATAGGATTAGATCCATGTGAAATAATTGGGAAAAAAATTAAGAATACAATGCCTGCACTAAATCTTGATGCCATAACAGAAAAAAAACAGTCTCAATTTGACAAACTTATTATAGATAAATCTACTGTTATAGTAAATAAAACTCCCATAATGGTGGAAGGAAAATGTCTGGGGGCTGTAGCAGTTTTTCAGGACATTTCAAGGCTTGAGAACCTCCTTGGAGAATTAAAAGGAGTAAAAGAACTTAAAGAAAAGCTTCAGCTTATTTTGGAATCAGTTGAAGATGGTATATGTGTTCTGGACAATTTAGGTGAAATAACTTATGTAAATAATTCTTATTGTGAAATCTTAAATATCAATAAAAGTGATATATTAGGGAAAAATATACAGACGGTGTCACCCAATGGATCAAGGATAAAAGTGTTAAAAACAGGCGAAAAGCTTATTGGAGTTATAAGTCATAAGCAAAATGGGGTTAGTATAGTGGCAAATGTAAATCCAATAATTGTTGATGGCGAAATTACAGGTGTAGTTTCCACTGTTAAAAACTTATCTGAAGTTAAAATGCTTTCTGAAAAATTAAATAAGATGTCTGCTAAAGCTGAATATCTTGAAGAGGAATTATACAGAGCAAAAAGACCTGAGAAAGCCTTTGCAAAATTTAAGGGAAAGAGCGGAAAAGTAAAGGATGCCCTTGCTATAGCATATAAGGCTGCAAAGTCAAATGCTACTGTTCTTATAAGAGGAGAAAGCGGTACAGGCAAAGAGCTTATTGCAGAGGGTATACATTATAACAGCCAGAATGCAAATGGACCTTTTGTAAGAGTGAATTGTGCTGCAATACCTCAGCAGTTACTTGAAAGTGAATTATTTGGACATGAAAAAGGTGCTTTTACAGGAGCAATTAAGAAAAAACTTGGAAAATTTGAACTGGCCAATAATGGAACAATCTTCTTAGATGAAATAGGGGAAATGGAAAAAAGCATGCAGGCCAAAATATTAAGAGTTCTTCAGGATAAAGAATTTCAAAGGGTTGGAGGAGAAGAAACCATAAAGGTAAATGTGAGAATAATTGCTGCAACCAATAGAAACTTGGAAGAAATGCTGACAAAAGGAGAATTCAGGGAAGATTTGTACTATAGATTAAATGTAATACCAATATTTCTGCCTTCTTTAAGAGAAAGAAAAGAAGATATAACAGTATTACTTGAATATTTTTTAAAGAAAATTGGAGAAGAAAATAATAAAAATATTATGAGTATTACTCCAAGAGCTACAAATGTGCTGATAAATTACAGCTGGCCAGGAAATGTAAGAGAACTTGAAAATGTGGCAGAAAGAATTATAACATTGTGTGATGGTGAAAACATTGATATTAAGGATCTTCCTTTGTACATAAGAGAGGAATATCTTGAGAACAATGGTAAAAATAAAAACCACAGCTCTAATTCAATTACTGAATTTATTGATAAAGAAAAAATACTTCCATTAAAGGAATATGAAAAAATTATCATAGATAAGGCTTTAAAGCAGTATGGAAGCTATAATGCAGCTGGCAAAGCATTAGGAATTAATCATAAAACAGTGGCAGCAAAAGCCAGAGAGTTTGGAATAAAAGAATAATTTGTATGTATAGTTGGTAAAAAAGAACAACATGGTAAAAAGGAACAACTTTAATGGTAAAAAGCTGTTCCTTTTTACCATGTTTTATTTTCATAAACAAACGTTTACAAAAATCCATATTAACACATTGGTAAAACTATTGAAAATTGTACACTTTACACAGTTCTTCATTAGAAAGGAAGTATTGGCACAAAATTTGCTTTATAATTTATATGGGAATTATTCATTAATAATAAATAGGAGGGATAGAATGAAAAAAGTAATTAACAATGCGGAAAATGTTGTTTCTGAAATGCTTGAAGGGATCGTAATGGCACATCCTGATTATGTAAGAAAATTAGACAATGCAGATGTTTTAGTTCGTAAAAGTTCTCCTGTAAAAGGAAAGGTTGCCCTTGTCAGCGGAGGAGGAAGCGGACATGAACCTGCACATGGAGGATATGTTGGAAAAGGTATGCTGGATGGAGCTGTGGCAGGAGCCGTATTTACATCACCAACACCAGATCAGATTTATGAAGCAATTAAAGCTGTAGACGGTGGAGCTGGAGTTCTTTTGGTAGTTAAAAACTATACAGGCGATGTAATGAACTTTGATATGGCAAAAGAAATGGCTGAAATGGATGGAATAAAGGTTGAATCTGTAGTTGTCAATGATGATGTTGCCGTTGAGAACAGTACATTTACAGCAGGAAGAAGGGGAATAGCAGGCACAATTTTAGTACACAAAATTGCAGGAGCTAAAGCTGAAACTGGTGCAAGCTTACAAGAAGTAAAGGCTGTAGCAGAAAAGGTAATAAAAAATGTAAGAAGTATGGGAATGGCATTAAGCTCATGTATAGTACCTGCAGCTGGAAAACCTAATTTCACACTGGCAGAGGATGAAATGGAAATAGGCATAGGAATTCATGGTGAGCCAGGCACCCATAGGGAAAAAATTAAGTCAGCAGATGGGATAGTTGATGAACTTGTTGAAAAGATACTTAAAGATATGCCTTTGGAAGCTGGCAGTGAAGCAGCTGTAATAGTAAATGGATTAGCTTCAACTCCTTTAATGGAATTATATATAGCAAATAGAAGATTACATCAGATTCTAAATGAAAAAGGAATAAAGATTTATAAGAGCATGGTTGGAGAATATATGACATCACTTGAAATGGCAGGATTTTCAGTGACAATTTTAAAACTTGATGATGAACTCAAGAAATTATTAGACTCTCCTGCAGACACACCAGCATTAAAAGTATTGTAATTAAAATTTATAATATTTTTATAAATGTTTGAATATAGTTTAAGGAGGACTAGAAATAATGAGTTTGACAGGCACACAGGTTATTCAAATATTGAACAAAATAGGAGATGCACTTGATGAAAATAAACAATATTTAAGTGAATTGGATGCAGCTATTGGTGATGGCGACCATGGCATTAATATGAGCAAAGGCTTTAATGCAGTAAAGGAAAAAATAAAGGATGATAATGGAGAAAACATTGGTAATACTTTAAAAAAGACCGGAATGGCATTAGTATCCAATGTGGGCGGTGCTTCAGGACCCTTATATGGTACTGCATTTATGAAAGCAGGGGCGGAGGTAAATGGTAAAAGCTCCATAGACATTTCTGATTTTATGAAAATCATGGAAGCTGCACTTGCAGGAATAAAGATGAGAGGAAAAGCTGTAAAGGGCGAAAAAACCATGATAGATGCCATTGAACCGGCAATTGATGCTGGAAGATCTGCATTGGATCAGGGATTAAGTGCTTTAGACACACTTGAAAAAATGCAGGAATCTGCTCTTAAGGGAGTTGAATATACAAAGACTATCATTGCTACAAAAGGAAGAGCCAGTTATTTAGGTGAAAGAAGTATTGGTCACCAGGATGCAGGAGCCACCTCCAGCTATATTATTTTAAACACTATATACGAAGAAGTAAAGAATTTCTCATAGAATGGGGGCATGACTAAATGGTAGGAATAGTAATAGTATCTCACAGCATAAAAGTTGCAGAGGGAGTTAAAGATCTGGCAGGGCAGATGGCTGGAAATGCGCCAATAGCAGCAGTTGGAGGTACTTCAGACGGCAGGCTTGGAACTGATGCTGATAAAATCACAAAAGCAATAGAAAGTGTTTATTCGGAAGATGGTGTATTAGTGATATTTGATTTGGGCAGTGCTTATATGAATGCCCAAATGGCAATTGAATTTCTTCCGGATAATATGCAGGGTAAAGTTGAAATTGCAGATGCAGCTCTTGTGGAAGGAGCAATAACAGCTGCTGTGGAAAGCAGCATTGGTAAAAATATTCAGGAAATAAAGGAAGCTATTAAAGCAATGTGTCTTCATAAAATGCCATAGGGGTATTAATTTGTTAAAAGTGATATATTATTGTTAAAAAAATATCAACTATATTACATTATTGATATTTTATGCAATATATGATATACTTTATTTAAATTAATAAGTGGCGGAGTCTTTGAGAGTCGCTTTAATAGGTTCTGGAAGGAATCTTATTAAATGCGGCTTTTTATATTTCACGCTTATTAATAAATTTATGTTTATTAAACCGCGGTTCAATAATTTGTACAAACTCTAATTTCTTATATTTAATTTAAACGTTATCTTTATTAATAGTCTAACATTGACACTTTTAATTTATGCATAATAAAAAATATTAATAAAATAAGGGGGAAATTGTTTATGTCAGCGAAACTATTAGCAGAGTTTTTTGGAACCATGTTACTTGTTCTATTAGGAGACGGCGTTTGTGCCAACTGTACACTTAACAAGAGTAAAGGCCAGAATAGCGGGTGGATAGTTATAACTGCTGGCTGGGCACTTGCAGTAATGTTACCAGCTTATATATTCGGTGGAGTAAGTGGTGCACACTTTAATCCAGCATTAACAATTGCACTTGCAGTTGTTGGCAAATTCCCAGCAGCTGAAGTTCCCGGATATATTATAGCACAAATGCTTGGCGGATTCGTAGGAGCAGTATTAGTTTATATAACATACTATCAGCACTGGAAAGAAACACCTGACAAAGCTGCAAAGCTTGGCATTTTCTGTACTGCACCAGCAATCAGAAACTATGGTTCAAACTTCCTCACAGAAGTTATGGCAACAGGGGTACTTGTTTATGTTATTGTTGGAATGGGCGGAGTTAAAGCTGCTGACGGTATCGGCACATTAGTAGTAGGCGGATTAATCATGGGCCTTGGCTTATCTTTAGGCGGACCTACAGGATATGCAATGAACCCGGCAAGAGACCTAGCACCAAGAATTGCACATGCAGTATTACCTATACCTGGAAAAGGAGATTCAGACTGGACATATTCATGGGTTCCAGTATTTGGACCAATCGTTGGAGGAATATTAGCAGCATTACTTTACATTGCATTCTTCTAAAATAAATTGTAAAATTTAATATTATAATTGGATTTACTATTCTTTTGATATACTAATAAAAAAGGGGTCATTTTTAATGAATAATTTGCGAGAGATACTAGTACAAAACCCTATAATTGCTGCCGTGAGGGATGATGCTGAATTAAGGGAAGCAATTGAAAGTGATGTGGCAGTTGTATTTGTATTATATGGCAATATACTGAATATATCTGAAATTTGCAGAGGCTTAAAGGAAAAAGGAAAAATAGTATTTGTACATGTAGATCTCATCGAAGGACTTAGAGGTGACAGTTCTGGAATAAAGTATATCAAAGAGATGGGAAGACCTGATGGGATTATAAGTACAAAATCCTCAAATATAAAGTACGGTAACCATTTAGGAATGATTACAATACAAAGAATATTTGCAGTGGACTCATTATCCTTAAAAACAGGAATTAAAAATATTAATGAAAACAGTCCTAATGCAGTTGAAGTTATGCCAGGAGTGGCATACAACATTATAGAAGGACTGCAAAATGAAATAAGTTCATATATTATTGCAGGTGGACTTATAAAAAGTAAAAAAGATGTGATTAATGCTCTTTCAGCAGGAGCAATTGCCATATCTACAACTGCCGCTAATTTATGGAAACTTTAACACACATATTATAATTTAACCTACAATTAACGTGAAAACGTTTATAATATTGAGGAGGGTTTTAACAATGGGAAAATACGTAATGGCATTAGATCAAGGAACAACAAGTTCAAGATGTATACTTTTTGACGAAAGGGGTACAATTGTAAGCGTTTCCCAAAAGGAATTCAAACAGATTTATCCAAAGCCAGGCTGGGTAGAACATAATCCAATGGAAATCTGGGCAACTCAGTTTGGTGTTGCTGCAGAAGCTTTGGCAAAAGTTGGAGCAGAAGCTTCAGATATAGCTGCACTGGGCATTACAAACCAAAGAGAAACTACAGTTGTCTGGGATAAGAGAACAGGACTGCCAGTTTATAATGCAATTGTTTGGCAGTGCAGAAGAACTGCTGAAACTTGTGATGCTTTAAGAAGTGAAGGATTCGATAAGAAAATAAAAGCAAAAACAGGTTTAATCCTGGATGCCTACTTCTCAGGAACAAAAGTAAAATGGATTCTTGATAATGTACCAGGTGCAAGAGAAGAAGCTGACAGAGGAAATTTATTATTTGGTAATATAGATACATGGCTGATATGGAATCTGACAAAAGGTAAAGTACATGCCACTGATTATACAAATGCATCCAGAACTATGTTATTTAACATACATGAATTAAAATGGGATAAAGAAATATTAGAAAAATTGAACATACCTGCTTCAATGCTTCCAGAAGTTAAACCATCAAGCGGCATATTTGGAGAAACAGATCCATCATTATTTGGTGCTCCAATTAAAATTGCAGGAGTTGCCGGAGATCAGCAGGCAGCATTGTTTGGACAGCTTTGTACTGAACCAGGAAGTGCTAAAAACACATATGGTACTGGCTGCTTCCTTTTAATGAATACTGGTGAAAAAGCTGTAGAATCCAAAAATGGATTATTAACAACTATGGCTGCAAGCTTAAATGGTAAAATTGAATATGCTCTTGAAGGAAGTATATTTGTTGGCGGAGCAGCTATTCAATGGCTGAGAGATGAATTAAGAATGATAAAATCAGCTCCTGAAAGTGAAGAATACTGCACAGCAGTAGAAGATACCAACGGAGTATATATGGTTCCGGCATTTGTTGGCTTAGGCGCACCATATTGGGATTCCTATGCAAGAGGAACAATTGTAGGATTAACAAGAGGAGCTAAAAAGGAACACTTTATAAGAGCAACAGTTGAATCCTTAGCATATCAGACAAATGATGTATTAAAAGCTATGGAGGAGGATTCAGGCATTCAGCTTAAGGTATTAAAGGTTGATGGCGGAGCATGTGCTAACAATTTCTTAATGCAGTTCCAAAGCGATATACTAAATGTAGCTGTTGAAAGACCAAAGGTAATTGAAACTACAGCATTAGGTGCAGCTTACCTGGCTGGACTTGCAGTAGGATATTGGAAAGATGCTTCTGAAATAGTTAAAAACGGTGCTGTTGACAGAGTATTTGAACCATCTATGGCTGAAGAGAAGAGAGCTGAAGCTCTTGAAGGATGGCATGAAGCAGTTAACAGAAGCTTAGGATGGATAAAAAAATAAATAATCTTAAATAAAGTTATTAAGGGAAGTTTTTTCGCTGAGAAAAAGCTTCTCTTTTATTTTTATAGATCCGCAGCAATCTAATGTTAGAAATGTCATGCAATTATACTTATTTTGAATATACTCAAATCCGATATAATGGGAGATTCACTTAACAAGTCTAATTAAATGGGAACTGTTATACATAAATTCGACTAAATTAGTCAATTTAAGCGCTTTGTCGAATTTCTATAATGTTGTGGTGTAATTATGAAATCATATATAATCATTGATATTAATGTCAAATTAAAATTTCCCAACTGGGATTTGAGGTGCAATTCATGGAAACAAAACTAGAAAAAATTCTTATTGGAAAAGCATTAAAAACAGAGGACTTAAAACATGAAAAATTCAATGTTTTCTGGGGACTTCCCATATTGTCCAGTGATGCTATTTCCTCAGTTGCTTATGCAGGTGAAGAGATACTTTGGGTACTTATACCTGTTATTGGAATTATGTCATATAAGTACATGCTTTATGCAGCACTAAGCATTGTTTTTTTGCTTTTTTTGCTGGTGTTTTCTTATAGACAGACTATCGACTGCTATCCTCATGGAGGAGGCTCTTACATTGTAGCAAAGGATAATCTTGGAGATGTATTTGGACTAATAGCAGCATCCTCATTATCAATAGATTATATTTTAACCGTTGCAGTTAGCTCCACGGCTGGTACTGCTGCTATAACTTCTGCCATTCCGGAATTATTTAAATACAAGGTTTTAATTACGGTAGGAATTATTATATTCATGACAATAGGAAACTTAAGGGGATTAAAGGATTCATCAAAAATGTTTGGTATCCCCACATATTTATTTGTAATATCAATTTTGGCTATGATAATTACAGGTATTGTTAAGGTATATGTATTTGGATACACTCCAAAGCCGATTTATAAGATTCCTGATGCAGTAGGCGATATAACTTTATTGCTGTTCCTTAAGGCATTTGCTTCAGGATGTACAGCTTTAACTGGAATAGAAGCAGTAAGCGATGGAATTCCAAACTTTAAGGAACCTTCACAAAAGAATGCAAAGATTGTCTTGGGACTGCTGGCCACTTTAGTTTTATTGGTATTTGGTGGATTATCATTCCTTGCAACTTTGTACCATGCTGTGCCTAAAACAGATTCCACAGTAATTTCTCAAATAGCAATGCAGGTTTATGGAAACAGCGCAATGTACTATATAGTTCAGTTTACTACAGCAATTATATTAATTTTGGCAGCTAATACAGCTTTCGCAGATCTTCCTTTGTTACTGTCAATAATTGCCAAAGACGGATTTGCTCCAAGACAGTTTACTAAAAGGGGAAAGAGATTAAGTTTTTCAAATGGAATTATACTATTAGGATTATTTGCCTCCCTGCTTGTTATATTTTTTAAAGGGGACACTCATTTATTAATGCCATTATATGCAGTTGGAGTTTTCATTTCCTTTACCCTTTCTCAAACAGGAATGTTTACAAGATGGATAAGAAAAAAAGAAAAGGGATGGAAACACAAAGCATTTATCAATGGTATGGGAGCAATTGTAACCTTCTGCACTGTAATACTCATTGGATATACAAAATTCTTCCACGGAGCATGGATTGTATGTCTGCTTATTCCAATAATGGTTTTAATAATGTTCCGTATAAAGAGACATTACAACATTGTTGCAGATCAGCTGAGACTTCCTTTGGATGAAAAGCCAAAGGCAGTAGACCATAGTGTTCAAAAGCATTATGTAATTGTTCCAATAGATACATTAAATAAAGCTTTCTTAAAATCTTTAAATTATGCCAGATCAATATCAGATAATATAATAGTATTTCATGTTTCCGTGGACGATGAGTGTACAGAAAAGTTAGTTAAAAAGTGGAATGACTACAATGTTGGAATTCCAATGGTTATTAAAAAATCCCCTTATAGAAGCATTTTAGGACCGCTGATTAAATTTATCGAATCTGAAGAATATGAAGCTGGCAGCAATGATATCATCACAGTAGTAATGCCTCAGTTCGTTGTAACAAAATGGTGGCACTATATACTTCACAACCAGACCTCAATATTTATTAAAAGCATGCTGCTAAAGAGAAGAAATATAGCCATGGTAACAATACCATACTTATTTAATGAATAAAACTTGTCGAATGTAACCGTCGAATGTAACCGTCGAATGTAACCAGGCAGCACCCGAAATATGTCTATAATTTACCTTGTCCTATTTTCTCTATTGGCGCATATATATCTATAGGTAAGAAGTAAGAGGTAAGAGGTAAGAAGTAAGAAGTAAAATTTTTAGGGGCTGTCGCATTAGCAGTTAAAACTGCTGATGCAAGGCTCATTTTTTATTGAAGGCTGAAACTAAAGATTAAAGATTAAAGATTAAAGAACAAATAATGTTGATTTTCTTACAGAAAATCTTAAAATTCAATTTGCTGAGTGAATCATGCGTTTTAAGAACCAAGGATGGCTCTAATTTCAGTTTAACTAATAGAGTTAAAAAAGGATTTGAAAAATCCAGAGCCGATAGGCTGCCCCTTAAAACCCAAAGATTAAAGTCTGTTCTTTAATCTTTCCTGCTTTAGATATATGGCTCTTTTATTAAATAGTGTTGATAAAGTAACAAATTCCCGTTAGGGACAAGTCAATTAAAACTGACTTCAGCATTCCTCATATTTATATATGTATTTTGAATATTAATTTTACTTATTTCTTCTATAAATTTATTTATCGCAGATAAAATATTATTAAAATTAACGTTCTTTAAGAATTTGAATAAGCTCAAATAATTATTTAAATATTTCGTTGCTACTCCTCTAAAACGGTACATCCATTCCATGCAGTCACATCTATATTTTACTGCTTCAGAGCTATTATCAAGATATTTATTGATCTCCCTTATTTTCTTTCTTTTAAAGAACATGGCAAAAAAGCTTTTCGGTCTTGAGACTGCCTGCTTATTTTTATTTAATATTTTTCCAATATAATTTTCCATATCCATTGCATTCATACGTTCTGTGCCAACTGCTCTGGAATAAATATTTTTATGTGAATCCAGTGCTGTAATAACGCAGACTTTATTATTGCTGATATTAATGTAACTTACGCTTTGATCATGAACTCTCTTTTCATCATGTTCAATGCCTTTCTGTCCCTTCCGGGAGAATTTTAAGAAAAAATTTTCAAGTTCAAACTTTCCCTGCATTTTATTTTGTTTAACCATTTTTAAAGCAGAGAGCAGCTTGTGCCTCCAGTAAAATAGTGTTACATAAGAAACGCCAATTTCCCGGGCTGCCGCCTTAAGGGATAAGCCCTCAATGGTACACTTAATGAATGCCTCCCACTTTTCAGGGAAATGAGTCCTTGCAATTGGCGTGTTTGTAAAATCATTAAGGGTTTTTTTGCAGCTTTTGCATATATATCTTTGTTTATCATTGTATTTTCCGTATAGCACTGTATGGGTGCAGCCACAGTATGGGCATTTTCTTTCAGAATCATGTCTTAATGAAGCAAAATAAGATAATATATTTATATCAGTACATTTTTTATTCTCCATGGTAATCCAATCCTTTCAGTAATATGTAGGTATCTTAATTATTACCATTAAAGGATTGTCCTATTCACATCAACATTATTATTTAAAAGAGCCATAGGTGTCTATAGAAAGTAAATATCTAAACACCACAATATATTACATGTAAATTCATTAGTGCGACAGCCCCTTTTTGTGTTTCCCTAAATTGCTTGATTTGATTAAAAAAAGCAAATTATTACTTCCAACTTTAACCAAGTCACAGGTACCTTACAAGTAAAATCATTTTATGTTAAAATTAATATTGCTTAAATGATTTGCTGGTTTATTTGGAAATAAGAGGTGTAAAAAGTTTGGAAAAGTTCACATTAAAAAATGGAATAAAAATAATATATGAGCATAGAGATTCACAGCTGACATCTTTCACTATAGGATTTAATGCAGGTGCAGTGGAAGAGCATGGATTTAAAATAGGAACTGCTCATGCAGTTGAACATATGGTATCAAAGGGCACTAAGACCAGAACAGAAAATGACATAAATAAAGCCTGTCACAAAATTTTTGGATTTGAAAACGCTATGACAAATTATTCATATGCTGTATATTTTGGAACTTGTTTGTATAAAGATTTTGAAAAAGCATTAGATTTATTTTCAGATATGCTGATAAATCCCATATTTCCTGAAAAAGGATTTAGGGAGGAAATGAATATAATCCTTGAAGAGTTAAAGGAATGGAAGGACGACCCATTACAGCATTGTGAAGATATGGCATACTTTAATGGCTTTACAAAAAGAAGAATTAAGAATTTAATAATAGGAACTGAAGAAAGTATAAAATCTATTAAATTAGATGATGTTGCAAGTTTCTATAGGAAATTTTATTCCCCTGATAATTGTATAATAGGAGTTGTTTCTTCTCTGACATTTAATGAAGTTGTAAAAGCAGCAGACTGCTATTTTGGATCATGGCAGAACATCTTTAAAGAAATTAATAAAGTTGTATATGAAAAAAATATTGCAGGTATATTTACTGAAAAAAATAAAGGAGCTAATGGAGCTAAAATAGTATATACTTTTGATATTCATGATTTAGATGAAAAAGAAATAAAAGCATTAAATCTATTTAATAACTATTTTGGGCAGGGAACAAACAGCATATTATATGATGAGATAAGAACTAAAAATGGCCTTGCATATGATGTTTACAGCAAAGTTAACAGCGACAGGGGAATAGATATGTTTAATATATATTTAGGAACTTCAAAGGAAAATGTAAATAAATCTATTAATATAATAAATGAAACCATTGAGACCATTAAAAGTTCCGCATATACATTTAATAATGGAATTATTTCAGATTTATATAAGAATATGCAGCTTAGAATGGCATTAAGACTGGAAAATGGAGTTCAGTTAAGCAAGGATTTAGTTTGCAATGAATTAATGTATGGAAATGCTGAAAATGTATATACACAGGTAAAAAATAATGATGATATAGATTGGGAACAAATATGGAAGGTAATTAACAAGGTGCTTAATGAACCAACAGTGCAGATAGTTACTCCATAAAATTGGACAGGAGGCAGGACAGTGGAGAAATGGCTGTTAAGAAATAGGAAAATCGATTTTGAAAGAATGTATGAAAAATATAATATAAATCCAATGCTTTGCAAAATAATAGCAAACAGGGATATAAAAGATGATGAAATGATAAAGAGTTACTTAGAGCCAACTTTTGATAAGCTTCATAATGCTGATGATATGAAGGATATGACTAAAGTTAAGGCAATTTTAAAAGAAAAAATAAAATCAGGGAAAAAAATCAGGATTTCTTCAGATTTTGATGTAGATGGAATAATAAGCGTATTTGTGTTATTAACTGGTTTAAAAAAGCTAGGGGCTCATGTGGATTATGAAATACCAGATAGAATAAATGATGGATATGGCATTAACAGAAGAATAATAAAAGAAGCTTATGATGATGGAGTTGATACAATATTAACCTGTGATAATGGAATTGCAGCTATTGATGAGGTAGACTACGCTAATGAGCTTGGCATAAATATTATAATAACAGATCACCATGATATCCCTTATATTGAAGATGAAAATGGCAATAAAAAAACTGTAATGCCTAAGGCATATGCTATATTAAATCCAAAGCAGAAGGACTGCCATTATAAATTTAAAAAGCTGTGTGGTGCAGGGGTAGCCTATAAATTAATAGAATCATTATATGAAGAATTTAATATTGATAAGAAATACTGCTATGAATTAATGGAATTTGTAGCTATTGCAACAGTATGCGATGTAGTGGATTTAACTGATGAAAACAGAGTTTTTGTTAAAAATGGTCTTGAAATGATCAATAAAACAACAAATATAGGATTAAAGAGTTTAATTGAAGCTTCAGGTCTTTCAGGTAAAAAAATAACTGCATATCATCTGGGTTTCGTCATAGGACCATGTTTGAATGCCACAGGCAGACTTGAAACCGCTAAAATGGGATTAAAATTGTTAATGGAAAAGGATTTAAAAACTGCACAAAAAATGGCAGTGAAAATAGTTGAATTAAATAATAGCAGAAAAGCCATGACTTTAGAAGGAACAGAAAGAGCAGTAAGTATAATAGAAAATTCAGGCATAAAAAATGACAAAGTCCTTGTAGTATATTTAGAAAATATCCATGAAAGTTTAGCAGGAATAATAGCTGGCAGGATAAAAGAACGATATAATAAACCCACAATTGTTTTAACTAATGCAAAGGACATTGTTAAGGGCTCAGCAAGGAGTATAGAAGGCTATAACATTTTTGAGGAGTTATCAAAGTGTAAAAAACTGTTTTTAAGATTTGGAGGGCATCCAATGGCAGCAGGAGTAACACTATTACCTGAAAATGTGGATATTCTGAGGAAACAATTGAATTCTAACTGTTGTCTTACATCAGATGATTTATTAAAAAAAATAATAATAGATATGTCACTGCCTATTGAAAAAGTGGATTTCAATCTCATTGAAAGCTTACAGATACTAGAACCCTTTGGAACTGGGAACAATAAGCCTGTGTTTGCAATTAAAAATGTGAGAATAAGAAAAGCTATTATTTTAGGACAGGAAAATAATGTGTTAAAATTAAAGCTTAATTTAAAAAATACTCCTAGAACCATGGATGGCATATGGTTTAATGGAGTGGAAACTTTTGAGGAATTAATTAAGACTAAATATGACGAAGAATGTCTAAATGGATTATATGATGGATCTTCTCAGGCAGCTGTGGATTTGATTTTTTATCCAAGTATAAATGAATGGAATGGAAATAAAACAATTCAAATTATAATTAATAGTATGAGATAAATTGCAGAAAATGTCAAACGAAAATTTAATACTTTCCTAAAATAAAGCAGGAAATGCCTGCTCATTATAGAATATCTAAATTAAATATATTTGGAGGAAGGCTATGAAATGATTGATTTTTATGAAACATTACCCTTTGGCTTTGTGCTGTTAAAAGGGAAGAATTTTGTAATAAATTATATAAACAGCAAAGCCTTATGTTATATTAATGATAATAATTTATATTCCAGTGTAGAATGCCTTAATTTTCCCGAAAGTTTAATGAATAAAATAAGATATTGCCATAATAATAAAAAAAGTGTACGCATAAACAGCATACTGTATAATAATTCTTTTTATGCTATGGTAATAAACTCAGTGGATGATGATATACAATTATACATTTATGACATTACCAATGAATATAATTTTGCTGAAAAAATAAAGGGCGAAAGAGAGAAATTTTTAAGTATATCTACAGAATTAAAGACAAAATGCGACATAATTGAAATTTTAAGAAATAGAGAGAAAGAACATTTAATGCATCTCAAAGATGTTATGAATAATATTTCCGAGGGAATAATTGTATTAGATTCTAATGGAAAGATAAGTCTATGCAATCAGTCTGTAAATAAAATACTGGATATTAAGCTTATAGATTTAATTGATATCAGGAATCTAACAAGAAAATATATAATTACAAATGAGGACAACCAAATAAGTGTAAGAAGGCTGTACAATTATTTCTTTAAGGATAATTTACCAGTTAGAAATATGGTTTTAAAATTTATATCAAGGCACAGCAGCATGATAAAATACATAGAAATAAACAGTAATCCAATATACAACAATGATAAATTAACATACACTATATATACATTAAAGGATGTAACTGAAAATAAAATGCATCAGATTAATTCTGAAGAACAGTCGGGATTTATTAAAAATGTGGTAAATACCCTTGACATACCACTGGTTGTAATAGATTATCCTGATATGAAATTTAAACTCATAAATAAAAAGTATGATGAATTATTTAACCGCTATCCATATCAATTTAAAATAGATGATATTTTAGGCAATGGACTTAGAGAAATTCTGCCCGGCTGCGAAAATAATTACCTGTATAATATAGTTAAGTCTGTTGGACATGATAAAAAAAGTATTACTTACTCTCCTTGCTTAATTAAAGACAGCAATGGAAATAAAAGATATTATAAGCTTAGTTTTATACCATATGTGTATAATGAAGACAAGGTTAGGATTCATATTCATGGATCAGATATAACAGAAGAAATAAATCATAATATGGAACTTGAAAAATTAAATAAAATGAAAGATGAATTTTTTACTGTAATTTCTCATGAATTAAGGACTCCACTTACAATTATTTATTCTTCACTTCAGCTGGCATATGATATATATAATGATGAAATAACTGAAAATATTAATAAAACCCTTGGGAGAATAAGTCAGAATTGCAGCAGACTTTTAAAGCTGATTAATAATATACTTGATATATCTAAGGCTGAGGCAGGATTCTTAAGCTTAAACAACACAGAATTTGATATAGTTAATCATAGTGAAAGTATTGTTAATTCTGCAAATCTTTATGCTGAAAATAAAAATATAAGTCTTATATTTGATACTAATGAAGAAGAATGCAGTGTATTACTGGATAAGGATAAATATGAAAAAATTCTTTTAAATCTTTTATCCAATGCAATAAAATTTACCCCTGAAGGTAAGGAAATATTAGTAACACTTAATATAAAAAAGGAATATTTTTATTTGATTGTTAAAGATCAGGGAGTAGGAATTCCTAAGGACAAAATTGACTTTATCTTTGACAGATTTGCTCAGGTAAACAGTTCACTATCAAGAAGGGCTGAAGGAACTGGACTTGGACTTGCTCTTGTTAAAAAAATTGTTCATCTTATGGGTGGAAATATTGAGGTACACAGTGAACCTCAGAAAGGCTCAGAATTCATTGTGAAATTTAAAAAAGAAGCTTCTACTTTTGAAAGTATAAATTCCCATGTTATTATAAATGAAGATATGAATGATAAATTAAACATAGAATTCTCTGATATCAATTAAAGAGGGGGCTGTTGCACTAAAATAATTGGTGCGGCAGCTTTTTTACATAAAAATAAATCTTCCACTCGAAAGAGTGAAAGATTTATAGTAAAATTAACATATGAGAAAATACATTAATTCACACAAAAATTATACTTTATATCGTGGAAATTATCAATTAAAACTTCCATTAAATATTGAGTACATGATTCCCAATAATGATTCAGTGCGTTTGCTAAGTCAATTTGTAGAGGAGATGGATTTAACAGATTTATATTCGACTTATTCCCGAATAAGGGAAAATCAGGCTACGCCACGTCAGATGCTGAAGATTGTACTTTACTCCTATATGAATCATAATTATTCATCAAGAGCAATGGAGCTATCCTGCAAAAGAGATGTAAATTTCATGTACCTTTTAGAAGGCTCACCAGCACCAGATCATTCTACTTTTGCAAGATTTCGTAGTATTCATTTTGCCCCGTGCTCAGAAACAATAATGGCTGAAATGTCAAATTTTCTTTATGAGATTGGAGAAATATCAGGAGATACTATATTTATTGATGGTACAAAGATAGAGGCATGTGCTAACAAGTATACTTTCGTCTGGAAAAAAGCAGTTTCAAAAAACCTGGAGAGATTACTTTCTAAATTAGCTGATTTTGTAGCCGAATGTGAGAAATTGTATGGAATAAAGCTTGTATACGAAAACAAAGTAAAAATGAAACATGTAAAAAAGCTACGCAAAAAGCTTTACGCCTTGAAAAAGGAAGAAAATATTGAATTTGTACATGGATGTGGTAAAAGGAAAACTCCTATTCAACGTTCTATTGAAAAACTTGAGGAATACCTTAGAAAGTTAAAAGAATATACACAGAAAATCCATACCTGCGGTAAACGTAATAGCTATTCCAAGACAGATAAAGATGCAACCTTTATGAGGATGAAAGAGGATGCTATGAAAAATGGTCAGTTAAAACCAGGTTACAATGTTCAGAATGGAGTAGATTCCCAATATATAGTATGGGTTACTGTTTGCGATAAGCCTGGGGACACAACAACATTGATTCCATTTATAAAAAGCATGGAGAATTCCTTGTACTTTAAGTATTTTAAAATTGATGCGGATTCAGGTTACGAGAGTGAAGAAAATTATCTTTATATCAAAGAAAATGGACAGCTATCATATATTAAACCAGCAAATTATGAAATATCAAAAACAAGAAAATATAAACATGATATAAGCAGAATAGAAAACATGGATTATACTGAATTGGGCGATTATTATACTTGCAAAAATAATAAGAAACTAACAGTAAATAAAATAGTAAAAAGGAAAAGTAAGACTGGCTATATAAGTGAAAAAACAATCTATACTTGTGAGGACTGCAGTAACTGTGTTTACAAGAGTAAATGCATAAGAGGACATAACTGTAAAACGCCATTAGAAGAAAGGGTTAAAAATCTTGAGACTTCAAAACTATTCAACATGCTTCGCAAAGAGGATCTTGAAAGAATTATAAGTGATGATGGTTGCGAGTTGAGAATGAATCGAAGTATTCAAGCCGAAGGCTCTTTTGGAGAGATAAAACAGGATATGGGATTTCGTAGATATCTATGCAAAGGTAAAAAGAATGTTTTGGCAGAAAGTATTTTGTTAGCAATGGCACATAATATAAATAAGCTACATAATAAAATTCAGTTAGATAGAACTGAAACACATCTTTTTCCACTTAAAAAAGGTGCATAATTATCAAACTTTAAAATTTTAAAAACTCTGCAAATCAAAAAAAGCCTTAATATGAAAGGCTTATTAAAGTGCGTCTTTTTTTAATTATCAAGCTCATTGGGGACTAAAATATCATTAAATTTTCTATAAAACACAAAAAAAATGCTGCCGCGTTAGCATATTTTTTTATGCTAATGCGACAGCCCCCTGATTTTTAAAATCTAGCAATATAAACTATTTTGAAGTTATTTGTCTTTCATACTGCTCAACCATTTTCTTAACCATTTCGCCACCAACTGAACCATTTTCTCTTGAAGTAAGGTCTCCATTGTAACCATCAGTTAATGGAACGTTTAATGATCTAGCTGTCTCCATTTTAAATTGATCTAAACCTTTCTTTGCATCTGGTACTAATTTTCTATTACTTCTGTTTGCCATATTTCTTACCTCCTTTTGGTTTTGTGTTATTATCTTAACCACTATTGAGATATATATAATAGTGGATTGAAGGTATATGAGTAACTTTGTACATGCTTTAGCAATATGGACATGTTTTTCAAAAAATTTCAAGATTTATTCTTTGTTCTTTAATCTTTCCTGCTTTAGGTATATGGCTCTTTTATTCAATAGTGTTGATTAAGATTGTCCTATTCACATCAACATTATTATTTAAAAGAGCCATAGAGCTTAAATCAGTTAAGAGCTAAGAGTTAAAAGTTAAGAGTTAATGATATTTTTCAGCAAAGCTGAAAAATTAAATTAAAAGTTTTGCCTGTGGCAAAACATCATTAACTTAAAACTTTAAACTTAAAACTTTCAACTGAAGAATTGACTTAAAACTTTTAACTCTAAATTTTCAACTGAAGAAACTGTTTGTCAACTATAAAATAAAGAGGTAAAATTAAATCATATAGATTTCAAAGTAAATCAGTTAAGAGCTTAAATCAGTTAAGAGTTAAGAGTTAAAAGTTAAAAGTAAATGATATTTTTCAGTAAAGCTGAAAAATTAAATTAAAAGTTTTGCCCGTGGCAAAACCACATTAACTTAAAACTTAAAACTCTAAACTTTCAACTGAAGAATTGACTTTCAACTGAAGAATTGACTTTCAACTGAAGAAAGGGTGTTTTTTCTTGAAAAAAATAATTCTCACTGGCGGAGGTTCAGCTGGACATGTTACTCCAAATTTAGCATTAGTTCCAGAACTAAAAGGATTAGGATATGATATACAATACATAGGAACCTCAGATGGCATAGAAAGAAAAATAATTGAAAACGAAAATATAAAATATCATATAATCAGCAGCGGAAAACTGAGAAGGTACTTTGATTTAAAAAATTTTACAGATCCATTTAAGGTGCTAAAGGGAATATGGCAGGCAAAGAAAATTATAAAAAAAGAAAAACCTTCCATTGTGTTTTCAAAAGGGGGATTTGTATCAGTACCTGTGGTTATAGGAGCATATTTAAATAAGGTGCCCGTAATAGCACATGAATCAGATATTACTCCAGGGCTTGCAAATAAAATATGTATACCATACTGTACAAAGGTTTGTGTAACATTTCCTGAATCCATTAATCATATTGGCGGAGGCAAAGCTGTTTTAACAGGTACACCAATACGAAAAGAAATAAAACAGGGAAGCAGATTATTAGGACTTAAAATATGCGGATTTGAGAATAATAAACCTGTACTCCTTATAATAGGAGGAAGCCTGGGGTCAAAATTCATTAATGAAACCATAAGAGAGCAGCTTGAAATACTATTAAAAGATTATAATATAATACATATATGCGGAAAAGGGAATATAGATAATAAATTATTAAATGTAAAGGGATATAAGCAGTTTGAATTTGTTTCAGAGGAACTTCCTCATATTATGAATGCTGCAGATGTAGTTATTTCAAGAGCTGGTGCAAATGTAATATTTGAGCTATTGTATTTAAATAAACCAAACTTGTTAATTCCTCTATCCAGAAAATCCAGCAGGGGGGATCAGATATTAAATGCAAGATCTTTTGAAAAAAGCGGATACAGCATGGTTATTGAGGAAGAGCATATAAATGGGAAAATATTAGTTGAAATGCTTAACAAACTTTATAAGGATAAGGAAGATTACATTAAAAATATGAAAAACAGCAAAATAGGCAGTGGAGTTGAAAATATCATAAAAATTATTCAGCAGTATTCTTTAAATTGAAAATAAATATCTATATGGACTAGTTGTTAACTTTTAGCTGCAACTGTTGAAATAAATTCCATTATATAGTATAATTATTTTATTAAATAAGAATGATTATCATTAAGTAAATAGGGAGGAGATTTAATATGAAAAAAGTAACGATTATATACTGGAGTAACGGTGGAAATGTTGAAGTGCTGGCTGACAGCATAAAAAAAGGAGCAGAGGAAGCTGGAGCTAATGTAACAATTAAGCTTGTATCAGAAGCAAAAACTGAAGATGTTATTAACTCTGATGCAGTTGCCTTTGGAAGTCCTTCAATGGATAATAACAAAATAGAGCAGGAAGAAATGAAACCATTTATAGATAAATTTAAACTGCTTCCTATTAATAATAAACCTGTAGTACTTTTCGGATCCTTTGGCTGGGATAATGGTGAGTTTGCAAAGAAATGGGAAAAGGTAATGACTGAGTATGAATTTAAGGTTATAGATAAACTCATAGTTAAAGAAAGCCCAAGTAATGAAGAAATTCAAAAGGCAAAAGAACTCGGAAAGAAACTTGCAGAAATATAAATTAAATTTTAACAAAGATTTATAGGGAATTTAATAGTTTATAATTAACACTGCTAAAAGCTGCATTTTAGTAGTGTTAATTTTTAAGTAATAATGAAGAAAATTATTAGAAAATTGTGTAATAACTATTAATTTTAAGAAGGAGATTCTGCCCATAAAACTAAGAAATATCATGCAGTAGAAAGATATCTGCTATTAATCGTAAATAACTTGAAATTGAAAATAAAATCTTATTTTGCAAAAATCTTTTTTTAGTGTATAGTTAAGTAGTATGATAAAAAGTTTACAAGCATATAAGATAACTTTTTACTCATAAAGCGGTAAAGGTTATTATGCATGCTTTGTGTATAAAAAGTTATAATATTACAAATCTAATTAAATTATAGAAGAAAGAAGGTATTTTCATGGTAAAAATGAAAACTATGGATGGAAATACAGCTGCAGCTTACGTTTCTTATGCATTTACTGATGTAGCAGCAATCTATCCTATAACTCCATCTTCACCTATGGCAGAGCATGTAGATGAGTGGGTAGCTCAGGGAAAGAAAAATCTTTTTGGGCAGCAGGTTAAGGTAATGGAAATGCAGTCAGAAGCAGGTGCTGCTGGTGCAGTTCACGGCTCATTACAGGCTGGAGCATTAACTACTACATATACAGCATCACAAGGTTTATTATTAATGATACCTAACATGTATAAAATTGCTGGAGAATTATTACCTGGAGTTTTCCATGTTAGTGCAAGAGCATTAGCAACAAATTCATTAAATATATTTGGAGATCATCAGGACGTTATGGCTGCAAGACAGACAGGCTGTGCTTTATTTGCAGAAAGCAGTGTTCAGGAAGTTATGGACTTATCAGCTGTAGCACATTTATCAGCTATAAAGGGAAAAGTTCCATTTATAAACTTCTTTGATGGTTTCAGAACATCCCATGAAATACAAAAAGTTGAAGTTATTGACTATGCTGATTTAGCTAAATTAGTTGATATGGATGCTGTAAATAAATTCAGAAGATCAGCATTAAATCCAGATCATCCAGTAACAAGAGGTACTGCTCAAAACCCAGATATCTATTTCCAGGAAAGAGAAGTATCAAACAAATACTATAATGAACTTCCTGATATAGTTGAAGGATATTTAGGAGAAATCTCAAAAATAACTGGAAGAGAATATCACCTATTCAATTACTATGGAGCAGAAGATGCTGACAGAATAATAATTGCAATGGGTTCAGTTTGTGATTTAGCTGAAGAAACTATTGATTATTTAAATTCAAAGGGAGAAAAAGTTGGTTTATTAAAAGTTCATTTATATAGACCATTCTCATTAGAGCATTTCTTCAAATATATACCAAAGACAGTTAAGAAAATAGCTGTACTTGATAGAACAAAGGAACCAGGAAGCATTGGAGAACCATTATACTTAGATGTTAAAAATGCATTCTACGGAAAAGAGTTCCAGCCAGTAATAGTAGGCGGAAGATATGGACTAGGTTCAAAAGATACTATTCCAACACACATTGTTGCAGTATTTGATAACTTAGCTAAAGAAAATCCAAAGAATGGATTTACAATTGGAATAGTTGATGATGTTACAAATACATCACTTGAAGTTAGAAAAGAAGATCTTGACACTACACCAGAAGGAACAAAAGCATGTAAGTTCTGGGGCCTTGGATCAGATGGTACTGTTGGAGCAAACAAGAGTGCTATTAAAATCATTGGAGACCATACAGACATGTATGCTCAGGGATATTTCGCATATGATTCAAAGAAATCAGGCGGAATAACTGTTTCTCATTTAAGGTTTGGTAAGAAGCCAATAAAATCCCCATATTTAATAAATAAGGCTGATTTCGTTGCCTGCCATAATCAATCATATGTATATAAATACAATGTATTAGAAGGATTAAAGAAGAATGGTAAATTCTTATTAAATACAATCTGGTCACCAGAAGAAGTAGAAGAAAAATTACCAGCTTCATATAAGAGATATATTGCTGAAAATGATATTGAATTTTACACATTAAACGCTGTTAAAATAGCTCAGGGAATTGGTCTTGGCGGAAGAATCAACATGATAATGCAATCTGCATTCTTCAAGATTTCTAACGTTATTCCAGTAGAAGATGCTATAAAATATCTAAAAGAAGCAGTTGTAACATCATATGGCAAAAAAGGACAAAAAGTTGTTGATATGAACAATGCTGCTATAGATAAAGGTGTTGAATCAATAGTTAAAATACAAGTTCCAGCATCATGGAAGAATGCTAAAGATGAAGCATCTAATGCTAAAGAAGTTCCAGCATTCATTAAAAACGTACTTGAACCAATGAACAGACAAGATGGAGACAAGCTTCCGGTAAGTGCATTCGTTGGAATGGAAGATGGTACATTCCCAGCAGGAACAGCTGCTTATGAAAAAAGAGGAATTGCTATAAACGTTCCAGAATGGCAGACAGATAAGTGCATACAATGTAACCAGTGTTCATATGTATGTCCTCATGCTGTAATAAGACCTATATTAACTACTGATGAAGAAGTTAAAAACGCACCAGCTGAATTAAAGCATAGACCTGCAATGGGAGCTAAGGGATTAAACTTTACAATAGCTATAAGCCCGCTTGATTGTACAGGATGCGGTAACTGTGCTCAGGTTTGTCCTGCAAAAGAAAAAGCATTAATTATGAAACCTATAGATTCACAGATGAATCAGACTGAAGTTTGGGATTATGCTATGAATGTATCACCAAAAGCTAACCCAATGAAGAAGAATTCCGTAAAGGGAAGCCAGTTTGAACAGCCTCTTCTTGAGTTCTCAGGTGCTTGTGCAGGCTGTGGAGAAACTCCATATGCTAAACTTACAACTCAATTATTTGGCGACAGAATGATGGTAGCTAATGCAACAGGATGTTCATCAATCTGGGGCGGAAGTGCACCTTCAATGCCTTATACAGTAAACCATCGTGGACATGGTCCATCTTGGGCTAACTCATTATTCGAAGACAACGCAGAGTTTGGTCTTGGAATGTACTTAGGAGTTAAGCAGACAAGAGACAGATTAGCTATAGCAGCTAAAGAAGCTATTGAAAGCGGAGTAAGCGCTGAACTTAAAGCTGCTCTTGAAGACTGGATAGAAAATATTGAAAACGGAGACGGAACAAGAGACAGAGCTGATAAGTTAATAGCATTACTTGAAAAAGAAAAAAACAATGCAAAAGTTGCTGCAATATTAAATGATAAAGACTACCTTGTTAAAAGATCTCACTGGATATTCGGTGGAGACGGCTGGGCTTATGATATTGGATACGGCGGCTTAGATCACGTTCTTGCTAGTGGAGAAGATGTAAATGTATTGGTATTCGATACAGAAGTTTACTCAAATACTGGTGGACAATCTTCAAAATCAACACCTACAGCTGCAATAGCTAAATTCGCAGCTTCAGGTAAGAGAACAAAGAAGAAGGATCTTGGAATGATGGCTATGAGCTATGGCTATGTTTATGTAGCACAAATAGCTATGGGTGCTGATAAGAACCAGACATTAAAAGCTATAGCTGAGGCTGAAGCATACAAGGGACCATCACTTATCATAGCTTATGCTCCATGTATTAATCATGGTTTAAAAGCTGGTATGGGATGCAGCCAGTTAGAAGAGAAGAAAGCTGTTGATTGCGGATACTGGGCAATGTACAGATTCAACCCTGCTCTTAAAGAAGCTGGAAAGAACCCATTCTCATTAGATTCTAAAGAGCCAACAACAAGCTTCAGAGAATTCTTAATGGGCGAAGTAAGATATGCTTCATTATCAAAATCATTTCCAGAAGCAGCAGATGCTTTATATGAGAAGACAGAAAAAGATGCAATGGAAAGATTAGCAAACTACAAAAAGCTTGCAGAGATATAAATAAAAAGGAAGAGTGAAAACTCTTCCTTTTTATTTATATAAAGATTAAAGATTAAAGAACAAAGAACAAATAAGGATGATTTTCTGCTAGGGCAGAAAATCTTATAATAGGGTTTTGCTAATGCAAAACTTAAATATCAATGAATAAATGTAATAGAGTACATGGTTTTTGGACCTAAAGAAAGAGCTGAAAGCTCGCAAACCGGAGGTTGCCAAAATTTCGAAGAACCCGAAAACTAAAGAATAAATGGGTTGCCGTAGGCATTGAAATTTGCCTTTCCAGAAGCAAATGTTGGTAATTGCATTGTACATTAAATTAGAAATCTTTTAAATTTCGTAGCATCCAAAAATACAAGAGCATTTTAACAGACTTAAAATTATTGTATAAAGCTTCGGTAGAAGATGTAGTCATTATACTTAAATCATATATCGTATAAAAACAAAAAACTATAGATTACCAACAACCCTATTAAAAATGAACACTTGAAACTAAAGATTAATATGACTTTTCTTTATTTATTTTTGAAAAAACGTATTGAATCTCCAAATAATGTTCCTATATAAGCAATTATTATATATACAGGAACCCAAACTAAAAAAGAGGAATTAAATATAGTAAAAGTTAAAATAATATATACTATAAAAATAAAACTTAAAATAAATATTCGCTTTTTTATAAATAAAGATAATATGGCAGATATAATCAGTGTTATAACAGGCAATGTTACTAAAACTACCAGCATAGAGTTAAAAAATCCGTCATATATATATTTCAATTATTTTCACTCCAATCATTTCTTGTATAATAATATATTACCATATATTTGAAATGTAATAAATAGATAAAGAACAAACCTTGAAACTAAAGATTAAAGAATAAATGGGACGCAAATAAATTGCCGGAGGCATTGATACCTGCTTTATCAAAGGCAAATATTCAAAATTGTATTTTACATTAAATTGTAAGCCATTTAAAGTTCGGAGCATCCTAAAATACAGAAGCACTTTAACAGACTTAAAATTATTCTATAAAGCTTCGGTAGAAGCTGCAGCCACTATATTTAAACCATATATCAGTTTAAAAACAAAAAACTATTTATTACCGACAATCTTATTAAATTAGTAGATTTTCTGCCCAAGCAGAAAATCCTCAATATTTGTTCTTTAATCTTTAATCTTTATTCTTTAAAAAAGTTAAAAAAGTCTTTTTAACTTTTTTTAAACTTTCTCTTTTATTATTTGCAATTTAAGGGTACAATGATAACATGACAATTAAAGGAGGTGAACTTTGGCTTAATTGGATGAGCCAAGGAAATAATATGGATAATGAAAAATTACATGACTGCGGCTGTGGACATGATCACGATGAACATGAATGTGGATGCGGACATGATCATGATGAACATGAAAACTGCGGCTGTGGCTGTGACTGCGGCGAAGGTGATGCTCTAACTGTTGAATTAGAAGATGAAAATGGTAACCTAGTTCAATGTGAGGTCGTTGACGGATTTGAATATAAAGACAGTGAATACGCTTTAGTTCAGCACCCAAATGGAGAGGTATATCTCTTTAAGGTAGTAGGCGAAGGCGATGCAGGAGAATTGGTAGTTCCTGATGATGCTGAGTTTGAAGAAGTATCAAAGCACTACGAATCACTATTAGAAAGTGAAGAATAACATTAAAAAGCCGCTGCTAACGCATCGGCTTTTTTCCATATAGAAAGATTTTTCAGCAAAGCTAGAAAAATTAAATTATAGTTTTGCCCAAAAGGCAAAACAACATTAATTCAAAACTTAAAACTTTTAACTCAAAACTGGAGAAGACTGGAGAAGACTGGAGAAGGTGAAGATATGGAGAAACTTGCAATATTTGATGTGGACTATACTATTACCAAAAGAGAGACACTAATGGAGTTCTATACTTTTATGGTCAAAAAGGATATAAAGTTAATAAGATATCTGCCTAAAAGCGCTTTTGCAGGTATTTTGTATTTTTTAAAAATTTACGATGCAGGAAAAGCAAAGCAGAAATTTATTTCATTTATAGATGGTATTAAAGAAGATGATATGAAGTCAATAGTTAAAGAATTTTATGAAAAAAGATTAAGTAAGATTTTTTATAAGGATGCCATTGACACAATGAAAAAGCTTAAAGGTGAAGGATATAAAATATATCTTATTTCAGCATCTGCTGAGTTTTATTTAAGCGAGCTTTACAATATAAAAGAAGTTGATAAAGTAATAGGCACCAGATTCAAAATCACCAATGGCATTCATGGCTCTGTTATGGAAGGTGAGAATTGCAAAGGTGAAGAAAAGGTAAAAAGACTTAATCAGGTACTTAAAAAAGAAAATATAGAAGTGAATTTTAAGGACTCCTATATGTTTTCAGATTCTATGTCTGATCTGCCTTTATTCAAATTAGTAGGCCATCCTTATTTAATAAATTCAAAAAAGAAGTATAATAATGTGGAAGTTTTAAAATGGAGATAAAGGAAAGTGAAATAATATGAGTGAAAATTTTAGAAAATATTTTATTTTAAATGGTGAAGTAAAAGAAGATGTATATTTCGATGATAATATTATTACAAGAGGAAAGTCGCTTTATGAAGTTATAAGAATAATTGACGGCTATCCATTATTTTTAAAGAGACATATGAAAAGACTGAAAAATTCAGCCAGGGTAACTGATTTAAAATTATGGCTTAATGAGGAGCAGATTAAAAGCTGCATTTTTAAGCTTATTGAAGTAAATGGTGAAGATATTGGAAATATAAAACTTATTTTTAATTATTATAATGGTGAGCTAAATTTCTTATGCTATTATATTAAGCATAATTATCCAGATAAAAAAAGTTATGAAGAAGGGGTTAAAACCATACTATATCATGGTGAAAGAAATAATCCCAATGCTAAGGTTATAAATATGGATTTTAGGCATAATGTGGATATAAAGATTAAGGAATCATCTGCATATGAAGCTATATTAGTGGATAATCAAGGCTTTATAACAGAGGGAAGCAGATCTAACATATTTTTGATTAAGGGAAATAAGGTGTATACAGCTCCCTTAAAAGCAGTACTTCCAGGAACAAGAAGGGATGTAATAATTCACTTGTGCAAAAAACTTTCCTATGAAGTAATTGAAAAAGAAATAAATTATAAAGACATAGCTGATTTTGATGCTTTATTTATATCAGGAACATCTCCAAAGGTATTACCTATTAATAAAGTGGATAATATAGATTATAATTCAAGCAAAAATGCTGTGGTTAAAAATTTAATGAATGCTTATGACCAGGAAGTAACAATGGATATTGAGGAATTTAAAAATAATAAATAAGTTATGGAAGCAGCTTTAATAAGGATTACCAGATGATTTGAGTTTTAACATATTTTATATTATTATAAAGTTATAGAAAAAAATGACGATAAATAAGAAAAATGCATATAAACCAATGACCAATGTATGGATTATCTAAGGGGGATTAACATGGAAAAGATTTTTAAGGGAAAATCTGTTGAAGAATGTATAAATGAGGCATGTGAAGTATTAAATATTCCCAAGGATCAACTAGATTATTCATTAATTGAAGAAAAAAAGGGTTTTCTTTTTAAAAGTGCTTCTATAAAAGTTAACATAAATGAAAATGATAAATCAAAAGAAGAACAAAAGCCAGATAAAAGTGATGAAAACAATGGCAAAGTTAAAATAACTGATGGCAGAATAATAGTTAAAAACCCTAAAGAACAAGGACATGCTGCAGCAATTTTCTCAGCCATGAATGTAAAGGTAATTGTTGATGAAGAAGAAATAAATACCAGAAAAGAAGTATTTGAGGAAAGTAAAATTCAGGTTATTATGCCTGAGGATGAGGCTCAGAGGATTATGGACATAAATGTATCCAAAGATGCAATGGAAGCTTATGCATCTATTAAATACAAGCCTCAAAATATATATAAATTAGTGGATACAGATGAAAGCAATACAATTGAAATAAAGTGTGAATCAGCACAAAGTGTATTTCCCGAAAAATTTACCATAGATGAAGTAAAAAAAGAACTTGCAAAACAAAAAATTACATATGGAATACTGGATGAAAATATTAAAGATTTAGTAAATGGTGAGGAAAATAAAAGCCTGCTTGTTGCTAAAGGTGAAAAACCTGAGGATGAGCAGGATGATATATTAGACATAAAGTTTAAACAGGATGATGAGAACATGGTGCCTGATGAGGATAAATTCGGCAAAGTGGATTTTAAAAGCATTGGTTCAATTGACTCTGTAGTAAAAGGAGATATACTAGCTGTAAAAACCCCGGGCAAGGAAGGCAGGAATGGAAAGGATATAAGATCAAAAATAATTAAGTGCAAGGCAGGAAAGAAAATAAACATAAGAAATGGTACGGGATGCTCATTAAAGGATTCAAATACCATAATTGCAGATGAAAATGGAAAGCCATGCATTAAAAATAATACTTTTTATGTATATCCTGTTCATGAAGTTAAAAGTGATGTGGATTTAAAAAGCGGCAATATTAAATTCCTTGGCGACATAATGATTTATGGAAATGTAATGGATGGCATGACAGTGGATGCAGGAAATGCTATAACCATAAATGGCAATGTGGAAAGGGCAAAAATCACATCAAAAGGAGAATCATTAATTAAAGGAAGTATAATTTCTTCTCAGGTTTTAGCAGGTGGAGAGAACATAATAATACAAAATTTAATTAATAATCTTGAAGCATTAAAACAGGAATTATCCAGTTTATCAAAGGTTGCTGAGGAAATTAAAAAACTTAATCTTCTTGGAGCTGACAGGAAAGACGGAGAAATCGTAAAGGTACTTATAGAAACTAAATTTAAGGATATACCAAGATTATGTATGAAAATAGCTGCAGGAATTACCATGGAAAAGAAAGATCAAAAAGATGAACTTCTTGAAGTGATGAAGGGAAAATTAATAGGCCTGGCACCAATTAACATGGAGCACTACTGGGAAGTTGATGATATTATAAAAATAATTAAGGATAAAATTAATCAGTTTAAGAGCTTTTTATCAATTCCTGTTAACTTAAGAATTGCATACTGTCAGGATTCAACACTTGAATCATCAGGTGATATATATATATTTGGGAAAGGTGAATATGTTTCCAATATTAAAGGAAATGGGAAAATAATATTTGAAGGAGAAAGAAGCATAGCAAGAGGCGGAGTATTACAATCAAATGATGAAATAAGATGTAAAATAGTAGGGAGTCTTGGGGGAGTAACAACTAAGCTGTGTACTTCAGGTAAAGGACATATATGGGCAGATATTGCTTATCAGAATACAATATTTGTGGTAGGCAGCAGAGAGTATATGCTGGACACACCAAGCAAAGAAATACATGCCTATTTGGGCAAGGATGAGGATATCATTGTGGACAAATTTAAATTGTAGGAGGCACTTATATGGATAATAAAGAAATCAAAGTATTGATATTCAGTATTAACGGTGAATATTATGCCACAGACATAATGGAAGTGGAAAGAATACTAGGCTATGAAGAACCCACAAAATTACCTGATTCACCAAACTTTCTTGAAGGAGTTATAAATTATGAGGACAATATACTGCCCATAATTTCTTTAAGTAAAAGATTTAATTTAGGGGAAGACAAAATTACAAGTGATACAAAGATAATTATTGCAAAACATGAAGATAAAAAGCTTGGTATTATTGTAGATGTTGTATCAGAAGTAAAGGATGTAAATACAAAAAATATAGAAGATCCTCCAGATGTTGTTTCAGGTATTTCAAAAAGATACCTTAAAGGGTTAATAAAAACTGATAAAAAGATTATTATTTTCCTTAACCTGGGAACAATTTTAACAGAGGATGAAAATAACTTGATTTAGAAGGTTAGAATGATGGGTGTAAACGAACTTAAAATAGGAATAGCAGATGCAAATGTGGTATCGTCCCCTGATAAACTTATTACCATAGGACTAGGTTCCTGCGTTGGAATAGCTATTTATGATAAATTTAAGGCTATTGGCGGGTTGGCTCATATTATGCTGCCTGATAGCACACAATTTAATAATGTTACCAATCCCCTGAAGTTTGCAGATTTGGCAATCCCGATTTTAGTAGATAAAATGATCAGACTTGGTGCCATGAAATCCAATCTAAAGGCTAAAATAGCCGGAGGAGCTTCAATGTTCAACTTTACCGATAAAAGCATGACTATGGATATAGGAAACAGAAACAGCCAATCCGTAAAAAAGACATTAATTAAATTATCCATACCATTAATTGGAGAAGATGTTGGCGGTAACAAAGGAAGAACAGTGATTTTCGACACTTCCAATGGTATTGTTCAAATTAAAACTGTTGGAGTTGGCATCAAAGAATTATAATGGAGTGATTGCACTTGAGTGACATGAATACATCACATAATAAAATAAATGCTGTAGTAATTGGAGCATCAACTGGAGGCCCAAAAGCACTGTATGCAGTAATCACACTGCTTCCAAAAGATTTGGGAGTACCTGTGTTTGTAGTACAGCATATGCCCGTTGGGTTTACCAAAGCATTTGCTGAAAGGCTTAACAGCAACAGTGAAATAACTGTAGTTGAAGCTAAAGACAAAGATGATATAGTAAAAAATGTTGTTTATATGGCACCAGGCGGGTATCATATGGAGGTAGGCAGTGATAAAAAAATACATTTAAATATAGATCCGCCAATATGGGGCGTGAGACCAGCAGTGGACAAGCTTTTTATTTCAAGTTCCAAGGTATATAAAGAAAATCTAATGAGTGTAGTTCTCACTGGAATGGGTAAGGATGGAGCAAATGGAACTATAGAAGTTAAGAAAAATGGAGGATATACTGTTTCAGAACATGAAAGCACCTGCACCATTTATGGTATGCCAAAGGCGGCATTTGAAACAGGTATGGTTGACAAGGTCCTTCCATTAGATGAAATAAGCAGAGAAATAATCAATGCAGTTAAGATTTAGGAGGAAAATCAATGGATCTGGCATATTTTGAAAAATGGGTTTTAAAAGAATATAATATTGATTTATCAGCTTATAAGCCAAACCAGCTGCACAGAAGAATATTAAGTCTAATGTCAAGAGTTGGTGTGAATTCAGTGGAGGAATACATAAAGCTTTTAAAATCCAGTGCTGCACAAAAGCAGAGATTTTTAGACTTTATAACAATAAATGTTACAGAATTTTATAGAAACCCAGAAATATTTAAAGATTTAAAATCACATATTAAAAACGAACTGCTGAAAAATAATAGATCTCTTAAGATATGGAGCGCAGCCTGTTCTACAGGTGCTGAACCATATTCCATAGCAATGATACTAAATGAGCTTGACCCCTATGGAAGGCATAAAATTATTGCCACAGACATAGATTCCACAATACTTAATAAAGCAAAAGAGGGTATATATTCTGAAGCAGAAATAAAAAATGTAAGTGGAGCAGATTTAAATAAATATTTTACTAAAAGCGGCGATAAGTATATTATAAATAATAATATAAAAAATATGGTTACATATAAGAAGCATGATCTTATTTTAGATAGCTATGAAAAGAATTTTGACCTTATAGTATGCAGAAATGTGGTTATTTACTTTAACTCTGATGTAAAAGATAAAATATATGAAAAATTCAGCGATAGTTTAAAACCAGGAGGACTTTTGTTTGTAGGGGCCACAGAAAGCATATATAACTATAAAGAATACAAATTTGAAAAAGCAGCAACTTTTTTATATAGGAAATTGTAAGGAGAGATAAAATAGTTTATAGGTTTATTGGTATAACATCTTCTGAAAAAAAGTAGTTATATATACAAAAGTTTCAACTTCTAATCAAAAAGATGATTTAAAAAATCAAGTTATATTTCTTAAACAATATGCTAATGTAAAAGGAATTATTGTAGATGAAGTGATTGAAGATTATGGGAGTGGATTGAATTATAATCGCAAAAATGGGATAAACTTATTGATGAGTTAATGACATCTGTAATCTCAATACTTCATGTTTTTAACTGCAGAATTTATGGTTTAAGAAAGTATAAAAAAGAGATAAAGGAAGATGAAGAAGTTGAAAAAAGCATACAAAACAGAGATTAAACCAACCAAAGAACAGATAATAAAAATTCGTCGGACAATTGGTGTAAGCAGGTTCATATATAACTTCTATATCGCTCATAATAAAGAAGTTTATGAAAAAGAAAAGAAATTTGTAAGTGGCATGGATTTTTCAAGGTGGCTTAATAATGAGTATATACCTAATAATCAAGATAAAGTATGGATTAAAAAAGTATCTTCCAAAGCAGTTAAACAGGCCATTATGAATGGAGAAAAAGCTTTTAAGAAGTTCTTCAAAGGTGAAGCTGGCTTCCCAAAATTCAAGAAAAAGAAAAATCAAGATATTAAAGCCTACTTTCCTAAAAACAATGAAACAGACTGGACTATTGAAAGGCATAGAATTAAAATACCAACTTTAGGCTGGATTGGGCTCAAAGAATACAGCTATATACCAGCTAATGGCAGAATAACAAGTGGAACAGTAAGTCAAAAAGCTGATAGATATTATGTCTCTGTATTAGTTGATGAAGATATAAAGATTAATAATAAACGTTGTTCTGAAGGAATAGGGGTGGATTTGGGACTCAAAGATTTTGCAATTTGCAGTAATGGAATAACTAAGAAGAATATTAATAAAACTAAAACAGTTAAAAAAGCAGAAAAGAAACTAAAACGTGAGCAAAGAAAACTTTCAAGGAAATATGAAAGCTTGAAATTAAGAAATAAGAAAGAGAAAGGAGAAGCTACTCGTCAGAATATCCAAAAACAAATAGTCAAGGTACAAAAACTTCATCAAAGACTTACAAATATTAGAACTGATTATATTAATAAAACAGTAAGTGAATTAATAAAGCAAAAACCACGCTTTATTACCATAGAAGATTTAAATGTAAGAGGAATGATGAAGAATAGACATTTAGCAAAGGCAGTTGCACAGCAAAAGTTTTATGAATTTAGAATTAAACTTATTTCAAAAAGTAAACAAGATGGTATTGAAGTAAGAATAGTTGATAGATTTTATCCAAGTAGTAAAACCTGTAGTTGCTGCGGCAGGATTAAGAAAGATTTAAAACTATCAGATAGGGTGTATAAATGTGATAATTGCAATACTTCTATTGATAGGGATTTAAATGCTTCAATCAATTTAGCTAATGCTAAAGAATATAAGATAGCTTAATTAAACAAGCGCTTATATGTGTACCGAAGGCTATTTCGGGAATTTACGCCTGTGGAGTGCTATACAAACTGTAGTAGCTTAGGCAAGGCAGAGTACAATGAAACAGGAATCTTCTCAGTATGGATACATTTGACCATATTTTGAGTAGCAGGGAGTTTAATGGATACATCACAATACATGTCAATGTTTTTGGAAGAATCAATGGATAACCTCCAGACATTGAATGAATCATTATTGCAGCTTGAACAGCAGCCTGATGATATTGATAAAGTAAATGAAATATTCAGGGCGGCACATACAATAAAGGGAATGGCAGCTACTATGGGGTTCAATACTATGGCTGAACTAACCCATAAGATGGAAGATGTTTTGTCAGAATTCAGAGATGGACAGCTTGCAGTAACACAAGATGTTGTAACTGTGCTCTTTAAATGCCTTGATACTTTAGAGACAATGGTAAACAACATTTCAGATGACAATGATGAACAGGTTCCAATAGATGGTATAATTAAAGAACTTGAATCCATAACTGGGCAAAAGCCTGAAGACAAATCCAGTAAAGCTTCAGCTTCATCTGAAGCTGCAGCTTCAAAAGATAAAGATGAGACTAAAGATGAAATCGACATTGTACTTAATGAATATGACATAAATGTAATTAAGCAGGCACTGGAAAAAGATTATAATGCTTATTCAATAAAAATTAATTTAAGTCCTGATACACTTTTGAAATCAGCAAGGGCATTTCTTATATTTAAGAATCTTGAGGATTTAGGAGAAATTATTAAATCTGTTCCATCTGCTGAGGATATTGAAAATGAAAATTTCGAATTTGAAATTAATTTGGTACTTTTAACAACAAAACCTATAGAGGAAGTTAAAGATACCCTTCTTAGAATATCTGAAGTGGAAGAAGTATTAATAGAAAATGTGGATTTAAAACAGCAGAAAAATAAAGCTATTGAAAAGGCAGATAGCGCTATAAAAGAAAAAGAAGCAGAAACAAGCAAGGTAAATCAGACAAAAGCTAAGCCTGCTGCTAAACCAAATGCTAAATCTAAGGGTTCTGAAACACCCCATAAGAAAAACCATCAGTCTGTAAGAGTCGACCTTGAAAGGCTTGATAAATTTATGAATATGGTTTCGGAATTAGTAATTCACAGAACAAGACTTGAGCAGATAAGCAGCAAATATAAACTAAATGATTTATATGAAACTCTGGAGCAGGTGGCAAGGACAACCTCTGATCTTCAGGATTTAGTTATGAAAATCAGAATGCTTCCTCTGGATACAGTATTCAACAGATTTCCAAGAATGGTAAGAGATCTTTCTGTGGAGCTTAACAAAGATATGGAGCTTATTGTAAAAGGTGCTGATACTGAACTTGACAGAACAGTAATAGATGAAATAGGAGAACCTCTTATACATTTAATAAGAAATGCAGCTGATCATGGTATTGAATCCAAGGAAGAAAGAATAGCAAGAGGAAAAGACCCTGTAGGCAAGATAAAGCTTACAGCATATCAGGAAGGAACTAAAGCTGTAATAAAAGTTGAGGATGACGGAAATGGAATTCCTGTTGACAAGGTAAGGAATAAAGCTGAAAAAATGGGCATAAACACTGTAGGCATGAATGACAATGATATAAGAAATCTAATATTTATGCAGGGATTCAGCACAAACGAGGAGGTAACAGACATTTCAGGCCGTGGTGTTGGAATGGATGTTGTAAAGACAAAGATCAGTGCCCTGGGTGGAACTGTTGATTTAATCAGTGAAGAAGGAAAGGGATCTTCATTTATAATAAGACTTCCTTTAACACTTCAGATTATTCAGGCATTGCTTGTTAAAGTGGGACAGGAAACCATGGCAATATCACTAGGATATATTGACAGAGTTATAGATTATAGTGATGATCTTATTAAAAAAACAAACAACAGAGAAGTTATAATATACAATGGAAATGTTACTCCCCTTGTAAGACTTAATAAGAGACTTGGTATAGAAAGTGACGACAGCAGTAAAAAATATATTGTAATTGTAAAGGTCGGAGAAAAAACCATAGGACTGTTAGTGGATTCATTACTTGGACAAAGAGAAATCGTAATAAAACCATTAGGAAAGACACTGCATGGCCTGAAAGAATACATTGGAGCTACAATATTAGGCGATGGACTTGTTACATTAATACTTGATGTTGCATCCCTTGTGTAGTCAGCTTATTTAAATCTTAAGGAGGAATAAGTATATGGACTATAAAAATCTTACTCCTTTTCAGTTAGATGCTATAAAGGAAGTTGCAAACATTGGTACAGGAAATGCTGCCACAGCATTATCCCAGCTTATTAACAAAAAAGTTGAAATCACTGTACCTTCAATAAATATAGTACCTTTTGATGAAATATTTTCACGAATAGGCGGAGACGAGGTAGTTGTTGGAGTAATAGTAAGGGTATTAGGTGACGCACCGGGAAATATTTTATTTATTTTTGAAAAAGATGTTGCTCTTAATCTTATAAAACAGTTAACAGGAGAAAAAGAAGAATATATCACAGATATGGGATATTCAGTAATATGTGAAATAGGAAATATTATATCCAGTTCATATATGAATGCTATATCTAAATTTACAAATTTATTGATTACACCGTCTGTACCGGCAGCTACATATGATATGCTTGGTGCAATACTGTCCACCACATTTATTGAATCGGGACAGTTCGATGACATGGTATTGGATATTGAAACCACATTTTTACAAAACAATTTAGAAATCAGTGGGCATTTTTACTATGTACCAATGCCTGGATCGCTTGAAAAAATGCTAAATGCATTAGGCGTATAATTTATTTTTGGAGGGAAGAAAATGGCTAAAGTATTAATTGTTGATGATGCTGCTTTTATGAGAATGATGATAAAGGATATTTTAGAGAAAAACGGATATGAAGTTGTTGGAGAAGCCAACAATGGAATTAAAGCTGTAGAATTGTTCAAAAAAGAAAATCCTGATGTAGTTACAATGGATATAACCATGCCTGATATGGATGGAATAGAAGCTGTAAAGGCAATAAGGCAGATAGATCCAAGTGCTAAGATTATAATGTGCTCTGCTATGGGACAGCAATCCATGGTTATGGATGCTATAAAAGCAGGTGCAAAAGATTTCATTGTAAAACCATTCCAGGCAGACAGAGTTTTAGAAGCTATAAAAAAAGTTGTGGGATAAGAGGTGATTTTTTGTGCAGGTTGTAGTTTTTAGGATAAATAATGAACAGTTTGCAATAGAAACAAACAGAGTACAAACCATAAATGACAGCGTACAGGTTACCAAAGTTCCCATGGCGCCATCTTATATTAAGGGATTGATTAATCTTAGGGGAAATGTAATATCTTTACTTGATATTAATTTACTATTGGATATACCAAAGAATGATAGCTCTGAAGAAAATATTATTATTGTTGAAAGAGATGAAGAATTAATAGGTATATCTGTAGATCAGGTTGATGAAGTAATTGATGTAGATGAAAACTTGCTGGAAAAACCTGAAGATTCCGGTAAAGACTATATCCAGGGTGTTATAAACTTTCAGGATAGGATAGTTACTTTAATCAATATAGACAAGCTGTTTTAAAATTAGTTGTGAAATGAGGGAATTAAATGGCAGAAGTATTGTCACAAAGTGAAATAGATGCTCTTTTGTCTGCCCTAAATTCTGGAGAATTAACACCGGATGAAGTCCCAAAGGATGAGGAAAAGCAGAAAGTAAAACCTTATGATTTTAGAAGTCCGCAGAAATTCTCAAAGGATCATATCAGGACTCTTGAACTGATACATGATAACTATGCCAGAATAATTTCAAATTATTTAACTGCACAGGTAAGAAGCAATGTAAAAGTAAAAATAGAGTCTGTTCAGCAGATAACCTATGAGGAATTTATTCATTCAGTACCAAACCCAACAATACTTACAATATTTAAAATGCCTCCTCTAAATGGATCTATTCTGTTTGAAACAAATCCTCAGTTTGTTTTTAGGATAATTGATGTACTTTTAGGAGGCACGGGGGTTGGAACATATAAGCCAAGAGAATTTACAGACATAGATAAGAATATAATCAAGACAGTTAATGAAGGGTTAATAAGCAATTTAAAATTAGCCTGGGATGATGTACTGCCAGTTGAGCCTGAAATAGAAGGGCTTGAAACCAACCCTGCGTTAAACCAGACATTGGCACCAAATGAACCTGTAGCATTAATAACCTTTTCTGTTGAAATGGGAAAGAACAGTACCTTTATAAATATATGCATACCATATTTAAGCATTGAAAAGGTACTTGATAAATTGGTGGTACAGTACTGGTTCCAGGCAAATGATGAGGGCATTTTAAATGAATCAAGAGAAAAATTAAAGAAAAAGTTAAATATTGTACCTGTAGAATTAACAGCTGTCCTTGGAGAAACCCAAATTACAGTAGATGACTTTTTAAAGCTTTCTATTGGTGATGTTATTACCTTGGACAATAAAATCGATAGTGCCATTACTCTTATGATAGAGGACGAACCATATTATTATGTTAAACCTGGTACTATAGGTAAAAATAAAGGGGTGCAGATACTAGATATTATAGATAAGGATGTGGAAAATTATGAGTAATGGGTTTCTTTCACAGGAAGAAATAGACTCTCTGTTAAATGGAGGTCCTGCTAATAATGCTGTTCCAGCTGAAGATGTAAAGAAAAGCCCAAATACTAAGGCTGACCAGAATGGTGAATTATCTGATGTGGAAAAGGATTTGCTTGGTGAAATAGGTAATATTTCCATGGGCTCTGCTTCCACAGCACTTTCTACAATTATAAATCAGCAGGTGAATATAACAACTCCTGTGGTTTCTGTAACCACATTAAACAAAGTTAAAGAGGGATTTGAGGTTCCTAATATTTCCCTGGAAGTCCAATATACCAGCGGAATAGTTGGAGAAAATCTCTTAGTTATGAAGGTAATAGATGCAGCTGTAATTGCCAATCTCATGATGGGAGGAAATGGAGTCCTGGATCATGAAGTGAAGGAATTATCAGAAATAGAGGAAAGTGCTGTATCTGAGGCAATGAATCAGATGATTGGTTCTGCTGCAACTTCTATGGCTACAATGTTCGTACGTGAAGTAAATATATCTCCTCCAAAATCAAAGATATGGGATGATTATACATCTCCCCTGGCAGATGGCATAAGTGATGAGGAGCCTGTTGTAAGGGTTTCATTTAAGCTTAAAATTGGTGAATTAGTAGACAGTGAGATAATGCAGCTCCTGCCAATAAAAACTGCAAAGAAAATCGTTGAAATAATGATGGGAGAAGAAACAACTGATAAGGAACCAGAAGCTCCTGCATCTCAAAGCAATACAAGTGCTCCAAAAGCTGAACCTGAAAAGGCATCTGCAGATTCTGGAAGCACTGCTGCTCCTAGCTCCAATGAAAGTACTTCACAGGTTAAAAGTAAGCCCATTGAGGTGCAGAAGGCATCCTTTGAACCATTGGGTGACTCCCCTAAAACTAACACAGTGGTGCCTCATAATATTGACTTAATACTGGATGTTCCCCTTGAAGTGTCAGTGGTACTTGGAAGATCCAAGAAAAATATTAAGGATATATTAAATATGGGTACAGGATCACTTATAGAGCTGGATAAATTAGCTGAAGAACCTGTAGAGATTTTAATAAATGGAAAGAAAGTAGCTTATGGCGAAGTAGTTGTAATTGATGAAAACTTTGGAGTGAGGATTACAAGTATAGTCAGCAATGAAGAGAGAATCAAGAACTTAGGAAAATAGAAAAAATAAAAACCCCATCGGGTTTTTATTTTTTCTATTTTCAGTTATGAGTTATGAGTTAAGAGTTAAGAGTGAAGGATATTTTTCAGCAGAGCTGAAAAATTAAATTATAGTTTTGCCCTTAGGGCAAAACAACATTAACTTAAAACTTAAAACTTTTAACTTAGAACTGGAGAAGCTCTAAACTTCTAAGTTTTTGTTTCGATAATTAATTAATGAAATGTTAAAGTTTAGGGAGTGTTAGAATGAACATTAATGGTGTCAGGGCAAATAAAATTATTAATTTTTACAGTGACATAAGAAAACAGGATAAAGTAAGTGCAGCAAAGAAAAGCAGTGACAGCATAGAAATATCACCACTGGGTAAAAGTCTCAGCAGCTATTCCATAGATGATAAATTTGAATCAAATGACAAGAGAATAGAAGAATTAAAAAATCAGGTTTCTAATGGGACTTATAGCAGGGATGCAAAGCTTATAGCTTCTAAAATGCTGGAGGCTATGAAGAAGTAAAATAATAATTAATATGGAGGAATATATGAAAGAGAAGCTTAACGAAATTTTAGTTAAGGAGTATGAATCCTTAAATAAACTTCTTTCAGTACTTGATGAACAGCACAGCCGCATAGTTAAGAATGATGTTTTCGGCATGGAAGCCATTGTAGGGAAGATTGAAAAGGAAAATAAGGCTGTAGCAGAGCTTGAAATGGAAAGAAGAAAGCTTACTCAGGGAAGAGAAATAAGCGGCATCATTCAACAATTCAAGGATGAAGATTTAGATAGAAATTATAGAAATCTTAAGATGTTACTTCAGCAGCTTATTCTTCAAAAGGACAATAATGAATTGCTTATTAGACAAAGGTTAGGTTTTACCACCCAGATGCTAAGCATATTAAGTCCGGATAGAAGTGCAAAAACCTATAATGCCAATGGCAGAAGAAGAAAATAGTAAAGGAGTTGATTTAGGTGGCAGGATTATTTGATACCTTTGGAATAGCAAAAAGAGGATTATTTGCCCAGCAGAAGGCTATAGACGTTACATCACATAATGTGGCCAATGCCAATACAGAAGGATATTCAAGACAGAGGGTAACATTGCAGACAACCACACCATATTGTACACCAAGCTTTAACAGTGCAGCAGGACCAGGACAGTTTGGAACAGGAGTTGAAGTAACTTCTGTGGACAGAGTAAGAGATACTTTTTTAGACTATCAGACAAGAGTTGAAACAGGAGTTCAGGGAAGATATTCAGGACGTGATAAATTCTTAAGCCAGATTGAAAATATTTTAAATGAACCAAGTGACACAGGTATATCAAGCCTTATAGGCAAGTTCTTTGATGACTGGCAGCAGCTTTCCAAACAGGCTGAAACATCAAATTCAAGGTCTGTTGTGGTGCAGCAGTCACTGGCTTTAACCAATGAATTAAATCACACCTCATCTGAACTTACTAAACTTAAAGAAAATACTCAAATGAATATAAAAGACGATGTATTTGACATAAACAGCACATTAAGTCAGATAAATAATTTAAATAAAGAAATAGTACAGGTTAAGGTTGCAGGACAGAGCCCAAATGACCTTTTAGATAAAAGAGATGTATTACTTGATCAGTTAAGTGCTAAATTCGGGATTACTATAGATAAGAAGAACTATGATGGGATAGATGTGACAACTTCCAATGAGCCTGCAGATATTGCAAGCCCAAAAGGAGGCACAGCACCAATAGACACGGATACCGGGAAGCCGGTAAATATAATGCAAACTAGTGATCCGGATAATGCAGTGCAGTTTGCTTATATAAGTGACATTTCAAATACGGACAATAGTAATGATACAAATACAGTAAAATTGACTTACTATATAAAAGGCGATATGTCTTCAGAAAGTAATAAAAGAACAATAAGATATACTTATAATAACAAGGATCCTAAATTTAATGCAAAAATAGATGCTAAATTAAAGGGAATTGGTGAATGCAGAGTTTTGTACACAGACTCACAAGGTAATGCTTTAACTTATGATCCTATTACAAATAAAAAGGAAGATAACGGCGGTTGGGATATCACGACAGGAACATTATATTTAAAAAGAGGCAAAAACCCTGGCGATTTGGATAATTTAAAGCTTTTCCAGCCTCCATCAGGAGAGTTGAAGGGATATATGTCAGTACAGCAGGATATAGATGTTTATCAGGATCAATTAGATAAACTGGCAAAAGCATTTGCATTTGCAGTTAACGCTGTGGAGACGCAAAGTGCTACTTATGTTCCGAATGACTCGGAAACAGACGATAAAACTAATGGCGTGTATAACTTCTTTGTGAATTCAAGTCAAAAAGGCGGAGAGGACAAAATAACAGCTGCTAATATAACTGTTAATTCTGAAATAGTGAAAGATCCAATGTTGGTAATAGCAGGTTGGAGTGCAGATACTAGCGTATGCGGTGAAAGTGATGGTTCAAGAGCATTAGCAATAGCTCAGTTACGAGATAAATTAATGGGTATACAAAATATTGATAGTGCCGCCATGACAAGAGAGAAATTCTTAACTAATGCAACAACAGGAAAGGCAATGTTTGTTGCTGATTCAAATTTAGGAAATGGTTTGAAAACAGTTGTAAATAACACTGATGGAATGACGTTAGATAATTATTTCAAGGATACTGTAGACAGATTGGGAATTCAGGAACAGGAAGCAAAAAGAATGGTTGCAAACCAGCATACATTATTAGCTGGTATAACCCAGGCCAAGGATTCTGTTTCCGGTGTGTCACTGGATGAGGAAATAGCAAATCTTGTTCAGTTTCAGCACTCTTATCAGGCAAACGCAAAAATTATTTCTGTTGTAGACCAGCTTCTTGACGTAGTTGTAAACGGACTGGTGAAATAAGTTAAGAACTAAGAACTAAGAACTAAGAACTAATAGTGAAGGATGTTTTTCTTACAGAAAAACTATAAATTTTTTGGATTTGAATAAATCCAAATATGATTCCTTTAATGTAAGAAGATTTCTAGTTAAGAAGATACATAGCTATCTGTTAATTGAAGAAGGGAGTAGGTTAAATGAGAGTTACAAATAAAATGCTTTCAAATAATTTTTTAAGCGATATGAATACAAATTTGCAGAATCTGCAGACTATACAGAAGCAGATGTCAACAGGAAAACTATTCAGTAAGCCTTCTGATGATCCTTTCAGTGTAGCCAGATCAATGCAGCTGCACACAAATATTAATACAAATACAATGTACAATGCAAATATTAAGGATACAATAAACTGGCTGGATACAACGGATACAGCTTTAAAACAAACTGGAGATGTATTTCAAAGAGTAAGAGAATTGCTGGTTGGTTCAGGAAATGGAACCTACAGTCCATCAGAAAAGCAAAAAATAAAGGATGAAATAAATCAAAGAGTTTCACAGCTATCACAGATACTTAACACAAACTTTGATGGTAAATATATTTTTGGGGGAACCAGGGGAACTGTTAAGCCAACAGATGTACTAAATCCTTTTACTTCTAAAATAGATACAAGTACACTTCCAAGTGAAGTTTCAGTTTCAGGAGTTTTTACAGGTACTGAAACTACAAATTATACTTTTGATACTGACTTTACTTCCAACCCGCCAACATTAACTTTAGCAAGAAAGATTAGTACAGATGGCGGCGATACATGGAGCATAGCTACACATGATTCCCCATATAATTTGACAAAAGATGCAGATGGTAAAGGATATTATGCAACAGTTGATGATATGAAAATTTATCTTAATGGAAATACTAGTGGAAATGGATATACATTTACCGTAAATGTTGCAAATCATATTGGAAATACAAAGTTGGTTTATGCAAACAAGGATGGAAGTTCATTGAACCCAGCAGGTACTCAGGATGAAAAAAATCAGTTCGCTATGATCGGTACAGGCCTCCAGACAGAGGTTTCACAGGGTGTCACCATGAAATACAATGTAGGTGCTAATGAAGTATTGAGCTTCAAAAATGATAAAAATGCTGATGATGACGTAATGCAGTTATTTCAGAGAATAACAAACCACTTAGATGGAAAAAATGCAGATGGTACAGATCCTACAGCTACAGATCCGAATCCGACTACACAATTATCAGGAAAGGATTTAAAAGATTTGGATTCAGCCATAAGCAATTTACTTACATTACGTTCTCAGGTAGGAGCCAAACAAAACAGAATGGAAAGTGCTCAGACTCAAAATACAGATATGAATGCCAGTTTAACTGAGATTATGTCAAAAACAGAGGACATAGATATAACACAAAAAACTATGGAGTATGCCACAGCCCAAACTGTTTACCTGGCCTCACTGCAAACCAGTGCAAAGGTAATTTTACCCACACTAATGGACTACTTAAGATAGTTAAGAGTTATGAGTTAACAGTTAAGAGTAAAGGATATTTTTCAGCAAAGCTGAAAAATTAAATTTAAAGTTTTGCCCTAAAGGCAAAACATCATTCACTTATAACTTAAAACTCTAAACTTTTAACTGAAGAAGCTTTTAACTGGAGAAAGGGCGGTTAAAATGAAGTTAAGTACCAAGTACCACGGTATTAGAGAATACCAGCAAGAGGACATCATAACCTTTAATAAAGGAATCCCAGGCTTTGAAGGCTTGAGGAAATTTATATTATTTACTGTAGAAGATAATAATATTTTTAGTATATTACACTCCATTGAGGATGAGACTATAGGAATAATTTTAGTGTCACCATTTAATGTGGATAAAAATTATGAATTTAATTTAGATGATGAAATAGTAAGTTCTTTGAAAATTAATGACCCTTCACAGGTATTAGTGCTAAATACAGTGACTTTAAATTCTGATATAAAAAACATTACTGTTAACCTTAAAGCTCCTATTGTTATTAATAATGAATTAAAATTAGGAGAACAGGTAATATTAGATAATGAAAAATACCAGGTTAAACACCCATTATTTACTGAAAATAAAAAATAGTTTAAAGAGGTGTTTTGGAGGGATATAAATGCTTGTTATAGGAAGAAAAAAAGGAGAATCTATTCTCATAGGAGATGACATAGAAGTTACTATATTGAAGGTGGATGATGGAAATGTAAAAGTTGCCATATCAGCACCCAAAAATGTAGTGATTTTAAGAAAAGAGCTATATAAAGCTGTGGAAGAAGAAAACCAGCAGGCTGTGGTTAAGGACATATCATTAATAAAAAATTTAAAAAATAAATAGATGAGGTGTTATTCATGGAAGTAAGAGCAATAGGTCAAGGAGGACAAACTTCAGTTCCATTTAATTCACAAACACAAGGTAGTGATGGACAGGCTATAAAGACTAATACATCAAGTGATAATATTGTTGTTAACATAACCTCAAACGGAGTTGAACACAGAGCAATCAGAGAAAATGACTTAAAAAAGGCAGTTGACTCAGTTAACAAAAATTTAGGAAAAGACGATTCTCATATCGAGTACGAAATATATGGAAGATTCAAAGATATAACAATTAAGCTTGTCGATAACAAAACTAAAAAGGTTATTAAGGAGATGCCTCCTAAAAACATTATTGATATGGTGACAAAATTTTGTGAAATGGCAGGGCTTTTCCTGGATCAAAAAGCGTAATAACTAAGAACTAAGAAGTAAAGACTTAAAACTGTTAACTCTCAACTTTCAACTGAAAGAGGGTGGTTTAATGGAATTTAAATTAAATAAAATAGACAACGATTTAAGACAGAGGATTAATGATGTCACAAAAGAAGGTAAGGTCCATAACAAAAATAATATAAAGATACAAAACAAGGAAAATAAAAAAGGCAAAAAAGAGCAAATGGAATTTGCCAAACAGCTGAAAAAATATAGTGAAAAGAATAAATCTAATTTAACAGTAAAAGCAGAAAAAGTAGATGAAGTTGAAGTGGATGTATATCTTGAGAAGGACACTAAAAGTTCCATTAGGAAGGGACTTCTTTTAGATACTAAGAAGTAATAACTAAGTGCTAAGAACTTAAAACTTAAAACTTAAAACTCTAAACTTCCAACTGAAGAAGCTTTCAACTCTTAACTTACAACTGTAAAAGACTGTAGAAAAGGGTGGTTATAAAATGTATGGATCAAATGCCTATAATACCTATAAAAATAACAGTGTAAATTATGCTTCAAAAGAGCAGCTTCTATTAATGCTTGTAGAAGGAGCTGTTAAATTTGCTAAAATAGCCAGACAGGCAATAGCGGATAAGGATATAACAAAAGCACATGAAAATATAGTAAAAACCGAAAATATATATTATGAATTAATGGCCACATTAGATGTTACAAAAGGCGGAGAATGGGCACAAAAATTAATGAGCGTATATGAGTTTATTGTGAGAAGACTAACAGAAGCTAACTTGAAGAAGGATATCAAAATAATGGATGAGGTTATTCCATTAATTGAAGACATAAGAGATACCTGGACAGAAGCATATAAAATATCAAAAACAAATAAATGATAGCAAAAGAAAAGTGAGATAGAAAATGAATTGATAGTGAAATAAAAATGAATTGAAAATTTTTCCGCCAACGGCGGAAAATCCTCAACAACTTAAAACTAAAGAAGCTTTTAACTAGAGAGGACTTAAAACTTAAAACTCTAAACTTAAAACTGAAGAAGGTGGGTGATAAAATGAGCAGTATTGATAGTTCATATACAACGCCAACCGGCATGACAGGAGCCGGCGGCGGCAATATGCTTAGAATAACAGGTATGGCTACAGGCCTTGATGTAGATGCCATGGTAAAGAAAATGATGGCTGCAGAGCAGGTAAAGCTTGATAAGGCAAAACAGGCTCAGCAGACAATTCAATGGAAGCAGGATGCATATAAGGATATTATTAAGGACATAAAAGATTTGCAGAGCTCTTTTTTTGATTCAGCTAGTCCAGATAAAAATATTTTATCTCCAATGAATTTTTCTCCATTTACCGTAAGTGGAATAGGAGGAGTTGCATTGGATACATCAGTAGCAACTTTTACTCCAGGGGTTGGAGCTCAGACAGGAACATATTCAGTAACTGTTAAGCAATTGGCTGCAGGTGCAGGAGTAAATAACAGCTTATTGGCTGGTAAGACACTTAATACCAAATTAACTGATATAGATTCATCCTTGACCGGAAATATTCAACTGGTTTTAAATTCAGGAGGAAGCAGTGATATTACTGTTAGCTTAAATAATACTGGCAGTGCAACATTAGGAGATCTTATTAATGCAATTAACAATCAATCCAGTGGCAGCGTGAACGCGAAATTTAGCGAACTTACAGGTGAATTTAAATTAAGTAATACTATTACGGGGTCTTCATCTAAATTAACTATTAAAGCAGGGACAACGGCTAATCTTTCCAATATAGTTGGAACAGGGAACAGTGCATTTAATATTGAAACCAGTGCTGCTACCACAAGTGATATATCCTTAATTGCTGGTGCGGAATTAGATAATACTTTAACTGGGAAAATAGCTTTAACACAGCTTAGTGATATAAATGCATCATTGACAGATGCAAGTACTTTGATATTAAATACAGGTACAGGAGACATAAATGTAAATATTGCAGCTAATTCAAACATACAGGGCCTTGTTGATGCAATAAATACACAAGCAAGTGGAAGTGTAACAGCTAAATTTGATTCTGCAACTAATGTTATAAGCTTAAAAGCAAATTCCGATACTGCAAGTCTAAAAATAGCAAAAGGAAGTACTTCCGGGCTTTTTAGCGTATTTGGACTGACTTCTGGTGATGGCACAACTCAAGTTGGAAACAATGCCGATGTAACAATTACAGCAGGAGGAAGTACAGTTCATTTTGCTGATGCTGGTGGAGACCAGCCAGGAAAGTCTTCTAATAATTTTACCATAGATGGAATAACATATACTTTATCAAGCGTTAGCCCTAATAATGGCACCACTCCTACTGTGGCAAATGTGGGTAATGATGCTGGTAAGGTATATGATAAAATCAAAAATCTTATAGATAAATATAATACCATTGTAGATGGAATTCAGACAAAACTTACAGAAAAGCCTGATTCAAATTATAAACCTTTGACTGATGCACAGAAATCTTCTATGAGTGAATCACAAATTACAGCCTGGGAAAACAAAGCTAAAGCAGGAGTTCTTAGAAATGATAATAACCTTCAGACTTTACTTAATGATTTAAAAACTGCATTTAGCACAGCAGTGAATAATACTGGGATTTCAATAGGAAGGTACGGAAGTAATAGTTTTGGGATAGATACTGCAGATTATTCCAATATTACTAATCCTAATCATATTTATATAGTAGATGAATCCAAATTCAAAGACGCTATTTCAACTAAAGGTGATCAAATACTAAAAATATTTACAAATATATCTTCTAATACTGATGCTGATAAAAGTAAAATATACGATAATACAAAAATACAATATCAAGAAGATGGAATTTTTACAAGAATTAATAAGATACTTCAAAAAAATGTTGGATTTACAAACACAACTTTTAATAGTGCGGTTTTAACTTCTTATGCAAATACACAATATGATTATAGCAGAACTGGAAGTGCAAGCAAGAACACATTACCAGATCAATTATATGAACAGCAGCTTATGATAAAGAAAATAACTGATGAAATGAGTACTAAACAGGAAAAATATTATATGCAGTTTTCACAGCTTGAAACTGCCATGAATCGACTTAATGCACAGCAAGCGATGCTGTCTTCAATGATTTCTGGTTAGGAGTAAATCATATGAATGAAGACTTAAGAGATATATTGGTTAAATATAAAGAATGTACTTTGAAAATTATAGAGGTTATTGAGAATGATAATATTGAATCATTACAAAAATTAATTGATCGCAGGCAAAATTTATTAGAAGAAGCATCAAATATTAACAATAAAAAAGGACAATTAAAGCAAATATATGAAGAACTTAATTTAGATGAAATTCAAAGTGAATTAAACATTTTAATGACAAAGAAACTTGCCTATATAAAAAATGAAATGAATAAAATAGCTAAAAGTAAAACTGCAAACAACATGTATAATAAGGGGAATAACAATGGTGCCAAAATATTCAGCAAAAAAATATAAAAAGCTATAAAGTAATTTTGAGTTATTGCGATAAGTATAATATAATCATAAATCAAATAAGCCGGCCAGCTTAAAACAATAACAAAGTTAAAACGGGGACACAAAGAATTCTAAAGGGGACATAACTTTAGATGTGCCCCCAACAAAAAACAGTGGAACAAGGATGTCCACTTTAAAAATCAAGGAGGAATTTTATTATGATAATCAATCACAACATGGGAGCTTTAAATGCTAACAGGATGATGAACATTAACTCAAGCAATGCAAGTAAATCAATGGAGAAACTATCTTCAGGTCTTAGAATAAATAGGGCTGGTGATGATGCAGCAGGACTTGCTATATCAGAAAAAATGAGAGGCCAAATTAGGGGCCTTGACCAGGCTGCAGCTAATTCTCAGGATGGTATATCATTAATACAAACTGCTGAAGGTGCTTTAAATGAAACTCACTCAATTCTTCAAAGAATGAGAGAATTAGCAGTACAATCTTCTACAGATACAAATGTAGGAGCAGACAGAAAATCTATCCAAGATGAAATGAATCAATTAACTTCAGAAATTGATAGAATTTCAAGTACAACTGAATTCAATACTCAAAGCTTATTAAATGGTGGATTTGATGGTACATTCCAAATAGGTGCCAATGAAACACAGACTGTTAATTTAAAAATTGGGAAAATGGATACTGCAAGCTTAGGATTAACCACAACAAACTCAATGGAAAGTATAAAGCTTACAGCTAATAGTAATCTAAAGGATGGAGTTTATACAGTAAAAGGAACAAATCTTTTGGATGTTCAAGGGAATACAGTTGGTACAACAGATGGAACTAAAATAACAGTAAACGGTCAAGATACAACTTTTGTTACATCTAAACTTGGTGAAGGAGCTATACTAACAGTAAATGCTGGAACAGCTGATGTCAAAAATACAATGACTGGAAACGCATTGAAATTAGCTCCTGGAAATTACGAAGTTAAGGGAACAGATCTTATTAAAGATAATAAGATAGTTGGAACAGTTGCTGATAAAGCATCAGTAACTGTTGATGGCGTTACTGCAACAGAGGCAGAACTAGGATTCGCTGTTGGTCAGTTAACAACTGGTGCTAAATTTACTATTAATGGCACAGATGTATCTACAAGGGTAAATGCAGAAGGTAGTATTACTTCTATAAATAAGGCAATTGAGACAGTATCAACTGAAAGAAGTAAACTTGGAGCTATGCAAAACAGATTAGAGCACACAATAGCTAACTTAGGAACTTCAAGTGAAAACTTAACATCAGCTGAATCAAGAATTAGAGACGTAGACATGGCAAAAGAAATGTCAACATTCTCAAAGAACAATATTCTTAGCCAAGCTGCTCAGGCTATGTTGGCTCAAGCAAATACTCAACCACAGCAGGTTTTGCAGTTACTTAGATAAGGGTATTTGAGGGCCTCTTAAAGAGTAATCTTTAAGCACACATTGGGTGGATTGCTGGAACTTCCTTAAGCTGTTTCTCTACAACGGAGTTCGAAAGGACAGACGTGAATGGTTGAAAAGTAAACAGATTGGATAATCAGCAGCCGAGCTCCTGTACCGAAAGGTTGGAGAAGGTTCAACGACTAAGGCGTACCATCTAAAACATAAGTCATGATGATGAGGCCTGTAGGGATGAGGTTTCCCGAAGTACCCAACCCCAAAATTAGTTAAAAGTTAAAGGTTGGAAGTGCAGAGTTAAATTCATGCAACTAATTTTACGCATAGATTAAGTTTGGCGAAGCTGAATTTTAACTGTTAACTATTAATTATTAACTTTCAACTGAACAAGGGTGAAGATATAGTCTGGCAGTGATTAAAAGGTCATTGATGAAACGCAAGCAAATCAACAACCTCAACAAGTTCTTCAGTTATTAAGATAATTGATAAACTTATAAAAGTAATTTTAAGGAGTCAGGGTGAAAACTCTGGCTCTTTTTAAAAAATGGAATAGAGGTAAAAACATTATACTTACTTTAATAAACACTAAAATAATGTGATTGGGGATAGGATTTCATGGATAACAAAGAGGAAACGATATCTGAAATATTAAATGCAAAAAATATGATTAAAATGTTAAGTGATGAAATAGGTGATCTTGAGGAACGTGTTTGTAATGGATCAATTAGTAATGAAGATGCTAGTAAATATGCTAAATCATGGACAGATGCTATTAAACGTAATTATTCAGAAATAGATTCGTTGAAAAAAGAATTATTTAAGTAAAAAGCGAGGCAGGCCTTCGCAATTAGCAAGTGGGTCGTCAGCATCCTACTAAGAGCAAGTGGGCTGCAAGCATCTCACTAGGGTAACTGTGACTTGGGAAAAATAGTAAGTAAGAGGGATAACTATGGATATAGCAGCATTATCAATGGTAATGAGTCAATCTATATAATTTCATTTAGTAAATCACTATTTAAACGAGCAAGAATACTGACGTTTCTACAGTTTTTTGAGAAGCTGCATAGCTGATTTACTTTAAAATCTATTTAGAGTAAAACAATCAGTTGGTATAGCTTTAATGAAGAAGGTTATGGATATTGCAGAGCAAAATGCAATACAGATGACAGAAATGATGAAAAATAATATTGCAGCAGATCCTAATCTAGGACAGCATTTAGATGTAATGGCATAATGGATGTATGAAAAACAAGAACCTAAACATGAGTTGGGGTAAAAACTGCAGTGGGTCACTATAGGCAGAATATATTAGATATAATTGCAAAAAAACTGATGCAAATAAACCAACCAGTAGAACAGGCTAAACAGGAGAACCTATTTTAATACCTGAAACCTATAAGAGTGTATGCAAAGTCTTGGCAAATTTGAGGCTTACTAACAATTGAACATAGGGTATATAGAATGTAAATTTAATTAGAAGCAAAATAAAGACAAGCAGAAATAGTCTGTTGCCACATCCAATTTCTGTAAGAACTAGCTGGAAAGCGGCAATAATAACTGAAAACAAGCATGATGGTAATATAAGAGCAAATTTAGCTAATCATTCGCAAAGATAATAAAGATATAAAATTTAAACTAAAGACTGTTTTTATAGTCCACAAACAAATAATAATGTATCTCTAAAATTATATAATACATTTTTAATGTTAGAAGGTTGGATTTTAATGAACACTGAACATGATAGTCCAAAATTAAATATCATAGATGATAATTGGTTTTCTTATGATTATTACAAGAAATTAGTTGATAAATACATGGAAATGGATTCTAGAGAAATTAATTTTCAAAATCGTATTGTCATCCCATTTTTAGAGGAATTGTTTACTAGCACTGATATAATGATTGTTGATGTTTCAACACAATATGATAATAGAAATTCAAAAATTCATAATAATTCTCAATATAAAGGCTCTAATGCCGCCCCTCCAGATTTACTAATAGCAAGAAATTGGAAATTAGATAATTTAAATAATACAGTAGATTATTTAGCGGCTATTGAAATTAAATCGCCCAAGCTAGATTCTATATACAATAAAGAAATGGGAAATTATAATCCACGTACAATAAAAGAGCTAAAATCACATTTATCTAAAAATTCAAGGGTGATACTAACTGATTGTATCAGATGGCAGTTTTTTGAAAGAGGATGTGCATCAGATCCAATACCACCCATTGACTTATTCGATGAAAATAAAAAATGGAAAACAAAAATTGTAAAAAACGATGGGATTTTAATAGAACAATCACAATTCGATTCCACAAGAAAAGATGATCCTGATGAATGGAAGCTGTTGTGTAAGTATATACTTAAATTTTCAACTGAAAAGAACCATTAAGTAAGTGGGCTGCAAGTATCCCACTAAGGGTAACTGTGACTTAGGAAAAATAGTAAGCGTGGGAGATAACTATGGATATAGTAGCACTTTCAATAATAATGAGTCAATCAAGAGCAAAAGAATCAGTTGGTATAGCTTTAATGAAGAAGGTTATGGATATTGGATAGGAAAATGCAGCACAGATGACAGAAATGATGAAAAATAACGCTGCAGCAGATCCTAATCCAAGGTAGCATTTGGATGCAATGGTATAATGATAAATTTAAATTAAATGTTATTATTTTTCATCCTTCTTATTTTATCTACTACTCCCCAATATGGTCTTTTGAGAGCTTCAGAAATTTCTTTAATAGAAATCCCATTTTTCTTTGAATTTAAAATAAATAACTCCTCTTCTTTTGTGTAGTTATTATTTGTAACTTCTTCTTTCCAAAAATTAATATTTTCCCAGCCCTGTTTTTTTAATGCGGCTCTTTTTTTCTCAAATCTTCCTACCAGATCTATTTTATAATTCATACACAAAACTTCTGAAACATGTGGTTTTATAACATCAATAAAGTTTATAATATCTTCCTTTTTATTTATTTCAAGTATGCATTTTTTACCGTCCTTCCTATATTTTATTTTTGTTTTAATTCCAAAACAATTATATAAATGATCCATTATTATATTATTCTCATCCTCTGAAAAGCTCAATGTATATAATGAAATCCTTGGAAAGATGTATATAGAGCCTTTTTTTCGCTTTGAAGAGTCAATAACCAATGTGCCGTCATCCATATAAAAACAAGCTAATCCTATAGGGTGGTTCAGTAATTTTATATTTTCTTCTGTAATAGTTTTTATACCATTTATATAAAACATAGAATATAGCTTGGTGAAAAAAATGTTGCTATGGGAACATAGCTTGGCATATTTACAGTTTGTAAGTAATCTGAAATCTAAGTTTTTCAGTTTTTCAGCCTTCCATAACCTATATTGGATTTGTTCATCACATCCATGTTCTCTATAATAAGCATTTTTGCTCCTGCCATACATTGCAAGACTTCCATCTCCTAAAAGACTTCCTACAATAATATTTTGCTCAATATCTGTAACTTTGTATATTTTATTACTATAATTGTTAATCATTTTTACCTCATATATTATAAACTCTTTACTTATTACTTATTATTTCAAATTTATAATATAATTAAGCATGATTCCAAAATAAAAATAATATACTCATGAATATTGTGTTACGGCGAAGCAGCCATTAACAGCATTGTTGAAACTACAAAAGCAGCAATATAAGCTTTCAAGATTTTTTATGTGAGATTATATTTGAAACTTACATTAAAGTCATTATTTTTAACATTATGTCTGTATTAGTTGTAAAATGTAAAATTTTATGATATATTTATATTATACTAAATAATTCAATTAGTTGAATTATCTTCTTATATGGTAAAATAAATTAAATAGATTTATTACTCAATTTGTAAAATGCAATTTGAGTATTTTTTTAAAGTTATGCGGTAATTGTTTCTATAAATGTATATAACTTGTCGACTATTTAGATAATGTGTCGAACATAACATAATATCAAAAGTTAAAATGAGAGAGGAGAGATAATATGGAATTAAAGGACAAGCTTGAAGCATTGGCCGAAAAAGCAGAAAAATTGGTTGACCAAATAAAAACTGAAGAGGCCACAAAACAATCACTTATCTTACCATTTTTTCAATTGTTGGGGTATGATGTTTTTAATCCATTAGAATTTTGCCCTGAATTTGATGCTGACTTTGGAGTTAAAAAAGGCGAAAAAGTTGATTATGCTATTTTGTTAGAGGATACTCCTATAATCTTAATAGAAGCTAAAGCGTGCAATGATAATTTAGAAAAACATGGTTCTCAGTTATTTAGATATTTTTCAACAACATCTGCAAAGTTTGGTGTTCTTACCAATGGAATTGTTTATAAATTTTATACCGATTTAGATGAGGCTAATAAAATGGATGAAAAGCCATTCTTTGAGTTGAATTTATTCGATTTAAAAGATCCTGCAATTGAATATCTGAAAAATTTTCATAAAGATGTATTAGATATAAATAATATAGTAAGCACTGCATCTGATTTAAAATATACAAGTTTAGTAAAGGAGTACCTAAAATCACAATTACTTTCTCCATCTGAAGATTTTGCAAACTATTTATTAAGTAAAGTCTACGATGGAAGAAGAACTTCAACAGTTGTAGAAAAGTTTATACCAATAGTAAAGAAATCCTTTAATCAATTTATTAATGATACAATGAGTGAAAAATTTAAAGAAACATTAAAGAGCACAAATCCTTCAAATTCAGATGATGCACCTGTAGATAATGCTAATGGTGAAATAGCAGCTGATGAGAATGTTAATAAAATTGTTACCACAGCCGAAGAGCTGGAAGCCTTCGCAATAATAAAATCCATACTGCGTCATGATGTAGATTTAAAAAATATAACTTATAAAGACACTGAATCTTATTTTGGAATACTTTACAATAATAATACAAGAAAGTGGATATGCAGGCTTTCCCTGGGTTCAAGGAAATCTTTAATATTACCTAACGATGATAAAAGCAGAAGTAAAATCAATTTGGAAAGTTTAGATGATTTATACACATATGATAAAGAATTAATTGAAACTGCAAAAAGATTTGAGTCATAAGGTGACTGTGACTTGGGAAAAATAGTAAGCAGGGGGAATAACTATGGACATAGCAGCATTATCAATGGTAATGAGTCAATCAAGGGTAAAAGAATCAGTTGGTATAGCTTTAATGAAGAAGGCTATGGATATTGGAGAACAAAATGCAGCACAGATGACAGAAATGATGAAAAATAATGTTGCAGCAGATCCTAATCTAGGGCAGCATTTGGATGTAATGGCATAATGATAATGGAATAATTAAATAAAATGTAATTTAGGAGGAGGAATAGGTAATATAAGATACATAAAAGCAACTATTAAACAGGTAACTGATAAGGATGGTTTGAAAGTTATATTAGAAGGCGTAGAAGGATTCATATTAAAATGCAAAAATTATGAAAAAGAAATTAAACTTCTTAAAAATGAAGGAATTCAAGAGGATAAGGATAGAAATATATTTATAAGTTATGATACAAATGATGCAGCCGCTACAGTTAATAGTTTCGTTATAACGGCTAAACCTTTTTACCTGGAAGATGCTGATAAAGAATTTTCTGTAAAAGAAGGAATAAGAAATTTAATAAATAATATTTTTAATTCTGGAACTATATGTATTTTTGGAGTTGATTATAAAGGTACAGATGGCACAATAACTGCTGTAAGAAAGTGTGATTAATTATGGAAACATATAAGCCTAAATGGCCCAAGACTGTTATGTTTTGGGGAGCAGGAGCAACTGCTGCACTTGGATTTAAAACTACAGTGCAAATTGGAAACTTTTTTATGGAGTTGTGTAAAAGTTGTGATGAAAACAGTAAAATTAGTATAGGGGAAGTATTCAATAAAGTTACACATGATAAAGCTATAGATAAAAGTCTTGAGAATTTGTTCAAGTTTTTGGATACATCTATAGATATTAACGATATAGAGACAGAGATAAGGCAGGAATTTAATGTTAATGGTGATAAGAGGGTAAAAGAACTTAGAGAATACTATGACTGGAATTCTTTAAGAAAAATAATGAAGATTTGCCCTAATTACAAGGTAGGCAGGATGAAGATTCAGGATTTATTCAACATTATAGACATGCATATCTCAGAAAAAGAGGGCTTTTATGTAAATGACCATGGTGAAGAACAATTTTTGCCGCTGCAAAATATTATAAAATCTAGAAATACGCTAGTAATGATGACAACTCTTATTCATTCCTTAAATTATCATTTTAATCTGTTGAAAAATAAAAACCTAATAAAACCATATTATGATTTTGCACTTTGTCTTGGAAAGTTAATGCAAAAGGATGGAATTGATGCCTATAATAGGGGATATAAAACTGATTCCAGAGAATTTTATATGTTTGATTATTCTGTTATATCACTGAATTGGGATCCCATTCTGCTATGGATGATATTTAATGCTAATAGAGATTTGAATAATTCTTCTAATGTACCATATATAGGCTCACCTGCAGTTCCTATGAAATTATTTAATGATATGGGCAATTTTATGGCTGTTAGAAAAATTGATTCTGAAGATCAGGATATTTGGTATCCTCTTAATGAGACTGTAGTACAGAGGTTAAATGATCATGAACATAAAACTGATAGAAGGGTTAGAATTGGAAAGTTTTATTTTCCGCATGGATCTTCTAATTGGAGAGAATGCCCTAATTGTGGTAAACTTTTTATGTACCTAGGTAATGAATGGGATACACATTCTAAGTCGCTTTTTCCACCTCAGCTTATACCAAAATTATCTTTTGGTTTTGTTAGATGGATAAGCGCCCCAGGGGTGTAAAAAATGGAAAATGGGTAATAATCAAGAATAAGAAAATAAAAGGGGTCTTGATTATGCCAACTAAAAAAAGAAAATGGTATCCTGGAGCAAGTTATCATATTACAGCTAGAGGAAATCATAGGAATGATATATTTAATGATGAACAAGATTTTTCATATTATTTAACATTGATAAAAGAAGCAATGAAATATTATGAATATGATAAATATGAAGTAATATGTTACTGTTTAATGGATAACCATGTACATATATTAATAAAAACAGAAGATAAACCGGCAGGACAATTTATTGGGAGAGTAAATAGTAGATATGCAACATACTATAATAAAAAATATAATTACATTGGGCACTTGTTCCAAGGTAGATATTTTGCAGAACTTATAGAATCAGATTCTCAGATGCTTGAAACAAGCAGGTATATACATTTGAACCCAGTTAGAGCGAAAATGGTTGAAAAGCCTGAGATTTATGAATGGAGCAGTTATTCAATGTATATTGGTAATCAAAAAGAAAATTTAATTTGTAGTGGACGATTATTATCTTATTTTAACAGTAAAAATAGGGAATTATATAAAAAATATGTGGAGTCCGCAATTAGTTTTGACAGTGTCGGTAATGTCGACATTTTAGGGCGATAGAGTAGAAATATGTTTTTAATGCATAATGTAATTCTCTAAGAAACGGGTTATAATATAGGGGGAAACGGTTAAAGTTATGAATCCAAGAGTAAAAAAGTAGGAAGAGAGCAAATTATATAGATTATTATTTTGAAATATACGTATGACTTTGCTCTTTCAGGCAAGTAACACATGCGTGTATAATTATAAAATATGCTATATAGTAAATAATGTATCCAAAAGTTGAGGGTGTTTTAAATTATGAATGAAAATGGTAGTATTCATTATTATATTTCTCCTGTCCATAATACCTCTATTAAAGATTTAAATTTAGATATAATAAGGGATTATTTTCTTAAATATAATACTTTTGATTTATATGAAGAAGATAAATCTGCTTTTAGTTAAGTATATGGAAAACATGAGATATATTGATCAACTGGGACGGGGAATTCCAATGATAATAAAGACTATGAAAGATAATGGAGCTAAAGAGCCTATGCTTAAAGAATTAGGGGAAGAATTCATATTAACTATTTATAGACAGTAGCCCCATTTGGGTAACTGTGACCTATCTAAATGGTTATTTTTATAAATATCTAATTTAATATAGTTAATAATTTGTGGAGGAAAAGCTAATATCAGATTTAAATGATTTTCTACAGAAAAAACTTGAGGAAAAAACTAAAAAAGAGTTTAATGCTGAGGAAGAAAAGAAAAAATGGATTAATAGTGTTAATGAAATTGTTAGTAACATAAAAAGCTGGCTGGATGAACCAGTTAAAAATAAATTAGTAGAAGTAACAGATGAGGAAATTGAAATCAATGAGGAACTTTTAGGAAAGTATAAAATTAAATCCCTTATTATTAGAAGTTTATGGGACACTATTTATATTAGACCTATAGGAAGAATGATTTTAGGTGCAGTTGGAAGAATAGATATATTATCTACAAAAGGGAAATATTCAATATTGCTAACTATAGATAATGGTTGGATAGTTAAAGTAGATGGAGTTTATAAAGCTTTTGATGAAGAAGTATTTTCTGAAATTTTGAAAGTGATGATGGCATGAATAAGCTAGAAGAAATAATGCAATGGTATAAGTTAACTATTGAAAGTCAAAGAATTACTTCAAAAATATTAAATTCTTCACCAGAGATTGTGCCATTAGATAGTTCATTAGCTGAATATACGTTAAATGATGCTAAAGAAATTTTATTGAAAGCGGAAAATGAATTAAATGATTTAACAGTATTATCTTTAGTATCTGTCTTTGAACAATTAATATTAGATTATTTAAAGAACTTAGGTAAAGAGACTGTTGAAAAAGAAGAAGAAATATTATCAAAATCAGTTCTAAAATATGCTTTAAAAAATAGTGTAACTATTCAGTTACCCTAAAAAGTATATAAAAAAGCACCTTACTTTCAAATTCTTATGCATCTGACAGTAAGGTGTTAATATTAATTTTAGGTTCACCAAAAAAAGGTACTTCGTTCCTTTTTAAACGGAGCTTTTACGTCAAAGTTGGATCAAATTGATTCACTGTAAATGTTGATTTTATGCAATCCAAGGCATTTTTGCCTTGTTTTCTTACAGTAGATACATATCCACGGATTCTAGTAAAAGCGTTAGCTCTAGCAGAACTTCTAAAGGTGCCTGAAATCTTTTGCTTAACTTTAGCCATACGTAAATCACGTTCTGCTAAGTTATTATCAAAAGGTATATCAAAGTCATACATGAAAGCAAGTATTTGTTCCTTATAGCCATTTAATCTATTGAGTAAATTAAGACTGGCACTTTTCTTTACCTTCTTTTTAGAATATAATTCAATGTTTTTAGCATAGTCTTCATCAATGCCAGCTTTAAGTATTTTATCATACTTAGATTCAAAATCCTGAATTTTATCTAAAGGTAAAGCATTTTGTTTGTTATTAGCTAAATCTACTTCTTTTTTTATATCTAACAATAGATTTTTCATTGGCTTTGCCCAATTTTGACCTTGTAATTCAGTTATACCATTCAATTCTCTTAATATATGAGCATTACATAGAGCATGATTGCAGTTAGTATACTTAAAATAAGTTTTAAAACCATCATGGACTGCCGTCCCAGTAAAGTTTGGAAGTATTGTAATATCATCAATAGCCTTTTTACCACGCTTTTCATGGCATTCATAATATGTAAGATTTTCATTAGAAGCAACATGAAGCCACTGGCGTTTTTTATCTATATAAATACCAGTTTCATCAAAATGAACTGCTCCTGTAGATGAGGTAAGGCTATTTCTAATCCTATTTGTTATAGCTTGTAAATTATCATGACAGTCTTGATTGAAGGTTACCATACTACCTTGACTTAAATGATGGTTAAATAAATCCTCAATGAGTTCAACAGCACGTTTATACGGAATCAATTGATATTGAGTTAAGTAAACAGCTATCGCTTTCAGGCGTTCTCCATATTGAACTGTATTCTTTATTTCTTCTGGAAAAGCAGCTGTATTTTTACTTTTACAATGAGGACATATTTTAACTTCTGCTCTATGCTCTACAATTTTAACTTTTACATCTGGTATATCTATAATTTGACGAACAATATATCTTTCAGGAGGTACATCCTTTAGGGATGCTCCGCATTCAGTACAGAATTCAACATTGTGAATTTCAATTTCATCAGGAGTATCATGTAAACACAATGTTGCTCCTTCATGACCCCTTTGACCGCCAGGTTTTTTACCTGATTTTGTTCTTAAACTTTTAGTCTTCTTTTTAAAGCCATCTGACGATGGAGGTTTACTGCTATTACTACTGTTTTTGTTGACTTGGCTTTCTAATGATTTTACACGCTCGTTTAGAGCCTTATTCTCTTTAGAAAGTGTTTCTACTTGAGATTGTAGTTCTTTAATTTGATTTGATAATTCTTTAATAACACCTATAACCTGAGATACACCTTGATTGTAAATCTCGATGATTTGGCCTTCACTCACGATGTGTCACCACCTTATCATTAGTTTTTGCAAGACAGGCTTTATGATACCAAAAAATAATGATAAATGGAAGGCTTTTTTTCAATAAATTAATAATAACAGTAAATTTAAATTATTTTAATAGCTGAATAGTTACAAAATAGTGATAGATGGCATTTTAAAAATATTTTAGATATATTTAAAAGCGTTCTGGATGCTGAATTAGTTGGTAGTGTTAAACAAGTTTATGACTATAGAAATTGGGTAGCACATGGAAGGAGAGAAGCAATCTCAGTTATAAAAGTAGATCCGGAAACAGCACATGATAGACTAAATGAATTTTTAGGCAGATTATAAATGTTTTTTTTGGTAACTATGACTTGGAAAAAAGTAGAAGGTAGTGGGCATAGAAAGCGATAAAAGAATAAAGGAAGAATCGTCAGAAATGACGGTTCTTCCTTAATTGTAGTAAATGGGTTACAAAGTTCCACATAATCACCTAATTGGTCAATGTTATTAAACTAAGATTACATAAGATGGAAAATGATTAATTCAAAAAACACTTTCTTATTTTAATTTGTACTTTTTCTTGTAACAAGGAACCCAGGTAAAAGATTATATAGATGTATAATGAATCTGTTGATAAAATTTTCATATGAAAGTATCATAGTATTAATATTTCAAAAAAAGTAATTGATAAATTGAATAGTATTCATAATGAGATAGTTTGATTGATTTATGTAAAGAAGCTAAAAAATATTGTTTATAATATAAATTAGCAATAATAAAAATCAAGGGTGATGCGGCCAATGAAAAATAATATAAATAAATTGTTTGTATATGAAAAGTATTCTATAAGACAGGCACTTCAATGCATTGATACAGGTGCCAGAGGAATAGCACTGCTGGTTAATAAGGATAAAACTTTAGTAGGTACTATTACAGATGGGGATATCAGAAGAGCCATTTTAAAGGGAACATCCCTGGAGGATTCAGTAGAAAAAGTAGCACATTTTAATCCTGTAAGTGTAAATCAAAGCATGACAAGGGAAGAAATTAAGGATATATTTATTAAAAAGGCAGTAAAAGATATCCCCATAGTTGATGATAACAATAGGGTTATAGATTTAATAAGCATTAATGATATCTTACTACCTGAAGGAAAGAAAAATCCTGTAATAATAATGGCTGGAGGATTAGGTACAAGACTTAAGAATCTCACTAAAGAAATTCCAAAACCAATGCTTAAAGTTGGACAAGACCCTATGCTTCAGCATATAATAAATAACTTTAAACAATATGGCTATAACAAAATTTTACTTTCTGTGAACTATAAATCTGAAATAATAGAGAATTACTTTCAGGACGGATTTTCATATGGTGTTAAAATAAATTATATAAAAGAAACCAAAAGGCTTGGTACAGCTGGAGGAATTAAGCTTGCCAGAGAATATATAGATACACCTTTTTTTGTTATAAATGGTGATATATTTACCAATTTAAATGTTGAGAATATGATGAACTTTCATATAGAAAATAATTATGATATTACAGTTGGAACTATAAGACACGCTTTCCAAATACCTTATGGAGTTATTGATGCTGAAAAAAACAATATTAAACAATTAAAAGAAAAGCCAGTTGTAGAATATTTAATTAATGGCGGGGTGTATTGCTTGAAACCGGATATAATAAATCTAATACCAGATAACCAGTATTTTGAAATAACAGATTTGATTAATATCTGTATAAAGAACGGCAGGAAAGTTGGCAGTTATGAGATAAAGGATTACTGGATGGATATTGGGAAAATTGAGGATTATAATAAGGCAAATAAAGATATTTATGATTTAATCTGTTCAGACAAAGCAGGTGAAAGCAATGATAAACAATAAAAAAATGCTTGCTATAATACCAGCAAGAGGCGGTTCCAAGGGTATTCCAAGAAAAAATATAAAAAGCTTAAATGGGAAGCCATTATTGTACTATACTATAGAGGAAGCTTTAAAAAGCAGATATATTGACAAAGTAATAGTATCAACTGAAGATAAAGAAATCGCTGATTTAAGTAGAGCATATGGTAATGATATACCTCTTATGCGTCCAAAGGAATTAGCAATGGATAGTACCCCTGGAATAGGTCCTATACTTTATTCAGTTAAATGGCATCAGGATCAAGGTGATAATTATGATTATATAATTTGCCTTCAGTGTACATCTCCATTTAGACAGGCTCATCAAATAGATGAAGCTATTGAAAAATTGATTAATGAAGATGCAGATTCAATTGTTAGTGTGTGCGAAAGTGAGGTAAGTCCTTTTTGGATGAAAACAATAGAAAAAGGATTTATGAAGGACTTCTTAAAAGGTTCTCCATTTTACGCCAGGAGACAGGATACTCCAGTAATTTACAGACTTAACGGAGCTATATATATTGCAAAAACAGAGATTTTAGTGAAAAATAAAAACTGGTATACTGATAAAACATTAGCTTATGTAATGGATAGAAAATCAGCTATTGATATTGATGACTTAACGGATTTTAAGTTTGCGGAGTTTCTTATGAAGGAGAAAAATAATGATAAATAGTAATCATATATTTATAATTGCAGAGGCTGGAGTTAATCATAATGGTGATATATACACAGCAAAGAAGCTTATAGATGCTGCATTAGAAGCAGGAGCTGATGCAATAAAGTTTCAGAGTTTTAAAGCTGAAAGCCTCGTTACAAAGGATGCTCCAAAAGCACAATATCAAAAGAAAAACACAGGCAGTGGGAGCCAGTATGAAATGCTGAAAAAATTGGAATTATCATTTGATGATCATATTATTCTTAAAAAGTATTGTGAAGAAAAGAGAATAATGTTTATAAGCACTCCCTTTGATTTTAGGAGTGTGGATTTACTTGAGAAACTTGAAATTCCAATTTATAAAATTAGTTCAGGTGACTTGACTAATATACCCTTTTTAAAATATATAGCCAAGTTAAATAAACCTATGATAGTATCTACAGGCATGGCAAACCTGGGAGAGGTAGAAATGGCTGTGGAAGCAATAAGAAATATAGGGAATAATGAAATTACTTTACTTCATTGTACATCTAATTACCCCGCTAATTATGATGATGTAAATTTAAATGCCATGATTACTATGAAAAATGACTTTAAATTACCAGTGGGTTATTCAGATCATACATTAGGAATAGAAGTACCTATTGCAGCTGCAGCTATGGGAGCATCAATAATAGAAAAACATTTTACTTTAGACAAAAATATGGAAGGACCAGACCATAAAGCATCATTAAATCCACCTGAGTTTAAAAAAATGGTAAGCAGCATTAGAAACATTGAGAAGGCACTTGGAGATGGAATAAAAAAATGTAATAAAAGTGAAGAAGATGCAAAGAGAATTGCGAGAAAAAGCATTGTAGCAGGCAGAAATATTGCTAAGGGGGAAGTGCTTTCTTATGAAAATGTTTCTTTTAAAAGGCCGGGAACTGGAGTAAGTCCAAAATTTGCAGATAAAATTATAGGTAAGAAAGCTGTCTGTGACATTGGTATTGATGAATTAATATGTCTTGACAAAGTAAAGTAGGTGTTACACTTGAGAAAAATTGCAGTTGTTACTGGGACCAGATCTGAATATGGACTTTTGTACTGGACAATGAAGGAAATACAAAATGATAAAGATTTGCAGCTTCAGCTTGTGGTAACGGGAAACCATTTAGTAAAAGAATATGGTTATACAGTAGAGCAAATAAAAAAGGATGGATTCTTAATTGATGAAGAAATAGATATGATTATAAATTCAGAGAAAAAAAGTTCTATTGCAAAATCTATGGGAATCGAATTAATTCAAATGGCTCAGTGCTTTGACAGACTAAAGCCTGATATTTTACTTATACTGGGTGATAGATATGAAACATTTATTGCTGCAGTCTGTGCTATGATGATGAATATACCTATTGCCCATATGAATGGCGGGGAATCAACAGAAGGTGCTGTAGATGAGCAAATAAGACATGCTATTACCAAGATGGCACATATACACTTTTCGGGAGCAGAGTATTATAAAGAAAGAATAATAAAAATGGGGGAGGAACCATGGAGAGTTTATAATGTTGGTCAGGCAGGAATTGAGAATATAAAAAGATTAAAACTTTTAGAAAAACCCCAATTGGAAAAGGAAATAGACATTTCTTTTGATAAGCCGGTATTTTTAATAACATTTCATCCAGTTACTTTAGACTTTGATAATGTAGATAATCAAATTGACAATTTGCTTGCAGCAATAAAAGAGTTTGATGCAAAGTATATATTTACATATCCTAATGCTGATTTTGGGAGCAGGATTATTATTGATAAAATTAATGATTTTGTAAAGCAGAATAAAAATTCATATATATTTTACAGCCTTGGTCAGAAGAGATACTTAAGCTTATTAAAATATGCAAGTGTAATGATAGGAAACTCATCAAGCGGAATAATTGAGTCACCTATTTTTAAGATTCCAGTGGTTAATATAGGTGACAGGCAAAAAGGAAGATTAAGAAATAAAAATATTATAGATGTAGAATATAATAAAGAGGAAATAACAGATGCTGTCAACAAGGCATTATATGATAAAAATTTTAAGGAAAGCTTAAACAGTATAAAAAATGTATATGGCGATGGAAATGTAAGCAAGCGTATAGCAAATGTATTAAAATCCATTAATATAGATAAAAAACTATTAAGAAAGAAACTTACATATTAAAGAGGAAAACTTTATGAGGAAAATAGTTATTTTAGGTGCAGGCGGACACTGCAAGGTTATCATAGATATTATAAAGAGTACAAATAAATATGAGATAGCAGGCATAACTGATAAAAGCATTAAAGGAAGTGTATTAAACATTCCCATAATAGGCGACGATAATGTATTACCAAAGCTTTATAAAGAAGGTGTAGAATATGCCTTTATTGGTTTAGGTGCGTTAAATAATATGAATATTAGAAATTTATTATTCAGCAGGTTAAAAGAAATTGGATTTACGTTGCCTGTATTAATTCATAAAACAGCAGTAGTTTCTCCATATTCACATATGGGTGACGGTACCTGTGTTATGGCTGGAGCGATTATTAACCCAGGATCGTATATTGGTGAAAACTGCATTATAAATACAGGAAGTGTAATTGAGCATGATTGTAAAGTAGGGAATAATACTCATATTTCACCTAATGCAGCGGTTGCAGGCGGAGTTACTATAGGATCTAATGCACATATTGGTATTGGAAGTTCTATTATTCAAGGAATAACTATTGGAAATAATGTTAGTATTGGTGCAGGTGCAGTAGTAATTAGCAATATAGAAGATAATTCTTTAGCTGTTGGTGTACCAGCTAAAGTTATTAAGACGAAAAATAATTCATAAAGGAGAAATTGTATGAACTTAAAAGGGAAAAAGGTTCTAGTTACAGGTTCTGAAGGATTTATTGGCAGTCATTTAACAGAAAGACTTGTGGAGTTAGGAGCAAATGTTACTGCGCTGGTTCAATATAATTCCTTTAACAACTGGGGATGGATAGATACATTTGATAAGGAAGTTAAAAATAGCATTCAGGTCGTAACTGGCGACATAAGGGAATATGATGTTATGAAAAGAATTATTAAGGGCCAGGATGTAGTATTCCATCTGGCTGCATTAATTGCTATACCATATTCATATTTATCTCCAATGGCATATGTAAGAACTAATGTGGAAGGGACTGCAAATGTTCTTGAAGCATGCAGAGATTATAATGTTGAAAAGATTATACATACATCTACCTCTGAGACATATGGGACTGCTTTATATGTGCCTATAGATGAAAAACATCCTATGCAGGGTCAATCTCCTTATTCAGCCTCAAAGATAGGTGCAGATAAAATTGCTGAAAGCTTTTATAGAAGCTTTAATCTTCCGGTAGCAACTATAAGGCCGTTTAATACCTATGGCCCAAGACAGTCTGCCAGGGCAGTAATACCAACCATAATATCTCAAGTTTTATCAGGTAAAACTGAAATAAAGCTTGGAAGCCTGACACCCACAAGAGATTTTAACTATGTAAAGGATACTGCTGAGGCATTTGTTAAAATAGCGGAAAGTGATAAAACTATTGGTGAAGTTATTAATGCAGGCTCAAATTACGAAATATCCATTGGTGATATAGCTAAAAAAATTATTCAGCTTATTGGAAAAGATGTAAATATTGTTTGTGACGATGAAAGAATTAGACCTGAAAACAGTGAAGTTAACAGATTATGGGCTGATAACAGTAAAATTAAGCAATTAACTGATTGGAGACCTAAATATAGTATGGATGATGGTCTAAAGGAAACTATTAGATGGATAAAAAATAATATGCAGTATTTTAAAACAGATATCTATAATGTTTAAGATCATTATTAAATTAATTATAAATTCTTTCCATTTATTTTGATAAATATTATATAGTAAAATAATGATTGGAGCTGAGACTATGATACCATTGTGCGTTCCAGAGATTAAAGGTAATGAGTGGAAATATATTAAAGATTGCCTGGATACAAATTGGGTATCTTCTGTAGGACCTTATGTGGATAAATTTGAAAATGATTTTGCAGGTTATATAGGTTCAAAGAAGGCAGTTGTCACCATGAATGGAACAGCAGCTATAGAGCTGGCACTTAGAACATTAGGCATTGGAGAAGGGGATCAGGTTATTGTTTCCTCGTTAACATTCATATCTCCCGTTAATACAATAAAATATGTTGGGGCTGAACCAGTTTTTGTAGATGTTTGCAGAGATACATGGGTTATGGATGCAGATAAAATCGAAGAATTAATAACACCAAGCACTAAGGCAATTTTACCTGTACATATTTATGGACATCCTGCAGATATGGATAAAATTATGAAAATAGCAAATAAGCATAATCTATATGTTATTGAGGATGCCACAGAAAGTTTAGGCTCACTATATAATGGGAAGGCGGTAGGAACCACAGCACATATAGGCTGTTATTCTTTTAATGGGAATAAGCTTATAACTACAGGTGCTGGCGGAATGCTGGTAACTAATAATGAAGAGCTTGGGAAAAGAGCAAAATATTTATCAACTCAAACTAAAACTGTCTTAGAAAATGGCGCTTTTTATCATAAGGAAATAGGATATAATTTCAGGATGCCCAACATTGTAGCAGCCATGGGATGTGCTCAGCTTGAATGCATAGATGAATATATAGAAATTAAAAGAAAAAATGCAAAATTGTATAATAAGCTCTTAAAAGATGTAAAGGGAGTCACATTGCCAGTAGAAAAAGAAAATGTTAAGAATGTAAATTGGCTGTACTCTGCAGTAATAGAGGATGATTATCCACTTACAAGGGATGAACTTATATTTAAATTAAAACAATATGGTATACAATCAAGACCATTCTTCATGCCTATTCATCATATGCCTCCTTATAGGGAATGCAGACATGGAGATATGAGTAAAACAGATGAATTAGCAAGAAAAGGTATAAATTTACCTAGCTCTATAGGATTGAAAGAAGAGGAAATTGAGAAGATTTGCAGAGTATTGTCGAATGCTACCAGGTAGCACCCGAAATTTGTAATCTTAAGGTTGGTGTAATAATTGAAAAATGGCATTTTTGAAAGAAATATAAACTTTTTAAGCAATTTAAATAAACCTTTAAAGGATAAAATGCTTAGTATTGATCAGGGATCAGCTAAGTTAATAAGAGGAGAAACAGGTAAGAGAACCATTTGCGTAAAAAGAGAAAATGGTAATGAAATTTTTATACACAGCAGAATTAACCCCAGGGAAAGCGCTAAATTCATTAGTGACTATACTTTTAGAGAACCATGCGATATTGTATTTTTGTTTGGTCTTGGATTGGGGTATGAGCTTCGGGAAATGCAAAAAAATAATCCTAAAAAAATATATTTTGTAGTGGAACCTGATTTTGAAATATTTAAATGCAACTTGATGGTTAATGATATTCAGCCTGTGATGAAAGAAATAAATTTATTTGTAGGCAATAATGAGAATCAGATTATTCAGGCACTAAATTATATAATAGATAAATATAAATCTATTAAAATACAATTTGTAGTACTTCCTGCATATAAAGTCCTTTATAAGGAACTGTGGGGGAAAATAGAGTACCAGCTTAGGAAACTTCTAAATGGATATTTAGTTGCTATTAACACTAATAATTCCCAGCAGAAGAAATGGGTAAGAAATTATGTTATGAATTTAGATTACATAAATAACACATATCCGCTGGTGAAATTAAGAAAATGCTTTAAAGATAAACCAGCCATTATTGTGGGGGCAGGGCCTTCACTAGAAGAAAATATAGAAACCTTAAAACTGGTGCAGGATAAAGCTATTATTGCAGCAGTTGGAAGCGGTGCCGGTATACTTGAAAGCAATGGGATAAGGGCTCACATCTTAGGAGCTATGGATGGAAACAAGGCAGAAGAGAAAATTTTTAATGGCTTAAAATACAATGCGGATTCTATGCTGTTCTATTCCAGTCAGGTTTATTACAATGTACCTAAGCTCATTAATGGTACCAAATTCTTAATGAATCAGGTGGAGATGGATGAGTATTTACATAAAAAATTAGGTTGGGAATATATTTCCGGATATTCAGGCCCTTCCATTGCCAATGTTATAACTTATAATTTATCCGAACTTGGATGCAATCCAATAATAATTCTTGGACAGGATATGTGCTATAGTAAAAATAGATTATATGCTGAAGGTTCAAAGAACAACAAAGAGTTTACTCCAGAACAGCTTGAAAATGATCCGGCATATATAAAAACTGTTAATAATAAAGGTGATGAAGTATACACTACTCCTGCATTTATGTCATTTAAATATGAATCAGAAGAAATTATAAAAAATCACCATGATATTGTATATTTAAATGGCACAAGTCACGGAATTACTATAGATGGTGCCAAAAACATTGATTTTAATGAATATTATAAAAAAGAGATTTCTAATTATAAGAATATAGATTTCCCCATATTCTCTAAGGATATTGAGAGGGATGGGACAGAAGAAAAAATCAAAAGCCAGCTTTCTGAAGAGCTGTATATGGTAATGGATTGTTGTGAAGAAATGGTAAAGTCCATACAGGAAAATAGAGATAATATAGTAAATATAATAAATGAAAATGAGAAGAAATTAAGCAGAGTTCCATTGTTTGCTAATGTTTTTATGGGAATGCTGGAGTTTATCGAATATTTACTTCCTAAAGATTACTTGAATAATGCATTGAATAAATATCTATTTATTTTGGATAAGTGTTATATAATGGAAAAAGCGTTTCAAGGACAAGATATTGTAAAGGAGTAAAATTATTTTGGAATCTAAAGAAAACTATTTTAAATTTATTAATAACATGGGATTATATGTTAATAATCTTTGAGAAACAATGCTAAAGTGCGAATTTCAGGAAAATCATGAGATACTCATGAGTGTAAAAAATATGTATGATGAATTTATAAAAGAGTCAGACAACTATATAAAAAATTATAATGACAATGAAAAGGATTGTTGTAAAATAAAAAGATATATAGAAGACATAAGTAAGTTAATTTTACAGACGGAAAAATACATAATCATTGAAGATTACATATCTGCCTGCGATGTGTTAAAGTACAAAATTCAGCCTGAACTAACAAAATTGTCGAATGCTACCAGGTAGCACCCGATATTTGTCATATATCACAAAAAGACCTGGATCCATTGAAAATCCAGATCTTTAATAGTTTGATTCTTATTAAAATATTACAACATCAAATAATATAAAAATCTTCTGTTAGAATTAGTAAGATGCTGCTAATTAAACAACCCCTGAAAAAAGCTTTTAATTGAAGCTGCAAGCTTACTGAAAAATCCCTGTGCCTGTTCACTGGATAAAACATCTTTCATCTGGCTTGCTACACCATTTAACTGACTTTTTATATCGCTGAAATTTAAGCCTAATCCATTTATTTTATTCATAACTACAGTGATTTTATTAATATCCCCTGCGCTAAGATTCAAATTATAGTTATTAACTGTATTTTCTACAATTTTCCTTACTGCATCTTCATTTTTGGGCTTGTCTTTAATTACCTGTGTTTTTATATCATTCATTACTCCAGCAGCCTTATCTTTTCCTATTTTATCTCCCAGATCAGCCGTAGTCGCCAGTTCTTCATTTGCAGCTTTCTTTTTATCTTCGCTGATCTTACTGCCATTTGTATTATTCTCATAACCTTTCAGAATTCCTGTAAGGGCAGCCGTGCCGGACACACTGAAAGGGGCTGATACTTTTACATTTGCATTCTTAACTCCGGCTGTAATAAGAGCATTTTTTATCATATTGCTGCTCACCCAATCAATATTATTTATTGATACATTTATCCCGCCGCTGGAAGTTGGTTCAACATAAGAACAGGATATGGACTTCGTTCCTATTTTGCTGCTGTCTACTGTATCTCCTAAATACTTTTTTTCTTCATCTATATTTACTTCTATTACATTGGCACTCTGCTTATCAACTCCAAAATATTTAAGCATATCCTGCTTCTGACTATCAGTAAGGTCTCCTCCTAATGTTACAGTCTTATATGAATCTGCATATACTTTATTTCCAGAAACAGATAAAACTACAGATGCAGCCATAAATATTAATAATAATTTACTGAAAACTGTTTTAAACTTCATGTCTTACAACTCCTTTTTAAAAGATTAAAATTTACATCATTAATATAATATACTATAATTATGAATAAAAGAAGTAAAAAATAAGAAACATTTTTTGCCGAATGCTACCAGGCAGCACCCGCAATTTGACGAATGTAACCAGGCAGCCCCCGATAATTGTCAAAACTTTGATGATTATTTTATGTTAATATGGTAAGATTAAATAAATAGAATATAGCACCTAAGCTATATATAAATTATAAATGGAGAAATATAAAATGGAAAGAAATGAAAAATCTAATATTATTAAACCAAGACCTAAACTAGGCAGAAATGATTTATGCTACTGTGGCAGCGGCAAGAAGTATAAAAATTGCTGCATGAAAAAGGATCAGGAAAAAGAGCGAATAGAAAATTTATTAAGCCAGTACGAAACTGTATCAGATAAATATTTTACTGCTAAAGAGTATATTAAATTATCTGGATATCCAATAACAAAGTTTGATTTCTTTTTATTAGAGATATTAAACATGACAGGAAGTATTTTATACAAATATAACAAAACAAGCAACGATAAAACAGAGGAAATAATTAAAAATTTATATAAATATTCAAAAGATTTTTATAAAGAATGTCTCAATTGTAAAAATAATTGTATCGATAATTCATTAAAAAATGCTGATTTTAAGTCCTTAACAGATGATGGCTTTGATATAAATGAACTTCCTGAGAACTTACAAGAACCTACAAGAATGAACTTATTTTATATTGAATTTGCAAATGGACTTGCCACCGCTTTGATGGATCAATTAAGTAAAGAAATAGAGAATGAAACAGCAAACGAAATATCTGAAACTTTATATTGGACAATAATTGATTATGTTTCTGATAATTGTTATGACCATTGCAATAATGAATGCTTGTTAGAGCATGATAAAAATGCTTACTGTAAGTTTTGCACATTTGGAAGCAAAAAGTTACCTTGCCCTAAAGAAGGGAACATTTCCTATGAAACAATTAAAGCAAGTTATGAGGATATTGAATAAATAATGTTTAATGCTGTTAGGAAGCATTAAATAATGAACATGATAAAATGTTAAGTGAAAAGTAAGAGTTTAACTGCAGCAGATTTTGTTGCAGTTTTTTATTATTCACAAGGCTATGTATGAGAAAGATGTTTATTCACTGCCTCCGACTATATTATTTATAGGAATTCAAATAGATTAAAACTTATTTTTGCAACCTGCGATTTGCGGGCTTTTCGGCCCTTTAATAAAGTAGAAAAAATATCATTGAGGTGAAAATAAGTTTTTCATATGAAATTTATAGTTAAAATGTAGGTTAATATGATAAAATAGGTAGTAAAGTTGTGTCGAACGCTACCAGGCAGCACCCGATAATTGTCACCTATTTTAATGATTATAAATAATAAGTTAAGGCTATACTTATCATTATATTTGTAATTAATTTAAAATAGGAGATAATATGGATAAGGAAAAGCAACTTACTTTATTAAAACAAGAAAACCCAAAATCTGAAAAAACCGAAAAAACAAAACGATGCCGAAAACCAAGAACTTGGTATCCAAATGCAATGTATCACATTACCTCCAGAGGAAACAGGAAAAGTGATATTTTTAGAGAGAAAGAAGACTATGAGATCTATTTGAAAATCCTGAAAAAGTCTATTAAGGATTTGGATAATCAATACGAAATATTAAGCTATTGTTTGATGACAAATCATGTACATCTTCAAATAAAAACAAAGGATACTCATATTAAGAACTTAATGATGAGATTAAATAAGTTATATGCAGATTATTTTAATAATAAATATAAACTTGTGGGACATTTATTTCAATCCAGGTATGGTTCTGAGATAATTGAAGATGATAGATATCTACTGGAAGTCAGCAGATATATACATTTGAATCCTGTGAAGGCTAATTTGGTTAAAGCACCACAGGAGTATGTTTGGAGCAGCTATCATTCGTATATTAATCATGTAAAGCAAAGCTTTGTTAATAGCAGTTTAGTATTAATATATTTCAACAATAATTATGAAAGATCCTATAAAGAATTTGTTGAACAGGTAATGTAGGTGTGGAATACTGCCGAATGCTACCAGGCAGCACCCGCAATTTATCGAATGTAACCAGGTAGCACCCGATAATTGTCAGAAAGAAGAGGATAAAAATGAGTAAAGTATTATTACCAGTAGAAAATAAGAAAAAATATGGCTATAAGGATAACAGCGGGCAGGTTATAATTGATTCTCAATTTGACTATGCAGAAGAATTTGTACATGGAAAAGCAATTATTGCTGTTGGCGATAAATATGGATTTATCAATGAAAATGGGAATATAGTAATTGAACCTATATATGACGATGTTTATAATTTTTCAGAAGGATTAGCTGTTGTCGAGCTTAATGGTAAAAAGGGATTTATTGATGAAACTGGTAAAATAGCAATTGAAGAAAAATATGATGAAGTGAACAGTTTTTGTGAGGGCATGGCAGCAGTGCAGGTAGGTTATAAATGGGGATATATAAATAAAAATGGCGAAACTGTTGTTCAGCCGCAGTTTTTAGATGCTGAAGATTTCAGCGAAGGAATAGCTCTTGTTCAGCTTGGAGGAAAGCTTGGCTACATAAATAAACAGGGACAATTTATCATTGAGCCTAAATTCAGCTATGCAGGAAGCTTTAATGAAGGTATAGCAGTGGTGGCTGAAAATAAAAGATATGGATTCATAAACAGCAGCGGTGATTTTATAATAAGAGAAAAGTATTCCTATGCAGGTGACTTTAATGAAGGTTTAGCTTTAGTAGAAATCAGAGGCAAATATGGCTATATCAATAAACAGGATGAATTAGTAATTGAGCCTGCATATGACTGGGTGGACAGTTTTTATAATGGTTATGCAGCAGTTTCAAAAAACGAAAAATATGGATTTATAGATAAAACCGGTAAGGAAATTGTTCCAGTAAAATATGATAATGTGGATTCCATATCTGAAGGATTAATATCAGTGGAAGTGGACGGCAAATGGGGTTATTTAAACAATAATTTAGAATTTGTCATTAAGCCTAAGTTTGATGATGCGCATGAATTCATAAATGGTGTTGCTGAAGCAGAACTTCATGACAAAACAGTATATATAAATACAAAAGGGGAAATAATTTAAGTAATGTGTCGAATGTAATCGAATGTAACCAGGTAGCACCCGATAAACGTCGAATGTAACCAGGTAGCACCCGAATTCTGTCGGTTAAAGCAAGCAACCCGCAATCTGTCAGTTATACAATGGAGGAAATTTATTTGAGGTTATTTGATATAATATGGGCAATCTTAATAATAAATTCAATAATTTCAGTTACTGTAATTGTTCTTGAAAGGAAGAAGCCCGAGAAGACCATTGCATGGCTGTTAGTGTTTGTTATAATGCCGCCTGTGGGACTTTTTTTCTACATATTTTTGGGGCGAAACTGGAAGAAGCATAAATTAAATGAAAACACAAATCTTCATATTAATGAACTAATGTATGAATCCCTAAAGCAGATAAGAAATCCGGAATACTATCCTATAATAAAGTTAATTTCAAGAAATAGTGAGTCCCCTCTTTTTATGGACAATTCCATTGAAATATTTAAAGACGGCGTGGAAAAGTTTGCAGCACTAAAACAGGAACTGAAGAAGGCCCAGCATCATATTCATTTGGAATATTACATTGTTAAAAGCGATGAAATAGGAAATGAAATAAAGGATATTCTAATTAGGAAAGCAAATGAAGGTGTACAAGTCAGATTCATAATAGACAGAGTTGGTTCAATTAAAATAAAAAAGTCTTACATAAAGGAACTTCAGGATAATGGAGTGGAGGTAGTTCAATATTCATATTTTTTAGCTCCCTTTCTGAGAGATATTAATACACAGATAAACTATAGAAATCATAGAAAAATTGTCATCATAGATGGAAAAGTAGGCTTTCTTGGCGGAATAAATATTGGAGATGAATATTTAGGCCGTGGAAAGCTTGGATACTGGAGAGACACCCATATGATGGTAAAAGGGGACTTTGTGCTTGGCCTCCAGGCAGTTTTTTTAGATGATTTTGCAAATATAAAGAAGGCAAACAAAGAGGACTTCTCATATAATAATCAATTTGATAAGTTCTTTCCTGAAACAGGAAACTACGATGGAAAAAGGATGCAGATTATTCAAAGCGGCCCTGATTCTGAATTCCCATCAATAATGCAGGCTGAATTAAAAATGATATCCATGGCAAAGAAAAATATTTTTATTACCACTCCTTATTTTGTGCCCAGCGACTGCATAATAAATGCATTAAAAATATCAAAGCTTGGGGGTGCAAGGGTATGCATATTATTTCCCGAGCAATATGACCATTTTCTGGTACATTATGCTTCAAGGACATACCTAAAAGACCTGGCCTCCTGTGGAGTTGAAATCTATCTTTACGATGCTAAATCATTTTTGCATGCCAAATCTATGAGCATAGATGGAGAACTCTGTACCATTGGCACTGCTAACATGGACATAAGAAGCCATGAGCTGAATTATGAAATCAATGGGATAGTTTATGATGAGGAAACAACTAAAAAATTAGACTCTCTTTTTTATGAAGATATTAAAAACAGCACACTGATTAATGAAGAATACTTTAATAAGCAGCCTGTCTGGATTAAATATTTGGAAGCTATTTGCAGAATATTTTCATCCCTGCTGTAAAATTTTGATAATAAGTGATTATTTTGAAGCATTAATGTCAATGATTATAGATGTACAATTATTATATTATTTTACGGAGGGATATTTTTAATGAATAAGATTGTTTTGGTGGGAAGATTGGTTAAAGATCCCATAAAAAAGGTTATCGAGGAATCAGGAAGCGTTGTTACCAGATTTATCATTGCAGCAGAAAGGCCTTACAGAAAACAAGATGGAAATAAGGAAGCTGATTTTATTCCCGTAGCTGTATGGGGGAAAAAAGCTGAAATAATTGCCCAATATGCTCAAAAGGGTAATATGATTACAGTAAGCGGCAGACTGGAAACCAGAAATTTCACTGACAAAGAAGGAGTAAGAAAGTTTATCTCTGAAGTAGTTGCTGATGATTTCCAATTTCTAAGTTTCCCTAAAAAACCAGAGGAAGCATCTGTCAATGAATAAGCTTATAGCTTAATACATGAATTAAATAATATTTAAAAATATATTGCTGGTAATGCACAAAATAGATTTCAAAGTAAATCAGCTATTTAAGTTTCCCAAAAAACTGTAGAAACATCAGTATTTTTGCTCGCTTAAATAGTGATTTACTAAATGAAATTATATAATTACAGGCAATATATTTTTTTCTGTCGAATGTAACCAGGTAGCACCCGCAATGTGTCGAATGCTACCAGGCAGCACCCGATATTTGTCACTTTTCTCCATTTCTCTAAAATAGACAAAAACCCTCTTTTATGATAACATTTAAAGGTAAATGTTAAATAAAAGAGGGCTAATATATGTTTAAGAAAAAAAGTACTAAATTTAAAGTTATTATATCTATTATAACAGTGGTTTTGGCATTTCTAGTAGTAGGAACATCTTATATTTATATGGAATTAAACAAAGTAAAAAAGGTGGAAATACCAAAGACCAGCAAAGAATTAAATATTAGTCCAAAGGCGGAAACTTACGATAACAGTATTACCAATATTGCCTTTTATGGACTAGATAGAAGGGCAAAGGATGAAGCATCCCGCTCCGATGCAATAATTATAGTTTCTATTGATAAGCAGCATAAAAAAATAAAATTGTCATCTGTTATGAGGGATTCATATGTAAATGTAGAAGGACACGGCATGACAAAGATCACTCATGCATATGCTTATGGAGGCCCTCAGCTTGCCATTAAGACATTGAATCAAAATTTTGACCTGAATATAAAGGACTTCGTCACAGTTGATTTCTTCGATTTGGAGAAAATAATTGATGCAGTAGGGGGCATAGATTTAAATATTACAAATGAAGAACTTAAATATATTAATTCATATATAACAGAAACATCCAAAATAGAAAAGTCAGATATACCTGCAATCACTAAAGCAGGCGTTCAGCATGTTAATGGTAGACAAGCGGTAGCTTATACAAGAATAAGATATACCGCAGGTGGTGATTTTGAAAGGACTACAAGACAGAGGACTGTTTTAACTTCATTATTAAATGAAATAATGAAGACAAGTGTTTCAAATCTTCCTAATGTGGTAAATAATTTAGCTCAATATACAGAAACAAGCTTATCTTCAACTGAAATGATTAAAATGGCAACTTCGGTGGCTGCATCAGGCATCCATGATATTGTTCAGGAAAGATTTCCTGTGGATGGTTATTGCAATGCATTGACTAAAGACGGAGTATGGTATTTACAACTAGATTTAAATGCCACAAAGGATCAGCTTTATAAATTTATTTATGAAGATATTAAACCTGTACCTGGAACACCTAAGTTTTAACTATGGAGGAATAACTAATGAATATAGCAGTAATTTTGGCTGGTGGAATAGGATCGAGAATGGGAGATATTGATAAACCAAAGCAATACTTGGATGTTTACGGGAAGCCGTTAATTGTCTATACCTTAGAAGCATTTAATAAAAATTGTAATGTGGACTATATTGCCGTGGTATGCAAAGAACAGTGGAAAGAAGACATCCACAATTGGATTCGGGAATACAAATTGAATAAAGTAAGATGGATTTTTGAAGGGGGAGAGACCAGGCAGGAATCCTCTTATCATGCATTAAAATCACTTAAGGAATACTGTAGTGATGATGATATTGTATTAATTCATGATGCAGCAAGGCCTTTAGTAAGTCAGAGGATTATCTCCGAAAATATAGAGCTTGCAAAAAAATATTATGCTGTAAACACAGTAATACCTGCAAATGATACCATAATAAGAAGCTTGGACAATTTTACTACCTATAATGTTCCTGTAAGAAGCGAAATGTTTCTGGTGCAGACTCCTCAAAGCTTCAGATACTCTGTTATTTTAGATGCAATAAACAAAGCTGCAGCTGACAACTTTACAAATTCCACTGATGACTGTCAGCTGGTTTTCAGGCTAGGCAAACCAGTTCATTTAGTGCAGGGGGATAAATTGAATTTTAAAATAACTACCATTGAAGATATAGCACTATTAAAGGCATATATAAAAATGGAGGAACATAAATAGAGATAACAGCATATACTGACCATGTAATCAAAAAAAGATTGCATGGTCTTTTTTTATGGAACACTTTAATTGTTATGCAAATATAATACATATATAAATAAGTCATTTTATTTTATCAAAGGGGAAAGCAATGAATGAAGAAGTCACAATAGATTTTAGATATTTAATGCAGATAATTAAAAAAAGAATTTTAGTTATCATGGTTATCACACTGCTTAGTACAGCAGCATCAGCAGTACTGAGTTTTTATGTAATAAAGCCTGTCTATGAAGCAGAGGTAAGTGTGGTAATTGGAAGGGATAATCACGGCAAGATGGATGGCACCTTAAATGATAATGATGTGTATATGTTCCAGCAGCTAATGAAAACTTATGCAGAAATTGCCAGATCCAATACTGTAGCTGAGGAATCAGCATCTAAAATTGGTGGAAAAGTAACTGCTGAATATTTAAGCAAACATATCACAGTGACACCTCAGCAGAGCACGCAAATCTTAAACATTAAGGCATCAGCTAATGATGCAAAGGAAACCTATAACATTATAAGTTCTGTATCAGATTCATTTATTTCCACAGCAATAAAATTTACTCCAGGGGCAAATATTCAGCTTTTGAATAAACCCAAGCTGCCTACTAAGCCCGTGAAGCCGGATAAAAGATTAAACATAGCTATTGCCTTCTTTATTGGATTATTAATATCCATTATTTTAGCCTATATACTTGAGTACATGGATGACACCATAAAAGAGGAGCATGATGTGGAAAAATATTTAAAGCTTCCTGTAATTGGAACTATACCTAGGAACACTGATGGTGAATAAAATTAGATGAATGGGGTGTGAGCCATGGTAAAAAGTTCAATTATAACAATAGATGAACCCAATTCTCCTACAGCGGAAAGGTATAAAACACTTAGAACAAATTTACAGTTTTATTCTATTGATTCTAAACTGCAGACAATTATGATAACTTCAGCTGAGCCTGATGAAGGGAAATCCACAGTGGCATCAAACCTGGCCTCTGTAATGGCTCAAAGCGGTAAAAGGACACTTCTTATAGACTGCGACTTTAGAAAGCCCAGCATTCATAGAATATTTGGGATATCAAACTTTGGAGGGTTGTCCAATGCTCTTGTGGAAGAAATAAACATTTACAAGGCCATACAGGTAAGTAAAATTGAAAATCTTTATATTTTAACCTCAGGAGTAAAACCGCCTAACCCATCCGAACTTTTATCCTCTGATAAATTAAATCATTTTATATACTCCTTAAGGGATTCTTTTGACTACATTATACTAGATACACCTCCTGTGGGCGTGGTAACAGATGCTCAGATAATATCCAGATTTGCAGATGGATGTGTTTTAGTTATATGTTCGGGAAAAACCTCAAGGGATGAGGCTGTAAAGGCAAAGCAGCTTCTGCTGAAGGTAAATGCCAAGATTATAGGCGTGGTTTTAAACAAAGTTAAAGTAACAATAAAAAATAAGGATGCATATTATAACTATTATTATGATAGTACAAGGCGAAATAAAAAGGAATAAACCTTGGATAAAAATACATAATGCAAAAACATCAAACGGGATTAAATAAAACATTAAGTATTTTTAAATTCAAGGAGGGATATAAAATATCAGAGATTTCGCATCTAAATTCCAGTAAAAGATTTACTTTTACTGGAATTGTATTTTATTGTACTTTCTTACATGGCTGGTAAATCAACAGACCGATATGTCGAAAAAATAGTTATAATTACCCTTACCCTAAGAAATTTTAATAATCGATTTCCAATTTTATTTTTATATTAAGTCTTTTTAAATATTGGATTATTCCAGTTGTCATCTATAGTAAATCTTTCATCTTTTATATCTTCAATAATATCTATTTGAAGCATCCGTTTCTTTCTAAAACCTCTGATACATCTAAAAAAATATAACTGCATCAGATTAAACGCTATAATTATAAACATCAGTACTGTCTCTACGCCCGTAGGGCTATGAAGAAAGCAATGATCTAAATGCCATTCTGTTTTAAGCTGATGAAAGGCATTATTTTCTATATCCCACCTCTTGTGCATTATCTTCCACAAGGTTTCTACTGAGGCAAATTTGTCTGTTGTTATAATCCAGCCTTCTTTAATTTCTACCTTATCTCCAGTATGAATTTCTTCTATAAACCTTATAAATCTAACTTTGATAGTCGGATCTGATATTTCAAAATTATCTTCATCCCAAGCTTTAATTTTGGTATAGTCTTTACTTCCCTGCTTTACAATCCATTTCTTATCAGCCTCACGGCGCTTAAATAGAGCTAATGCATCCTTTACAATGAGAAGACGCTCATCTTTAACTCTTACTACTGCATTCATTCCTATTGAAAGGACTTCTTTTATCCAAGTAGATTTACAATATAAAGCATCAGCTACTATAATATCGGCAAAATGGTGATATTTACGATATAATTTTTTTATTAATCTTATACCTCCGGTGATTTCACCTTCATCTTTATTCGAACTATCTTTCTTAGGTTCAAGCATTTCTTGTCCTAAAATAACATGGGGATCCGAACCTACGGTAGTACAAACTACAGATCTGTGGAAATGACGAGTAGTGCCATCCTTATTCTTTCGTGAAAGACATTTGTCACAAAATTTTTTAGCACTTTCAAATAATTCTACACCATCTACAGCAACTACCTTTAAGCCATCTATGGTACCATTTCTAAATATCTTATTTTTTATCGTAGTTCTAATTATACTATCATGAATATTTTTCAAACCATTCAAATCAAAATCACTTAAGCAGCGCCTAACGGCATCAATGTGAATCATTTTAGTGTTTTTAGGTAATACTTTTTTAAATTTACCTTTTTTAAGCCAATGCTCTAACCTGTTGAAACTTCTTATTTGAAGCATAAATCCAAACAAAACTACAAAGGTGATTGTTGAAATTTTTACTAGAGATTTTATCTTTTTATCCTCTAAGGTATTGATTTTTTCACCTATATCGTATACTTTATTAATATAGGTGAGCATTTGTTTTAAATAACTTTTATTCATCTTAAGGCATCCTTTCTATTGTGTTGTGCAAAACTATTATAAAAAGGATGCTTTTATTATGCAAATTTTTTTTATAATTTCCAGTAGAAATCGGATTTTACAATGTTTTTATTAAATACTAGCAAATCAATATAAATCAGCGGGCTGCGCCCTAAAACTTTTTTAGGTGCTAAACTTCTGATAAAATATGCACAATAAAAAATTAAATGGTGAAGAATGGGCTGAAATAAACAACTTGAAATCAAAGAGATATTTTTATGATTTTGTAAAAAGACTTTTTGATTTTATAAGTTCTCTAATTGCCATAATAATTCTTTCACCACTTTTTTTAATTATTGGCATAATTATTAAACTTGATTCCAAGGGGACTATTTTTTTCTCACACAATAGATTAGGCAGGGACGGTTATGTAATGAAAATATACAAATTCAGAACAATGGTATCTGACGCAGAGGAGCTTTTAAAGCAGCTGCCCAGTGAGCAGAAAGAGGAATTTGAAAGAAATTTTAAGCTGGAAAATGATTTCAGAATAACAAACACAGGCAGGTTTTTAAGAAAATCAAGCTTAGATGAACTGCCCCAGCTTTTTAATATATTAATTGGAAACATGAGCGTAGTTGGTCCCAGACCTATAGTTGAAAAAGAGCTTGTAAAATACGGTGCTTATGGAGATAAACTTTTATCAGTTAAGCCGGGGCTTACTGGAAACTGGCAGGCTAACGGCCGAAGCAGTACCACCTATGAGGAAAGAGTGAATCTTGATATGGATTATATAGACCACAGAAGCATTACTTTGGATTTAAAAATTATTTTCAAAACTGTGGCGGTGGTATTCAAAAGACAAGGTGCATTCTAATGTTGTCGAATGCTACCGTCGAATGCTACCAGGTAGCACCCGAAATTTGTCTGTCGGTTGTGTCGAATGTAACCAGGCAGCACCCGAAATCTGTCATAGGGGGATTTAACTATGTGTGAAACAAATAAAATATGTATTTTCGGCCAGGGCTTTGTGGGGCTGCCGTTATCATTAAGCTTTGCATTAAACGGCTGTTCTGTTATAGGTGTGGATTCAGATGAAGATCTTGTAAGCAGTATAAAATCAGGTATAACTCATCATATTGAGAAGTTTAATAATCTGCCCATTGACCACATACTGGCTGAGGAAATACAAAGTGGGAGATACTGCATAACATCAGATGGTGCTGGTGCAGTAAAAAAAAGCAATGTAATAATAGTTACCGTTGGAATTAATATAAAAAATAATAAATGCCAGATGGATTGTTTACAATCCGCATGTGAAACTATAGGAAAAAATATAAAGCAAAACCACCTGATAATAATTAGAAGTACTGTAATTCCTGGAACTACTGAGGATTTCTGCATACCAATTTTAGAAAAGTATTCAGATATGAAGGCAGGGCAGGATTTCTATGTGGCCTATTCTTCCGAGAGAATTGCAGAGGGTAAAGCCTTCCAGGAATTTGCCCATATGCCAACTGTGGTGGGAGCAGTTAATAATGAAAGCATGGAAAGGGCAGTAAATGTGCTTTCTATAGTATGTAAAGCAGAAATTATACCTGCCAGCTGTATAAAAACTGTGGAAACCTCAAAGGTTTTTGAAAATGTACAAAGAGATGTAAATATTGCCATGAGCCAGGAATTTGCAAGATTCACTGAAGGTCTTGGCATAGATATATTTGAAGTTATAAAGCTTGCTAACACCCATAAAAGAGTAAATCTATTAACACCTGGGCCAGGAGTTGGAGGCTACTGCATACCAAATGCCTATAATTATATAGCACCAAAGGCTGAAGAAATGGGAGTAACCATGGATTTATTAAAGCTTTCAAGAAATAAAAATGCAGCTGTGCCGAAATTTATTGTAAATAAAACAGAAGAACTATTGAAACTCCAAGGAAAGGCATTAATAAATTCAAAAATAGCGGTACTTGGTCTTGCTATGAAGGATTACTCTAATGACGACAGAACAAGCCCTGCAGTGGAAATATGCAGCTTATTAATTAATAAAGGCGCTCATGTAGCATCCTTTGATCCTTTGGTTTCCACTGAATATACTCATAAAGTAAATACCCAGCATGAAGCACTGAAAAACGCAGATGCAGTGCTGATACTGGCAAGGCAGAAGGAAATTAAATTAAATGACTTTCAGCAAATAATAAGGTTAATAGATGAAAACGCAGTGTTTATTGATACAAAAGCAGTTATAAATCAGGAAGAAGCTAAGCATTACGGTATAAAGGTTTGGAGAATATAATGAACATTTCTGTAATTTGTCCTTTATATAATGCACAGCAATATGTTGAGAATCTAAACTTAAGTTTACTCATGCAGAAAAATGCAGAAATTGAATCAATAAACTATATATTAACTGAAAGCAATGATAATACAGAGGAAATTTTAAAATCGCTTAATGTTAAGTATCACAAAATAAAAAAACAGGATTTTTCTCACAGCTTAACAAGGGAAAAATATGCTTTTATGTGCAGGGGTGATATTTTAGTTTTTATTACACAGGACATTGTCATTAAAGATGAATATTGGCTGTTTAATCTAACTAAAGACATTATTAATGGAAACTGTGAAGCAGCTTTTAGCAGGCAGCTGTGTGAAAGGGTTGGAATTGAAAAATATATAAGGCAGAAGAATTATACTGATAAATCAAGAATTGTAACTGAGAAGGATGCAGAAAAGCTTGGCCTAATGACATTTTTCTTTTCTGATGCATCATCTGCCATTAAAAGGGATGTATTTGTAAAGCTAAAGGGCTATGACAGTAAAGATTTAAGGATTTGTGAGGATATGTATATGGCCTATAAATTAGTTATGAATGGCTGCAGAATACAGTATTGTGCTGATTCTGTAGTTATTCATTCACATAATTACACTTTAAGGCAGCTTTACAAAAGGTATTATGAAACAGGGATTTTTTTTAAAGAAAACAACTATTTACAAAGCTATAATGCAAACCACAGCGGTTTTTCATTAGCAAAATATGTTTTTCAGCAGGCTGTTAAAAACAAAGATTACAAAACATTGTTTAGCATAATACCTAATTTCGCAGCCAGATTTCTAGGAATGCAAATGGGTAAGCAATGTAAAAGGAATGTTTTAAAATGCATTTGAAAAATATTGTAATCGTAAGCGATTACTGTTATATAAATGGAGGAGCTTCTAAGGTTGCCCTAACCAGTGCAATGGAGTTTAGAAAAATGGGGTATAAGGTGATCTTATTTTCAGCAGTTGGGCCTGTTATGAAGGAGCTCCAAAGCTGCGGTGTCACTGTTTTGAACCTTGGGCAATATGATATATTGAATAATCCCAACAGACTGGAAGCCTTTAAATCCGGTATCTGGAACAAAAGAGCTGAAAATGAATTTAAAATATTACTAAATAAATTAAATAATGAAAATACAATTGTGCACATTCATACCTGGACAAAAGCACTATCATCATCAGTAATCAGGACAGCAATAAATAATAATTTTAAAGTGGTTTTAACACTCCATGATTATTTTACAATTTGTCCTAATGGCGGTTTTTATAATTACAACACTGAGGAAATATGTGCTAAAAAGCCCATGTCAGCTCAGTGTATTCTATGTAATTGTGATTCAAGAAAATATATGCATAAGATCTGGAGGGTACTAAGACAGCTGAAGCAAAGCGGCAAAGGCTTAACACCATCAGGTATAAAAAATTATATATATATATCAGAAAAAAGCAAAAACATTTTAAAACCTTATTTGCCGGGAGATGCAAATTTTTATTATGTAAAAAACCCCATTGATATTGAAAAAGAAACACAAGTAGAAGTGCAGGATAATAACAGTTTCATATATATAGGAAGACTAAGTAAAGAGAAGGGCTGTTTATTATTTGCAAAGGCAGCCAAAGAACTCAGTTTAAATGCAGTATTTGTTGGGGATGGAGAACTTAGGGCAGAAATAGAAGGTATTTATCCAAAAGCAAGAATTACAGGCTGGACGGATAAGGAGACCATTATTGATGAATTAAAAAAAGCCAGAGCATTGGTTTTCCCATCATTATTGTATGAAACTCTTGGACTTACAGTATTGGAAGCCCAGGCAAAGGGCGTTCCCTGCATAATATCAGATACTTCTGCAGCAGCAGAATTTGTAAAAAATAATGAAACTGGTCTTTGGTTTAACACTGATGATATTGAGGATTTAAAAGAAAAGATAAAAATCATTATGAATAATGATATAGCTGAAAATTACGGTAAAAATGCTTATGAAAGCTATTGGAAAAATGATTTCAGTATTGAAAATCATGTAAATCAGCTTGAAAAAGTTTATGAGGATATATTGAAAAGGGGATAAGGCATGAAAAAAATATTAATGGCAGAGTATTTAGAATATAACAGTGATTTTAAAGTTGGTAATCATCATTATGCAAAAATGTTTTCAGAAAATGGTTATGAAGTACTATGGCTGTCCCCTGTATATAATCTAATGACCAGGGTAATAAATAAAAAAAATTATTATCAGAGAAAAGAGCTTAATAAAGCTGAATTTGTCAAATTAGATAATAATATATATGGCTATGCTCCTTTTTCATTAACACTATATGGAAAACTCCCTTTATTGGATACCAGACTGGCAAATAAAATCAGCATTAATCTAACTGTACCCAATATAAATTTAACATTAAAAAATAATGGCTTTGATAATGTTGATATTCTTTGGCTCACAAATGTTAAATATTATTATTTAACAAAAACAGTAGGCTTTAATAAGCTGATTTACAGATGTGCAGATGACATAAGCCAGTTTAAAGAATCCTGTAAATCCATGGCTTTTTTTGAAGAAAAAATAATTAAAAAGGCTGATCATGTATTTGTTACATCTCATAACTTAATGGAAAAGAAAAAGCCTTTAAGAGAGGATTTAATTTATCTGCCAAATGGAGTTGAATTAAATAATTTTATAAGAGATGAATACAGCATACCAGAGGAATATGTAAATGATACAAGGAAAAAATGCATATATATTGGTGCTATTGACAACTGGTTTGACTTGAATCTAGTGCTTTACTGCGCCGACAAACTGAAGGAAATAAGCTTTTATTTAATAGGACCAAGCAGGATAGATACAAGTAAATTAAATGAATTTAAAAATATTCATTTATTGGGGAAAAAGCATTACAAAGATATACCAAATTATCTTAAGTATAGTGATGTTGGGATTATACCATTTCTCATAAACAGCGTAACTGATTCCATTGCGCCAATTAAGCTTTATGAATATATGAGTGTAGGACTGAATGTGGTATCCACTAATTTTAAAGAAATAAATTATATTAAAAGTGCTGCCTATATATCAGAAAATTACAGTGAGTTCTGCAGTAACATTGAGCAGGCTATTGAAAATAAGAATATAAATAGAGAAAAAAATATTAATTTTTCAAGGGAAAATACCTGGGAAAAAAGATTTAGAGAAACTGAAAAGCATATTTAAAATTAATAGGTGTAATAAATGTTAAATATGATTATAAAATTAAGAAATTTAACCCTTAAGAAGGCAGTAAGAAAGCTATATAATAAAATTTTATACAGTATCAGAAAAATAAAAATGAAGAATAATCCAATTGTCATGGAAACTTATTTTTTCACTTGTTATAAACCTAACTGCAGCTTTTTATATAATCCAAACAATAAGGATTATTTTGTTTCCGAATTAAACAATCTACACCTTTGCAGTGAAATAATTAATTCAGCTGGCAAAATATGCAGCCATGAATTTAATCTTCTAGGCTCAGGTGATATATATTTAGGTGAAAAACTGCCCTGGAATGAGGATTTTAAAACAGGATTTAAATGGGAAAGTAAATTTTATAAGGATATAAAAATAGTTGATTTAAATAACAATGCTGATGTGAAGGTTCCCTGGGAGCTTTCAAGGTTTCAGCATTTATTTACACTGGGCAAGGCATACTGGATAACCAATGATGAAAAGTATGCTGAAGAATTTAAAGAAGAAGTACAGGATTGGATAGAGCAAAATCCTGTGGAATGCAGTGTTAATTGGACATGTACCATGGATGTATCCATAAGGGCAGTAAATTTAATTTGTGCATATTATTTTTTCAGTGGGTCACTAAGCATTGGCAAAGACTTTTGGAATAAATTTAATAACTTATTATATACCCATGGAAAATTTATATATAAAAATCTAGAAAATCAACAGCAGTACAACACTAATCACTACTTATCAGACCTGGCAGGACTCATATGGCTTGGACTATATTTTGTCGAATGTAACCAGGCAGCACCCGATATTTGTCATGTCGAATGTAACCAGGCAGCACCCGATATTTGTCTAAAGTGGCTAAGGTTTGGACTGAGAGGATTTGAAAATGAAATACAAAGGCAGATTAATGAGGATGGCACAGATTACGAAGGCTCAACTTCATATCACAGACTGGTGACAGAAATATTTCTAATTACCACAATATTCTGCAATAAAAATCATATATATTTCTCAAAGGATTATATGACAAAACTTGAGAAAATGTGCGAATTTTTAATGAATATAACAAAACCCAATGGACTTTCCCCAGTTATAGGTGATGCTGATGACGGCAGATTTTTAATTTTATCCAATTATTCACAGTGGAACAAAAGAGATTTTAGTAACGTTCTAGCTGTTGCAGGTGAATATTTTAATAGAGATGACTTCAAAACCATGGGAAGATATCACAGTGAGGATGCCATTTGGACCATGGGCAGCTTTAAAGCAGTACATGAAAATTTTAAGCTGTCATCCAAAGCCTATGATACAGGGGGTTACTACATTTTAAGAAATAATAGATTTTACTGCATAGTAACATGCGGCCAGATTTATGCCGGAGGGCAGGGGGGACATATCCATAATCATCAGCTAAGCATAGAATTAAATGTGGATGGACAGGACTTTATAATTGATGCAGGAGCATATATTTATACTGCAGATTATAAAATGAGAAATCTATTCAGAAGCACAAAAATGCACAACACATTATATATTAATAATTTTGAACAGAATGATTTCAGTAAATATGATTTATTTTATATGAAGGAACAAAGCTTTGGAAAATGCACTTTATTCAATGATGAGAATTTCCACGGCCTGCACTATGGTTATAAAGAAAAATGCGGTGCTATCCATGAAAGAAAAATAAACCTTTTAAAAAATGAATTAATTATAACAGATAATCTTATTGGCAATAAAGTAAGCAATGCTTTTGTAAATTTTCAGCTTGACTATGGAGTAGAAATAGAAGAAAAGCCTGACAAAATAGTATTAAGCAGAAATGGCATAAAAATAGCATTACAGTGCAGCAGTAAATATTCAATTCAGGACTCATTTGTATCCTATGGGTATGGTCAAAAGCTGGCTGCAAAGAACATTGCATATGCTGCTTTAGATAATATGTGCAGCATAAAAATTAAAGTCATTTAAAATGGAGCGTGATATTGTGAAACAGGTATTAGTTAAGAAAGGCCAGGTAATGGTATCAGAGGTACCGGCACCTGTGGTTTCAGATAATGGGGTTTTAGTAAAGGTGTTATATTCCTGCATCAGCGCAGGAACAGAAATCACAGGAGTTCAGGAATCCGGAAAATCATTGGTTAAAAAGGCAATGGAACAGCCTGAAAAGATAAAAAAGGCTTTGAATATATTTAAAAAGGAAGGTATAGACTCAATTCTTACTAAGGTATATGAAATGGAATCCCCCAAGCCCACAGGTTACAGTGCGGCGGGTATAATAATGGGCCTTGGCAAAAATGTTCAGGATTTAAAAATAGGAGACAGAGCTGCCTGCGCAGGAGCCTCTCATGCAAACCATGCAGAATATATAGATGTGCCAAGAAACCTTGTAATGAAAATGCCTAACAATTTAAGTATGGAATGGGGCTCCACAGTGGCACTGGGAGGAATAGCAATGCAGGCAGTGAGAAGGGCAGATTTAAGGCTTGGAGAAACTGCAGTTATAATAGGCCTTGGAATATTAGGACAGCTTTCTGCTCAGATGTTGAAAACTTCGGGATGCAGTGTTATAGGAATTGATATAGATGAAAGAAGGTTAAATATTGCAAAGGAAGCAGGCTGTGACTATGTTATTAATTCAGCAAAATGTAATGCTGCAGCGGAAGTAGAAAAAATCACACAGGGCTATGGAGCAGACACAGTTATAATAACAGCATCCTCAAGCTCTAATGAGATTTTATCACAGGCATTTAAAATGTGCAGAAGAAAAGGAAAGGTTGTCCTGGCAGGTGTAATAGGAAGTGTTTATAAAAGAGAGGATATGTATGAGAAGGAACTGGATTTTATAATTTCCACCTCTTATGGTCCTGGCAGATATGATGCAAACTATGAGGAAAAATCTATTGATTACCCCTATGGTTATGTGAGATGGACAGAAAACAGAAATATGGAGGAATATCTGAGACTTGCAGCAGATAAAAAAATAAATCTGGAGCCATTAATTGAAAAGATATATGAAGCTGAAAAAGCACCTGAGGCATATAGCACACTTAAAAATCCTGAAAATAAACCTCTTATAGTGCTGCTTAAATACGGCGAAGAACAGCGCCAATTAAGCAGAATAGTTTCAATAAATGCTGAGCCATACAAAAAAGAAGGGAAAATTAATGTGGCACTGGTGGGAGCAGGTGGCTTTGCTAAAGCAATACATCTGCCAAACCTTAAAAAATTAAGTGATATTTTTAATATATATGCTGTAATGAGCAGGACAGGTTCAAATGCAGTTACAATAGCTAAGCAATATGGAGCAAAATATGCTGCAACTGAATATAATGAAATACTCAATGATGATAATGTGGATATGGTGATGATTTGTACAAGGCATAATGTTCATGCAGACATGGCAATACAAGCTATGAAAAAAGGAAAAGCAGTGTTTGTGGAAAAACCTATGGCATTAAACATGGAAGAAATGCATGAAGTGCTTAAAACCATTGAAGAAACAAAGGTACCTTACACCGTTGGTTTTAACAGAAGATTTTCCAAATATGCTGCTGAAGCTAAAGAATATATTAAAAACAGAGTAAATCCAATGATAATAAATTACCAGATGAATGCTGGTTATATTCCACTTAACAACTGGGTGCACTCAGAAGAAGGCGGCGGCAGAATAATAGGAGAAGGCTGCCATATATTTGATTTATTTAGCTACTTTACCGATGCAAAGGTCCAAAGTATTTCCGTGGACAGTATTTCACCAAAAACAAAAAATATTTCACACAATGATAATGCAGTAATAACTTTAAAATATGGTGATGGTTCACTTTGCACATTAACCTACACTTCCCTTGGAAACAATGAATATCCAAAGGAATTCTGCCAGATTTACTTTGACAATAAAATTATAACCATAGATGATTACAAAAAAATTAATGGCTATGGCATAAGGATATTAAATGCTGAAAGCAGATCTTCAGATAAAGGTCATTACGAAGAGTTAATGGAATTTGCTAAAGCCATAAAAAATGGAGATAAGTACAGCATACCTTTATGGCAATTAAGGCAGGCCAGTGAAATAAGCTATTTTGTTCAAAGTCAGCTTATGAAAAATTAATATTCATGGGGGTGATAAGTTGAATAAAATTAAAAATGCAATAAAAGAAAACAATGACTTATACTGCTTAGCTGTAAAAGCAAAAAACAGAATACCTAGGAAATTATATTATCCCAAGGATTATTTTAAAATAAAAAGGATGCTGGATTCTAACAATTTAAATATAGATGAATTTAGAAATGAAAGGCTGTGTAATTTATTAAAAGAAGCTCTGGAATATGTACCCTATTATAAAAAATTAAATTTAGGAATCTTAAGTGAAGATATAACTGAAGAAAATGCATTTGAAATGCTTCAGAAATTCCCATATATAGATAAGAAAACAGTCATTGAAAATGCTGATGACTTTGTAAATATAAAATTTAATAAAGACAAATTAATACACAACAAAACCAGCGGATCCACAGGACCAGGAATAGATTTATGGAGAACCAGGAGAGAAGAATTGCTGGAAAAAAGTTTTTTTGATTACAAATGGGGCAAATTAGGCTACAAAGATAATTCTAAAATTGTGAGGATGGCAGTTGAAGGAATAAAAAAAGATAATGAATACCCATGTTCATATGTTGGGGACAAGATGATAATATGTCCTAATCATCTAAACTACAAATGCATAGATGAAATCTTTAATAAAATAAAAGAATTCAAACCAGCATTTTTTCATTGTTATCCATCATCATTTCAATATCTGCTTCAATATATGAAAGAAAACAATCTAAATCTTGATAATGTACAAGGCATATTTTTAGCTTCAGAAGCTGTAAATAAGGATGTATTAAATTTATCACAATTAGTATTTAAAAATGTACCCATAATATTTCATTATGGGCTAAGTGAAAGGAGCAATCTTGCCTGGGGAATATTCCAAAATAATGAAATATGTTATAAATGCGATGATATATATGGTTACAGTGAAAACATTATAAATGAGGATGGCCTTCCTGAAATAGTTGGCACATCCTACTGGAATTATGCCATGCCCTTAATAAGATATAACACCCATGATATAGGAAAAATAGAAAATGGAATTATATCAAATTTACAGGGAAGAGTTGAGGAATTTTTAATTACTAAACATGGTGATAAAATACACGGAATAAATATTGACATGGATGATTATACATGGAAGTATGTAGATATTGTTCAGATAGTACAAAATGAACCAGGAAAAATTGAAATTCATGTAAAACCAAAGGACAGCTTTAACCTTGATGTAAAAGAAAAAATTCTAAAATCCAAAAGGGCCGAATGGGGCAATATGTTTGATATTTTATTGGTAATTGATAATAGAATATCAAAAACAAAGTCAGGTAAGGTGAGATATATTATAAATAACATTAGATAGGTAGTGTTTTAATGAAGGTTAATATTATTGGCCCATATCCGCCGCCCTATGGTGGGATTTCAGTGCATATAAAGAGAATGAAAAAATACCTGAGAAGCAAGGGGGTGGATGTGGAAGTATATGAGGATAATAAAAAAGCTTTTTTAAAAGCACCCCTTTTAAAGGGCGAAATTATACACTTTCACAGTATAGGTAAAAAAAAGAGAATTTTAATGGGCTTTCTTGCAATGTTTCATAAGAAAATCATTTTAACTATTCATGGTGAAAGCTTACATGACCAGCTGGAACAATCAAGCCTTTTTATAAAAAGGTTATTATTATTCAGCCTTAAGAAAATAAATAAAATTATATGCATCAACCCAAAAACACTTAAGGAGCTTATATCCTATGGTATAGCTGCCAGTAACTTAGCCTTCATTCCATCATATATTAATCCAATAGAGGATGAAAATGATTCTGTTAATATACCTTCCTTTGTATGGAATTTTATAAATAACGCTGAATTCTTAATAAGTGCAAATGGATGGATAACCTTTTATAAAGATCAGGATTTGTACGGTATAGATATGCTTATTGAACTTATTAGGAAATTAAAATATGAACATTACAATGTGAGTTTATTTATAGCACTACTTGGAACTAGTATGCAAAGTCAGCAGGAAAGGTCATATTATAATGACTTGAAAAATAAAATTATAAATTATGAACTTGAAAAAAATATATTAATATTTGAAGTAAATGACACTGAATTTTATCCAATACTGAAAAAAAGCAGCTTATTCATAAGACCAACTAACGCCGACGGCTATGGGGTTTCCATTGCTGAGGCATTATATTATAAAGTCCCATCTATAGCTAGTGATGTATGCAGCAGGCCTGAGGGTACAATAATTTTTAAAGCAAGACAAATAGATGATTTATATATAAAAACAGCTGAAGTAATAAAAAATTATGATTTATACCAGGGGAAAATTAAAAACATTGAACTGCCAAATAATGCTGAAAAAATTTTAGATATTTATAAAGAGCTGGATTCATAAAAGGTACATGAAAATAATAATAGAAATGTGGTGTTAAATTGGAATATGCCCCATTAAATTTAAAAAAAGAAAAAGTATTATGGATAGTATTAATTCTCTCAATTTTTTTGTTAAATGAGACACCAAGGATGCTGCTTATATATAAGCTGTCAAATAATCAGTCAAATATCTGGTATATAAACTTTTTGTTTATCATGTCAGTTACTTTATTATTTATATATTATATGAAAAGAGAGAAAATAAACCTTAAAACAATTTTCTTAATAATTATTATAATGGGATTATTATTTGCTAATTCATTATTTGGCAATATAAATACAAATTCATTTTTATTATTTTTTATCACCAATGCATTTCCACTGATGCTTATTGCCTATGAATTAGATTCAATAAATACAATAACTGAAATATTCTTAAAAATATTTAATTTTATCATAATTTTATTAACTATATATGGCATTATCGATTATCTTACCAATGGAGCTTTACAGCTGTTTATAGCAGATAATTTGGCATATGGAGAGCTGCAATTACTTATTAACTCTGAGCATGGCTATATATACAGAATGTATTCTTTTTTTGGGCATCCATTACATAATGCTGAATTATATATAATTTTTTATACTGCCAATAAGGTATATAACAGATCTCATAAAAATTATTATAATGATTATATTTTACTTATAATAACCCTTATTGGATTAATTTTAAGCGGCAGCAAAACTGCATTAGTAATTGGATGCTTTCTTTTCATATTTTGCAGCGGAATTAAAAAGCATAAGTTTTTGTATTTTATATTTTTCATGATTACCATTTCAATATTATTTAACAGCAGTATCTTTAAGAATAACCTTTTTGAAAGATTCCAAATAGGTATTGAAACTAATGATATAAGTTCAGGCAGAAATGATGTACTAAAGGAGGTTATCAGATTGGGCATTAAGCCTAACTGGATTACAAGCGCAGGTGCAGGAAACTCAAGGAATATAACTGTAAATGCAATGACAGGAGCTGAAAACTTCGAATATCCGCCCATTATGCTTGCTTATGATTATGGAATTATAGAAACAGGTTTGATTTATGCTTTAATATTTTTATATCCTTTCATAACTTTTTTTAGAAACAAGCATTGGTTTATTTTATTTAATTATTTAGGGCTGTTTATTTATGCAAATAGTAACAATGGGTTAGCTAATCTGGGAACGGATTCAATGGCAATACTCTGCTTTATTATTATGTTATTTATAAATTTATCAAACCAGCAGAAATTATCCTTACACATGCAAAATAAAGGGGTATGAAAAATGGATATAAAATTAATAACAACCACTGAAGAATTTTATAAACTTAAGGAACCATGGGAAAGACTTCAGCAGATGGATAAGGATGTAACCTATTACAGCACTTTTGAATACAACTGGATATGGTGGAATGTATATAAAAATGAAAATATAAGGCAGCTGTTTATAGTGGCAGTTAAGGAAAATGGTCAAGTTATAGCCATAGCACCATTTGTTATAAAAAAGGTAAATGAAAAGCTGTTTTCATATAAACTCCTTGAATTCTTAGGAACAGGAGATTATCTTGGAATATTATTAGACAGAAACTGTGAAATAAAATCAGATACCATTATTAAAAAAATATTTAATTTTGTAGAAAGTGAGAGCAGACAATTTGAAAGAATTAAATTAACACATATAAAAGCTGATTCAAAGCTGTCTGCCTATATGCTAAAAAATAAAAAACACAATATGGATTTCAAATATTTAATTGAATGTCCCATTTTAAGGTTTAACAGGTTTAAATCATTTCAGGACTATAAAAAAGAATTTGCAAGTTCCAATGCAAAGCAGTATTCAAATAAACTGCAGAGAAAAGTAGATTACAGCTTTAGAGTTATTTGTAATGAAAATGAGGATGTATATGATAGAATATCAAAGCTTCATATAAATGAGCAGAATTATTTAATTGAAGCAAAAGGCAGAAAGGGAAGATCCAGCTTATATGAAGATGAATTTCACTCTGAATTCGTAAAAAATATTTTTAATCACAATTCTAATGTAATAACTTTTGTAATTGAAGATAAAAATGGAAATATATTAATATATGAAACATGTTATTTATACAAAAGGATTCTCCATATGTGGAATACGGCTTATGATCCTTCATATGAAAAATATAACCTGGGGAAAATAATAAACTTAAAAATAGCTGAATATCTTTTTGAAAACAATATGGCAGACATTTTTGACTTTGGCGCAGGCAGATATTTCTGGAAGTTTGAATGGGCTGATGATTTTATGCTGGATTATGAACTGGATATGTGGAATGTGAAAACTTTAAAAGGCAGGATTCTAAAAAAGCTGTATAAACTAAAAAAAAGGTATTTTAGGAGAAAAAATGGATAACAAAAAGTTTATATCAAACTCCTTTATTTATTTGGTGTCATCTATATTAACACAAATCATAAATTTAATACTCATACCGATATATACAAGAAATATGACATCTGCAGAGTTTGGACAGTTTAATCTGGTGAGCTCTCTACAGAGCTTTTTAACTATATTTATAACTTTAGGCATATTCTCGGGACTTAGCAGATTTTTTAATGAAGTTGAAGATAAAAATAAATTAAAAAATACTGCCCTGAATTTTTCCATGATGTGGGGAGCTTTATGCTGCTTCGTATTTGCATATTTATTAAATAAACCCATTGCAGACCTGGCTTTTAGGGGAGACAATTTAGGCGTAATTTATGTTAAATATGTAATTATAAACTCTATAATTTCATGTCTCATAACAATTTATACAAGCTATTACTCAATGCTTTTTAAGGCAAAAAAGGTATGCATAATTAATTTATCTCAAATAATATTAACACTTTGCTTTACTTATTATTATCTGGTAATGGATCACTATGGTATTTTGGGAGTGTACAGGGCACAGCTTATTTCTTTTTCTATAGATTTTATTGTATTATTCATCATGGATATACACAATTATAAGTTTATTTTATCAAAAAATCAGCTAAAAAAAATGCTTCATTTTGGCATCGGACTTATTCCTGGCCAGATTTCATCCTGGGTTTTGACACTTATCGACAGATATTTCATAAAAGGAATGCTTAACCTGACAGCTGTGGCAGTATACTCCATGGGATACAAAATAGGAATGATAATACAGCCTCTTCTTTTGACTCCATTTGCATCCTCCTTTACACCTTTTAAATTTTCAACCTATAAGGAATCTGATGCTAAGTCAAGAATTAAAAAAATATATAATCATTTCAACTTCATAGGCTGGTTTATGGTGCTGGGTTTATCAGTTTTTGCAGATACAGCAATAAAATTATTGTCCACAAAGGAATACAGTGAGTCCTATAAAGTTGTTGCTCTCATTGCATTTTCCTACTATCTATGCGGACTGTCAGAATTTTATATATTAGGGCTTCTTATAGAAAATAAAATGTTTATGAACTCATTTATTATTACAATATCTGCAGTATTTAATGTAATATTTAATTTCATGCTGATTCCCAAGTTTGGTATTTATGGCGCTGCAGCAGCAACATGTATAGCATATTTTATTTCAGATATTCTATATTACCGTATTGGAAAAAAATATTATGACCTTAAAATAAGCTTTTTTGATCCATATAAATATGGCTTTATATTTTTAGTACTGTATTTTATTTATATGATATTTAAGCTTAATGTGAATAATTTAGCAATAGAGTTTTTACTAAATATAATTATATGTATATCATATATTGCGCTTTGTATTAAATTCAAACTGTTTTCCTATGATATTATATTGAAAATTATAAGAAGATTTTACTTTAAGGTATATATTTATAAAGCTGATATACTGGATGAATATATATATCGAAGTCATGGCTTAAGCTTTGGAAAATTAAATTTAGAAAGATTAAATAAAATGATGAAAAGCTATTCAGATGAAATAGATGAAAACAAATATGAAATTCTTAAGGAAAGACTAAGCAGTAATAATGAAAGCGTGTTCATAGTTTATAAAGATGAAGAAATAATGGGATACTTTAATATGGCATACAGTGATGTTACTGAATCAATTACAGGTGCAGTTATAAGTGTTCCACAGGATTCTGTTTATTTCTTTGATGATTATACCTTTAAAAAGCACAGAGGAAAAGGCGTTCATGAATATTCCATATTCCGAAGGCTGCAAAGGTCAAGCAATTTAGGCAGAAAGTATGCCTATGTGGGTATATATCCTCATAATATAATTTCACAGAAATCCTATATGAAATTCTCATTTAAAAGGGTAAAAATATACAGCTGTCTTAAGCTTGGAAAAATAAAAAGGACTTATGAAAGGGCTATAAGTAAATGAATATTCATATATGTAAATGGTATAACAACTCTGTGAGTCCAGTGCTTTTATTAATTGATGATCTGGCAAATGTATGGGTGGATGTTAATGGCAATGGTAAAATAGATCTGGAGGAGGACTGGGGCTATGGGAAAAATGGTGAAAATTCCTCCTTCAGATTTTTAAATGAAGTCATTTTAAAGGATTTCACCTATGTTAAAACAACTTTTTTTGTTCCCATGGGTATCAGGGCTGGAATGGTGCAGTCACCTGAAATTAAATCCATTAGCAAAATGCTAAACTGTGACGGTGAAACAAAGGCTTTTTTTAAATCCATTAATGATAGTGGAAAATTTGAAATTGCATATCACGGTACAACCCATGGAAAACCTGGTGAAACAAGAAATGATTTTAAACAGGAATGGCAGCTTTATAAAGACATTAATGAGGCAGTGGAAACCATAAATAAGGGAAAGGAAATCTATAAAGATGTATTTGGCTGCTATCCAAATGGGGGGAAATACTGCGGCTATGAATCAAATGATTTTTCAGATGAAAGCATAGATAAAACATCATTTATGTGGTGGTGCAGATTTTATAACAGAGCCTTAACTGAACAAAAAAACTGCAGCATTGCAGGCAGTGATTTTAACCCTATTACAAATTTTGATATTAAAACTTTTGGCATAAATAATGTGGTGGACATACCAACCACTTTAAATGGAGCACTGCTGACAGGTATTTTTAATGCTGATAAAAAAACACTACAGGGCAATATTAAAATTATTTTAAAGCACTATCTTATAAATAAAAAGCTCAAAGAAATAGATTTTCTTATAAAGAATAATCTTATTATAAGCATTCAGGAGCACATCTCTCCTGCAAGAGATGATGGAAGAAGGCAGACACCAAATATATTTGATGATGCTGACAGTCTAAAGTGTATATTTAATTATTTAAAAGATAAAAATATGTGGTACTGCACGGCAACTGAGCTGGCAGAGTACTATATTTTAAGAAATAATGTGCACATTGAGGAAATTAGTGAAAATCAATTTAAAGTAAATTATACTGGTACAAAAGAAATAAAAAACAAGATAATAAGTATTAATCTGCACATGAAAAATGTAATCATATTACAGCCGGACAACGGCATAATAGAAGGTAATAATGGAGTATTCAATATTAATGTAGAGGAAGGTTTATATAAAGTTGTTAAATTATAAAAATAGTAAGACAATCTATGATTATCAATTGGTTTGGACGGAGGTTGGAGAATTACAATGCTTGATATACACAGCCATATAATACCAAATATAGATGATGGCTCAAAGAATATCGATATGTCTATGGAGATGATAAAAATAGCAGCAGATGATGGAATAGACAATATTATAGCAACACCTCATTATTGTACAGGCTGCTATGAAAAAAATTATGAGTACATTGAAGGCTATGTAGAATATCTAAATAAACTTGCTAAAGAACATGAACTTAATATAAAAATACTGCCGGGACAGGAGATTTTTATAGATAATTACACTTTGGACTATTTAAAACAAGGTATTATAGGGTCTTTAAATGAAAGTAAATATATGCTGGTGGAATTTAATATGGCTGAATTTGATGAAAGTATAATGGACATACTTTATGAGTTGAGGATTATTGGAATAGAGCCTATTATTGCTCATCCTGAAAGGTATATATATATTGTTGAAAATCCACTATTTATAAATAAATTTGTAGAAGAACAGTATCATTTTCAAATTAACAGCGGAAGTATTACTGGACTATTCGGGAAAAAAGTAGAAAAAACTGCAGAAATATTAATACAGCATGGAATTTGTTCCTTTGTAGCCTCTGATGCTCACAGCAATAACAGAAGAGTCCCTAAAATTTCTGAAGCACTGAATATAGTTAATCAGAAAAATAATGCCAGCTATGAAATCATACTAAACAACTATAAAGCTTTTTTAAATAATGGGAGTCTTTACTTTAGCGGCGAAAAGATAAAAGAAAAGAGAAAGATTTTCTGGGTATGGTAACTGTGACTTGGAGAAAGTTGGAAGGCCTGCTTCCCTTCCTTTAATAAAATTTGAAGGTTATTTAGAATTTTCATCCACTAATTCTAAATCGTTGAAAAAACGGTATTTGACAAATTTAAAACAGGTTTAACACTGATGATTTTTAACCATATAACGTGTATAATATAATTGAGAGAGGCAAAAACCAGCACCATTTTGGGCGCATGAACCTATGGGTGAAATAAAACTAACTTTTTGCAAGAGTAAATTCCACCCCTCGATTTTGTAGTCATAAATTACGGCTGGCAGTGCCTCTTATCATAATTTATTTTTTAAGAAGGGATGGGCGCAGGGTAACCTTATTAGGTGTGATAAGTTCTGCGCCCATCCTTTTAAGATGAAAACTAAGTTTATAATAGCACCAGATTCATTTAAGAAAAGCTTAAATGCCTTTGAAGCCAGGTATGGACTGATAATTAAAGAAAATACAGTAGTAATTGAAACAGCATCGGCTTGCGGGCTGCAATTAGTTAGAATGTGAGATAGGAACCCATTATATACAACAACCTTTGGAGTAGGGGAAATGATTTTGGACGCCATACATAATGGGGCTAAGCATTTAGCAAAGGCTTAAGTTAATTCGGTTAATGTAAGGAGGCCTACTATGAATATACTTGATCAATTTATTACTATTGTGGATCCGTCAACAACTTTGGGTGCTTTCATAATTAGTGTAGTAGCTTCCATAGTTGTGGGTTTCTTCACGGGTAAGAAAGTTACAAATATTCAAAAAGGGAAGAATGTAAGAGGAGATATGATTCAAAACTCTAAAGTGAAAAAGGGGTAAAACTATGGGAAATAATAAACAAGTGGGAAAACATGTAGAAGGTGATATGATTCAAAATAGTGTTGTGATAAAAAATACAACCTATGATGAATTAATAAAGTGTTTAATGGCAGGTGATGTCCATGGAGCAATGGAAGTAATGAAAATGCAAGAAAAAGCGCTTGGAGTTGTTCACCCGAATTATCCATATTATTCACTTGCAATAAAAAGAATCGGAGATGATTTAGTACCTTATAGTAAACCTTTAACCAAAGAAGCAATTGAGAAATATCCACCCATGATAAAGGGTAAATTTAGTTTTGCGAATAAGTATAAAGGATTTAAGAATATCAAGGATTTGCTTGATTATTCTTATAAGACTCAAACTGAAATTGAAATTAATAAAATAGAATTAATGAAAATGATTTGCGATGAAGTTGATCCATATCAGGGCGAAATAGAGCTTTTATTGTCTAAAACTACAGAGTGGAAGATTAAGCCTAAAGAATTTCCAGAAGCAAGACCATATAAAATAGTAATTGAAGGAAGCGAAATAAGTTATGACTATATCCTTTTAAGAATTACCCGGATTGAAAAAAATAAAGTGTTTTTATCAAATAAAGAACAGGGAATTGATATTGGGTTCAATTTTGTCTTTGACCTCACAAATAAAGAAATAATTATGAGCATGAAGCTAAACAAAGATATAAAAGTAACTAAAAAATCTCTTTTAAAGTACTTAAGATTTACTAAAGGTTCATTAAGTAAGAGCAAATTTTCAATAACTTCATTGGAATTCGATGATGTTTTAGCTGAAGGGATTTTAGATAATTTTGATTGCGATAGTCACTTTGGTAATATTGATAATGAAATTACTTTTATAGAATATACTATACTTATTGAGGAGCACTACAATACAACCATTGAAATTCCTAGACAAATCGAAAAAGATGATTTAGAAGCTGTGTATTATTTAGGAGAAGCTTTAAAATATGGTGAGGTAAAAGGAACCTGGCAAGATATTACTTCTGATTTCGTAATATCAGAAAAGTCTACCGAAAATATCAAAAATTTAAAGGATAAACCATTTGATTTAAGTATTGTTGTACCTGTAAAAGTTCTAATATTCAAAAAAGAATTTCTGATTCCCAAAATAATAAAAACATTCAAAGACGCGCAGATGAAGGATTTAGATAAAATTAAAAAAAAGGTTTCTGTCTTAGAAGATGGCGATACTATTAAAGTGACTTTTGTCTCTAAAGGAGATAATCAATATATAGAGAAATTTGACTTTGAAAAATCAGAATAGAATAAGAACTAGAGAAAAGAATAATAAACTTGGCTATAGCCATAGAAAAAATTACTGAAGTTTAAAAGATTCGGTGGGTGTGCATTTTACTAAGTTAAGCTAAGTTAGAATTTCGATGCAGTAAAGTTAAGTTTTTGATATAATAATATTTAAAAATCTAGATAAGTTAACTTATAGCAAGTTCGAGCATGTCTAGCACGTCGGATGCTACCAGGAAGCACTCAAATTATGTTGGTAATTTCGAAATAAAAACATAAAAATTATATTTAAAACCAGGTGTAAAAGACCGTAATTTATGGTATAATACAATAAAGATCAAATATGAAGGGATGATTGAATGAGAAGCTCAATTCAATTTGTAAGAGAAGTCGAAGGGACTATGGCCATTGAAGGCTTGAAATTAAAAAAACATGAAATTGACTTACTATTTCGTTGTGCTTCAGGAGAAAGATCATCTAAAGACATTGTTAATGACTTGATATCAAAATATACACAAAAAAAAGGTTTATAGTATGGTAGGTAACGATTATTATGAATATGAATGGGATAACAATTATTGTTATCCCAATTGCTTTATACTAAAAAATAAACTAAATATCAAAGACAGTGATTTACTGGAAGAAGCAGAACGCCAGATTACTGCCATTAGAATTTTAGAAATGAAAATGCATCCTATAAAAGGAAATTTAGATTTTCAGCATTTATTGAATATTCATAAACACATTTTCAAAGAGATCTATACTTGGGCAGGAAAAACCAGGACAGTTAATATTTCTAAAGGGAATCAATTCTGTAATTATATTTTTATCAAGGAAGCAGCTGGTGAGATTTTTTTAAAATTGCAAAAAGAAAATTATCTAATGGGGTTAACTAAAGATAAAATAATAATTAGATTAGCATTTTATTTGGGGGAATTGAACGCTTCGCATCCGTTTAGAGAGGGAAATGGCAGAGCACAAAGGGTATTTATTGAATATTTAGCGCAAACTGCTGGATACTATATGTCAAGCATTTTTGAAAATGTCCCAAAATATTTAAAACATTAGCACCAGTTTTCTGGTGCTTTTTAGTTAGGTTTTACTTCTAAAATAAATAATGAGGCTTTCCTGGATTTTGGGTATGCTTAATAAGCCTTCTGAGTTTTATACTTAAAAGGAGGAATAGTAATATTATGGCATTTACTTTTATGCTATATTTTCCTGCCTATGTTTCTGCTTTTTAAGATAACGTTCAAAAGAAGCTTGTTTCCAAGGATGACTCATTGGAGGAATATAACGTTTTTTTGGTTGCCCCGCAGGAGCTGCAAGGTCAAAGCTTTTTGATGTAAGTTCATGTTCTGGTAATAGATCTAGAGCATATACCTTTTCATCAACACAAAAGAACATTCCACCATCAAAGGCTTGAATTACCATACCTGAAGTACCTTTTCGGTAATGTACAGCATATCCATTACAATCCATAGGGAGGTAATAACTTTTCTTGAATTTGATGCAGCTTCCGTTATCAACCTTCCTACTGGTTAATACGGCAAGTGTTAAATTTATTTTTTCAATATCTAGTTGTTTTTCAAAGACAGATTTGATATTATCAACTGGTAAAGCAAACTGGGCATTGAATTCTTTTATGTATGAGTTTAAGAATTCATTTGCTTGCTCAATTGTGCTGATACAAGCTAGCCTCATTTCTAAAGGGAGGCGTGATTGTAACGTCTGAAACATTCTTTCTACGCGCCCTTTAGCTTGGGCAACACTGCTTGTCTTAATTCCTATGCCTAACTGTTTACAGGCATAGCTAAACTGAGTGAAAGTATCCTCTTCAACTGAAGGGGACTTTTTCTTTTTGTATTCAAATACAGTACGTCTATCTGTAAATAACATATAAGGGATACCGTGTTCCGTGAGTACCTGGTGTAACACATGGTAATACCCGTTTAGGGTCTCTTGTGAGTCAAAATAAGCTCCCATAATAGCACCTGTAGCATCATCTACAGCAATGTGTAATTGGGTTTTATTCTTACCGAACCAAAGATGCTGTGAAGCATCCATCTGGAGCATCTCACCTATGTAAGCACATCTAGGGCGCCTCGGGTGTGCATCTTCAGCTGCAATAATTGCATTCTGAATGTTAGAAACCTCTTTTGGAGATTTGGCTACATTCTTCAATTCCTCTAATTGAGCTTTAACCTTTTTCCTTGTAGCACGCTTAGCCTTAGGAGACAGGATGAATTCCTGCATAAGGATTGAACGGATGGTGCTAATGGATACTTTGATATGCTCATGCTTCTCTAATAACTCAGAATAGTGGGTGAGATTAGCATCAGAGTATTTGGTACGATAAAGGTCAATAATTAATTGTCTTGTCTCATCATCAAGTGTATGGACTGGTTTTCTCCCATGATTACCATGAATAAAATAAGCCTTTCCCTGTTCCTGATATCCTTTGATCATTCTATTAATATGTCTAATAGAGCAGCTTAGATAAAGGGATGCCCTCTTCTTGTTTCCATTTGTTTCGACCAATTTCTTTATAGTTGTATATTTATCATTTTCTTTCATAGTTAAATTTACCTTTCTCATTATGTCCACCTCAATTCTCTTGAGGTATCATTATACTATATTTTTTGCATTTGGGACATAATCATATGTGGTATATTAAGACATTATCATAAATCAATCATATTTGATAAAAAATATAATTTTATACACTTGTTTTTAAATATTACATATATTATAATGTAAATATCTCTTTGCACTGCATACAAATCTACAGTACAAACTGAGCAGGCGATGAATCCAACGGGTTCGTGGGGCTGGGCTGAAACAGCAACAGATTGAATTATTCACATCTGTGGGACAGTAGTATGTTCCGCAGGTGTTTTTTTATACAATTTTAGGAACATATACTTAGAAATTTGCAATGCCATAGAGCTATCTTATTAATTCTTTAATTATTAAATTAGGAGGTAACTATTATGACAGAACGTGAAAGCACATCTTTATTTCAGGGGCTTACAAATGAACAGGCCCAAAAGTTACAGCAGAAATTCGGAAAAAATCAAATTACATCTGAAAAAAAACAAAGTTTCATTAAAAAGGTCTTTAATATTATCAAAGAGCCAATGTTTCTTTTATTACTTGCAGCAGCAGTTATTTACTTTATACTTGGTGAACCACGGGACGGAATAATTATGCTTATTTTTGTGGTTGGTATCATAAGCATAGATGTGATTCAGGAATGGAAAACAGATAAAACTTTAAATGCTTTAAAGGATCTGTCAGCGCCGCACATTACTGTAATCAGAGAAGGAAAAGAACAGCAGATTGCAAGCACTGATCTTGTACCAGGAGATTTAATGATGATTGCTGAAGGAATAAAAATTCCGGCAGATGGAGATATAATTAAATTCAGCGATTTGTGCATTGATGAATCTACGCTGACTGGTGAGTCTGAAGGAATCTGGAAACAGTCAATTTATGAATCTGAAAAAGATAACAAAGACTATTGGAAAAAGCACCGATGTTATGCAGGTACTCTGGTTATTCAGGGTACTGCAGTAGTTAAAGTTGACAAAATCGGGGGCTCAACTGAATATGGAAAAATAGCTGCTAATATTGCATCTGCTCTGGAAAAACTTACTCCTTTGCAAAAGCAGACAGGTAAACTTGTAAAAACCTGTGCTATTATTGCAGGGGCATTATTTGTATTAGTAAGTATTATTACCTATTTTAATATACCTGATCATGCACTTAAGGACAGAGTCATTGAAAGTATATTATCAGGTATTACACTTGCCATGGCTATGATACCAGAGGAATTCCCGGTTATATTAACTGTATTTCTTTCAATGGGAGCATGGAGACTGGCCAAAAAAAATTCTCTTATAAGAAAACTTCCTGCAGTGGAGACTTCAGGAGCAGTTTCTGTACTATGTGTTGATAAAACCGGTACAATTACCATGAATCAGATGACTGTTCAAAGTACCTGGGCAGCAGATGGTGATACTAATTCCCTTTGTGAAATTATGGGCCTTGCCTGTGAAACTGAAGCTTATGATCCAATGGAAAAGGCAATGCTTGTGCACTGTGAGAAGCTGGGGATTTCAAAAGATCATATATTTGGAGGGGATTTGCTTACAGAATATCCTTTTACCAATGAGCTTAAGGCCATGGGACATGTGTGGAGACACGATGGAGAAATTATTATAGCAGCAAAGGGTTCTCCTGAGCGAATCTTATCAATATGCAATTTAACAAAGGATGAAGCTAAAACAGCTGAAGATAAAATAAAAGAAATGTCCATGCAGGGGTTAAGAGTAATTGCTGTAGGAATCATGAAGCTTGACTCTGAAACTCAGATACCTGATAAGATTACAGACTGCAGCTTAACACTAAGCGGGCTTATAGGCCTTGCTGATCCTCCAAGGCCATCTGTAAAGCAGGATATAATAAGCTGTACAAAAGCTGGTGTGAGAGTAGTAATGATAACAGGCGATAATGGAATAACTGCAAGCTCAATAGCAAAGCAGATTGGAATGCCAAATAGCGATAAAATCATTACAGGTGATGAGATTAATAACATGAATGATGAAGAACTTCGTGAAAAGGTAAAATATATAAGCATTTTTTCCCGTGTGGTACCAGAGCATAAAATGCGTATTGTAAAGGCCTTCAGAGAAAATGGAGAAGTTGTTGCCATGACAGGAGATGGAGTAAATGATGCTCCTGCATTGAAATATGCTGATATTGGAATTGCTATGGGTAAAAGGGGTTCAGAGGTATCAAGAGAAGCAGCTGATTTAATATTAATGGATGATAACTTTTCAACTATTGTTGATACCATTAAGGATGGAAGAAGAATATATGATAATATAAGAAAAGCAGTAGGTTATGTTTTTGTAATTCATATACCCATTGCATTTGCATCTCTTCTTGCTCCATTTTTAAAAATCAACCCTGCAAGTCTGCTGCTTCTGCCTATACATGTGGTACTGCTGGAGCTCATTATTGATCCAACATGCTCCATAGTACTTGAACGTCAGCCTGCGGAAATTGATATTATGGAACGTAGTCCAAGGAATCCTCATGAGGAAATCCTTACTTCTTCAATCCTTATTAAGAGCATTGTTCAGGGAGTCATAATATTTGCAGCATCTTTTGGAACTTACTATACATTTTTGCTTAAGAACCCCGAAAATGCAGCTTTAGCTAGAACCATGGGACTTTCCATAATTATTATTGCTAATTTATTTTTAGTTCAGGTAAACAGTTCAAGCCGCGAATATGCTTTTAAGTCTATTCATAGGCTTTATAAAGACAATGTAATGTGGGCTGCAGGTATTGGAACGGTAGGTGGATTATTATTAATGCTGTATACACCTTTAAGCAGTATTTTAAAACTTGCACCGCTGTCTTTTTCACAGTTTATCACAGTAGTATTAATTGCAGCTGTGTCAGTATTTTGGTATGAGATAGTGAAAGTTGTCGAATGTAACCAGGCAGCACCCGATAATCGTCGAATGTAATCAGATAGCAAGACTGCAACATTTGTTGAAGAGCAGTAATTAGATTTTAAATTAAATAATCTAGTTACTGCTCTTTTTTTATTATTGAATTAATCAAGTTTTACCACATTATTAAGGAAGTAAATGGGGCGCTGAAAGTATTGATACATAAGGATGAAAACGTTATAATAAATACATAAAAGTTAAGATATGTAAGAGGTGATATTTAGTGGATAGAATTTCAAAGACACTGGAGATTTTGCTAAATAGTAATAATTTTATATCAGCAGATTTTATTGCAGAAAAATTAAAGGTGTCTAATAAAACTATCCGAAATGACTTTTCTAAGATTGAAAAAATCGTCAATGATGCAGATTTAAAGTTCAATAAAAAGCCTGGAGTTGGAATAGCTATTGAAGGCAGCGAGGAGAAAAAACTGGAGCTCATGAATAGCATAAAAATTAATGTAAATGACATAGAGCCATATTCTCCTGAGGACAGATTTAATTATATTTTAAAGGTCTTATTTATGAGCAAGACATCAGTTACCATGAGGGAACTTTATAAAAGCTTATATATTAGCCGGGTAACACTTCAAAAGGATTTAAAAAAAGTAGAACACTGGTTGTCAGAGTTTAACCTTACTCTCGTAAAAAAGACTAATTATGGAATGAAAATAAATGGGAATGAAGAGGACTGGAGAAAAGCCATTGCCAGCCTGCTGGAAAGCAATAGGGGCTATGACGGGCTGAAGGAGATAATTTACGATGATTACCAGGGGAAAATTGATTATAAATCAATATGCAAGTTAAAAGAGCTCATTAACATTGATTATAAAGTTATTGAGAAAATAGTAGCTGATGCAGAGGCTAAATTGAAATTTAAATTTTCAGATGAGGCATATGTGAGTTTGGTTATACATATTGCAATAGCTGTGAAAAGATTAAAGGAGAAAAAGGATATTAAGCTTTCTGATGAAATGCTTAAAAGCCTAAAAGAAAATAAGGAGTACGAAATAGCTGTGCAGATTGCACTTGATATAGAAAAATCATTTGATGTTGAAATACCTGAATCAGAAATAGGATATATTTTACTTCACATCCTTGGTACTAAGCTTCTGGAAGGGAAAAATGATAAATTGTCCATTAATTTTGACAATCAAAGTGAAAATAAATTAGCAGTTATTATGGCAAAAGAGATAATTAATATATCCGGAAGAGCTCTTCATATAGATTTTACCAATGACATGCAGCTGTTAAATGGATTGATACTTCACCTCAGGCCTACAATAAACAGATTAAAGTATGGACTTACCCTCCGTAATACAATGCTTAAAGAAATAAAGGAAAATTATATTGAAATATTTGGAGCAGCATGGATGACAAATACTATATTTGAGAGATACCTTGGCTTAACAATGCCTGAGGATGAGATTGGATATATATGCCTTCACTTGGCAGCTGCTGTAGAGAGAAACAAAAATCCTCTAAAGGCGTTAGTGGTGTGTGCCAGTGGCATTGGTACATCCCAGTTTATTTCAGCAAGGCTTGAAAGAAGCTTTAAACAGATAGACATTGTGGATGTTATCTCAATTATTGAGTTAAAACACAGGAACCTTAAGGATATTGATTTAATAATTTCCACTGTTCCTGTAGAATGTATTAAACCTGTGTTAATGATAAGTCCTCTGCTGAACCATAATGATATAAGGAGGATAGAGCTTTTTGTGGAGAAATCACACAGAGATGATATAAATAATTATTCAACTCATGAATTTATAAATAAAGACTTTATTAAAATTAAAAGCTGTGCAGAGAACAAAGAAAAATTGATTAAGGATATGTGCATGGACCTGCTAAATTCAAACTACATTGAAAAAGGATTCGTGGACAGTGTGCTGAAAAGAGAAGAGATTTATTCAACGGAGATAGCATGGGGAATTGCACTGCCCCATGGAGACCCCCAATTTGTAAAAAAATCATGTCTTGCAGTAAACATATTAGAAAATCAACTGGATTGGGGCAGAGAAAATGTTGATACAGTATTTCTTCTCTGCATCAGCATGGAGGACAGAGGAAAATTAAAAAAGTGGATGAGAGGCTTATATAATTTTTTAGAAATAGACGAAAACAGAGTATTTTTAAAGAATGCAAAGAGCAGTGAGGAAATTTATAACATAATGGAGGAGTTTATAGATGTTGATTGATAAGAATCTTATAGTAATAAACATGGATGCAAAGGACAAAAAGGAAGCAATAAATAAATTAATAACCTTAATAAAAAATGAAAATAAAATTAATTCCGAAGAAGATTTTTTGAAGTGTGTATTAAAGAGGGAAAATGAGTTCAGCACTGGCGTAGGCAACGGCATTGCTATTCCACACGGCAAATCTGAAACGGTTAATGAGGCAATCGTGGCATTTGGAAAGCTTAATAAAAAAATAGACTGGAACTCTATAGACAATGAATCAGTTGATTTAATATTTCTTCTTGGGGTGCCTGAGAAAAACACAGAAAATCTTCATTTAAAGATACTTGCCCAGCTTTCAAGAAAACTTATGGATGAAGGTTTTGTAAAACTGTTAAGGGATGCACACACTGAAGAGGAGGTTTACAGCCTTCTCTGCCATATTGAACAGGCCTGAAAAAAGATTCAAAATCCTTTAAAAATTGCTTTTAAAAGGTTTTAAATAAAAAAATAAAGGGGGTATATTAATTGAAAGACGAGCTTAAAAGACTTCGTGAGTATTTAATGAGAGGCGTTTCTTACATGATACCTATCGTAGTTATAGGTGGTGTCCTTATTGCTTTTTCTATAGCTCTAAGCGGAGTACAGGAAGGTAAGGGTGCTGTGGTTACAGCTCCAGTATTAAAAAATATGATGGACATTGGCTCTGCTGCATTTTCTTTAATGGTGCCAATATTAGCAGGATTTATAGCATACGGTATAGCAGACAGACCTGGTATAGCACCTGGTATGGTGTGCGGTGTTTTGGCTAATAACATTAAGGCAGGCTTTTTAGGAGGCATAATAGCAGGTTTGTTAGCTGGATATATTGCCAGATGGATAAAAGGATGGAAGGTCAATAAAAATCTTAGACCAATAATGCCTATTTTCGTTATTCCATTATTAACTTCATTAATTGTAGGCGGACTTATGATATATGTTTTAGGAGCACCAATAAGTGCATTAATGATTAGTATGACTAATGGATTAAAAAGCATGAGCCAGGGAAGTTCAGTAATTCTTGCATTAATTATGGGTGCAATGATTGCCTTTGATATGGGAGGTCCGGTTAATAAGGTTGCTTTTATGTTTGGATCTGCCATGATTGCAGAAGGTATATCAACTGTTATGGGACCAGTTGCAGTGGCAATATGTATTCCACCACTTGGAATGGGAGTAGCAACTCTGTTAGCACCTAAAAAATATACTGAAACCGAAAAAGAAGCGGGTAAAGGTGCACTGGCAATGGGACTTATAGGAATAACTGAAGGAGCAATACCATTTGCTGCAGCTGATCCATTAAGGGTTATACCATCCATAATGGTAGGCTCAGCTGCAGGTGCAGCAGTTGCTGCAATAGGTAAGGTGGCAGACCACGCTCCACATGGGGGGCCGATAGTTTTACCTGTGGTAGATAATAAAATCATGTTTATTATTGCTGTTTTAATTGGTATTTCCGTAACAACAGTTATGGTTAACGCTTTAAAAAAGCCTGTTTCACAGGAAATTGAGGATAATGAAAACATAGGAATGTAAAGAAATATTATGGAGGATTAATATGAAAATAGTTGCAGTTACAGCATGCCCTACTGGAATAGCACATACCTATATGGCTGCAGAAGCTTTAGAAAAGGCTGCTAAAAAGCTAGGACATCAAATAAAGGTAGAAACCCAAGGATCAATAGGTATTGAAAATAGAATATCTCAAAAGGAAGTGGATAATGCTGATTTAGTTATATTTGCAGCCGATGTAGCAGTAAAGGATGAGAAGCGATTTAAAAATAAACCTATTTATAAGGCAGAAGCTCAGAAAGCTATAAAAAATCCTATTGCGATTGTAGAGGAAGCTTTAAAAATGCTGGAAGGCTGATATTGTCGAATGTAACCAGGCAGCACCCGAAGATTGTCGAATGTAACCAGGCAGCACCCGAAAATCGTCGAATACAAACCTTTATGATGTAAAAATCATATAGGTTTGTTTTTTTAATTGGATTAAATTGCAAATAATCATGTTTGACACCACAATTTTCCTGTTGTAAAATAACAATTAATAATTGAAAAGTTTATAAAAATTTAATAATTCTTTATTTTCTACAAACTTAAGCATTTATTGATAATTTTAGGGGGTTTTTTAATGAAAAAAATTAGTACAAAGATTATTTCATTAGCTGTTCTAATTGCACTTATATGTGGGACCATTATAAGTGCAACAATGGCTTACAGAAATATTCAGACAAATAATAAGCTTTTATCTATTGAAAAGCAAACCTTAAATGATGATTTTGACATGCAGATAAAAGCGCAGGTAGACACTGCTATTGCAATGCTGGATAGTATTAATAAAAAATATCTGGCACAGCAGATTACACTTGATGAAGCTAAAAAAGAGGGCGCAGATTTATTAAGAGATATAAAGTTTGGACAGGATGGTTACTTCTGGGCAGATACGGTAGATGGCGTAAATGTTGTGCTATTGGGATCCAAAACTGAGGGTACTAATAGAATGAATGCTAAGGATACAAAAGGTAAATATTACATGAAAGAAATAATCAGCAACGGAGAAAAAGAAAAAGGAGGATATACAGAATACTGGTTCCCAAAATCCGGGGAAACCAAACCTTCATTGAAAAGAGGATATAGCAGGCTGTATGCACCATTTGACTGGGTAATTGGTACAGGAAATTACGTTGATGATATTGATAAAGTAATAGCTCAGAAGCAGTCTGATTTCAACAGCAGCTTAGTAAACAGCATAGAAATAAGCATAGCATTACTTGTGGGATCACTTCTTGTAGCAGCAATTTTTGCTTATATTTTAAGTAAAAAAATTACTAATCCTATATTATCCGTAACGGATCTTGTAAATACCACATCAGACCTTGATTTGGCTGAAGATAATAAGCTTAAGTATATTGAAGATTATAAAGATGAAACTGGAATCATAGCAAAATCTGTAATTAATTTAAGAAAAGAATTAAGATCAATAGCAAATACTATTAAAGAAAATGCAAAGGAAGTAATGGACAACTCACAGGTATTAAATTCATCTACAAGCGAGACCATGAAATCCATTGGAGAAATTTCTAAAACTGTAGATGATTTAGCAAAAGGTGCTACAAATCAGGCTGCAGCAGCACAAAACGGTGCAGAAGAAGTGGATAAGCTTGCTGAAGAGATAAATGTAGCTGTAAAAAGTTCGGATTTGGTAAAACAGTATTCAAGTGATGTAAAACTTGTAAGTACTGAGGGTATAGAAGTCATGCAGCATTTAATCAATACATTAGAAGAAGAAAATACAGCTGATGCAAGGGTATCTCAGTGTATTAAATTATTATTAGAAAAATCAAATTCCATAGGACAGATAATTGAAGTAGTTGTATCAATTGCAGAGCAAACCAATCTGCTGGCATTAAATGCAGCAATTGAGGCTGCAAGGGCAGGAGAATCCGGGAAAGGCTTTGCAGTAGTTGCAGATGAAGTAAGAAAGCTTTCAGAACAAACCTCTGAATCAACTAAGAAGATTTCTGATGTTATTGAAGATATACAAAATGAAATAAATAAAGCTGAAGAAAGTATAGTTGCTGGTAATGCAATAAATGAGGACGTGAATAAAGCCGTTGATCATACCAAGCAGGCTTTTGAGGCTATTGATGCTACCATTGGCATAGCTTTAGATCAGATTGATGACCTTATAAAAAATATGGAGAATGTTGATAAAAATAAGGAAAATATAATTGAAGTTATCCAATCTGTTTCAGCAGTATCACAGGAATCTGCAGCAGCCACTGAACAGGTTTCTGCATCAGTTGAGGAGCAGACAAGTGCCATGGAGGATATATCAAAGAGTTCAGAAAAACTAAAGGAAATTGTAAGTAAGCTGAATCAGGTTTTAAGCAAATTTAAAATGTAACATATATGCAAATTAATAAGCCGCATGTAATGCTTGTAACAGCACTACATGCGGCTTGAATATTTTGGCAGAAAAGTGTATAATATTTGGAAAACAACAGTTTATGTTCGTAAATGTAAAGAGGTAATAAAAATGGATATGGTAAAGACTTATGGAAAACATATAAAACAAAATATTGATAATCCCACTAAAGTTACTAATTTATTAAAATTAGGATTTTCTTTTGAGAAATTTTTGGTATCTTCTTTTAAAAATAAAGACCTGCCGCCATCACTTAATTATTTAAATAAAATATGTGTTGATTATATACTTAAACCCCTTAGGTATCCTGAAAATTCAGCCTTTGTGACTATATTTTCACCAACAGAGCTGCTTCATGCCATGGGCATAAGGCCATTCTTAATTGAGGGATTTTCTTCATTTCTTTCAGGTACACAGTGCGAGGATGCCTTTATAGATTATGCTGAAAAATCCGGCATATCTGATACTCTATGCAGTTACCATAAAGCTTTTATTGGAGCTGTAGAGGCTAATGTAGTTCCAAAGCCAAGATTTGCAATAACCTCATCTATGATATGCGATGGCAATTTAAATACATGCAGATATGTTTCTAATAAATATGATATTCCTTATTATTTCATTGATATACCTTATGAATACAGCAGTGATACGGAATATTATGTTGTAGATCAGCTTCATCAGGCAGTACAGTTTATGGAAGATGTAATGAATAAAAAATTTGATGATGAAAAATTTAAAGAAGTAATAAAAATTGAAAATGAATCAAAAAAATATATGCGTAAGTTTTATGAAGAACTCAAATATAAATATTTTCCAAATACCCTTACTCTGGAGATGTACAAGTTATTTACATCTCATCTGGGATTAGGAACTAAAGAAACTATGAATTTTTACAAAATGCAGTGTGAAGATATAGAAAAATATCATGATTATAAAGGTCAGAGAATTCTATGGAGTCATATAATGCCTTTTTATAGCGATGTATTAAAAAACTATTTGAATTTGAATAAAAATTGTCAGCTTTTGGCATGCGATTATAATTTAGATAATTTAGATGACATGGACTATAACCATCCATATGAGGCTGTTGCAAAAAAACTGCTTCAAAATAAGCTTAATGGTCCATTTGAACACAAAATACAAAATATTATAAAAATGACTGAAGAATTTAAAGCTGATGGTGTCATAAATTTATGCTCCTTTGGCTGTAAAGAGTGCAGCGGAGGCACAATGCTCCTGAAAAAAGCACTTAAGCAGAAAAACATACCATACTTGTCCATTGACGGTGATGGTGTAGACAGGAGAAATGCCCATGAAGGACAGATAAATACCAGGATGGAGGCATTTATGGAAATACTTGAAAGTAAATCGGGGGTGGCAAAATGATAGGATATGTTTGTAAATATACTCCTATTCATATTATAGAATCTTTTGGAGAACAAGCCATAAAGATAGATCCCCATGTTAGGGGGCTTGACAAGGCTGAGATTATGATGCATCCTAATATATGCACATATGCAAAAGCAGTACTGGAGCAGTGTTATAAAGCAGGTATAAACAATATAGTTCTTGTAAACTGCTGTGACAGTGTAAAAAGACTTTATGATGTTTTAAAAAATGATAATAATTTTAAATTTGTACACATGATAGATGTTCCCAGAAAGAAAAATAAGGCATCTGATTTAATTATGAAAAGAGAGATGCTGAAATTTATAAATGCCATGGAGGAATTTACATCAAAAAAATTTGATGAAGATAAATTCATAAATATTGTAAATTCTGCGCAAATAACGAAGCCAGTAGACAAATCAGGTATAAATATTGCAATTATGGGATCAAGAATAAGAAATTCAACTATTAATCAAATAGAGGATGCTGGAGCATCTGTAAGTTATAATTTTACATGTACAGGCGATTTTGACAAGTCAACAAAGCTTATGAAAAATCAGGACTATATTTTAAGCTATTCATCATTTTTGCTGAATTCATTTCCATGTTTGAGAATGGTGGATATTGATGAAAGAATAAAAGTTTTAAATGAAAATTTAGATAATATAGATGGAATAATATATCATACCACAAAATTCTGCGATGTATATTCCTTTGAATATGCATCACTTAAGAATTTAATTTCAGTTCCAATGTTAAAAATAGAAACTGATTATACGGAAGAGAGTAATGGTCAAATGAAAACAAGAATAGAAGCTTTTATAGAAACTATTAAAACAACAAGTAATAAGAAGCAAATTAACGAAACTAAGACAAATACTAATAACAGCAGTAATACTTCAGAAGAAGTACTTGTAGCAGGTATTGACAGCGGTTCTACTTCTACAAATGTAGTAATAATGAATAATAAAAAAGAAGTTTTGTCCTTTTCTATAGTGAAAACCGGTGCTAAAAGCCAAAGCGGAGCAGAAAATGCAATGAAGGAAGCATTAAATAAAATTAATATAGGAATGAATGATCTTTCCAAGGTAATTTCAACTGGATATGGACGCATAAGTATTCCATTTGCTGATGAGGAAGTCACTGAGATAACCTGTCACGGTAAGGCGGCATATTTTTTGAATAATTCAGTGAGAACTATAATTGACATTGGGGGTCAGGACAGTAAGGTTATAAAATTAGATGATAAAGGAAATGTAGTGGATTTTGCCATGAATGACAAATGTGCTGCAGGAACCGGACGATTCCTTGAGATGATGAGCAGAACTTTGGAGGTCCCTCTGGAGGAAATGGGAAAAAAATCTTTAAACTGGACCGAAGACATCGATATAACAAGCATGTGCACAGTGTTTGCTGAATCTGAAGTGGTTTCACTTATTGCACAAAACAAGGAAATCCCGGATATAATTCATGGCCTTGATAAATCAGTTGCAGCTAAAACTGTTTCTCTTGTTAACAGAGTTGGTAAAAAGGATTCCTTTATGATGACAGGCGGTGTTGCAAAGAATATTGGCGTTGTTAACTGCCTTCAGGAAAAGCTTGGGGAAAAGATATTTATACCTGAGGAGCCTCAAATAGTAGGGGCTATTGGGGCAGCACTGACAGCGCTGGAAAAATGTGAAACTGAGAAAGATAATTCATCCTATTGACATTGACGCTGCGTAAAAGTGTATATTAAAACTGTCAGGAGGTGATAACATGGAATATACAGTGCAAAAGCTAAGTAAAATAGCTGGTGTCAGTACAAGGACACTGCGGTATTATGATGAAATTGGAATTCTTAAGCCGGCAAGAATTAATTCTTCAGGGTACCGAATATATGGTCAGAATGAAGTTGACAGGCTGCAGCAGATACTTTTTTACAGGGAATTAGGTGTTAGTCTGAGCAGCATAAAGCTTATAATTACATCATCAGCTTTTGACGGCAATAAGGCACTGAGAGAACATCGTGAAAAGCTTCTGGCAAAAAGGCAGCAGATAGATCTGTTAATTGAAAATATTGATAAGACCCTGGCGGTTTCAGAAGGAGGAATTAAAATGACTGACAGTGAAAAATTTAAAGGCTTTAAACAGCAGCTCATAGATGAAAACGAGAAAAAATACGGTAAAGAAATAAGAGAAAAATATGGTGACAATCAGGTTGAAGAATCAAATAACAAATTTAAGAATATGACTAAAGAGCAATATGATGAATTCGAAAAGTTAGGTAAACAGGTACTTGAAACCTTGAAAAGTGCATTTGCAACTGGAGACCCTGCAGGTGAGCTTGCACAAGAGGCTGCTGACTTACACAAGCAATGGCTTTGCTATACATGGCCAAGTTATTCAAAAGAAGCTCATGCTGGACTTGCTCAAATGTATGTTGATGATGCCAGATTTACAGCTTATTATGACAAAGAACAGCCTGGTACAGCTGCATTTTTAAGAGATGCTATCTTGATATACACAGGAATGAATAAATAATTAAAAAAAAGAATTTATAAGGAGGGATTTGCCCTCCTTATTTTGATATAGTATAGTATTATAATAATGGTATTAATAATATTAATAGAGGTAGTTAAATATGTTTAAAAAAAGTTGGAGAAAAAAGGCCGCAATTATTTTTATACTTATTATAGGTGTTTTAGCTGCGGCCTGCAGCAATAATCAAAACAAAGATCATCCTTTGAAGGAAAGTGCAGGTACACAAAACCATGACACCAGCAGCAATACTGGAACTAAAAACACAGAAACTAGAGGCTCAGATAAATCCAATGTTAATTTGGATTATTCAAGCTACAGCGGCACCTGGGTAACTGAAAGTAATTTAAAAAATGATTATAAATATGGTACAGTGGCAGATTTAAATGTAGATAAAAGCGGAAATATAAAAGGGCAGATTGGCAGCTCTACTGAAAATTTAACTCATATTGCAAATGTTGACATTCAAGGCAAAATTGAAAATAATAAATTTACATACAATTTTACAGAGGATAACTGGGGTCACAGTGGTGATATTAAACTTGATTTTAAGGAAAACCAAATTACTTTAACAATAAAATATAATTCAGAAAGCAGTAAGGATAATCTTTGGGGTATTGGAGAGGGTACATTTAACCTTATTAAAAACACTACTAATGTCAAAAGAACTTTAAATAATTTAAAAAGCGGAGGGCTGAAGGTTATTGGCAATCAATGCTTTTCTATAAATTTAGAAAACTATGGAGATGTTAGATTTATTTCAGGTCTTAAAAGAGAAGATGTAAGCGATAATGCAGATTTCTATCTCACAGATTATAACAATAATGTTTTATATAAATTTCCGGATTTTTATGGTAATGGAAAGGGTATGTTTAATGATATAACTGCCATATGTTTTACTGATGTAAATAATGATGGATTAAAGGATATAGTAATTATAGCTTCTTACAGGACTGCAGGAAGTACTTCATCGCCATTTACAAGTATAAGCAGCATTTATTTTCAAAAGGAGAAAGAGTTTGTAAACAATAAAAAATTAGATGACAAGCTTAATAAATCAGGTAATAATAAGGACATAAAATCTGTGCTGAAATTTGCAAAGGAAAATTTATAGATATTACTTTTAATATTTGTTTTTTTGTCTTCATAATTCCCCCACAATTTAATAATATAATAAATTCATAAATAAAGTATGCAGGGAGTGAGTATTTATGATGATTATATGTATAATTTTAATTGTGTTTGCAATATATGCATTAAGCGGCAATATGCAAAATGGAGGTTTTGGTTCAGGAAATAACGCTTTGAAGATTCTGGAGGACAGATATGCCAAGGGTGAAATAGGCGATGATGAATATATTAAAAAAAGAGATTTAATATTAAAAAAGTAAATATAATCAATAAATTGGCGGTGTTAAATAAAAAACACTGCTTTTTTATTAGCCATGATTTTCACTATGGTATTGTTGTAAAAAAAATAATAAAGTATAATTAACGTAAAAAGCCATAGTTAAGCAGAGGTGTTATTTTATGAGACCAGTGAAAATTATTCATTGCGGGGATTTACATATAGGTTCCACATTTTCAGTTATACCTGAAAAGTCAAAAATAAGGCAGCAGGAATTAATGAGAACCTTTAATACAATAATTGAAATGTGCCAAAGGGAAAAAGCAGATATATTACTTATATCGGGGGATTTATTTGAACAAACTGATACACCTGTTGAAATAAGCAGTTTTGTAATAAAATCTTTTGAAAAGATAAATTATACAAGGGTATTTATTGCACCTGGTAATCATGACCCATATACTGTAGATTCTGATTACAGGACAAAAAAGTGGCCTGAAAATGTATATATTTTTAAAGATAAAATGGAATTTGTTCAATTGGAGGATCTACATGTAAAAGTCTTTGGAGCAGCATTTGTCAACAGCTCTGAAACCAACTGCCTGCTTGGACATGCATCACCAGATGATGATTATATAGATATATGTGTAATTCATGGTGATTTAGTATCCAATGGAAAAACAAGTATTTATAATCCTATAATTAAGGAGCAGATAGAAAAAAGCAATATGGATTATATTGCATTAGGACATGTACATAAATATTCTGGAATTCTTAAAGAAGGGAAAACCTGTTATGCATACAGCGGATGCATTGAGGGAAGAGGCTTTGATGAATTAGGAGAAAAGGGAATAATTACTGGTACAGTGGAAAAAAACCGCTGTAAGCTGGAATTCAAACCAATTTGTGAAAGAATGTATCTGGAAGCTGTAGTTGATGTTTCCGGTTCCACAAATCAGCAGGAAATTGCCCAGTGTATTTTAAAAACCATAAGTGCTGAATTTGGGAAAGATTATTCCAGACATTTATATAAAATTAAACTAACAGGTGAGCTGCCTGTTAACCTAAAACCAAGCAGTCAGGCCATGTCTGTATGGCTTTCTGATAATTTATTCTTCTATAAAATTGTAGATAAAACCAGTGTGATTACAAATTTAGAAGAGCTTTCTAATGAAATATCCTTAAAAGGTACTTTTATCAGAAAGATCATGGAAAAAATAAATGAATGTAAAAGCAAATCTAACTATGATGGTGCTGAAAAATACAAAATGGCATTAAATATTGGACTTAGGGCTTTTGAAGGCGAGGTTAAATACGATGAAAATAACTAAACTTCATATAATTGGATTTGGTAAGTTAAAGAATTTTCAAATGGATTTATCACAAGGACTAAATGTTATCTATGGCAAAAATGAGCAGGGTAAAAGCACTTTAATGGCATTTATAAAAGCTGTTTTCTATGGCTTTCCATCATCGGGAAAATCTATATCTGGAAATGAAAGAAAAAAGTACACTCCATGGGATGGCAGTCAGATGGGAGGAACTATTTATTTTGAATATAATGGAGCTTCATATTCATTGCAAAGAACATTTGGAGTAAGGAAAAGCCTTGATAAAGTGAATTTATGGAATCTTAATAAAGGTGAGCAGGTCGAACTTCCTAATAAAACTGAGGTTGGCGAATATTTATTTGAGATTTCCTTAAATACTTTTGAAAATACCACATATATAGGCCAGCTTGGAAATATTATAAATGCTTCAAAGGATAAAAGTGGTGAAATTATAAATAAACTTACAAATTTAGTGAGCACAGGAGAAGAAGATGTTTCCTTTAAAGAAACAGAGAAAAGAATTAAAGAAGCCATGACTGATTTAGTGGCTGCAAGGGGCTCTGGGGGAAAGCTTAATAATGAAAAAAACAACCTTAATGAACTTCAGGAATTAAGAAATACTGCCATAGACAATGATATTAAAAAATCACAGTTGAAAAGGTATATAGAGGATTTAAAAAATAAAATTCAAGATATAAATGATAAAATAAAATTTCAGTCTGATTTGTATAATCAGCAATGTAATCTTAGAAAACTTAAGGAGCTTAATGCTGTTATTGAAAAGAAAAACATTGTTAATGAAGAAGAGAATAATATTAAAATTATAAGTGAAAAGTTAATCAGGCAGGATTTTAACATAGATGAAGAATATCTTGAAAATATAAAGAAGCAGCTTCAATTATTTTTAAAGGAAAGAGAAGTATATAAATCAAAAAAAGAAGATTATGATAATACTGCTTTAAAATTATCAGAATTAGAAAAAACATTAAATGAGTACACAGGCATCAAAGAAGTTAATATTGAACATATAAGACAGCTTAAAAGTATTATAAGCAATATATCAAATCTGAGCCAGAGTATTGAAGGTATACAGGTTTCTTTATCTAAAGCTGAGGCATCCCTTGCTAATCTTAATTCAGATAAAACTAAATCAGAGTCTTCAGTTAAATCATCCATTGCTTTAATTGAAGATGAAATATCCAGGTTATTATCTGAAACTGAAAATATCAATATTGAAATTAATAAAGCAGAAAAAGCTGTGGAGGAAGCAGATAAAAGAGTAAATAACTTTAATATGCAGGAAACACACAGCAGATTAACTGAATTAAGCAAGAAATTAAAATTATATGAAAATGAAAAAAACAATAATGAAGCAATAGTAAGCAATATTTCAGAAAAACATTCTGCTGCCATGGGAAGAACCATTGAAGCCAGGTCAAATGTTAAGTCTGAAGAAGCAGTAGCAAAGGTTAAGCTTGATGCTATAAATTCTGAAATGGAAAAAGAAATTAATAATTTAAGTGGAAATAAAAGCAGTACCAAGGTTGTATTTATAATAGCTTCTATAGTAATAGCAGCAATTTCCATGCTTAGTGGAATTTTTGTTAATCCGATATTTTATTTAGGTATTATAATTTCAGTAATATTGTTTATTATTGGCGGTAAAAATAATAAGAATCATAATAAATCAGATAATATTAAGGAACAGCTTAAAAATAATGCTGAGAAAAAGAAGAAGGCTATTTTAAGCAGCATGGATTCTGTAAAAGATGCAGAACACATCTGTAGTAAAGAAGAAGCTGAAATACTCAATGAACTTAATAAAGCTGAGCAGGAACTCCAATATATAAAGACAAATTTTGATAACGTTAAAGCTGAAATAAATATAGAAAATAATAAAATTGAAAAAGTTAAATTAAACCTTGAAATGTCACAACAAAATTTACAAAGAGAATCTGCAATATTAAATGAGAAAAAGAATTTATATAATGAAAATAAAGTACAGATAGAAAATGCAAAAAAGAAATTAGATAATGAGAAAATAAAGCTTGCGGAAATATCACTTAAATGGAAAGAATCCATAAATAATGCAGAAGAATTAATTTTATCTATAAAAGATCAATCAGCTTCAGCTAAGGATAAATTAAAAGATTATATTGCAGGCCTAAAGATTTTTAATGATTCACAAAGTCCTTCACAGATCATAGATTTTATAAAACAGAGTATTAATGAATCATTAATAAAGTGCAGATGCAATTCCACTGATGAACTTGTGGAAAAGCAGACAAAATTAAGAAGTTTAACTGAATTAATAAATGATATGAAGAGTGAATTAGAATTAAAAGAACAATCTCTATGTTCAGAAAAAGAATCTGAAACTAATATGTCAGATAACCTTTTCTCATTAGTTGGAAAATACAAAGAACCAAACTCAATAGGTGATATAAATAATTATATAAATGAAATTGAGAATTTGTTAAGCATGCAAAAAGAAGAATATTCAGGAAAGCAGATAGCAGAGCAAATTCTGCAAAATGCCCTGAATGGAAGAAGTATTCAAGATGTAGAAATAGAAATAAGTAATACAAGACAAAAATTACTGGAAGGCAATTTTAATATTCTTCCAGATGAATTATCTGATGAGGAATTTAATGATATAAAAGATGTCATAAATTGTCTTCAACAAGAAATGAATGATACTAAAGATAAAATTACAATGAAAGAAGCAGAGCTGAATCTATCCTTTAAAGATGCTAAAAGCGTATCTGATATAGATGGCTTAATAAGCAGCGTAAATGAAAAGATTAATGATATGGAATATTATTATCAGTGCCTGGATATTGCATCAAGTGTTTTCAATGAAGCCTTTTCGGAAATGCAGAAAAATTTCGGACCAGCTTTAAACAGGGAAACCTCTGCAATATTAAATGAAATCACTAAAGGAAGATATAAGGAGCTTTTGGTAGCAAAAAACTTTGATGTATCAATAGCTGATCCTTCTTCTTCATCAATGCATTTATGGGAATACTTAAGCGGAGGAACTGCTGATCAGGTATATTTTTCTTTAAGGTTAGCTATTACAAGATTACTCACTGAAAACAAGGAAAGTATGCCCGTTCTATTAGATGATGCTTTCATGCAGTATGATGATGAAAGAGCCTATGAAGCCATTAGCTTCTTAAGTTCCTTAGTTAATTCTGATTCAGATAAAAACAATAGTTTGCAGCAGGTTATCTTATTTACCTGCCACAGTAAAATATCTGAACTGGCAAAAAGTTTTAACGAAACAAATATGATTTTGTTATCTACTGTCGAATGTAACCGTCGAATGTAACCAGGCAGCACCCGAATTGTGTGATAAGGACGTGATTAAAATAAATAATAAAGAAAAAGTGTTTGATATATTAAAACAGCTTTATATGAATAACAAGAAGGGGATAACTGCAGAAGATATTGCAGGCAAACTTAAAAGCAACAGGGCTAATGTAAGTAATTATTTAAATCAATTGTGCAAGGAAGGATTAGTAGAAAAAATCAAGTCAAGACCTGTATATTTTATTCCCATTGACAAAAATAAACTTGTGCAAAGTAGTGGTAATTTAAAAGAAAGTAGTTTTTCCACACTAATTGGTAAAAATCACAGCTTAAAAGGAGTTGTAGAAAAAGCTAAAGCATCTATACTATACCCGCCCTATGGATTACATTCCATAATCTATGGCGAAACTGGTGTAGGAAAAAGTATGCTTGCAAAGTATATGTATGATTTTTCAATAGAAGCAGGCATAAGAAAAAAGGGATCACCATTTATTACATTTAATTGTGCTGATTATGCTAATAATCCCCAGCTTTTAATGGGGCATATTTTTGGCGTAGAAAAAGGTGCATATACAGGTGCAGAAAGATCTAAAATTGGATTATTAGAAAGTGCCAATGGAGGTATCTTATTTCTAGACGAAATACATAGACTTCCTCCAGAGGGACAGGAAATGTTATTTACTTTTATAGATAAGGGCACATTTAGGAGAATGGGACAATCCACAGATGAAATTAAATCAGAGGTTTTAATAATATCAGCAACCACTGAAAATCCTGAGTCCACCCTTTTGGATACATTTAACAGAAGAATCCCAATGACTATTGAAATTCCACCACTTAGGGATAGAAGTCTTGTTGAAAGGATAGAACTTGTTAAACATTTTTTTAGATATGAGTCTGGAAAAATTAATAAACCAATAAAAGTACACAGACAAATAATGAAATCATTGTTACTTTATAAATGTAAAAATAATGTTGGACAGCTGCAAAGTGATATTAAACTTGCTGTGGCTAATTCATATTTAAATTATGTAAGAAATAATGATGAAATTTTAAATGTTTATTCAAGCTATTTTAATCATAACTTAAGTGAATGGGAAGACAACTATAGAGGAAAAACATATGAAATAGATATTTTAGTGCCAAAAGATCTAGATTATTATATTTTTTATCCTTCAGGAAAAGAAGAAAATTTTACTTTCAAGGCATCAAAGGATGAAGATGGTAATGAAGAAAAGGTTAAGTTGTCTCTGGTACGTGAGGGAATAAGAAATAATCTATTAATTGAAAAGCTTTTTATGGATACAAAGTTTTTCAAACTCTGTGAAAGTATAAGACAAATAATAGAAAATGAATTTTCATTGATATTATCTGAAGGTGAATTTTACTCTATTGCTATATATATTTACTCCATTGTGGATAATGAAATCTGCAGTAACAGTAGAAATAAACCAGATATAAATGAAATAAGACAAAATAATAAAAAAGAATTTAAGGTTGCATTAAAAATTATAAATGAAATTGAAAATGAATATAATGTATTTTTGTCAATAGAAGAGGCGGCTAATATTACATTGCTTATTTCAAATCTTAGGAAAGATGGCAGAAACTCCAAGAGCAATGTTGGCATAATTGTGGCAATGCATGGTGACAGCACAGCAAATAGTATGGTTAAGGTAGCTAAGGATTTGTTAGGTGAAGGTAACATTTATTCTTTTGATATGAAACTAAATAAAAATTATAAAGAAGTTGTTGATGAATTTAGAGAAACAATAAAAAACATAGATGCAAAAGATGGTATATTATTATTCACTGATATGGGTTCCCTGAATTCTTTAGACAGCCTTGTTAAAGAAACTTTAAAAGTTCAGGTAAAGACTATTCCTATGGTTACAACACTTATGGTTCTGGAGGCTGTGCAAAAGATTAACATAGGATTTTCTCTTATGGAGGTCTATAATTCAGTAATAGATATGACAAATTACAACCTTGAGAATAAGACTAATGCTTCTAATAATAAAAAAGATAGTATGATAGTTATAGGATACTGTATAAATGATGGGGTGGATAAAGAAGGTAAAAAAATTATAAAAAGAAAACTGGGCACATATATTAAAGATATTGAGATATTGCTTTTACCTTATAAAAATGAACAGGACTTTGCAATTAATTTTAATAAACTTATGTATGATAATAATATTATTGCCTTAATTAGTGACTTAACATTGGAGATAAGTGGAATTGAATGTATTAAAAGAAGTGAATTAAAAAATAAAGAAAGCATAAATAAATTAAAAAATCTAATTAAGATTAATGAAGCATATTACGATATAATTGAAGGCTTGAAAAGTTCATTAAAGTATACAAACTACTCAAAAATATTTAAAGATGTAAAGATAACTATAGATTCTTTATATGAAGCTTTAAATTTAAACAAGGAATATGACACAGTAGTAGGGCTTACAATGCATCTTGCCTTTATGATTGACTCATTGGTTGGCAATAATAGAAAAAGTGAAATATTTCAAAATGAAAAGATAAATAAACATAAAAATGAAATCGATATAATTAAAAAAGAAGTGCTTTTGTTAGAAAAAAAATATCACATTATCATTGACAGCAATGAATGCTATGGCATACTATGCATTTTATACGATGACTTTTAAATTGAGCATATTGCTAATTTATACAAAATCCCTTAAGTTATGATTGTAATTCATACTTAAGGGATTTTTAATTTAATTCATAAGTAATTTGTGTTTAAAATTTAAATAGATTATGTTAAACACATTTAGTTTTGTTTAAACAGATTTTTATTTGATCAATTAATCAGCAGTATAAGCTGTTTTATCATAGTATTATTATTTTGGCATAATAATTGCTGTATATATTATCAGAAAGCGGAATTAGCTTTTACTTATCAAATCATTATAAGGGAGTGTTCATAATATGAAAAACAAATTTATACAGGATCCATGGGCAAGAATTAAAACAAGAAATGGACTTAATGGAGATGAGGTAATCTCAGGACTTCAAAAATCAATAAGACGTGGTTTAACTGAGCAGGCATGTGAGTTTGCTTATGAAATGTATATAACATCACCACAAATGGAAGAAAAACTATGGAGAAGGCTCCTTACCATATCTGTTGAAGACATTGGAATGGGAAATCCTAATGCAGCAATTTTAGTAAATAATTTAAATCAAATGCGTAAAGAATTTACTTATGCTGATGGTGACAGACCAATATATTTTATTCATGCTATTCGTTATTTATGTTCATGTGAAAAAGATCGTTCCAGTGATCTGCTGAAAAATATCGTGATTAAAGGATTTGCTATGGGACATGTACCTGAGATACCAGATATTGCTTTAGACAAGCATACTGTAAGAGGTGCTGCTATGGGACGTGGCTCATTACATTTTTTAAATGAAGCAAGTATTGTAGTTCCTCAGAAAAAGGTTGATAACGATTATAAAGAACGTTATAGAAAAATTTTAGAGGTTTATGATAAAGACAACGTTGTAGAGTCAGCATTTAAATATGATCCATGGCAATATTAATAATCAAAAAGTTCATATACTATATAGCTCTGTTTATTTAATAAGAAAGGGGTAAAACTAATATGAATATACTTTTAATATGTGCAAATGGTGCATCTACAGGAGTTCTTGTAGAAAAGATGAAAGATTTTACAAAATCACACGAGAAACTAAAGATAAAGGAAATAAATATAAAGGCAACATCTTTTGAAAACCTGCCTAAATATCTTAAATCTCATAATGTAGATGTGGTTCTTATAGGACCGCAGATTAGGTTTAAAGAAGAGGAAGTAGCTGATATATGTAAATCATATTCTATAAAGTCTGCAGTTATAAATACTCAAGATTATGGACGAATGAATGCTCCAGCAGTTTTAAAAATGGCAATTGATTTATTTAAAAATAAGTAATGAAAGGGTAGGGCAAAATGAGTAATAAAAGTATGAAATTCCAGGAAACCTTAAAAAAATATTTGGTGCCAATAGCTGAAAAAATAGATAAGCAGGTTCATCTTCAAGCTGTCAAAGAAGGAATGATGAGCATAGTGCCAATAATCATAATTGGTTCCTTAAGCCTTCTATCAATAGCTTTGAAAAATATGCTGCCAAATGGAGCAGCAAAAGACTTTATAGGCAATAACTTAGGCATATTCATGCTTCCATTTAACTTTACTATGGGAATAATTTCATTGTATTCAGCATTTTTTATTGCTGAATCACTGGCAAAAAAATATAAATTAAACTCCATCGAAGTAGGAGTCACATCTGTAATTGTACAATTCATATTATGTGCGGAAGTAACAGATGGAGGTATAAAGACAGGATATTTAGATGCACAGGGATTGTTTGTAAGTATATTTGCAGCTTTATTAGTAGTAGAAATTACAAGGGTTATGAATAAAAAGGGATTAGTATTCAAGCTTCCAAAAGAAGTGCCGAATATAGTAATTAAGAGTTTCAACAATTTAATTCCCATGATAGTATGTATTATTCTATTTACCGCATTATCAGTGCTGGCTAAAAGCACAACAGGACAACCAGTTCCTAAATTAATCATGACTGTTCTTGCACCTGCAATAAATAGTCTGGACAGTGTTGCAGCGGTAATAATTATTATACTTATTACTCAGTTATTATGGTTTTTTGGACTTCATGGACCTGCAATAACTTCAAGTATATGGATGCCAATAGCAGCAAAGTACATTGCAGAAAATTCAAGCAGGGTAGCAGCTGGTCAGGCTCCAACACACATTTTCACAATGGGCTTTTACTACGGCTTCTTACAAGTTACTGGTTCTGGAATTACTTTAGGATTAGTTATACTAATGATGCGTAGTAAATCAAAGAGCTTACAAAGCATGGGGAAGGTTTCCATAATTCCATCTATATTTGGAATAAATGAACCTGTTATTTTTGGTACACCATTAGTTATGAATCCATTTATGTTTATACCCTTTGTATTTGGACCAGTAGTGGTTGGTATAGTTGACTTCCTGGCATTTTCATCTGGGTTAATACACAAGCCAATACTTGAGCCGCCAGGATTTATGCCGCCTGGAGTAGGAGCATTTTTATGTACTTTAGATTGGAAAGCAGTTGTATTGAGTATAGGGGGCATAATTTTTATGACTATAGTTTATTATCCATTCTTTAAGATTATGGAAAAGGAAGAATTAAAGAAGGAAGAAGAAAACGCAGAAAAATTTGATGATGAAAGCTTTGACTTTTAAAATTTTGAGGTGATCAAGTGGAAAACATGGACATAATGAATAAAGAACTTGAACAACAGGTATTTGAAATAATATCACAGGCGGGTGATGCTAAAAGTGATGTAATGTATTCACTAAAAAAAATAAAAAAAGGTGACTATGATTCCGCCAGAGCACTTCTTAAGGAAGCATCATGTAAACTTGAAAGTGCATCAGAAATTCATTTAAAAATATTATCCCAAGCAATGAAAAATCAAAACGTGCCAACAAATTTTCTGCTGGTACATGCTGAAGACCATTTTTCAAATGCTTCTTTTGCCCATTCATTAGTCAGCGAGTTAATTGACATATTTGAAGTAATGGATAAGAGAAAGTAATTTTTAAGGAGGCGCATAAAATGAAGAAATATAATGTAACCATTATTGGAGCTGGAAGCGGATATACTCCTGGTGTTGTAAATAGTCTGCTTATGAAAAGAGATAAACTTCCACTGAATAGAATAACACTTATGGACAATAATGCAGAAAGACTTCATATTATAGGAGACTTTATGGATATCTTAGTAAAAGAAAGAGCGCCAGAAGTTGAATTTGTGCAAACAACAGATAGAAAGACAGCCTTTGAGGGAATGGATTTCCTCCTGGCACAAATTCGTTCGGGATGTTTAAAAATGAGAAGTCTTGACGAAAAGATTCCAATGAAATATGGAGTTGTAGGTCAGGAAACCTGTGGACCAGGAGGATTTGCCTTTGCTATGAGGGAAATACCTGAAATGATTTCAATTGCTAAGGATGTAGTCAAGTATGCTCCGGATGCATGGATAATAAATTATAGCAATCCTACGGCTATTGTGGCTCAAGCCATAAGAAAGAAAGTACCTGAAGTAAAAAATATTTGTATTTGCGATGTTCCACCATGGCAGCAAAAAGATATGGCTTATATGTTAGGCGGAAAGCCAGATGAATTTCAATATACCTATTTTGGTTTAAACCATCTGGGATGGTTTACCCATATGTATGATAATCATGGCAATGATAGATTACCTGAGCTCATAAATATGATAAAGGAAAATGGATTAAAATCAGCGGAATATACAGACCCTTATTGGAAAAAGACAGCTGAAAGGCTGAGCCAGTTTGTTGGACATTTTGATGATGCTTTGCCAACCAGCTATTTACAATACTATTATTATGCGGATGAAATGTTTGCAGAAGAAGATCCAAATTACACCAGGGCTGATTACTGTATAGACCACAGGGAAAAAGAAACCTTCAATTTATGTAGAGAAGGAGTAAAAAAAGGCACAGCAGCAGGTAATAATCTTTCAGATACAATTCATGGGGACTTTATTGTGGATATTGCTTCGGCTATAGCCAATAATACAAATGAAAAATTTATTATAAATGTGCCAAACCACGGTGCTATTTCTAATTTTTCCAATGATTCAATAATAGAATGCACTGCAATAGTGAATGCCTCTGGATATGAGCCAATTGCAGTTGGAGAAATTCCAACATTTCAAAAGGGATTAATGGAAGTTGTGAATGCATACGAAAAACTAACAGTTGAAGCAGCCTTAGAGGGCTCTTATCAAAAGGCATTAAAAGCATTGACATTAAACCCAATTATTCCTTCTGTTCATGTTGCAAAGAAAATACTTGATGATTATATAGAAGTAAATAAAGAATATTTCCCAGAATTAAGATAAAAATACACATATATAAAAAAGTAATGGCTGCTAAATAGTTTAGTAGCCATTATTGTGTTAAATGTTTGGCAAGGAGATTATGTATGATAAAAGAAAATATAAAAAGTAAAATTATATTGGCATTGGCAGGTGTTGTAATCTTAGCCTTTGCAATAGCATTATTAATAAAAGTAGGTTTTGGGTTAAGTGCCTGGGACGCTTTTTACGCAAATCTCGCCGCTGCAACAGGATTAACATTTGGTTTTTTTAGTTATTTTGTAGGTTCAATATTAATAATGATAAATACTGTAATATCACATAAAAGATATAATTGGAGTGCACTTCTAATGTCTTTTTTAATTGGCAATTGTGTAGATATATTCAATAAGATATTTGCAAACAGTTTTAACCTGCAATCATTTATAGCACGGGTAATTATCTTTATTATAGGAATAATAATTTACGGGTTAGGTATTTCCCTTTTAATATACAGCGGTTTACCATCACCACTTGAAGAATTCCAGTTTGCAATTCAGAAATTATCCAAAGTATCAATAGGTACTTCTAAATTTCTTTCAGATTTTACTGCTCTTATCTTAGCAATTATTGTTGGAATAATTTCTAAAAGGGGGTTAGGGCAGATAAGTATTGCTACAATAATCATAACCTTAGTAGTGGGCAAAGTAGTGGGGACATGGATAACAGCTTTGACTAAAATAAATTTAAGGGAAAAAATAATAAAAATTAAATGAGGCAAGATATTTATTGAAGCTGCTGTTTGAATGTGATATAATTCAACAGAAATTATTGTCGAATGAGCATTCAATTTATGTCCTAAAGAGAGAGGTAAGAAATTAATGTATACTGAAGAAATACTAAAGAAAGCTGAAGAAATAAGTGATATTTTAATATCCATAAGACGAGATTTACATGCTTATCCAGAGATAGGTCTGGAAGAAATAAGGACATCAAAAATTGTAGCAGATTATTTGTCAGATCTTGGACTGGAAGTCCGAAAAAATGTGGGCAAAACAGGTGTAATTGGACTGCTTAAAGGTAAAAATCCCGGGAAAACCGTTATGCTTAGAGCTGATATGGACTGCTTAAAAATAAGTGAAAACTGCAATTTTCAGTACAAATCCAGGAGGCCTGGATTAATGCATGCCTGCGGTCATGATATTCATACCACATGGCTTCTTGGAGCAGCAATGATTTTGGCCCCAATGAAGGATAAGATTAATGGAAATATTAAATTTGTATTTCAGCCAGCTGAGGAAGTATCCGGTGGAGCTAAAATGATGATTGAGGATAATGTACTAGAAAATCCTCATGTGGATGCAGCATTTGGTGCCCATGTATGGCCTTATATAGAAGAGGGTACTGTTGCCATTAAAGAAGGATCATTTATGGCAGCATCTGATAATTTTAAGCTAAGTATATTTGGGAAAGGTGGACATGGAGGTCATCCTCAAAGATGTATTGACCCAATTGCATCAGCATGTGAAATATACATGGCACTTCAGACCATAATAAGCAGAAGAGTAAATCCACTTGAACCAGCAGTAATAACAGTAGGCAAGTTCCATGCAGGAACAGCACATAATGTAATCCCATCTAAGGTGGAAATGGAAGGTACAATAAGAACATTAACTAATGAAACAAGGCATAGTATATATGATATGATGCTGAATATATTTAAGGGAATAACCAGTGCCAATGGATCCAGCTTTGATTTTAAATATATTCCTTATCATCCCCCTGTTGTAAATGACAAAAATTTAACTGAGGTTGTATTAACAGCTGCTAAAAAAATAGTTGGTGAACATAAAGCAAAAAGAGCTGAAAGAGAAACCATGGTAGGTGAGGATTTTTCCTACTATCAGCAGAATGTACCAGGAGCATTTTTCTGGTTTGGCAGCTATAATGAGGAAATAGGAGCTGTTAATCCTCTTCATAGTGAGAAATTCTTTGTAAATGAAAACATTATACACACTGGAGCAGCAGTGCTGGCCCAGTGTGCGGTGGAATATTTGTCGAATGTAACCAGGTAGCACCCGATTTGTGTCGAATGTAACCAGGTAGCACCCGAAATTTGCAGAATATTACCTGGCGTATAGTAGTTTATTCATAAATATTGCTATATTCCAGGTTTAATTCTTCTTTTGTAGTTATACCTTCATCTATTGCATTTTGCCTTAATATTAGGTAAAGCTGCGCATAGGTTGAATCAACATATGGGTGTACAAATAATGTTCCTACAATAAGAGCTAAAAAGCCAAGTATATACCATCCTAAAAAAGAAAGATCCAGTACAAACATATTCCATTTATGACCATCTGTCATTTTAATACTTAAATCGATTGCTCTTTTATAATCCAAGGTTGGATTATCTGCCAGTATATAGGGTACCATGTTATAAGCATATGACTTAATTATGCCAGGTATTATCAATAACAATGTCCATAGAATGGTAAATATATCCCTAATTAACATAGTGAATAGAACATTTAGATATCTATCTTTTTTAAAGCAATACCCAAGATAATTTAAATCACTGCCATCATTTTCTGCAGTCTTGATAAAAAACTTTCTTCCTCCTACCTCAAGCATATATCCAGCAATAACCCTTAAAATTAAAATAAAAAAAGCTGCAGAAGCAAGAAAAAAAGAAATTTTATCAAAGGTTGTAACAACAAAAGGTGGAAATATATTTAAACTAATAAAGCTATGATTATTGTTAGCAGTATTATAATTTAAATTTGTCCTTGGATTATTATAGCCTGTCAGTGCTATTAAAATTATGAAACTTACCAGGAATGATTTCCAATAGTTTGTCCTTAGAACATTTCTTGCCTTCTCCTTAATGAAAGCTCTAGTCCACATCTTTTTACCCCCATAAACATATTTATAATATTAATATGTAAATATAATACTATTATACTATGCTTTGGTTATCATATGTGTTTTTTTAGAAAACTTAAAATAAAGATTAAAGATTAAAGATTAAATAATGTGGACTTTCTGCCCTTGCAGAAAATCTGAAATGTTCGCCCAGCATGTTTGCTGAGCCGGCAGGCTGAAAGAAGCCTATGTCGCCGACCCGATAGGAAGACAACTTGAAGGCAAGTGCGTTACTAGTAACAGTAGGGTATGAAGGAAGCTGGATGGGACATATGGAACATAACGAAAGTAAACCAAAGTTGGCTAATGGAATGGATAACCTTGCATTTTGTGGGAATGTCCAAAATTCGGAGTGATTTCATTAGTTAGGATGGATGGGTTCATATGAGGCAGACAAACTTAACTGGGGAAGCCTTGCATCATCTCTTTATAAGTAAAACTAAACAAGTCGAAAGACAAGAATAGGATATGTGGTGTGAGGTGGCAGATGATTCCGTAGTAGTTATTAATTCTGAGCCAATGAAAGGTGGTAACATGCTGGAGGAGAAAACTCAGAAGATATTGTGCATTAAGTTACAATAGGCTGATTCTAACCAAAAGTTATTATCAATTGCGAAGGGATGAAGGCAAGTTGAAGACAGTTATACTGGATTCAGATTTTGTATGGACAGGGTAAAGATAAAGAAGGTTGGAATACTGGAAGGAACGGCCAATGCGGAGTAAAATGATTCATCTGCAAGGTGCGTCCGTGCCGTGAACAGTAGCTGTCTAAAGGAATAGGCATATTGCTTCAAGCTAGAGAAACCATTTCGGACAGTGAAATGAAGGTTTGTCCATATTGCGGATTTAATTTTAGGAAACTGAGCAGAATCAAGGAGGTCACAATGAAGAAATATTATAGTCTGATAGACAAAATATATGACAAGAACAATATTTTGAAGGCCTTCAAACTTGTGAAGAAAAACAAGGGAGCCCCAGGAATAGATGGGGAGACTGTTGAGCGTTTTGCAAGTGCGTTGGAGGACAAGATTGATGAAATTCATTGTGAACTGAAAGAAGGTATCTACGAACCAAGTCCAGTAAGAAGGACATATATTGACAAGGAAGATGGGACAAAAAGACCGTTGGGGATTCCAACCGTGAAGGACAGAGTGGTGCAACAGGCTGTAAGGAATATTATTGAGCCAATATTTGAACCCAACTTTCATCCATCCAGCTATGGCTACAGACCTAATCGGTCATGCCAGAGGGCAGTGGCGAAAGCTGAAAGGTTTCTTAACAGATGGAATTTGGAATATGTGGTGGATATGGATTTGTCAAAATGCTTTGACACTCTCAATCACGAACTCATAATCGAAACTGTGAACGAAAGAATTAGTGACAGTAAAGTGCTGAAGATAATCAGAAGCTTTCTTGAATCGGGAACACTTGAAGATGGGGCATTTCAAGAAACCCCTGTCGGGAGCCCGCAAGGGGGTGTGATTTCACCGTTGCTGATGAACATATATCTGGACAGATTCGATAGGGAAATGATGGAGAAGGGAATCCGCATAGTGAGATATGCTGATGACATATTGATATTTGCAAAATCCAAGAGCGAAGCTGGAAGATACAGGGCAATTGCAACTAAAATATTGCAAGAAGAACTGAAGCTTACAGTCAATGAAAGGAAAACGCATATAGCCAATGTAGGTGAAGGTGTGCCGTACTTGGGATTCATAATCAAAAGAAACAGCATTTCCATACACCCTAAAAGAATTAGAAGGTTCAAAGACAAGATAAGAATGCTGACACCCAGAAACACTGGACTGAATGTTGAGACCATGGTGCAGCGACTCAATCCGGTGTTGCGAGGGTGGAGCAACTATTTCAGGATAGCTAATTGCCAAACAACATTCAAGAATATTTCATCCTGGGTGCGTAGAAGACTCAGAATGAAAAAGATGAAAGAATGGAAAAGTTACAAGTCACTTCACAAAGCACTCAGAAGAAATGGATATTATGGAAACTTCAAAAAGATTTCCATGGCAAGTTGGAGAAACTCAGCCAGTCCACTACTGAGCATGGCACTTCCTAATGAATGGTTTGATGAAATCAAGCTATTCGATATGTCCAAAGTAGAAACCAAGGTTTTGTATCATTATTACGAATAATGAAGGAGATTTGCCAAGAGCCGTGTGCGAGGCCCGCATGCACGGTGGTGTTATTTCGACTTCGTAATAACACCACTTATTCCGACTTCAAGATTATCCTGACTTTTTATAAACTTTATGTTGGCTTATCAAACATCAATGGTCTTTAGTTTGTTTCTCAAAGAAAGTCGGAATAATTATTCCAGTAGTGATTTAAATTGTTCATTGTTCCCATAATAATAAATGTGGCATGTTGCCAAATATTTCATGGAGGTTATGACAATGAATGAAATCACAATTCAAGAACTAATCAATTGTGCAATCCAGCAATTACATGGATTCTATCTATGTGGCAGCACGATTGATTCCTATCAGAATCGTGCCTTTAAGCCTATTTCTGATTTTTATCAAAGGAAAGGTGAGCATTACTATCGTTCTAATTTAACGGAAGAACTGAAAAAACTGTATCAGGAACAATATACTTCAGGAGACATTTCACGCAAAACATTAAATTGGTGTATGCGTGGAATAGAAATACTTCAGGAAATCCACAGATGTGGCTACTTTGAATGGAAAGTATTCACTAAGAAAAAAGAAAATCTGCTTTCCTCTTATTATGATTGTATACTTTCTGATTTTATTGCCAGTATAGGGGACGTTAAGCGTATCAACATATACCGGTCGATTTCCCAAAGGTATTTCCTGTACCTATTCACACATGGACATGATAAATTCATCAACGTATCATGTATGGATATAAAGAACTTCATGGTTGAGATTTCCGAGTCGCGCCCTAAGAGCATGGATGATGTAGTAGTCGTGCTAAAGAGGCTTCATTACTATCTTCGAAACAAAGGATATACCTGCATCCATTTTGAAACAGTACTTTTTGCACCAAGAGTCCGAGATAAAAAAATCTTTCCATGTATTGCGGTTGGCGAAATCCAGCATATAGCTGAGCAGGTTAATCAGGAAACACCTTCCGGTAAACGGGACAGCGCTATTTTGCAACTCGGGATCCACACAGGACTACGTGCAGGGGATATAGCCAACCTACGATTGAATGATATAGACTGGAAAAACAGTGAGATACGCATTATACAGGGTAAAACACAAGAACAGCTTACGATTCCACTTGATGAGCGTGCATGTGCTGCACTGATAGAATATATTCTGAACGGAAGACCGAAATCAAATTCACCATATTTATTTCTTAGAAGCATTGCACCATACAACAAGTTTAAAGATGGGGTATCTATTGCATGCGTTTTTAGGAAGTATCTGAAAAAGGCGGGATTACCTCATTTTAAAGGAGATGGGCGGACATTCCACGGAATACGCAGAACTTTGGGCACTGAAATGGTACTCCAAGGCGTGCCGCTAACAACTGTTTCACAGGTACTTGGGCATCGTACCAGTAATGCGGCAAGACAGTATATTTCACTAAATATGGATAGTCTACGGCAGTGTGCGCTAGGGTTCGATTCCATTGGTGGAGGTGTAAGATGAAAAAGGATTGCACGAGTCTTTTTACAACCTATATCAATGAAATGCTAAATTTCAAGGTTCATCTCGGATACGAAAGAAAAACATACGAAGGGTTCTTGAATGATTTTAGCAGGTATTGTGTACAGCACTACCCGACGCAGGATCGACTAACAAAAGAACTTGTTCTTGGGTGGTGTGTGCAGCGCCAATCTGAAAGTCCGTCAGGATTCCGCAGGAGAATAATCGCAGTCAGGGAATTCGGAAAGTATATGGAAGCCATAGGTGAAAAGAGCTATATTCTCCCTTCATGTTTTGTAGGAGGACGATCGACCTTTACATCATACATCTTTTCAGATGAAGATTTGACAGAAATTTTTTTAGAAGCAGATAACATGGAACCCAGCCTAAATTCGCCAAACAGTCATATGATTGTGCCGGTACTGCTACGCATGATTTATTTCTGTGGACTTCGCCCTAACGAAGGGCGAGAATTACTCAAGAAGGACGTTGACCTAAATAAAGGAGTCCTTTTTATCCGAAAAAATAAATCTCACAGGGAGCGATACGTTCCAATGTCCAAAGATATGCATAACCTGTGCATTTCCTATAATGAAAAACTACAATTCTTCGCACCTGAGAGTGAGTTCTTCTTTCCCAATACAGAAGGCATAGCCTATTCGGCCAAATGGTTGACAAGACAGTTCCTTGGAATATGGAAAAAAGTCAGAGGCACTAAATGTACACTGAGGGTACGTGTTTATGACCTTCGCCATCGTTTTGCCACAACAGTCATGATGCAGTGGCTTGATAGTGGTGCGGATTTATATGCTAAGCTCCCTTATCTCAGTACATATATGGGGCATGCTCAGTTTTCTGACACTGCCTACTATATACATCTACTTCCTGAAAAACTTTTACGCTCTCACACCATGGATTGGGAGTCTTTTGCAGAATTGATACCGGAGGTGGAATCGTAGTGAAAAAGGAAAGCAGACATTTCTTCCAGCTAATAAAGGATTTTCTTACGGTTTACGTTCCAAGACAGAAGGCATGTAGCTACAATACGGTATACGCATACCGTGATGTCTTAAATCTTCTACTTGGGTATCTGAAGGAGACCAAAAATCTTCGGTTATCTGAAATCAGTTTTGACACAATAACGCGTCAGACAGTAGAAGGGTACCTTGATTGGTTGGAAGCTAAAAGGAACAATAGCGTAGCAACAAGAAATCATCGTCTTTCCTGTATCCGTGCATTTTATAAATATGCTGCTGGTATGGATATGACTGTAGCAGCATGTTCATTTGAGCTTGAAAAGATTCCTATCAAGAAAATGGCAAAAGGTCAGATAGTGAAATATTTTGAGGAGGAGGCACTAAAGACTATTCTCTGTCAGCCTAATACTGCAACAAAAAAGGGAATTAGGGACTTGTTCTACATGATATTATTGTATGATACGGCGGCAAGGAACCAGGAGATACTTGACTTAAAGGTAAGCGATATACATATATCGGCAAAAGAATCGCATGTAGTGATTACCGGAAAAGGCAGCAAAACAAGGATTGTACCTCTGATGGACAAAACGGTGAAACATTTTAACAATTATCTGCGAATTTTTCATGATAGTCAAATCAGTAATGATCTCCTGTTTTATATCATACAAAAAGGAGATCGACAGACAATGTCTCCTGATGCTGTTGCAAAATTTATGAAAAAATATGGGAAAGCAGCTAGGGAGCAAAACAGCAACGTGCCTAAAGATTTGCATCCTCATATGTTTAGACATTCGCGGGCCATGCATCTTTACCGCGGCGGGATGCCATTGCCGCTTCTTTCAGAATGGCTCGGTCATGCACAACTAGAGACTACGATGATTTACGCCTATGCAGACACAAGAATGAAACGAGAAGCAATTGAAAAGGCAACCAGTGCCATCAGCCCATTAAGACAAGTCCATGACATTAGGCCATGGCAAGATGATGATGAACTAATCAAGCGCCTTTATGGATTGCAGTAAGTAAAAAGATTATCCCGACTTTTTACACATAATAATTCATTTTAATTGTAGGTTTGTAAAGAAGTCGGGATAATAGTAAAGTCGGAATAAGTTCTGTGAGAGGAAAAACCTCAGAAAGTTATTTCCGAGGTTTACCTACTCGATTTAAGTTTTGCCCAAAAGGCAAAACAACAATATTTGTTATTTGTTCTTTAATCTTTGTTATTTTTTGTCAAGGGTAGCACCCGAAATTTGTCATTAACAAAATCAAAAAAACAATGGATAATACTAAATAATTGTGATACAATAATTCTATGTTTTGAAAGGAGTGGTGTTTTATGGGAAATTTAATAATTACATCTGAAAGATTATATTTTAATAATACTACTCCAGGAAATTTAAATTGAAATAATGTATAATTGGATAATTCCATAATTAATTTGTTAATCTGCCTGGAGTAGTTAGTTTGATTAAAACAAATATTCCGGGTATTTTTATACAAAAAATTAATTTGTGGAGGAAAAAAATGAATAAAAATTATACATTAACAGAATTAGGATTAAATGAAAAAATAATAAATGAATTTAATGATAACTTTAATAAAGGACAGCATTATTTAGGCAGAGTTTCTATTCAATACAAAAATTTATATGTGGTTGAAACAGAACAGGGATCTGTCCATGGTAAGATAAATGGGAAAATGTTTTATAATGCAGAGGGAAAGGACGATTTTCCTGCCGTAGGCGACTGGGTGGTTCTTGATAGAAATAATGAAGCAAATGGAGAAGCAGTAATTCAGCACATCATTACAAGAAAAAGCAAGTTTTCAAGGAAAGAGGCTGGAGACAATTTTCAATCACAAATAGTTGCTGCCAATATAGATATATTATTTATATGCATGTCCTTAAACAATAACTTTAATTTGAGAAGAATGGAAAGATATATCAGTGTGGCATGGGACAGCGGAGCAGTTCCGGTAATAGTTCTTACAAAAGCTGATTTGTGCCATGATTATGATACAAATGTCAGCAATGTAAGAAGAAGTGCCATTGGAATTGATGTAGTGGTTACAAGTAATGTTGAAAACTTAGGAGTGGAGAAAATAAAGTCATATATGAAAACTGGAATAACAGCTGCTTTTATAGGTTCATCAGGAGTTGGAAAATCCACTTTGATTAATAATCTCTGCGGAAAAGAAATGCTTGACACTGGCAATATAGGTGAAAATGATAAAGGAAGGCATACCACAACTCACAGGGAAATGGTGGTACTTCCTGAAGGAGGGGTGGTAATAGATACTCCAGGTATGAGAGAACTGCATGTGCTGGACAATGAAACTGGTATTGAAAACTCATTTTCTGATATTGATGAGCTTTCTAAAAAGTGTAAATTCTCCAATTGTCAGCATGAAACAGAACCGGGCTGCGCTGTTAGAGAAGCTATCGATAAAGGTGAAATCACTTTAGAAAGATATCTTAATTATGTCAAATTACAAAAAGAAGCCGAGTTTATGAAAAGAAAACTGGATAAAAGAGAGGCTGATAAATATAAAAAGCATATAATCAAAAGAAATAAATCGATTAGAAAAGTAAAGTATTAATTTTATTAATGTATTTCAAAATTAATAATAAAAAATAAAATCTAAGGATAAAAAATTCTTAGATTTTATTTTTTATTAATCTATTTAATTAACATTCCCAGGATTTTATTGCTTCTGGAAATAAATTCAGCCATTTTATCTGCACCAAGGGGCTTATGGCTCATAAGTGCTAAATCATAAATGTGATTACATATAAGTTTTACATCATCTTTTTTATCATCATTTTTGCTTAACTGAACTACGGATCTAATTAAAGGTGAATTTTTGTTAATTATTATACTTTCTTCAGTCTTAAACATATTAGCATCAAAGCCGCTGTACATTGCAGACATATCTTTCATTCTTCTTGACTGCTCGTCAGTAAGCATTACTGCAGGAATATCTTCAGACTTCAGGCTTTCCACTTTAATGGTTAATTTATCATTATTCAATGCTTCTTTGAAAATACTTTGAATTTCCTTTTCAGTATTTTCAGCAGAAGCTTTATCTTCATCTGCTGCAGAGGAATCCTTCATAGTTTCAGATATATCAGAATCTATTCTGTTAAACTTAACTCCATTTTCCCTGGTTTCTAGGAAGCTGATAAAATGCACATCAATAGGAGTGTTAAGAATAACTGCCTCCAGGTCATTTTCCTTAAACATTTTAATATACTGTGCCTGCTGCTGTTCATCAGATACATAGAACACTTTATTTTCATGCTTTTCCTTGTTTCTGTCCAAATATTCTTTAAGTGTTGTATAATCACCATTTATGGTTTTATAAATTAAAATGTCTTTAACTTTATCGTAAAAGTTTTCTTCACGGATACATCCATATTTAATAAATATGTTTATATCCTTCCAGTAGTCATTATATTTTTCTCTTTCATTTTTATAAAGCTCAGTAAGTTTATCCGCTACTTTTTTGGTTATATGTTTTTGAATTTTAATTACATTCCTATCCTTTTGCAGGAAACTTCTTGAAACATTCAATGGCAGATCCGAGCAGTCAATTACTCCCTTTAAGAGCATTAAAAATTCAGGAATAACTTCCTTTATGTTATCAGCTACAAATACCTGATTATTATAAAGTTTTATCTGACCTTCAACAGCTCTAAGCTGATTATCCATTTTTGGGAAATATAATATTCCTTTTAAATTAAATGGGTAATCCACATTTAAATGAATCCAGAACAATGGTTCATTATAATCATGGAATACCTTTTTGTAAAACTCCTTATATTCCTCATCTGTACAGCTGTTTGGAGATTTGCACCAAAGCGGGTGGATATCATTTACAGGTTTGCTTTCAGCTTTATCTTTATCATCTTTAGATTTTTCTTCATCTTCAATATAAATCTTAACAGGGAGGAAGCTGCAATACTTTTCTGTTACTTCTCTAAGTTTAAATTCCTGTAGAAAATCTTCACTGTCCTTATTTATATAAAGAGTTATCATTGTACCGCGATCATTTTTACTGGAACTTGTTATTTCGTATTCTGTACCACCGTCACAGGTCCAGCATACAGCTTGTGAACCTTCTTTATAAGACAAAGTATCAATTTGAACTTTATCTGATACCATAAATGCAGAATAAAAGCCCAATCCAAAGTGGCCTATTATTTGATCTTTTTCATCCATCTTATCTTTATACTTGGCTATAAAGTCCTCAGCACCTGAAAATGCAACCTGGTTTATATATTTCTTTACCTCATCTTCAGTCATGCCTATGCCATTATCTATAAATTTTAAGGTTTTATTTGTTTTATTAAATATTACTTTAACAAAAAAATCAGGAGAATCTTCAATCTTTGCTTCTCCAATGCCTATTAGGCTTTTAAGTTTACTTACTGCATCGCATCCATTACTTATAAGCTCCCTGATAAAGATGTCCTTATCAGAATAAAGCCATTTTTTTATTATTGGAAAAATGTTTTCTGTGTGAATTGAAATATTACCTTTTTCCATTGTCATACAAATTCCCCCTAACATTATAATTATCTCTATAAACATCTTTCGAAGAATATTTTAGTATTTGTTCAGGTTTATGTCAATAAACACCATGTTTAATATTTGTTAATAAATATAAAATAAATTTATTTTTATCTTGATTATTTTTAAAAAAAATATTAGAATATAAATGTAATAAAGTTGATCGATTTAGTCTGAATTAAATTTAATTTTTTTTGAGTTTAATTCAGAGTAAACTACTATGATATAACAAGGAGAGATATAATGAGGGAAGAATTGCTTAATGTTAAAGATTTAAAGGTTAAGGTTGATGAAAATGAAATATTAAAGGGATTAGATCTAAAAATAGGTAAAGGTGAAATCCATGCTATATTGGGGCCAAATGGAGCTGGAAAATCAACACTGGCAAATACTTTAATGGGTCATCCAAAGTATTCAATATCAGGAGGACATATTTATTTTGAAGGTGAATTGATTGACAATCTTAAGGTTGATGAAAGAGCCAGAAAAGGTATTTTCTTATCTTTCCAATATCCTGAGGAAATTCAGGGCATAACTCTTAGAAATTTCTTAAGCTCAGCAAAATCAGCTGTTACTGGTAAAAGAACAGGCATTATTACCTTTAGAAAAGAACTAAAGGAAAAAATGAGATCCCTTGAAATGGATGAAAGCTATGCAGAAAGATATTTAAATGTGGGGTTTTCAGGAGGAGAAAAGAAAAAAAGCGAAATGCTTCAAATGTCTGTATTGCAGCCAAAGCTTGCCATACTGGATGAAACTGATTCAGGCTTGGACGTGGATGCAGTAAGGATAGTTTCTGAAGCAGTTGCAGATTTTGCAAATGAAAATAATTCAATTTTGATAATTACACATCAAAACAAATTACTGGACTACTTAAAACCAGATTTTGTTCATGTATTAATAGATGGAAAAATTGTTAAGACTGGTGATATGTCTTTAGCAAATGAAATTAATGAAAATGGCTATGCTGAGTTCAAAATGGAAAGCAGCGTAATGTAATGAAAAGAGGTGCTTAATTTGGAAAGTAAGAAAACTTATATAGATGATATAGAAAGAGGCATATATGATGTTAAAAATCCTGTAAATTACAGCTATAAAACAGGCAAGGGACTGACAAAGGATATAATTGAACAGATATCCTATGAAAAAAATGAGCCCAAGTGGATGAGAGATAAAAGATTAAAATCTCTGGAAATATATAATAAAATGCCAATGCCATCCTGGGGGCCAGATCTGACTGATCTTGATGTAGATAATATAGTAACATATATAAGGCCAAATACTGATATGAAGCATGATTGGAATGACATTCCAAAGGATATAAAGAATACCTTTGATTTACTTGGAATTCCAAAGGCTGAACATGAATCCCTGGCAGGAGTAGGCGCACAATATGATTCTGAGGTTGTATATCACAATGTGAGTCAGGAGCTTAAGAATCAGGGAGTTTTGTATATGGATATGGAAACTGCAGTAAAAGAATACAGGGAACTTGTAGAGCCATATTTTATGAAGCTTGTTCCGCCTAATGATCATAAATTTGCTGCTTTGCATGGAGCAGTGTGGTCAGGGGGTTCATTTGTATATGTGCCTGAAGGTGTACAGGTGGATATTCCTATTCAATCTTATTTCAGATTAAATGCCCCTGGGGCAGGACAGTTTGAACATACACTTATTATTGTGGAAAAGGGTGCAAAGATACATTATATAGAAGGATGTTCAGCACCAAAGTATTATGTTAACAATTTGCATGCAGGCTGCGTTGAATTATATATAAAGGAAGGTGCAACACTTAAATACAGTACAATTGAAAACTGGTCAAGAAATATGTATAACCTTAATACAAAAAGGGCATTAGTGGATAAAAATGCACGAATTGAATGGGTATCAGGATCATTTGGATCTAAAGTATCTATGCTTTATCCTATGAGCATTTTAAGAGGAGAGGGCGCATCATCGGAATTTACAGGTATAACATTTGCAGGTGCAGGGCAGCACCTGGACACTGGCTCTAAAGTAGTGCATGCAGCTCCTAATACTACTTCAGTTGTAAATTCGAAATCCATTTCAAAAAATGGAGGAGTTGCAATTTACAGAGGCCTTTTAAGTGCAACACCTAATGCAAAAAATTCAAAGTCAACAGTATCCTGTGAATCTTTAATGCTTGATAGTGAATCAAGATCAGATACAATACCTATTATAAGTGTTTCGAATGATAATGTGGATGTGGGACATGAAGCAAAAATAGGAAGGATAAGCGATGAAGCTATCTTTTACTTAATGAGCAGAGGATTAACTGAAGAGGAAGCAAAGGCAATGATTGTGAGAGGGTTTGCTGAGCCCATTGCAAAGGAATTACCGCTGGAATATGCAGTTGAAATGAATAATCTGATTAAACTAGAACTTGATGGAGCTATTGGATAAGGAGGGTTAACAATGATTGAAGAAAATTATAAATTAAATTCCACTGTGGTTCCAACCTGGAAGCACTTAAAATTGAATAATTTTGATTTAAATAATTTTGCAGAACCTGTTATTAAAAGTTATAAAAAAAATTATCTTGAGTTTTCCAAAGAGGACTTTCAGGATGTAGTGGTAATACCTATTGAACAGGCCATTAAAGTTGATAAAAATGCAGCTAAGCATTTAAATTATAATGAAAAGTTTGGGGTATCAGAAGAGTTTGTAAAAATTGCAGAAAATGAATTTAATTCAGGTGTTTTTGTTCATATTCCAAAGGATAAAATAATTAATTCATATATTAAAATGAATTATGTACTGGATAAAGAAAATCCAACTCTTATAGATCACAATATAATTACAGCTGAACCTGGAAGTAAAGCTACAATCATTGTGGATTACAGCAGTGATGAAAAATCTGAAGTATTTCACAATGGAGTAACAAAGGTATTTGCAGGTGAAAATTCCGAAATTAATATAATTAAGATACAAAGAATGAATAATAATGCAGTTCATTTAGATTCAAATTTAGCAGTTGTATCCAGGAATGCCAAAGTGAACTGGGTTACAGTAGAAATGGGATCTAATATAAATGTAACTAATTATATGTCTGATTTAAATGAGGAAAACAGTAAAGCAGATATATATTCTGCATATTTTGTGGATGGATACCGAAGACAAGATTTATATTATACAGCAAATCACAAAGGCAGAAGAAGCGAAAGCAATATGATCATAAAAGGAGTTTTAAAGGATCACAGCAAAAAAGTATTCAAAGGTAATATAGATTTTAAAAAGGGATCATCAAAATCTAAGGGTGCACAGGAGGAAAATGTGATTTTATTAAGCCCTAATGTTAAAACAGACTCTGTTCCAATGCTGCTTTGCCATGAAGAAGATGTAGATGGATCACATGCTGCAAGTGTTGGTAAAATAAATGAGGAAGAAATGTTTTATCTCATGAGCAGAGGCTTTAGCGACCATGATGCAAAGAAATTAATTATAGAAGCTGAATTCAGTCCCATTTTTGACAAGGTGCCAGATGAAAGCTTAAGGGAAATATTAGGAGCAGAAATTAAAAGGAGACTTTCCAATGACTAATTTAAATGTAAATAAAATCAGAGAAGATTTTCCCATTTTATCTTTAAAAGTAAATGGAAGAGATTTAGTTTATTTGGATAATAGTGCTACCACGCAAAAGCCCAAATCTGTTATTAATGCAATTAAAGAATATAATGAAAAGATAAATGGAAACCCTCACAGAGGTGCCCATTATCTAAGTGTGGCAGCTACCGAAGCTTATGAAAATGCTAGAGAAAAGGTCCAAAAGTTTATAGGAGCAGATAAATCTAATGAAATAATATTTACAAGAAATACCACAGAGTCCATTAATTTAATTGCCTATACCTATGGAATGACATATGTTAATCCAGGGGACGAAATAGTAATTGCTGTTTCTGAGCACCACAGTAATATGCTGCCCTGGCAGATGGTGGCAAGGGCAAAAAATGCTGTACTTAAGTATATGTATTTAAATAAAGATGGCATGTTGGATGAAAATGAGTATAAAAGTAAAATAACTGATAAAACTAAAATAGTTTCCATAGCACAAGTGTCCAATGTACTTGGAACAATTTTTCCAGTTAAGGAAATCATAAAATATGCTCATAGCAAAGGAGCTGTGGTGGTAATAGACGGGGCTCAGAGTGTGCCTCATATGAAGGTTGATGTGAAAGATCTTGATGCAGACTTTTTTGCTTTTTCAGGTCATAAAATGCTTGGACCAATGGGAATTGGAGTACTATATGGAAAAGAAGAAATTTTATTAAAAATGCCTCCATTTCTCACTGGGGGAGATATGATAGAGTATGTAACAGAGCAGGAAGCCACTTTTGCAGAACTGCCATATAAATTTGAAGCTGGAACTCAGAATGTAGAGGGGGCAGTTGGACTAGCTGCAGCTATTGATTATCTGGAATCCATTGGACTTGATAACATTGAAGAATATGAAAGACAGCTTACATCCTATACACTTAATAAACTTAAGGAAATTCCTTATATAAGTTTATATGGACCAAAAGATGCAAATAATAAAGGAGGCATCATATCTTTCAATATCAAAGACATTCATCCTCATGATGTGGCAAGTATAATAGATACCTATGGTGTGGCTGTGAGATCAGGCCATCACTGTGCTCAGCCTCTTATGAAATATTTAGGGATACAAGCATCCTGCAGGGCAAGCTTTTACTTTTACAATACATTTGAGGAAGCAGATAAATTTATAGATAGTATTAAAAATGTTAGGAAGTGGTTAGGATATGGACGATCTTAGTTTAATTTATTCAGAAATAATCACAGAGCATAATCAGGATAAAACCAATAAAAGACATCTGGATCATGCAGACTGCTGTGAAAGAGGACATAATCCAAGCTGTGGCGATGATATAACTTTGTCTTTGAAACTTAATGGGGATATTATACAGGATGCTGCATATGAGGGGAGCGGATGTGCAATTTCACAGGCATCGACTTCTATAATGATAGACCTTATTAAAGGTAAATCAATTGAAGAAGCTCTTGAATATGTTAAAACATTTCTTAGCATGATAAAGAAAGAAGTAACAGATGAAAAAGAGTTAGAAAAGCTTGAGGACGCTATAGCCTTGAAAAATATATCAATGATGCCTGCCAGAACAAAATGTGCAGTACTTGCATGGCATACACTGGAAGAGGCAATAAAAAAAGTAAAGAAGACAGTATAAAATTCAGATAAAGGAGTTGTAAAATATGAATTTTATTGAAGTCATGGTTTCTGAACATAAAAACATTTCAAGAATGCTGCGGGTTATAAGAAAATACTGTTTAAAGGTATTAAATGATAATAATGTTGATTATAGTGACTTTCACAAAATTATCGATTTCATAAGGAATTATGCTGATAAGCACCATCATGGCAAAGAAGAAAAATTTCTTTTTGTTAAAATGGTAGAGGAATTAAAGGGGCCTGCAGATAAGCTTGTGACTCATGGTATGCTGGTAGAACATGATTTAGGAAGATTGTTCATTAAAAATTTGGAAACTGCAGTTAATGAAGTTGAAAATGGCAATATGGATGCCAGAGTTGATGTAATAGCAAATGCCATAGGTTATGCTGATCTGCTGACAAGGCATATAGAAAAAGAAGATAATGTGGTATATAAATTTGCAGAAAATAATTTATCAAAATCAACTCTTCAAAAGCTGGAACAGGACTGCGATGCATTTGAAAAAAACGATGAACATAATGGCATACAAAATAAATATTTATCCATGCTTAAACAATTAGAGCAAAAGTATGATAAATAATAATAAAAGTAAAAGGCACTCTTTAGATTTTATCATTAAAAAAGATTGTTAAAAATTTAATTTGCAAGTGATAGCTATAATTAGATAGATGAAGGAATTAAATTATATTTATTCACAGAGTGGGAATATTAGTTATCAGAGCCTTTGCAATATATGTTTTATAAACTTAAAATATAATTGTAAAAATAAATCTAAGGGAGTGTTTTTAATGGCAAGGATAATAATATCACCAAGCAGATATGTACAGGGCAGTGGGGAATTAAAAAACTTTAAAGAGCATACTAAAAATCTAGGCAAATCATTTTTTATAATTGCAAGTCCCAACGGCATAAAAAGAACTAAGCCAGTTATAGATCAAAGTTTTAAAGGCAGCAATGTCAAAGTTGTGTTTGAAGGCTTCAATGGAGAATGCTGCAAGAGCGAAATAGACAGATTAAAGAAACTGGTTGAAAAGAACAGCAGCGATGTAGTAGTTGGAATTGGTGGAGGAAAAATATTTGATACTGCAAAGGCTGTAGCACATTATTCAAATCTTCCTGTTGTAATAGTGCCTACAATAGCTTCTACAGATGCTCCATGCAGTGCACTTTCAGTAATTTATACAGAAGAAGGAGTATTCAGTGAATATCTTGTCCTTCCTAAAAATCCGGAATTAGTTTTAGTCGATACTGCAATCGTTTCTAAGGCACCAGCAAGACTTATTGTTTCCGGTATTGGAGATGCATTGGCTACATATTTTGAAGCAAGAGCATGTTCCAGATCTGGAGCAGCTAATATGACTGGAGGAAAAATTACAAAAGCAGCATTAAGCCTGGCAAAGCTATGCTATGAGACATTACTTCAGGATGGATTAAAGGCAAAACTTGCTGTTGAAAATAAGGTTTGTACAGAAGCAGTAGAAAATATAGTTGAAGCAAATACTTATTTAAGCGGCATTGGTTTTGAGAGCGGCGGACTTGCTGGTGCTCATGCAATACATAATGGTTTTACAGTACTTCAGCAGTGCCATCATTTATATCATGGCGAAAAAGTTGCATTTGGTACAATTGTTCAGCTGATTTTAGAAAATAGTCCTTTAGAAGAACTGGAAGAAGTACTTGGTTTATGTATTGATTTAGGTCTTCCTGTTACACTGGAGGATATGGGAATAAAGGAAGTTAAAGAAGATGAAATAAGAAAAGTAGCTGAAGCAACCTGCGCAGAGGGAGAAACTATTCACAATATGCCATTTAAGGTAACAGCTGATGATGTTTATGCTGCAATACTTGCTGCAGATGCTTTAGGAAAACTTTATAAATAAAAATAATAAAAGTGGCTGTCGCATTAGCAGTTAAAACTGCTAATGTGATTTCCTTTTTTTATTGAAGACTGAAACTAAAGATTTATGATGCTAATTATGGCTTAATTTAAGATAAGCCATGTTCTTTAATCTTTTCTTCTTTAGGTATATGGCTCTTTTATTCAATAGTGTTGATAAAGTAACAAATTCTAGTTAGTGAAATGTCAATCAAAACATATTTCAGCATTTCTCATATTTATATATGTATTTTCAATATTAATTTTCTTTTAAAGAACATGGCAAAAAAGCTTTTCGGTCTTGAGATTGCCTGTTTATTTTTATTTAATATTTTTCCAATATAATTTTCCATATCCATTGCATTCATACGTCCTGTGCCCACTGCCCTGGAATAAATATTTTTGTGTGAATCCAGTGCCGTAATAAAGCAGACTTTATTATTGCTGATATTAATGTAACTTACGCTTTGATCATGTTCAATGCTTTTCTGTCCCTTTCGGGAAAATTTTAAGAAGAAATTATAAAGTTCAAACTTTCCCTGCATTTTATTTTGTTTAACCATTTTTAAAGCAAGGAACAGCTTGTGCCTCCAGTAAAATAGTGTTACATAAGAAACACCAATTTCCATGGCTGCCGCAAAACAAAAGATTAAAGAACAAATAACAAATAACAAATAATGTAGATTTTCTGCTTTGGCAGAAAATCTACTAATTTATAATGGTTATGGGTAATACTAAAAAAGAATTTCTAATTTGATGTACAATGCAGTTTTGAATAGTTGCTTCTGGAAAAGAAACCTTCAATGTTTTAGGCAATCCATTTACGTTCTTTATTTTAATTGGCTGCCTGCCGGCATAGGATTTTTGCAAATCTTTTTTTATCATCTAATAAAACTATAATTGAAACCATTTTTAGTTATTAAAACCTATAATCCACTTAATCAATTGAGTTTTTGGTTTTTCTGCAAAGAAAAACTACCTTATTTAATCTTTGTTCTTTAATCTTTGTTCTTTTGATGAAGTCCTATTCACATCAACATTATTATTTAAAAGAGCCATATGTGTCTATAGAAAGTAAATATCTAATCATCGTAACAGTCCCAAAAACATAAAGTTTAATGGGCTGCCGCATTAAGAATAAATACTATAATATATTGTATATAAATTCATAAATGCGACAGCCCCGTTTTTGCTAATAAATCCAGTTCTCAACTTCTTTTATAACATTGTAGTTAGTAAAATCATAATGAAGTGGTGTTACTGTAACATAACCCTGTTTTAAATAAAATCTGTCTGAATCTAAATTTTTTTCTTCATTAATAGTGCCGTTTAATAAAAGTGACATTTCACCATTTTCATCAATAGTTTCAGAAAATGTATTATTGAATACCTTATCTCCAATTTTACATACTTTAATGCCCTTAACATCAGTTTCAGGTAAAGCAGGTACATTTATATTTAATACTATATTGTCATTTAAATAATCTTTTGCTTTCTCTAAAATGTGACATGCATATTTTGCAGCAGCGTTAAAATTTACTTCTTCGGTGTTCACTATCTGCTGTGATACTGCTATAGAAGGAATATTATACAATGAAGCTTCAATGGCGGCAGATACTGTTCCGGAATATAAAACATCTGTGCCTATATTAAGTCCGAAATTGATGCCAGACAAAACCAAATCCACATTGTCTGGTATTAATTTATCTAAAGCTACTCTTACGCAGTCTGCTGGTGTACCATTAATGCCATAGGATTTAATACTGAGCTCAGGAAGCTTTACTTCCTTAACCAGAATAGGTTTTCTTATGGTTATGGAATGGCTGAAAGCGCTTCTTTGTTCAAGAGGAGCTACCATAATGACTTCATGCTTTTTAGATATTTCCTTTGCTAAACTATTTATGCCAGGAGCATATATACCATCGTCGTTTGTAATCAAAATTCTCATAAAAGCCTCCTTGCTTAAAACACTTATAATTTATTATTTCCTAAATAAAATTAAATCATAATTATTATAATAGATTATATTTATAAATAAGTAAATATAGAAATATTTCGATATTTTGCGAAAAATGAAGATATCAGCAGTACTATATATGTAATTTAATAGGGAAAGGTGAAGTTATTTGTAATTTTATCAACTAAGTTTTGTATACGTATACAAGTAGTAGTAAAATAAACATAATAAGCATAATTTAAATTAATGTCTGGGGGACTAAAAATGTGGAAAACAAATGAAAATTTATTGCTTTGCATTGCCATCATAATTATAAATAGTTTATTATTTTTTATTAAAGAAAATAGCCTTTATTTAATTTTAGCTATTATACTAATTGATGCATTAGACTTAGTATTAATATTTAATAACAGTAAAAATAAGCAAAAGAATATGAAAAATATAAGCCATGAAAAACCATCAGATGTTGAAAAAACAAATGAATATGATGAACTCTTTTCAGCCTGGCAGACTATAGGCTATGATATACAGCAGTTGTTATGGCTAAGTAAGGATAGTGTGGAGGTACTTAAAAAAATTACCAGTGTATCGCAGGAAGTTGGGCAATATACAGAACAAAACAGTGCAAGCATTGAAGAAATCAACAGTAATGTTTCAGAGTTTGCAGGTACTGAAGAAAAGCTAAATAACAGTGTCATTAATATAGAGGAAAGCTCTGAGAAATCCTTAAAAATATTGGACAGCAACAAGGCAATTATTAATGATATAGGTGAATATCTGCTCCGTGTAGGTGATGACATTAATAATTTATCAGTATCAAATAATAATCTTAAGGTTTCATCCAATAAAATAAATGAATTTGTAGCATATATAAATCAAATTTCAAAGCAGACAAATTTACTTGCATTAAATGCATCTATTGAAGCTGCAAGAGCCGGAGATGCAGGAAAAGGATTTTCTGTGGTGGCAAAGGAAATAAGAAAGCTTTCAGAAGAAACAGAAAAAGCTGTTACCGAGATTCAAGGTATTTTAAAATTAATTGTTTCCGATGTTGAGGAGTCAGATAATTCTACAAATAAATGTATTAAAGGAATAAAAGGGGTACAGGAAATTTCAGATAAATCCTCAAAGCTGGTTTCTAATATAAAAGAAATTTTACAGGATATATTTAATTCAATATCCAGTTTAAAGGATATATCTTCAGATCAAAAGGAAACTTCAAATCAAATTAGTATGGCAGTTCAGACTGTAGCTGATGCAGTTGAAAAAACCAATAATATCACTGCTGAATCCTTAAAAATGATTATGCAGCAGGAAGCTAAAAATAATGAATTATTTAATTATTGTGATAAGCTAAGTGAAACTTCTTCTAATGTTCAGATGATAGCTTCAAGGCTGAAAAAACAAAACGAAATAATTTTTGGTATTAATCCATTTACAACTCCGGAAAATATAAAGAATATGTATGTACCAATATTGGAGAAAATATGTGATTCAATTGGATATAAGGCAAAGGCAGTTATAGTAAAGGATTATGATGCTCTCAGCAGAGGAATAGAAAATGATACCATAGATATTGGCTGGTTTTCTCCTTTTGCTTATGTTAATGCTCATGACAGGGACAAGGTAATACCTCTGGTAACTCCTAAAATAAATAATAAGATTTCCTATAAAGGATATATAATAACTAAAAAAGACAGCGGAATAAAAAGCGTTGAAGACTTAAAAAATAAGACATTTGGATATGTTGATGTAGAAAGTGCTTCAGGATACTTATATGCCAGACATATTTTGAAAACAAAAGGCTTAAATCCTGATAAATTATTTAAAGAAGTGACCTTTTTAGGAAGCCATTATAATGTAATAAAATCTGTTTTGTCTGGTGCTGTAGATGCAGGCGCTACCTATAATGAAGCTTTAGAAAGCGGAAAAGAACAGGGATTTAATACAGATGAAATTAATATTATAAGCACAACAGAGGATATTCCTAAGGATGCTCTTGCTGCAAACCCAAGATTTAACAAAGGGTTAGCAGAAAAATTGCAGCAGGCTTTCATAAGTTTTAATAACTTTTCAGGATTAAATTCCAATATAACCGGGTTTGTAAAAAGCAGTGATGAAAATTATGATATAATACGTTCATTATTTAAAGAAAACTAATTAGGATAGTAAAAAACTGTGTTGTAAATATTTACAGCACGGTTTTTATTTAGGTTTATTATTAAGCTGAAATTGATTTGTTTTGCCCATTAAATAGGATAATTTAATAATAGATTTTTCCTCTTGTGACATTTTTCTGTTATACATTTTCTCAAATTGTTTTATAAGGTTTTCAGTATCAATCTGCTTGTACTCTGAGTTTCTCTGCCTTCTGCTTGGTTCAAGGTATTTAAAAGGATTGTATATTTTAGGCTGAATTTTATCATTGTATATTTTTTTAAACACCTCTGCAGTGTAATATGCATCGTTAACAGCATTATGAAAATCTGTAGCAGCAGGTATATTTAACAGTTCTACAGCACTTTTAAGTCCAATATTAATTCCACTTCTGCAGTTAAATAATTTAGATGCATACATCTGAATATTAATGTATTCCCTTGAAATTACTGAGGCATCTAATCCATGATATGCTATATTTCTGTGTAATTCTTTTATATCAGCAGTTCCCCAAACGCATAAAATATTTCTGTCATGCCCGATAAATTCTGTAAATTCACCATAAACTTCATTAAAATATTTTTTATCAAGCAGCTGTTCAGTGGTTATATTTGTTATTTCCCTTACATATGGGTTAACATCCGTATATATTACAGGTTTTATTAATCTGTCAAAAGAAGATACAAATTCCAATTCACTGCTAAGTTTTACTGCACCTATTTGAATTATCTCAAATGGGCATCTTGGCTTAATGCTGTTAATGCGGCTGCATCTGCCTAAGCCTTGGTTAAATTCTAAATCAAATACTATATAATTCATACCAGTCTCCATTTATTTAATGATCTTAAAAAATACTCATATAATTCATTATGCCACTAATATAAATAAAAAAATAGCATAAAAATATAATTTATAAAAACTAAGAACTAAGAACTAAGAGATAAAAGGTAAGAAAGATATATTAACATGTATTCCAGCATATGCTAATATATACTTAACAGGTCGTAGTAGCGGCGGGGTGGAGGTTTTTATGAAAAAGATAGTAAGTCTTTCAGTAGTATTAATAATTATTATTATATCAATATTTATGTTAATTAAATTTAGATCAGGGGCGAGAACAGTAGAAGAAGTAATAAACCCATCAGGTCTAAATAAAATTAATATAATACATGAAGAAAAAACCGATAAAGGGAGTATAGTATTTTATAATCGATTAGGTTATGATGAGTTATCAACTGCCTTTGTAAAAAATGGTATAGGGGGTTATAAAGTTTTATATGATGGTGTACAAGAGGATGTAAGTAAGGTATCAAAAAAATTTGGAATAACATATTGCTTTTTTCCTGCCATAGAGAAAACGTCACTTCCAATATATTTTGGTATTATTGGTAATCCAGATATAAGTCAAGTAAAGATTATAGAAAAGTAAACAAAACCAATACAATTAAGCATGTATCCCATCGATATAAGTCAAGTAAAGATTATAGAAAAGAAGAGAAATATTGAAGAGCAGGCAAAAATTATTGATGCAAAAGGCACAAGAATATGGCTTGTTTATATGAGTAAGTTTAAGGGTTCTGATTTTGAGATTGTTGGTATTTCTAAAGACGGTAAGGAATTAACAAAAGTAGATGATAATATATCACCACGATCTGCAGATCAAAAACCAGTTAAAAGCACTTACAAATAATTAATTTTATTCAAAATTTAAAGGAACTCGCTTGAGAGTTCCTTTAAAAGAGCTAAAGGGGAGAAATCTAAATGAATGAAGAAAAATTAAAATCCTGTATAGAACTCAGACATGAACTTCATAAAAATGCCGAGCTGTCAGGAAAGGAGAAAAAAACTATAGAAATTATTGATAAATTTATAAGGCAGCACACTTCTTTTAACACAGTAATAAAAGATGGATATGTTTATGCCTTTAAAAAAAATGGTGACAAATATAAAAATATATGTTTTAGAGCAGATATGGATGCTCTTCCTATTAAGGAAGATATGGATATACCATATAGTTCTTTAAATTCTGAAGCTTCGCATAAATGCGGACACGATGGCCACTGTGCAGTAGCAGCAGGTCTTACTCTGGAAATAGAAGATAATCCTATTAAAGATAAAAATATATTCATTCTTTTTCAGCCATCAGAGGAAATTGGAACAGGAGCAAGAAGAATTGTTAATGACAATTTTTTAGAAAAAAATAAAATTGATGAAATATATGCATTTCATAATGTACCCGGTTTTGAAAATGGAAGTATTGTATGCAAAAACAATGTATTTGCATGTACGTCCAAGGGTGTGGTGATAAGGCTTACTGGAAAGCAGTCACATGCGGCATATCCAGAATCTGGAGTTAATCCAGCCTATGCAGCTGCTGATATAATTAAGTTTTTAAAGGATGTTACAAAGCTGGACATATATAGTTCAATGGTACTTTGTACTATTGTAAATGTAAATATAGGGGAAAAGGACTTTGGAACTTCTGCAGGCTATGGTGAAGTTATGTTTACCATAAGAGCAGAAGAAGAAAAAGATTTAAATATACTTCAAAATAAGATAGTAGAATTTACTGAAAGCTGTTCAAAGGAAAATAAATTTAATTATGATATTTCATTTTGTGATGAATTTCCTGAGACTAGAAATAATAGTGAATGCGTTGAAAAAATAAAGAAAGGGTGCAGCAATATTGGATTAAGCTGCAAAGAAATATTGCACCCTTTCAGATGGTCTGAGGACTTTGGCTATTTTACTAAAAAAACAAAAGGTGCCATGCTTGGTATTGGTGATGGGTTGCTTCATCCTCAACTTCATACTGCAGAATATAACTTTCCTGACAATATAATAGAAAAGGGAGTGGACATTTTTTATGAAATTGCCAGAATGTAAAAGAATGATATAGCTACCAGCCCTTTTTTCTTGCTTCAATGCCGCTTTCATTTGTACCAGGCTCTTCTACAGTGGTGTTTAATTTATTTTTTGCCCATTGATTTTGAGTCTTGGTACCATTTTTTAAAGAGTTTTCCTTATTATATTCCCTATGGTCTTTTTTATTCATAATATTAATCCTCCTTACCAAAAGAACTGATAATATTATGTGCATTTAATTTAATTAAATACGATTTGTTGTCCAAAATAATTAAGTTCAACTATGTTCACTGAAGTTCCCTTCATTTTATTCTTGAATTCTCCTGTAACATCTAAGTTATCTCCAAAGTGCATTGGAATAAGCATTTTAGGCTTAATATTTTCTGCAAAATATTTTCCTCCAATATAATAATATTCCTCTAATCTTGGATCAACAGGGAAAAAGGCAATATCTATGGAATCTTCAATTTTCAGCTTTTCAATCTCTGATTTAAAGGAATACTCTGCCAGGCTGCGCTCCTCAGCACTATCTTCCTTCCAGTGCCACCAATTTAGATCTCCTGCATGGAATATTGTTAATCCGTCCACCTTTACCAAAAAAGAAATTCCCAAATCTGTGGAACCATAAGCTTTGACAAATAAATCACCAAGATGAAGCTCTTCACCTTCACTTATCATATTGTAGTTATGTTTATTTTCAACATTTATATCACTGCTTAATACATACTCTATTCCAGCATTGTACTTTTCAAATTCTAATATTTCAGGATTAAAATGGTCTTCATGACTGTGAGATGAAAAAACAAATACATTCTGCATATTTTTAAGATTTTCCATATCTAAAAGTTTCCTTGCTGTTTCATTCATTTCAGCAGGTTTCTTAAAGTAATCAAATATTAAAAGGTGATTATAAGTTTTTACTGCAAATCCGCTGTGATATATAAAATATATATTAGCTTTATTATTATTCATAAAAATTCCTCCTTGTATAAAATATACTATGTCTAAATAATAACATAATTTTAAAATACTTATAATGCTGATATAATATAAGTAAATAATTATTATTATTGAAAGGTGGGGCTTAAAATGAAATTTACTTTTGATCATAACAGTATTAATGTTTCTGATTTAGAGGAAAGTGTGGAGTTCTATAAAAAGGCGCTTGGATTTAAGGAAATAAGGCGATATGAACCTGATGATAAGAGCTTTATTCTTGTATTTTTAGGAGATGATTCTTCAAATCACAAATTAGAATTAACCTGGATAAGGGATAGAAAAGAGCCCTATGATTTAGGAGAAAATGAGTTTCATATGGCTGTAACTGTTGATAATTTTAGTGAAGCTTATGAATACCATAAAAAAATGAAATGCATATGTTATGAAAACAAGGAAATGGGACTTTACTTTATTATAGACCCAGATGGGTACTGGACAGAAATAATTCCTAAAAAATAGTGAAAGTTAATATATATATAATATGAAGATTTTCAGTGATTTTGAAAATCTTCATTTTTATAACTTGCAAATATTCAAAATCCTTCATAAAAATGAAATAATTCATGCAAATGGTATTGACTTTACAATGGTAAAGTAATACAATGTAGAAATGAAGGAAATGCTTCATTTTTGCAATTATTATTAAAATTTAGCAGGATTATATTCAATTATAGGGGGAGATATTATGGAAAATAAGCTATACGACGATAGTGAATTCAGGGTTGAAAGCGATTCAATAGGTGAAAGAGAAGTGCCTGAAAATGCATATTATGGAGTGCAGACACTGAGAGCTGCAGAAAATTTTAAAATAACAGGATTTAAAATCAACAGGGAATTTATAAACAGTCTTGCTCAGATTAAGAAGGCAGCAGCAATTACAAATGGAGAAATAGGATTATTAGATCATAAAATAGAAGCATCAATTGCTAAAGCCTGCGATGAAATAATTAAAGGAAAACTTCATGATGAATTTATCACTGATTCTATCCAGGGCGGAGCAGGAACATCTATGAATATGAATGCCAATGAAGTAATAGCAAATAGGGCCATAGAGATTATGGGAGGCACTAAAGGAGATTACAGCATTGTACATCCAAATGACCATGTAAATATGGGACAATCTACTAATGATGTTATTCCAACAGCAGGAAAGGTTACCACATTAAAACTTCTGCCTAAGGCTGTTGAACAGTTAAAAAATCTTTATAAAGCTTTTCAAGATAAATCCGAAGAATTTGATGATGTTATAAAAATGGGAAGAACACAATTGCAGGATGCTGTACCTATAAGACTTGGACAGGAATTCAAGGCTTACAGCTCTGTTATAGAAAGGGATATTAAAAGATTAGAAAAAGTTGAAGACAATTTAAAATATGTAAATTTAGGAGCTACTGCCATTGGCACAGGAATAAATGCAGATAAATTGTATGAAAGCAAAATAGTTCCTAACCTAAATAAGGTAACAGGACTTAATTTACATCAGGCTGAAGATTTAATTGATGGTACTCAGAATTTAGACAGCTTTGTAGAGGTATCTGCTGCTATTAAAACATGTGCTGTTAACTTATCAAAAATAGCAAATGATTTAAGACTTATGTCATCAGGCCCAAGAACTGGACTTGGAGAAATAAATCTTCCTGCAAAACAAAACGGTTCTTCTATAATGCCTGGAAAAGTTAATCCTGTAATACCAGAGGTAATCAATCAGATAGCATTTAATATTATTGGAAATGATGTTACAATAACAATGGCTGCAGAAGCTGGACAATTGGAATTAAATGCATTTGAACCAGTTATATTCTTTAATTTATTTCAATCTATAGAAACATTGACTAATGGAATAAATACCTTTGTGGTAAATTGTATCCAGGGAATCACTGCAAACAAAAAGAGATGCAAAAGTCTTGTTGATAACAGCGTAGGAATAGTAACAGCAATCTGCCCATATGTAGGATATAAAGAAGCTGCAAAGATTGCAAAGACTGCTATTAAAACAGGTGAACCAATTAGAAAAATAATTTTAAAACAGGGAATACTTAAAGAAGCAGAACTTAAAAAAGTTTTAAATACTGTAGCCATGACTGAGCCTGGTATATCCTGCAAATGCCTGATTTCAAAATAATTCATTGGAAGGGGAAAATAATCTATGAGTAACTTAAAAGAAAGAGCTTTAAAATATCATAAGGATTATGAAGGAAAAATTGAACTTAAATGCAAAGTACCAGTAAAAACAAAGGATGATTTAACAATGGCATATACCCCTGGGGTAGCTGAGCCATGTTTGGAAATTCACAGCAATCCTGAAAGCATTTATGATTACACTGCCAAGGGAAATATGGTAGCTGTAGTTACAAATGGAACAGCTGTTCTGGGACTTGGAGATATTGGAGCAGGTGCCGGCCTACCAGTAATGGAAGGTAAAGCAGTTTTATTTAAAGCCTTCGGAGGAGTAGATGCCTTTCCAATATGTTTGAATACAAAGGATGTTAATAAAATTGTAGAAACAGTTAAATTGATGGAGCCAACATTCGGAGGTATAAACCTTGAAGATATTAAAGCACCAGAATGCTTTGAAATAGAAGAAAAACTTAAAGAAGTATGTAATATCCCAATTTTTCACGATGATCAGCATGGTACAGCTGTGGTATCAACAGCATGTCTTATTAATGCTTTGAAAGTGGTTAATAAAAAGTTTCAGGATGTTACAATAGTTGTAAATGGCGCTGGAGCAGCAGGAACTGCAATAACAAAGCTGCTTTTAAAAATGGGAACAAAGGATGTTATTTTATGTGATTCAAAGGGTGCTATTTATAAAGGAAGACCTCAGGGAATGAATAAGTATAAAAATGAAATGGCTGAAATAACTAATAAAAATTCAAAGAAAGGCTCACTTGCTGATGTTATAAAGGGAGCAGATATATTCTTAGGAGTTTCTGTTGCAGATTGTGTTTCAAAGGAAATGGTTAAATCCATGAATAAAGATGCAATTATTATGGCTATGGCCAATCCAAATCCTGAAATACTTCCTGGTGATGCTAAAGAGGCTGGTGCTAAAGTAATCTGCACTGGAAGATCTGATTATCCAAATCAGGTTAATAATGTTGTGGCTTTTCCTGGAATATTCAGGGGAGCTTTAGATGTACGTGCCAGTGAAATAAATGATGAAATGAAAATGGCAGCAGCTTATGCAATAGCCTCACTTGTGGATGATGACAAATTATCAGAAGATTATGTTATACCAGAAGCCTTTGATTTGAGAATAGCACCAAAGGTTGCAGCTGGTGTTGCAAAGGCAGCAATTGATTCAGGAGTGGCAAGAAGAAAAGATATTACTCCTGAAATGGTTGAGCAGCATACAAAAAAATTATTAGGTATATAATATAAAAGAACTCAGGAAATAATTTATTTCCTGAGTTCTATTTGTATATGGCTTAATCTTCATTATTTTCATGTACTTCATCTTCAGATGATTCTATGATAAGATTACTCTTCTTATTATTTAATGTATTAAAATCATTGAATTTTGTAACTTTATCCTGTGGCGTATCCATAATGTAATCCTGAAGAAAAATTCTTCCCTCTGGAGAATTCATAACTGCATAATGCTCTGTACCCTTCTTGTAATATACCCATGAATGTTCATTATTAATAACTTTTTCTAAATCATCCTTGTCAATATTTGTCCTGGCTTTTTCTCTGCCGTATTTATCCCTTAGAATTACTGAAATTGTATCCGAGTCTAATTCTTCGTAATCATTCATTGCTTTTGAATTATATACCTGAATATTACTTCTTCTGTTGTCAAGAGTATCTTCGTTAAAATGTCTGATTGGTGCCTTAGGATGTGCATCCAGTATAAATGAATCCAAACTTAGCTTTCCTTTAATATTATCTGTGATTATTTCAGTTTTAGCTAAATAATTATTAAATTCCTTATTCCATTCTGCAAACCATGATCCCTTATCTATAACTTTTCTCAAATCTGTTGGATCTATTTTACAGTCTACAGTAGAACCATCCTTTTTAGGTAATTTTAAAAGCACTACGTTGTCCTTTATTTCATAATCATTTCTTTTCATTTCATGTTTATTTTTCATGATAATCAATCTCCTTATATATGTATATAATCAAATTTTTTAAATACCCATTATCTAATTATAATTATAACACACAACATAAAGAGATTAACTGTTTACATGCATTGTTAAAGTATGTAAAATATATATGTGGTAATATAAAGGAAGAGGGAGATTTTATGGGAAATGTATACTTCAAGGCTGTTGATTCTTACTCTAAAACAGAAGAAATCAGCAGAGGTGCTGAAGAAATATTAAAAAAACTCATTGAAGAGGAACATATAAATTTAGAAAAGTATATTCCATTAAAGGTGCACTTTGGAGAAAAGGGGAATACTACTTTTATAAGCTCTAAGAATTTCAGAGGTATTATTGAATATTTAAATGAAAAGCAGATTAAAAGTTCCTTTATTGAAACAAATGCACTTTACAGAGGTGAAAGAAATACAAAGGATAAACATGTAAAACTTGCACTGGAACATGGATTTACTGAACTGCCAATAGTAATTGCTGATGGAGAATATGGAGAGAACTATGAAAATATTGAAATAAATAAAAAGCACTTTAAAAGCTGTAAAATAGGAGGAGACATTGCAAAAGCAAATCAGATAATAGTACTGAGTCATTTTAAAGGTCATGCTTTAGCTGGTTTTGGCGGTGCCATAAAACAGCTTGGAATGGGTTGTGCAGCAAGAGGAGGCAAACTTGCTCAGCATGCTAATTCAACACCTATAGTCAATATTTTTAAGTGCAAAGCCTGTGGCGCATGTTCAAAAAAATGTCCTGTAAATGCTATTACAATAAAAAGAAAGGCTAAAATAGATAGGAAAAAGTGTGTTGGATGTGCTTCATGTATGGCTATTTGTCCAAGCAAAGCCATTTCAAGCAATTGGATTTCATCTATATCGAGATCATTTAATGAAAAGCTTGCAGAATATGCTTTTGCTACACAGAAGGATAAAAGTAATATTTACATAACCTTTGCATTTAATATTACAAATAACTGTGACTGTGAGGGCCATATGATGCATAGTATTGCCAAAGATGTTGGAGTATTTGCATCAACAGATCCAGTATCAATTGATCAGGCATGTCTGGATATGCTGGATAAAAAGGAAAAAAGAACTGTTTTTTTAAGAGGAAGGTATACTTTAAAATATGCAGAAAAAATTGGGCTGGGCAGCAGAGAATATAAACTAATAGAAATAAGGTAGAGGCAATAGTAAAAAGGGGAATTCGTAAAGATTTTTTAACAGAATTCCCCTTTTTATTTTTTTAATGCAATTAAGTTAAAAAAATCTCAATGAATATTTATAATTTTTTAACATAAAACCCTTTTTAATTAAATGTATATATGCATTTAAAGATTTAATTTATCTGCATATATAATGATATATGCATTAATAGTGTATATATGCAAAAATTTATCTTAATAAATATAAATAAATATTAATAATTATAAGTATTATGTAAGTATATGGATAATCTAATGTTTGACAAGGTTTTCAGTTCACTATATAATAAAGACAGTTAGTAACTACTAAGGTAGTTACTAACCTTAAGACAGACAAAAATATTAAATATGGAGGGATGAATCTTGAAAAAAAATGTGTTAAATGTTACTTCTGAAATAGGCAGATTAAAAACAGTTCTATTACATAGACCTGGATATGAAGTTGAAAATTTAACTCCTGAATTATTGGGCAGACTGTTATTCGATGATATTCCTTATTTAAAAATAGCAAGAGAGGAACATGACTTTTTTGCCAATACTTTAAAAGAAGCAGGCGTAGAAGTATTATATCTTGAAAATCTTGCAGCAGAAGCTATTGAAAACAAGGAAGTTAAAGACAGATTTATAAGTCAGTTCATTGATGAGTGCGGAATAGAAAGTAAGGGCTTAAAAGAAGCTTTAACTGAATATTTTAATGGATTTTCTAATAAAGACATGGTAGATAAAATGATGGCTGGTGTAAGAAAAGAGGAGTTATCACATTATGTTAGAAACTCACTTTACGATCAGGTAAACGATAGCTATCCTTTTATATGTGATCCAATGCCTAATTTATACTTTACAAGAGACCCATTTGCTACAATAGGACATGGTATCACACTAAATCATATGAGAACACAAACCAGAAACAGAGAGACTATATTTGCAAAGTACATTTTTGAAAATCATCCAAGATTTAAGGATGCAGATATTCCATTATGGTTTGATAGAAATGGGACAACCTGTATTGAAGGCGGAGATGAATTAATTTTAAATGAAAAAACTTTAGCAATTGGTATTTCACAGAGAACTGATTCAGCATCAATTGAAAAAGTATGCAGAAAACTCTTCTCATCAAATGAATCATTTGAGACTGTATTAGCATTCCATATTCCGCCATCAAGAGCGTTTATGCATCTTGATACAGTGTTTACAATGGTAGACTACGATAAATTTACAATTCACCCTGAAATAGAAGGACCATTGACTGTTTATGAAATAACAAAAGACAATACTAAACCAGGCGGCTTAAATGTTGTTAAAGAATCAATGGAGTTAGAAACTATATTGGAAAAACATTTAGGAAGAAAAGTAACTCTCATAAGATGCGGCGGAGGAGATAAAATTCATGCAGCAAGAGAACAGTGGAATGATGGTTCAAATACATTAGCCATTGCTCCAGGAGAAGTTGTAGTATATTCAAGAAATCATGTAACAAATAAGATTCTTGAAAGTTATGGAATAAAATTACATGTTATTCCTTCATCCGAGCTTTCCAGAGGAAGAGGCGGCCCAAGATGTATGAGTATGCCTTTATATAGAGAAAACTTATAAAGATAATATTTAACGAGGAGAGAATAATTATGGCATTTAATTTGAGAAATAGAAGCTTTTTAACATTGATGGATTTTACACCAAAGGAAATTAACTTCATGCTTGATTTAGCTAGGAATTTAAAAAAAGCAAAATATACTGGAACTGAACAACAGAAATTAAAAGGTAAAAACATTGTCTTATTATTTGAAAAGGATTCTACAAGAACAAGATGCTCTTTTGAAGTTGGAGCACTTGATCAGGGAGCTCATGTTACATATCTTGGACCAACAGGTTCACAGATGGGAAAGAAAGAGTCAATAGCTGATACTGCAAGAGTTCTAGGCAGAATGTACGATGGCATTGAGTATAGAGGATTTGACCAGTCAGTTGTTGAAGATCTTGCTAAATATTCTGGAGTACCAGTGTGGAATGGTCTTACAACACAGGATCATCCAACACAAATATTAGCTGACTTTTTAACAATTCAGGAACATATTGATAAGCCATTAAATAAGATAGTATTTGCTTATTGCGGAGATGGAAGAAACAATATGGCTAATGCTCTTATGATTGGTGCATCAAAAATGGGAATGGACTTTAGAATAGTATCACCAAAGGAATTATTCCCTGATGAAAAATTAGTTGCAAAATGCAAAAAAGTTGCAAAGGAAACAGGAGCAAAGATTACAATAACTGAAAATGTTGCTGAAGGTGTAAAAAATGCTGATGTTCTTTATACTGATGTATGGGTATCCATGGGAGAAGCCCCTGAAGTTTGGGAATCAAGGATAAAGTTATTAAAGCCATATCAGGTTAATGAAGAAATGATTAAATTAACATCAAATCCAAAGGTTATATTTGAACACTGTTTACCATCATTTCATGATTTAAAAACAAAAGTTGGCATGGAAATACATGAAAAATTTGGTTTAACAGCTATGGAAGTAACTGATGAAGTATTTGAAGGAAAACATTCAGTAGTATTTGATGAAGCTGAAAACAGAATGCATACAATAAAAGCCGTAATGGTTGCTACTCTAGGAGAATAGATCATATATCTATGTAATGATATAAGCTCAGTTCCTAACTATAATTTTAGATTTGTTTTATAAATTGTTTTGTTGCAGGTTTAAGGCCTGCAATAAAACAATTAAAAATGGAAGGGGGAATTTGGACTATGGAAGATAAAAATAATAATAAACTAGGTCTATGGTCTTTGATTGCTATGGTTATTGGTTCCATGATAGGTGGAGGTGCTTTTTCTTTACCTGCTGATATGTCAAAAGGTGCCGGTGCCGGGGCAATTATAATTGGATGGTGTATTACTGGAGTTGGAATGATAGCTCTTGCATTTGTCTACCAAAATCTTTCAATGAGAAGACCGGATTTAAATGGCGGAATATATAGTTATGCTAAGGCAGGATTCGGAGACTATATGGGATTCACATCTGCATGGGGCTATTGGTTAAGCGCATGGATTGGGAATGTATCCTATGTGGTAATGCTTTTCGGAGCAATAGGATATTTTATACCTGCATTTGGAAAAGGTAATAATCTGCTTTCTATAGTTTGTGCTTCAATCTTATTATGGTCTATACATAGTTTAATACTAAAGGGAATTAAACAAGCAGCTTTTATAAACGTTATCACAACAATAGGAAAATTAGTGCCTATATTTGTATTTATTACTGTAATGATAATATTCTTTAATGTAAAGACTATATCCCTGGATTTTTGGGGCGGCGTAAGTCTTGGAAGTGTAATGAATCAGGTTAAAAGCACTATGCTTGTTACATTATGGGTGTTTATAGGAATTGAAGGCGCTGTTGTAATATCAGGAAGAGCAAAAAAAAGGTCAGATGTTGGTAAAGCAACAGTTATTGGACTAATAGGAACATTAATAATTTATATTTTAATATCAGTTCTATCATTAGGAGTGATGAGCAGAGAAGGCTTATCACAGCTAGATACTCCATCAATGGCATATGCCATGGAGCATGTAGTAGGAAAATGGGGAGCAATATTTATAAATTTAGGATTAATAGTTTCACTTTTTGGAGCATTACTTGGCTGGACAATGCTTGCAGGAGAAATTCCATATGTTGCTGCAAAAGATGGGGCAATGCCTAAATTGTTTGCAAAGGAAAATGTGCATGGTTCACCAGTAAATTCACTGTGGATAACAAATGGCTTGGTAGAGATATCTTTAATAGTAACTTTGTTTTCAAGCAGCACATATCAGGCTTTATATACAATGGCAACTTCAGCAATATTGGTGCCATATTTATTCAGCGCTTTATACGGCTTGAAACTAACTATTACAGGTGAAACGTATGATACTAATCCGGCTGGCAGAGGTAAGGATCTATTCTTAGGCATAGTATCAAGTATATATGCTACATGGCTTATATATGCAGCTGGAATGCAATATATGCTCATGGTAACTATACTATATTCAGTTGGTATATTTGTATTTGTTAGAGCTAAAAAGGAAAGAAATGAAAAAGTTTTCTTAAGTTATGAAAAAGTAATTGCTGTTATAAATGTAATATTAGCAGTAATAGCTGTAGTCATGATTGCAATGGGAAAACTTAGCTAAATAGGAGGCTTAAAAATGAAATTAGTAGTGGCATTAGGTGGAAATGCTTTGCAGGCCGATGGTATGCCGGCAACTGCAGAATCCCAATTAAAAGTAATAAAAGAAACAGTAAAATATTTAGGCGACATGATTGAAAATGGACACGAAATTGTAATAGTACACGGAAATGGACCACAGGTAGGCAGATTGGTAATACAAAATGAATATGCATCAAAAGTGACTCCAGCAATGCCATTTGATGTTTGCGGAGCAATGAGCCAGGGTATGATTGGATACCATATTCAGCAGGCAATGAGAGACGAGCTTAGAAAAAGAGGAATAAACAAAGCCGTAGCTTCAATTATTACACAGGTTGTAGTTAACAAAAATGATAAAGGATTTAAAAATCCAACTAAGCCAATAGGTCCTTTCTATTCTAAAGAAGAGGCAGAAACAATTAAAGAACAAAAAGGATATGCTATGATTGAAGATGCAGGAAGAGGATATAGAAGAGTTGTAGCATCACCAATACCTGAAAGAATAGTTGAGCTTGACACCATTAAAACTCTGGTGAACGCTGGACAAGTTATAATTACAGCTGGAGGCGGCGGAGTTCCAGTAATAGAAAATGAGGATAAAAGTCTTACAGGTGTAGCTGCTGTTATTGATAAGGACTTAGCATCAGAAAAACTTGCGGAAGATCTTGATGCAGATACATTGATGATTTTAACAGCAGTAGATAAAGTGGCTATAAATTTTGGAAAACCAAATCAAAAGAATTTGTCTAAAATGTCTATTGAAGAAGCTGAAAAATACATGGAGGAAGGTCAATTTGCTCCAGGAAGTATGCTTCCTAAAGTAAAAGCAGCTGTAAAGTTTGCTAAATCAAAATCAGGAAGGAAATGTTTAATAGCTTCTCTGAATAAAGCAAATCAGGCCTTAACAGGTGAAAGCGGAACTATAATAATGCAGTAATAAAAGCTGGCCCCAATTATTAAATTTGGGGGCAGCTTTTTATCCTATATGGAGATGTTGTCTGATTTTCTCTAAATTATAGCCAAATTCTTTATCAAGTTCATCTCTGTGCTTTGAATATATTTCTGCAATAAAAATATCATGGGTAATGAAACACTCTGTAACCAGCATAAATGACTTATTCTGGGTCCAGACACAGGAGCTGTCATTTCCTTTAATAATGGCAAAAAGACACTCATTATAATCTGTAACAAGACATATCCATCTGCCATTTACAGCAGCATCCTCCTTCATACCGTGCATTTCGTGATAATATATCTTACCTATCTCGTTTTTTACAGTTCCATAAAGTATTGACACCATATCAACATTTCTTTTGCTGGCCTTTAATAAATCATCATAAAAACTGTCATATTCTTCATCCCACATGGATAAATATATGCTTTTATTAGAATTATTAATCATAGAAGCAATTTTATTCTTTATTGAATCTATGTCGTTAAAATGCCACATATAATCTGATGTTTGAACATCACTTATATTTTTAATATTTTCTTTAAGGTAATCTATTGTTGATTCCGTTGAATTTTTATAGTTGTTTAAAAATTCATCTAGTGGAAGCGCTGAGTATTTTACTGGCTCAAAACCGTTCATGCTGGATATACCTTTATTAACAAGAGATCTAACTGTTTCATAAATTTTCGACTGAGGTACACCTGATCTTTTGCTTATTTCGTAAGCTGTAATTTCCTGATTTTCAAGCAGGGTTAAATATACCTTGGCTTCATATTTGTTAAACCCTATAGTTGTAAGCCTGTCAATTATTTCATCTTTCAGGTTCATATATTTCCCTCCATTGTAATTTATATCTGCTATTTGACAATTATATCTTTAAGTTCTCTTTTTGGAACATGGTGAATTTGATTTTCATCTCTGTAATATTTTACATTATTATTTGTCATAGGATCTAATTTTACAATTTCTTTTGGCTTGCCAAGTGCTATGACCATTACTATATCGTATACTTCGTCTATTTTAAGTTCCTTTGCAATAGCAGCCTTATTTACACTTGCAAACATGCATCCTCCTAATCCTTTTTCTACAGCTCCAAGGAGAATATTTGTTGCAGCAATACCATGGTTCCAAAGCAGATTTTTGCTAATACGAGTGTCATTAAGCATTAATATATATGCACTTGGTCGTTCACCTTCCTCAGGGCCTTCAAAGTCAGTTAAATATGCAGCCCATTTTATGTTATTAAAGATAATTTCATTGGTAATCTTAGAATTTGATAAATAATATTTCAGGCTCTGCAGGTTGCCAGCGCAGGATGATATTCTTGCTAAATCTATAAGCTCCTCTAAAGTTTTTGTATCTATTGTTTCATTCTCGTAAAATCTTCTGTAGCTCCTGTTTTTTAGAATTAAATCTTTTATCATAATAACCCTCCCAAAATTAACATAAGAATAGTATATACTTTAATTCTAATTTTACATATGATTTTTTTCAAGTGTAATAAATTGATACACCTGTATGCTTTTGATATAATTAATTAATAAGTTTTTATACATATTAAAACAGGGGAGAATTAATAATGAACAGTAGCAATAGTTTTATAGAAAATTTATATTATTCAGCTGACGAAATCAAATTTAAAAGAAATTATATTTATAGTAAGTTTTTAAATATATCAGAGAATATAAAAAGTTCAGTAATAAAAAAAATATCAACAGATGATTTATATCTGCTCTTAAAGTTATATGATGAAACTTTTCTTAAGGGTTATTTAAATGAAAATTCACATGGGAATATTCACTTTTCACTGTCAAAAAGAATGACAAGCAGTGCTGGAAAAACAATTTATCCAGGAAATATAAAATATCTGCCTTTAAATGATATTAAATTTGAAATAAGAATGGCAGTTGATTTTTTCTTTAAATTTTATGAAACAAAGGGACATAAGGTTGTTAATGGAATTATTGCAAATGATGCAGTAGAGGCATTGCAGCTGGTATTTGAACATGAAATATGCCATGTTTTAGAGCTAACAATGTACAGACAGTCCAGCTGCAGCGGCAATAGATTTAAAACAATGGCTAATAGGATTTTCGGCCATACTAAATCCTATCATGAACTTCCTACAGCAAGTCAGATTGCAAAAGAAAATTACAAAGTATCAATAGGCAGTAAGGTAGTATTTAAATATAATAATTCAAATTTAAGCGGAATTATAACCAATATAAATAAAAGAGCAACTATAATGGTATTAAACAATAATGGGAACTATGCAGATAAATACGGTAATAAATATATTAAGTATTATGTACCATTAAATATGATATTATAATAAATGCCCGGCAGTTTTAAATAATTAAAATTCCACCGGGCACTTATTAATTACATCCATTTTTCTGCCCATTTTTGAATTTCTTCCATAGCGTATTCCAGTTCTTTTCCCTTTTGAGTAATCTCATATTCTACTCTTACAGGGGTCTCAGGGAATACATTTCTTTCTATAATACCTTCAGCTTCAAGTTCTTTAAATCTTTCAGTGAGAACTCTGTCGCTTAGTTCCGGAATTAATTCTTTTATTTCAGAAAATCTTTTAGGGCCATTAAGAAGAACTCTTATTATTAGTCCATTCCATTTTTTTCCCAGCAGCTTAAAAGCTTTTTCAAATCTGGGACATAGATGGAAATCATTCATAAAATCACCTCACTAATAGTTTACATACTAAATGAACAAAAGTAAATAAAAATAAGCAATAAGCTTACTTGACTAATGTATATTACTGATAGTACTATACTAGTATAAAGTAAGAAGTATAGGAGGAAATTTTAATGGGCTATTCAAGTTTTACTGAATTAATAAAAGCTAGAAAATCTGCAAACAATTTTAAAGAAGGCGTTGAAATTCCCAAGGAGGAATTTGATGAAATATTTAAATTATTAGCGCTGCAGCCATCATGTTTCAATCTTCAGCATGCAAGATATTTAGTAATAAGAGATAAGGAAATGAAAGAGCTTTTTAAAGATAAAGCATGCCCTCAATATAAGGTTCATACAGCATCTGCTGCAGTTCTGGTGTTTGGAGATAAAATGGCTTATAAGGATGTTGAAAAGATATATGAACCAATGAAACAGCTGGGTATGATGGATGAGGTAGCATATTCAAAAGTGGTATCGGATACCTATAATCTTTATGAGGGCAGAGGAGAAGTATTTATAAGAGACGAAGCTATAAGAAATGCATCATTATCTGCAATGATGTTTATGTTAATTGCAAAGGACAGAGGCTGGGATACATGTCCAATGATTGGTTTTAATGGAGATATGGCAAAAAAATTATTTGAAGTTCCAGATCAGTTTGAGCCTGCAATATTAATTACCATTGGCAAAGAGGATCCAAATAAAAAGAGATTAAGAGGGTACAGAAAACCAGTAGAGGAATTTGTAAAATACATATAAAATAAATGCTGACAAAAACAATTGCCAGCATTTTATTTGCAATTTTTAAGCTAAGCTTTCTGCTCTGCCAGCAGTTTCAGTAAGCTTACCATCTACAAATCTTGTTATCATCATTGAAGATACAGTATTACCTGTGGAGTTTAACACAGTTGCAGGAGCATCAATAATTGTACTTATTATTGCAATAATAGGCAGCACATTTGCAGAAAAGCCATATATACTTATAATTAACATCTCACCTATCATACCGCCGTTTGGTATAGCACCCATAACTGCTCCTACTAAAAATGAAACAAATATAATACCTAAAATTGCATGAAAACTCTTCATATCTTTACCGTAAAGACCAAGTAAGAAGGTTACCTTCATTACACCTCCGAAAACCGATCCATCTTTATGAATATTTGCTCCAAGGGGAATCACTGTTTCAGCAATGTCATCTGGAACACCCATTTTTTTAACAGATTTAATATTAGTTGGAATACATGCAGCACTGGAGCAGGTTGCCAGTGCCATAATAGAAGGCTCAGCTGCATTCCTCCAGAAAATTTTTATACCGTTTTTTCCGCCAGCTGTAAAAGCATAAAGACTAAAGAATCCGAAATAGTATATAAGTGCTAAAACAATATAAAGGACAAATACTCTTAAATATCCTTGAAGGATCTGGGAACCCAGCTGACCTATCATAGATGCAAAATAGCAGCCAAGACCTATTGGTGCATAGTACATAACTAAACTTACTAATTTCATCATAACATTTGTTGCAGACTCCAAAAATAGAGATACCTGCCTGCCTTTTTCCCCAATCATAGCTGTGGAAACTCCGAACAATACAGAAAATACTATGAGCTGAAGCATATTTTTTCTTGAAAGTAATGCAGAAAAATCTGAAACTGTAAATACATTAACAATCTGCTGAAGTACTCCCTGATTAGCATTGTCTGTAGAACTTTTCCCTGTAACAGCAATTATCTTCTTTATAGACTCCTGATCAAGTCCTTTTGTGGGACTGAAAATCAAGGTTCCCAGAAATGCAAAAACTGAGGCTATTAATGCAGTTATTGTAAATATTATCACAATACTGCTCATTATTTTACCAAGTCTTTTCATACTTTTCATGCCTGCAATGGAAGAGGATACACTAAAAAATACAAGGGGTACAATTATTGTAAACATCAAATTGATGAAAAGGGTACCTAAGGGTTCTAAAACAGAAGCCTTTGGACCAGCTGCTATACCTATTATTCCACCAAGTATTACTGAACTAAGTAAAATAATTGAGGACTTGTAGGTTTTTAAAAAATTATTCATTTAATATTCCTCCTAAATTAATTAAATATAACTTGAATTTAATCTATAAGTATTACAATATTATTTTATTACAATAAAATGCAGTATATATTGTTAAATATGCTTAGTTTATTGCAATAAGTGCTTTAAAGTTATTTGTCTAAAAGTTCAAATTATATTATTATATAAAATAAACGATAAAATTAAGGAGATAAACAAGTGAAATCGGTTTTATTAAAATTGTCAGGATTATGGCTGTTTTTAATAACAATAATAATTAATGTGGTTTTCTCAAAGGCACCTGCAGCTGTTGAAGTGTATTACTCCAATGGATTTAATAAAGCAATAAGACAGCTTTTAAGCACAGCTTCAGGAGTTTTTCCTTTTTCATTAGCCGAATTAATTGTAATAGCTGTTTTTATTTATGCATTATTTCTCATAGTAACATTGATTATTAACTTAAGAAAGTGTAAAAATAAGAAAACTTTAATATTTAATTTCATAGCAAAAGTATTATTTATTATTTCAGTTATATACTTCTTGTTTATATTTCTTTGGGGATCAAATTATAACAGACTTTCATTTGCTGATATTTCAAAACTTAAAGTAGATAAAACATCCTCTAAAGAATTGGCTGGTTTATGTGAGGAACTCATTAACAGAGCAAATAATTTAAGAGATGATTTAAAAGAAGATAACACAGGAGTAATGTATATACCTGGAGGATATAAAGATATTTTTGCCAGAGAGGCTGCAGGTTATGAAGCTCTTTCAAAAAAGTATAGTGAACTTAGCGGAAGCTACGGAAGTCCAAAGCCTGTACTTATGTCTAAATTAATGTGTTATACAGGCATAACAGGTGTGTATTTCCCTTTTACAGGGGAGGCAAATGTTAATGTAAATATTAGTGATTTTATGTTGCCATGCACATCAGCACATGAAATGGCCCATCAAAGGGGATTTGCCAGGGAAGACGAGGCAAATTATATTGCCTATGCTGCCTGCACATTAAGTCCCTATGCTGATTTTCAATATTCAGGAGTAATGCTTGGCTTAATTTATTCTATGGACGCTCTAAAAAAAGCAGACTATAATCAGTATAAGGTACTTACAGCTAAATATTCCTCAAAAGTACTAAGGGATTTAAAAAGTGACAATGAATTCTGGAGTAAATATGATGGTGTCATTGAAAATGTATCTGATAGTATAAATAACAATTATCTAAAATCAAATGGTCAGCAGGACGGAGTTAAAAGCTATGGAAGAATGGTGGATTTATTAATAGCAGAATATAAACAAATCAAAAATAATTATTGATTGGAAGTGATATTTTGAAGATTATTCATACATCTGACTGGCATTTAGGTAAACTTCTTGAAGGCAACAGCAGACTTGAAGAACAGGAGCAATTCATTGATGAATTTGTACAGAAGGTTGAAGAAAAAGATGCAGATCTAATTATTATAGCAGGTGATATTTACGATTCGGGCAATCCTTCAGCAAAGGCTGAATGTCTTTTTTATAATGGAGTTAAAAGAATTTCAAATAATGGCCGTCGGGCAATTCTAATAATAGCAGGTAATCATGACAGTCCTGAAAGACTGGAAGCAGTTATACCTCTTGCAAGAGAACAGGGAATTATCATTTTGGGAACTCCAAAAAGTGTTATTGAAACAGGAAAGTTTGGAAGCTTTAATGTGGTGGATTCAGGAGAAGGATATATAGAGCTTTGCATTAATAATGAAAGTGCAGTGATTTTAACAATTCCTTATCCTAGTGAGAAAAGATTAGGAGAAATATTGTCTCAGGAAAGTGATGAGGAACAAGTTCAAAAAAGCTATTCTGCAAGAATTGGAGAAATTTTTAATGAGCTGTCAAAGAAATATAGAAAAGACACAATTAATCTGGCAGTATCACATCTTTATGTTGCAGGGGGCGAAACCTCAGACTCTGAAAGAGCAATTCAGTTAGGAGGAAGTTATGCAGTACAGCTTAATGACCTTCCTAAAAAAGCTCAATATATAGCCCTTGGACATCTGCATAAAAATCAGGTTTTTAATATAGATGATGTACCTGTAGTATACTGCGGTTCACCTATTAAATACAGTAAAAAGGAAAAAAACAATAAAAACTGTATTTATTTTATTGATTTAAAGCCAGGTGAAAAGGCAGCTCCTGAAAGAATATATTTAACTGATTATAAGCCCATAGAAGTATGGAAATGCAAAAGTATAGATGAAGCAATTGACAGATGCAGAAATGATGGTAAAAGAAATATATGGGTTTATATTGAGATTGACTGTGATAGAATTATTTCTCAGCAGGAAATTAAAGAAATGAAGGACTACAGGCCTGATATAATAGAAATAAAGCCAAACCTTAAAGGTGCAGAAAATGAAAATGAAATTTATGAAAATCTTACAGAAAAAAGCATGGAAGAAGTCTTCAGAAAGTTTTACCTGTGGAGAAATGAAACAGAGCCCACTCAGGAGCTTGTAGAATTATTTTTGAGCATTGTGGATGAGAAGGAAATGTAATGAAGCCTATACGTCTTGAAATTGAAGGATTTAACAGCTTTAGAGATAAGCAGATAATAAATTTTAAAAAGTTAACTGATAAAGGATTCTTTGGCATTTTCGGCAAAACAGGCAGCGGCAAATCATCTATTCTTGATGCCATAATTTACGCTCTTTATGGAAAAATAGAACGTGATCAGGGAGGGTTTATAAATTTAAATTCTGATAAGGCTGTTATTAAATATACATTTGAAATAGGTGCTGGTGATGAAAGAAAAACATATCATATTCACAGAGTAACAAAACGGGATAAAAACGGAGGCTATAAGAGTACAATTGCAAAATTATATCAGGTTAAAGGTGAAAATCTTGAAATACTTTGCGATGGAAAGTCAAATGTTGACAAGAAAGTAATAGAAATTATAGGATTAAAGCACACTGATTTTACAAGGGCCGTGGTTCTTCCTCAAGGAAGATTCAGTGAATTTTTAAAGACAACTCCTAAGGAAAGAAGCGAAATGCTGGAAAGATTATTTGGCTTAAAAAAATATGGAAGTGCTCTTACAGAAAAGCTTAAAAAAGAATCTCAAAAGAATAATAATGAGCTCATTAGGATAGAAGGAGAATTAGGATATTATAAGGATGTTAATGAAGAAAAATTAAATTATATAAGTAATGAATACAATGATTTGCTAAAACAGGTTGAAAACCTTAGAGGGAAAAAGAAGGAAGCAGATAATACTTTTGATAAATATAAAAATATCTGGCTTCTTCAAAATGACCTTAACAGCAGGCTAATTGAAAAAAATAAATACATGGCTGATAAACCGATTATGGATGAAAAGAAAAGGCTTGCAAAGGATGGAGAAAGGGCTTTATTGGTTAAGCCATACATTGACAGATTTGAGTCGGCTGAGAAGAATCTCCACAGTGTTACAGAAAATTTAGCCAATGAAAATAAAGAATATACACATATAAAATCACTAATAGAAAATATAAGTGGTGAGTATGAAAAAGCTTATACCATTAAAGAAAAAGAACTGCCTGAATTAAATAAAAAAGAGGCAAATGTATCTCAGGCTATAAAAATGATTCAGCAGCTAAATCAATATGATACTGAAATTAATGCATTAAAAGAAAACTATTCACTTACAGACAAAGAAAGGAAGACATTAGAAAGCAGCATTAATTCAAAAAAAGAAGAATTAAAACACTGCATAAATACAATAAGCATAAAAGAAAGTGAAATAGCTGATATATTTTTATCACCTGAAGAAAGAGAAAAAACCATTAAAGCTCTTGATATTGAAAAAAGCATTAAAAATATAAATATTGATATAGAAAAGCTTATAAAGGAAAATGAAAAACAAATAGCTGAAATAAATATTGATAAAAAAGCATTAGCTGATATGGAGAAAAAGTTTAATGAAGTAAAAGATGAAATTGAAGTTATAAAAGTAAAGTTGACAGAATTAAATGGTAATTGCCCTGGAGATAATGATTTATTAATTGAAAAATTAAATCAATACAATGATTTTGAAAAAAAGCTGGAAGAAAATAAAAAAATACTGGATTTAAAACTTCAAAAGGAAAAAGAATATACACAGTTAAAAAACAGTTATGAAGAATTAAAAGTAAAAAAGAAAAATAAGAGTGCAGATATACTTCATATATCTGAAAAACTTAAAAAAGAAAAAAATGAACTTGAACATATAAAAGTTAATAATATGGCAGGGATTATTGCTTCAAATTTGAAAGAAAATGATCCCTGCCCAGTATGCGGCAATGTACATAAAGTGAAATTAGCTGAACTTGTTGATGTTAAAGTAATTGAAGAAAAAAATGTTATAATAAATGAGTTGGAACATGAGTATGAAAGTTTAGACAAAGAAATAAGAGCTTTAGATACTGAATTTGTACAAACAGAAGTTACTTTAAATTCTGTAACCTGTGATCTAAAAGATAAGGAATTAAAATTAAAAGACTTCAATGTTAAAGAAGAAGAATTAGTTCTTGAGAAAATAAAGAAAGAATATATTCAATTAAAATACAGCATGGAACAATGGAAAATAGAAAAAGAAGAATCCTCAAATAAATTAAGTGAACTGGAAAAGAACAAATCATCACTTGAAATTCAAAAGGTAAGATTTGAAGAAGCTGTAAGAAAAGGTACAATTCTTACTGAGAAATACACTAGTGATATTAATAATAAAAATATGGATTTATCAAAGTTTAGTGAAAAAATAAAATTTATAAAAGATGAGCTGGGTATTGATGACTTCCAGAGCAGATATACTGATATTATTGAAAATGATAAGAAAAGGGCCAATTTAGAAAAACAGTTAAAGGATACCAGAGCTTTAAAGGAACACATTGAAAACACCATTAAAACTGACAATGAGAATCTTCAAATTAAAGTTAATGAATTATCTACCATGTTGGAAAGTGGAAAACAAAAGGCACAATTTATAGAAAAGCTTAAAAATGACATTAAAACACTTTCTGATGGCATGAAACCTGAATCATATATTGAAGAAATAAAAAGTAAGATTTTATTAATAATAAATAATGAAAAAAAGCTTAAGGATAATCTTGAAAATCATACAGTCAAAAAAAATGAAATAGAAAAAAATATAAATACCCTTAGCAGATTAAAAGACAATTTTTTAAAGGATACTGGGAGATTTAAAGAAGAGCTAAACATAAAGCTGAAAGAAAATTCATTTAGTTCTAAGGAAGATGTTATTGCTTCATACTTAAATAAAGGTGATTTAAAGGCTTTACAGTTGGAAATAAAAAAATATGATGATGAATGCAATAAAATATTAAATAATATTGAAGAAATAGAAAAGAAATTAAATGGAGAAAAAATAGAAAAAGAACAATGGGATGAAATTCAAAAAAACACTGCAGAGTTAAATAAGCTTTTAGAAGAAAAAATAGGAATTATTGCTGCAAAAAAAAGCGAAATTTCCAAAATGAAAGCACTTGTTGAAAAGTTAAAGCTTATTTTAATAGAAAGAGAAAAATACCTTCACAAAAAAGACCTTTTAGATGAATTGGAAAAGATATTTAAAGGAAATAAGTTTGTAGAATTTGTTGCTCACGGCCAATTAAAATATGTAACTGCTGAGGCGTCCAGAAGGCTTTTAAGAAACACCAAGGATAAATTTGAGCTTAAGCTTAATGAAGATGGGGAATTTTATATTAAGGATAATTCCAGCGGTGGATTGCTTCGTTCTACAAGTTCTTTATCAGGCGGCGAGTTATTTTTAGCTTCTTTGTCATTAGCACTAGCCCTTTCATCCCATATTCAGTTAAAAGGCTCCGCTCCTTTGGAATTTTTCTTTCTTGATGAAGGCTTTGGTACTTTAGATGATGAATTACTGGATACAGTTATGGATTCTCTTGAAAATCTTAGAAGTGAAAAGTTAAGTGTTGGAATAATTAGTCATGTTAAGGAGCTTAGAGACAGAGTACCTATTAAAATACTGGTTAAATCATCATCTGCGGTTGAGGGCAGTAAAATTGTAATAGAAAACAGTTAATAAAGGAGAAAAAGATGAACGATAAAAATATTGAAATGATGAAAAAAATAATTGAAGAAAAGAAAAAGAAAAGTTCCATGCAAAGTGGAAGCTCAAGGGCTCAAAAAAACATAGGACATGAAAAAAAGGCAAGCAGAAGCTCCAAGAAAACAGGGGGCCTGTTTGACAAATAATAAACAAGGGAATGCTCAGGCATTCCCTTATTTATGTTTATTTTAACAGTTCTATATATTTTTTCATATACATAGGCAGGTCTTCTGGGCGTTTGCTGGAAATCAGGTTTCCGTCTACAACAACAGGTTCATCCAGCCATATTCCCCCTGCATTTTCCATATCATCTTTTATACCAGGAGTGCTTGTAACATTTCTTCCATTCACTATTTTAGCTGAAATAGTAACCCAGCCTGCATGGCAGATTTCACCTATAACCTTATTTGTTGAATTCATGTCCTGTACAATTTTAAGGACTTCCGGGAATCTCCTTAATTTATCAGGTGCCCATCCACCTGGAATTAATAAACCGTCATAGTCAGAAGCATTGATATCGGAAAAACTGCAGTTTGATTCTGCAGGCAGTCCATATTTACCCACATAATTCTTTTTACCTTTTACGCCAGCAACGACAACATCAATACCCTCTTCCCTTAATCTGAGCACAGGATACCAGAATTCAAGATCCTCAAAGCCATCATAAATAAATGTAACTACTTTTTTGTTTGATAACATAATATCACTCCTTTAATTTTATTTTTCTAATTCAGATAATCTTTTTTCTCCAACTATTTTTAAAAGATTGTATAAAGCAAAATCAAGTACAATAAACAAAGCTGTAATGGAAATAAAAGCAGCAATAACTGATAAATTCAGCTTAAAGCTTAAAAATATAATCAATGCAGACAGCAAAAAACCTGCTAAAATGCATATTAAAGTATTGAAATTCTGCTTTACAGCCTTCTGTTCATTATCCCAGTTAAGCTTAGGAAAATATAAATCAAGAATTATCCCAGCAATATTTGTAAAAATTACTGATAAGATCATAACTATAATCATAAATAAGATCATTAATGGTGACAGCCTAAAAAATACTATACTTAAAACAAGTATTATAGAAAGCCCTATGAAGCTTACCAAAATACCTGAAAATACTTTAGCCAGCAGTTGTTTTGTGTAGCTTAAAGGTATATATTTCATAAAAAATAAGCTATTGCCTTCTCTTGATATAGCTGTAGGTGTTACACAATTAGCAGCCCCAAAGAATATTCCCGCTGCTGCAGAAAAAGCTAATGTTTTTCCAGAGTATGAACTATTTCTTATCATCTCAAATAAAAGCTTTAACTGATCTTCACTGGCACCATTGCTTTTATTTGCAATAAAGGGGAGAATCATAAAAATAGGCCATAAAAAATTAGGTAAAATACAGTTTATAAAGTAAGGAGGAGTTCTAAATAAAATTTTAACTTCCTTTAAAAAGTATGTTTTCATAGCAGAACTCTTAACCACAGTCTTGGCAAATTGCCCTTTATTAATTTTTTTTCTTTTTGATGATGATTCAGAAAGTCCAGCAACACCTTTTAAATATAACAGTTTTCCCATATAGTAGGCTAAAACAAGAGTTATTACAGTAACCAGGATAAATAAAATAAATGCCATGAATCCACTTACTGTACTATAATTTATAATAGCATTAGATATTAAGCCGCTGCCGGGAAATAGTGAACTTGTGGTGTTTGATATCTTCGAGGCTGTATCTGCCAATTGTTTTGAATTTTGAAATTTATTTGCTGCACTTTGCATGAAAAAGTTAAAAGCAAGTGCAAAAAAAACACCCACAATTCCAGCAATGGTCTTGAACATATCTTTATTTTTTGACATATTTACAAATGGCATTATTATAATACTTAAAAGTAAAGCAATAGTTATAGGAATCACTGGAATAAGCATCATTCCTATAATGCTGTAAATCCAGTATATTAAACCACTGCCGGAACCAATTCCATAAATTATTGTAAAAGGCAAAAGTATAACAGCTACTATTGAATACTCATAAACTATGGTAACAGTAAATTTACTCATTACTATTGTTTCACCAGCTACAGGAAGTGGAAGCAGATAATCTGTATCTCTTGAGAAATAAAAAATGTTCATAACATAAAATACTCCAAAGAAGAATATAACGAAGCTTACTAATGAGTAATTTATACCAGCCAGAATATTAGTCATGCCATACATAGATAAAACTTTAAAAAGAGCAGAATTTATCATCCAGGAGAAAAATGCAAACATAGTTAAAACAGCTAATTGTAATATTATGTAGCCCACTCTGTTTTTTCTTTTACCTGAAGAAAAACTGCCATAATAACCTTTTAATAAGAACTTAGTTAAAATAATAAATTTATTCATTTTCATCTTCCACCAATTCCAAAAACATTTTTTCAAGGGATTCATCCTCTTTAAGGTTACTTTTCATTTCCTTTATTGAACCACAGAATAAGATTTTACCTTTATTTATTATGGCAACTCTGTCACATAATTTTTCGGCTACCTCAAGAACATGAGTTGAAAAGAACACCGTTTTACCGCTGTCAGCATGACTTCTCATCATTTCCTTTAAAACATAAGAGGATTTAGGATCAAGACCTGTCATGGGTTCATCCAATATCCAAACAGATGGATCGTGCACTAATACACCCATTACTATAATCTTTTGACGCATTCCATGAGAATAACTGCCTATTTTATCTCCAATTGCAGAATCCATATCAAATTCCTGGCTTAGCTTATTTATTCTTTCCTGTCTTATATCAGTGGGGATATCATAAATGTCAGACATAAAATTTAAATATTCTATACCTTTTAATCTTAAAAACATGTCTGGATTGTCCGGTACATACCCTATCTGCTGCTTTGCATCAATAGGATGCTTTAATATGTCCACTCCATTTACATTAATTGACCCGCTATCTGGCTTTATAATACCAGTTATCATCTTAATAGTTGTACTTTTTCCAGCACCATTTGGACCTAAAAATCCGAAAATTTCTCCAGAGTTTATGGTTAATGTTAAATTATCCACTGCCTTAAATTTACCATTATAGCTTTTTGAAATTCCATTAAGTTCAATCATAGTTACCTCCAATATAAATATATTTATATTTAATATACCAAAAAATTCAAAACAAGTAAAATGATAAATAAAATTTATAAAAGCTTATTACTTTTTATAAAGCACAATTTAATGTTTTTAATGCAAAATAAATAGTATTTGTTATAATAAGAAATATGGTGTCTATGCAGGCGCTATGTAAAGTAAAAAATAATTGAATTAAAATGGAGAGATGAAAAATGGCTGTAGAGGTATTAACTGATAGTACAAGTTACATAAACAAAGATATTATTGAAAAATTAAATATTAATATAGTGTCATTAAGCGTTAGGTTTGATGATGTGAGTTTTAAGGAGACTGAAATAGACAACGAAAGCTTTTATAAAATGATGGATGAGAAGGGTATACCCATATCATCACAGCCATCCGCTGGAGAAATGTACGTTGAAATGGAGAAGGTTGTTAAAAGAGGAAATAGCCTTTTAGCTGTATTCATATCTTCTGAAATGAGTGGAACCTGCCAGACAGCTCATATGGCTAGGAAAATGATTCTGGAGAAATATAAAGATGCAGAAATAGAAATTGTGGATTCCAGATCAAACAGTATGCAGCTGGGATTTGCAGTAATTTCTGCAGCAAAAGCCGCAAAGGACGGCAAATCACTATTGGAAGTTAAAGAAGCTGCTGAAAGTAATCTAAAAAAGAGCAGATTTTTGTTTATTCCTAAAAATCTGGTATATTTAAAAAAAGGCGGAAGAATAGGAGGAGCTAATGCTCTAATTGGTAATCTTCTCAAGATAATTCCAATATTAACTGTGGAAAATGGCAATGCATCTGTATTTACCAAGGTAAGAACAAAGCAGAGGGCTATAAAAACCATGGCCCAAAAGATGTTTCAGGATATAAACGATTTTGGACTTGGTGAAATAGTAATTCATAATATAAATTGCTATGATGAAGCCAAGGAACTGGCAGAATATATAATGGAAAAGCTGAAAGTAAATATAAACATATGTGATATCGGACCAGTAATTGGACTTCATGTAGGGCCTGGAGCAATTGGCATAGTATATTATACTAAGGAAGATTTAAGGTAATATAAATACACTATACAAAGGAGGATGCTCATGGAGGAGAATGCTGGATTAATATTAAAAAAATACTTTGGCTATGACAAATTTAGACAGGGACAGGAAGAAATTATTAATGACGTGTTAAATGGAGTAGATACATTAGCAATTATGCCTACAGGAGCAGGAAAATCCATTTGCTTTCAAGTACCGGCTATGCTGTTTTCAGGTATTACTCTGGTAATTTCACCATTAATATCACTTATGAAGGATCAGGTTGATAATTTAAATAAATTAGGCATTGAAGCAGCATATATTAATAGTACCCTAAGCATTGATGAACAAAGGAGAATAATGCAGGGTGTAATCAATGGAATATATAAATTAGTATATATTGCCCCGGAAAGACTGGATTCAGAGGTATTTTGCAGTGCACTTAAAAATATGGATATTTCTTTTGTAGCAGTAGATGAGGCCCACTGTGTTTCTCAATGGGCTCACGATTTCAGACCAAGTTATGGTAAAATAGCTGCATTTATCAGCTCACTTAAAAAAAGACCCGTAATTGGTGCATATACTGCAACTGCAACAGAAGCTGTAAGATGTGATATAATAAACCTTTTAAAATTACAGAAACCCAATGTACATATAACTGGATTTGATAGAAAAAACTTATTTTTCTCAGTGCTTAGAGGAGAAAATAATGATGGCTTTATATTATCTTATCTTTCAAAACACAAAGGCAGTACAGGAATAATATACACATCTACAAGAAGAGAAGCAGAAAGACTTAGTAATCTTTTAAACAGTAAAAAAGTTAAAGCAGGAGTTTATCATGCTGGTTTATCAGAACAGGAAAGAACTGAAATACAAAATAAATTTGCATATGATGATATTGATGTAATGGTGGCCACAAATGCCTTTGGAATGGGAATTGACAAATCTAATGTAAGATTTGTAATACACAATAATCTGCCCAAAAATATAGAAGCATACTATCAGGAAGCTGGCAGGGCGGGAAGAGACGGAGAAAAAAGTGACTGCATTTTGTTATTTCAGCCAAAGGATATACAGCTTCAGACATATTTTATAGAACAAAAACAATTGCCAGAAGATAGAAAGGAATATGAATATAAAAGCTTAAGGGCAATGATAGATTACTGTTATACTTCTAAATGCCTTAGAAAGTATATGCTTGAATACTTTGGCGAAACAGTACAGATAGACAATTGTGGAAATTGCGGAAACTGCTGTGACAAAACTGAAAAAGTAGACATAACTATAGAGTCTCAGAAGATATTTTCATGTGTATATAGATTAAGAGAAAGGTATGGAACCAATATAGTAGCAGAAGTTTTAAAAGGTTCAAATAATAAAAAATTACTTACCCATGGCTTAAATAAGGTATCTACCTATGGCATTATGAAGGAGTATAAAACAAAGATAATATCAGACATGATAAATAAACTTGCTGCGGATGGGTATTTAAATCTTACTGTAGGAGAATATCCAGTACTGAAATTAACAAATAAATCATTACATGTGCTTAAAAATAATGAAAAAGTTTTTATGAATGTTGCTAAAATAGAAGATGTGAAGCAGGATCAAAATGAATTATTTGAGTTACTTAAGAAATTCAGAAAGACAATGGCAGTTGAAGAAAAAGTTCCTCCTTATATTATCTTTTCTGATACAACCTTAAAGGACATTAGTGAATATCAGCCATTAACTAAAAATGAGTTTTTAAATATAAAAGGTGTAGGAGAAATAAAATTTGAGAGATATGGGAATAAGTTCATTGATTTAATTAAACAATATAATGATGAAAAAGAAATTAATAAAGCTCCAGCTGTTTTAATTGATAGTAGAGAAACAAAGACACCAAGTCACAAATTATCATATAATTTGTATAAGGATGGTAAAACTATTGATGAAACCTGTAAAATCAGAGGACTCAGTATGCAAACAATAGAGTCTCATCTTGTAAAATGCATTGAAGAAGGAGAAAACATAGATATTAATGAATTTATACCTGACAAATATATAGAACCTATTAAAGCTGCTATAGCTCAGTACCCAGATAGTAAGCTTAAGGAATTAAAGGAGAACTTACCAGAGGAAGTTGAATATTTCTGGATTAAATTAATTAAAAGCTCAATAAAAAAGTAAAAATCCAAGAAATAATCTTTGAAAAAAAGTTGATTTTGGGGAAAATGCTGTAATTATGATATAATAAGATGTGCGTAAGTAAAGTGAAGTTAATTTTTTTATTATTAATATATTAGGAGGGTTATCATGAAAAATACAGACAATTTAGCAATAAACACAATTAGAATATTATCTGCCGAGGCAATTGAAAAAGCAAAATCAGGTCATCCCGGACTGCCAATGGGATGTGCACCAATGGCATATACATTGTGGTCAAAATTTCTAAAACATAATCCTAATAATTCAAAATGGTTAGATAGAGATAGATTTGTACTATCAGCTGGACATGGTTCCATGCTTATTTATTCATTACTGCACATATTTGGATATGATGTCAGCATTGATGATATTAAAAATTTTAGGCAATTAGGAAGTAAAACTCCAGGTCATCCTGAGTACGGTCATACTGATGGCGTTGAAACAACAACAGGACCACTTGGTCAGGGCATATGCAATGCAGTTGGAATGGCTGTTGCAGAAGCTTATCTTGCTGAAAAATTTAATAGAAAAGGATATAATGTTGTAGATCATTATACCTATTCAATAGCTGGTGATGGATGTTTAATGGAGGGTATTTCAGGAGAAGCCAGCTCACTGGCAGGTACTCTTGGCCTTGGAAAACTTATTGTTTTATATGATTCAAATAATATTTCCATAGAGGGAAATACTGACATAGCATTTAGAGAAGATGTAGGAAAGAGATATGAGGGCTATGGCTGGCAGGTTATTAAAGTGGATGATGGTAATGATGTTGATAAAATAAGCACTGCAATTGAAAAAGCTAAAAAGGAAAGCTCAAAGCCAAGCATAATAATAGTAAAGAATACAATTGGTTATGGATGCCCGGCAAAACAAGGTAAAGCTTCAGCACATGGAGAACCTTTAGGAGAAGAAAACTTAAAAGCATCAAAGGAATTCTTAAACTGGAATTATGAACCATTCACAGTGCCTGACCAAGTGAAAGATGCTATGGTTCAATTCAGAAAAGAAGCTGATGAAAAGGAGAATAGCTGGAACAGTTTATTTGCAGATTACAAAAAAGCATATCCAGAACTGGCAGAGGAATGGGATTTATGGTTTAATGGAAAGAACTCTTTAGATTTATTAAATAACAAGGAATTATGGAGTTTTGACAAGCCAATGGCAACTCGTGAATCATCAGGCATAATTATTAACAGATTAGCTAAACTAATTCCAAACTTAATTGGCGGTTCTGCAGATTTAGCACCTTCAAATAAAACTTATATGAAGGATATGGGAGATTTCTCAGCAGAAAATAGAACAGGAAGAAATCTGCACTTTGGAGTAAGAGAACATGCCATGGCAGCCATTGCAAATGGAATTTATCTTCATGGAGGTTTAAAAGTTTTTGTATCCACATTCTTTGTGTTCAGTGATTATATGAAGGGTGCCATGAGATTATCTGCATTAATGAAGCTGCCAATTACTTATGTACTTACACATGATAGTATTGGAGTAGGAGAAGACGGACCAACACATGAACCTATTGAACAGCTGGCATCACTAAGAAGTATTCCAAATATGACAGTTTTCAGACCTGCAGATTCAAAAGAAACTGCAGCAGCATGGTGCTTAGCTATGACAAAACAGGATGGCCCAACATCATTGATCCTTACAAGACAAAAGCTGCCTTTATACAAGGAAACTGGAGCTGAAGCTCTTAAAGGTGCATATATCCTTAAGGACTCAAAGAAGGATATACCAGATGTAATTTTAATGGCATCAGGTTCAGAAGTTGAATTTATTTACAAAGCAGCAGAACAATTACTTGATAAAGGTATTGATGCAAGAGTTGTAAGCATGCCTTCCTTTGAACTATTTGATGCTCAAAGTCAGGAGTATAAAGAAAAAATACTACCAAATAAGGTTAGAGCAAGAGTTGCAGTTGAAGCTGCTTCATCATTTGGATGGCATAAATATGTAGGCTTGGATGGTAAAATTATATCTATAGATCATTTTGGAGCATCTGGAAAAGGAGAAGCATTATTCAAAGAATTTGGAATAACTACTGAAAATGTTGTTGATACAGTTATTAATTTAATAGGTTAATTTTTAATTTTAACCCCGGAGATGTTCTTGTAACACTCTGGGGTATTTTGCTTTGTTGATTGTAAGAACTTTAGCATAATTTTAAGCTTTCTGGATAAACTACTTCCAGAAAGGAAGGGATGAAATGGATAAGGATTTACAGAATTTATTAATGAATATTCAGTCAGATGTGAAAAAAATCAATAGTAAATTGGATGAACTGGAGAGAGTTTCATCCAACGGCAGTTTTGTATATACAGATACAGATATTAATTCAAAGCAGCACAGAAAATCAGAAGAATAATAAAAAATGGGGCTGTCGCATTAGCATAAAAAAATATGCTAACGCGGCAGCATTTTTTTTGTGTTTTATAGAAAATTTAATGATATTTTAGTCCCCAATGAGCTTGATAATTAAAAAAAGACGCACTTTAATAAGCCTTTCATATTAAGGCTTTTTTTGATTTGCAGAGTTTTTAAAATTTTAAAGTTTGATAATTATGCACCTTTTTTAAGTGGAAAAAGATGCGTTTCAGTTCTATCTAACTGAATTTTATTATGTAGCTTATTTATATTATGTGCCATTGCTAACAAAATACTTTCTGCCAAAACATTCTTTTTACCTTTGCATAGATATCTACGAAATCCCATATCCTGTTTTATCTCTCCAAAAGAGCCTTCGGCTTGAATACTTCGATTCATTCTCAACTCGCAACCATCATCACTTATAATTCTTTCAAGATCCTCTTTGCGAAGCATGTTGAATAGTTTTGAAGTCTCAAGATTTTTAACCCTTTCTTCTAATGGCGTTTTACAGTTATGTCCTCTTATGCATTTACTCTTGTAAACACAGTTACTGCAGTCCTCACAAGTATAGATTGTTTTTTCACTTATATAGCCAGTCTTACTTTTCCTTTTTACTATTTTATTTACTGTTAGTTTCTTATTATTTTTGCAAGTATAATAATCGCCCAATTCAGTATAATCCATGTTTTCTATTCTGCTTATATCATGTTTATATTTTCTTGTTTTTGATATTTCATAATTTGCTGGTTTAATATATGATAGCTGTCCATTTTCTTTGATATAAAGATAATTTTCTTCACTCTCGTAACCTGAATCCGCATCAATTTTAAAATACTTAAAGTACAAGGAATTCTCCATGCTTTTTATAAATGGAATCAATGTTGTTGTGTCCCCAGGCTTATCGCAAACAGTAACCCATACTATATATTGGGAATCTACTCCATTCTGAACATTGTAACCTGGTTTTAACTGACCATTTTTCATAGCATCCTCTTTCATCCTCATAAAGGTTGCATCTTTATCTGTCTTGGAATAGCTATTACGTTTACCGCAGGTATGGATTTTCTGTGTATATTCTTTTAACTTTCTAAGGTATTCCTCAAGTTTTTCAATAGAACGTTGAATAGGAGTTTTCCTTTTACCACATCCATGTACAAATTCAATATTTTCTTCCTTTTTCAAGGCGTAAAGCTTTTTGCGTAGCTTTTTTACATGTTTCATTTTTACTTTGTTTTCGTATACAAGCTTTATTCCATACAATTCCTCACATTCGGCTACAAAATCAGCTAATTTAGAAAGTAATCTCTCCAGGTTTTTTGAAACTGCTTTTTTCCAGACGAAAGTATACTTGTTAGCACATGCCTCTATCTTTGTACCATCAATAAATATAGTATCTCCTGATATTTCTCCAATCTCATAAAGAAAATTTGACATTTCAGCCATTATTGTTTCTGAGCACGGGGCAAAATGAATACTACGAAATCTTGCAAAAGTAGAATGATCTGGTGCTGGTGAACCTTCTAAAAGGTACATGAAATTTACATCTCTTTTGCAGGATAGCTCCATTGCTCTTGATGAATAATTATGATTCATATAGGAGTAAAGTACAATCTTCAGCATCTGACGTGGCGTAGCCTGATTTTCCCTTATTCGGGAATAAGTCGAATATAAATCTGTTAAATCCATCTCCTCTACAAATTGACTTAGCAAACGCACTGAATCATTATTGGGAATCATGTACTCAATATTTAATGGAAGTTTTAATTGATAATTTCCACGATATAAAGTATAATTTTTGTGTGAATTAATGTATTTTCTCATATGTTAATTTTACTATAAATCTTTCACTCTTTCGAGTGGAAGATTTATTTTTATGTAAAAAAGCTGCCGCACCAATTATTTTAGTGCAACAGCCCCATTTTTTACCTAACTGGATTATCAGTAATAATTCCATCAGCTCCTAAATTTATAAACTTATTTTTTTCAGAATTGGAGTCTACGGTCCATACATAAACCTGTCTCTTTAATTTGTGCATATCATGTATAACTTTCTCATTAACTAATTTCTTATCTATGCTGTAGAAATCCACTTTATATGATGGTAAGTCATTAACATGTCTTAAAACTATATATCCTGTTCTTATTTTCGGATTAATTTTTTTTACTAATAACAAGCTGTTGTAATTAATAGAATGTATACTGCAGCTGCTTACCATATTATTTTTTTCTATTAAGTTTACTACATCTTCAGTTAATTTTTCATAATCCTTATTATATGTTTTTAATTCTATTATTAATTTAACTTTTCCTTTAGATTCTTTAAGAATTTGTTTCAAAGTTGGAACTCTTTCATTCTTAAAGGACTTTGAGAAACCTGAACCAATATCAAGTTTAGAAACTTGGTCATAATTAAGCTGTGAAACTAATTCATTTACGCCAGTTGTTCTCTTTATGCTTCTATCGTGCATTAATACAACAACACCGTCATTTGTCTCCTGAACATCAATTTCTGCATAATCTGATTTAGCCTTAATTGCCTTCTCAATGGAACTTGCAGAATTTTCCGGAGCAGCCTTTGAGTACCCCCTATGTGCTATAATAACGCTTTTTTTCGCTGCAAGTGCTTCATTAACAGATGAAGAAGATAAAATTAAAATAAAAGAAAAAATAATGCAAACAATCATGGCGATATTTATTTTAGGAAAACTTCTAAGGCTTTTAAATAATGATTTTATACTTAGTTTTGAGTTTAATTTACTTATAAAATTTTTTAATAAAATAATAATCGCCTCCCACAAATTTATTCTTAAAAATACTTAACAAATATTAAAATATTTTAATAAATATTAATACTTTATTAATATTTTATTCAATTATATGAGATTTGTGAGAATAAATCAACTTAAATTTTTCTTTAGTTAAACACCTTATGATTGATTTATGATAATGTCTTAATATACCACATATGATTATGTCCCAAATGCAAAAAATATAGTATAATGATACCTCAAGAGAATTGAGGTGGACATAATGAGAAAGGTAAATTTAACTATGAAAGAAAATGATAAATATACAACTATAAAGAAATTGGTCGAAACAAATGGAAACAAGAAGAGGGCATCCCTTTATCTAAGCTGCTCTATTAGACATATTAATAGAATGATCAAAGGATATCAGGAACAGGGAAAGGCTTATTTTATTCATGGTAATCATGGGAGAAAACCAGTCCATACACTTGATGATGAGACAAGACAATTAATTATTGACCTTTATCGTACCAAATACTCTGATGCTAATCTCACCCACTATTCTGAGTTATTAGAGAAGCATGAGCATATCAAAGTATCCATTAGCACCATCCGTTCAATCCTTATGCAGGAATTCATCCTGTCTCCTAAGGCTAAGCGTGCTACAAGGAAAAAGGTTAAAGCTCAATTAGAGGAATTGAAGAATGTAGCCAAATCTCCAAAAGAGGTTTCTAACATTCAGAATGCAATTATTGCAGCTGAAGATGCACACCCGAGGCGCCCTAGATGTGCTTACATAGGTGAGATGCTCCAGATGGATGCTTCACAGCATCTTTGGTTCGGTAAGAATAAAACCCAATTACACATTGCTGTAGATGATGCTACAGGTGCTATTATGGGAGCTTATTTTGACTCACAAGAGACCCTAAACGGGTATTACCATGTGTTACACCAGGTACTCACGGAACACGGTATCCCTTATATGTTATTTACAGATAGACGTACTGTATTTGAATACAAAAAGAAAAAGTCCCCTTCAGTTGAAGAGGATACTTTCACTCAGTTTAGCTATGCCTGTAAACAGTTAGGCATAGGAATTAAGACAAGCAGTGTTGCCCAAGCTAAAGGGCGCGTAGAAAGAATGTTTCAGACGTTACAATCACGCCTCCCTTTAGAAATGAGGCTAGCTTGTATCAGCACAATTGAGCAAGCAAATGAATTCTTAAACTCATACATAAAAGAATTCAATGCCCAGTTTGCTTTACCAGTTGATAATATCAAATCTGTCTTTGAAAAACAACTAGATATTGAAAAAATAAATTTAACACTTGCCGTATTAACCAGTAGGAAGGTTGATAACGGAAGCTGCATCAAATTCAAGAAAAGTTATTACCTCCCTATGGATTGTAATGGATATGCTGTACATTACCGAAAAGGTACTTCAGGTATGGTAATTCAAGCCTTTGATGGTGGAATGTTCTTTTGTGTTGATGAAAAGGTATATGCTCTAGATCTATTACCAGAACATGAACTTACATCAAAAAGCTTTGACCTTGCAGCTCCTGCGGGGCAACCAAAAAAACGTTATATTCCTCCAATGAGTCATCCTTGGAAACAAGCTTCTTTTGAACGTTATCTTAAAAAGCAGAAACATAGGCAGGAAAATATAGCATAAAAGTAAATGCCATAATATTACTATTCCTCCTTTTAAGTATAAAACTCAGAAGGCTTATTAAGCATACCCAAAATCCAGGAAAGCCTCATTATTTATTTTAGAAGTAAAACCTAACTAAAAAGGGGCTGTCGCATTAGCATAAAAAAATATGCTAACGCGGCAGCATTTTTTTTGTGTTTTATAGAAAATTTAATGATATTTTAGTCCCCAATGAGCTTGATAATTAAAAAAAGACGCACTTTAATAAGCCTTTCATATTAAGGCTTTTTTTGATTTGCAGAGTTTTTAAAATTTTAAAGTTTGATAATTATGCACCTTTTTTAAGTGGAAAAAGATGCGTTTCAGTTCTATCTAACTGAATTTTATTATGTAGCTTATTTATATTATGTGCCATTGCTAACAAAATACTTTCTGCCAAAACATTCTTTTTACCTTTGCATAGATATCTACGAAATCCCATATCCTGTTTTATCTCTCCAAAAGAGCCTTCGGCTTGAATACTTCGATTCATTCTCAACTCGCAACCATCATCACTTATAATTCTTTCAAGATCCTCTTTGCGAAGCATGTTGAATAGTTTTGAAGTCTCAAGATTTTTAACCCTTTCTTCTAATGGCGTTTTACAGTTATGTCCTCTTATGCATTTACTCTTGTAAACACAGTTACTGCAGTCCTCACAAGTATAGATTGTTTTTTCACTTATATAGCCAGTCTTACTTTTCCTTTTTACTATTTTATTTACTGTTAGTTTCTTATTATTTTTGCAAGTATAATAATCGCCCAATTCAGTATAATCCATGTTTTCTATTCTGCTTATATCATGTTTATATTTTCTTGTTTTTGATATTTCATAATTTGCTGGTTTAATATATGATAGCTGTCCATTTTCTTTGATATAAAGATAATTTTCTTCACTCTCGTAACCTGAATCCGCATCAATTTTAAAATACTTAAAGTACAAGGAATTCTCCATGCTTTTTATAAATGGAATCAATGTTGTTGTGTCCCCAGGCTTATCGCAAACAGTAACCCATACTATATATTGGGAATCTACTCCATTCTGAACATTGTAACCTGGTTTTAACTGACCATTTTTCATAGCATCCTCTTTCATCCTCATAAAGGTTGCATCTTTATCTGTCTTGGAATAGCTATTACGTTTACCGCAGGTATGGATTTTCTGTGTATATTCTTTTAACTTTCTAAGGTATTCCTCAAGTTTTTCAATAGAACGTTGAATAGGAGTTTTCCTTTTACCACATCCATGTACAAATTCAATATTTTCTTCCTTTTTCAAGGCGTAAAGCTTTTTGCGTAGCTTTTTTACATGTTTCATTTTTACTTTGTTTTCGTATACAAGCTTTATTCCATACAATTCCTCACATTCGGCTACAAAATCAGCTAATTTAGAAAGTAATCTCTCCAGGTTTTTTGAAACTGCTTTTTTCCAGACGAAAGTATACTTGTTAGCACATGCCTCTATCTTTGTACCATCAATAAATATAGTATCTCCTGATATTTCTCCAATCTCATAAAGAAAATTTGACATTTCAGCCATTATTGTTTCTGAGCACGGGGCAAAATGAATACTACGAAATCTTGCAAAAGTAGAATGATCTGGTGCTGGTGAACCTTCTAAAAGGTACATGAAATTTACATCTCTTTTGCAGGATAGCTCCATTGCTCTTGATGAATAATTATGATTCATATAGGAGTAAAGTACAATCTTCAGCATCTGACGTGGCGTAGCCTGATTTTCCCTTATTCGGGAATAAGTCGAATATAAATCTGTTAAATCCATCTCCTCTACAAATTGACTTAGCAAACGCACTGAATCATTATTGGGAATCATGTACTCAATATTTAATGGAAGTTTTAATTGATAATTTCCACGATATAAAGTATAATTTTTGTGTGAATTAATGTATTTTCTCATATGTTAATTTTACTATAAATCTTTCACTCTTTCGAGTGGAAGATTTATTTTTATGTAAAAAAGCTGCCGCACCAATTATTTTAGTGCAACAGCCCCTAATGTTTTAAATATTTTGGGACATTTTCAAAAATGCTTGACACTTAAATTTTTCTTTAGTTAAACACCTATAGCCATTTTAAATAACAGTGTTGATGTAATTAGGATAAATAATGACTTTGCAAACACACTAATTGCCAAGTAGATTTCAAAGTAAATCAGCTAGATTAATAGAGATAATTCAAGGGCTTATATTATTGTGATATATATGCATAAAAATAGGATTTTTGCAAAAAATAAAACTATATTTAAGCTACACAAACTCATTATTTAGTAATATCCCCCAAAAAAATTACTACAGGAATTTGCCTCCCGTAGTAATTTTAATTAATCATATTTAATCTAATATACACAAGTCTGTGGACACTCTCGATTTTACATAAATATATTTACGTTTCCGGTGCTAATGCCATGACTTCTCAATACTAGAAATATTCTTTCGTATTTTTTTTAATCTTCGGTTCAGATGTATTTTTAAACTGGGTTATCAACATTCCTTAAACAATTTAAAGAAATTTACAGTTTCATCGAAGTCATTTTGGCTTTCATATATGTTAGTAATAATGCCTAGACTTAAAGCAAAATCAACATATTCATTTGGTTTAGCTAAAACAAATCTATTGCCTAACTTTACATTGCTTATTGAATATTTATCAATATCATTGCTGGTTATTAAAGAATTTTCCTTTAATATATCTACACCTGAACAAATAGCTCCAAATAAACATTCAGATAAGTTTGATTTACATAAAAAGTCTCTGAGTAATGACTTATTATTTATTAAATTTATATTTCCGCCTGGAATTACAACTACATCTCCTTTTGAACTTGATACATTTTGCATTAAAGTATCGCATTTAACTTTGATTCCTTCAAAAGATCTTATTTCTTCAGCATCTATTCCAACAGTTATAATATTATATTTGGCTTTTAAAAAATAACATCCTAATATTATTTCAAACAATGCACACTCATCATACATTAAAACATACACATTCATATCACACATTCCTTTCTAATTTTGATGATTTAATCTTATTTACTGCTCCTTTCAGCCATAATAAAGCACTTATTATTATAACTGCTAAAATTAATACTCCATCAAGTATATTTATAATATCATATGATAAAATTTCTAATGCAGATTTGTATAAAATATTTATGGTTATAGGTATCTCATATACTAATCTTATGCAACAAAATATAAATCCGAATATATACGCTAAGCAAAATAACTTTACCCTCTTAATTTCTGCACTAGATAAATCTTCAAGTTCATTGCTATGTTTGTTTTTAGTCAATTTATTTTTTATATAAATCTTACTGTAGCTATGCAAACCACTTAAGTCAAATACTGTTAATAATACAAGATAAAAGTCAGTTCTTAAAAAAACCATAAATTGCCACAAGAAATTTAATGTTAATATTAATATTATTATGCTTGTAATATTATTGGTTGTTGAATTTAAATTAGCTAATTTTAATACTAAGCTAATAAACATTATTACTGTCTCAAAACACACTCCTGCAAAATAAGAAAAGTATCTATTTTTATTCGGAACAGACCACAATCCATTTATATCGGCTTCAACTACTAACCATATTAATCTAAGACTAAGATTAAATTTTACACCTATATTTAGTCTAACAACAGATAAAAAATGTCCTAGTTCATGTATAAAAGTTATCATCCAAGATATCAAAAAAAACACAATCATATTAATTCCAATTTTATCTCTGATAAAGAATGCATCTTTAGGCCTTGGAAATAATCTGTTATTAGTGGTAATTAATATACAATTTACAATAAACAGTCCTCCATATACAAATGCAGTATATTTATTAAATAGCAACTTGGATATTGTAATTAAAATACTAGGGTACTTCGTTTCCTCACCAATATTACATTTTTCTCCATCAATTGAATATATTAAATCAATTGAATATAAGGTCTGTATGAAATCTAGAACGTCTATATCCATATTCTTATCTTTTAAGAGTAGTTTTTCTATTTGGAATATTGTATTTGTTCCATTACAATATTCCAATATTGCTAATGCTTCTTTTGGAACCTCTATAAATACATTATTAATCTTGCTTCCAATCACATATGAACCATTAATCTTTTTTTGAATTGATAGTTCTAATTTGACTTTAGATAATTCATTTAACATTATGTAATACTTTTTGCTTTCTTTATTAATTCATATATATTTAATGGCTCTTTAGATTTCTCTTTAGAACTTCCACAGGTTGGACAATTACTCAACTTACTTGTTTGGTTAATATAACTTACTTCTAATGTTTTAGTATTAAGTTGAATAGTACAATCTGAATTAATTACATCTCCATATTTGCCAAGGTATTTCCCAATTTCAGAAGCCAATAGACCGGTTAAGATTATTATATTGGGTGAATATGATGTATTTACACTCTTAAATTCATTTGAATAAGCAAACCTTAATTGTGATTCAAATTCATTATCTTGTTTTAATGAATTTATTAAAAAACAATCATAGCATCCTTTTGTGTTGGAATATTTCTCTATTACAATGCAGTCTGACCCTATTCCACCTTGAATCATTACTTTATTATTTTTTATGCAAGCATAATTGACCCATCTTGCAGATTCAACAGGTGGTGTATCGATACCATTTACTACTATATCTGCATCTTTTACTATCTCATCTAAATCAGCTGTGCATGTTATCTTCTTATTGAATATTTCAACCTTTACAGAACTATTTATCGAATTGATTTTCTCTTTTGCAACATCTACTTTAAGTTTTCCTATATCACTTTCAAAATAAGGAATTTGTCTACTTAGATTGCTAATTTCTATGCGATCATAATCCACTAATATTATTCTTCCAATACCCATTGTAGCTAGTGAAGTAGCTAATAAGCTTGCTCCTCCGACCCCTATTATCACCACTGTTGAATTCATTAAGTTTTTTTGATATACATATTTAGATTTATTCAAATCTGCATAATTAGAAAAATAGTTTAAATTAGTTTTATATCTTTCTTTATCCATTTCAGATAATAACGTACTATCTAATTCCATATCCTCAATTAATAAGTTTTCATCAAGTACATTTATAAGCTCGTCTACATCATCCTTGCTTAGTAAAGTCTTTTCATAAATACTCTCAATACTGAGCTCACCATTAAACAGTTTAACTAATTTGAATATCTCTCCACTTTCATCATCTATTTCTATACTAGTACTCTGAGTTCCAAAAATTATCTTGTCCTTTAAATATATAGGACTCATAGTATCTTTAATTTTAGGTTTCAACTATTATCACCCCCATCTAATTGAATAATAGGCGATAAAGCATTATACTTTATCGCCTATTGTTGTGTTTTTTACCAGTGATGGCAAATTAAAGCTGATTGCTTTTCAACCTTTTTAACATTAATCTTTTTTGTTGAACTCTTTTCAGTCTTTTTCAATTATACCACCTCCATCCCTTTATATAAATTATAACATAACAGGAAATAAGTGTAGACATATTTAATAAATTTATTGAATACTCGCCGATAATTCTATCTATAATCAAACTTAACTACCTAAATCTAAATTTTTAAAAACGTCTTCAAGAGTAATTTTTGAGCTCTTTAAAGATATTTCAATTTGATTAAAAGGTTATGTTTGTAAAATCAATACAAACCATTGGTGCATAAGGGCTTGGGGCACATAAGACCTCAAGCCTTTTTGTTTTAAGAAAACCCCACGTTAGACGTGGGGTTCGGTAAAGCTTAAGCGATGGGGCATGACATAAAAACTCCTTTTGATGTAAAATAAACTTGCGGTCTGGCAACTGCAAGAAAACATCAAAAGGAGGTCGTTAAAAGTGAACGACATACACAGTTTATCACATACAAAATGGAATTGTAAGTATCATATAGTATTTGCACCAAAATACCGAAGGAAGGTATTTTATGGAGAGAAGAGATTGGAGATAGTAAATATATTAAGAGAACTCTGTAAGTGGAAAGGGGTAAATATTATAGAAGCAGAAGTATGTCCAGATCACATACATATGCTATTAGAAATACCCTATTTCTTCGTATCTTTCAAAATTCTGAAACCTCCTATTGTTCAGTCCTTCCCACGCTAATGCGTTTCGCGTGGTACTATGACTTCTGCTGACTTCTGATAGTTCAACCATGCATCACTGCATGGATTGTTATTTCTAAATTCATATCCATAACCTACCTATCAGACCTCCCCAGGTAAGAACGACTGCTTTCACTCCATATATCTGCCACATTTACTCCTTAAACCTCGGATAGCATTGGGTTTCGTTTTGTTTAGCAAACTCACCCGATTTAAGTAAGCCTTATATGTGATTTCTGTTCGTCAGACCAGAGTTTTGCCGCAGGCTTCTTTCAGATTCCATCTCACGATGGACACCCTTGCCGTAGGCTAATGGTTGGTGCTATCAACCCCCATAGTGGACTTTCACCACCAGGCTATCGCCCATGCTGGGCACACTAAAAGAAATGCTACTCAAACGAGCAGCATTCTGAAAACTTTTATTTTTTTCAATTGTCTACTTGACGGGATGCACACCAGTTTTAACCGCTAATGCTATGCTCCTTAAATTTATTCTTTGTTCTTTGATCTTTAATCTTTAATCTTTGGTTTAAATACTTTTATGCAGATTTAGAATTACTTATATCTTCTTCGGCCTTAGCTGTAAGTTTATTTATAAGTACAATTAAGTATCCTAATAAAATTAATATTATAGGTCCTCCATATGTCATAATTATTGATTTTACAGCTTCAGATACAGTTTTAGCCTGTGATATAGAATCAATTCCTGCTCCAAAGAAAGCAACAATACCCAAAATAAATACCGTTGCTGAAACAAATACAACAGATTTTTTTGATTTAAACATTACAAATGGGGGAGTATTGCCTTTTAATCTAAACTTTAAATAAGCAACAGCAAGGATAATATAAGGAATTATCAATGATAATGCAGAAAGGTTCGTCAGCAGTTGGAAGAATGAATCAATAGAATTCAAACCAACAAGCGGCGCAATTATTAAAATTAATACAACAATACATTGAATCCATAATGCATTCTTTAAAGTACCGTCTTCCTGTTTTTTTGTCAGGAACTTTGGAAATGTACCTTCAGGTACTTCTGAGAACATAGCTCTGATAGGTGATTCAAGCCATACTACATATGCGGCAATTGATGTGAGAGTTAATATTGCTGCATATATCTGAACTACTATTTTACCATTTAAGCCAAAATTCTGAGCTAAAATTTTATACACAACATAGTTTGCATCTTTAAGACCAGCTTTTGTTAAAACTTCTGGTGAGGCAATTAAGCATACTGCAAAAGATCCAATTACATAGGCAGCAGCAACAAATATTGTGGCAAGTATTACGCCCTTTGGAAATGTTTTATCTGGGTCTTTTACTTCACCTATATATGTACCTGCAACTTCCGCCCCGGCAACTGAAAATAGCAGCCATGAAAATGTTGAAAAATAAGTTAAATCAAATTTTGGTACAACCGTTGCAGTAGAAAATTCTGAAGCAGAAGGTGTACCAGCTAAGTATCCTATAAATGCCATAACTATAAAAATAATTGTTGCGGCAATAGTAAATTTACCACCAAAATTACTAAGTTTCGAGAACTTTTTTACTCCTGTTGTTGCAATATAAGTTAATAGAATTGCAAGAAATATTGCTATATATGGCAGCAAGTGAGCATTTGAATCGTTAAATCTATTTTCTCCAAATATAGCCCAAGACACCATTACTGGTATTTTCGAAAAAACCAGCTGTAAATAAAATAAGTTAGCAATGAAATATGACCATGTGCCTATATAAGCCCATTTTGAGCCAAGGCCGCTTTCTATCCAGGAGTATATTCCTCCTTCTTTGCCTTTATTTACTGATGCTAACTCAGCAAACATACCTGATAATGGAAGAAAAAACAATAATGAAACCACTAACCATGATGGAATAGATGCTGGTCCTAGTGCCACTGCATTGTTGGTTATATTACCAAATCCAAATGTAGGCACAAAAATTAACATTATAAGAGTCCATAAACCAAAGCTTCTTTTGTTTGTCATAATATTCCTCCTAATAGTAAATATATAATTAAGCTTAATATAAATATAATAAGACAAAATGTGCATTATTTCAACTACAAATTATGCAGTATGATATTAAAATTGCAAATTTAAAGTAATAAATAAGCAGTTTATTAAATTATGTACATAAGCAATGAAAGATAGTGGCTTATTCCCACTATCTTTCATAATCTTTTTTCAATTCTTCTATTATTTATTCAAAAATGATTTTACCATTAGACAATGATAAATTTACAGTACTGCCATCTTTAATTTTACCTTTAAGGTATAATTCTGCTAATTCATCTTCTACATATTTCTGAAGAGTACGGCGCAGTGGTCTGGCACCATATTTTTTATCATATCCTTTTGAAAGCAGGAACTCCTTTACTTCATCAGATACGTTAACCTGAATATTTTTTTCTCTTGCCTCATTTAATATTTCTTTTAACATTAAATCCAGGATCTGTCTTAACTCATCTTTGTTTAATTCAGTAAAAATTATGCATTCGTCAATTCTATTTAGAAACTCCGGTCTGAACGTCTCCTTTAACACTGTTGAAACCTTATCGGACAGGGCTTCATAATTATCTCTTGAAAAGCCTATACCATTTGATTTAAAACTAGTTCCGGCATTTGAAGTCATAATTAAAATTGTATTTTCAAAATGAACTGTTCTTCCCTGACCGTCGGTTAATCTTCCATCTTCTAATATTTGAAGAAGAATGTTAAATACATCTGGATGGGCTTTTTCAATTTCATCCAGAAGAATTATGGAATAGGGGTTTCTTCTTACCTTTTCAGTAAGCTGACCTCCATTATCATATCCAATATATCCAGGAGGGGCCCCAATTAACTTTGAAACAGTATGTTTTTCCATATACTCTGACATATCAATTCTAATTAATGCCTTTTCATTTTCAAATAACTCATCTGCCAGAGCTTTGGCTAATTCTGTTTTACCTACTCCTGTAGGGCCAACGAATATAAAAGATGCCGGCTTTTTAAACTTTTTAAAGCCTGATCTATTTCTTCTTATAGTTCTTGATACACTTGATACGGCTTCATTCTGGCCTATTATTCTCTTATGAAGCCTTTCCTCAAGATTTAACAGCTTCTCTGCTTCAATTTCAGTTATTTTTTGTACAGGTACTTTTGTCCATGCCTCAACTACGGAAGCAACATCTTCTAATGTGAGAACTACTTTGCTGCCCTGATTTTCAAAAGATTTTATTTTTTCTTCCAGCCTGATTTCTTTGACTTTATTTTCTGCAGCTGCTTCATAATCTTCATGGCTTGATGAGAATAATATATTTTCTTTAACCTTAGAAAGTTCTTCCTTTAAAGCTTCTAATTCCACAAGGCCTTTGTTCCTTAAGTTAGCTCTTGAGCCTGCTTCATCAATTACATCAATAGCTTTATCAGGTAAAAATCTGTCTGTTATATATCTTTCTGACAGCTTTACAGCAGCTTCAATTATATCATCAGGTATTATTATTTTATGATAATTTTCATAATAACCTTTTATACCTTTTAAAATTTCAATTGTATCATCTACTGAAGGCTCTTCTACTAAAACAGGCTGAAATCTTCTTTCAAGGGCAGAGTCTTTTTCTATATATTTTCTGTATTCTTCAATTGTAGTAGCGCCAATTATCTGAACTTCACCCTTTGCCAATGCAGGTTTTAAAATATTAGCAGCATTTAAAGAGCCATTTTCTGCACTTCCTGCCCCCATGATATTTTGAATTTCATCAATTATTAATATTATATTACCGTTTTCTTTGACTTCATCAATGATTCCCTTCATTCTTGATTCAAACTGTCCTCGAAATTGTGTACCTGCCACAATAGATGTAAGTTCCAGCTGATAAATTTCAGTATCAAAAAATCTAACTGGTACTTTCTTTTCTACAATTCTAACTGCCAAACCCTCGGCTATGGCTGTTTTGCCAACACCTGCTTCTCCAATTAAAATAGGATTATTCTTAGTACGTCTGTTTAATATCTGAATAACTCTGTCAATTTCTCTTTGTCTTCCTATTACTTCGTCTATTTCATTTCTCTTTGCCTTTTCAGTAAGATTTATCCCATATGCATCCAAATGCTTCCTTGACTTTGGCTTTTTCTTTTTAACTTCAGATGATGCAGCTGCCTCATTAGATTTCCTAGTATTTGCATCATTTTCACTTTCAATTTCATTCTTATTTTGAGAGCCTGCAAGAGCACCATCAAACATATTCATTAATGGATTATTTGAATTCATATTATCAAGATCCATACTTCCAAGGACTTCACCCATCTGCTGATTCAGATTTTCTAAATCATCTTCATTCATATTCATATTTCCCATCATATTAGATAAAGGAGAAATTCCCAGCTTTTTAGCGCAGGGGATACAGTATCCTGTTAATTCCTGTTTACCATTTACAATGTTATTGGTAAATATTACTGCTACATTTTTTTTACAAACCGAGCACATTACCACAAGTATCATCTCCAATGTTTTCTTAAAGATATATATATTATATCAAATAAGTCAAATTTAACATAATTAATAATTTATAACAGAAGTTTAGCACCTAAAAAAGTTTTAGGGCGCAGCCCGCTGATTTATATTGATTTGCTAGTATTTAATAAAAACATTGTAAAATCCGATTTCTACTGGAAATTATAAAAAAAATTTGCATAATAAAAGCATCCTTTTTATAATAGTTTTGCACAACACAATAGAAAGGATGCCTTAAGATGAATAAAAGTTATTTAAAACAAATGCTCACCTATATTAATAAAGTATACGATATAGGTGAAAAAATCAATACCTTAGAGGATAAAAAGATAAAATCTCTAGTAAAAATTTCAACAATCACCTTTGTAGTTTTGTTTGGATTTATGCTTCAAATAAGAAGTTTCAACAGGTTAGAGCATTGGCTTAAAAAAGGTAAATTTAAAAAAGTATTACCTAAAAACACTAAAATGATTCACATTGATGCCGTTAGGCGCTGCTTAAGTGATTTTGATTTGAATGGTTTGAAAAATATTCATGATAGTATAATTAGAACTACGATAAAAAATAAGATATTTAGAAATGGTACCATAGATGGCTTAAAGGTAGTTGCTGTAGATGGTGTAGAATTATTTGAAAGTGCTAAAAAATTTTGTGACAAATGTCTTTCACGAAAGAATAAGGATGGCACTACTCGTCATTTCCACAGATCTGTAGTTTGTACTACCGTAGGTTCGGATCCCCATGTTATTTTAGGACAAGAAATGCTTGAACCTAAGAAAGATAGTTCGAATAAAGATGAAGGTGAAATCACCGGAGGTATAAGATTAATAAAAAAATTATATCGTAAATATCACCATTTTGCCGATATTATAGTAGCTGATGCTTTATATTGTAAATCTACTTGGATAAAAGAAGTCCTTTCAATAGGAATGAATGCAGTAGTAAGAGTTAAAGATGAGCGTCTTCTCATTGTAAAGGATGCATTAGCTCTATTTAAGCGCCGTGAGGCTGATAAGAAATGGATTGTAAAGCAGGGAAGTAAAGACTATACCAAAATTAAAGCTTGGGATGAAGATAATTTTGAAATATCAGATCCGACTATCAAAGTTAGATTTATAAGGTTTATAGAAGAAATTCATACTGGAGATAAGGTAGAAATTAAAGAAGGCTGGATTATAACAACAGACAAATTTGCCTCAGTAGAAACCTTGTGGAAGATAATGCACAAGAGGTGGGATATAGAAAATAATGCCTTTCATCAGCTTAAAACAGAATGGCATTTAGATCATTGCTTTCTTCATAGCCCTACGGGCGTAGAGACAGTACTGATGTTTATAATTATAGCGTTTAATCTGATGCAGTTATATTTTTTTAGATGTATCAGAGGTTTTAGAAAGAAACGGATGCTTCAAATAGATATTATTGAAGATATAAAAGATGAAAGATTTACTATAGATGACAACTGGAATAATCCAATATTTAAAAAGACTTAATATAAAAATAAAATTGGAAATCGATTATTAAAATTTCTTAGGGTAAGGGTAATTATAACTATTTTTTCGACATATCGGTCTGTTGATTTACCAGCCATGTAAGAAAGTACAATAAAATACAATTCCAGTAAAAGTAAATCTTTTACTGGAATTTAGATGCGAAATCTCTGAATTTATAAACATATCATTTATAATTTATAAAAATAAAAGTATAATAGTTATTGTATGGGTTAATAGTAAAAAGAGGAGACAGTGATAAATGAATGTAATTGAATCATATAACAGGCGTAAGGAAAAGTATACAAGGCTTGAGGCTAAACTTACAAGGCAATATAATTATACAGCAGCACTAAGATTATTTGTTTTTTTATTTTCAGCTGTATTAATAATATATTTTCACAAAATAAAGCTGTATTTTATGGAAGCAAGTATAATATTGATATTTTTAATTTTATATGGAGTCTTAATAAATATTCAAAATAAAATAAGATATCACAAAAAACTATGCTTAAACATAATAGGCATTAATAAAGATTCAATAGAAAGGGCCCAGGGAAACTGGACTGATTTTAAAGATAATGGAGAAGAATTTAAAGATGAATTACACCAGTATTCTTATGATCTGGACATTTTCGGAAAAGGTTCCTTGTTTCAATATATAAATTCCACAGTTACTTATACCGGCAAACAAACTTTGAGAAAAACTTTAACAAATGCTGATTATACACCTAAAGAAATTTATGAAAGGCAAAAAGCTGTAATTGAGTTATCAAAAAAAACAGGATGGAGGCAAAGATTTCAATCCGAAGGGAAGATTAACTTTCAAGATATGAAAAATCCGGAAGAATTAATTAAATGGGCAAAGGAAACAATCAGCACTGATAGTGATAAAAGTCAGCTTAATTTAATTAGATATACTCCCCTGTTAACAATATTTATGGCAGTTTTATATTTTCCATTACACTTAATACCTGTATATATTCTTTCAATATTTGTTATTTTTCAGGTTTTTTTAGTGTATTATAAAAAAACAAAAAGAGTTAAATATTTGGAACTGATAAATTTATATAAGAAAGATATTTTAACATATATGAATCTTCTTAAGAATATAGAAAAAGCAAAATTTCACTGCAGCTATTTAAAAGATTTACAATCAAAATTATATGACAGCAATGGCTGCAGTTCCACTAACCAAATAAATGCATTAGTTAAACTTTCCAGACTTATCTCAGATAGAAATAATTTAATTTATATTATTTTAAATATTTTAACTTTATGGGATTATCAATACATGTTTGCACTAGATAAATGGAAAAAGGTATCAGGGCCCAATATAAATGTATGGCTTAATGTTATTGGTGAAATGGAGTCCTTATGCAGCATTTCCATATTGCAACATGATAATGCTCACTGGACCATGCCGAAATTTCAAGAAAATAAATTGTTTATCTATAGTAAAAATATGGGCCATCCTCTTATAACTAAAAACAGAGTATGCAATGATTTAAAAATAGGGGACAGTGAAAAAATAATTTTAGTTACAGGTTCAAATATGTCAGGGAAAAGTACATTGTTAAGAACTGTTGGAGTTAATTTAGTTCTGGCATATGCAGGATCACCAGTATGTGCAGAAAGTTTCAGCTGTTCTAAAATGGATATCTTTACATGTATGCGTACCAGTGACAATATAGAAGAAAACATCTCATCTTTCTATGCAGAATTATTAAAGATAAAAAAAATAATTAAAGCAGTAAATGAAAATAAAAAGGTACTGTTTCTGCTTGATGAGATTTTCAAAGGAACAAATTCCTATGACAGGCATATTGGCGCAAAGATGCTTTTAAATAAATTAAGCAAAAAAGATGCTATTGGATTTGTTTCAACTCATGACCTTGAATTAGGAGATTTACAAAATGAAAACAATCAAATCAAAAATTATCATTTTGAAGAATATTATAGAAATAACAAGATTTTTTTCGATTATAAACTGAGAAAAGGGGTATCCACTACAACTAATGCCTTATATTTAATGAAATTAGCCGGAATAGACACCCTTTAACAATAAATTTTAATATCTTAAGAAGCTGAAAATAAAATCATAATAATAATCTCCAAAAGCATTTGTACATCCATAATCAATAAGAACATTTTCATCAGCAAGTTTCCCCCATGAACCTGCTGATCTTATATCATTATAATAAAGGAAGAATTTACTTGTGTAATAATTTATTTCATTTAATGAATTAGGTTCGGGTCTTATGGTTCTTAAGTCCACAAATCTGGATCTTGTGATTTTTTTAAAGGAGACAGCTCTTTTCATAATCAGTAATCTGGGTTTAAACCATATAATAGGGCATAAATATTTTCTGAAATTATTATCTGCATGGGTAAATACATAATGTTCAACTGAGTTCTGATAAATTCCCTCAGATCCTTTTGCAACCTTTACGACTAAATCTTCATTTAAAGCATATACTTTTCTGCTTATTCCTTCTCCAAGAAATTTATATCTTTCAGCAATCTTTCTTGGATCAAGAGAATAGATGCTTTCAAAATATTCATTTGCAGTCAAATTTTCACCTCGGCAAAAATTACTTATGTAATATGATATTAAGAAAAGCATCATGTTGACACTTTTAATTGTTTTTATTAGCTACAACTACAGGCATAACAATGGTAAATTCCGAACCATGACCTAGCTTACTATTAACTGAAATTGAACCACTATGGGCTTCTACTAAAGTTTTTGTAATGGTAAGCCCTAAGCCTGAACCTCCAGTATGAGTGTCTCTCGAGGAATCACTTCTGTAAAATCTCTCAAATATGTGGGGCAGATCTTCCTCACTGATTCCTGCACCAGTATCTGAAACTTTAATTATGGCATTTTCATGTTTTGATTTCAAACTTACTAATACAGTACCATTTGTATTAAGATATTTATAAGCATTAAAAATTATATTTTGCATTATTTGATTAAGCTTATCCTTATCCATAATTACATTTATATTATCATCAATTTCACACATTAAATTAAAATTACTTTTATCAAACAGGGGTTTAAAGTTGAGAATTATTTTGTTTATTTCATCAGAAAGATTAAATTTACATTTAATTAAATTTAATTTGGACTCCTCAAGTTTTGATAAATCTCTTAAATTATCTACTAATTTATTTAATCTTTCTATTTCTTCATAAAAACTTTCAAATATCTCAGTACTTGGTTCCCATATTCCGTCAATTAATGCCTCCACATGAGTTTTTAACACAGTTAATGGAGTGCGTATTTCATGTGCCATATCTGAGGTCATTCTTTTTCTGTAAATTTCCTGATGATTAAGGGTTTCAGCTAGATAATTTATAGAAAGAGATAAGTCTTGTATTTCTTTTGTGCTGCTATTTACATCAGACCTTAATTGAAGATTTCCATTTCTCATTTCATTGGCAGTATGTGTTATTTCAACTAAAGGTTTTGAAAGCTGATTTGAAATCATAATGCTAAGCAATAAACCAAATATTAAAGCTATTATTGCAGAGATAACAAAGGATTTGTTAAGAGTCATAATAAATGTTACTGCACCATTGGTCATAAGTGAACTGCTAAAGTAACCGCAGACTATAGTGCCTGCTTTTTTGCTGCCTTTAATTAAATCATGCTTTTCTTCAGTGTAGTCTCCATTGTTTTTAGTCATTAGACTGTGCATTCCATGGCCCATCATGGCACCCATGTTTTTCATACCATTATGATTAGGTATTCCAGAAGTATAAATCTGCCCGCCATCTGAATCCAGAATTTCAATACACATATTTTCCATTTGAGAATATCTTTGAAGCTGCTGCTTTGCAGAATCAGAAAGTTTATTATTTTCATCATATAATTCGCTTACCATAGTAACAGCTTTATCAATCTTTGAATTATTTTCATTTTTTAAATAGGTGCTAAATAATTTGTTTATCATAACATTTGATATGAAACCTGCAATTATTAATGAACCCAGTACAGCTGCAAGAAAGCCAAAAGATAATTTTTTCTTTAATGTAACCTTCACTGATTATTCCTCCCAAATTTGTAACCCAACCCATAAATTGTCTGAATATAAACAGGTTCTCTTGGATTATCCTCAATTTTCTGTCTGATGTTTTTAATATATGTATCAATATTTCTATCAGTTCCGCCATAGTCATATCCAAAGGCTTTTTCCACTAGTTTTTCTCTAGAAAATACTTCACCTGGATTTGAAAGAAGAACCACCAGAACCTTAAATTCATTTACGGTAAAAGATAGGGGATTCCCATTTTTTTTAACAATCATTTTATTAATATCAACTTCAATATCTCCATTATTAAAGGATAAATGCTCAGCTAAAGTATTGTCCTCTCTGTATGTTCTTCTAAGCAAAGCTTTAACTCTTCCCACTAATTCTCTGGTACTAAAAGGTTTTGTAATATAGTCGTCAGCACCAATAGCAAGCCCCTCTATTTTATTGTCTTCATCTGCTTTTGCTGTAAGCATAATTATTGGAATCTGAGAATGTGCTCTTATATTCTTGCATACTTCCTCACCTGAAATTTTAGGAAGCATCAGGTCTAATATGACAAGATGTATTGTTTGTGAATTTATAATATTTAAAGCACCTGCACCATCTAATGCAGTTACAACTTCATATCCTTCTTTAATTAAATATGCCTTTATAACATCAAGGATTTTCTGCTCATCATCCACAACTAAAATTTTTACATTACCATTCAAGAAAACCACCCCTATTGAATAACCATTTATATTTAATTATATAATAATAAAACTAGAGGTGAAACCTCTAGTTTACTACTTTTTAAAAATAATATTTTTTCTTTTTAAATATTCCTCTTCTGAAATCTCACCCTTTGCAAACTTTTCATCTAGTATTTTAAGAGCACTGTTTGAGCTATTAGTATATTTTTTAAACAGCTTAACTATAATGAAGATAATAGCTATTAAAATAATAATTCTGATGCCCATTGTTATTAAGAAAAAGCTGCTGTTGAATCCGCCAAAGCCTCTTCCAAAACCATTGCCAAATCCGCCATAACCAAATCTTCCACAAAACATATATATTCCTCCTGTTAAAATAAGTTTTATTTCTATGATTTAATTATAGAAATAAATTGTGGAGGAATTATGTGGATGTATGAATTTAAATATATTGTGATCTTCTAATATATAAAGTATTATTCTGATCTAACATTCTCTTATGATATAAATTAAAATTAATATCATATTCATCAAGGAAAGAATTAACTTTCATTTTACTGTCAAGGCATGATGATACTAATACTATTAAATTATTGTTTTTTACTATAAAATATTGCCTTTTGTATAAATCAATTATATCTTTTACTGCTTCAAGTGAAATGGTTATACTATCCGAACTACTATCATTAACTGGTTTGCTTTTAAGAAAATCAGCATAAAGTACAGCATTTTTTATAGTTGAAATTATCTGATCTGCATTTTTCAATGGCTTTTCAATAAACCTGTAAATGTCACCATTATTAATGAAATCTAATGTGGAAGAAATCTGATTTATTTCAACAAGAAATATTCTGACTATATATGGATATTTATTCTTAACAATTTTTATTAAATCAAGACCGCTTTTATCCGGCAATATCATATCTGATGCTATTACATCAATCTTATCATGAATAAGAATGTCCAAAGCCTCATCTGCTGCTTTGGCAAAATGCACATTGTAATCACTATTTTTAAACATTATATTTAACTGATTAAGGATATAGCTGTCATCATCAACAAATAAAATATCTTTTTGTTCAGTCATAGATGTACCCTGCTACTCAAAATATGGTCAAATGTATCCATACTGAGAAAATTCCTACTTCATTGTACTCTGCCTTGCCTAAGCTACTACAGTTTGTATAGCACTCCACAAGCGTAAATTCCCGAAATAGCCTTCGGTACACATATAAGCGCTTGTTTAATTAAGCTATCTTATATTCTTTAGCATTAGCTAAATTGATTGAAGCATTTAAATCTCTATCAATAGAAGTATTGCAATTAACACATTTATACACCCTATCTGATAGTTTTAAATCCTTTTTAATATTTCCGCAGCAGCTGCAAGTTTTACTACTTGGATAAAATCTATCAACTACTCTTATTTCTATATTATTTTGTTTTGCTTTTGAAATAAGTTTAATTCTAAATTCATAAAACTTTTGTTGTGCAACTGCCTTTGCTAAATGACGGTTCTTCATCATTCCTTTTGTATTTAAATCCTCTATTGTTATAAAGCTTGGTTTTTGCTTTATTAACTCACTTACTGTTTTATTAATATAATCAGTTCTAATATTTGTAAGTTTTTGATGAAGTTTTTGTACCTTGACTATTTGTTTTTGGATATTTTGACGAGCAGCTTCCCCTTTCTCTTTTTTATTTCTTAATTTTAAACTTTCATATTTCCTTGAAAGCTTTCTTTGCTCACGTTTTAGTTTCTTTTCTGCTTTTTTAACTGTTTTAGTTTTATTAATATTCTTCTTAGTTATTCCATTACTGCAAATTGCAAAATCCTTTAGCCCAAGGTCTATACCTATTCCTTCTGAATGGGGCTTATTGTTTACTTGAATATCTTCATCAACTAATACAGAAACATAATATCTATCAGCTTTTTGACTTACTGTTCCACTTGTTATTCTGCCATTAGCTGGTATATAGCCGTATTCCTTGAGTCTAACCCAACCTAAAGTTGGTATTTTAATTCTATGCCTTTCAATAGTCCAATCTGTTTTATTGTTTTTAGGAAAGTAGGCTTTAACATCTTGGTTTTTCTTTTTCTTAAACTTTGGGAAACCAGATTTACCATTAAAAAACTTTTTAAAAGCTTTTTCTCCATTCATAATAGCTTGTTTAGTAGCTTTGGAAGATACTCCTTTAATCCAAAGTTTATCTATATTGCTAGGAATATACTCATTGTTAAGCCACCTCGAAAAATCCATGCCACTTACAAATTTCTTTTCTCTTTCGTAAACTTCCTTATTATGTGAAACATAAAAGTTATATATGAACCTGCTTACACCAATTGTTCGATGAATTTTAGTTATCTGTTCTTCTGTTGGTTTAATCTCTGTTTTGTATGCTTTTTTCAACTTCTTCATCTTCCTTTATCTTTATTTCCAGAAGATGTTATACCCATAAACTCTTTATACTGTTCATAAGTATAAAACCGCCTATTTGTTGGTGTTCTAAATGTTTTTAATTTTCCTGCGTTATCCCATGGTTGTAGTGTTAAAACTGATACATTTAATAATTTAGCAAATTCTTTAGGCTTATAGTTCTTAATCAAATATAGTCACTCCTTTTTTGGTGATTATATTATAACATGTCTGAATATACTTGCATATAAGTTTATAAACTATTTTATTTCTCCTTAAACATAAATTTAAGCACTTTTAAATTTACTTACTTTTAATCCTTTAAGTCTTCTAATACTTTTAATAAGGGATAAAGAATTTGTCTTTATAGGTACTATGTTCTCCTTTTGAATAAAGTCAATTTGAATCTGGAGCACCCTGAATTTCAAAAGCTTTGATATATATAATAACTCCAGGTCAATTGGGGTACCGGTATCCTGCTTTAAAAGTGACAGTATATAATTTGAAGCTGTGGCACTCATACCAATTAAGCCATTTTCTAAGTATGTTATTCCTTCAGGAAGCAGGGAATTGATTAGCGGCTTTTCCATAATATTAATATTATTTTTTAAATATTCATCTGATTTTGAATTTGACCCTATAATCATATCAAAGTAACCCAGTTTTAAAATGTTTACTATTTTAGATATATCAGAAATATTATATTGTTTATAAGTATCTATAAGTATCATTATTTGAGAATCAATGGAACGCAGGGCATCCAGATAGTTGCATGCTTTTCTGTAAACTAATTTTATTTGTGATTTAATTGTGTCATTATTTAAGGCTGTATTCTTTTCAATCTTATTTATTAAATTTTCAATGTTATTTTCACAATTAATATTCACTAAATAAATATAAATATTATTTAAACTTTTTTCAATTAGGATATTAACATTTTCAATTAATGATAATAAATTATTATACTGTGATTTTGCATCGTATATTGGTAATACTAAAGCTATTTCAGATTTTGCATCTGCATATCCAGGATGAATAAGACATTGAATATATTTTATAATTTCCTCTGGATAGTTTTCTCTCCAGATAAGCATTTTTATCTGTCCATAACCATGAATATTCATAAAATCCAGATATTCATCAGGAAAGGCAAAGTCAGTAATTACTAATATAGGAAGCCAGGAATTTATTGAGCGGAGGATATTGGAGGTCTCTATATTTTTAGCTGGTTCTTTAAAATCAATTATAGCAGCATCATAGTTTAATATCCTAAGAGAATTTAATTGATCAGGATTAATAAAGTCAGTTGAGTACAGACTTAGCAGAGAAGAAAAGTTGATTTTTCTATAATTATCCGTAATTATAAGAATTTTTTCATTCATAACAAACCCCCCTATATAAACATTATACTACAAAATTAAGTAATTATGCAGCATAAGTGTTTTGTAAGTGAAAGTTATTCTCATCTTATGTACTAATGAAGGGAGCATATGCTATAATAGTATATATATTTATGGAAAAGGGAAGAGAGGATATAAAATGCAACTGGAATACTTTAAATACTTTTATGATGTGGCACATGAGAAAAGCATTTCTAAGGTGGCTTTAAAATCTCATATTTCTCAATCAGCCTTAAGTAAGCAGATTCAAAAGCTGGAGGACTCCTTAGGAGTTAAACTCATGGATAGAAGCAATAGAGGCGTAGAACTTACTGAAGCTGGAAAAATAACATTAAAATATTCAGAAAATATTCTGAAAAATTATGTCCGGTTAGGTGAAGTTCTGCAAAGTTATATTTTAAATGATAATGTGGTTAAAATAGATGCTTGCTGGTCAATGGCAGCATATGTTATGCCATCCATAGTTTATGAAATGAAAAAAAAGTTCAAAGATTACAGCTTTCAGATAACTTCTAACGACTGTGAAAAGATTGAAGAAAATGTTCTCCAGGATGTCAGTGACGTAGGAATTGTTTACAGATTACCTGAAAATAAATCAATAGTGCATTATAAACTGAGCTGTGATAAGTTTTGTTTAGTAAGCAGTTTTGACATGAACATGCCTGAAAAGATAAAATTGGAGGATATCTTTAATTATCCTATGCTTATGTTAAGTGGTAATCCGGGTATAATACATGTTGTAAGTGCTAAATTAAGAGAAATTAACAGGAGTTATAAAGATTTAAATGTAGTTTTTACTGTAGATTCAGTGGAATCCATTAAATATTCATTAAAAAAGGGACAAGGTGTAGCTATCCTGCCTTATATGGCTGTGAAAGAAGAAATAAAAAATGATATTTTAAAAGAGACATTTGTTGAAAATTTAAATATGGAGTACAATATTTATCTTATTTACAAAAAACAGCCTAGTAAAAAAATAAAAAACTTTGTGGTAGCTTTTAAGCAGCTTTGTAAAGCAGCTATGGACTAAATCTTTATTTTTTAGTGTAGTTCTATCCTTATTTGATACTGTTAGATAAACACCTATGGCTCTTTATCAAAAGAACAAAGATTAAATAACAAAGATTAAATAAGGTAGTTTTTCTTTGCAGAAAATCCACATTCTTTGTTCTTTAATCTTTAATCTTTAGTTTTAAAAGGAGCCTTACATCAGCAGTTTTAACTGCTAATGCAAGGCTCCTTTTAAAACTTAGTATTTTCTAACAAGCAGCTTTTTAACTATGCTGTCTAACATTTCACTGTTGTCACCTTTAGGAAGTTTCTCAATTAGATTGAAAGCTTTATTTGAATATTTGGAGGCTAGTTTATTACATTCATAAATACTTCCTGAGCTTTTAACTATATTGATTATGGAATTTATATCCTTGTCAGAGAAGTAATGCTTTTCCAATAAACCATTAAAGGCATTTTTATCAGCTGCAATTGCATAAATTATAGGTAATGTAAAGATACCTTGTTTTAAATCATTGGCAGTGGACTTACCTAAAACAGCATTGCTGGAGGAATAATCAAGGACATCATCTATGATTTGAAATGCCATTCCAATATTGTGACCAATGTGCCAAAGCTGTCTTGAAAGTTTTTCACTGCAATTTGCCATAGAAGCACCAGTATAAAAGCTAAGTGAGAAAAGTTCAGCAGTCTTTGCAGATATTCTATTTAAGTATGATTTAACAGATAAATTCAAATTAAATCTGGAGTTAAGCTGATTTACTTCCCCCAGGCATATTCTTGACATGGAGTTGCTGTCAATATTAATCTGTTTTAAAGATGAATTTTCTGATAGCAGTTTAAAGCACACACCAAATAAAAAATCACCTATATAAACTGCATAGTCCTTACCATATCTTGATTGTATTGTCTCATTTCCTCTCCTTAGTTTAGAATCATCTATTATGTCATCATGAACAAGGGTTGCCATATGTAACATTTCTATAACTGCAGCTAATGAGCAGGCTTTTTCTCTGTTTTCCTCGCCAAAACGAGAAGCTATAAGAACAAAGGCAGGCCTTAACAATTTGCCTCCTGAATATATTAAATCCAAAATTGAATTTTCAATAACTTTATCTCTGCATTTAACGTTTTTTTCCATAATTTTAACTACATAATTTAAATCATTTTTTATTGTTGGATATTCATCCCAAAACTTGTCCATTTAACCATCCTTCTAAATTTTATTTAATATTATTTAAATATGGAATCCTTTTAACATAAGTAACAGCATAGTTTGCAGTTATTCCTATGAATATTCCAGTAGCGATACCTGTAATATTAAGTATTGGCAGATACAGAGCAATATTAATATTTTGTATTACTAAAGCTGCTACAATAATTTGACCAACATTGTGAAAAACTGCACCAGCTGCACTTACTCCAATAATACTGACTTTGTCTGATCCTATTTTTTTTACAATACACATTATTATAAAGCTTAAAACAGCACCGCTTATGCTATATAAAAAACTGGTCATTGTTCCAGCAAATAATGTTGATAATATTACTCTTAATATTACAATTAAAAATGTGTCCCCATATGATAAAGTATAAAGTCCGATAACAGTAATTAAATTAGGCAGGCCAAGCTTTGCACCTGGAGCAATAAAGGGAACAGGCAGCATGGATTCAATAATATACAGCACTAGTGCCTGGGATACCAATAAAGAAATATAAACCATTTTCTTTGTGCTTTTCATATGATCACCTCATTAATTTGCAATTATATCTACATTTGACTTATTGCTGCCTTTAATCTGAACTACCAATTTATGAGGCAGGCAGGCAATAGTCTGCCCAGGTATACTAATAGTTCCTTCCTTTATGCATGTCTTGTCCCTGCAATCTGCATCTATAATGGATATACTATTGTTTTCAACTTTAATTGTATTATATCCTAAATCTGTTTTAATTTGAAAGGTTTCATTACCTTTATGACTGCTAAGACTTACTTTTTTATAAAGTTTTCCTGATACCATTATTTCTGCGTATGTCTGATCATAATGTTTATTCTTGTTTAATAAAATAAATCCTCCAGGGATAAGAGAAATAACTATTAAAAATACTATTATTATTAAGTCCCACTTTTTCATATAAATACCTGCTTTTCAATATTTATAAAAAATAAATAATTATAACAAAGATTTTCCACAAAAGCAGAAAATCTTTGTAAGGTTATTATTACATACCAATTGAATTTTGTTTATAAATTGGAACCTGTTTTCCACGTCTTAAATTATTCCACCATTTAGATATGGCCGGCTGGATATAATAATCAAGTCCAAATGCTCTTCCTGAACCGCCCATAAGTGTAATTGATGCAAATATATACCAAAGTATCTCTTTACCAGCCATAGCCGATAATATAAAGTTTATACATAAGAAAATTGATGCCAATGAGCATAAGAAAGTCAGGAACCCTCCAATAAGTGCCAGCCCTAAAGCAACTTCACCAAGTACAACACAAACCTGGAAGAAGTGAGCATATGGAGCAACAAAGGTGTTCATAAATGAATTAAAGAATTCTGGCGGCTGACTAAGTAAAGGAACTGCCTGGGCAGCTGCCTGCTGGGCAGTATTGCTTGCTGCTTCTGAAGCTCCTGAAGCTGCAGCAGTTTTTACTATATAAATATGATCGGCTTTTAACCATCCCTGTTGTATTTTTCCAATACCTTCTATTAACCACATAATTCCTACGAAGAGCCTTAATACAACAAGCCATAAAGTTGAGGACTTAGCTGCTAAATGTCCCCCCATAATTGAACGCTTTTCTTTTATTGAGAAAAATTCATGATTTAGATATTTAAAAATTAAATTAAAACCGCCTATTCCAAATAAATAGTGCATATCAACAAGGTGCTTCATTGCCATAGCAAAGAAACCTGTAAGTTTCATACCGCCAACATGGGCAACTCCATATCTTCCTCCAATTGATACCATAAAGCCGTGATAATTTGACTTGAATTTAACTTTTTCTTTATGCTCCATATCTGCAGATATGTTATCAACTATTGTATCTGCTGTCTGCATAGCTGTTTCAACAATCTGAGGAATACCTTTGGAATTTTTTTCTTCATAATAGGCAATATCGCCAACTATATATACATTTTCATTTGAAGTAGACTGCATATATTCATTAGCCTGCAATCTGCCTCTTTTACCCATATCCACTCCAATTGATGCAGCTTCTTCATTACCTTGTACTCCGCATGTCCATATAAGTGTATTAGTAGGAATTTCAGTACCATCCTTTAGCTTTATGAAATCAGGGTCTACTTGAATAATTGGCGAATTTTTATGCAATTCAATATTCTTTTTCTTCATATAATTTTCTGCTTTTTCAACTGAAGGCTTGTCTAGCATATTTAATATTGAAGGAAGTGCCTCAACAACCATTAATCTAACTTCAGATTCATCTACATTATAATCTCTGCTTAAAGTTGTTTTCCACTCCATAATTTCACCAACAGTTTCGATTCCTGTAAATCCACCGCCGGCTACTATAAATGTAAGCATTGCCTTTCTTTTCTTTTCGTTTCTTTCTCTACTGGCTTTTTTAAACATATCTTCAATATGATCATGGATTTTAACTGCATCTTCAAGTGACCATAATGAAAAACCATTTTCTTTTACACCAGGCACGCCAAAGAAGGCTGGTTCACTACCAGTTCCAACTATTAAATAGTCAAAATGATATTCTCCATATTCTGATTTAAGAACATTGTTTTTAACATCAACCTTTACTATATCTTCAGTAACTACATCTACCTTAGTTTTATTAAATATTTTTCTTAAATCAACCTTTACTGCGTCAGTATCAACTCTGCCTCCAGCAATTTCATGAAGCGAAGTCATCAAAGTATGATAAGGATTTCTATCTATCAATGTGATTTCAATATTATCATCCTTCTTATACCTTTTGGCTAATTTCTTGGCTGCATGGACTCCACCGTAGCCAGCGCCTAAAATTACGATTTGCGTTTTTTTTGGCATAGTACCACCCCTTAAATTTACTATTGTTCATAATGATTTTATATATTTTTTAACAAAATGTCTACTATGTTAAAAAATTATACTATTAATTAATTGAATAAATATGAAAATAATTTTCAAGGCAAATTAAGCCGTTGCGTGGCTTCTCAGGGAATTATAGTACTTTATCTATATTTAAAAATAGAATGCAGTATAACTTATTGTTATGGCAGATAATGATAAATATGATATATAATAGTTTTGTAAACATTTAATAAAGTTAAATTAATAACACCTTAACTTTATTAGTGTCAATATATTTATATATTAGGGGGAAGAAATATGAATAGAAAGCGTATTTTAGCAATGGTGGCAGCTGCTACATTAACATTTACAATACTAAGCGGCTGTGGCTCTAAATCAACCACACAAACATCAACTACAGCAGGAAAATATAAAGATGGTACATATAAAGCAGCATATGATAAATTCGATGGACATGGATGGAAGGCTCAGGTATCAATCGATGTTAAAGACGGTAAAATAGCTACTGTTAATTTTGATTATGTAGATAAGGATGGAAAACTTAAATCAAAAAATACTGGCTATGAAACAGCTATGAAAAAAGTAAATAAGGTTGGTCCTGCTGAATATACAGTAACTCTTGATAAAGCATTAGTAGAAAAGCAGGATATATCAAAGGTTGAGGCAGTTACAGGAGCAACAGAATCTTCAAATAACTTTAAGAAATTAAGCACAGCAGCTCTTGATAATTCAGCTAAGGGAGATACAAAAGATGCTGTTGTAAGACTATATAAAGATGGCACTTATAAAGCTGAATACAAAGATTTTGACAGCCATGGCTGGAAAGAACAATTTGAGGTTGTTATAAAAGACGGTTCAATAGCATCATCAAAATTTGATGCTGTGAATAAGGATGGAAAGCTTAAAACTCAGGATGCAGGATACGAAGAATCCATGAAGAAGGTAACTAAAATAGGACCTGTAGAATATTCAGATATGTTAAGTAAAGTATTACCTGAAAAACAGAATATTGGTGAAGCTCCAGCAACATTAACAGGAGCAACAGAATCACTTGCTGATTTCAAAAGTTTAGCAGCAAGCGCACTTGATAATGCTGCACAAGGAAAAACAGAAACTGCATTACTTGATTTACCAAAGCCTGCAAAATAATAGATACAAATTAAATATTAATAGGGGTAATTTCGTATTTTATACAAATTACCCCTATATGTTTTTAATGAAAAGTATGTAAAGATAAGGAGCATTTTTTATGGCATATAAAGATTTGAGAGATTTTATAAATAAACTTGATGAAAATAAAATGATAAAATATATAGATGCTGAAGTTGATGCTGAATTAGAAATTACAGAAATAACTGACAGAATATCTAAGGCAAATGGACCTGCATTGTTATTTCAAAATGTGAAAAATTCAAAATACCCTGTACTCATTAATACCTTTGGAAGCTATGACAGATTAGACTTAGCCCTGCAGGTAAATAATTTAGATGATATAGCTGAAAAAATAAGTGATTTTATGGAGATGTCACATTATATAGGCTTAATAAATAAGGTAAAATCAGTACCAAAGCTTGCAAAACTGGCTCTTATTTTTCCAAGAAAGGTTGATAAAGCACCATGTCAGGAAATTATTGAAGAGGACCCTGACTTAAGCACATTACCAATTTTAAAATGCTGGCCTGAAGATGGAGGGAAATTTATAACATTACCATTAGTAATAACAAGAGATCCTGAAACGGGAATGCAGAATATGGGTATGTACAGGCTGCAGGTATATGATAATAAAACCACTGGAATGCACTGGCATTTACATAAAGATGGAAGAGAAATATATGATAAATATAAAAAATCTGGTGGAAGAATGCCTGTATCTGTTGCACTTGGAAGCGATCCTGCAACTATTTATTCTGCAACTGCACCTCTTCCTAAGATGATAGATGAAATGCTTTTTTCAGGCTTTCTAAGAAACTCTCCTCTTCCAATTGTAAAATGTAAGACAAATGACATATATGTACCTGCAAATGCGGAATTTATATTAGAAGGATATGTTGATGTTAATGAAGATTTAAGACTTGAAGGGCCCTTTGGAGATCATACAGGTTATTATTCATTAGCAGATATGTATCCTGTATTTCATTTAACTGCCATAACTCATAAAAAAAATGCCATTTATCCTGCTACAGTAGTAGGTAAACCTCCAATGGAGGATTGTTATTTGGGAAAAGCTACAGAAAGAATTTTTCTTCCATTAATTAAAATGGAGTTCCCTGAAATAATAGATATTAATTTCCCATTAGAAGGTGTTTTCCACAATTGTGTTATTGTATCCATTAAAAAAAGATACCCTGGTCATGCTAAAAAAATAATGAACTCTTTATGGGGTATTGGACAAATGATGTATACCAAAATGATTATTGTAGTAGATGAGCAAATTAATGTACATGATTTGTCAACAGTGGCATGGAAGGTATTTAATAATATTGATGCTAAAAGAGATGTGGTTATTTCAGAAGGACCCTTAGATGCATTAGATCATGCTTCTGATCTTCCATACTATGGCTATAGAATGGGAATAGATGCAACAAAAAAATGGGCATCTGAAGGACATACCAGACCATGGCCAAATGATATTGAAATGAGTGAGGATATAAAGGAAATGGTTAACAGGAGGTGGCAGGAATATGGTTTTACAGAAGATTAAGGATTATGGAAAGCTTGTAATGTTTTCTCATACTATTTTTTCATTTTCATTTGCTTTATTCTCTATGTTATTAGCTGCAAATGGACTGCCTGGTGCAAAGACAATATTCTGGATAATTATGGCCTTTATAGGCGCCAGAACAGGAGCAAATGCATTAAACAGAGTAATAGATATGAATATAGATGCAAAGAATCCAAGAACTGCTGACAGACAGCTTCCACAAGGACTTATGAATAAGGCAGAGGTCATAATCTTTGTAGTATTATGTTTCATGCTTTTATCAGTTGCAGCTTATATGCTGAATCCATTATGCTTTAAGCTTCTGCCTTTAGCATTAATCCTTTTGATTGGATATTCATATACCAAAAGATTCACATGGGCATGTCACATTATTTTGGGAATTACATGTGCGGCAGCTCCTGTAGGAGCATGGATAGCAGTTGCCGGTAATATTTCTTGGACATGCTTAATCTTAGGAGCTGCTGATGCACTTTGGGTTTCTGGATTCGATATTATTTATGGGGCTCAGGATGCTGAATTTGATAGGAAAAATGGGCTTTACTCAATCCCCGCTTATTTTGGAGTAGAAAATGCTTTAAAAATATCTGCTTTATTTCACTTTATTTCAGCAATACTATTAATTTCTATATACTTTATTGAAAAAATGAGCTGGCTTTATGCAATAGGCTTAGTTATAATATGTATTTTATTAATAGCAGAGCACAAAATGGTTTCTTCAGATAATTTAAAGAATGCAAAGATTGCATCTTATAATATTAATGAATTAGTAAGTGTTGCTTTTCTAATTTTCAGCGTATCTGATATTTTAATTCTGAGGTGATATATATGAGAAAAATTATTGTAGGAGTTACAGGTGCCAGTGGAAGCATCTATGGAATTACACTTGTAAAACAGCTTTTAAAAAGACAAATTGAAGTTCATATGGTATGCACTGAAAATGGGAAAAAAGTCATGGAATATGAGATGGAAAAAAACTATGAAACTATAGTTAATGAACTAAAAAAGGACCATATAAATTTAAAGCTTCATAATATAGAAGATTTATTTTCACCAATTGCAAGCGGATCATTTAAAACATCGGCAATGGTAATCGTACCATGCTCAATGGCAACACTAGCTGAGATATCCAATGGTATTTCTAATAATTTACTTTGCAGAGCTGCAGATGTGTGCATTAAAGAAAAAAGAAAGTTAATTATTGTACCAAGGGAAACACCATTAAGTACAATACATCTAAATAATATGTTAAATTTAAGCAAAGCCGGGGTAACAATACTTCCTGCAATGCCTGGATTTTACAATAGGCCAGAATCCATTGAAGACATTGTTAATTTTATTGTAGGAAGAATACTGGATGAACTTGAAATAGACAATGATTTATTTAAAAGATGGGGATAAAAAAGAGAGTGATTTAATGATTGAAATTAAAAATTTAACAGTTAAATACAATGATAGGAACAATGAGGTTACTGCACTTAATAACATAAATATCTCTATTAAAAAAGGGGACATTTATGTATTTATAGGCCCTTCAGGCTGCGTCAAATCCACATTGCTTCATGTGCTTTCGGGCATTATAAAGGATTATAGGGGCAGTGTTCTACTAGGAAATGGTGAAATAGACGTAAGGAAACAGATTATAGGATTAGTTCAGCAGAATTATGGATTGCTTCCATGGAAAACAGTTTATAATAATATTATTTTAGGTGCTAAAATTAAATGCAGCCAGGACAAAAGCAGGGACATTCATGAAGATGAGCTCTATGCTGAAAAGATTATGAATGAACTTAATATTCAGCATCTGAAAAACAGGTATCCAGGGGAAATAAGCGGAGGGCAGAAGCAAAGAGCTGCAATAGCCAGGGCATTAGTCCTGAAGCCAGACATATTACTTATGGATGAACCATTTTCTGCATTGGATGCAATAACAAGGGAAAACCTTCAAAATTTATTTCTAAATATATGGAAGAAATATAAGATAACAACGGTGTTTATTACTCATAGTGTTGAAGAGGCCTTGTACCTTGGAAAGCATATAATTATAATGAGTTCTTCACCTGGAACCATAATTGAAAATGTTGAAAATCCATTATTCTGCATGGAAAATGTAATGGAAAATGAAAAATATTACAAAATTGCAGGCAAAATAAGAAGTACATTAAAAAGAGGAATGAACAATGAAAATCAAAGCTAAAATTAAAAACTTTTTTTATGGATTTATTATAGTAAATATTTTATGGTATATAATAGCTAAGTTAGTTATGCTTCCAGTTATTCAGAATCCTTTAAAAGTATATGCCAATATAATAACTAACTTTTATTCTGCAATGTTTATTCATATTGCTTACAGCTTGTTCAGAGTTTTTTCAGGAGTATGTATTGCTTTAATTATAGGAATGTCCATTGGCTTAATAATGGCAAGATATAAAGCTATTGAGAAAGTCTTAAGCCCAATAGTTTATTTTACATATCCAGTACCTAAAATAGCATTGCTGCCAGTTGTAATGCTGCTGCTGGGATTAGGTGAATTATCAAAAATAACTATGATTTTCCTCATAGTGGTTTTCCAGATAATTATTTCAACAAGGGACGCTGTAAAGTCAATTCCAAATGAAACATATAATTGTTTAATTTCACTTGGTGCCAGCAGATTTCAGATATTTAATAATATAATTATGCCAAACATTGCTTCAGAAATCCTTACAACTATCAGAATTTCACTGGGTACTGCAATTTCAGTGCTGTTCTTTACTGAAACCTATGGAACGGAGTATGGCATGGGGTATTATATAATGGATGCATGGATGAGAGTAAATTACCTGGATATGTATAGTGGTATAGTTATACTAAGTATACTTGGCATGCTCTTATTTGCAGCCGTTGACACAGCGGAAAGTTTAATATGTAAATGGAAACATTAGATTAAAATTGGATTTATTTTGACTTTTGATATAAAATAAAAAATTGAAGTATATATTTAGTATTCTAAAGGAGGTATATAGTGAAATTAAATAAAATCCATCATATAGCCATCATTTGCTCTGATTACAATAAGTCTAAGGATTTTTACACAAATATATTAGGCCTTAAGGTAATAAAGGAAACTTATAGGAAAGAAAGGCACTCCTACAAATTAGATTTATCAGTTGCTGATAATTATCAAGTGGAATTATTTTCATTTCCCAATGCACCGAAAAGGCTAAGTTATCCTGAAGCTTGTGGTTTAAGACATTTGGCTTTTGAGGTTGATAATATTGAAAGCACTGTGGACGAATTAAAAAGCAGGAATATAACCGTGGAAGCCGTTAGATTTGATGAAATAACTGGTAAGAAATTTGTTTTTTTTAACGATCCTGATAATTTACCAATAGAATTATATGAAAAATAGAGGTACATTATGAGAAATAAAAATTTAATTGAATTAGACAAGGAAACAAAACAGGCCCTTATTTCAGAAATTAAGGAATATTTTATGCAGGAGAGGCAGGAAGAAATAGGTGATTTAGCTGCATCTATATTATTAAAATATATTACTGAAAATATAGGCCCTGCATTTTATAATAAGGGTATAAGGGATGCCATAGCATATATGAATGACAGAGTGGAAGACATGTACGGACTTGAAAAATAGCATTTAAAGGAGAAAATAAATGGGAAAAATTTTAGTTTTAGCCGAAAAACCTTCTGTAGGAAGAGATTTAGCAAAAGTTTTAAAATGTAATCAAAAGGGTAACGGGTGCTTAATTGGAAGCAAATACATAGTTACCTGGGCACTTGGCCACTTAGTTACATTAGCAGATCCTGATGTATATGATGAAAAATATAAGAACTGGAAAATGGAAGATCTGCCTATGCTTCCAAAATCAATGAAGCTGGTTGTAATTAAGCAGACATCTAAACAGTTTGCAGCTGTAAAAGCTCTGCTTGGACGAAAGGATATTGATGAGCTTATTATTGCAACTGATGCAGGACGTGAAGGTGAATTAGTTGCAAGATGGATTATTGAAAAGGCTCACTTTAGAAAACCTACTAAAAGACTTTGGATATCCTCTCAAACGGATAGGGCTATCCATGAGGGATTTGCAAATCTTAAGCCTTCAAAGGATTATGATAATCTTTTCCTGTCAGCTCAGTGCCGTTCTGAGGCAGACTGGCTTGTGGGATTAAATGTAACAAGGGCATTAACATGTAAGCACAATGCTCAGCTTTCTGCAGGAAGAGTGCAGACACCTACATTAGCTATGATTGTTGAAAGGGAAGATCAAATTAAAAGATTTAAGCCAAGAGACTACTATAGTGTTACAGCTTATACCAAAGAATTTTCACTTCAGTGGCAGGATAAACAGGGCAAAAGCAGTACTTTTAATGAAGAAACAGCAGATCAGGTTGTTAATAAAGTAAGTAATCACAATATTACAATATCCCAGGTTACTGAAAGTGAAAAGAAAAGATATTCACCTGCACTTTACGATTTAACTGAATTACAAAGGGATGCCAACAGATTATATGGGTATTCTGCAAAGCAGACTCTTTCAATAATGCAGAGATTATATGAAAACTATAAAGTACTTACATACCCAAGAACAGATTCAAGATACATATCAAGGGATGTAATCAGCACTTTACCTGAAAGATTAAAGGCAGTATCCTTTGGTCAGTACAGCAGATTTACTGCAGAAATATTAAGAAATAAAATTAAGCCAAGCAAAAATTTTGTAGATGATAGTAAAGTATCAGATCATCATGCCATAATTCCAACTGAGGAAAGTATTAATATTTCAAATCTAAATATTGAAGAAAGACATATTTATGAATTAGTAATAAAGAGATTTTTAAGTGTACTCATGGATCCTTTTGAGTATATGCAGATAACTGTAAAAGCAGAGGCTGAAGGTGAGGTATTTACTGCCAGGGGTAAAGTAGTTAAATCAAATGGCTGGAGATCACTTTATGATAGAGAGCATATGGAAGACAGTGATGAAGGAAATGATAATATTAAAGAGCAAATGCTTCCAGCAATTAAAAAAGGTGATATCATAAAATTAATTTCTGTAAAGAAAAATAAATCTCAAACAAAACCACCTGCTAGGTTTAATGAGGGTACTTTACTTACTGCCATGGAAAATCCACAAAAGTTTGTGGCGATGGATAAAGAAAGTTCAAAAACTTTAGGTGAAACAGGGGGACTTGGAACAGTTGCAACAAGAGCTGACATAATAGAAAAGCTTTATAATACATTTTATATAGAAAAAAGAGGCAAAGAAATATTTCCAACTTCTAAGGGAAAGCAGCTCATTGAATTAGTACCTGAGGATTTAAAATCACCTCTTTTAACAGCAAAATGGGAGAAAGAGCTAGAGTTAATAAGTAAGGGAAGACTCAATGGAGGTACTTTTGTTAATAATATGAGGTCATATGCTGTTAAGATAGTTGATGATGTAAAAAAGAGCAATGAAAAATTTGTTCATGACAATATAACTGGAAAGAAATGCCCGGTATGCGGGAAATATATGCTGGAGGTCAGCAGTAAAAATGGTAAAATGCTGATATGTCAGGACAGACAATGCGGACATAGAGAAAATTTAAGCAGGTTCACTAATGTAAGATGTCCTGAATGCCATAAAAAAATGGAATTAAGAGGTGAGGGTGCAGGACAAATATATGTATGCACAAATTGTACCTTTAGGGAAAAGCTTTCATCATTTAATAAAAGATTTAAAGAAAATGATGGTAAGCTTAACAAAAGAGAAGTAAACAGATATATAAATAAAATTAATAAAGAAAATGATGCTCCAATGAATTCAGCTCTGGCAGATGCACTAGCTAAGCTGAAGCTGAAATAGGCTATAATTCACTGATTAAATATAAAAGTATAATATGTGCAGGGTAAAAGATGTAGAAAAAGTATTTCATCTTTTTACCCTGTTTTTTATTATATAATTTTATAAATAATAGTGAAAATAGAGAATACATCTGTAAAATTACAAATGAATCAATGGCTGTGTTATTTATAAGATTATAAGAAATTAATGCTCCAGCATAAATTAAATTAAATATAATTTGATATAATGCAGTTTTGAAGAAATTATTATTAAATATATAAAATAATAAAATAGTTATTACACCATAAAATCCATAATCTGCTTTAATAAGTTGAGCTGATAATGCTATTATTGCAGGAAAAAGTACTTTTGACAAATTGTTTTCGGCTTTATCATAAGCATAAATACTTAAAAGCCCTAAAGAAAGTGTGAAGAAAATATTCAAAGTATCTATTCCTGCCGACTGAAAGTAAGAACTAAATAGTATAAATGGAGATTCTAAAGCTATAGCAAATATAGATAACCTTAGTATATACTTTTTAAAATTCCCTGTATGTATATATCCTTCACTTATAAACCAGGCAAATAGAGGAAATGCCATTCTTCCTATTAATCTTAAAATAATCATTTTAGGAAATAAAATAAAACCCGCATGATCTATAAACATAAATAAACAAGCTAACAGTTTTAACTTAAATGAATCCATAAATAGTCTCCTTAAAATATAATACTATTATTATGTACTATTCTTTTAAAAATCTTTAAAGATTTGGATATAATATGGTATAATTTAGTTAAAATACTATTATAAAAGGGAATACGGGAGGGTTATAATGTATGATGTTTTAATTATTGGTGCTGGAGTTGTTGGTACTAATATCGCAAGGGAACTGTCAAAATATAAATTGAAGGTCTGCATTATTGATAAGTCAGATGATGTGAGCAATGGCGCATCTAAAGCAAACAGCGGGATTGTACATGGAGGATATGACGATGAGCCAGGCACTTTAAAGGCAAAGCTATGTGTCAAAGGAAATAGAATGTACGAGCAATTAGATAAGGAATTAAACTTTGGATATAGACAAACTGGTTCTCTGGTTATTGGTTTTTCAGAAGAAGATAAAGCACATCTAAAAAAACTTTATGAATATGGCCTGGCAAATGGAGTGGAAGGCATGGAGATAATAGGCAGAGAAAAAGTTATTGAAATGGAACCATATATTAATAAAGATGTTAAGTATGCTTTATACTGTAAAAATGCAGGGGTAACATCTCCCTATGAATTTGTAATTGCCCTTGCAGAAAATGCAGTTAAAAATGGAGTTGACTTAAGGCTTAACACAGAGGCTACCGGCATTGAAAAACAAGGCAGCATTTTTAAAGTTAAAACAAATAATGGATTATTTGAAACTAAATATTTAATAAATGCAGCAGGAGTAAGAAGTGATGAAGTTTCTGAAATGGCTGGGGTTTCAAATTTTAAGATAATACCAAGAAGAGGAGAATATATTTTATTCAGTAAGGATCAGTCCTATTTAGTTAATAGTGTTGTGTTTCAGGTTCCAACTAAAAAAGGAAAGGGTATTCTTGTTACAACTACTTATCATGGCAATTTAATGCTTGGTCCTGATGCTCAGCAGGTTGCTGAAAAAGATGATGTAACAACTGATGAAGAAACACTAAGGTATATTTTAGCTGCAGCAGAAAAGTCCATAAAAGGATTTAACTTAAGCCATGCAATAACATCATTTGCAGGGGTAAGACCAACAAATACCAGAAAGGACTTCATTATAGAAGAAACTGAGGTAAAGGGATTTATAAATGTAGCTGGTATTGACTCTCCAGGCTTAACATCATCACCAGCCATTGCAAAAATGGTAGTAGATATATTAAAAAATTCAGGGCTTGAATTAATAAAAAATGATAATTTTGATCCATATAGGAAGCCTATTATAGTTAAAAAGGATAAAAATTTTAAAGGAGATATAAATTCTCAAATACCTGAAAAACATATTATCTGCAGATGTGAGACTGTAACTGAAGCAGAAATTGTAGATGCACTTCACAGAGGAATATATGTAAAATCAATTGATGCCATAAAAAGAAGAACAAGAGCAGGTATGGGGCAGTGTCAGGGTAACTTCTGTCAGCCAAGGGTAAGAGCACTTATAGCCAGAGAATTAGGCATTGCTGAAGATGAAGTTACTAAAAGAGGGCCAGGTTCTTCTATACTGCCTAAAAGGGTAGAAAGAAAGGAATACAGAAAGTTGAATCATTAATCAATATACAAAAGTTTATGCTTAGCTAAAAAGCTCAAAGCATAAACTTTTATCTTTTAAATATTTTTAAGCCAGTTGTCAATTAAATCTCTGCTTATGGAACCCTTCCTTGGAATTTGAGGCAGGTTATCTTTACTATACCAATCAGCATGTCCTATTTCAATTCCATCTACTTTAATATCACCGCTTTCATATTCAGCAGTAAATGCTGTCATAAGGGAGAAGGGAAAAGGCCAAGGCTGACTTCCAAAATATTTTATGTTTTTAACACGGATTCCTACCTCTTCATAGATTTCTCTTTTAACACAATCTTCAAAATTTTCACCAGGTTCTACAAATCCTGCAATAACACTATGAATATCATTACTGAAATTGTTATTGTGTGCTAATAAAATTTTATGGTCTTTGGTAATTGCAGTAATAGTTGCAGGGCAGATAGTTGGATATATAATATTCCCACAGTCAGGGCATATTTTTGCTGTTTCATCCTTTTTATCTTCAAGCCTTGAACCGCATTTTCCGCAGAATATATTAGAATTATTCCAATTAATTAAGTGAAGGGCTCTTAAAACTGATTTCATTGTTATGTAATCCATTAGTGGAATGTAAGGCCTTAAATCCACAAATTTAAAATTATAAAGAAGATTAACTGCATCAGTTTTTTCATAATATAAGTTACTTTTAGTAAATAAAGGCCTGGAATTATCTATATTTATTTTTAATGTATTTATATCATTTGTATCAGGCAGAGTTAAAATTTCATTATTTTTTTTCACCAGCAGTTTCTTTCCATTATAAATTATGTAATATATTTGTTTATTATTAATAGTAAAAACTTTTTCATTCATTTTAAAAACTCCTTGCAATGTTTTATTATATAAATATTATATCAGATATGTATAGTAAAAATGGTTTATAATCCTTCAATTCGTAATTTGGGCGTAGCCCTCCAACCCTGCTATACTAAAGCCAAGGTTGGATCAAGAAGTTTCCTTACCTCTGCGGAGCAGCCAGCATACAATTGAATAAATTCAATAAAGGAAAATACGCCAAAATATTGACCAGAATATATTATAACTGACTTTTGCTTATCTTCTTTATAATTCTTAATAATTACAGGGAGGGACTTGCCTGAATACTTATTTCCCTCCTCCATGTTTTTGAATAGTTGAAAATACATGTAGCCAATGAGTGTCATAACTATATGAAAAGTTATAAAATTATATTTTGTACTCTTAAAATCTTCTAATTTCCAAAAGTCTTTTATTTGTCTATAGTCTTCTTCAATTTCTGGTCTTAGTTCATAAGTATTTATTATTTGTTTTGCAGTTTTATTTGTGTCTGTGGTTAAAAATACATAGTATTCATTATCTTTTTTATCATGAACGACACAGGCGCACAAGTCAACATCTTTATCCGGTGTATTACTTTGCCACATCATACCTAGATCCTTAACCAGGTGTATTTCTTGAGTTTTCCTTTTCCTGTTAGGGTGTTTTTGCCACTTGTCTTCGGAGATTGCTATTTTTACAGCTTCTTGGTATATTGTCATGTTCTTTTTTGCAGGTACATATGTATCCACTTGCTTTTCAACCTTCAAAAAATTAATAACATCACGAGAAATAAATCCCCTGTCATTTATGAGAATATCTCCACCTTTTAAACATTTACTTTTTAAAATCATATTTCTACAAAGTTCTAAATCATGAGGCTTTATAGAATCAAAAACTATCTCTTCTATAATTCCCGAATCATCCATAAGACCTCTTAATGTTCCCATTTTATAACCACGAATCACTTTTCCATCATCTTTTATAGTTTCAGAATTTTCATAATTTACATTATCTAAATTCACATGTATTTTAGTGCAATCAAGAATATGTATAGATGGAGCTATGTTAAGAGATGGCATAACTACATTTTGGACATAATTATTATAAGACTCTATAAATTCCTCAGCATCATATTTTTGAATTAAATTTCTCATAACGCCTTCGGCGAATAACCCTTCTTCAAGGTTTTTATTGGTATCCCACATATTCCATCCTAGTTCAGATAATAACTCACCATCAGTCACAGCAAAGGCGACATCTGTCAAGCTGGTTTTAAGCTTCATCTTTGCTGTAATTGCTAACGCAATAAGTATATGAAATGGAATATGTTTATTTTGTTTTCTCTTATCTTTAAAACTTTCAGCCAATTTATCTATAAGTCCTATATTTTTCATTTTTAATACTATTGTATCTATAAGATTAGGGAAACTTACGTCAGCAGCATCAATCCTACCTTCTTTTATAGCTTCCAACACCTTATCTTTATCGTTTTTGCTTAATTGTAACATACAAACTATCTCCTTTTAATTATCATTAGTCTATATGTATAATTCTATAAAAGATCTTAAAATCATTTTTAAAAGCTAAATATTATAATACTTATTTTTAGAAATTTTCATATTACTTATTGAAGTTATAATCATTTACACTGGCAAAATAGTCCTCTTTGTGATAAAATATAACATATTTATTAAAACTTTTCTTTTGTAAAATAATATTAAAAAATGCTTTTATACACAAGGGGGGGCATAACAGTTAACAAAACATTATATAAGATTATAACAGCCTCTTGAATTTATATAATGTTGGCAATATAGTAAATTTAGAGGGTGGTATAGATGAAGTGTTATTCAATAGGAGAATTTTCAAAACTTATAGATATTATTCGCAAGTACAACTCAATCATTTTTAGAAATTAGTTGAGGATTTAATTCAAATTATTACAGTTTTTAGTTGTAGACTTCATGGTAAAAGAGCTAATAAAGCAAGGAAAATGATTAAGGAGTTGTTAAAGAATGATACTAGCGAAGAAAGTTAGAATTATTCCAAATGTAGAACAGGAACAAAAGTTATGGCAATCTGTTGGAACTGCAAGATTTATCTATAATTGGACACTTGCAAGACAAGAAGAAAATTATAAAAATTGTGGTAAGTTTATTAGTGATGGTGATTTGAGAAAAGAAATTACTTTAATGAAGCAAACAGAAGAATATAAATGGCTGAGTGTAGTATCTAACAATGTAGCAAAACAGGCTGTAAAAGATGGCTGCAATGCTTATAAAAACTTTTTTAAAGGATTAGCAGATAAGCCAAAGTTTAAAAGTAGAAGAAAATCTAAACCATCATTTTACAATGACAATCTGAAATTAAAGGTTAAGTCTAACATGATATTAATCGAAAAAGTAGGTTGGATTAAAACATCAGAGCAAATACCAATGGATGTTAAATATACCAATCCAAGGGTAAGCTTTGACGGAAAGTACTGGTACTTATCCATAGGTATTGAGAAGGAAAATTCAAAAGTGGAATTAACTGATGAGAGCATAGGTATAGATGTTGGTATTAAAGACCTTGCCATATGTTCTAATGGAATGACTTTTAAAAATATAAATAAAACAAGGCTTGTTAAAAAATTAGAAAAAAGATTACGTAGGTTGCAACGTAAAATATCAAAAAAATATGAGTTAAATAAAGAAGGGAGGAAGTTTGTCAAAACAAGCAACATTATAAAACTTGAAAAGCAGATTAGATTACTTTATAGAAGATTATCTAATATTCGGAATAACCATTTACACCAAGCAACGAGTAAGATAGTGAAAACCAAGCCATCAAGAGTTGTTATGGAAACACTTAACATTAAAGGTATGATGAAGAATAAACACTTATCTAAAGCTATAGCACAGCAAGGATTATATGAGTTTAAAAGGCAGCTTCAATACAAATGTGAATTTTATGAAATTAAATTTATTGAAGCGGATAAATGGTATCCTTCATCAAAAACTTGTAGTGAGTGTGGTCATGTAAAAGCTAAATTATCATTATCAGAAAGAACTTATATCTGCAAAGAATGTGGAGCAGTTATTGATAGAGATTTCAATGCTTCAATTAATTTAAGCAGATATTCAGCATAACTACCTAAACAGTTATGCTTGAGGTGTAGGATGCGTTGTATCCGAAGTTAAGCCCTTGGAGTGTTATATCAAACGAAAGTAGCTTTTAGCAAAATCGGACACAATGAACAGGGAATTAAACAAGCTTTATAGAGTCCTATAATGTTTTGGCAACGGTAACGGCATGGTTAAGGGTATGAAGAATGTTAAAGTAAGGACTAAATTAATAATATCTGCAGTTATGGCTTTTATTTTTATTGCAGTTGTAGGAGGGGTATCTTTATTAGAACTTAATTTTATTAATTCAAATTCAAATGACATAGTTAGGAAATTGAATTATGTAAGTAATTTGGAGGAAATAAGTAAAAGCCTGTATACATATAGAATTGATTTAATGAATCTGATTTATGATAATGAAGAGGTAAATCAGCTGCAGAAAATCAATGATATAGATGTTACTAATAAAATTATTGCTGATTCAATGAAAAAAATTGATAATGGTACTAACAACTGGCTTCCAGGTGAAAAAGAAGAATTTACAAAATTTCAGGGAATTTTAAAACAATTTACAGATCAATCTAATGAAATTATTCAGCTTTGCAGGGATAAAAAATATTCAGAAGCTGAAACAAAATATAAAAGTTTAAATGACTTGAACACCGGTATGATGGCTTCATTAAATGGTCTGATTAATATGAATACAGAAAATGCTAAAAACAGTCAGAATAACAGTAACAAAGTATATAGTGATTCTAAAAATATGGTTTTAATATTTATTGCACTATCTTTTATAGTACTATTGATTATTTCAGTATTGTTAATTAAAGGAATTACAAAAGCATTAAATAAAATACAGTCAAGTGCTAAGAAAATGGCGGAGTACGATTTTTCAGATGAAATTCAGATAACAACCAATGACGAAATAGGAGCAGCCATTTCATCTTTAAGGACTGCTCAGCATAATGTTAAGGAGCTTATTAAAACTATAATAGAAGATTCAACAAGTCTTTCTGCCGGCACAGAAGAATTAAATGCAACTGTGGAAGAAATTACAAGCCAAGTTGAACAAATGAATAAATCTTCAGAGGAAATAATAAAAAGGGATGAAAATACAACTGCAGCAACTGAAGAGATTACTGCCTCTGTTGAAGAGGTTAACAGCAGTATTGATGAGCTTGCAAAAAGGGCAACTGATGGCAGCAATAAATCATTAGAAATAAAAAATAAAGCTGCAGAAATTAGTGAAAAAAGTTCTAATTCAAAAAATGAAGCTAATAATATGTATGAGACTAAATATAAAAATATAGTGGATGCTATTGAGCAGGGAAAAGTTGTGGAAGAAATAAAAGTTATGGCAGATGCAATTGCAAATATAGCAGATCAGACAAATTTACTTGCTCTTAATGCTGCTATTGAAGCAGCAAGAGCTGGAGATCAGGGAAAAGGATTTGCTGTAGTTGCAGACGAGGTAAGAAAGTTAGCTGAGGAATCAGCTGAGGCTGTTTCAACTATTCAGTCTACCATTAATAAAGTTGAAAATGCTTTCTCTAATCTTTCCAATAATTCCAGAGAAGTACTTAAATTTATAGATGAAAGTGTAAAGCCTGACTATGATGCCTTTGCAGATACTGGAGTGAGCTACGAAAATGACGCTAATTTTGTAAGCAGCATGTCTGAAAATATTGCATCAATGTCTGAAGAAATCAGTGCTACAGTAAATCAGGTAGCAGAAGCAATACAAAACTTAGCATCTGATACAGAACAATCTACTGAATTTTCCTCTGGCATTGCTTCAAGCTTAAATGAGACAACTAATGCTATGGAACAAATTGCAAAAACTGCTGAAGAACAAGCCAGCCTTTCACAAAAGCTTACTACTATGGTGCAAAAATTTAAAATCTAAAAAATATGAGGTTTAACATGAGTGATACACATGAAAGGATAATACAAGTTAATAAATCATTTCTTGCACCTGACAGCATGGATATTGCAAGATATATAAATTTCACAGAATTAATTGATCTTCTTGAAACACAGGAACTTCATTTTACAAATTCTCACTATTTTGAAGATGGTTATGAAGGAGAAATACCAATTAACTTTTTTAAAGGATGGTCTGATGAAAGTAAAAAGAATTATTTGAATTTAATTAACAGTATTAAAGACATTAGAAATGTTTATGTTAACTGCTGGAATAAGTTTGAAAATGAGTCTTATGCCTTGTGGAAGATATATACAAATCCTAAAAATGGTATATGTATAAAAACTACCATAGGCAGACTTAAAAGTGCTTTGGAAAATAGTGATATAAAAATTTATAAAATAAAGTATATTGACTCTTATAAGGATATGATAACTAAAACGGAACCAGCATATTATTACAGGGATGATGGCACATTATCCATTAATACAAGGCTAATGGAAACATTGAAGTTTAAACCCTATGATTATGAAAATGAAGTGAGAGCAATTTATGTAGATTATTCAAAAGACCATTGTAAAAGATTTAAAGTAAATTTAAATTTATTAATAGAGGATATTTTTGTGAGTCCATTTGCTCCTGACTGGTTTTATAATCTTGTAAAAAAAATAGTATGGAATAGATACAAAATTGATAATAACATTAAAATAAGAAGATCGGATATAAGGGTTGCTAAATATTAATAAAGTCAAAAAACTGCTTTTTTATCAAAAAAGTAGTTTTTTGACTTTTTGCTATCTTCTATGACAGCATCTAAACTTATTTGGAGTAACTCCCTCATACTTCATAAAGACTTTACTAAAATAACTTGGATCTATATATCCCATCTTAAGGCTTACTTCAGCTATACTAAAATCAGTTGTAAGCAGCATCTTTTTAGCTTCTCTTACTCTTACAAGGGATAGATAATCCACAAAGTTCATACCAGTGGAGTTTTTAAAGTATCTGCTGAAATACTGCGGATTTAAGTGAATATATGATGCCACAGACTCCAGATTTATATTTTGATTATAGTTATTATTTATGTATTTAAGAGCAGCATTTATTATCTGGCTGAATTCATTGCCAGTAAACTCATCTTTCCCTGAGGATGCTATATTTGACTGCATGCTTAATTTATTAATATGGTCTATTGCATTTCCAAGCACATCAGATAAATCTGAAGGCTTAGCAGGCTTTAATATGTAATCAAATACTTTAAGCCTTATGGCTGTCTGCGCAAACTGAAAATTATCATAGGCTGAAAGAATTATGGTAGTAACATTGGGAAGGAATTCTATTATGGCTTCCTGAGCTTCAAGTCCGCTGGCCTCAGGCATTTCAATATCCATTAAAATGATGTCAGGCTTAAATTTCCTGGCAAGCTCTACAGCATCAAGTCCTGTTTTAGCGTCACCTATTATATCAATGTCGTTAAAATTTTTGTTTATTATAATTCTTAATGCTCTTCTCTCAAGAGCTTCATCTTCAACAATTAAAAGTTTATACATTTTACCCTCCTTGGTTATTTGCTACAGGGTATATTTATTAAGACTCTGGTGTACTGATTTTTAACACTTTCAATTGATATGCCAAATTCACTGCCAAATAAATGCTTTATTCTACTGTTTACATTATATATCCCAAGTCCCTTTAAACCAGAATCTTCACTATATATGTCCAGTAGACGGTATATTTTTTCATTATCAATTCCAATTCCATTATCATAAATTTCAAATATAATAGTTTTATTTTTAGACAGTCTGCCAATAATTTTAATCTGGCCATTTTCTTTCTTATCTTTTAAGCCATGAATAATTGAATTTTCAACTATTGGCTGAAGGGTCATGGCAGGCAGTTTATATTTTAAAATGTTGTTATCTATTATAATGCTTGAACTCATTCTATCACCATATCTTGTCTGCTGTATGTGAAGATACTTTTTAATGTTATCGATTTCTTCTTTTACAGTAACCATTTTGTCTATGTTTTTTACACTATATCTTAATATATCTGACAATGAGTAAATAAGTTCTTCTGTATTGGGAGCGTTTTCAATTAATGCTATTCTTGCAATAGCATTTAAAGTATTAAATAAAAAATGAGGATTTATTTGAGACTGCAGTGATTTTAGTTCCATATTTTTAATTAGCTCAGTTAATTTCATCTTCTGCTGAATTTCTTCTAATAAAGCTGTCTGGGTTATATTTGCCATTCCCATTTTGGTTATGAGGTTAGTAAATAAAAATAAGAATTCAGATGCATCTTTAATTTTTTCATATTTTAATGTATTTAATTCAGAATAAGCTTCCCTAAGCTTATCTTCATCCAGACTGAGCTCTTTGGAAAGCCTTTTAAAATCTACCCTTTTTTTATTTTCAAAGTCATCGGATAATACTTGTCCACAAAGCATGCACCCCATATATTTATTATTAACTATTATTGGTGAAGCTAAATCAATTAATCCGGAATGGCAGTTATAAATAAGAGGCTTGCCGGCTTTCATGGCTAAATTACCAGATTCCCCGTCACTTTTGAAACAGCGCCTTCTTCCTTCTTTTGAACTTCTGATTAACAAACAAAATTTTGTAAAGTTACTTGGAGTTCCATAAGGAACACCATCTTCATCCACAATTACTGATGAAAGTCCTACAACTTTAGCAAATTTATCCTGAATGTCCTGTAAGGTGCTTAAATCAACCACTTGATTAAGATTAAATATTTCAGTATCTGCCAAGATCAATCTACCTCCTAATTATACATTTATTTTTATTATAAAATAATCTGTATATTTACATTGTAAATAAATTACTAGAATAAGTCAAAATATTCCCTAAAATTAAAGTCAAAATAAAACGTTAACATATCAAAATATTCAGATAATTATGGACATTTAAATACTATAATAAAATTAATAAATTATATGGAGGTGTCAATATGGGACAAGAAGCATTAGGAATGATTGAAACTAAAGGATTAGTAGCTGCAATTGAAGCAGCAGATTCAATGGTAAAGGCTGCCAATGTAACATTAATAGGATACGAGAAAATAGGTGCAGGGCTTGTAACTGTAATGGTTAGAGGTGATGTAGGAGCAGTTAAGGCTGCTACAGATGCTGGCGCAGCTGCTGCTAAAAGAGTTGGCGAGATTATTTCAGTTCATGTTATTCCAAGGCCTCATACAGATGTTGAAAAAATACTCCCAAAGGTTGAATAAAAGAAGGAGTAGATGTAAATGGATAATTCAATATTAGAAAAAGTTTATGAGGAAGTAAAAAAATCCCTGGGGGAAAATGAAATTGATCCCAAAGCATTAACTGAAATGATTAACAGCATAGCAAGCAAGGTTTCTAATCCAGAAGATGAAAATTCTAAATGTGAAACTGAAAAAAAATCCGTTGAGGAAGTAAAAGGGGAGGTAAATTCTATGAAATCACCAGGTCTAACAGAATTTGTAGGTACATCTATAGGAGACACTATTGGAATTGTTATAGCCAATATCGATCCAGCGTTACATGATAAAATGGGAATAGATCCAAAATATCATTCAATAGGAGTTATAGGAGCCAGAACTGGTGCAGGTCCGCATATACTTGCAGTTGATGAAGCAATAAAGGCTACCAATACTGAAGTCGTTTCAATAGAGATGCCAAGAGATACAAAAGGCGGGGCTGGACATGGATGCTTAATTATCTTAGGAGCTGAAGATGTATCTGATGCCAGAAGAGCAGTAGAAGTTACTTTAAAAGAACTGCCAAGAACCTTTGGTGATGTCTGGGGAAATGAAGCAGGACACCTTGAACTTCAATATACAGCCAGAGCCAGCTTTGCAGTAAATAAAGCTTTTGGCTCACCAGTTGGTAAAGCCTGCGGACTGGTAATTGGCGCTCCGGCAGCTATAGGTGTAATGATGGCTGATACTGCAGTAAAAACTGCAAATGTTGAAGTGGTTTCTTATTCAAGCCCAGCACATGGGACATCACATTCTAACGAGGTAATCCTGTGCATTACTGGTGATTCAGGTGCTGTTAGACAAGCTGTAATAGCCGGAAGAGAAGTTGGGAAAAAATTGTTAGGAGCTCTTGGCGATGAACCTGCCTCCACAACCCAGCCGTATATTTAGGATATGAAGGGTGGGATATTATATGAAAAGATCTAAACGTTTTGAAGTTCTTGAAGCTAGAGATATAAATAAAGATGGATTTGTTAAAGACTGGCCTGAAGTTGGTATGATTGCCATAGGAAGTCCAAATGATCCTAAACCTAGTATCAAAATTGAAAATGGTAAAATAGTTGAAATGGATGGCAAAAAAAGGGAAGATTTTGATTTCATTGATATATTCCTTGCAGATCATGCTATTAACATAGAAAATGCTGAAGAATCTATGGCAATTGATTCTCTTAAAATTGCCAGAATGTTAACTGATATAAATGTACCAAGAAATGAAATTATAAAAATAGCTACTTCAATTACACCAGCAAAATTGGTTGATGTAATTGATAAATTAAATGTAGTTGAAATGATGATGGCACTGCAAAAGATGAGAGCAAGAAAAATGCCTTCAAATCAATGTCACGTTACCAATTTACGTGATAATCCTGTTCTTATAGCTGCAGATGCTGCAGAAGCTGGTATCAGAGGCTTTGATGAAATGGAAACTACAGTTGGAATAGTTAGATATGCTCCATTTAATGCCATGGCTTTACTTATTGGTTCACAAACTGCAAGAGGAGGAGTCCTAACGCAGTGTGCACTTGAAGAAGCAACAGAATTAAAGCTGGGCATGAAGGGCTTTACATCATATGCAGAAACTATATCAGTATATGGAACTGAACAGGTATTTGTAGATGGTGATGATACTCCTTGGTCAAAATCATTCTTAGCATCTGCATATGCATCAAGAGGTTTAAAAATGAGATTTACTTCTGGTACAGGTTCAGAAGTTCAAATGGGCTATGCAGAAGGCAAATCAATGTTATACCTTGAAGCCAGATGCATTATGATAACAAAAGGAGCAGGTGTACAAGGCCTTCAGAATGGTTCAATAAGCTGCATAGGAGTACCAGCTGGTGTATCAGGCGGTATCAGAGTAGTACTTGGAGAAAACCTGATTAGTGCAATGCTTGATCTGGAGACATGCACTGGTAATGATCAGACATTTACTCATTCACAAATCAGAAAGACTGCCAGAACAATGATGCAGTTTTTACCTGGTACTGATTTTATCTTCTCAGGATATGCTGCAGAGCCAAATTATGATAATATGTTTGCTGGTTCAAACTTTGACTGTGATGATTATGATGATTACCTGGTATTACAAAGAGATTTAAAAGTTGATGGTGGTTTAAGACCAATAAAAGAAGAAGATGCAATTGCTATTAGAAATAAAGCTGCAAAGACACTTCAGGCTGTATTTAAAAATTTAGGACTTCCCGCAATTACTGATGAAGAAGTTGAAGCTGCAACATATGCTCATGGAAGCAAGGACATGCCTCCAAGGAATGTTGTAGAAGATCTTAAAGCAGCTCAGGAGCTATTTAGCAGTAGTGCTACAGGACTTGATATAGTTAAAGCTTTAGTAAAGGGCGGTTATGAAGATACTGCGGGAAGAGTTTTAAATATGTTAAAGCAAAGGGTAGCTGGCGATTACCTGCATACATCATCAATTTTTGATAAAGACTTCAACGTAATTACAGCAGTCAATTATCCAAATGATTATACAGGTCCTGGTACAGGTTACAGAGTCGAAGGTAAGAGATGGGAAGAAATAAAGAACATCAATCAGGCTCTTGATCCTGATAAAATGTAGTTTGGAGAGTGATATTTGTATGAATATTGTATCTAATGAGGATCTTATAAAAGCAATAACCAGTGAAGTTTTAAAACAGCTTCAAAGCTCTGAAAAGAGCAAGGATATACCAAATTTAAGTTTAGGTAATTCAGTTACTGGCAGCATGGAATTAAAAGAAGCAGGTGAAGCTAAAGCCGGCACAAGAAGTGATGAGGTTGTTATAGCTATTGCTCCTGCTTTCGGAATATATCAAAGGCAGACTATTGTTGGAATACCTCATGATAAAGTATTAAAAGAAGTAATGGCAGGTATTGAAGAAGAAGGTTTAGTTCCTAGAGTTATCAGAGTCCTTCGTACATCAGACGTTGCATTTATGAGCCATGATGCTGCAGTACTCAGCGGATCAGGAATAGGTATAGGTATTCAGTCAAAAGGAACAACTGTAATTCATCAAAAAGACCTGGAACCATTAAATAATCTGGAGTTATTTTCCCAAGCCCCGCTTATCGACTTAGAAACTTTCAGAGCCATAGGAAAGAATGCTGCAAAGTATGCAAAGGGAGAATCACCTGATCCAGTTCCTGTAAGAAATGACCAAATGGCACGACCTAAATATCAAGCTAAAGCAGCAATACTTCACATAAAAGAAACTGAACATGTTGTAGCTAACGCTAAACCTATAGAGTTAAAGGTTATTTTTAAATAAGAGGTGAGAATATGGCTGATAATGTTAATATAGAACAACTTGTAAAAGAGGTTTTAAAATCCATGGGGAACCTTAATGATACTGCTAAGGCAGAACCAAAGGCAAATTGCAGCAGTAAAAGATTAACAGCAAAGGATTATCCCCTTGCAAAAAACAGCAAAGATTTAGTTAAAACAAAAACGGGAAAAGGCTTAGATGATATTACAATTGAAAGCGTACTAAATGGCAGCACAACTGCTGATGATATAAAAATAACTGCTGATGTTTTAGAATATCAGGCACAGATTGCAGAAAGTGTGGGCAGACCGCAATTTGCTGTAAACTTAAGGAGAGCTGCAGAGTTAACAATAATCCCTGATAACAGGGTTCTTGAGATATATAATTCATTAAGACCTTACAGATCAACAAAAACAGAGCTTCTGGCTATTGCTGATGAGCTGGAGAATAAATATAATGCGAAAATAAATTCAGCACTTGTAAGAGAAGCAGCTGATGTTTATGAAAAAAGAGGAAGATTGAAGGTTTAGATTAGTTTGTTCTCCAGTTTAGTGATGAATAATCATTAAACTGGAGAAAACATTATAGATATTGAGGTGGTCATTTTGAGATTAATAGCAGGTGTTGATATAGGTAATTCCACAACAGAGGTTGCCATTGCAGATGTGGAAAAAAGTTTAAATTTTTTAGCCAGCAGTCTGGTAAAAACCACTGGAATAAAAGGTACTTTAGAAAATACAGTTGGTATAGTTAAGGCTCTGAATAAGGCTTTAAAAAACATAAATAAAGAAATAAAAGATTTAAATTGTATATGTTTAAATGAGGCCACACCAGTAATTGGTGATGTTGCAATGGAGACAATAACTGAAACAATTATTACTGAATCTACCATGATTGGACATAATCCTGATACACCTGGCGGAATAGGAGTAGGTGTAGGGAAGACTATTTATATGGATGAACTGCCTGGAATCCATAGTGAAGATCAAGTTATCTGTGTAATACCAGAATCTATAGATTTTGAAACTGCAGCAAAAAGAATTAATGATGCCCTGGAAAACAAAGTTAAAATTAAAGGACTTATAGTTCAGGCTGATGATGGAGTAATAATATCCAATAGGTTAATTGTTAAAATGCCCATTGTAGATGAAGTGTCTTATATTGATAAAGTACCAATGGGAATGACAGCTGCAATTGAAGTTGCTGCTAAAGGTACATCTATTAAAGTGCTCTCAAATCCATATGGACTTGCCACAATATTTAATCTCACTCCAGAAGAAACTAAACATGTGATCCCAATAGCAAGGGCATTAATTGGAAATAGGTCTGCTGTTGTAATCAGGACACCTGAAGGGGATGTAAAAGAGAGAGTTATTCCTGCAGGTAACTTAGTTTTTTGCGGGAAAAATAAGGTTTCAGTAGGCATTGAAGAGGGCTCGGAAAAAATAATGAAGTCCTTGGAATCCATATACCCTGTTGAAGATGTTTATGGTGAATCAGGCACTAATGTGGGCGGAATGCTTGAGAGAGTTAAGCAGGTTATGAGTGAACTTACAAGTCAGGATATTTCTGATATAAAGATACAGGATATTCTTGCAGTGGATACATTCGTTCCTCAAAAAGTACATGGAGGTCTTGCTGGTGAATTTTCTCTTGAAAATGCAGTAGCTCTTGCAGCTATGGTTAAAACAAGTAAACTTCCAATGGAATCAATAGCTGAAGAGTTAAATAAAGAAACTAATGTTAAGGTGATTATAGGCGGAGTAGAAGCAGACATGGCTGTATTAGGAGCTTTAACCACACCTGGAACAGATAAGCCTCTTATAATATTAGACCTTGGCGGCGGATCTTCAGACTCTGCATATATCAGCAAAGAAGGAAAAGTAATTTCTGTACACCATGCAGGTGCAGGTGAAATGGTAACATTATTAATTAAATCTGAACTTGGTCTTGAAGATTATAATTTAGCTGAAGATATTAAAATGTATCCTTTAGCTAAAGTTGAAAGCCTGTTCAATATAAGATATGAGGATGGATCAGTATGTTTCTTCCAAACCCCATTAAATCCTTCCCTTTTTGCCAGAAATGTGGTTGTAAAGGAAAATGAGATGATTCCTATACCAACAAAGCATTCCATGGAAAAAATAAGAATGGTGAGAAGGGAAGCAAAAAAGAAGGTTTTTTTAACTAATATATTAAGAGCTTTAAAAGATGTTGCTCCTAATCATAACTTAAGAGCAATTGATTTCGTTGTATTGGTTGGCGGTTCATCTCTTGACTTTGAAATACCAGATATGATATCTGATGAACTTTCACATTATAGTATAGTATGCGGAAGGGGAAATATCAGAGGAATAGAGGGGCCAAGAAATGCAGTGGCAACTGGACTGGTAGTTTCTTACTATAATAGTCTGCGAGGTAATTAATATGGAGAATTTAAGCAGCAAACCCTGCATAAACGTTATAACTGATAATGTAGATAATGTTTTACTTAAAAATATACTTGCTGGTATTGAGGAAGAAGAACTGCCTTATGAAATTTTTAACCTTAATAACAAGGATTTAACAAGTACCACACATAGGGCAAGTCAGCAGTCTAAACTAGGTGTAGCCCTGGGATTTTCAAATAACAGAGTAATTGTACATTATACTAAGCTTAAAGAAAACAATGCAATTATAGATACTTCCCTAAAAGATTATGAAATAACTAAGGCTAGAAAAATCGGTAATAATGCAGCAAGACTATATAAAGTAATGCCTTTTAAGGATATTACTTCCCCGGATTTAGACAACCTGGTTGAGAACATTAAGCTGAAAATAATAGAAGTATTAAAAAAACATGAATAAGGGGGGTAAATACAATGAATGGAGATGCCCTGGGATTAATAGAAACTGTTGGACTTGTGGCAGCAGTAACTGCGGCAGATACATGTTTAAAGTCAGCAAATGTTTCTTTAGTTGGATATGAACTCACAAGGGGGTCTGGCCTTGTAACAGTAAAGATATCAGGTGATGTTTCAGCAGTGACTGCAGCAGTAAGCTCTGCTAAAGTCAGTGCTCCACTTATAGGTAAAATTTACAGCACACTTATTATACCAAGGCCTTCCAAGAGTACTGATAATTTAATATCCACAAAGGAAACAGTGGGAATAGATCATAAAGCTGAAGTGGAAAAGGTTCAGGAAGTGTGCAATCTATGCGGAGATCCTAAATGTCCCAGAAAAAAAGGTATGCCAAGAAAACTATGTATTCATTATAAACAATAATGAGGGTGATTATAAATGACAGATTATGATAAAAAACTTATAGAAGATATTGTCTTTGAGATTTCAAGAAAATCAAAAATTAAGGACAAAAGCTATTCCATACCTGTTGGCATATCAAACAGGCATATTCATTTAACTAAAGATGATTTGGAGACTTTATTCGGCAAGGGATATGAATTAACTGTTAAGAGCAAAGTAAATCAGCCTGGGCAGTATGCAGCTAACGAAACTGTATGCATATCAGGTCCAAAGGGAAGCTTTCCAAATGTGAGGATACTTGGACCTGTAAGAAAGTATACCCAGGTTGAAATATCCAGAACTGATGCCTTTACATTAGGAATTAAAGCTCCTGCAAGAAATTCAACAGATACGGAGGATTCCGGCAGTGTAACAGTTATTGGACCTAAAGGAATGCTGATTTTACAAAATAAAGTCATAGTGGCTTTAAGGCATGTTCACATGACACAGGATGATTTAAACAGATATGGTGTTAAAAATGGTGACTATGTTGATATGGAAACAGAAAATGGTGATAAATCTTTGATATTTAAAAATGTATTAGTAAGATCAGATGGTAAGTCTGCATTGGAATTACATATAGACACTGATGAAGCTAATGCAGCAGAAATGAGAAATGGTACATTTGTAAGAATTTATGGGATGAGCAGGTAAAAATTATGTTTGAAAATGCAAATGAAACAATTAGAGAAATGGAAGAATGTATTGATAATCCCAAAGCCTGTACTGACTATAAAAAATTAAAAGTCGGCATTGATCTTGGAACTGCAAATATAGCCATAGCAGTATTAAATGAGGAAAATAAACCTGTTGCAGGAGCACTATATGCTGCAGACGTGGTAAGGGATGGTATTGTAGTAGAATATTTAAAATCTGTACAAATTGTAAGAATGTTAAAGGAAAAAATTGAAAAACAATTGGGAACTGAATTGCAATATGCTGCTACAGCAATTCCACCAGGAATAATAGATGGTAATGTAAAAGTAATAAAAAATGTGGTTGAAGCAGCTGGTTTCATTGTAAATAACGTAATAGATGAACCTACTGCAGCATCATTACTTCTTGGCACAAAAGATGGGGCTGTAGTTGATATTGGAGGAGGAACAACGGGTATATCTGTTATAGAAAATGGTGAAGTTGTGTACTCTGGTGACGAGGCAACAGGAGGAAGACATTTGACTTTAGTCACTGCAGGAGCATTGGATATGGATTATGATGAGGCTGAGAAATTTAAAGTAAATGAGAAAAATTACAATATGGTGTTTCCCATGGTAAGACCAGTTATAGAAAAAATGGCTTCTATTATTTTAAAACACATTGCTCCTTATAATGTAAATGAACTTTATCTGGTTGGAGGAACCTGCTGTTTAAAGGGCGTAGAAGATGTAATAGAAAAATATACTTCCATAAAAACCTTTAAGCCCTATAATCCATTATTAGTAACACCAATTGGTATAGCCATGAGTGTAAAAGAGGTGAATTAATTTGGAAATCAGTGAATTAATTAAGGAAATTACTGCTGAAGTTTTAAAAAGACTGGATAAAAAGGTATTACTGTTTATAAGCGGCGGTGCTGTAAATATAAAGGAAACTTTTTCAGTTTTAAATGAATACAAACTTATTAAATACACTGCTGTAATGTCTGATTCTGCAAAGAAAGTAATACCTGAAATTTACACAAAAGATTTAAACTTAGAAGTTCTAAATGAAAAAAGCTGCATAGTAAATGCCATTAATAATTCAGATTTAATTTTAATACCGGTTTTAACAAGAAACACTTTAGCAAAAACTGCTCTCGGTATTAGAGATAATTACCTTACCACTGGAATTTCAGAAGCATTAATGCGTAACAAAAAAATTATAGCTGTAAAAGACAGCTGTGACCCTGAATGTGAAGTGTTAAAGTCCATGGGTGTCACAGCTAATATGGAATACAACAAAATGCTTATGGGTTATCTAAGCAGGCTTGAAAGCTTTGGTGTTACACTTATTAACTCAAAGCAGCTAAAAGGCATAATGGATAATGAACTTAATTTATCATCCAGAAAAAATAATAAACAAGATGAAAGTATTAAAAAATGTGAAATTAAAGAGCAGGACAGCAGCCTTAAGTTAAATGGTGTTATTACCATGGGTGAGCTTTTACCACTAAAAGGAGAAAAGGAAGTTATAATATCAAAAGATGCATTAATAACTCCTCTTGCAAGGGATTATATAGAAAATGAAAAAATAAAAATAAAATACAATTAAAGGAGTTTTAATATGTATTTAGGAAAAGTTATTGGCAATGTAGTTTCAACTCATAAGGATGACAGACTGGTTGGGTGCAAACTATTAATAGTAAAAAAATTAGATGAACATGAAAACGAAATCGGCAGTATGTTTGTAGCTGTTGATACTGTAGGTGCAGGCATAGGAGAAAAAGTGCTTATTATAACCGGCAGCGGAGCCAGAATGCTGGAGGATAATAGAGTTGCACCTATAGATGCTTCCATTGTAGGAATAGTAGATTATATAGAAGTTGATAATTAAAAATTACTTCCTATGGAGGATGATAAAATGAAGATTTACACTAAAACTGGGGATAAGGGACAAACTTCCTTGCTTGGGGGAACAAGAACATCAAAAGCTGACTTAAGGGTATGGGCATATGGAACTATTGATGAATTCAATTCCTCTATAGGTTTTGCAAAAAGCCTTTCAAAGGAGAAGGATGTTATAAGTGCAATAAATTATATACAGAAATCCCTATTTGAAGTTGCAGCTGAACTAGCATCTCTTGGCTGTGAAAGCTATAAAGAAAGAATAAATAATGATTATGTTGTATGTCTTGAAAATTTAATTGATAAGCTTTACGAAAGCATTCCATCATTTAAGGGATTTATTCTTCCCGGAGGCTGCACAGTATCAGGGGCACTTGATGTGGCAAGAACAAAAATAAGATGTGCAGAAAGATATATTGTTGAACTTGAAGAAAGCTACACTATAAATCAATATCTTTTAAAATATGTAAACAGACTTTCAGATGCTGTTTATGCTCTGGCCAGATATGAAGATTATGTAAATATAAAAAAGGCTGTAATAGACAGGGTTAAAAATAACGCATCTGGCAGATTTAACAGAGAAATAGCAGAAATACTAACTAAACACTGCATAGATAAGGCAAATGAAATAAATGTTAAAGTGGTAATCTGCATCAGCGATAATTCAGGAAATCCAATAATTATTGAACGTATGGATAATGCTTTACTTGCCAGTGTAGATATAGCTCAAAGGAAGGCCTATACTGCTATAGCATTTAAAACTCCGACAGAGAAACTCCATGATGAATCTAAACCAGATGGACAGCTTTATGGAATTAATAATTTAGATAATGTGATTACTTTTGGAGGAGGAGTACCTCTTTTCTTCCATGATAAATTATTAGGAGCTATTGGAGTAAGCGGTGGAACTGTAGAAGAGGATATGTCAGTCTGCTACTATGGATATAAAATTTTTAAGGAGATGATCTGCAATGGAGCAGAATAGTGAACAGGTTAATCTCATTATTGAGAGGGTGCTTCAGGAAATAAGTAAAAGGGATTTAAATGTTGTGAAATCAGATGGAATTTTCGAAGATATGAATAGTGCTGTAGATGCATCGGCAGAAGCCCAGAAAGAACTTTCTAAATTAAGCCTTGAGCAAAGAGAAAAGCTTATTTCTGCTATGAGAAAAGTTATTTTAGACAATGCTAAGGAAATTGCTGATATATGTGTGGAAGATACAAAAATGGGAAGGAAAGATCATAAATATTTAAAATTAAAGCTTACAGCAAATAAAACTCCAGGAACAGAAATTTTGAAGACCACAGCAATTACTGGGGATAAAGGCTTGACTTTAATAGAAATGGGACCATATGGAGTTATAGGTGCCATTACACCTTCTACAAATCCTGCTGCTACTGTTATATGTAACAGCATAGGAATGATTGCTTCAGGCAATACAGTAGTGTTTTCACCTCATCCTGGAGCAGTAAAGAGCTGTCTTACGTGTGTAAAGCTGCTGAATAAGGCAATAGATGAAGCAGGGGGCCCCAAAAATTTAATAACCACTGTGAAAAAGCCTTCAATTGAAAGTACTGATGCAATGATAAATAATCCTAAAGTAAGAATGATTGTTGCTACAGGGGGACCTTTCATAGTTAAAAAGGTTTTATCATCTGGCAAAAAGGCAATTGGAGCTGGTGCAGGAAATCCACCTGTAGTTGTAGATGAAACTGCAGATATTAAAAAGGCTGCAAAGGATATTATTTCAGGCTGCTGTTTTGACAATAATTTACCATGCATAGCAGAAAAAGAAGCCATTGTTGTTGAATCAGTTTATGAGAAATTAATTAATGAAATGAATAGTCTTGGCAATGTTTATGAACTATCCAAGGAAGAAACAGCAAAAGTTGCTTCTTTAGTATTAATAGAAAATGAAAAAGAGGGTAAAAAGAAATTTTCACCTAACAAAAATTATATAGGCAGAGATGCTGGTGTAATACTGGAGGCTGCTGGTATAGCTGCTCCAAAGGGAGTTGAATGTCTCATTACAAGAGTACCTAATGAACATCCTTTTGTACAGGTGGAGATGATGATGCCCATACTTCCAATTGTTAAAGTTAAGGATGTGGATGAAGCTATTGACACTGCATTACTTGATGAACATGGGAACAGACATACAGCAATGATGCATTCAAAAAATGTTGATAATTTAACTAAAATGGCAAAAGTTATTGAAACAACAATTTTTGTTAAAAATGCACCATCTTATGCTGGAATAGGATTTGGAGGGGAAGGCTGGACAACATTCACTATAGCAGGACCTACAGGTGAAGGGCTTACAAATGCATCAACATTTACAAGACAAAGAAGATGTACAATGGTTGACTCCTTTAGAATTATCTAGTTTTGAAAGAGTGGTGTAATTAATGGATTTATTAGAGCAGATTTATAATGCCGGTGTAGTAGGTGCAGGCGGGGCTGGATTTCCAACACATAAAAAATTAAACTGTAAAGTACAATACTTTATTATAAATGCTGCGGAATGTGAACCTCTTTTGCAGACAGATAAATATATTATGAGAAATTTCAGCCATGAGATAATTAAAGCTGCAGAGGCTGTTTCCGCACAAGTTGGGGCAGATAAAGCAGTTATAGCTTTAAAGAGAAAGTATATAGACGAAATAGAGGCTTTAAATAAAGCTATAAAAGATTTAAATTCAAAAGTAAAGCTTCATTATTTAAAAAGTATTTATCCTGCAGGTGATGAACATGTTCTGGTAAACGATGTTACAAAAAAGGTAATTCCTCCTGGAGGAATACCTCTGAATGTTGGGGCAGTAGTAAACAATGTTGGAACAGTATTAAATATATATGAAGCAATGAATGGATTACCTGTTACAGAAAAATATGTATCCGTACTGGGAGAAGTAAACAGCCCTAAGATTGTAAAGGTACCTATTGGAACATCAGTATTGGAATGTATAAAAGCTGCCGGAGGTGCATCTATTAAGGATTTTGTCATAATAATGGGAGGCCCAATGATGGGCAGATTAATATCAGGTGATGATATAGGAAAAAGGACTATAACAAAAACAGATGGAGGTATAATTGTTTTACCTGAAGATCACTATCTGGTAACTCAAAGACAAGTTCCAATAGAACATTTGATTAACAGAGCAAAATCTGCATGCATACAATGTTCAGCATGTACAGAGATGTGTCCGAGACACCTTCTTGGACATCCTTTAAGACCTCACAAAATAATGAGAGCCATATCAACTACAGATGATTATGGAGAGAATTTTAAGGAAGCTCTAATATGCTCTGAATGCGGCATATGTGAGATGTATGCATGCCCAATGGGATTATCTCCTAGAAGAATTAATGTATTCTTAAAAGGAGAGTTAAGGAAAAAAGGAATAAAATATTCAGCGGAATCTAAAGAATATAACACAAGAGATTACATGGATTATAAACAGATAGATGTGTCAAGACTTGTTGGAAGGCTTAATGTATCCCGCTATACTATGAAAAATATTAATGAAGCAGAGGAATACATTCCAGCCGAAGTTTCAATTCCATTAAAACAGCATATTGGTATGACTGCCAATGCTGTTGTTAATGCTGGAGATACTGTTACAAAGGGACAGCTTATAGCTTCTGTAAAATATGAAGATATGGGAGCTAATATTCATGCAAGTATTGACGGTACTGTAATAAGTGTGGGCGAAAACATTGTTATTAAAAGCTAAAGTAATGAGGTGATAAAGTGATAAGGTCTATTGGTTTAATTGAATTAAGCAGCATTGCAAAGGGAATTGCCACTGCAGATAAAATGCTTAAGGCTGCAGAAGTACAGCTTATTTTTTCAAAACCTGTGTGCCCTGGCAAATATATTATTTTAATTACTGGTGAAGTAGGGGCAGTTAAATCCTCAATAGCATCAGGAATAAGTGAAGGCGGCCACTTTATTGTAGATCATCTTCTTATACCTAATGTTCATCCTGATCTTATAGAAGCTATAAACTGCAGCACTGAAATTGGATCTGTAAATTCAGTTGGAATCATTGAATTCTATAGCATTGCAGCTTCTATAATTGCTGCAGATGCGGCAGCTAAAGCTGCTCAGGTAAAATTAATAGAAGTAAGATTAGGAATTGGTATCGGAGGAAAATCCTATGTTACTTTAACTGGAAACGTAAGTGCTGTAAAGGTTGCTGTTGAAGCTGGGGCAAATGCGGCAGGAGATACAGGAATGTTTATAAATAAAGAGGTTATCCCATCACCAAGACCAGAAGTTTTTCAAAGTTTGCTTTAATTATGTAATATGACTCTATTGACATAGCAATACATTTTTGTTAACATAATATAAAAGAATTACTAAAAGCTGAGAAGAGAAAGAGTAAGATATCAAAGCTTATACAGAGAATTCCCAGTAGCTGAGAGGGAAAAAGTAATGGTAATCTGAATACATCTCTGAGCATCACACCAAAACCTGCATTGCAGGAAGTAGGCTGCTGACGGATCCTTTCCACCGTTAAAAGGATAGAGTATATGTTTTTTTGCATTGTACTTGAAAAGGTTAATATTGCGAAATATTAATAAACTAAGGTGGTACCACGGGTATATAGCTCTCGTCCTTGTATGAATATATAAGGACGGGGGCTTTTTATTTCTTAAAATTAAATTGCAGGGAGGAATTAAAATGATAAACATTGAAGAACAAATTAAGATAATTAAGAAAGGTGCAGATGAAATAATTAATTTAAATGAACTTGAAGAAAAACTTGCAAAATCCTATAAAGAAAACAGGCCTCTCACTATAAAGCTGGGATTAGACCCTTCAGCTCCAGACATTCATTTAGGTCATGCTGTTGTACTAAGGAAAATAAAACAGCTTCAGGATTTAGGGCATAAAGCTGTTATAATCATTGGAGATTTTACAGGTATGATAGGAGACCCAACAGGAAAATCAAAAACCAGAAAGCAGTTAACAAGAGAGCAGGTTATTGAAAATGCTAAAACTTATGAAAAACAGATTTTCAAAATACTTGATAAAAATAAAACAGAAGTTAGGTTTAATAGTGAATGGCTAGGCAAAATGACATTTAAGGATGTTATTGAATTAGCATCAAAATGCACTGTTGCCAGAATGCTTGAAAGGGACGATTTTAAAAACAGATTTAAAAATGAACAGAGTATAGGTATCCATGAGTTCTTTTATCCTTTAATGCAGGCCTATGATTCTATTAATATAAAAGCTGATATTGAGCTTGGGGGCACTGATCAGAGATTTAATATTCTCATGGGCAGAACTCTTCAAAAAGAATATAATATGGAAAGACAAATAGCTGTTTTCATGCCTATTTTAGAGGGTATTGATGGAAAAGACAAAATGAGTAAAAGCCTTGGAAATTATATTGGTATAAATGAAGATCCTGATACTATTTATGAAAAAGTAATGAAGGTACCAGATAATTTAATAATAAAATACTTTGAATTAACAACTGACTTACACCCGGATTATATAGATGAAATTAAAAAACATCTGGAAAATGAAACAAAAAATCCAAGGGACATAAAAATGCTTTTGGCAAGGGAGATTGTTTCTTTGTATCACAGTAAGGATGAAGCTGAATCAGCTGAGGAAAATTTTAAAAGTGTATTTCAAAGAAATGAAATACCTGAGGAAATGCCAGCATTAATGCTAATGGGCGGCGAAAGCATAATAGATGTAATGATTAGATTTAACTTTGCTTCTTCAAAAAATGAAGCAAAAAGATTAATTATCCAGGGCGGTGTAAAGATTAACAATAACCAGATAAAGGAGTTTACTACATTAAATTTAAATAACAATGATATTATTCAGGTTGGTAAAAGAAAATTTGGGAAAGTAATTATTGAAGATTAAATGGAGGCTCACAGCCTCCTAACCTTATATTAATCCTTATTAAAAGTATTTAATTTTTCATAATCCAGCTTTGCTAAATTACTATATTCAATTAATGCCTGCTGACCCTCCTTACTTAAGGCATATATACCTTTGTCCACTTTGGAAAACCAGCCGTAATAATTCTTTGAAAGAATGGACTGTGTTTTTTTTAAATCAGAACCTAAGTTTCGAAGTTCTTTTGGTGACATTGCACCATACTTTTTTAAACAGCATACAATGTATAAGGAACTTTCCCTATATGCAGTTACCAGCTTTCTGCCTCTGCTTCCGCCAACATTTAAATCTATATTTCTTCCATTAAGTTCCTTAATTATACCATTTCTTCTTTTTTTATTATTCTGCATATATTTTAGTCTGTCGCATGGAAGAGGGTCTATAGGAATTTCAATGTATGATCCATTATCCGTAATTGAAACCAGTATAAGTCCTATTTCTAATCTTTTTATTAAGTGGCACAGGCTTTTCCACTTAGCGTTTACAGTAAATTTTTTTGGCTTTGGTATAGCTATATAAACAAAATCAGTTATTTTCTGCCTGTCTACTGCTTGTACAAGTAAATCCACTGATAAATTCTTTTTAAGTTCAATAATTACTAATTTATCCTCTTTTAATGCACAGATATCGCAGTAATCAACTTCTGTCCTCACTTTGTATCCAATATCCATAAAGTATGTTGTAACTGGTTTGCTTAAACTTTCCTCCATAATTTTTGCCATAATAAAATCTATCTCCAATTTAGTAATATTACATATATATTTTACAGTAAAAAACTATTATATTCTATTGAATGTTTCACATTATGCAAGTCCAGCATATAATGGAATATAAAAAATCACCTATTGCAAGGCAGTTATTAACAGTTTCATCATTAATTTTGCAATAACCTTAATAAAAATACAAATACGGATTTGGAGGTGTAAATGAGTTGGAGCTTAATAATTTATTTGGAAATATGTTCAATGGATCTGGCGGCAATCCCTTAGGAAATATGTTCAATGGATCAGGGGGCAGCCCTTTAGGAAATATGAACAATATGGGAGCTATGGGTAATGTTATTGGCAGTTTTTTAAACAGCGAAGGAGGAATGAATTTACTTGGAGGCATGTTAAAAGGCGGCGGGTCCAATGGAATAATATTGATAGTATTAGCTTTTCTTTTACTGGGTTTCGGAAATGGATTTAATCAAATGGGCAATAATGGCAGTAACTGTGATTCAGGATCCAGACACAGACATCATCATAAACATCATAGAAGATGCTGCAGGTCAGGACAGTGTAATATGAATTAAATACATTGTAAAGCAAAAAGTAGTAATATATATTACTACTTTTTATGATTAATCTTCGCATTCAGGTGTGCTCTTTTTCCCTTTAATAAACCCAATAACAGCAGGAATAAGAGAAATAAATATAATAGCTATTAACACATATGAAAAATGGTCTCTGATAAATGGACGATTTCCAAAATAATATCCTCCAAACAGAAATACGGATACCCACATTATTCCGCCAACCATATTATATGAAATAAATTTTGTATAGTGCATTTCTCCAATGCCTGCAACAAAAGGAGCAAAAGTTCTTATTATAGGGATAAATCTGGCTATAACAATTGTTATTGCACCATGCTTTTCATAAAATGAATGAGCTCTGTTTAAATAATCTTTATTTAAATATTTATAATCCTTTTCAAAGGCTTTTGTTCCAATTTTCCTTCCTATAGAGTAATTAGCAGTATCACCAAGAATTGCTGCTGCTATAAAAAGAATATACAATGTAAATAGATTCATGGATCCAATGGCAGCAAAAGCACCGCTTGCGAATATAATTGAGTCACCTGGTAAGAATGGAGTAACCACCAATCCTGTCTCCAGAAAAACAATCATAAATATTAAAGCATATGTCCATGCCCCATAGGTACTAATTATAACGCTGAGATATTTGTCTAAGTGCATTATAATGTCGATTAATTTCATTTGTATCCCTCCAAAATTATATAAGTAATGTACATATTATATTAAACCACTAATATATTAAAATTACATTAGAAAATAATATTTTCTTATTTTAACAGTAAATTACCATTTGAAATGTTTACATAGCTGTGCTATAATCATTTTATAAGTTATAGGATTTCTGAAATATTCGGGGGCTCTATATTTTGAACCTACAGTAAAGAAACGGAAGTTCAAAATTTAAATGAGGATATGTACTTTCTTATGAGACCTTTTAATTGGCTTTGAAGGCGATAGAGACATTTGTGAGGACATCCACCTATCATAAGATAGGGATCAAAATTAGAGTAGCGGTATTTTGGATAATATAATATGGTAAGTATATCCCTTGAGGCATTTTATGTGCTTCAAGGGATATTTTTCTATCCCATTAAATAATTTCGGTTGCTTAATATTTGCAACATGGTAAAATAATAATATAATAAAAAAGAATATTAATTCAAAAATTTTATTGTATAGCTTAAGAAAAAGAGGTTCCAATGAATAATAATAAAACAAAAAATAATGAAAAAGTCAAAAAACCAAAATTAAAATACAGATTCTTAGTTGTAGCTTTTACCATAAGCATGGCATTTTTTTTAATTATAATAAGACTGGGATATATTATGATTGGCATGGGACCAAAATATAAAGCAATTGCTGATGATCAGCAAAAAAGTGAAATTAAAATAAATCCTAAAAGAGGAAGTATTTTGGATAGAAATGGCAATGAACTTGCTGTTAGCGCTGGTGTTTACGAGATAGATCTGGATCTTAAGACTCTAAGACAAACATTAAATTCTGAAAATATATCTGCTGACGATCTGGCAGCTAAATTAGGTTCCATACTTAATATGAAGCCTAAAGAAATAACAAAAATTTTTAATTCAACTCTGAAAAATGGTCTCCCTGCAAGTTCTGCTACTTTAAAAAGGCAGGTTGAAAAGTCAGAAGTTGATAAAGTGAAAGCTTTAAATGTGAGAGGAATAGTAATCTCACCAGATACAAAGAGATTTTATCCAAATGGCAATTTCTTATCAAGTGTATTAGGAACCCTTAATTCTGAAGGTACTGGGGTTTCAGGAGTTGAGCAGGCATATAATAAAGAAATGATGGGTATCCCGGGAAAAAGCAGTTATGAAAAGGACGTAAAAAGTAATCAGCTTCCTTATGAGGATTCTCAATATGTAAAACCTGTAGATGGAAAAAATGTTGTTTTATCAATTGATGAAACAATTCAGGAATATGCAGAAACAGCTGCAGAAAAAGCTTTAAAGGATAATAATGCAAAATCAGTAAGTGTAATAGTGATGAATCCAAAAAATGGAGAAGTCCTGGCCATGACCAGCAAGCCGGATTTTGACCCTAATAATCCATATGCTGGTTCAAAAAATTCAAAGGATACAGCTGCACTTTGGCAGAATAGATCTGTTCAGAATACATTTGAGCCAGGCTCTATTTTTAAAGTTATAACTTCTGCATGTGCAATAGAAAATAATATTGGAGTAAATGATGCCTATACATGCAATGGAAGTATTAAAGTAAACAAAGTACCCATAAATTGTTGGGATCTGAATGGTCATGGAACAGAAAGCTTTGGTGATATAATTAAAAATTCATGCAACGTTGGCTTTGTGGAATTAGGAAGTAAGTTAGGAAAGGACAAGCTTATACCATTTATCCAAAGAATGGGCTTTGGCCAAAAAACCGGAATTGATTTACCTGGTGAAGCAGCAGGTATTTTAAGAGATCAAAGTAAAATTAATAATGTTGACTTAGCAACAATAGCTTTTGGACAAGGATTAGGAGTTACTCAGGTTCAATATATGGCAGCATTTAATGCTGTTGCAAATGGGGGAACATGGATAAGACCTCATGTAATGAAGCAAATTACTCACGCAGACGAAAATAGTAAAACAATAGTAGACAAGGAGTATTCAAGCTTTGGTAAAAAAACTGTTTATAATGCAAGTGAAGCTGCAACCCTGCGTCAGTATCTTGTAAAAGTTGTTACTGAAGGTGTTGGACAAAAGGCTTTTGTAAAAGATCTGGACATTGCAGGCAAAACTGGTACTGCACAAATTGCAGATCCTAAAACAGGAACATATGCTGCTGGAAAATACATGTCATCCTTCGCAGGTATGGCTCCATCTACAGATCCTAAAATAACAATGCTTGTAAGCGTTGAAGAGCCAGGTGCCTCAAATTATTATGCCAGTGAGGTTGCAGCACCTGTTGCAAAAGATTTATTCACCGAAATATTTAATTATCTGGCAATTAAAGGAGAGCTGAAATAAATAACAAAGATTAAAGAACAAAGATTAAATAAGGTAGTTTTTCTTTGCAGAAAAACCAAAAACTCAATAATTAAGTGAATCATAGGTTTTAATAAATAAAAATGGTTTCAATTATAGTTTTATTAGATGATAAAAAAAGATTTGCAAAAATCCTGTGCCGGCAGGCAGCCAATTAAATAGATTTCAAAGTAAATCAGCTATTTAAGCTTCTCAAAAAACTGTAGAAACATCAGTATTTTTGCTTGCTTAAATAGCGATTTACTAAATGAAATTATATAGCATAAAGAACGTAAATGGATTGCCGGAAACATTGAACATAACGAAAAGAGAGTACATGATCAAAGCATAAATTACATTAATATCAGCAATAATAAAATCTGTGTTATTATAGCACTGGATTCACATAAAAATATTTATTCCAGAGCAGTGGGCACAGGACGTATGAATGCAATGGATATGGAAAATTATATTTATAGAAACATAAGTAAAATTAATATCCCAAATACATATATAAGTATGAGAAATGCTGGAATATGTTTTAATTGGCCTGTCCCTAACGGGAATTTGCTAACGTATCAACACTATTGAATAAAAGAGCCCTATACTTATACTAAAGCAGGAAAGATCAAAGAACAGAGAACAAAGATTGTTGTTTTGCCCTTGGGCAAAACTTAAATTAGAGATTTTCTGCTAAGGCAGAAAATCCTCATTATTTGTTCTTTAATCTTTAATCTTTGTTCTTTAGATTTAATTATCGGTTGTGTCTTGGATTTTTGGATATTTTTTCAATGGCTTTAGTTATTTCTGAAACTACATCTGCATCAAACTGAATATTTAACTGATTAATTTTAGAATAAACTATACCTTTTTCTGATACAACATATAATGGCATAAATTTGTTTAAAGCTATAGCTTTTATATCTTCAATACACCTATCACATGTACAAATGTTATTATATTTTTTTAAAATAGCAGGCAATGCTTGGTCTATTACTATTTCCATATAATTCTTAAGCATTAAACCCCTCCAATCTAAATTTATTATATATTTTCTATATAGTGAGACATGGAATCCAGAACAATTTTTTAAGGACAGAATGTAGTATGCCTTTGTTAAGTACACATTTATTTATATTCTATAAATTACTGGCTTTTCCTTCAAAAAAATTAATTTTGTAAAATCATACAAAAAAAATTAATTTTGCATGATTTTATGTCAAGCATTTTTGAAAATGTCCCAAAATATTTAAAACATTAGCACCAGTTTTCTGGTGCTTTTTAGTTAGGTTTTACTTCTAAAATAAATAATGAGGCTTTCCTGGATTTTGGGTATGCTTAATAAGCCTTCTGAGTTTTATACTTAAAAGGAGGAATAGTAATATTATGGCATTTACTTTTATGCTATATTTTCCTGCCTATGTTTCTGCTTTTTAAGATAACGTTCAAAAGAAGCTTGTTTCCAAGGATGACTCATTGGAGGAATATAACGTTTTTTTGGTTGCCCCGCAGGAGCTGCAAGGTCAAAGCTTTTTGATGTAAGTTCATGTTCTGGTAATAGATCTAGAGCATATACCTTTTCATCAACACAAAAGAACATTCCACCATCAAAGGCTTGAATTACCATACCTGAAGTACCTTTTCGGTAATGTACAGCATATCCATTACAATCCATAGGGAGGTAATAACTTTTCTTGAATTTGATGCAGCTTCCGTTATCAACCTTCCTACTGGTTAATACGGCAAGTGTTAAATTTATTTTTTCAATATCTAGTTGTTTTTCAAAGACAGATTTGATATTATCAACTGGTAAAGCAAACTGGGCATTGAATTCTTTTATGTATGAGTTTAAGAATTCATTTGCTTGCTCAATTGTGCTGATACAAGCTAGCCTCATTTCTAAAGGGAGGCGTGATTGTAACGTCTGAAACATTCTTTCTACGCGCCCTTTAGCTTGGGCAACACTGCTTGTCTTAATTCCTATGCCTAACTGTTTACAGGCATAGCTAAACTGAGTGAAAGTATCCTCTTCAACTGAAGGGGACTTTTTCTTTTTGTATTCAAATACAGTACGTCTATCTGTAAATAACATATAAGGGATACCGTGTTCCGTGAGTACCTGGTGTAACACATGGTAATACCCGTTTAGGGTCTCTTGTGAGTCAAAATAAGCTCCCATAATAGCACCTGTAGCATCATCTACAGCAATGTGTAATTGGGTTTTATTCTTACCGAACCAAAGATGCTGTGAAGCATCCATCTGGAGCATCTCACCTATGTAAGCACATCTAGGGCGCCTCGGGTGTGCATCTTCAGCTGCAATAATTGCATTCTGAATGTTAGAAACCTCTTTTGGAGATTTGGCTACATTCTTCAATTCCTCTAATTGAGCTTTAACCTTTTTCCTTGTAGCACGCTTAGCCTTAGGAGACAGGATGAATTCCTGCATAAGGATTGAACGGATGGTGCTAATGGATACTTTGATATGCTCATGCTTCTCTAATAACTCAGAATAGTGGGTGAGATTAGCATCAGAGTATTTGGTACGATAAAGGTCAATAATTAATTGTCTTGTCTCATCATCAAGTGTATGGACTGGTTTTCTCCCATGATTACCATGAATAAAATAAGCCTTTCCCTGTTCCTGATATCCTTTGATCATTCTATTAATATGTCTAATAGAGCAGCTTAGATAAAGGGATGCCCTCTTCTTGTTTCCATTTGTTTCGACCAATTTCTTTATAGTTGTATATTTATCATTTTCTTTCATAGTTAAATTTACCTTTCTCATTATGTCCACCTCAATTCTCTTGAGGTATCATTATACTATATTTTTTGCATTTGGGACATAATCATATGTGGTATATTAAGACATTATCATAAATCAATCATAAAAAAAAATTAATTTTGCATGATTTTATTGAAAAATAGGGGCTTTAGCAGTATAATATTCATATAATTTAATTAAGTACTGGGGGTGCCGGTTGGCTGAGAGACGACTTATTCGTTAACCCTTATACCTGATCTGGATAATACCAGCGTAGGAAAGTAATGTAATCTTTTAAGACTACACCGTATTTCATCGTTGGAATACGGTTTTTTTGCGTAGGTACCTCAGTGCAAATAGGAGGTATTATTTATGGCATTTTCAAAAAACATTTCAGAAATATTAAAGCATCCAACATCAATATTTGCTTTAATAGCAGGGCTGCTTATAATAATAGCAGCTATCAAGGTTAGAAAGATAAAGCTTGATACTAAAACAATTACTCAAATTGGAGTTGCTTTAGCATTAGCATGTGTTCTAAAGGTATTTAGAATATATCATCTGCCTCAGGGTGGGAGTATAACACTTGGAAGTATGATTCCAATTTTGTTAATGGCTTTCTTGTATGGACCAGAAGTGGGATTTTTAACTGGATTTTTATATGGTATACTGACATTGATATTTGATCCTTACATTCTTCATCCAGTACAGGTCCTTTTTGACTATCCACTGCCATTTATGGCATTAGGGCTGGCAGGATATTTTCCCAATAAGAAAATAACAGGCACCATTGTAGCTGTTACAGGAAGATTCATATGTCATTTTATTTCCGGCATGGTGTTCTTTGGAAGCTTTGCACCAGATGGAATGTCTCCTGCAGTTTATTCATTAATGATAAATGGCCCATTTATGGCAGTGGAAGGCGGCATTTGTATTGCAATTATGGCTGTGCTTCCAATGAAACAATTAAGCAGAATAATTAAAAGTGCATAACAATAAAGCTCTCTATGATTCATATAGGGAGCTTTAGTTTTTTTAATAATAATATGTTAATATCAGTGGACAACTAACATTTTAAAATAATTTACATATACTTAATATATAAACTTTTTTAGGAGTAGTTATGAATGCTGATGGGGTTTTTGAGGGCGGAGGAGTTAAGGCAATAGGATTTGTAGGTGCAGTTTGTAAAATGGAGGAAGCTGGTTTTAAGTGGCAGAGACTAGCAGGAACATCTGCAGGAGCAATAGTAGCATCATTACTGGCTGTAGGTTATACAGGTAAGGAATTAAAAGAAATAATTCCTGGAATAGATTATTTAAGTTTTGTAGATGGAAAAAGTTTAAAACAGATTTCATTCATAAAAAATACATTTAATTTATTAACAAAATACGGTTTTTATTCAGGAGATAAAATAGAAATTTTTCTAAATAATCTTTTTCAAAAAAAGGGAAGAACTAAATTTAAAAATATATGCAGTTCCAATAATTGCAAACTAAAAGTAATAATCTCTGATATTACAAGAAAAAAAGCTGTAATATTTCCTGATGATTTAAAGGAATACAATATTGATGCAAAAGAGTTTAGTATAGCCAGAGCTGTGAGAATGAGCATAAGCCTTCCATACTATTTTCAGCCTGTTACATTGAATTATAAAGATAATTTAGATTATATGGTTGATGGGGGAATATTTAGCAATTTTCCTGTGTGGCTTTTTGATGTGGATGGAATACCCAGATGGCCCACAATAGGATTTAAATTAGTTGATTCAGATCCTGGTAAAATTAAAAAAAATAACATACTTACATTTACAAAGGATTTACTGGACTCTGTTATTTACACCAGTGATGAAACATTTATCACAAATAAAGACAAGGTTAGAACCATTAACATACCAACTATGGGGGTTAAAACTACTGAATTTAATATAAGTAAAGAAAAATCCAAAGAATTATATTTATCAGGCTATAATTCAGCTGAAAACTTTTTAAGTGAATGGAATTTTAATCAGTATATAAGAAGTTACAGGAAAAAAAGTTAATCTGTTATAGATTAACTTTTTTATTTGAACAAAACTTTAGAAAATCTTCCAGTACATTTGGATTTTTATTAAAAAATGAAGTAAAATCGCTAAAACGCTCTAAAGTTTCATTACTTATAGTGTGCTCAATTTTTTCAGTATCATCAAAAACAAAATCTTTAGGAACTCCTATTATTTTTAAAAAGGCTTCTATAGTATTATGTCTCTTCAGAAGATAATCCCCCAATTTTTTACCGCTTTCCTCTAATGTTATTACACCGTATTTTTCATAATTCAAAAGCTTTAGATCAGCCAGCCTTTGTACCATGCTGGTAGCAGATGGAGGGTGTACATTCAGGGCCTGGGATAATTCATTAATTCTTATAAATCCGTTTTTTTTATATAATCTATAAATCATTTCCATATAATCCTGCATTGAAGCAGTTAATAATTTATTTTCCTTTTTCATATATTCACTAAAAGTATAGAATTCATTATTGTCCAATGTATTCACCTTACTATATTTATTTGCTATATTTATTTATATTCAAAATGAGTTTAACTAATTACAATGATACTAAAATTAAGTTTGCTATGAATGCTATTACCTGAAGTAAATTAAAAAACAATGTATTTCTCAAAATAAAAATAAAACCTTTAGCCTTGCTTTTCTTAGAATTGAATTTTTTTATATTTCCAACCATTACAGGCACAAAAAAATATAATATTATAAATGTTTTAGGTACCAGATTATTAAATATAAAAATTGTAATTAAAATCAACTCAAATAAATGAGAACATATAAGAACTTTAAAAGCATTGTCTGCTCCTATTAGGGATGGAAGAGTTTTTCTCCCATCTTTTTCATCTTCATTAACATCACAGATGTTATTTGTAAGCATTATGTTTGAAATACTAAATGCTACAGGCAGTGATAATATTAATGTACTCACTGAGAACTGCTGGCTTTGTATAAAAAATGAAATTGAAAATACAATAGTACCTTCAAAAATACCAGAAACTAATTCACCAAATGGAGTATATGAAATAGGATAAGGTCCTCCAGAATAAACATAAGCAGTTATTATGGATATACCACCTATTATTAACAAAATAGGGCTTGTACTAATTAATATATACAGTCCAAGCAAAGCTGAAAAGCCTATAAATGATAATCCAATTAAAAATACTGTCAGAGGATTTAAATTGTAATGAACTATTGGATTATGGATGTTATATAAGTAACCATTAGTATTCTTAGCTTTTTTATAATCAAAATAATTATTAAAAACTGTGGAGGCCCCGTCTAAAGCAATAGAAGCCAGCAGCATAGCCATAAATAAATTAATTTTAAAACCTCCATAATTAAAGTTTGAATACAATGATCCTAAAATTACAGAAAGTATAATTGCTGCTGATGTTCTAAACTCAACAAGTTCATTTAAAATTTTCAGGTTTATTTTATTATAATTCTTATTCATATGTACACCTTTCCTTGAATTTTTTTATATATGTACTTTTTTTATAATGCAAAGTATATAATAACACAATTACCATGGAAATTGTAATTTTTAATAGTTACGTGTGTGTGACTTATATTTCCATGGAAATATAAGTTATTATAATAATTTGTATAATGTATATTTTATTATAAAGTCGTCAATAATTTTAAGGTATTATTTTTTATAAGGAGAGATCATTGTGAGAGTAGGCGTACCCAGAGGGCTTTTATTTTGCCAATATAGTTCCTTCTATTTAAATTTTTTTATAAATTTAGGTGTGGATGTAGTAACATCAGAAGAAACCAATAAAGAAATATTAAATGATGGCATTAAATATTGTGTTGACGAAGCTTGTTTACCAGTTAAAATTTTTCATGGTCATTGTGCAAGTTTAATAGGGAAATGTGATTATCTTTTTATCCCCAGAATAATGAAAGTGCATAAAGATGAATATATCTGCCCCAAATTCTGTGGAATTGGTGAAATGATAACGAATGATATACCTGATTTACCTCAGGTTATTCAGGATCCAATATATGCAGATACAAAAAAACATTTAAAAGTATGGTGTTATAGGGTTGGAAAAAAGTTTACAAAGAATTTAAGCACAATAGAAAATGCATATAAAACTGCTTTATATAAACAAGAAAATTTTCAATTAGGTATGAACCAGGAAAACTTTAGCATTAAGATTGCTTTATTAGGCCATCCATACAATGTTTATGACAACTATGCAAATATGAATCTTATGAGAAAACTTAATAAACTTGGTATAGGCATAATTACAGAAGAATTTGCAGATATAAAGGAAATAAATAATGAAATGAGCAGCTTATATAAAAAACCATTTTGGACCTTTGAAAGAAAAATGTATGGCTTTGCACTTAATATGTATAAAGACAGTTCAGTGGATGGATTTATATACATATCTTCCTTCGCATGCGGCATTGATTCTATAGTAATTGAATTGATAAAAAACCAGGTAAAGGATTTTCCTTTCTTAGAGTTAAAAATAGATGAGCAGACTGGCGAAGTTGGTTTTGATACAAGATTGGAAGCATTTACAGACATGCTTTATAGAAAGAAGAATATAGTTGAGAAGGTGAATGCAATATGAAGATTACATTCCCACTATTAGGCAATTCATATTTTGCTGCAAAAGCTATTTTAGATGATTTAGGCATAGAATGTATTGTTCCTCCTATGAGCAGCAAAAGTGCTTTGATAATTGGCACTAAATTTTCACCAGAAGAAATCTGTCTGCCATTTAAGATTATATTAGGTAACTACATTGAAAGTATCAAAATGGGGGCAGATACTATTGTTTTAACAGGAAGCTGCGGCCCATGCAGATACGGTGAATACTGCGAATTACAAATGAATATAATGAAAAAACTTGGATATAATGTTGAATTTATTGTATTAGATAAGCCATCATCAATTGGAAATAAAGAATTTTTGAGAAGAATAAATATTATATCAGAAAAATCCAGTAAAACAGCAAAAGAGAAGCTTACTGCACTCTTAAATGGATATAAGATTATTAATTTAATTGATAATATAGAAAAAAAGGCAAGGTTACTTGCTGGTTATGAGATAAATAAAGGTGAATTAAAAACTCTGCTGAATAATTGCAAAAGTGATTCGATAAAATGTAATTCTTCACATGAAATGTTAAATGTAATGAATAAATATAATAAAAAAATAAATGAAGTAAAATTAGATAAATATAAAAATCCAATAAAAATACAAATCATAGGTGAGATATACACTATATTAGAACCATTTGCAAATTTATACATTGAAGATAAGCTTATGGATCTGGGAGTATCCACAAGGAAATCATTAACTCCCAGCTGGTGGTTTAAGGATGCTGTTTTGTCTGCAATAAAATTAAATTCATTAAACTTAAGAATTGCATCAAAAGAATATCTTCCTTATTACATAGGCGGCCATGGCCGTGAATGTATTGGAGAAGCTCTCATGGCACATAAAGAAGGCTTTAGCGGAGCAATTCAAATATTTCCAATGGGCTGTATGCCTGAGATCGTTTCTAAGTCTATACTGCCATCCATTGCAAGAGATAAGAATTTCCCAATTATGACACTGGTTGTGGATGAAATGACTGGAGAATCAGGATATGACACTAGAATTGAGGCTTTTGTAGATTTGCTTGAAAGGAGAAGTAAAAATGTACAATATGGGAATTGATGTTGGCTCAGTAAGTACTGATATAGTTCTTACTGATGACAATAATAATGTAATTGATGGATTATATTTAAGAACTATGGGTAAACCAGTAAAGGTAATTCAGGAAGGTTTTAATATATTGAAAAAAAAATACAAAGATTCTGAAATACAATCAGTAGGTACCACAGGAAGCGGAAGAAAAATATCATCCTTTCTGGTTGGTGCAGATGCAGTAAAAAATGAAATTACTGCTCATGCTGTGGCATCACTTGATATTGATCCTGAAATAAAAACAATTATAGAAATTGGCGGCCAGGATTCAAAAATAATAATTATTAAAGATGGTATAGTTACAGATTTTGCAATGAATACTGTGTGTGCTGCTGGTACTGGTTCATTTTTAGATAGACAGGCAGAAAGACTTGGAATACCAATAGAAGAGTTTGGTGATTTGGCTCTGAAATCTAATAATCCAGTTAGAATAGCAGGAAGATGTGCTGTGTTTGCAGAGTCAGATATGATACATAAGCAGCAGATAGGATACAAACAGGAAGATATAGTCAGAGGACTCTGCGAAGCCTTAGTAAGGAACTACCTGAATAACGTTGGTAAAGGTAAAGATATAAAAGAAAAAATATTTTTTCAGGGCGGTGTTGCTGCCAATAAAGGAATGAAAATGGTTTTTGAAAAAGTATTAAACTGTCAGGTAACTGTCCCCAAATATCATGGATTAATGGGAGCCATAGGTGCTGCCATATTAGCTAAGGAAGCAGTTAAAAGCAAGAAATATACAGGCTTTAAAGGATTTAATATATCTGACTGTAACTTTACATCTAAAAGCTTCGAATGCTCAGGATGTGTAAATAGATGTGAGGTAGTTAAAATATTAAAAAATAGTGAAGCCATTGGCTGCATTGGAGATAGATGCGGTAAATGGAGCAATAAATCTGAAAAGGCAGTTTAAAAGGAACAGGTCAACTGTTCCTTTTTTAATTACAGCATATAATAAAATTGCAAGTTGAAATAATATAAAACTTCATTTACAATGATAATATCATACTATAATTATTAAAATTGGTGTTTTACCAGGAGGATATTTAATGATAAAGAAATTTAAAAGAGTTTTAGTTGCAAATAGAGGAGAAATTGCAATTAGAATATTTAGAGCATGTGAAGAGCTTGGAATTAGAACAGTGGCAATTTATTCAGAGGAAGATAAATTATCGCTTTTTAGAACAAAAGCTGATGAAGCATATTTAATAGGAAAGGATAAGGGACCTGTTGAAGCATATTTAAATATAGATGAAATAATTAATCTGGCATTAAAAAAAGGTGTTGATGCAATACACCCTGGTTATGGATTTTTATCTGAAAATCCTGATTTTGCCAGAAAGTGTGAAGAAGCAGGAATTGAATTTATTGGTCCAAGCTGGAATGTAATGGAGAAGATGGGTGACAAAATAGCATCCAAAATAACAGCAAAATCTTGTGGAGTACCAACAATACCAGGTGTGCAGCAGCCAATAAAAAGTGAAAAAGAAGCCAGAGAGTTTGCTGAAATCTGCGGATATCCAGTTATGGTAAAAGCAGCTGCCGGAGGCGGCGGCAGAGGAATGAGAGTAGTAAACAGAGCTGAAGATCTTATTGAAGCATATAAAAGTGCTAGAAATGAAGCAAAAAAAGCTTTTGGTATTGATGATGTTTTTATTGAAAAATATTTAAAAAATCCTAAACACATAGAAATTCAAGTTTTAGGAGACAAATCAGGAAATATAGTTCACTTATACGAAAGAGATTGTTCAATACAAAGAAGACATCAAAAGGTAATTGAATTTACTCCTGCTATTTCTCTATCCAATGAAAAAAGAAGAGAAATATGCAGTGATGCAGTAAAAATCGCAGAAAGTGTTGGATATTCCAGTGCAGGAACATTAGAATTTTTAGTTGATAAAATGGGAAATCATTATTTTATTGAAATGAATCCTAGAATTCAAGTAGAGCATACAATTACAGAAATGGTTACAGGTGTAGATATTGTTCAAAGTCAGATTTTAATTGCAGAAGGATATACATTGGATTCAAATGAAATTGGAATAAGATCTCAAAGTGACATTAATCCAAGAGGATGTGCAATTCAATGCAGGGTAACTACAGAAGATCCAGCTAATAACTTTGCTCCTGATACGGGGAAAATAGATGTATACAGAACTGGGTCAGGTTTTGGAATAAGACTGGATGGAGGAAATGGATTTACTGGTGCTGTTATCAGCCCATATTATGACAGCCTTCTTGTAAAAACAACAGCCTGGTCAAGAACATTTGCTGACGCTGTAAGAAAAGCAACAAGAGCTATAAAAGAAATAAAAATATCAGGTGTAAAAACAAATGTTGACTTTTTAATAAATGTTTTAAATCACGAAAAGTTCTTAAAAGGTGAATGTGATACCAGCTTTATATCCGAAAATCCTGAATTATTTGATATTTATACTAAATTAGATGATGAGCAGAGAATACTAAAGTTTATTGGAGAAAAGGTTGTTAATGAAACACATGGACATAAAAAGGATTTTGATGTGCCAGTTATCCCAAAGGTATCTATAGATTCAACTCTTAGGGGAACAAAGCAGATTTTAGATGAACAGGGACCAAATGGAGTGGTGAGCTGGATAAAAAAGCAAAATAAGCTTTTACTTACAGATACTACAATGAGAGATGCGCAGCAATCACTTATGGCTACCAGAATGAGAACTATAGATATGACAAAAATAGCTAGAGCTGAAAGTGTGCTGGCAAAGGACCTTTTTTCTATGGAAATGTGGGGAGGAGCAACCTTTGATGTAGCTTACAGATTTTTAAAGGAATCTCCATGGGACAGATTAGTAAAATTAAGAGAAAAAGTTCCTAATATACTTTTTCAAATGTTATTAAGAGGTGCTAATGCAGTTGGCTATAAAAACTATCCTGACAATGTTATTAAAGAGTTTATAAAAGAATCATCTGAATCTGGCATTGATGTATTTAGGATATTTGATTCACTTAACTGGTTAAAGGGAATGGAAGTTTCCACAGAGGAAGTTTTAAAGCAGAGAAAGATTGCAGAAGTGTGCATGTGCTATACAGGGGATATTCTTGACACGAAAAGAGATAAATATTCACTTCAATACTATATAGATATGGCAAAGGAAATTGAAAAAATGGGGGCTCATATCTTAGGAATAAAAGATATGTCTGCTTTATTGAAACCTTATGCAGCTTATAAACTGGTTAGTGCTTTAAAGAGTGAGATTGGTATACCAATACATCTTCATACTCATGATACTACCGGAAACGGAGTAGCTACTGTACTCATGGCTGCTCACGCAGGAGTTGATATTGTAGATACAGCTTTCAACAGTATGTCAGGCCTCACAAGTCAGCCAGCATTAAATTCAGTAGTAGCAGCTTTAGAAAATACAGAAAGAGAAACAGGATTGAAATTAGATGAAATACAAAAACTGTCAGAATATTGGAGTGCTGTGAGACCTGTTTATAAAAAATTTGAAAGTGGGTTAAAAACAGGCTCTGCAGAAATATACAAATTTGAAATACCCGGTGGGCAATATTCTAATTTAAAACCTCAGATTGAAAGCTTCGGATTAGGTCATAGATTTGATGAAATAAAGGATATGTATAGAAAAGTAAATATCATGTTAGGAGATATTGTAAAAGTTACACCTTCTTCCAAAGTGGTGGGAGATTTGGCTATTTTCATGGTGAAGAATGATTTAACACCTGAAAATATTTATGACAAGGCAGCTAATTTAACATTCCCTGACTCCGCAGTATCATATTTTAAGGGAATGATGGGTCAGCCTAAAGATGGGTTCCCTGATAAACTGCAAAAGCTTATATTAAAGGGCGAAAAACCAATTCAGGGGAGACCCGGTGAACTTCTTCCTCCTGAAGACTTTGAGAAAATAAATAAATATTTAACTGAAAAATATAAAATTAAATTCAGTAATAAGGATATTATTAGTTATGCTTTATATCCAGAGGTATTTGAGGATTATTTAAGGTTCATTAACCAATATGGAGATTTAAGCAATATGGGCAGTGACGTTTTCTTCCATGGATTAAGAGAAGGAGAAATAAGTGAGATAAAAATTGCAGAAGGCAAAGTATTAATTGTAAAAATGCTTGAAATCAGAAAAGCAGACAAATATGGGAACAGGATTGTTGTTTATGAAGTTAATGGAAACAGAAGAGAAGTTTCTATTAAAGATAATGCTGCTAATACAAAGGAATCTAATTCTGAGGAAATGGTTACTATGGCAGATAAAGAAAATATAAATGAAATTGGAGCCAGCATTCCTGGGAAATTAGTAAAGCTGCTAGTTAAAGAAGGAGATACAGTTAAAACTGCCCAGAGCTTAGCAGTAATTGAAGCAATGAAAATGGAAACAAACATTACTGCTCCTGTTTGTGGTATTGTTAAAAAAATATATTCAGATGAAGGAAAACAGGTTACATCTGGCGAATTGTTAATTGAATTAGAATAGTGATATAATTTACATGTGAATATTTTATAAAAGGCGGGAGGTGAATAATATGAGATTTGCATTTATAATTTCTTTAATTTTTGCATTGTTCATTTCCATATTTGCCATCCAAAATGCAGCAGCAATTTCAATAAGTTTATTATTTGCAAAATTTAATGTTTCTTTAGCTCTGATTATATTTATTTCTGCAGCTATAGGTGCTATTATAGCAGCACTTCTTGGGGTTAAAAGAGAACTTAAAATAAAATATGAAAATAAACAGCTATTAAAAAGAATTAACCAGCTGGAGCAGGAGAAAAAGCAAAATGAAATAGATGTAATTAGGGAAAAGGATGTTTTAGATAAAAATTAAATGAGGTTATTTGACTATGAAAAATAAAATTAAGGTATATTTAGTTGACTTAATATTGTTTTTTCTTATATCAGCTCCGTTATTATATAACTCTTCTAAAATAAATGCAAAAACAAACAATATAATTCAATCTAATAAGGTAAATACATTGAATACTGAATATTTATATGATAAACAAAGCATGATAATAACCAAGAAGAAGAAAGCCAGACAGATGAATTTCCTTAATAGAAACTCCAGGCTGAATGATCTAAAGATAAAAATTGACAGCACAATAGGCAGCAATAAAAATAATGTTGCAGTGGCATATTATGATATCAATACTGGTGACAGCATTATGATAAATGAAAATATGAGTTTTTTGGCAGCCAGTACTGTAAAAGTTCCTATAAATATGCTTCTTTATGATATGGTATATGAAGGCAAAATAAACAAAAATGAAAAACTAACATACACTGATGAAGATTATGAGGATGGAGCTGGAATCCTGCAGGGCCAGGATTTATCCAAGCCTATAGCTGTAAGTGATTTAAGCAGATACTCCATAATATATTCTGATAACATTGCCATAAATATGCTGCTGGATAGAATTGGGACTGATAACAGGTTTAATTATTTGGAAAGTATATTAGGACACAATGTAGACCGAAGTGATAACTATACTACAGCTTATGATTCGTTACAAATTTTAGAAAGGCTGTACGAAAACCCTGATAATAATCCATATTATCAAAACTTAATTAATTTAATGGAAAATACAATTTATCATGATAGGATAGATAAATTAATTCCTCAGCACATAGTAGCACATAAAATAGGTGATTATAATGAGTATGTGAATGATATGGGAATTGTTTATACAAAAGATCCATATATCCTGGTTATTCTTACAAAAGATGTACCTGATGCAAATGAATTAATTGGACAAATATCAAAAGTAATATATGACAATGTTATAAGCAATGAAAAATAGCGGCAATATGGCCCTAGGAGACTAATCTCCCGGGGCATGTTTTAGTAAAATGTTATAGTTCATCTCCATTCCATTGCTTTATTGCTTCTTTCACTGATCTTGCCATTTCTTTAGAAAAATCTGAGCCTGTTTTAAAGCTATAATGCATCTGTCCATAGTTTTCAGCACCATATTTATTCTCTTTAAAGAAACTTTTTTCTTTTTCACTAAACATATCTATAATTTCTTCATTTTTAAGAATTTTATATTCTTCATTAAAAACAATATAATCTTTTTTAAATCTTACTCTGGGTTTTCTAACTGCATTTTCCGGATAATATCCCATACACAGCATTGCCACCGGAAAAGTATATTCAGGAAGTTTTAATAATTCTTTATGAATTTCATATTTTTCCATTATATCTCCTATATAGCATGAGCCAATAGAAAGTGACTCCGCAGCTATTACAGCATTTTCAGCAGCTATTAATGCATCACTTGATGCCAAAAGTAAATTTGATATATCAGGAGCAGTAAAGGGCATCTTCTTATTTAGGCAGAAGTCCTTTACATTACTTAAATTATAATAATCAAACCATCGTTTGCAATCTGCGACAAATATTAAGATAACAGGTGTATTTGCTATAAAAGGCTGATTATCACAGGTTTTACTTAGAATATATTTTTTATTTTTATCCTTTACTACTATAATAGAATACATCATCATGTTTCCAGCTGTTGGTGCACCAATAGCTGCATCAATAATAGCATTTAAATCCTCATCTGTAATTTCTTTATCGGCATATTTTCTTAAAGAAAAACGATCTTTTAGTAACTGAAGTGTTGAATTCATAAAATTTCCTCCTTATAAATATAACTATATTTATAATTTTACTATTGCTTCATGTAAAATGATATACATGCAGCTAATTTTAAATAATAAAAACTGCCGGCAATAGCTTATGCCAGCAGTTTTTATTTGTAATATGCTTTAAAGTATTTTTATAACTTCTACCTGGTATTTCCCATCAGGGGACTCAACCTGAGTTATTTTTCCCACCTCTAATTTGTAAAGGGCTTTTCCAAGTGGTGAATCAATACTTATCTTCATATTCTTAACATCAGCTTCAACGGAACTAACCAAAGTAACCTCTTCAGTTTCATCAATATCATAAAATTTAACAAGTGCTTTCTTGTTAACATCAAATATATTGTCTGATTCACTTGATTCAACTACAATTGCATTTTTTAACTGTGCTTCTAATTCAAGTATTCTTGTTTCTGTCATGGACTGATCATCTTTAGCTGCACTATAATCTGCATTTTCACTTAAATCGCCCTGAGCTCTTGCAGATTTTAGAGCTTCCTTTATTTCAACTCTTTTTACGGTTTTTAAATACTCAAGTTCGTCTTCCAGCTTTTTCTTACCTGACTCTGTTAATTTTACTTTGTTCATCATATCACCGCCTATAATTACTGTAAAGATTACTCCATTAAAATAATAATACTAATAATAAATTAATGCAATAAAAACTATAGATTTAGCAGCAGCATGTAAAATGGAATTATAAAAACACAAGCTATTGTAGTTATGACTGTCATTATGGCAGCATATTCATAATCTCCTCCGCATTTTGCTGCAACAATGGATGTATTGGTCATTACAGGCATTGCAGCTTGCATAACAAATACCTGTTTCATTAAATCAGGAATGGGGAAAAACCAGGTTAATATTATTACCAGCATTGGAGAAACTAAAAATCTTCCAATTAATATTGCAAACATATCTAAAGAGAATTTTACTTCTTTTAAGTTAACTGAATAAATGGTTATGCCTATAAACATCATTGAAAGGGGTGTGGTAAGATTTCCAAGATATTTACAAGTATCTAATATGAATTTTGGAAGATTTATATTAGCAAAAATAATAGATAAGCCAACTAAAAAGCCAATTAATGGCGGAGTAAAAATCTGCTTTAATGTTTTAGAAGATAAAATTTTATTATTTCCACCATGTCCATCATTACTGATTCCATATGTTCCCAAAGTCCAAAAAAATGATGTGTTTACAACATAATAAAGCAGCACATAGGGCACACTTTTATCGCCAAACAGTGCTAAATTAACTGGCAGCCCGATAAATATGGTATTGGAAACAAAAAACATGGATACAAATGTTCCTCTTCTTCCTTTTTTAACTTTTATAATTTTTGATAAGGTTATTCCAATAATATAACTTATTCCCATTGATAAAAAGGGAACCATTAACCCCTTTGAAAGGCTGCTGAATTTCTGCCTGTTAAAATTAGTGCATAGATTTTCTATCATTAATGCTGGTAAAGATATATTAAATACTATTTTTGAAAATAGTTTAGAAGCATTATTATCAAACCACTTTTTCTTTGTTAAAAAATATCCAATTAATATCATAATAATAATACTTAAAATACTTTGAAGTGAAGTAAAAATTATCTGCATTGTGAAAATACCTTCCTTATAACTTTATAAATAATTATAACATAGTGTATAAAATAAAAAGCCCGGAAATTGTATTCCAGGCTGCTCATTAAAAATCATTAGCATTTCAGGCTGCTATAAAGTTTTATTACATCTTTATTTACATCTTTATTATATTTTTGATTTTCAGTAATTCTTAATAAAAATCTATCATCAATAAGGGTTTGTATATAATTGCCATATGTGCTTAAATAATAAGTTTTTCCATTGAAAATAAACTCATCTTTAGATAACAGAGCGGCATTAATCATGGACTGCTCAAAATTATTTAGAACTTTCTTTTTTATTTTCTTGCTTATTCTCTTATTCATAATGATTTTGCTCCCCCTAAATTATTTCTCTTCTTTTTTATTATATAAAATTTAAGCATGACTTTGGTTAAGGTTGTGTTAAAAATTATATATGTTGAAGAATTTTATAAATTGTAGTAATATTGGTATATACAATATGACAATATGCATTGAAAAATTTGAATTTTAGATATAAAATAACTCATTGTATAAGGCAGGAGAGATAAAAATGAGAAAAGTCTTAAAGAACAGTCCTATTCCTCTTCATTATCAGCTAAAGGAAATTATTCAGGAAATGATTGAAAATGAAGAGCTAAAGCCAGGTGATTTACTTCCTACAGAAAGGGAACTGTGTGAAATACAGGGCATAAGCAGAATGACTGCTAATAAGGCAATTTTATCACTGGTAAATGAAGGACTTCTATATAGGGAGCAGGGAAGGGGCACATTTATTGCTGAACCAAAAATAAACCAGCAATTATCTGAATTAAAAGGCTTTACAGAGGAAATGAGAGGAAAAGGGTATAATACTTCATCTAAGATACTGTCTTTTAGGATAAAAGAGGTTACAAAAAATAACAGTGTTATTTTGAATCTGGATTATGGTAAGGATTTAGTTTTTGAAATAGACAGACTTATGATTATTGATAATGAACCATTTGTAATTGAAAAAGTAACTATTCCAGAAAATTTGTGCAAGAATCTTACTATAGAAAAGATACAGGATAATTCATTGTACAAAGTATTAAAGAATGACTATGGGTATAGTATTACTAATGCTAAACAAACCATTGAGCCAGTAATTCTGTCAGAAGAGCAATGTAAATTATTAAATCAAAAAAAAGATTCTTTAGCACTGCTTTTTAGAAGAACGGCATATATAGAAAACAATGTTCCAATTGAATATACTAAATCATTTTATAGAAGCGATAAATATAAATATGAAGTAACATTAAAATAAAATTTACAGGGGTGATAAAATGAAGGCTATTATAAATGGAAAAATAATCACAAAAGATGGAGTTGTTTCAGGTAAAAGTATAATTTTCGATAAGCAAATAATTGATATAACAGATAATTTGGATCAACTTAATAATTCAGAGCTGCAGATTATTGATGCTAAAGGCAATTATGTATCTCCAGGATTTATAGATCTGCATATTCATGGATCTGGAGGAAAGGATGCAATGGATGGAGATATTGAAGGCTTAAAAGTTATAAGCAGTACCATTGCTAAAAATGGAGTTACAGCTTTTCTTCCAACAACAATGACTATGGATATAAATTTAATATATAAAGCTTTAGATACAATAAGGCAGGCAATGAAAGAACAAATGCCGGGGGCTAAGGTAGTTGGAGCTCATATGGAAGGCCCATTTATAAATGAAAAATATAAAGGTGCACAAGCTGCAGAACATATTTTAAATCCTGAATTTAAGTTAATTGATAAATATATGGATGTAATTAAGATAATTACCCTTGCTCCTGAAAAGGATCATAATTTCCAATTTATTAAAGAAGCAAAAAACAATGGTGTGGTTTTATCAATTGGACATTCCAATGCTACCTATGAAGAAGCAATGGATGCTATAGATGCAGGCATTACACATGCAACTCATACATTTAATGCAATGACACCTCTTCATCACAGGAGACCTGGAATTGTAGGTGCTATATTTAACAGCAGTATTGTATGTGAGTTAATAGCAGATAAAATTCATGTTCATCCTTCTTTATTTCAGCTTTTAGTAAATATTAAAGGTAAGGATAAAATTGTACTTATAACTGATTCTATGAGAGCTGGATGTATGAAGGACGGCCAATATGATCTGGGAGGACAAAAGGTTATTGTCAAAGACAATTCTGCCAGACTTGAAGATGGAGTTCTTGCAGGTAGTGTACTCACTTTAAATAAAGCAGTATTTAATATATTGAACAATACAAATTTAAAAATCAATGAAGTTATTAATATGGTTTCATTAAATGCTGCAAAAGAGATAAAGCTGGATAAATGCAAAGGAAGCCTGGAAGTTAACAAGGATGCTGATATAGTAATTTTTGATAAAGACATTAATGTAAAAGAAACTATTGCTGAAGGTAATATAATATATAAAGACTAAGGAGACATATCATGAAACAACATTCTTTATCCAGAACAGAGTTATTAATTGGCAGAGAAGCCTTAAATAAATTAAATAACAGCAAGGTAGTAGTGTTAGGCGTTGGCGGGGTTGGAAGCTTTACAGTAGAAGCACTTGCAAGATCAGGCATTGGTTCAATAATACTTGTGGATGATGATACCGTGTGCTTAACAAATATTAACAGACAAATTCATGCCACATTTAACACTATAGGAAAACCTAAAGTAGAAGTAATGAAGGATAGGATTTTATCCATTAATCCAAAATGCAATGTAATTGTATATGAGACTTTTATAAATGAAGAGAATATTTCAGATATTATACCTATGGATACAGACTATGTGGTGGATGCAATTGATACAGTATCTTCGAAATTATCAGTTATTCAATGGTGCAAGCATAATAATATACATATTATAAGCTGCATGGGTACCGGAAATAAGCTGGATCCAACTAAGTTTAAAATAGCAGATATATACAGTACTAAAATATGCCCTTTAGCCAAAGTTATGCGCCATGAGCTTAGAAAAAGAAATATAGACAGCTTAAAAGTGCTTTACTCTGAAGAAGAGCCAATAAAACCAAGATCAGATGAAGTTATAACATGTAAGGAAGGCTGTGTATGTACTGGAGGAAGCAGGAAATGCGCGGCAAAAAGACAGATACCAGGCAGTATCTCATTTGTACCTCCAGTTGCAGGATTAATCATAGGCGGCGAGGTAATTAAAGATATACTCAGCTTAAAATAAATTAAAGCTATACAAAAATAAGCTGCTGTAAAATTAATAATTATTTTTATTACAGCAGCTTTCTCTTTTATTATTCTTCTTCAAATTGACTTTTATCAACTCCACACACAGGGCAAACCCAATCATCAGGCAGATTAGCAAAGGAAGTTCCTGGAGCTACTCCATTATCAGGATCACCTGTTTCTGGATCATAAATATAACCACAAACTGAACAAACATACTTTTTCATACTAATACCTCCCAAAATTATATTGTTTTTAATTCTATTTTGACAATATTTATTATTTATTATGCTTACATTTTAATACTAAATTTTAAAGATGTCAACACTTATTACTAATTAATAATATTATCCGTTGAAAATGATAAATATTTCACGAAAAAAACTATTTAAAATTTATTTTAAAGGTGCTAAAATATCTATGTCGGTATTCTTATGAAACTGAACATAAATAAAGTTTAATAAGTGGCCCGAATTATATCCTATAAAGGAATAAGAACGGAGGTATATTTATGGAAAGAAAACTGCGTAGTACTGCAAGATTTAACACCAGACAGATGGCTATTACTGGTATGCTGTCTTCCATCTCAATATTACTTGGGGTAACAGGACTTGGATTTATTCCTATCCCGCCAATTAAGGCAACTATAATGCATGTGCCTGTAATTATAGGTGCAATACTTGAAGGTCCTGTTGTAGGCGCTATGATTGGTCTGATTTTTGGATTATTCAGCGTAATTCAGGCTGTAATGGTTCCAACACCTTTATCATTCATATTTATGAATCCCATAATATCTGTTTTGCCAAGGGTATTAATTGGTATTACATCATATTATGCTTTTAAAGGAATGTTTGGTAAAATTTCAACTTTAAAGATTGGTGTGGCTGCAGCTGTAGGCTCTTTTACAAATACTTTTGGTGTACTTGGCCTTATTTATCTGCTTTATGTTGATAAATATGCAAAAGCATTAAGAATAAGTCCAGCAGTTGCTAAGGATGGATTAATAGCCGTTGGTGTAACCAATGGTATACCAGAAGCTATACTATCAGTTGTAATTACAATTTCTGTAGTTATGGCAGTAAATAAAATTAGAAAGTAATATGGAACTCCTAGCATACCAAGCTAGGAGTTTTTTAAATAAAGCTAATTTGGAGGAATATTATGAAGAGAATAAAATTCACTGATATTGAAGGATTAAAAGTTGGACATGAACAGAATTTTGAAGCTGCTACAGGCTGCACCGTAGTCATATGTGAAGAAGGAGCTGTTGCAGGTGTTGATGTGAGAGGAGGAGCTCCAGGTACAAGGGAAACGGATCTTCTGGACCCGGTAAACTTAGTAGAAAAAATTAATGCTGTTGTACTAGCGGGAGGCAGTGCATTTGGCCTTGATGCCAGTTCAGGAGTAATGGAATTCTTAGAAGAAAGAAATATTGGGTTTGACGTTTCTGTAACAAAAGTACCAATTGTATGTTCAGCAGTATTATTTGATTTAGTTATTGGAAGTTCAAAGATAAGACCTGATAAACAAATGGGATATTCAGCTTGTATAAATGCTTATAATGAACAGGAACAGATGCAGGGAAATATTGGCGCAGGCACAGGAGCTACTGTTGGCAAAATACTTGGGCCTGAATTTTCCATGAAGGGCGGGCTTGGAACTTATGCAGTACAAATAGGCAGACTTAAAGTAGGTGCAATTGTGGCTGTAAACTGTTTAGGCGATGTTATTGATCCATGTTCAGAAAAAATAATTGCAGGAGCATTAAATAAAGAAAAGAATGGATTTGTTAACACTGAAAGTATTATGATGGATCAATATCAGATGAAAAGCAATTTGTTTTCAGGAAATACTACTATAGGAGTTGTAGCAACAAATGCAGTCTTGACAAAGGCACAGGCAAAAAAAATAAGCTCTATGGCTCATAATGGCTATGCAAGGACCATGAGACCGGCTCATTCTATGTTTGATGGCGACACTATTTTTACATTAGGAACAGGGAAGACAGATGCTGATGTTAATGTTATTGGTATGCTGGCAGCTAATGTAATGGAGAAGGCAATATTAAATGCTGTAAAGAGTGCCGAAAGCTGTCATGGCTATATAAGCTATAGCGACATTATAAGCAATCATTAATTGCATTATTTATTTATAAATATAAAACTGTTATAATATTATTTATGTATACTTTACAAAGTATACAATTTAAAAATTGGGGATGACAGATAGCGACTCATTTGTAATTGCAGGGGGAGAAAAGTAGATGATGAAAGATGTGCAGGATAACATATATAAAATTATGGATAGGTTTTACTTCTTATTTTTTATAATTTCCATAATTGTTTATATTATAAAGAGGAACTTAAGAATTGGTTTTATTACATTTATTTTAGGAGTAATAGTTACCTTTATTGTAGGTAACATTATAATAAGTTATAAAATTAAAAAGCAATAATATAATTTAAATTTTACAAAAAAACTTATTTTTTTTATGATAACATTTACCACATATTGACTGACCTTGTCATTAGATATAGAATTATGTAGTAAATTCATATTAATGAGGGTGATTATTATTGAAATTAGTGCAAAAACTATAAAAAACGATTTTATTAAAAAACTTACAACCCTTTACGCTGAAGACATAAATGAAGCATCAGATTTACATAAATATTTAGCATTAGGAAGCTTAATAAGGGATTATTGTTCTGAGAACTGGAAAAAATCAAATAAAAGATATACGGAAGAAAAATCCAAGCAGGTATATTATTTTTCTATGGAATTTTTAATAGGCAGATTGCTTGGAAGTAACTTACTAAATTTAGGAATCAGAAAGCAGTGCGCTGAAGCATTGTCCGAGTTAAACATAAACTTGGAAGATCTTGAAGATCAGGAGAACGATGCAGGGCTCGGCAATGGGGGTCTTGGAAGATTAGCAGCATGTTTCTTAGATTCCATGGCTTCGCTTGGAATACCAGGTCATGGCTGCGGCATAAGATATGATTATGGCTTATTTGAACAAAAAATCGTAGATGGTTATCAGGTGGAAATACCTGATTACTGGCTTAAGGACGGCAATATCTGGGAAGTCAGAAAAGAAAATAAAGCTGTAAAAGTAAGATTTGGCGGAGATGTAAAAGCTGTATTTAAGAATAACAGGCTTTCTTTTATTCATGAAAACTATGATGAAGTTCTTGCTGTTCCCTATGATACTCCTATAATAGGCTATAGGAATAATACTGTTAACACTCTTAGGCTTTGGAGAGCAGAAACAGTAGACAAGGATTTTGATTTAGCCTGCTTCAGCAGAGGTGAATATTCTAAGGCAGTGGAAAATAAATTCTCTGTTGAATCCATTTCTCAGGTATTATATCCAGATGACTCAAGAGAAGAAGGAAAAATCTTAAGATTAAAACAGCAGTATTTCTTTGTAAGTGCAGGTCTTCAAAGCATTGTAAGAAGATATAAAAAAATGGGGAAACCAATTTTAGAAATGGATGAACACATAGCTGTACATATTAATGACACTCATCCATCAATAGCAATAGCAGAGCTAATGCGTATTTTAGTTGATGAAGAAATGATAGACTGGGATAATGCATGGAGAATTACAACAAATATAATGGCTTACACAAATCATACAATTCTTGCAGAAGCTCTTGAAAAGTGGCCTGTTGACATGTTTAAAAAACTGCTTCCAAGGATATATATGATTATAGAGGAAATTAACAGAAGATTTGTCCTTGAAATAGCTGATAGATATGGAAAAGACAGCAGTAAAATAAATAAGATGAGTATTATAAACAATGGACAGGTTTATATGGCTCACTTAGCTATTGTAGGAAGTCATTCTGTAAATGGAGTGGCTAAACTTCATACAGAATTATTAAAACATAAAGAGCTTGCTGACTTTAATGAATTTTATCCATCAAAATTTAATAATAAAACAAATGGAATAACCCATAGGAGATGGCTTATTAAAGCCAATCCTAAATTATCAGATTTAATTGTTGACACAATAGGCAGTGAATGGATATATTCTCCTGATAAATTAATACAATTAAGTGCTTTTTCAAAGGACTCAGCATTTAAAGAAAAAGTAAGCAGCATAAAGAACAGCAATAAGATTCAATTTTCAAATTATGCTTTATCAAAATATGGAATTAAAATTGATCCTGATACAATATTTGATGTTCAGGTAAAAAGGCTGCACGGATATAAAAGACAGATATTAAATGTATTTAATATTATGGATTTGTATTATAGAATTAAGGAAAATCCAAATTTAGATATAGTTCCAAGAACATTTTTCTTTGGAGCTAAGGCTGCTCCCAGCTATTTTTTAGCTAAAAAAACAATAAAGCTTATTAATACAGTGGCAGAAGTTATTAATAATGATAAGAGTATAAATAACAAAATTAAGGTTGTATTTTTACCAAACTATTCAGTATCCCTTGCTGAAAAAATAATCCCATGTGCAGATGTTAGTGAGCAGATTTCAACAACTACTAAGGAAGCTTCAGGAACAGGAAATATGAAATTCATGATGAACGGTGCTGTTACCATAGCAACTTTAGATGGTGCCAATGTAGAAATACATGATGCCGTTGGAGACGACAACATTGTTATATTTGGTATGAACAAAGATGAGGTTCTTAAATTAACGGCTGATGGAAGCTATAATTCAAGGGATTATTTTTGTAAAGATATGAGATTAAACAGAATAATAAATGCATTAACTGATGGTTCACTAGGAGTGTCACCATCTGAATTCGTGGATATTCAGATTTCACTTCTTGCCAGAAATGATGAATATTTTGTACTTAAAGATTTTGATTCATATGTTTCAGCTCAAAATAAGATAAATAATCTTTATAAGAACAGCTCAAAATGGCAAGAGATGTGTATTGAAAATATAGCACACAGCGGAATTTTTTCATCAGATAACACAATAAGAGCCTATGGAAAAGAAATCTGGGGAGTATTATAATCAGCATTTTGTAAATAAAACTATAGAATAATGTAACATTACATTGTTCTATAGTTTTTTCTTGTAAATAAAAAAGAATATCTCTTTATTTTTATTTTAAAACATATTACAGCCATTATGGCATCAAAAGCCCATTGTATATCTGTTACCCACCATACATATGTAACAGATAAATGCTTTAATGAAATAAAATAATAAATTAAAGGAAGCCTGATGATCCAGCTTGAAATAAGGGAAATATAAAAAGGAGTCTTTGTATCACCAAGCCCTTTAAGTGCACCTGCGTATACAGATGATATTGCTATGGAAGGCTGTTCTAAAGCACCAATAGTAAGACATAATGAGGCATATTTAATTACCTCATACTCTGATTTATTTAAATATATTTTAACTAAAAAACCGGGAATCAAAACAAACATTAAGCCAAAGAATGACATAATACAGGCAGCAAGAAATACGCACTGCTTTGCATTTTTCCTTGTCTGTTTATAATCACCTTTTCCAATATTAATACCTGCCAGAGTTGTAGAAGCCAGACCAAAACCAATACCAGGCATCACTGATATAGATTCTATTGAATTTGCAATTTCATTAGCTGCAAAGGCTATAGAACTTGAACGCATTATTATAAATGAGCATAATAATCTGCTGACACTATATGCTGCTTCTTCCAGTGAAGAAGGAATTGAAAGTTTGATAATTTCAATAAATTTGTTTTTATTTAAGTAAAAAATGTACTTTATTCTCAAATTAATATTTTTATTCATGGAGAGAAGGATTATTAAATAGATTAATCCAAATAGCTGACTGAAAATAGATGCAAGGGCTGCACTGTTTGTCACAGTAAAGAACTTAAATCTATAAATAAGAAGCCAGTTTATAAATAATTTATTTAAAAAGATTAAACATGATACAAAAAATGGAGTATAAGTATCTCCATGAGCTCTGAATAAACAGTTAATTAAAGAATTTACCATTAATATAAAAATATAAAATGAGCTTATTTTCATAAATACCTTAGAAATATGTAATACTTCTCCTTTTGCTCCTCCAATAGTTAATAGTTTTTCGCAGAAACAAAATAAGAATATGAATATTATTATTGCTGTTATTATACCGATTATAATGCCTAGTGCAGCATATTCATCAGCTTCCTCATAATTTTTAGCTCCGACTTTTCTTGAAACTAAAGATGTAATGGATATACATATTCCTGTAGTTATGAATATATTGACAAAAACGTTCATAATCCCGCTGCTTAATCCAACTGCTGTAACACATATATTTCCTCCTGCATTTCCAACCATTATCAAATCTGTATTGGTAATCAAAGTTATTATTATCATTTCTGCCACTATGGGCAGTGATATATTTAATACATAGCTTCCGTTTTTATTTATATGCATATTTGTACTCCTTATTTATTTGTGGGAAGTTACATCACTCCTTATTTATTTCATACTAAGAATGTATTAAATGAGAAAAATATATATGATAAAAGTAGTGAAATATTAAATGGACATATAATGTTTTAAAATAAATAAACGATACTAAATTGTGAGAAAGATGATTAAATAAGGAAAGGAAGTAAATTTTGTGTTTAATTTTAAAAGAAAGAATGAAGAATTTACTGTAAAGAATGATAATCCTGATATTAAACAGGATAATAATATTGTTAATAATGATACCAGAGGAATTGCCTTATTAAAGCATAATCAAAATTGTATTGTAGATAAAATAATTTTAAAAGTAGATGAAACTAATTTTGCTGCAGATAATTTAATAAATGTAACAAATAATATTTCACATAATGTGGAAATACAAATGGAATCAATTGAAAAAGTGGTTGATGAAATAAGCAGTTACTCTGCAATAGCTGAAGAAGTTATAGCAAGCACAGAAAATTCAAAGTCAATAGCAGCGCAGACACTTGAAATCGCTAACAAAGGAAGTCAGGCTGTAACAAATTCATTAGATGCAATGAAAGAAATTGAAGAATCTGTTACTAATGTAAAAGATGTAGTTATAGATTTAAACACAAAAGCAATCCAGATTAATGAAATGCTAAAGATAATTAAAGACATTTCAAACCAGACAAATTTACTTTCACTTAATGCTGCAATAGAAGCTGCAAGAGCTGGAGATGCTGGAAAGGGATTTGCAGTTGTTGCAGCAGAAGTAAAAAAATTAGCTCAGAGAAGTTCTGAATCTGCTGAGCATATCTCAAAAACTGTTTCTGAAATTAATAAAAGCATTGATAAAACTATGAAGGCCATGGATAAAAGTGCTGAAAAGGTTAAAGAAGGTACAAATATTGCAAATAACACAAGGGAAGTGTTTAAAAGCATTGTAGATGCTGTAAATACTACAACTGATGTGGCTTCTGAAATCAGTACAGCTGCTTCAAAGCAGACTTCAAGCCTTGAGGGTATCGTAAGCTCTACAGAGGAAATGAATGTGGTATCAGGCAAAGTAATGTCCCTGGTAGAATGGGCTTCTTTAAACAGTAAATACACTAAAACTTCAATTAATATGCTGTCAGAAGTAGCTAAGGATTTAAAAGTCATTTCTAATAAACTTATAAGTCAGGTAGACTCAGTGAAAAATCAACAGTATACTTTAAGAACATGCTTAAGTGGAGTGCCCCTCAGTATGGATCCTGCTTTGGCATATGACCAGCAAAGTGCACAGATTTTATTTAATGTTCATGCAGGATTACTTTTGATTGGACCTACAGGTGAAATTATTCCAGGTATTGCAAAGAGCTGGGATGTTGAAGAAGATGGAGTTACATGGGTATTTAATTTAAGAAAAGGAGCAAAATTTCATAATGGAAGAGAAGTAGCTGCTGAAGACGTTAAATATTCATTTGAAAGACTGCTGAGTCCTTCTTTAAATTCAGCTAACTTCTGGTATCTGGATCAGGTAGAAGGAGCAGAGGACTTTAATAAGGGAAAGGCAGACAATATTAAGGGAATAAAAATATTAGACAAATATAGAATAGAATTAAAGCTTAAGTCACCTTACAGCGGATTCTTATTAAATTTAGGACAGTTTTGTGTTTCAATAATTGCAAAGGAAGATGTTGCAAAGGGTAAGTTTACCGGATGCGGACCATATATGATTGAAAGTAAGGACAATGAAAAGTATGTTCTTAAGGCCTTCAGTGATTTCTTTGGAGGTGCCCCTTATGTAGATAGAATAGAAGTATATTATAATGTAAATAATAGTTCAACAGGGTTTCTCGAAAAGAAATTTGACTTCATAAACATAGAAAACAAAGAAAACCTTGAAAAGCTTAAGGGTTCAGGTAAAAATAACATTAAGTTCAGAAGCATTTTAGGTACATATTATGCTGGCTTTAATCTGAAATCCAGTTCACCATATGCCTCAAGTGTGGAATTAAGAACAGCACTTAATTTAGCAGTTAATAAACAAAATATAATAAAAGAGATTTTAGGCGGTATGGCAGTTGAAAGTAAAGGACCTTTTCCTCCAGCCATAATAAATAACACTGAATTAAAATCATTTGAATATAATCCTCAAAAGGCCAGAGAAATAATAAATAAGTATCCAAATGCTAAAAAAATAAAAATAAATTACAGGGATGAAAGTGAAGATACTTTATTCAATAAAATCTCACAGGCAATTATTAAAGATTTGAAAGATGCAGGAGTAGAATGCATAATAAATAAAGTCCCATCTGACAAATATCTTACTCCTGAAAAAATATCACAATGCGATCTTTACATAGCAAGATGGATTGCAGATACAGGTGATCCGGATAACTTCCTGCAGCCTTTATTTAATCCTACTAATGTTACAGATTTTACAAGATATGATAATGCTGAAGTAAGTAATCTTATGGAAAAAGCTAAACAAATTGTGAACCCTGAAAAAAGGACAAAGATGTATGAACAGATCCAAAAGTTAATAGTTAATGATGTACCTTGGATATTCTTATATCATCCTCAAATTGGATATACTTCACAGGATGGTATTTTAGGGGTAAGGTTAAGTACATTAAGCATTTTAAAATATGAAGACATTATTATTGGAGAAAGTAAATAAATTTATTATACAAGGAGGATAAAATCATGGATAAAAACTTTTATTTAAAAAACAGGGAGAAATTATATAAAAAATTAGAGGATGACTCTATACTTATATTGTTTGCTGGACAGGCGCCATATAAATCAGCTGATGAGAAATATAGCTTTACACCTAACAGAAATTTTTTATATCTTACTGGCATAGCAGAGGAAAATGAAATACTTACTGCTTATAAAAGAAATGGCAGCATTCATGAGACTATATTCATAGAAAGACAGGACCCTGTAATGGCAAGATGGGTTGGAGAAAGAATTTCCGTGGATGAAGTGTCTGAAAAAAGCGGCATAACATCCATTCAATATATTGATGAATTTCAAAGTTATATTGGAGGAATGCTTGGAAGATTTAATTTCCAATCTGTATACCTGGATTTAGAAAGAGCTGAATGGTTAAATCCAATAAATAATGCTCAGGCGTATGCAGGTGAATTGAAAGCAAAATATCCCCATATAATTATAAAAAATATTTATCCTGAAATCTCCAAATTAAGAGTAATTAAATCTCAAGAAGAAATCCAGACCATGGAAAAGGCAGCTGCCATTACAATTGAAGGTGTGGAGAACATGATGAAGAACTGCAGGCCTGGTATGATGGAATACGAAATTGAAGCATATTTTGACTACAGTCTAAGGAAAAACGGTGTAGTTGATAAGGCCTTTAATACAATTTGCGGAAGTGGCAGAAATGGTGCAACACTGCATTACAGCAGCAATAATTGCAAAACAGGTGAAAATGATCTTGTACTTTGTGATCTGGGCGCTCAATATGAATACTATGATGCAGATATTACACGTACTTTCCCAGTTTCAGGAAAATTCACTGAAAGGCAGAAGCAGGTATATAATGTTGTTTTAAAAGCAAATATGGCTGTAATAGAAAAAGCTAAACCAGGCATAAGCTTCAGTTATCTGGAAGATACAGTAAGAAATATATTAACTGACGGCTTAATAGAACTGGGTTTAATAAAAGAAAGAAATGAGCTTTCAAAGTACTACTTCCACAGCTTTAGTCATCATCTGGGAAGTGACACTCATGATGTTGGAGGTAAGGAAATGAATCTGCAGGCAGGTATGGTTATTACTGATGAACCTGGGCTTTACATTCCTGAAGAAAGTATTGGAGTAAGAATAGAAGATGATTTATTAATAACTGATACAGGGTGCAGAGTATTAACAAAGAATATGATAAAAACTATTGATGATATTGAAAACTTTATGTGCAGATAATAAAAAGGAATTGCGGTGTCGCAATTCCTTTTTATTTACAATTTGAATTTTATAAATTATGAATAAAATCTAAATAAACAATATATTATGAAGTATAATATAAAAGTTAATTTGGGAGGTTATTAAACATGAAATATACCGAGGAGAATCTCTGGGTAAAGCAAAGAGGCAGTAAAGCTGAAATTGGAATTACAAACTATATAAGGGATGATCTTGGTGAAGTTGTTATGGTAGAAATGCCTGAAGCAGGGGAAGAAATTTTGAAAGGTGAAACAATTTTCACAGTTGAATTCGCTGATAGTGTAATAGATTTTAAATGCCCATTGCATGTAAATGTAATCAAATTCAATGAAGATTTAGAAGAGGATACATGTTTGATCAATGAAGATAGTGAAAGCACATATGTATTAAAATGTGAAATTTTAGATTCTGATGAATTAGATGAGTTGTTATCATTAAAAGAATATAAAGAAATATGCAATTAAAAATTATATGTGTGCTTAGAATAAATCTTAATGTTTTTTCTAATAAATCGGTATTAAAAATATAAAATTGAAAATAATACAATATATATTAATTTTTATTCAATTATATTTTATAACTGGAGGAGTTAAAATGAAAAACGGTGTAGTAAAGTGGTTTAATAAAGAAAAAGGATACGGATTTATAACCGTTGAAGGAGAAGGGGATATCTTTGTACATTATTCTGCAATACAGGGAGAAGGAAATAGAAAGGATCTTGAAGAGGGGGAGAATGTCCAGCTGGATGTAGTGCAGGGAGATAAAGGACTACAGGCATCTAATGTTACAAAGCTATAATATAAATATGAAAGGATGAACAACTTGGCACATAAGGATAATAAAAACAGTAAAAGCAATAAAAAATCAAAACAAAAGACAAAAGTAGAAATGGATAAAATGAAAGTTGAAACTTCAAACGAAATTGGATATTCTAAAGAATCCAGAAAGCTTGGAAAAGATAAGCCTAAAAGGGCTAAATAATTATAAAACAGGAGCACATTATCATTTGGATAATATGCTCCTTTAATTACACTTTATTCCGATAGTTTTAAAGATAATCTCACATTTTTACCGTTTCTGTTTGCCTCTATTTTAACTACATCACCGGATTTATGAGTTGATTTAATTGTATTTATTTCATTTACACTTGAAACATTTTTACCATCAAACTTTACAATTACATCACCAGGCTGGATACCTGCCTTTTCAGCAGCACTGAACTGTTCAACCTGAACTACATAAACACCCTTTGGGATATTATACTGCTTTGAAGTAGCGTTATCTATGTCCCTTGCTGCAATTCCTATTTTTAATATTGGTTTTAAAAGGCTGTCAATTTTAGGCTTAATTGTATCAATTGGAATTGCAAATCCAATGCCTTCAACACCATTTCCATTAATTTTTGCAGAATTAATTCCTATAACCTGACCAAGGCTGTTAACTAATGCACCTCCGCTGTTGCCTGGATTAATGGCAGCGTCAGTCTGAAGGAAACTTTCATTAGTATTCCCCACAGTAATTTGTCTGTTCACAGCACTTATAACTCCTGTTGTAACTGTGCCTAACAGTTCCTTACCTAAAGGATTTCCGATGGCAACAACAGAATCACCCACCTGCATATCTTTAGAATTACCAAGTTCAGCAACTGCAGGCATTTTAACTTTATCTGTTACCTTAATTACAGCTACATCAAGATTTGCATCATAATTAATAACTTTTGCATTATATTCCTTAGTACTGCCGCTTAAAATTACTTTAATCTGCTGAGCTCCCTGAACAACATGGTAATTTGTTAATATATAGCCATCCTGATTAAATATTATTCCAGATCCCATTCCTTGCTGTGGACTATTATCTGAGAAAAATCCATCACCTGATGGCATTTCAGTAGTGGAAACACCAACAACTGCAGGGCCTACCTTCTTAGCTATTTCTGCCACAGTAAGCCCAGTGGTTTTTGTACTTGTAGGTGTTGCATAAGAGCCGTTTTTTGAGCTGACTGCTGAGTCAGGTGTGTAATTTGATTGTAATGATTTATATAATGGCGTATTTTGAAACATACTTGTTTTGGGCAGTAAATATAATGATGCTGCACTTGATGCTGCACCTCCTATAACACTACATACTAAGCCAATAATAATGTATGATGCAAAATGTTTTTTAGGCTTTTTATTATTAGAAGTTTGTTTTGATGATGTATTTCCCATGCAGGAATCTATATTATCATTTTGTTCATACTTAGAATCAGCTGGTCCTAAGTTTATTGTTTCACTGTTCTGATTTTCTTCAGGCTGAGAAGGTTGAAGAAAATTATTATTTTCTGTATTCATATGTTTATACCTCCTGTTGGATAATATATACTTTGCAAAGTATATATTTATTAGTTTCTACATAGTTAAATAATAATAGAGTTATGTGACAGAAATATGGCAAAATCATTACTGTATTGTTAATTTCATGTGACAGATTAATTAAAATATATGGTTTTTCCTTGCTTTCCACAAACCTCCTAAAATGTTTGTATTAAATTCGGGCAAAATATATTTGAACAATTATATAAAACAAGGAGGAGCTATGTTTAAAAAATTTAATGTTTTTTTAATTTTATGTTTAATATTAATAGGCTTTAGTTTCAATGTAAGTGCAGAAACTATGCCTACTTATAATTATGTGGTAAAAAGCGGCGACAGCTTGTGGAAAATTGCACAGGCAAATGAAACAGGTATATCAGAATTAGTAATGCTCAATCCGCAGATTTCTGACCCTGCATTAATCTATACCGGGTCTGTATTAAAGATACCTGATATTAGGGAAATTAAAAATATTGAGAACAATGTAATAAAACTTGTAAATGCAGAAAGACAGAAAAGAGGAATTGCTCCATTAAGATCTAACTGGCAGCTTTCAAGAGTGGCAAGATATAAATCTCAGGATATGAGAGATAAAAAATATTTTTCACATACATCTCCCACCTTTGGCAGCCCTTTTGTAATGATAAGGAACTTTGGAATATCATTTACTGCTGCAGGTGAAAATATTGCTATGGGACAGACAACTGCTGAACAAGTCATGAATAGCTGGATGAATTCAGCAGGTCATAGAAGTAATATATTAAATCCTGACTTTTCTGAAATAGGTGTTGGATATTCAAACGGATATTACTGGACTCAAATGTTCATAAAACCATAATAGGGGCTGTCGCACTAATTAATTTACATGCAATATATTTTGGTATTTATTTTTAATTTTTTTGGTGTAGCTCTATTCCTCTCCGATACTGTTAACTATATAGAAAGTAATAAATATCTTCACCGTGGCTGTCACAAAATATCCAATCCTCAAAGATTTTTGGGATTGCTACGGTGTTTAGATATTTACTTTCTATAGACACCTATGGCTCTTTTAAATAATAATGTTGATGTGAATAGGACAATCCTCTAATGGTAATAATTAAAATACCTACATATTACTGAAGGGATTGGATTACTATGGAGAATAAAAAATGTACTGATATAAATATATTATCTTATTTTGCTTCATTAAGACATGATTCTGAAAGAAAATGCCCATACTGTGGCTGCACCCATACAGTGCTATACGGAAAATACAATGATAAACAAAGATATATATGCAAAAGCTGCAAAAAAACCTTTAATGATTTTACAAACACGCCAATTGCAAGGACTCATTTCCCTGAAAAATGGGAGGCATTCATTAAGTGTACCATTGAGGGCTTATCCCTTAAGGCGGCAGCCCGGGAAATTGGCGTTTCTTATGTAACACTATTTTACTGGAGGCACAAGCTGCTCTCTGCTTTAAAAATGGTTAAACAAAATAAAATGCAGGGAAAGTTTGAGCTTTATAATTTCATTTAGTAAATCGCTATTTAAGCGAGCAAAAATACTGATGCTTCTACAGTTTTTTGAGAAGCTTAAATAGCTGATTTACTTTGAAATCTATTATTGAAAATTTTTTCTTAAAATTCTCCCGGAAGGGACAGAAAGGCATTGAACATGATGAAAAGAGAGTTCATGATCAAAGCGTAAGTTACATTAATATCAGCAATAATAAAGTCTGCGTTATTACAGCACTGGATTCACATAAAAATATTTATTCCAGAGCAGTTGGCACAGGACGTATGAATGCAATGGATATGGAAAATTATATTGGAAAAATATTAAATAAAAATAAGCAGGCAGTCTCAAGACCGAAAAGCTTTTTTGCCATGTTCTTTAAAAGAAAGAAAATAAGGGAGATTAATAAATTCCTTGATAATAGCTCTGAAGCAGTAAAATATAGATGTGACTGCATGGAATGGATATACCGTTTTAGAGGAGTAGCAACGAAATATTTAAATAATTATTTAAACTTATTCAAATTCTTAAAGAGTTCTAATTCTAATAATATTTCATCTACAATAAGTAAATTTATAGAAGCAATAAGTAAAATTAATATTCAAAATACATATATAAATATGAGGAATGCTGAAGTCAGTTTTAATTGACTTGTCCCTAACGGGAATTTGTTACTTTATCAACACTATTTAATAAAAGAGCCATATATCTAAAGCAGGAAAGATTAAAGAACAGACTTTAATCTTTGGGTTTTAAGGGGCAGCCTATCGGCTCTGGATTTTTCAAATCCTTTTTTAACTCTATTAGTTAAACTGAAATTAGAGCCATCCTTGGTTCTTAAAACGCATGATTCACTCAGCAAATTGAATTTTAAGATTTTCTGTAAGAAAATCAACATTATTTGTTCTTTAATCTTTAATCTTTAGTTTCAGCCTTCAATAAAAAATGAGCCTTGCATCAGCAGTTTTAACTGCTAATGCGACAGCCCCTTTATATATACAAGACTGAGTTACTACTATCTTCCCCTGCAACAAAGTATTCCAAGTATAATTAAAATACACCAGATGTTAGATCCTTGACTGCATCGGGAATTAGTAGTACAACAACAACAATTACGTTTATGGCTCATTATATTATCACTCCTTTTAATATAATTACCTGGGAGAGTAATAGCTTGTCTACTTTAATATATGCATACATTAATAATATGTTACATAATATAAATTTTTACATTTAAAGAATAAGCTGATCCTTTTATTCCTATATAAAAAATGCTGCCAATAATTATTAAAAAATTATTAAAAAAACATTAATAATTCCTATAATATTTTTATGGTAATATAATTATAAGATTATTAATTGTAGCATGCGATATGTACTTTGTGTAGTAATTAAAAGAAGGGAGCATTTTAGTCAAATGAATAGATCAGAAAGTGTATATGGGTGGGATAAATTATCAAAAATATTAATAGCAATAGGTTTACTATTTTGTTTATATAGATACGGTGCATTTATAGGTCTGCCAATTGTTATATATGCATTTTGGAGAACACAGTCTAAAAACATTATTAAAAGAACTCAGGAGGAAATGAATTTTGAAAACTTTTGCAGGAACATCCAATATTGGTTCTCCAGGGTTAAACAAAAAAGGCTTTTTTACAGATTTAATAACTCAATTAAACAGCTGATATCAAATTTATCGCAAAGAAAAGACTTCAAAATAACAAGATGTCCCCATTGTACACAAAAGTTAAGGTTGCCAAAGCATAAGGGAAATATAGTTGTCACATGTCCTAAATGCTCATTTCAATTCAAATATAGAACGTAAAATAAGGAGCCCTGCATTAGCAGTTAAAACTGCTGATGCAGGGCTCTTTTTTAATAATCATTAATAAAATGGTTAATATAATATTATAACAATATCAATAGTGCTATATATCACTATTGATATATGTATCAATAGTGATATAATAAAATTAATAAATTAAGGGAGGATAATAATTTGAGTAATATAGCTATAATTACTGATACAACCTGTGATTTGCCGGAAGAAATAATAAAACAATACAACATAAATGTACTACCATTCAGGATAATATATAAGGACAGGGAATATAGGGATAAATTCGAAATAACACCAGAAGAAGTATACAATAATTTAGCAACTGAAATACCTACTTCATCAATGCCTTCCATGGATGATATGGAAGAAATGTTTCATGAAATCGAAGAAAAAGGGTGCAAAGAGGTTATTGCAATTGTTCTATCTACAGGGTTATCTGGTATTTATAACGGTATTCAAGTTGTCAGTGAAAACCACCCAAATTTAAGGACATTTATTTGTGATTCTCAGTCTATTTCTGTTGGCGAAGGAGCTTTAGTTGTTGAATGTGCAAAGCTTGCTGAAAAAGGAAAAAGCTTCGATGAGATTATAGAAGCAATTCCTTCAATAAAGAAAAGAATACATTTGTTTTTTGTAGTTGGAACTTTAGAATATCTAAAAAAGGGAGGAAGAATTGGTAAAGTTTCAGGAACAATTGCAGAATTATTAAATATAAAACCAATTATCTCCATAGATAGCAAAGACGGAAAATATTTCACATATGACAAAGTAAGAGGGAAAAAACAAGCACTTAACAGACTTGTAAGCATTGGAGAGGAAATTTTAAGTAAAAATAAATGTTCCATTTATGTAATGCATGGTAATGGTGAAGAAGAAGCCAAAAAGGTATACATGCAAATTAAAGAAAAAACAAATGTAATCTCATCAACCTGGGGCGGATGTATAAGTCCTGTTTCAGGGGTTCACAGCGGTCCTGGTCTCATTGGCTTGGTATTGGTTGAGGAGCCGGACTAACATATGGCAAAATTTGATTCTGATTTAGACACTAAAGCTGAAGAAAAAAGACTGTATGAAGAATATAAGAAAAAGTTAGCTGAATTAAAAAAAGTTAAAAAGGAAAAAGAGGCTGTAGGACAAGTATTTACAAAAGGTCTTCTGCCATTATATGCACTATACATTTTAAGTTTAGGTGCTACAAATGGCAATGACTTAGCTCACCAGATAGGAGAGCATACTCATGCTTTATGGATTCCTAGTACAGGCGGGATATACCCAATTTTAAAAAAGCTGGAAAAGAATAAATTTGTAACAGGAAAATGGGATGATACAAAAAAGCAAATGCAAAAAATTTATACCATAACAGATGCAGGAAGAGCCGAATTAGATCATAAGAAAAAAATGCTAAAAGGTAAAATTGAAGAAGCATTACAGGTTTTTGAAATAGTATACAACGATTTATATAAAAAATAAATTTCTATTAAGAAAGGAATTTAAAATGAGAGAATTTGAAATAGTAACCGATTCCTGCTGTGATTTACCAATAAGCTATGTGAATGAAAAAAAAATAAATATTGTAAATTTAACATGTATTTTTCATGAGAAAGAATATATTGATGACTTTGGGAAAAGCTTAAGCTTTAAAGATTTTTATGATGGTATGGAAAGAGGTATTATTCCCAAAACATCTCAGCCTAGTACAGATGCTTTCTACACATTATTTACAAGGCTTATTAATGAAAATAAAGATATTCTTTATTTATGTGTTTCATCAGGCCTCAGCGGCACAATAAACAGTGCAAACATGGCAAGACAAATGGTGCTGGAAGAAAATAAAAAAGCAAATATATATATTTTAGATGTTTTAACTGCATCCTTAGGATTAGGATTGTGCGTAGTAAAAGCAATAGATCTTAAAGAATCAGGAAAGTCCATGGAAGAAATTATTAATTATTTTGAAGGAAATAAGCAGCATCTTAACACATACATGACAGTTGATGATTTGATCTATGTAAAAAGAGGGGGAAGAATATCCTCCACTGCAGCAATGTTTGGAATGGTTCTCCACATAAAACCTATTTTAACTTTAAATCATGAAGGCAGAGTAATACCAGTTTTAAAAGTCAGAGGAAGAAAAAAAGCTATTGATAAAATTTATGAAATAGTAGTAGAAAGAATTATTAACCCTGAGGAGCAGACAATATTTATAAGCCATGGTAACTGCCTTGATGAAGCAATTAGACTTAAAGAAAGAATTGAAAGCAGCATCAATGTAAAAGATTTTATAATAAGTGACATAGGACCAGTTGTTGGTACCTACGGAGGATCTGGAGCAATAGCAGTATTCTTCATTGGGAAGGAAAGACAGCACCATATAATTGAGCAGCTTTAGGTTAAAAAAATTGTAAAATCATTGTTTTTAAAGTATACTAATTATATAGCATATTCATGTTACCTTATATAAGGAGGCATTTTTATGGAGGATGAAAAATCTTGCGGAGCAGTGATTTTTATTAAAAATAAATCAAAAACTGAATTTTTAATAATACAAAGCACCAGAAGCAACTTTTGGGGATTTCCAAAAGGACATATGGAATTAAATGAAAATGAATATGAAACAGCTGCCCGTGAAATATATGAAGAAACCGGCCTTAAAGTTAGCTTTATAGATAATTTCAGGGAAGAAGTCAGTTATAATATAGGCAAAGATATAAAAAAAACTGTAGTTTTGTTTTTAGCCAAGGCAGACTCATTTGATATTTGCTGCCAGTTTGAAGAATTGAAAGGTTATGCATGGATGTGTTTTAATGATGCATATGACAAATTAAAATTTGAAAATCTAAAAAAAGTTTTATATAAAGCAAATAATTTTTTAATCAGCAATAATATTTAGATGCAATGTATATTGCATCTTTTTTGCAGAATAACGGTATTGTAAAGGAATGATGAAATGTGAACATAAAAAAATTTTTTAACGATAAACAAAAGCCGGATTTTATGGCTTTGGACTTTATAAAATATATTGGTCCTGGATTTTTAGTTGCTGTTGGATTTATTGACCCTGGAAATTGGGCATCAAATGTTTCTGCTGGAAGTGATTATGGCTATAAGCTGCTATGGATGGTTACATTATCAACAATAATGCTTATTATACTGCAGCATAATGCAGCACACCTTGGAATAACTACTGGTTATTGCCTTTCTGAAGCAGCAAGCATATTTATGAATAATAAAGTTTCAAAATTTGTGCTTTTCACTGCATTAGCTGCATCCGTGTCAACAGCTCTGGCAGAGTTATTAGGAGGTGCCATAGCATTAAATATGTTATTTCACTTACCTATAAAAATAGGTGCAATTATAATGGTAGTTGTAATCTTATGGATGCTATTTACTAATTCATATAAAAAACTTGAAAAGTGGATTATAGGTTTCGTATCAATTATAGGAGCTTCTTTCATTTTCGAATTAGCCATGGTTAATGTTACATGGAAGGAAGCAGCAATTGGCTGGGTTAAACCATCCATCCCCTCAGGTTCATTGCCAATTATTATGAGTGTTCTAGGTGCAGTTGTAATGCCTCATAATCTCTTTCTCCATTCAGAAGTTATTCAAAGCAGGCAGTGGAATTTGAAAGATAAAAAAATCATAAAGCATCAATTAAAATATGAGTTCTTAGATACATTACTTTCAATGATTATAGGCTGGGCTATTAACAGTGCAATGATAATTGTAGCTGCTGCCACATTCAACAGCCATGGAATTAAAGTAACTGAACTAAATCAGGCTCAGCAAATGCTGATACCTCTTATAGGCAGTTCTTCTGCAGTTGTTTTTGCTGTTGCACTATTATTTTCAGGAATTTCTTCTAGCATTACAGCAGGTATGGCAGGAGGAAGTATTTTTGCAGGGATATATAAAGAACCATATGATATTCATGATAAGCATACAAGTTATGGTGTACTAATTACAATATTAGCTGCAGGTATAATAATATTATTTATTTCAAATCCATTTAATGGATTAGTAATATCTCAAATGATATTAAGTATACAGCTGCCCATAACAATTATACTTCAGATATTTTTAACTTCATCAAAAAAGGTTATGGGTGAATTTGTAAATACTAAGCTGGATAAGATTTTATTAATAGTTACTGCAGCAATTGTAATAATACTGAATTTATTATTATTTGCTAATTTCTTAGGATTTAATTACTAAAGTCTACTAGATACAGTTAAAGGAAGTATTTAACAGCTGCATATTGACATATTATAATAAAAAATATATAATCAGATAATATATGAAATATTCATTGATAAGGACAGTACAGTTTATATTATTTTCTGTGTTCAGCGAGCAGGGATGGTGAGAGCCTGTAGAATAAATATTCTGGAAAAGAGCCTTTGAGAAGTTCATTAAGAAAGCTGTTAAAAGCATATATGAACCGTTAACTGCGTTAAAGTTTAAAGCTGGATTTATATAATGTATTTAGTTTATGAATCAAGTAGAGTGGTACCGCGGATATTTCCCGTCTCTTATTAATATATAAGAGACGGGTTTTTTATATTTAAGTTATGTTAAAATTACAACATTTTATTTGGAGGTGTATTTATGGATTATAAAAAAATAATATCAGAAAGAATTAAAGAAAATGTGGATTTAGATTTAAAGACTATAGAGGAATTAATAGAAGTACCGCCTAGAGCAGATATGGGAGATTATGCATTTCCATGTTTTCAGCTGGCAAAAGTATTTAAGAAATCACCTAATGCCATTGCTAAAGATTTAAGTGAAAAAATAAATAAAGATGGCTTTGAAAAAGTGGAGAATCTTGGGCCTTATCTTAATTTTTTTATGGATAAATCTTTATTCTCTAAAGATACAATTGAAAAAGTATTAAGTCAGGGTGATAAATATGGATCATCAAATGACGGCCAGGGCAGAAATATTACTATTGATTATTCATCACCTAACATTGCAAAGCCATTCCATGTAGGTCATTTATTTACTACTGCCATTGGAAATTCTCTATATAAAATATTAAATTTCGAGGGGTACCACAGCATTGGAATAAATCATCTAGGTGACTGGGGAACACAATTTGGAAAACTAATTTCAGCCTATAAAAGATGGTCAAATGATGAAGCTTTAAAAAAGGATCCTATAAAAGAATCATTAAGAATTTATGTAAAATTCCATGAAGAAGCAGAAAAAGATCCCAGCCTTAACGATGAGGCCAGGGGTTATTTTAAAAAGCTGGAAGATGGATGCGAAGAGGAAGTAACATTATGGAAAAAATTCAGGGATTTAAGCTTAGTTGAATTTAAAAGGATATATGATTTATTAGGTGTTGATTTTGATTATTATACTGGCGAAAGCTTTTATAATGATAAGATGGATGCAGTTGTAGAAGAAATTGATAAGAAGGGCTTATTAGTTGAAAGTAACGGAGCTAAAGTAGTAATGCTTGATGATTATAATATGCCGCCATGTATAATAAAAAAAGCAGATGGTGCAACAATATATGCTACAAGAGATCTGGCAGCAGCTATATATAGAAAAAAAACATATAACTTTTATAAGAGCATATATGTGGTTGGTATGGATCAATCACTTCATTTTAAGCAATTTTTTAAGGTACTTAAATTAATGGGATATGACTGGGCAGATGACTGCATACACATTGGCTTTGGCTTAGTAAGATTTACAGATAAAAAGCTGTCCACAAGAAAAGGAGACGTTATATTCTTAGAGGATTTATTAAATCAGTCTATAGAAAAGATACGTGAAATAATAAATGAGAAAAGCCCTGATTTAGAGGACAAAGAAACCGTTGCTAAAAAAGTTGGAGTAGGAGCAATGATATTTGCTTATCTGAGAAATAACAGAGAAAGAGATATTGTATTTGACTGGGATGAAATTTTAAGTTTTGAAGGAGAAACAGGACCATACGTTCAATATAGCTATGCCAGAGGGAAAAGCATATTGAGAAAGGCAGATAATATAGAAGGTCAGCCAGATTACTCAAAATTAAATTCAAAGGAGGAATTCGAGTTAGTAAAACTTTTGGCAGGTTTTAAAAATTCAATAGATCTGTCCATTGATAAACTTGAACCTTCAATTGTTACAAGATATGTAATAGAAGTTGCTAAGGCATTTAATAAATTTTATAATTCATGTAATATTTTAAACACTGAAGACACTGCAACCAAAGATGCAAGATTAAAACTAGTTGAAGCCGCATGTACAGTTATAAAAAATGCTCTATACTTAATTGGAATAGATGTAGTAGAGAAAATGTAATGTTTTTAATTCAATTATCTGGAATTACTTCAATTCGTAATTTGGGCGTAGCCCTCCAACCCTGCTATACTAAAGCCAAGGTTGGATCAAGAAGTTTCCTTACCTCTGCGGAGCAGCCAGCATACAATTGAATAAATTCAATAAAGGAAAATACGCCAAAATATTGACCAGAATATATTATAACTGACTTTTGCTTATCTTCTTTATAATTCTTAATAATTACAGGGAGGGACTTGCCTGAATACTTATTTCCCTCCTCCATGTTTTTGAATAGTTGAAAATACATGTAGCCAATGAGTGTCATAACTATATGAAAAGTTATAAAATTATATTTTGTACTCTTAAAATCTTCTAATTTCCAAAAGTCTTTTATTTGTCTATAGTCTTCTTCAATTTCTGGTCTTAGTTCATAAGTATTTATTATTTGTTTTGCAGTTTTATTTGTGTCTGTGGTTAAAAATACATAGTATTCATTATCTTTTTTATCATGAACGACACAGGCACACAAGTCAACATCTTTATCTGGTGTATTACTTTGCCACATCATACCTAGATCCTTAACCAGGTGTATTTCTTGAGTTTTCCTTTTCTTGTTAGGGTGTTTTTGCCACTTGTCTTCGGAGATTGCTATTTTTACAGCTTCTTGGTATATTGTCATGTTCTTTTTTGCAGGTACATATGTATCCACTTGCTTTTCAAGCTTCAAAATATTAATAACATCACGAGAAATAAATCCCCTGTCATTTATGAGAATATCTCCACTTTTTAAACATTTACTTTTTAAAATCATATTTCTACAAAGTTCTAAATCATGAGGCTTTATAGAATCAAAAACTATCTCTTCTATAATTCCGGAATCATCCATAAGACCTCTTAATGTTCCCATTTTATAACCACGAAGCACCTTTCCATCATCTTTTATAGTTTCAGAATTCTCATAATTTACATTATCTAAATTCACATGTATTTTAGTGCAATCAAGAATATGTATAGATGGAGCTATGTTAAGAGATGGCATAACTACATTTTGGACATAATTGTTATAAGACTCTATAAATTCCTCAGCATCATATTTTTGAATTAAATTTCTCATAACGCCTTCGGCGAATAACCCTTCTTCAAGGTTTTTATTGGTATCCCACATATTCCATCCTAGTTCAGATAATAACTCACCATCAGTCACAGCAAAGGCGACATCTGTCAGGCTGGTTTTAAGTTTCATCTTTGCTGTAATTGCTAACGCAATAAGTATATGAAATGGAATATGCTTATTTTGTTTTCTTTTATCTTTAAAACTTTCAGCCAATTTATCTATAAGTCCTATATTTTTCATTTTTAATACTATTGTATCTATAAGATTAGGGAAACTTACGTCAGCAGCATCAATCCTACCTTCTTTTATAGCTTCCAACACCTTATCTTTATCGTTTTTGCTTAATTGTAACATACAAACTATCTCCTTTTAATTATCATTAGTCTATATATATAATTCTATAAAAGATCTTAAAATCATTTTTAAAAGCTAAATATTATAGTACTTATTTTTAGAAATTTTCATATTACTTATTGAAGCTGGAATTAATAGCTGATTTACTTTGAAATCTATTTAGAGTATAATAATAAAAGACTTGTATTTATTTTGGAGGCTATACTATGGATTTAATGCAATTTAGTGATAGAGTAAAGGTTGAAGACTCAAAGTACAAAAAACTTATGATGAATAAAGTAGCCTTCTTTGATATTGAAACTACTGGTTTTAATAAAGATAAAGATTATATTATACTTATATCTTTGGGATATTTTAATGAGAAAAATAATTTTATCATTAAACAGTATTTCTCGGAAAGTATATCTGATGAAAGTAAAGTTTTAATTGATTTTTCAAAGGATCTTCTTGGATTTAATACATGGTGTTCTTATAATGGCATAGCATTTGATGCTCCTTTTATAGAAAGGAGAATGAAGGTGAACCAGATACCATTTAAAGAACCCCAGAATCATATTGATCTGTATAGGATGATAAGGCCATATTATAAGCAGTTAGGTTTGGAAAGATGTAATTTAAAAACTATTGAAAAGTATATTGGAATTTCCAGGGAGGATAAAATAGACGGAGGAGAAAGTATAGAATTATTTTGGCAGTATATTAAATTTAAAGATAACAAAGTAAAAGACAAAATAATGTTACACAACTACGAAGATGTTTTAAACCTGCCTAAAATTTATGAATTTGCTTATGATCTGACTATGAACAGTGATATAAAAAGAAGCGATTTAATTTCAGATAAACAGTTAGGTTATTTAAGGGCTTTAATTAAGAGAAATAACATAAGTCTTAATGCAGATATAAATAAAATATCAAAAAAATCAGCATCAAAAGTAATTGATTCAATATTAAAGGGTAATGATGACAGTGTATTTCTAGAAAATATAATTAATAATAGTTATTAAAAAGTTGCGCAAAATGCGCAACTTTCTATTTTTTTTGAACTTCTGATTTATATCTGCTGCAGTGAGCACTGCAGGATGCACAGTCACTACACTGACCTGAAGCGCTTTTCTTAATATTTTTAAACAGTATATATACTGCAAATGCTATAATTGCTGCAGTAATTATAATTTGTAAAAACATTCAATCACCATCCTAATTTATTTAATTATTAGTGCTCCTATATTATATACCAGAAAAGATACAACCCATGCTAAAACAAGCTGATATATTACTGAAAATGAGGCCATACGACCGCCATATTCCTTTTTCATCGTTGCTATTACAGATACACAAGGTGTATATAATAAAACAAAAACTAAAAAGCTGAAGGAAGACAATGGTGTAAAATATTTTGGTAAAATTGCAGGTAAATTACTCCCAAATATTACACCCATAGTTCCAACAATTACTTCCTTAGCCATAATCCCGGAAATCAAGGCAACTGATGTCTGCCAGGAGTAAAATCCTAAGGGCTTAAATATGGGGCTGATAAAGTTTCCAATAGAAGCTAAAAAGCTATTTTCGATTGATGACATACCATTAAAATTAAAGTTAGATAAGAGCCATACTATAACTGATACGCTAAAAATTATTGTACCTGCTTTTCTTAAAAAGCCTTTTCCTTTGTCCCAGGTATGCATTATCAGGTTTTTGAACTCTGGTAACTTATATTCCGGAAGTTCTATAATAAATGGTTCCTCATTTTTCTTAAATAAGGAATTTTTAAATATTAAGCCCATTATAAAAGCCATAATTATACCAAGCAAATATAATGAGAAAACAACATAAGTTTCTTTACCTTTAAAAAACACTGATGCAAATAATGCATATACGGGAAGCCTTGCATTACATGACATAAGAGGTACTAATAATGCAGTAAGCTTTCTGTCCTTTTCACTTTCCAATGTCCTGGAAGACATAACAGCTGGAACAGAGCATCCAAAGCCAATAATTAATGGAATAAAGGCCTTACCGGATAGTCCCATTTTTCTCATAACCTTGTCCATAATGAAAGCTGCACGAGCCATATACCCGCTATCCTCTAAAAATGATATACCTAAAAACAAAGCTAAAATAATGGGTAAAAAAACAATTACTGAACCAACGCCTCCAATAATTCCATCAATTATTAAAGATTTAAACCAATGGCTTGATGAGCCAAGTAAATTGCCAATAAAGGGAATAAAATATGTGTTCAAAAGGAATGTGAGATAATCTGAAAGAGGTTTTCCCACCCAGTTAAAAGTAAACTTGAAAATTAAAAATAATATAATAAAAAATAGTGGGTAAGCAACATATTTATTTAAAACTATTGAATCTATTTTCTCAGTATAAGAATGTTTATTAGTAGGTAAATTTGTTATACAATCACTTAAAATAGTTTCAATAAAAGAGTAGGCTTCCTTTTCGGTTTGCATTTGATAGTCATTATCATTACTATTAGTTAAAAAATCGCCGCTCTCCAGCAGTTTTACAAGTTCATCAGTTCCTTTTCCCTTTGAAGCTACAATAGGTACAACAGAAACTTTCAATTTTTCAGACAATAATTTATAGTCAATTTTTATGCCTTTATTTTCAGCTGCATCAATCATATTTAAAACAAGTATAATTGGTATATTAAATTGTTTTAACTGGGTAGTTAAATATAAATTCCTATCCAGATTAGATGCATCCACAATATTTATAATCACATCAGCCTTGCCATTGATCAAAAAGTCCTTTGAAACTTTTTCCTCATTAGAGAAGGTATCCATAGCATATATACCAGGTAAATCTACAATTTTTATTTTACTGTTTACAAATCCCTCTTTTTTTTCAACTGTAACACCTGCCCAATTTCCTACATATTGATCTGAGCCGGTGAGAAGATTAAATAAAGAGGTTTTTCCTACATTGGGATTGCCAAGCAAAGCAGCAGTAATCATTTATCATCCTCCTAGGTATTTCTTATTAGCCTTATTTAATATATATTTCTTTAGCATCACCCTTTCTAAGTGCCAGATTAAATCCTCTAATGCTTATTAGAACTGGATCTCCAAGTGGAGCGGAACCTTTTAAGCATATTTCTGTTCCTTCAATGCAGCCAAGAGCATATAATCTTTTTTTAAGCTTATCGTTAGTTTTCAAAATGTCCACATGACCTTTTTCACCGGGTTTTAAATCAACAACGCTCATTATAGCACCTCCTAATGAATATCATTCTCAATTACAGTTATATTTTACACCCTCATTATAAGGAATGTCAACAAATAATTTGCCACAGCCATAATTGATATGTAAAATAAAAAGTGATAATATTATTATTAATTTGAAATTTATATATTAATTTGAAAGGGGTATAGTTTTGGCAATTGGAGCGTTTTTTGATATTGATGGAACTTTATACAGAGAAGGATTGATAACAGAAGTCTTTAAAAAAATGATTAAATATGAAATAATTGAACCGGAAAGATGGTTTAAGGATGTTAAGCCGGATTATGACAGATGGGATAACCGTCAGGGAAATTATGACACCTATTTATTAAAAATGGCAGATATATATATTGATGCTATAAAAGGACTTCATAAAGCTCAAATAGAGTATATTGCAAATAAGGTAGTAGCACAAAAGGGTGACAGGGTATATACATTTACAAGAGATAAAATCAAATGGCATAAAAGCCAGGGGCATAAAATAATTACTATTTCCGGAAGCCCCTATGAATTAGTAAGAGAGATGGCTTGTAAGTATGGCTTTGATGATTACAGGGGATCAATTTACGAAATGGATGAAAATAATGTTTATACTGGTAAAGTTAAGCCAATGTGGGACAGCAAAAGCAAGCAAAAGGCAATACTTGAATTAGCAGATAAATATAATCTGGATTTAGAAAACAGTTATGCATATGGTGATACTTCCGGTGACTTTTCAATGTTCAAGCTTGTAAGGTATCCTACGGGAGTTAATCCAACAAAAGAACTAATTGATAAGGTATTAAATGATGATAAAGTGAAAAATAAAATAAGTATTGTTGTAGAAAGAAAAGATGTAGTATATAATTTAAATCCTGACTGTGTAAATACTTTTTAAAATTTATTATTTACACTGATTGGAAAGAGTGATATAAATTGATAATTAGAGAAGAAAATATTAAGCTGGATAACTTTAGTGATGATTTTGCATTAGACGTAGATAATAACAAGCTGTATAAGAATACATTGTTCTTTGACTTAGAACATTATGTGTATAAGGTTCCAATCTGCATAGGAGTATTTGGATGCTGTTATTACATTGAAGAGGGTAACAGTTTAAAGGTCACACAATATATGATTGAAAATGAAAATGATGCTAATGATATTTTAGCATTAGCAAAAGATTATTTCATTAATATGTATGAGCAGAATAATAAAAGATATATAGTAACTTTCTCAGGTAATAATGATTTCTCAGTTATAAATTATTTATTCAATAAGCATGAGATAAATTATACAATATTAGATCACTATTCAGAAATAGATCTGCAGAAATATTACGAAAACACTATGAAAAAATCTATTGGTCTAAAAAACTTAGAGAAAGAATTTAATATTAACAGAAGCAGTGAATTAATAAGCGGTCAGAACTTAGCAAAAACATTCAGTAAAATGGTGAAGGACTCAACTTATATTAAAAGAATGCCTGGGAGTAAAGTGGAAAAGATACTGCAATATAATAAGCAGGATGTGGTAAGTTTATTCTACATGGTAATTAATTGGGAGAAGTACGTGCAGCTGAGTGATTCATAAGAAGTAAACCTATTGGAATTTCCAATAATGTTTTAATGAAAGGCAAAGAGGTAAAATAATGTTTAGTCCAATTAAAAATACAAAAGTCTATGAACAGGTAATAGATCAAATAAAAGATATGATAGTTAATGGAAATCTTAAAAAGGGGGACAAACTTCCTTCTGAAAGGGAACTTGTTGAGCAGCTGCAGGTAAGCAGAACATCAATAAGAGAGGCATTAAGAGCCTTGCAGATTATTGGCCTTATAGAATGCAAGCAGGGAGAGGGCAATTTTATTAAGGAAAGCTTTGAAAGCAGCTTATATGAACCTTTATCAATAATGTTTATGCTGCAGGAAAGCACCCCTGAAGAAATTCTTGAGCTTAGAAAAGTAATGGAAATTGAAACTACAGCTTTAGCAGCTAAAAGAATAGATGATGATGAATTAGAACACATGAAAAGCTTAATTATGCAGTTTAAAAATAATAATGATGATTCTTCAAATGGTGTGAAAATAGATAAGGAATTTCATTATCTTATAGCACAATCAACAAAAAATTTGTTGATACTAAACATTTTAAATGCCGTTTCTTTATTAATTGATTCATTTATAAAAGATGCAAGGAAAAAAATATTGTCTGTTGAAGATAATAGAGATGTTCTTCTTCAGCAGCATGTAGATATATACAATGCTTTGAAGGAGCATAATCCAAAAAATGCTGCCATGTGCATGAGAAAGCATCTGGATTTCACAAATGAATGCATGACTTCAAATAAACAGGCTCAGTAGTAACATCATTGTATGTTCTTTATTATGCATATATTTAAGTATTTGAGGGAAAAATGTCTAATTAAATTTATAACTTGTTTAATAATCAAACTATAAAATAGAAATTCTATATAAAATAAGGTGTAATGATATTTAAAATGAAATGGAACTTGTTGAATATTATTGTTTATGGGGTATAATGATACTTAAGTGTAATATTTTGAATAGTAAGAATATTAGATTTTATTTTGCAGACCAACAAATAAAATTATTTAAATTACTTAATATTAAGCAGGGGGTAACAAAATGAAGATTATGTCAGACATTGAGATTGCACAAAATGCTAAATTACAGCACATAAAGGATATTGCAGCAAAGATTGGAATATCTGAGGATGATATTGAATATTATGGAAAATACAAAGCAAAAGTTAACTACAACTTATTAAAGGATGAATCAACAAACAGACATGGTAAACTTATACTTACAACTGCTATTAACCCTACACCAGCAGGAGAGGGAAAAACAACCACATCTATTGGAATAGCAGATGCACTTTCTAAATTGGGCAAAAAAGCAATAGTAGCTTTAAGAGAACCATCTTTAGGCCCTGTATTTGGAATTAAAGGAGGGGCTGCAGGCGGTGGATATGCTCAGGTAGTGCCAATGGAAGACATCAATCTGCATTTTACAGGTGATATTCATGCTATAGGAGCAGCCAATAATTTATTAGCTGCTATGATAGATAATCATATATATCAGGGGAATGCATTAGATATAGATCCAAGAAGAATAACATGGAGAAGATGTGTAGACATGAATGACAGGCAGCTTAGGTCCATAGTAAGCGGCCTGGGCGGTAAAGTTAATGGTATGCCTAGAGAAGACGGATTTGACATTACAGTTGCATCAGAAGTTATGGCTATTTTCTGCCTTGCAAAAGATATTACTGATTTAAAGGACAGACTTTCAAAAATAGTTATAGGCTATTCAAGAAGCGGCAATCCGGTAACTGCAGGCCAGCTTAATGCACAGGGTGCTATGGCAGCACTTCTGAAGGATGCATTAAAACCAAATCTTGTTCAGACTTTGGAAGGAACTCCTGCATTTATTCATGGAGGACCGTTTGCCAATATAGCCCATGGATGTAATTCATTAATGGCTACTAAAATGGCTCTTCATTTTGGGGATTATGTGGTTACAGAAGCAGGCTTCGGCGCCGACCTGGGTGCAGAAAAGTTTATTGACATTAAGTGCAGGATGGCTGGCTTAAAGCCTGATGCAGTTATAATTGTGGCAACGGTTAGAGCTTTAAAATATAACGGCGGCGTTCCAAAAAATGAATTGAGCAGTGAGAACCTTTCAGCATTAGAAAAAGGATTGCCAAATCTTTTAAAACATGTTGAAAATATAACAAAGGTTTTTGGATTACCTGCTGTAGTTGCATTAAATAAATTCCCAACAGATACAGAAAGTGAAATAAATCTTGTCGAGAAAAAGTGCAATGAATTAGGTGTTAATGTAAAAATATCAGATGTATGGGAAAAAGGTGGAGAAGGCGGAAAAGAAGTTGCCAATGAAGTATTAAAACTTATTGATAAGTCACAAAACAATTTTAAGTTCTGCTATGATGAAGAACTTCCTATTAAAGATAAGATAAAAGCTATTGCACAAAAAATATACGGAGCAGATGATGTAATTTATACAGCACAAGCTGAAAAAGAAATTGCTGAAATCGAAAAGAATGGATTTATACATACTCCTGTATGTATCGCTAAAACACAATATTCTTTAACAGATGATAAAACAAAACTTGGAAGACCAACTGGGTTTAATATTACCGTTAGACAGGTAACCATATCAGCAGGAGCTGGATTTGTTGTTGCAATTACAGGCAACATCATGAAAATGCCAGGACTTCCAAAATTCCCTGCTGCCGAAAAAATAGATGTTGATGAAAATGGAGTAATCAGCGGATTGTTCTAATGATTTTAAGAGGAGATTTTTATGGGTAATATTATTAATGGAAAGCCAGTTGCTGAAAAAATAACAAAAGACTTAATTAATAAAGTTAATGTTTTAAAATCCAAAGGCATAGTTCCAAAGCTTACTATTATGAGAGTTGGAAATAACGGAAGTGATTTAGCCTATGAAAAGGGTGCAGTGAAAAGAGCATCAATGATAGGCATTGAAACTGAAATAAAAGAATATCATAAAGAAATAAGTGAAAATGAATTTATTGAAGAATTAAAAAAAGAAAATGAAAATAAAAACACCAATGGCATACTGATATTCAGGCCTTTACCTAAACAATTAAGGGAAGATAAAATAAAATATGTAATTTCAGAGGATAAAGATGTAGACTGCTTCAGTCCATTTAATGTGGCAAAATTAATGGAAGGTGATAAATCAGGGTTTATCCCATGTACACCTGCTGCAGTAATAGAAACTTTGAAATATTATAATGTGCAGATGTCGGGCAAAAGAGCTGTGGTAATTGGCAGATCCATGGTGGTTGGTAAACCTGTTTCTATGCTTTTATTAAATGAAAACTGCACAGTAACAATATGTCACTCCAAAACTTCAGATATACAGGATATAACATCAAAGGCTGATATATTAATAGTGGGCATTGGCAAAGCAAACATGATTAATTCAGATTATATAAAAGAAAATGCAGTAGTAATAGATGTTGGAATTAATGTGGATCCTAATGGTAAAATATGCGGTGATGTTTATACAGAGGACTGCGTAAATAAAGCATCTATGATAACTCCTGTACCAGGTGGCATTGGTTCAATTACTACATCTGTATTATGCAAGCATGTAGTTGAAGCATGTATAAAACAAAATAATCTATAACTTTAATAGATAATAAAAATGGCTCCAGAAGAGCCATTTTTATTTTAGAATTTAATTGAAGTTATTATTTTTGTACAGCTTTAAGTTTTTCAATTCCAATTTTAATTCTTTTAATAGTTTCGTCTTTTCCTATAATTTCTGCTATTTCAAAAGCTCCACCAGGAGTAAATTGTTTTCCGGAAACGGCAGTTCTTACAGGCCATAGTACAACTCCGTTTTTAACTCCCAGTTCAGCTACTGTACTCATACATACATCTTGTACAGCATCAAAGCTCCACTGCTGAATCTGCTCAAGCTTTGGAAGGACCTTTTCCAAACTTACAAGTGAATTTTCATAATTTGTCTTCATCTTTTTGTGAACATACATATCAATTGAATATTCAGGAAGTTCATCTATGAAATCTATCATTTCAGGTATTTCACTGAGGACTTCACATCTGCTATGGAGAAGCTCTGATATTTTAATTAAATTATACTGTTTCTTTAGAGTTTTTTTATAATATGGAACAGCTAATTCATGAAATTGTTCCAGAGACATCTTTTTTATGTATTCACCATTCATCCATTTTAACTTGACACTGTCAAAAATAGCAGGAGATTTGCTTATATTATGATAATCAAATACTTCAACTAAGTCCTGAAGAGAAAATATTTCTTTCTCATTTCCAGGATTCCATCCTAAAAGAGAAATATAGTTTAAAACTGCTTCTTTTAAATATCCCTTTTCAAGCAAATCTTCAAATGATGCATCGCCATTTCTCTTACTTAATTTCTGATGTGCATCCTTCATTATTGGAGGACAATGTACATAAATTGGAACTTCCCAGCCAAAAGCTTCATACAATCTGTTATATTTTGGAGAAGATGATAAATATTCACTGCCTCTTACAACATGAGTGATTCCCATTAAGTGGTCATCAACAACGTTGGCAAAATTGTATGTAGGCATTCCATCAGATTTAATTAATATCATATCATCTAATTCTGAATTATCAACTGAGATTCTTCCATATATTTCATCATCAAAAGTAGTGGTTCCTGTATCAGGATTGTTTTGACGGATTACATATGGAATACCTGCTGCTAAGTTTTTTTCTATTTCTTCTTTTGAAAGGCCAAGGCAGTGCTTATCATATTTAAATGGTCTTTTAAGAGCTTCAGCATTTGTTCTTAAAATATCAAGCCTTTCCTTAGTACAAAAGCAGTAGTAAGCTTCTCCTTTTTCAATTAGTTTTTTAGCATATTTTAAATAAATATCTTTTCTTTCACTTTGAACATAAGGACCAACAGGGCCTCCTATATCGGGTCCTTCATCATGTTTAAGTCCTGTGATTTTTAATGTATTGTAAATTACATCAACAGCACCTTCTACAAATCTTTCCTGGTCAGTATCTTCAATTCTTAAAATAAAGTCACCATTATTATGCTTTGCAATTAAATATGCGTATAATGCAGTTCTTAAGTTACCTATATGCATATACCCAGTTGGGCTTGGTGCATATCTTGTTCTAACTTTGTTAGCCATTTTCTTCACTCCTATGTTTTAATTTGTGATAAAATTAAATAAATAAAAACCTTTCATCTGAAGATGAAAGGGATATACCCAAAATATGCAGAATACAACATCTGCACTATCTTAAATAATATAATATGGGTTCAGTCATGTCAAGATTGCGGGTATATTTTTTAAGTATAAACTAAGAAATAGGGGATAAATATGAAACAAAGAAGAATTACCAAAAACAGATCCATAAAATCAGGATATCAGCCAGGGACTTTAATACATATTGGAAATCATATTAATAATAATATAAAAATACAATTAATACGTTTCAATAACAGCTTTTTTGATCAGGCTGAAATAAAAGACGTACCTGAAAAAATAGATAATAATTTAGTAACCTGGGTAAATATTGATGGATTAAATGATATTGACTTAATTAAGGAAATAGGAACAAAATTTTCAATTCACCCTTTAGTACTGGAAGATATTTTAAATACAAATCAAAGGCCTAAAGTAGATGAATATAAGGGATATGTACTTATTACCCTGAAAATAGCCATATATAATGAAGAATCTGAAAAGACAAATTTAGAGCAGCTAAGCCTGATTTTAGGTAAAAATTATTTAATATCCTTTCAGGAAAGAAAAAGCAATGTATTTCAGCCAATAATTAAAAGATTAAGAAATTCAAAGGGGTCATTTAGAAGTTTAGGAGCAGATTATCTGTGTTATACAATAATAGATACTGTTGTGGATAATTACTTTTCAGCCCTTGAAAGTATAGAAGATAAGATTGATCTATTTGAGGATAATGTAATAAATAATGTTTCCAGGGATACATTAAAAGAAATATATGAGTTAAAAAGGGAGATGATTATTTTCAGAAAGGCTGTATGGCCATTAAGAGAAGTGGTTAATTCCCTGCAGAGAGGTGATTTGCCCAATATAAATGAATCTACATTAGTATACTTCAAAGATGTAAATGATCATGTATATGAAATTATTGATACATCTCAATTATTTATTGATATTATTACTGGAATGCTTGACACCTATCTTTCAAGTATAAGCAATAAGATGAATGAAGTTATGAAGTTTTTAACTATTTTCTCCACCATATTTATTCCTGCAACTTTTTTAGCTGGAGTTTATGGCATGAATTTTAAAAATATGCCTGAGCTGTCCTGGCAGTATTCATATCCAATGTTTTGGATAATTATTACGATTATATCCATAATCATGATTAGATATTTTAGAAAAAAGAAGTGGATGTAAATTGTTACATAAAAGCATACATAAACTTTGAATGTAAGTTCATGTATGCTTACTTTCCTGAAATTATAATATTATTGGCATTTATCTAAAACCTGCTTAATCTTTGCCAAAATTTCTTCTTTATTTTCTCCCTCAATATTATTATAGCTGTCAAGAATTTTATAAATTTCATTTTTTACTTTTGATTCTCCAAAAGGCAGATTTGTATCAAATGTATCACCTAACTTAGGACAAAATACATTGTATCCTTCACTCATTATTAAATCTTTAAAAGACTCCCTTTCCTCATTGTCTCCATGAATTAAGATTACCTTCTTAGGTTTTTCCTTAAAGCCATGAAGCCATCTTAATAATCCGCTTCTGTCAGCGTGGCCGGAAAGTCCAGGCAGATTAATAATTTTAGCATTTACAGCTATTTCTTCTCCAAATAACTTTACCTTTCTTGCTCCATCAATCAATGCTCTTCCAAGGGTACCTTCAGCCTGATAGCCCACAAATACTATGGAACATTCCCTTCTCCATAAATTATGCTTCAAATGATGTCTTATCCTGCCTGCATCACACATGCCGCTGGCAGAAATAATTACAGCACCAGTTGTAATTTTATTTAACTTCATTGAGTCTTCTGCAGATTTAGTAAATTTCAAGCCCTCAAATTTCAATGGATCATCTCCACGCTGCAGTATTTTTAATGCATCCTCATCATAATATTTTCTATAATCCTCAAATATCTTAGTTGCTTCATCAGCCAAAGGGCTATCCACATAAACATTTATATCCTTTAAAACCCTATCTTCAATGTAATTATTGAGTTCATACAAAACTTCCTGCGTTCTTCCAACAGCAAATGACGGTATTATAACATTTCCGCCTTTTTTCATGGTGCTTTTAATAATATCTACTAAGCCGAATACCTGGCTTTGAATTTTTTCATGATCTCTGTTTCCATAAGTTGTTTCCATTAATAGATAATCTGTATCCTCTATTAAAGCAGGATCTTTTAATAGGGGAATATTTATATTACCCAAGTCTCCAGAATAAACTAATTTAATATTATTTCCATTTTCATTAATAAATAATTCAATAATTGCAGAACCTAATAAATGCCCTGCATCCCTAAATCTTATTTTAAGTCCGTCAAATATTTCTATAATAGAATCATAAGGATATCCGCTAATTAAATATGATGATAATTCAGCAATTTTTGCAGTATAAAGGGGCTCGATAGGATCCAAGCCTTGTCTTTGCCTTTTCCTGTTTTTCCATTCCACTTCCTGTTCCTGAATGTGGCCGCTGTCTATGAGCATAACCCTGGCTAAATCTCTTGTAGCTTCTGTACAGTATATTTTTCCCTTAAAGCCCTGTTTATAAAGCAGGGGAATTCTGCCAATATGATCTATGTGTGCATGTGATATGAGAATATAATCTACATCTTTCGGGTTGAAGCTGAAAGTTTCATTGCCATAATCCTTTTCATCTTTTCCCTGGTATAATCCGCAGTCAAGCAGAACAAGCTTTCCATTTATTTTTAAAGCATGGCATGATCCAGTTACACTGCCCGCTGCACCACAAAAGTCTATTTTCATTTGTATGCCCTCCTTACAATATTTTGTATATATTATACTACATAAACTGAAGATTCAAAATAAATACTTTTCAAAAGCATTCTTCTGCAAATATATTCAGAATATTTTGTAAACGTTTTGTAATTCAAATTAACCATTTATGTAATAAATAGCATTGCATTTTAGGTTAATATTTAGGTATAGATTAAATGTGTTTTTGATGAAAGGTGGAGGGTATATGTTTGAAAATAATAAAGAAAATAGTGAATTTTCAGGATTATCCATTGGATTAATACTTGGAATGCTCATCGGAGTGGCTATTGGTTTATTTTCAAAAAATACATATAGAATTATTATAATTTTTTCCTGCCTGGGTGGTTTAATTGGAATCTTTTTTAATAAGCTGAGAATTTATAAAATAGAAAATTAAATATTTATATGAATAATGTTTCTAAAATGAAAGATAATATGCTTATAAATTATTTTAGGAGTGATTATTTTGGCTAAAAAAGGTACAAAAAGGCCTTCTCAGGAAGAGAACCAACCAGTTCAATATAAGAAAAGCGAAAAGGATGTCAGTGCAAAGTCTGTAACAGAAACAAAAAAGTAAATATATAATCTAAAAGCTGTAATACGTATATTACGGCTTTTATAGATATATAAAATTATATGGTTATGAATTTTAACACGTTGAATATATTTAGTTATATATAATAAAATATTTTTAAGGTGATTAAAATGAGGGTAACTAAAAAATTAATTTTTACTTTTTTTATATCAGTTTTTATTGTCATTGCTTCTGCAATTATTATAATAAATCTTCAATTCGTAATTTGGGCGTAGCCCTCCAACCCTGCTATACTAAAGCCAAGGTTGGATCAAGAAGTTTCCTTACCTCTGCGGAGCAGCCAGCATACAATTGAATAAATTCAATAAAGGAAAATACGCCAAAATATTGACCAGAATATATTATAACTGACTTTTGCTTATCTTCTTTATAATTCTTAATAATTACAGGGAGGGACTTGCCTGAATACTTATTTCCCTTCTCCATGTTTTTGAATAGTTGAAAATACATGTAGCCAATGAGTGTCATAACTATATGAAAAGTTATAAAATTATATTTTGTACTCTTAAAATCTTCTAATTTCCAAAAGTCTTTTATTTGTCTATAGTCTTCTTCAATTTCTGGTCTTAGTTCATAAGTATTTATTATTTGTTTTGCAGTTTTATTTGTGTCTGTGGTTAAAAATACATAGTATTCATTATCTTTTTTATCATGAACGACACAGGCGCACAAGTCAACATCTTTATCCGGTGTATTACTTTGCCACATCATACCTAGATCCTTAACCAGGTGTATTTCTTGAGTTTTCCTTTTCCTGTTAGGGTGTTTTTGCCACTTGTCTTCGGAGATTGCTATTTTTACAGCTTCTTGGTATATTGTCATGTTCTTTTTTGCAGGTACATATGTATCCACTTGCTTTTCAACCTTCAAAAAATTAATAACATCACGAGAAATAAATCCCCTGTCATTTATGAGAATATCTCCACCTTTTAAACATTTACTTTTTAAAATCATATTTCTACAAAGTTCTAAATCATGAGGCTTTATAGAATCAAAAACTATCTCTTCTATAATTCCCGAATCATCCATAAGACCTCTTAATGTTCCCATTTTATAACCACGAATCACTTTTCCATCATCTTTTATAGTTTCAGAATTTTCATAATTTACATTATCTAAATTCACATGTATTTTAGTGCAATCAAGAATATGTATAGATGGAGCTATGTTAAGAGATGGCATAACTACATTTTGGACATAATTATTATAAGACTCTATAAATTCCTCAGCATCATATTTTTGAATTAAATTTCTCATAACGCCTTCGGCGAATAACCCTTCTTCAAGGTTTTTATTGGTATCCCACATATTCCATCCTAGTTCAGATAATAACTCACCATCAGTCACAGCAAAGGCGACATCTGTCAAGCTGGTTTTAAGCTTCATCTTTGCTGTAATTGCTAACGCAATAAGTATATGAAATGGAATATGTTTATTTTGTTTTCTCTTATCTTTAAAACTTTCAGCCAATTTATCTATAAGTCCTATATTTTTCATTTTTAATACTATTGTATCTATAAGATTAGGGAAACTTACGTCAGCAGCATCAATCCTACCTTCTTTTATAGCTTCCAACACCTTATCTTTATCGTTTTTGCTTAATTGTAACATACAAACTATCTCCTTTTAATTATCATTAGTCTATATGTATAATTCTATAAAAGATCTTAAAATCATTTTTAAAAGCTAAATATTATAATACTTATTTTTAGAAATTTTCATATTACTTATTGAAGATAATAAATATAAATAACAGTATTAATAGAAATGATATGGTAAAATATAATATTAATTTAAATAATTTAAATGAAGTACAAAATGATCCTGTAAATGTAGTGAGCAATTATGATGAGCTGCTTTATAAATGCTGGGACAGTGGAAAAGAGGCTGATGTAAAGGAATGTATAAATTATCTTTTTAAAGTATCAACACCATCTTTTAAAATAAGTGTAGGCACAATGGAAAATTTAATAAAAAGTCAGTTTAATGTAATAAAAACCGAAAAGGAAAATGACGTTAAATTCGTTAACTCATTCTATGAAGACCCTGTAAAAGTTGATGAAAACACAGTAAAAGTAAATGTAAAAGATAGTTTTTCAGATGGAGATAAAATAATAGAGTATACTTTAATAAAAGATGATAATAAATGGTATATCAATAATATTTTATTAAATAAAGAACAGAATTAGATATAACAAAAGAGGTGGCAGCATAATGAATAAAATGGACTACTTTTATGAATTTAACAATGTACTGCTTAATGAAACTACTCCCTCAGTTTACTTTAAATCAATAGCTGGATCAGAGATTTTTACCAGTTTATATCCTTTTACAATGCTTGGTAAACTTCAAATTACAGACCAGTCCCCAAAATATCACCCTGAAGGAAGTGTGTGGAATCACACCTTAATGGTAATTGACCAGTGCGCTGAAAGAAAGGATGAAAGCAGTAATAAGGATGCTTTTATGTGGGCAGCATTACTTCACGATATTGGCAAGCCGCCTACAACTAAAATAAGAAATGGTAAAATAACTTCATATGATCACGATATAGTGGGAAGCAGAATGGCAGTAGAATTTTTAAATGAATTCAATTTAGAACAAAAATTTATAGAAAAAGTTACTGCATTTGTCAGGTGGCATATGCAGGTTTTATTTGTGTCCAAGGGAATGCCTTTTTCAGATGTGGAAAAAATGCAAAAGGATATACCTATTGAGGAAATTGCATTATTTGCTTTATGTGACAGATTGGGCAGAGGTAACATGACTACAGAAAAAATAAAAGAAGAAGAAGATAATATATTATTATTTATAAAAAAAGTAAAAGGCAATAAAGTTAAATATGATAAAATAAAAATAAAAAGCTAAATTACTGTTATAGGGGGAATAGGCTTTGGGTACTTTAAATGAAATCCAAATAGTAAATGATATAAACAATATTATATTATTTTTATCAAAAAGAGATATAGATGAACTAACCCCAAAAGCTCTGCATGGTAAATTTGGAATTACCAAAGTAGATATGCTGATTATTTTAGGAAACAGCATTCCTTACATAGCAGAGCTAGGTGCTGATGCTTATAAAAATTGTATTGCTGAGGATTTAATGGTAGTTGGCGGTATAGGCCATTCAACAAAATATTTAATCGAAAATGTGCAGAAAAATAATAAATATATTGATATAAATACAAATAACAAGTCTGAAGCCGACATATTAAGTCAGATTATAGAAAAGAGAATTAATATTGACAATCATAAAATTATTATAGAAAATAAATCTACAAACTGCGGCTCCAATGCTCACGAATCATTAAATGTTTTGAAAAAAAGGGGGCATATTCCAAAATCTATTTTACTAATTCAGGATCCAACTATGCAAATTAGAACTCATGCTTCCTTTCTAAAAGAATGGAGTGAGGAAAAAACCTTAATTATAAGCTATAGTCCATTTATACCTAAAGTTAAAGTGTCACATAATGGATATACACATATTAATAATAAGATAGATGGTCTTTGGAGCAAGGAAAGATTTATTGATCTTATAATGGGTGAAATCCCAAGGTTAAGAGATGATTCACAGGGATATGGACCAATGGGAAAGGGATTCATAGGTCACGTAGATATCCCTGAAAAAGTTTTAGATTCTTATAACAGACTATTAACTTATTATGCTGAGTATAATGAGATCAGGCTTCGAAAGTAAGTTTATTTTATGTCGTCTATTATTTTTTCATTGGCAATGGCAATCTGACCTAAACTTATACCTCCATCATTTGAAGGAAAATATTTATGTGTATATACTTTAAAATTTAACTTTCTCAATTCATCAACTATATTTTCCATAAGGTATTTATTTTGAAAAACGCCTCCGCTAAGAACAATATCATTAATAAAATATTCTTTTCTTATTTTTTCACAAAGCTTTACTGAAAATGCAATAATTGAATTATGGAATTTCCAGCTTATATCACTTATTTTAACATTCTCTTTTAAATCGCTTATTATGCCATGTATAATTTTGTATGGCATAATAATATACTCTCCATTACTTGAAATAATATTAAAGTCATAATGGTCTTCAGTTTTATCTGAATAAGAATAATTGTCTGGTATGCAGCACTCAAGTTCAATAGAGGCCTGTCCCTCATATGAAATAAACTTTCTTATACCAAGTATACTTGATACTGCATCAAAAAATCTTCCCATGCTGGATGTTTTTACACAATTTATTTTTTTATTAATCATAGTTGACAATTTTAAACCATTGCTTCCAAAAATGGATTCTATTAATGAAAAATACTGATTTTCTTTATTTAAATTTTCACCTGTACTTATTAAATATGAAACACCTGATCTCCATGGTTCCAGTATGGATTTATCACCTCCAGCTAAAAGTGTATAGTCTAAATGTCCAATCCTTTGAAATCTTTTTTTATTGCATATTAAGAATTCACTTCCCCAAATGCATTTATCTGTGCCAAATCCAGTACCATCAAAGGACAATCCAATAACATTATCTTTTAACTTATTTTCTACCATACAGCTTACTATATGAGCATGATGATGATAAACAGGTATTTTCTTTATATTCATATCCTTTGCAATTAAGGTGGATTCATAATTAGGATGAGCATCATAGGCAATAAATTTTGGCTTAAATGAAAATAAATCTTTAATGTGGCGTATATTCCTTTTATAGTTGTTTATTGTTTCAACATTTTGAAGATCTCCATTGTGCTGGCTTAGAAAAATGTAATTTTCCAGTCCAATTGCAAAAGTATTTTTCATATCAGGGCCTGCAGCTAATATATTTTCTATACCAGAATAGTTTACTGGGTCAGGAACATACCCCCTTGCACGTCTGATCATTCTAATATCTCCACACATGTATCTTACGACAGAATCATCTATGGGAGTGTAAATATCCCTATTATGAAACATGAAATAATCAACAATATTATTCAGATTTTCAAAAGCACTGTTATTCTCATATTCTATAGGACATCCATAGATATTAGCGCTGGTCATTATAAGAGTGTCTAAGTCTTCGCTTAGTAATAGTTCATGCAAAGGTGTATATGGCAGCATTACCCCAAGAGTTTTCATATTAGGTGCTATTGAATCAGGTAACTTGTATTTGTTTTTTTTATTTAATAATACTATTGGCTTTCTTATGCCAGTGAGCACATTATATTCCTTTTCGTTTACATAACAATATTTATTAATTGTATCTATGTCACTCATCATTACAGCAAATGGTTTGTCAGGCCTTCTTTTCCTTTTCCTAAGCTCTTTAACAGCATTATCATTATGGCCGTCACACACCAGAAGAAAACCTCCAAGTCCCTTTACAGCAAATATATTTCCTTCCTTTAACTTTTGTATTGTCCAGTCTATTATATTGTCTTGAGGCATTTCTATGATATTTCCTGAATTATCTGTAATCCATAGATGGGGACCGCAATTATGGCAGGCGTTTGGCTGCGCATGAAATCTTCTGTTTAATGGATTAGTATACTCAGATTCACAATTACTGCACATTGTAAATTTACCCATTGTAGTCTCACATCTATCATAAGGAATACTTTTAATTATGCTGAACCTTGGCCCGCAATTAGTGCAGTTTGTAAATGCATATTTATATCTTCTGTTATGCCTATCGTGAATATCTTTCAGGCAATCACTGCAGGTTGCTATATCGGGAGAAATTAATGTAATCTTATTTTTTCTAAACTCACTTTTTTTTATTGAAAATGATTTGAAATTTTCTAAAGGTAATTCTTTTATATTAATATTTTCAATTTTTGAAAGGGGGGGAGGACTGTTTTTTAATTCATCAATAAAATTATTTATACTTTTCTCCATGCCCTGTATATTGATATATACACCCTCAGAGTTATTATTAACCCATCCTGTTAGAGAATTTTTATAAGCTAAATTGTATACGAATGGCCTGAATCCAACTCCTTGTACAATTCCTTCAACTTTTATAAAAAGATGCAGCATCATAAATCACGTCCTATTGTAATAAATTTAAAAGTTTAAGTTAAATATATATTATTTAAAATTGAAAGTAAAGATTTATAACATTATTTAGCATTTTCAGAGTAATACAATAATTTTGAAAATAAATTAATAATATTAATTCACATTCAATAGTCTAAATGATTTGCCAATTTATGATACTTTTGCTAATATTAAATCATATTATGAATATTTAGGAGGGTTATTATGGTAGATATACGATTAAACAAGCTGGCAAAACTGCTGGTTAATTATTCTGCAAAAGTTAAGCCTGGGGAATTTGTTCTGGTTAGCTGTGAAGATGTGGCTGAGCCATGGATGGCTGAGGTTGTTAAGGAAGCAATAAAGGCAGGAGCTCATGTTGAAACTATATTAGACTCCCATACAGTTAAAGAAAACAAACTAAAATACAGTTCTAAAGAGCAGCTTAAACAAGAAAACTTCATATTAAAGTATGCATTAGAAAAAGCTGATGTATGGCTTTCTGCCTGGGGCACAAGAAATACAAAAGCCAACTCCAACATTGATTCAGAAATAATAAAACTTTCAGCCATAGGTGCTAAAAGCTGGAGAAAAGTTTATTCTGATGGCATGGGAGATGGAACGCTAAGATGGTGCGGGACTCAATTTCCAACTTATGCAGATGCTCAGGAAGCTTCAATGAGCTTAAGTGAATATGAGGACTTTGTATATGGAGCAGGTTTACTGAATTCTGATGATCCTGTAGCTGAATGGGAAAAAGTAAGCGCTGGTCAGGAAAGATGGGTAAAGTATTTAGACTTAAAAAAACAGCTTCACATAATATCAAAGGACACTGATATAGTGGTAGGTGTAAATAACAGAAAGTGGATTAACTGCGATGGTAAAGTTAATTTCCCTGATGGAGAAGTTTTTACATCTCCTGAAGAAAATAATATTAATGGAGTTATAACATTTAGTTTCCCTGGAATATATATGGGAAAAGAAATACAGGGCATAAGATTAAAAGTTGTTGATGGAAAAGTACAGCAGGCTGCTGCAGAAAAAGGCCAGGATTTATTAGATACACTTTTAACACTTGATGAAGGTGCATCAAGATTTGGTGAAGTTGCTATAGGAACAAATTATGGGATAAATAAATTCACAAGAAATATGCTGTTTGATGAAAAAATTGGAGGAACTATTCACATGGCTATTGGAGATTCAATGGCTGAAGCAGGCGGGCTTAATAAATCTAATATTCATTGGGATATGCTTTGCGACATGAGACAATGCGGTAAAATATATGCTGATGGCGAATTGTTCTATGAAAAGGGCCATTTCATTGATGAAGTTCTATCAAAATATAATCTTTAGAAAAATAAAAACCTTCACAATTTAATTACTGTGAAGGTTTTTGCAATTATCTGTAACGATTTTTTCTTCTTTTTCTTCTTTTATTTAGATTTATAGTTCTTATTGTAAATAAAATAAGAATTATTATCACTAAACATACTGCTGCAAACTTAATATAAGAAGGAATTAAAATTTTATTGATATCCTTTGAAGTTAGGGAAGAATATAGTTTGAAGTTCTTAGTAACTCCTTTTTCATTTATTGTTAATGTACCAATACTGTTTCCCTTTTTCAAATCATTAAGTGTAAATTTATTCATATTATAGCTTACTAATTTCGACATGTTTTCCTTAGTATTTAACTGATTTTCATAATAGTTTACATTATCTTTAATAATAACTGGAACCTTCAGCTGTTTTACAGGGCCGAAAAATCTAAAGGATTTATAATCAATGGTTTCTGTCCTTAGGTTAGTGTCTTTACTTATTAAAGTACTTTGCTTTGCACTATAACTATAATCAATAATTTTTTTCATATCTTCAAATACTGTTTTATCATCTTTGTCATAAACTGATTTCATCACTAAACCCATTATCTGTCTGCCATTTCTTTCATAAATAGCAACAAGACATCTGCCTGCTTCTGAGGTGTAACCAGTTTTCCCGCCAATACATCCATCTTTATTTAATAGCTTGTTTCTATTTTCTACTGCCATATTAGGACCAGTTACTGTTTTTATTGTGGATTTTTCTTTTCCCATGGATTCTCTAACCCAGGGATTTTTAAAAGCTTCTCTAGCAATAACACTTAAATCATAAGCAGTAGTATAATGCTCATTGTCATGAAGTCCATTTGGTGTAACAAAGTGTGTATTTTTTAAATTTAATTTTTTAGCTCTGTCATTCATCATATTAATAAAACTTTTAACATTGCCCCCTACAGAAGAAGCAATCATATAAGCTACATCATTGCCTGAGAACAGGAGCAAACCATCCATAGCGTTAGCTGCTGTCATTTTTTCACCAACTGCTATAGAATGTACATTTAGATTTAATGAATATTCAGGCTGATTTTTTGCTTCCTGAGTGTAAGTTAATAAATCTGATTTTTTCTTGTTTTCTGCAAGCAGAAGAGCAGTCATTAGCTTAGTTGTACTTGCTGGATATGCTCTTTTATCAATGTCCTTAGCATATATAATTTCGCCTGTTTTCATATCAATTGTAATTGCAGATGTACCATATATTTTAGGCTGCTTGATACTGGTATTGGTATTTTCATCTGCTAGTGCCTGTAATGGAATGGATATAACCATAATTAATGATAATAAAAATGTAAGTATCTTCTTCATAAATGCTATCTCTCCATCTTAAATTAATATTTTACACGTTGATAATCAACAGTATAGCATGGTCAAATTAAATTTTCAAACAGTACTAACATGGCATAATTATGATATAATATTAAAACTATAAAGAAAATTGAGGTGATACTTATATGAATGAGAATGAAATAAAAGAAATATTTAAAAATAGATCTGCTGGTATTATAGGAAACCATAAGAAAAGCTCCGTGATGATTCTTATGACTGAAGAAAATAATAATATATTTGTGTTATTTGAAGAAAGGTCACATAAGCTTCGTCATCAGCCAGGGGATATATGCCTTCCAGGAGGAAGAATAGAAAAAAATGAAACACCAGTTGATGCAGCTGTAAGAGAGGTGTGCGAAGAGTTAAAATTATCTAAACAGGATATAAAAATAATTGGTGAAATGGATTACTTTGTAAGTCCATATAATACTATAATGTATCCATTTATTGCAAGTACTAAAGGATGTATTAATGCTAGTGAAGATGAGGTGGAAAGAATAATAAAAATCCCTTTAAATTTTTTCATAAATAATGAACCAATTCTTTACGATCTAAAAATTGGTCCATTACTTGAAGATGACTTCCCCTATGATTTGATTAATAATGGAAGAGATTATAAATTCAGCAGGGGAATTTTAAAGGAATATTTTTATAAATATAAGGATATTGTTATTTGGGGTTTTACAGCACAAATTATAAAAAGTTTTGTAGATATTTTAAAAGCTAATCTTTGATTTTCCTTTCCACTCCTGATAGCAGTAATGAAACTATTGCAATAACAATATATATTAACACATAGAATACAGAAACTAATTTAGGTATCATAAAAAATTTTAAGTATATAAAAATGATTAATGATAGTATTGACCACAACAATGAAATATAAGACATTTTTTTATTCCTGTTTTCCCATGATTCTGGATCCTTCATGGACCCCGTAATGTTATCTTTATATTTATCAGAGTGAACTTTTACTGTTAATGATTTAAAGTAAATAAAGAAAACAGCTGCAATAAAAAAAATTCCTAAAAAATAATATGATAATGATATACTTGTTAAATTCACAAAATCACCTTCTTTGCTTTGGTAAAATATTTATAATTAGTGTAACCAGATTTTAAAAAAATAATAAGCCTTATTTTAAAGAAACATATATGACTTGAATTTATGCTTAATTAGTGGTATTTTAAGAGTATAATTAAATAATGTCTTAAATAAGGGAATGTGGTTAAAAACCATAGCAGCCCCCGCTACTGTAAACATTGATGACACATATAAAACCACTTAATTTTTATTAGGGAAGGATATGTGAAAGATGAAATGTGAGCCAGGATATCTTATTTATGATGTATTATTTATTACCTTCGGAGGGAAGGTAAAGATTAGATAATAGTTTTGATCTTTGCCGGACCTTTGGGATCCGGTTTTTTTATGCTGTTTTTTAAGGAGAGAAAATGATTGTAAATAAGAGTATCCATGTTTTAACAATAACTATAATGAGTCTTGCCTTAATTATTTTACTATTTTCCTATGACAATCCAATAATTTTATTAATTATTACTCTGCTTTTCTTTGCAGTATTTTATAAATACAATTCTGTAAAAAAAATAACACAGGGAATAATATATTTTATTCCCTTTATGCTTATAACAGTAATAATTAATATGATTTTTGTATGGGACGGCAGAACAGTTTTGTTTTATATTTTACATAAGCCAGTTACTTTGGAAGCACTTATTTATGCTGTAATTCTTTCTTATAAGCTGCTTTTAATTATATATTTATTCATGATTATTAATTTACTGGTGGATTCAGATACTGCTGTATCTTATTTTTCAAGTAAGATGCCAAAATCCACATTAACTTTTATGATTGCAATGAAATTGTTCCCATCCATGAAAGAAAAAATTCACAATTTAAAGTTGATATATACAGTCAGGGGAGTAAATTTCAATCATGAGAAAAAAACTGATTTAATTAAAAGTTATATGCCCATATTATCCGTATTATTAGAAAATACCCTGGAAGGAGCTTTTGATATTGGTGAAGCTGCATATGTAAGGGGTTTCCTAAGCAGTAAAAGATCCATATATGAAAAGCAGACATTAAAAAAAAGGGATATTATTATAATCTTAATTAACATTCTGCTGATTTTTTTAATAATATTCTGCAAATTTAAAAATTTATATAACATAGATATTTATCAGGGCCTTAAAAGTTTAAGCCTTATTAATAAATTTAGCATTACAGCTGCAGTATTAATTATATTAGAAGGATTAATTATTTGTATGTAATAATTTGAAATGGAGTTTTTATTATGGATATGCCATATATAGCAATTAACAATTTAACTTATAAATATCCTGGAAATGAAAAAATCACACTTAATAATATAAATATAAATATTGAACGTGGAGATATAGTACTTGTATGTGGGAATTCAGGCTCAGGGAAATCAACATTAGGTAAATGTATTGCAGGTTCAGTTCCTAATTTTTACGGAGGAACAGTAAGAGGAGAAATAAAAATTAATAATAAAAATATAAAGGAGTTTACTCCAAAAGAATTAGCAGAAAAAGTTACCATGGTTTTTCAGGATCCTGAAAGGCAGCTTCTTATGAACAAAGTACACAGAGAAGTAGCTTTTGGATTAGAGAATATTGGTATACCATCTGAAATTATTAAAAGAAGAGTCTATGAATCAATGGAATTCTGTGGCATAGAAAAGCTGGCTGAAAGGGACATTGTTTCATTATCAGGTGGGGAAAAACAAAAAGTAGCTGTAACTTCTGCTTTGGCTTATATGCCTGAATGCATAATATTTGATGAACCAACATCACAGTTAGATCCAAATTCAGCAGAAGAGATAATTAATATCATAAGTAAAATAAATGAAGAACTTGGAATCACCATAGTTCTAATTGAGCAAAGAATGGAAAAGTGTTTTTCAATAGCTGATAAGATACTTTTAATTAATCAGGGTGCAATAGATTTTTATGGTGATAAAGATCATTTGTATAAATCCAATGGTGATGACTTTATAGAATTTATGCCCCAATATTTAAAGCTTTCAAAAATTCTCAAATTTAGTAAAATGCCTTTAAGCATTAGAGAAACAAGAAAAAAGCTTAATAATTTTAACTTCCGCCATAACAGTCCTATTGAGAAGGAAAAACATATAGAAGAACCCATAATTAAGATCAGCAATTTATGTTTTTCCTATGATGGAAATGCAAATACACTTAAAAATATAAATATAAACATTAATAAAGGTGAATTTGTGGAAGTTATGGGCCCAAATGGTGCAGGAAAGAGTACACTTTTTAAAAGCATGATGGGATTTACCAAATATAAAGGAAGCATAAAGCTGTTTGGAAAAGAGGTAAGTAAATACAAAAGAAATGATTTGATAAAAAGCATTGGATATATATCTCAGAATCCAAATGATTATATTTCAAAAGAAACTGTATATGATGAAATTAAATTTACTTTAGATAATTATGGTATAAAAGATTATGAATTAATAGACGTTGTATTAAAGGATTTAGGAATTGATGATTTAAAATACAAAAATCCAAGGGATATCAGCGGTGGTGAAAAACAAAGGGTAGCAATAGCATCAATTTTAGTAATGAAGCCTGAAATTATATTATTAGATGAACCTACAAGGGGATTAGATTTTAATACCAAGAAGCTCCTTGGGAACACACTTAAAAAGTTAAATAAAAAAGGCAGTACAATTATTATGATAACTCATGATATAGAATTTGCTGCCGAGTTTGCAGATAAATTTATTTTATTATTTAATGGGGAAGCAATCCAATCTGGAACTAAGGAGGAAGTCTTTAAAGGCGGCACTTACTATAATACATCAATGAATAAATTATTTAGGAACATGGATGATTCTATTTTTACAATAGAAGATGTTCTGGAAAGGTTAACTTAGGTGTCATTATATGAATAGAAATAAAGCCATAAAGCTGCTTACTTTTATTCTGGTAATATGTCTTATTATTGCTGGATATAAATATGGAAATCAAAATAACTTTCCCATATTGCTTACTTTAGGAATGTTATTATTAATATTTTTAGCTTATGCAAACTTTGAATTTAATGAAATGGGCACAAAGGAGATAGCATTAATTGCCAGTTTAAGTTCTTTTGCAGCAGTTGCAAGGGTACCTTTTGCATCCATTCCCAATGTACAGCCAACAACTTTTTTAGTGGCTTTAAGCGGCTTGATATTTGGACCATATGAGGGATTTTTGATTGGCGCATCTTCTGCTTTTATTTCAAACATTTTCCTGGGTCAGGGGCCATGGACACCCTGGCAGATGATTGCATGGGGTATTGTAGGAGGGATATCCGGAATTATAGGCATAAGGGGATTTAAACCAAAGGTTGAGATTTTTGCAGTAATATGTTTTCTTTATGGATTTTTATTTGACTGGATAATGAATCTCTGGCATGTAATTGGATTTATCAGGCCACTCAATGTCAAAACTATTTTTGCTGCATATTTAACAGGATTAACTATGGATGTAATGCATGCCGTGGGAAACTTTATATTTGCTATGGTTTTTTATGAAAGCTTTTACAAAGTACTATTTAGGTTTAAAAGAAGAATGAAGGTAGAATATGTTAGCTCTGACAAATTAAATGAGCAAAAAAATTAGGGGGATTTTAATATGAAAAAAATTAAAAAATTTTCAAGTATCATTATAGCTTCAATATTTATTTTAATGCAATTATTGAATATACCTGTAAACTATGTACATGCCAATGAAGCCTCAAATATCAAGTGTAATGTAAGAATAGAAGGCATGCAGGGTATCATTTTCCAGGGAAGCGGTACTGGCAACAATGCATTGGATATATTTAAGAATGCAGTAGGGGATAAAGTATCCTATCATGTAACATCCAGTGAAATGGGCGACTATTTAGATACCATTGACAATATCAAATCAGGTACCATTTCAAAGTATGCAGGATGGAGTTATATTGTAAAATCGGGTTCACAGATAATATCACCTTCTGCAGGTATTAGTTCATATGTGCCAAAGGATAATGATGAAATAATTCTTTATTATTCTGATGGTAATGTGCCTTATGTAAATAAAATAACATTTAATCCATCTGTTATTGTTCCTAATCAGGGTTTCATAGCCAGATTAACTTATACCTGTAAGGATTTTACAAACTGGCCTGATTATACTGTAGTCGAAAAACCAGTAAAAGATGCATTGGTTACAATAAACAATACTGATTATAAAACAAATTATAATGGACAAATAGCCATTGCAGATGGGCTGCCTAAAGGTGATTATACTATTAAGGTAAGCGGATATGATGATAATGCACTTAATAAAGTAATTAGTGACAGCTTTAAATTAAGTGTAAATGGAACCAGCACAAGTAATATAAACATGGTTGAAAGTGATGTATCTTCTGTAGTTCCTGTTGATAATTCAAAAATTGCAAAGAACGTAGACAATGAAATCCAAAGCACTTTAAATGTAGTTAAAACTTATGATACTCCATGGGCTGCAATGAGCCTTCAAAAATTAAATATTAAACCAAAGGAAGGTTTTATAGCAAATGCTGCAAAAGATATTGCTGAATATGGCATTAAAGATTACAGCAACACTGATTTGGAAAAGCTCTCATTTGGCCTTATAGCAAGCGGTTATAGCCCATATGATTTTAATGGTATAGATTTAATCAGCACATTGTTTAATAGAAACATAAATGACTATTTAATTAATGATTCAATTTATGCGTTATTGTTATATAATTACGGAAATATCAATGGCAGTTACAAAATTACAAAAGAGCAATTAAAAGATAGAATATTAAACAGCAGAATAAATGATAATAATTCTTATGGGTGGTCATTAACAAAGACATTTGATCCTGATATTACAGCTTCGGCAATTACAGCTCTTTCTTATTATTATAATAAGGATTCTGAGGTAACTAAGGCTGTTAACGATGCTGTTGTAACATTATCAAATAAAACAACAGATTCCGGATACATTCCAGGTTTATATGGACCTTCCTGTGAAACAAATGCATTTGTTATAATGGCATTAACTTCTATTGGCATAAGCCCTGAGAATATGACAGTGCTTAATAACAAAGTTGTTAATTTTGCAAAATCCAATGGAGATCCTGTATCTGCCCTGCTGTCATTTAAGTCTGGCAATGGAACATATAAGCATGAATTATCAGGAAGTTCGGATCCAATAGCTACAGAAGAGACGCTGCGTGCATTAATCAGCTTAAAACAGTTTAACAGCCAGGGAATTTATAACTACTATTCAAGCAATATAAACAGCAGTTCATTAAAAAAATACAATGTAAGCAGTGAAAATAATAAAAATACTGCTTCTGATAAAAACAATATAAGTAATGATTCAGATAAAGGCAGCATAAATAATGCTTCAGATAAAAGCAATATAAGTAATGATGTACAAACCTTACCAAAAACAGGATCATTTTTATCTGAAAAAGATTTAATACTTTTAGGGATTTTGTTTATAGTTTCCGGAGCATCATTATTATTATTTTTAAATAAAAAAAATAATAGGAGAGTAAACAATGAATAAAAAAATATTAACTATAATTTCTATAGCTGTAGTGTCAATATTGTTATTAATAGGAGGAAGAGCTTTACAAAATAAGTATGCTTTAAGCAGCAATAATAATAAGACTGTTTCAGCAGTTAAAACTGTTAAACCAGATACAGCAGATAAGAAACAGGATTCTACCAGTACAAAAAAAGATGAAAAAGCAGATAAAGCACAAGTTAATACAGCTCCAGCCAGTGAAGCCAATAAAACAGCTGCTGACAAAAAAACTGTACCAAATAATTCTGGTACTGCTTCAGTAAGTACAGCTGCAAAAACACCAACACCTGCTGCTGCTCCTGTAAATAAAACTGAACAGCCAAACTTTACAATTTATAATGATGTAAATAAAACCACAGTTTTTTCTAAGTATATAAGCTTTAATGAGGGTGAAACAGCTGCCAATGTTACTAAAAAAGCACTTGATTCTAATAGTATAAGCTATAGGCTTAAGGATGGATTTTATATTTCCTCCATGGCAGGCTTAAGTGAAAAAGCTTCAGGAATGCCTTCAAGTGGATGGTGTTTCTATGTTAATGGAGTAAAGTCATCTGTTGGAGCTTCAAGTTATATATTGAAATCAGGGGATAAAGTTACATGGAAGTACTTAGAAGATGGATTAAATAAATAAATACAACACTGTCAATATATAATGCCAGAATTTTTCTAAAATTTTAATTATACTATTCATTTTTTATCATTTGTAATGTATAATGTTAATAAATATTATATTGTATAATTTTGGGGAGAGGGTGTTGGTGTTGGCAGAGTGTCCATTTTTATCCACTTATGATAATGAAATAGAGTGTTTTAGTGATTGCGCTCTTTATAATTGTAAGGAAAACGGAGGAGTATGTCCATTTAAGAACCTTTCAGAAATTAATATGCATAAATATGAAGATGATTATTCAATGGATTCATTTAACAACGTGCTTGGAACAATAAGAGAATCCTATTATGAAAATAAAAGTGAGTATGCTTAATTATTAAAAAAAGCCTTGCATCAGTAGTTTTTAACTGCCAATGCAGGGCTTTTTTGTTTTATTATTTTTATTCGTATGCATCAGAATATTCATGGAGCAGTGATTGTTTTAAATTCCAGAGTTTATCTGATAAGTCTACGTAATATTCATGTGGGTTCTCAAATCTTAGAACTTCCATCCAAAGTTTATTTGTCTCTTCTTTTACAATTTTCTTAATATCCATTACTGAAGGACTTTCATAGCAGGCAGATCCATTACTAAATATCTTAACCAGCATTTCTTTAACGTAATAATCCTTTATTTTTTTCTTTTTCCATGTAAAAACAGGATCGAAAATTTCAAGAGGTTTTGATTCATCAATGACTTCATCATTTAATGTAATTAAGTCTGCAATGGCTTTATCAGTTTGTCTGCTAAAAATTCTATATACCTTTTTAAAGCCTGGATTTGTTATCTTTTCTTCATTTTCACTTATTTTAATTTTAGGAATTATTTTTCCATCTTTTCCTTCTACAGCTACCAGTTTATAAACTCCGCCAAAGACAGGCTCCGACTTTGCTGTAATAAGTCTTTCTCCAACTCCAAATCCATCTACTTTAGCACCCTGGCTTATAACATCTCTTATGATAAATTCATCTAGTGAATTTGATATTATAATTTTTGCATCTTCATATCCTGCAGCATCTAAAATCTCTCTGCATTTTTTTGTAAGATATGTTATATCACCGCTGTCTATTCTTATACCAGCTGGTCTTAAACCCCTTGGCTTCAAAACCTCATTAAATACCTTTATGGCATTTGGCAGTCCTGACTTCAGTACATTATAAGTATCCACCAGTAATGTACAGTTATTAGGATAAACTTCTGCCCATGCTTTAAATGCTTCATATTCACTTGGAAACAGCTGTATCCAGCTATGTGCCATGGTTCCTACAGCAGGAATGCCAAACATTTCCTCAGCTATGGAACATGCTGTGGAATTACATCCTCCAAGTACAGCTGCTCTGGCACCGTATATTGCTCCATCATAACCCTGAGCCCTGCGTGATCCAAATTCCATAACTGTTCTGCCTTCTGCTGCTCTTGAAATTCTATTAGCCTTAGTTGCTATAAGAGTCTGATGGTTAATTGTGAGTAATACCATTGTCTCTACAAACTGAGCCTGTATAGCAGGTCCTTTTACGGAAACCAATGGTTCATTTGGGAATACAGGATTCCCTTCTGGAATTGCCCAAACATCACAGGAAAATTTAAAATTACTTAAATAATCTAAAAATTTTTCGGAGAATGTTTCTTTGCTTCTTAAATATTCAATATCATCTTTTGTAAATTTCAGGCTTGACAAATATTCAATGAGCTGCTGAACACCTGCCATTATACAATATCCGCCGTCATCCGGAACTCTTCTGAAAAACATATCAAAGTAAGTAATAATGTCGCCTACACCACTTTCTAAATATCCATTCCCCATGGTAACTTCATAAAAATCAACTAACATGGTAAGGTTTCTCTGATTTCTTACGTCAAAGTTTTTTACGTACTCCATGATAAAATCTCCTCTTTAAGTTTAAAATATTTATTTTTGTAAATAATATAATTATTTAGTTGTATATACACATTATTCTAATACTTAAATTAAATAATTACAACTGCATAAAATGGAGGTTATAATTGAATAAAAATGTTTCTCTGGATTATTTTCAAACCAAAGCAGTAACATCAAAAAGCAGGAATTTATTAGTAGTAGCTGCTCCCGGAAGCGGTAAAACCAGCGTAATAATTAATAGGGCAGTTTACTTGGTTAAAGATAAAGGAGTTAATATAAACAATATTTTAGTGATTACCTTTACAAGGAATGCTGCAATTAACATGAGGAATAGATATTCAGCTATTTCTGGAGATGTCAATACTCCATTTATTGGTACATTTCACAGCTTATTTTATAAAATATTTGAAAGACATTTTGGAAGAATTAAAATAATCACTAATTCTGAAGCTTACACAGTAATTAAAAACACATTAAATAGTTTTTCAGATAATATAACTGAAGAAAGAGTTAATGAATTTTTAAATTATATTTCTATTTATAAAATTCAAGGCAGGAAATCACTTAATGAAAGCATAGACTTTGAAATATTCATAAAATGCTATGAAGATTATGAAAATTATAAGCATGAAAATAATCTTATTGACTTTGATGATCTACAAACAAAAGTATACAAACTTTTAAAGGAAAGCAGCTTAATATTAAAAAAATACAGCACTACTTTTAAATATATTCTTGTAGACGAATTTCAGGACTGTGATGAGATGCAGATAAATATACTTCAGTTATTAAATAAAAATTGTTCTATTTTTGCAGTTGGAGATGAAGATCAGTGTATTTATTCTTTTAGGGGTTCAATGCCTCAGTGTATGGTTGAATTTGAAAAATATTTTGAAAAAGGTGTTAAAGCCTATCTTGGTATTAATTACAGAAGTACATCTGGCATTGTAACTGCATCCATGAAACTTATTAAAAACAATAAGCTTAGAAATAATAAAACTGTTAAATCCTTTAATAAAGATGAGTCAGACATAAATATAATTAACTGCATGGATAATAAGCATCAATGCTTAAAAATATTAGATAAAATAAATATTTTATCTTCCTCTCATTGTAATAATAAAACTGCAGTTCTTTATAGAACAAGTGCAGAAAATAAACTACTTATAGATCTTTTAATTAAAAATAAAATTGAATTTCAGTTATTAGGTGACAATTATAACTTTTATGAAAATATGATTTGCAGAGATCTTATTTCATATTTAAAATTATCTATTGATTTTACAGATGTTGAAAGTTTTATATCAATTATAAATAAGCCTTACCGATATATATCAAAAATGAATCTTCAAAAGCTTAAAAACAATAAATACAAAGGGGATTGTTTTGATTTTATATGCAATTTAGACATTGCAAATTTTCAGGTGAAAACCCTGGATAAAATAAAAAAACTTTTGAAAAAGTGCAGTAAACTGGATACTCAGGAGGCTGTAAACTGTATTTTATATAAAATTAATTATTATGAATATATTAAGGAGTTTTGCATAAAATACAAAAGGGAACTTTGTGATTTTGATTGTATTATTAATGAATTTTTAGAAAGCTGCAGTGTTTATAATAATATACATGACTTTATTGATTATACTCTTAAAGTAAAGGAAAAAATTAAAAGCAATAATAAAAGTAATGTGATTTTAAGCACTATACATGGTGTTAAAGGAATGGAATTTAACAGTGTATTAATAATGAATTGTATTGATGGATATCTGCCACATGAAAGAAGCATTCCAAATAATATAGAAGAGGAGAGAAGAGTTTTCTTTGTAGCTGTAACCAGGGCCATAGAAAACTTATATTTATATATTCCAAAGTCATTAAAGGGCAGTGAGAGGAAAGTATCCAGATTTATAAATGAATGCGAGCTGCATATAAGTGAGGAGTCATGCAATGAATTTGAAATAAACCAAACTGTAGTCCATAACAGTTTTGGTAAGGGTATTGTCAGGAGTATTGATAAAGATACAATAAAAATTGAATTTTCAAAAGGATTAATAAGACAATTTGATTTAAATTCATTAATTAACAATAATTTAATCAAATTATCTGCTAATAACATATAATAATTATAAGTTTATTATTATTTAATAGTCTTATTATTGACTAATATTTCATATATGATATACTATATAGTATAATATACATTATAAATACCAGGAGGTTAATAATGGTAGCTTTTAATAAAATGTGGAATGACGTGTGTTCTATGTTATCTGAAAATAATATTAAAAATCTTAGTGTAGTTGAGAACTTTAATGACGGATTTGTGGTTAAAAATAATGAAGATACTGAGATTGTAACAAAAGATGATTTTATAGATGTCTGGTGTAAAATGCTTTATTATAATGAAATTTCAGAGCATCAAATTAATGCTGAAAATAAGGTTAAAGAGAAATATGTATACGATATTATAAAGCAGCTCCCATATATAGCAGAAAGCTATGGTATATTAAAGATTGCTGAGTAACTTTATTGAATGTTTATGGTTATTGTTATATAATTTTATTAGGCTCATATTCTAATTAGAATATGAGCCTTTAAAATTGTATGTAAGAGGTAATAATATGAATAGTACAGATGAAGCAGAAATTAATAATGTATTATTTGCTCTAGACATTGGAACCAGAACAGTTATAGGAACTGTAGGTGTTATTAAGGATAAAAAATTTTCAGTGCTTGCTGAAGCACTTGTTGAACATGAAGAAAGAGCTATGATAGATGGCCAGATCCATGACATAAATCTTGTAGCAAATGCTGTAAAAATGGTTAAAAACCAGTTGGAAAAAAAGCTTAATATATCCTTAGAAAATGTCTGCATTGCAGCTGCTGGAAGATTTCTTAAAACAGTAGAAGTGAGATATGATGCAGAGTTAGAAAGTGACATGGAAATTCACAGGGATTTTATAAGGAGTCTTGAATTAACAGCTGTAAAAAAAGCTGAAAGCAGTGTTATTAATGAAACAAAGGGAAAACTTTATTGTGTTGGATATAGCGTAAAAAACTATTATTTAAATGGTTTTAAGATAAGTAATTTATTAAGTCATAAAGGCGAAAATGCATCTGTTGAAATAATTGCAACATTTTTACCCAGAGCTGTTATTGAAAGCTTATATTCAGTTATGAAAATAGTGGGACTTAATGTTTCATGTCTCACATTAGAGCCAATTGCTGCAATTGAGGCAGTTATTCCTCAAAAACTAAGGCTTCTTAATCTTGCACTGGTGGATATTGGTGCAGGCACCTCAGATATTGCAATATGCAGCAATGATACTGTAGCGGCTTATGGAATGGTACCTTTGGCTGGTGATGAAATAACAGAAATTATAGCTAAAAATTATCTCATAGATTTTAATGCTGCTGAGGAAATAAAAAAACAGCTTTTAGTTAATGAAAATATAAAGTATACTGATGTTCTTGGAATAGAAAATCAGGTACAATCAAGTGAAATATTAAACTTTATTTCACCATTAGTAAAAAAAATTGCTGAGCAGGTTGGCAGTAAAATAATGGAGTTAAACAATGGAAAGTCTCCAAATGCAGTTTTCCTTGTTGGAGGAGGAGCATATACTCCATACTATAAGGAATTTCTTGCTGAGAAATTAAATATAATGCCTCAAAGAATAGCAATTAAAGGCAGAGAAAGCGTGGAGGCATGCATTAATCAGGATTTAAATTTAGGAAGTACTGGTATTACTGTGCTTGGAATTGCCCTGGTATCTTTAAAGGAGCTAGGACATGATTTTATTGATGTAGCATTAAATGGCTCTGTTATAAGTTTATTCAATTCTAAAAATCATACTGTACTAGATGTACTTATTCAGGCAGGCATTAATCCTAAAATTTTAATTCCTAAGAATGGTAAAAACATAAAATTTATTTTAAATAATGTAAATAGAATTTGTTTTGGAACAATGGGAAGGCCCTCAGAAATTAAAATTAATGGATTTTCTTCTAATATTGAATCTAATATTAAGGAAGGGGATTCCATAGAAATAAAATATGCTGTAGATGGTTTGTCTGGTGAACCTTATATTAAAGATTATGTAAAAGATCTGAATTCTATAAGTTTTTACCTAAACAATAATTTAGTTAATATGGATCCCGTTGCATTTATAAATAATAACAAGGTTCAGATAAATGAAGAAATCAAAGAAAATGACGTGGTTAAAATAATTTATCCAAGAAGTTTAGGAGATTATATTAAATACTTTTGTGAAAATACCAGTGAAGATTATAATTACTATATAAATGATGAAATTTTAGATTTAAACTATTTAATAAAGGAAGGAGACAAGATATTTCAAAAGCATGATTTAACATTGAGTGGTGAAGTTTATGAAAATAACCGGCTATCATCTAAAGAAGCAGCAGCTACCAATATGGACATAAAAAAGGATGATGCATTAACCCAGCTAAAGGTTCTGGTTAATGAAAAGCAAGTATTGTTAAAGGGAAAGAAAAGTTATGTTTTTGTAGATATCTTCAATTTCTATGACTTTGATTTAACAACAGTAAAAGGCACACTTGAACTTCTATTAAACGGAAAGAGTGCAGGATATTATGATAGTTTATCTGATGGTGATATAATCAGTATAAAATGGATATAATTTAGAAAGGCTGGATACCTTATGCAAGAACAAAATTTAGATTTTTATAAAATGGCAAATGATATAAAAGATGATTTAATAAGCTGGAGGAGACATTTTCATATGAATCCTGAGCTGGGATATAATGAATACAATACCTCTGCTTTTATAAAAGATTTTTTAAATGCTGAAGGAATTGAATTTACAAATACAGCAAAGACAGGCATATGTGCTATTATTAAAGGAAATGGTTCCAAAACAGTGGCACTTAGAGCAGATATGGATGCTCTTCCCCTGCAGGAAAATAATAAATGTGAGTATAGTTCCAAAAACCCAGGGAAAATGCATGCCTGTGGTCATGATGCACATATAACTATTTTACTTGGATGTGCAAAAATTTTGAATTCAATTAAAGATACATTAAATGGAAATGTAAAATTATTATTTGAACCAGCAGAAGAAACAACAGGCGGTGCACGTATTATGATCAAAGAGGGAGTATTACATTCCCCTGAAGTTGATGGAATAATAGGACTTCATGTTGATGAAAATATTAATACAGGATACATAGGAATAAAAAGAGGAGTAGTTAATGCAGCTTCAAATCCTTTTACAATAACTGTTAAGGGAAAAGGCGGTCATGGTGCTCATCCTGATTCTGCAATTGACCCTATAATAATCAGCTGTGAAATAATTAATTCCATTCAATTACTTGTAAGCAGAGAACTTCCTCCAACTTCACCTGCTGTTGTAACTATAGGTTATATAAGCGGCGGTACTGCTCAGAACATTATTCCTGAGCAGGTTAAGTTTGGGGGCATTATAAGAACAATGACTACAGAAAATAGGGAATATGTGAAAAAAAGGCTTAAAGAAATTGTAACAGGAATTACTTCTTCATTAAGAGGAAGCTCAGAAATTGAAATTGAGGAAAGCTATCCATGTTTGTATAATGATGACAATATGGTAGAAATCCTTAAAAACAGTGCTTCCGATATATTATCAAAGGATAAGGTGCTGCTTTTAAAAAATCCAAGCATGGGTGTGGAGAGTTTTGCTTACTTTTCTCTTGAAAAGCCAAGTGTTTTTTATTATCTTGGATGCAGAAATGAAGAAAAGGGTATTGTAAATCCTGCCCATGGAAGTTTATTCGATGTTGATGAAGATTGTTTACCAATAGGAGTAGCAATTCAATGCAAAGCTGCAATAGATTTTTTAAACATTGAAAAAAGATATAAATAATATATACTGTACTAAGGAGAGAGCTAATGAAAATAACAATAGGACCAAATGAGAGTGGGCAAAGAATCGACAAGTTTATACGAAAATGGATGAAGGATGTACCCTTAAGCGCAATTTATAAAAGGTTAAGAAAAGGCGATATAAGGGTTAATGGTTCAAAAGTAAAAGAAAAGTATTCACTTACCGAAGGAGATATAGTTGAAACAAGGGATATAAAAACAGATTTAAAAAAAGAAAAGTTTAAAAGGGTAGACAACAATTTTAAAGTTACATATGAAGATGACAATATTTTATTAGTGGAAAAATGGCCTGGAGTTTTAGTCCATTCAGATAAAAAAAATGGAGAACCAACATTAACTGATTATGTGCTTTCCTATTTGTATGATAAGGGTGATTATCAGCCTGAAAAGGAGATAACATTTATTCCTGCTCCATGTAACAGACTTGATAGAAATACATCCGGCATAGTTGTATATGGCAAAAATTATGAAAGCTTAAAGCTGCTTAATGAAATGATAAGAGATAGAAAAATAAAAAAATATTATTTAGCTTTGGTAAAGGGTAAAATTAAAGATAAAATTTATGAAGCCTACATATCAAAAGATGAGGATAGTAACATATCCCAGATTTCAGAAGATAATAAACCAGGCTATAAAAGAATAGCTATGGATGTTAAAACTGTGCAGACCTGCGGGCTTTATTCATTGCTGGAGATTGACCTTATAACTGGAAGAAGCCATCAATTAAGAGCTCATTTAAGTTATCTTGGTAATCCAATCATAGGTGATTCAAAATATGGTGACAAAGAACTTAATAGTTTTTTTGTTAATAAATTTGGTTTAAACTTTCAATTTTTATATGCATATAAGTTGATTTTTAAGGATTGTACAGGAAAATTAGAGTACATGGAAAATAAAACTATAGCTGAGTCACTGCCTCCTATTTTAAAGAAAATAAAAAATGATGCTTTTAAGTTTTAATTTTAAATGAATTTAGAGGAAATAAATATGAAGGAACAATCTACAACAAAAGGTTTTGCAGTTCTATCTGCTGCTGGTATTATAGTAAAAATACTTTCACTGCTGTATATTCCATTTTTAATTGCCATAATTGGTGATGAAGGATATGGTATATATGGTTCTGCATATCAGGTTTATGTGTTTATTTATGTTTTGACTAATTCAGGTATACCTGTAGCAATTTCAAAACTAATATCTGAATTAACGGCAGTTGGTAACTATAAGGATGCTGTTAAAAGCTTTAAAATAGCTCGATTTTTGCTGCTACTGCTTGGCATAGTTATGTCAGTAATTATGTTGATTTTTGCCAGAGGCTTTGCAAATTTAGTAAATCCTAAAGCATATTATTCAATATTAGCCCTTGCTCCATGTGTTCTCTTTACATCCATTGCATCTGCATACAGGGGCTACTTTCAGGGAAGAGGAAATATGACTCCAACAGCAGTATCTCAAATAATTGAGCAGACCATTAATACTATTTTTACATTGGTATTTGCTGCTCTATTAATTAAATTCGGAGTTGAAGCAGGCTGCGCGGGAGGTACTATTGGCTCAACCTTAGGTGCTTTATTTTCAGTTGTTTATTTAATTTTATTTTATGAAAGAAACAAAAGGATAAAGGTTCACAGAAAAGTTCATGATATTGAAATCAGAAGGCTTACCAATAAACAAATTATAAAAAAGATAGTAGGTTATGGCATACCAATAACATTAAGTGTTGGATTAACCTATGCCGGAAATCTGGTAGATGTATGGAATACACGTTCAAGGCTGCTTGCTGCAGGCATAAATAGTGCTCAGGCTTCAGTATTATATGGCTATTTATTAAAGTATACACAATTAATGAATGTTCCAATTGCACTTATTACTTCTTTATGCGCTGCAATATTACCAGCCATTGCTGGGGCAGCAGCTTTGGGAGATAAGAAAAGGGTTAGAGAAAAAGTTAATTATGCTTTCAGATTGAGTTTTATAATTTCTATACCTTCTGCATTTGGACTTGCAGTTTTAAGTGATCCAATATATAGACTGCTTAAATTCAGCGGCGGCTCAAATATAATGAGGGTTGGATCAGTAGTATTGGTTCTTATGGCTGTAATGCAGATTCAGATAACAATATTGCAGAGCCTTGGAAAGTTGTATACTGCTACTTTATATTCATTTATTGGTATTGTTTTTAAAATTACAGCAAATTATTTCTTAATTGCTATACCAAGCATCAATATTTTAGGTGCAGTATATGGAAGTATCATAGGATATCTGATTCCTGTAATATTAAACCACAGAATGATTAAAAAAACACTCAGGGTTAGATTTAGTCTGCTTTATCATGGGTATAAACCAATTATATCCAGTCTACTCATGAGTATAGTTGTTTATTTAATCTATAATAATTTAATTTATGTAATAAGCTTTATAAACAAAGGTTATATTGCAAATGCTGTTTCTACAATAATAGCAATAATAGCAGGTATATTTACCTACTTATATGCTTTAATATTAACAGGCGGAATTACAAAGTCTGATATAAATGGACTGCCTAGAAAAGTCACAAGAATCATACCTAGGTTTATGTATGTTAGAATTAGATAAAAATGGCTGCTTTATTAGCATACAAAATATGCTAATAAAGCAGCGTTTTTTATATTATTTCCTATTGAATTACACATATGGAATATATTATTATTATACTATATTATTAATTTCCGTATATTGTATATAAAAATAGGGAGTGAAAGCATGTGCGAATAATAGGCTTATTTATAATTATATTAGGAATAATTTATTTAATTTATTCAATTCTATTCAGAAATAAAATGATGATAATTTAAAAAGTTATCTGAAGTAGAGGGTACAGATATGATTATAAAGTTGAAAATAATCAAAAAATTTAGTCTCTTTTCTTTACTAATCTTTCTTATATTGACCTTGACAGGTTGCAATAGGACATCTGTAGAACAAGATGGTTCTAAGAAACTTTCAAGTTATAAATTCAAAATAAATGATTTTAAAAAAATGGACGAGATACTTGCTAAACAAGAATATAACTATGCAACAGATATTTATAAATATTATATTGCAGTTATAGTATATGATAGCAAAAATGCAACAGTAAATGAATATGAGATAGATAATAAAACCATTACAAATATAAATATTCCTAAAAATAAATACCTCATATTGTCTTTCCCTGCTAATAGAACTATTGAATATACATGGGATATAAAAAATGATATATCTAACGGAATATTGAACTTCGATAGTAAATCATGGATTACACCTTCTACTAAGTCTATTGAAAAAGATGTTACAGGTACTAATTATGATAGGCAGAATTTTTATTTTTCACACTTAAAAGAAGGAACCCAAAAGCTAATAATGAGATATGAACATAAAAAAGGCTTAGTTAATGATTATTTTGAATCTATAATAAATATAAATATAAAATAATAGGATTTGTACAGTAAAAATTAAGAATTGAATAAAATATTCTTAAATTTCACTTAGGGGGATAATAATATGGAAAATAATAATAAAATTATTCGCGAAAAAGAAACAGTGGCAGCCATGATTAAATTATATTGCAATAAAAATCATAATACCAAAAACCAATTATGTACTGATTGCCTTGAACTTAAAGAATATGCCTTAAAACGTCTTGATGGATGTAAGTTTGGTGAAAATAAAACCAATTGCGGGGATTGTAAAATACATTGCTACAAAAAGGACATGAAAGAAAAAATAATTAAAGTAATGCGGTATTCTGGTCCTAGAATGATAATATATCATCCTGTAATGTCTATTGAACATTTAATATCAAAATTTAAAAAGCGTTGATAGATTAATTGTAAATATGGAAAAGCACAGATTAAAATGATATCATTATAAGTGACTTTATAACGGTCAGTATAATACAATCATACATGAAAGACGTTTCACTTAAGACAAGGAGGTAACATTATGGAATTGGAAATATTCGATTTTATTGAAGAAGTTATAAAAAGCTTGGAAAAAGTAAATGATGAATTACAAGATGAAGCTAAGGATTTGGAGACATACTTTCAACAATTGCTGGAAAGCAGCAATGATGGAGGTATAAAGGTGAGCTCAAGAGTAAAGTCTCCTGACAGCTTGAGGGAAAAAATAATAAGGAATGATTATTATAAAAAGTATGAGTCAAGTGAGGAAGTTATTTCAAATCTTTCAGACTTAATTGGGATCAGAGTGGAATGCAGATTCATTGAAGATGAAATGAAAATATATAAAGTACTGAAAAAACTATTTAATAAAAGAAATGCTGATGGATATTATTATAATGCTTTAAATGAAAACATAAGACTGGAGCTGACAAGCAAACAACCCCAGGAACAAAAAAATGGATTTGAAATTTATAGAATAGATGGAGTTTATGAAACAAATTATCGAAAAATAAGATTCGAACTTCAAATCAAATCCCTGGTCAATATATTTTGGGGGGAACTGGAACACAATATAATATACAAAAATAATAATTACAGAATAGCAGATGGTTTTTTAAAGGAACTAATGGGATCCATAAAGAAAAACCTTGCAATGATAGATAATCAGCTTCTTATAATTTATAATCAGTTCAACAGCCAAAACAGCATGGACCCAATGATGAGAAAGTCTCAATTGGAAGTACTTCTTTCAAAAATCATTTATGACATATATTCAACAAAAATGAAAAACAGCATTGGATTCATAGTTGACTTTAAAAAGTCCTGTGATACCATAATGAAATATATTTTTAGAAGCAGTAATGCTGAAAACCTGGAGGATTATAATAAAACACTGCTGAAAACAATGGATAGATTGAATCACATCAGTAAAAATGATGTGGATTTCAAAAGTGAAATAGAATTTGAAAGGGATGTGCATTTTCATGATGATTTCTCCAATATTATCGGACATGCTATTTTGAATTCTATAAACAATGAATTCCAATGGAATTTGTTTTTTAGAATATTATTTGAAATAGAACTTGGAAATAATGCTGAGGATTTTGAAACATTCATTAATTTCATAAGAGATAGGTTTTATGAAAATAACAGTTTTTCCAGATTAAAGTCAATTTTTAACGAAGAAGAATCTGAAAGTATAAAAAATGACATTATGCATACAATGGCTAATAGTTTTAAAACTGTAGATTCCATAGAGTTCATATATTATGATAAAATTGAGGAAATGAATGACATAATAACTTCTTTCATAGATTTGATGTGTGAAAAGATAAGTACATATAAGGAATGGGAGAAAATTCGTGACATTGTGCTAAATTTATTGTATTTCAAAATTCTGTCCATTTTCCATTGCAAGATTGAAACCTATAAAGTAAAAGAACTGATTCAAACAGTTAAAGATGGCGATTATAAAATAAAAATAAGCAAAAGTATCTTTAAATACATAGACAAGCTGGATGACATGGATAGTATAAAAGTTGAGGATGCAGTAAAACTTTTTGAAATTGAAATATGATATTTTATGCCTTACAAAACTGGAGCAGTTTTTGTAAGGCATCTAAACTTTGAAGAAATTATATTCCTCTATTTGAATTATCTATTGGTATATTATCAACTTTTAAAACTTTACCTTTAGTTCTGTTAAAAAAATTCTTTCTATAAAGTATATAAAGAGGCCGACCGTTTATCATAAAATCGTATTGTTCCTTTGTACAGGTTAGTTCCATTTGCTTATTGTCATTTTTAAAAGAGACATAATAGTTATTATTTTTTTCAGTTTTCGTTATTTGAATAAAATCGCTTTTCTCAAGACTTACCTGCACTATATCATTTCTAGGGCTAATTGTTTCAGTAAACATAAATATAAGTCCAATGCTCATTGCAATTAATGCTATTATAAGAAATAATTTCTTATTAAATTTCATAGCTTACCTCTCTTTTATATTTACAATTTTTTAACTTATGAAGCACTGTAGAATGAAAAACCAGGTAAAGAAGATGATGATGTATACATTATCCCAGAAGGATTTACGAATACGCTGTATACTTCTGCATAGTAACTGTAAGTTGCTACTTCATCATAATAATAGCCTATTGAGCCACCTAAATGAGGATATCCTTCACAGAAGAAAAGATCCCCGCAATATTTGCATGTATATACTCCGCCTGAATATAACAGTTGAGATTCATTATTGTTATAACATAGTGCAGGCCCAGATGAAATCATAGCATGAGTTCAATGAACAGGATATGGAGCAACCACTTTTGGGGTTATTTGAGCAGCACTAACTAAAGATGGCTTACTGAAAACGATAGTACCAAAAGTCATAATAGGAATCACTAACGCAACAACTATTTTTTTGACTAAAGAACCTCTCTTTTTAAACATTAAGACATCTCCCTTATATATAAATTTGAAGTAATTATATGTGTACACATAAATTATTACTTTAATAACATTATATAACACTTATAGTACATGTCAACAGTTTGTTAAACATTATTTAACAATTTTGCTAAAATTGATATTGAAAACTTATCATATCGAAAATTTAAACATATAATAAACAATGAATTTTAATGGAATTTGTTTTTTAGAATATTGTTTGAAATAGAGCTTGAAAATAATGCCAAGGATTCTGAAACATTCATTAATTTCATAAGGGATAGGTTTTATGAAATTAACAGTTTATTCCAGACTAAGGAAATGAATGAAGCATTAACTTCTTTCATAGATTTAATGATTTAATATGTGAAAAGATAAGTACATATAAGGAATGGGAAAAACTCATGACGTAGTGTTGAATTTATTGTATTTCAAAATTCTGTCCATTTTCCATTGCAAGATTGAAACCTATAAAGTAAAAGAACTGATTCAAACAGTTAAAGATGTTGATTATAAAATTAAAATAAGCAAAAGTATCTTTAAATACATAGACAGGCTGGATGACATGGATAGTATAAAAGTTGAGGATGCAGTAAAACTTTTTGAAATTGAGTTGTGATGTTTTGTGAGGCATTCTGATCACTTACAAAGGTTGGAAGCAGAGTTAACAACTTTTGTTTCTATTTACCTTCCACTTTGTATGAGTTAAACTGTTACTGTCCATTTGGAAAGCCCTCCTTTAGTTTTGAATTGGTCGACAAAACCATATCTATTATACCAAATAAGGTCTTTTTTTGCTCACCGCTTAAGCTTTTGTGAACACACCTGCATAGCAGGTGGTCTTCTTTATACAAAAAAAGCCTCTTAACTCAGTAGTTAAGAGATGTAAAAATACTCGTAATTGGATTTACTTGAAGATGCTCTTATTGCAATGTCGATCCTATAACGGTATACTTTTTCACTAAATAATCTAATTTTTTTGTTTCACTCTCACTTAGTGGGTTATTCATTACCGCATTTAAAGTAGGTAATAAAATTGATAGATCATTTTTTTCAACTACATCTCTAATATTCATTTTATTAGTTATATTATTGTTAAATTCCCAAAGAGTATTTTTTAAAAGGGGATTCTTTTTATAATAAGAAGTCAATGGATATATTGTAACTGATTTGCTAGTACCTGATGATAATTGAGCTATTGCTGCAGTTTGGTCAATTTCTTTTGTTTTAAGCTTTTCAATGCCAACAGAAATGTACTGCATAGCTATATTAAATTCATTATCAGCATTAATCTGGCATTGATTTTTATAATTTTTAAATTTAATATACTGAAAAACATTTAATAATAAAGAAATTATCATTAGTCCGATTATTATAACAATTTTGCTGGCCTTAAGTTTCATTTAATATATCACTCCTACCTCATATAACGATTGACTTTTCTAGACTCACTTAACATAATAAATCTTCATGTTTTTTATAGATGGTTCTTTTCAATAAAAGAAACAGTTATTATATACTATAGTGTATAATAACAATGTTTGCAAATTAACCTAATATCTATTTTAAATAGAAATGTATTAAAAATCAAACTCAATTAACTTTTACACGTAGCAACTATTAATTGAGTTTAAAATTTATAATATTTTTACAAATATCATATAGGTATTTAGAAGCCTGTCGCTACAGTTTGTACACTAACAGAGTCTACTTGTAATGTAGGCTTTATCACAATTGAGGCTCCTCCTGGAAATGTTATTTGCGGGTTAACACTAATTCCATATTGTGAATGACCATAGGCAAAGCACACTGTACTCGCTGTCGTCTGATAATTTGTTCTTATAGCTTTAGCATGCATATAACCATAAGGAAAATAATCAAGCGCATAAGCACCCTCCATGCTAAAAGTGAAGCCTGAACCAGTTACTCCATTTGATTGATAACCACTTGAGGCATATGTTTGATCTATATATTTGTCTGGATAAACACGAGTACCATTTACTGTCTCCTGTGGAAACCCAACTTCACAGAAAAGATTTTCAACAGGAAAAGCACTATTAGAATCATGAGCGAGAGCTACCGCATCTGTCATAGTAAAATGTGGTGCACTTAACCACTCAAAAAATCCATCAACATCAACATAACCAGTACCAGTACCAAAGCTTGTCACTTGTAATGAGGTCCTTAGCCAACTTGTTACAGGTCCAGGAGTTACAGATGTGCCATTTGATAATAAATTAACTGAACTCATATTATATATTTTATCAGAAAATGCTTTTGCTGCTTCTGATTTTACCTGTTTTAAATATCCAGCTTTATCATATTCTTTTATTTGTATCCTTTTACCAGAAACATTCTTATCATCCTTATATTCTGTAAATTCAACATATTTCTCTGTATCACTTGTTATTGTACCTTGATTGTTTTTATTAATTTTTGATTTCATTTCAGCTATATAATCAATTTTAGCAGAATTTATTTCTGGTTTTGATATTGTTTCAGTTTGTTCTTTTGAATTTTTTACTTCTTCAGCATGTACAAAGGTATTGGTTTTTAGACATGAGGATACCAGGGAGAATAAAATTAAAGAACATGATATTTTTTTTATTATATTTTTATTCATATAAACCTCCGCATTAAAAATATTATTATATTGGAATTTGGTGAATTTTAGTTACAACCGCAATGTATACACATTATCTATAACTATTTTAGATATTCTGCAGAAATATCATTTTATATGCTCGTAGAAATAATGCACGGTGTATTATTCATATTAATGTACCATATTATGTATCAAAATGAAATATTATATTAATCTGTAAGTTAATATAATTAAGTTCTAATATTTAGTAACTATTTATTTTAATGAAAAAGAGGGACTTACCCAAAAGTTGTAGAATAATTATGTATATAATACAATTAGTGTATTATATTAACAAAAACATTAGAGGAGAGTACTGGTATGAACTATGGCATATCGCCTAATTCTACAGGTCTATCTGTCAGTAAGTGTAACAATTGCTATTATGTGAGGTAATATAAAATGTTTAAAAATAATAAATTATATGAATTATTTTCCGGGTTTAAAAAGAAACAAATATTTATATGTATCTTGATTTCTGTTGAAATATCAGTATCAGCCTATATTCCTTTTTTAATTAAAGATTTGATAGATACAATTACTTATAATAATAATATCAATAAAGTAATAAGTATATCTGAAATGTTATTTATAATTACAATATTGCATGTAATTATATTGAAGATTGAAAACTACTATTGGCATAAATTAAGGCTTGAATCTGTAAATTATTTACGGCTAAAAATGTTTGAATCAGCTTTGGTAAAGCCTAAATCTTTTTTTGATAATAAAAGTATTGGCGAAATATTAGCCATGATAATGGACGATACAAGTATAGCAGCGCAAAATATTGTTATTGGAATGCCTATGCTGTTTTCAAATATAGTAAATTTAATAATTGTAGTATGTGTTCTTTTAAGCTTAAATGTAAAGCTTACTATAATTACACTATCAATATTGCCTATCTATATTGTCTGGTTTAATCATTTAAATAAAAAATTAAGGAAGACCAGCAAAAGTGAGCGGGAAAATTTCGGAATGGTAATGAAAGATGCTGAGGAAAAATTACAAGCTGTAGACACAATAAAAGTGTTCAAGATGGAATCATTTATGACAAAAATCTTCAAAAATAAGCTGGACAGCCATTTTAAATATGTGAAAAAGAATCTATTTTATAATAATTTAGGTTCAGGATTAACCAGATTAATTACTTCACTATTACCAATTTTAATATTAACCTATGGCAGCATATTAATAACAAAGAGGCAGCTTTCTTTAGGTGCACTTATAGCATTCTATACATATATGTCAAATATATATGAACCACTATCTAATTTATCAGATTATAATTTAGGATTGCAGACATCTTTAGCAGTCAGTGACAGAATTATTGATTTTTTAGAGTTAAATATAATAAAAGATACCGGTAAAATAAACATAAGTAATTTTAAATCTATAGAATTTAAAAATATGTCATTTGGGTATGAACCTAATAAATTAATTTTCAAAGACTTTAATTTTAAGATAAATAAGGGAGATCATGTGGGCATTGTTGGTAAAAGCGGATGTGGTAAAAGTACATTTTTAAAATTACTGCTTGGAATGTATCCTGCAAATAGCGGCCAGATATTAATTAATGATATTGACATAAGAGATGTTAATATATCATCTTTATATTCTATGATCTCTATACAAGAACAAGTTCCATTTATTTTTGACGGAACTCTTGAAGAAAATTTAGTATTGAATTCACCAATAAAAAGAACATTCTTAAATAAAATAGCTGATGCAATGAAGGTGTCTGAAATAGGAAGTTTTAATAAAAAAATATCACTTTCTAATTTATCAGTTGGACAAATGCAGAGAATATGCATGGCTAGAGCACTTCTTAAAAATTCAGAAATCTTAATTTTTGATGAGCCTACTGCAGCCTTGGATTTGAATTTGGAAAAGCAGATTCAAAACAACTTAAAATATTTAACTAGTGATAAAACAGTAATATTAGTAACGCATAGAACTGAGCTGCTAAAGGACTTTAATGTGATTTTAGACCTGGAATATATTATAAATGGTAAATCAAAAAATGTTTGATTATATTCATCAAAAGCTCGCATAATTAAATAATATCCAGAAAAATCGTTTACTTTATATAATTTGTTTATGAGTTGTAACTATATAGCTTTAAATTGTATAATTCATTAAAATATGGCATTTAACATTGTGCCGTTTTTAGTAGTACACTTTAACTAATAGGAAATTTCCTTTAACTATTATAACTTTAAAGTTTCTATTTTCATTTAATAACTTATATTTATTCAAAAAGTGTAAAAAGCTTTACAAAAACAAATTGTATGAGGGGGTAAGTTGTTTGAAAAATGATTCTTTGTTTAAACCTATTAAAATAGGTAAGGTGGAAGTAAAAAACAAGATTTCAATGGCACCTATGGGAGCTTTTGGACTTGTTGATAATGAAGGATGCTATAATCAAAGGGCTGTTGACTACTATGTAGAAAGAGCCAAAGGTGGTACAGGTCTTATTATTACCAGTATTACAAAAGTTGAAAACGAACTGGACAAAGTTGTACCTGGTATAATTCCAACTGTCTCAGTAAACCCTGGAAGGTTTTTAATGACTTCTTCAGAAATGACAGAACGAGTTCATGCTTATGGCTCAAAAATATTTTTACAGTTAACAATGGGCTTTGGACGAAGTGGCGCACCTGGAACACTTTTAGCAGCTCAGCCTGTTTCTGCTTCAGATATTCCAAATTATTGGGACCCAACTGTTACCTGCAGGGCACTTACAACTTCAGAAGTAGAATGGGTAGTACAAAAGTTTATTGAAAGTGCTGCTATTGCAAAAAAAGCTGGATTTGATGGCGTGGAAATACATGCAGTACATGAAGGATACCTACTTGATCAATTTACACTTTCAATATTCAATAGAAGGACAGACAAATATGGTGGAGATTTACGAGGAAGACTTGAACTACCTATAGAAATAGTACAAGGAATCAAAGCTGCAGTGGGAGAAGATTTCCCTGTTGGCTTAAGATATAGCGTTAAAAGCTGCATAAAAGACTGGAGACAAGGTGGACTTCCAGATGAAGATTACGTTGAAAAAGGACGTGATTTAAAAGAAGGACTTGAAGCTGCAAAAATTCTTGAAAAAGCAGGATATGATGAACTTAATACAGATGTAGGAACATATGATGCATGGTACTGGTCTCATCCTCCTGTTTATCAAAAAAGCGGATTATATCTTCCATACACTAAAGAATTGAAGAAAGTTGTAAATATTCCTGTTATAGTAGCAGGAAAACTTGGAATACCTGAGGATGCTGAAAGAGCTCTTGATGAAGATGCTGCTGATATGATTGGACTTGGAAGACCGCTTCTTACAGATCCATACTGGCCTAAAAAAGTTCTTACAAATCATCCTGAAAGAATTCGTCCTTGCATTGGCTGCCATACCGGATGCCTTGGAAGGGGATTTGAAGGAAAGCCAATAAGCTGTGCAGTAAACCCTGCTGTTGGAAGAGAAAGATATTATGAAATAAAACCTGCTTCTGAATCAAAGAAAGTACTTGTAGTTGGCGGGGGGGTTGCAGGAATGGAAGCTGCTATAACTTCTACAAAGAGAGGTCATAAAGTTACAATTTATGAAAGTACAAATGAATTAGGCGGGGAAGTCATTCCAGGTTCAGTACCTGATTTTAAAACAGATGATAGAAGATTAATAGCTTGGTACAAAAATGAAATTAAAGAACATAAAATTGACGTAGTTTTCAATACAAAAGTAACAGAAGAACTAGTAGAAAGAGAAAAACCTGATATTGTTATTATTGCAACAGGTGCAAAAGAAATTAGGTTAAGATTACCAGGCATAGAAAAAGATAAAGTTGCAACAGCAGTTGAACTTTTAAATGGAACAAAGAAAGCCGGCGAAAATATACTTATGGTAGGCGGCGGACTTGTTGGATGTGAAACAGCTCTTTATCTTGCAAAACAAGGTAAAAAAGTTACAATTGTTGAAGCAAAGGACAGTATATTAAATGCTGGAAAACCAATTCCACATATGAATAAAATTATGCTTTTAGATCTCCTTAAGAAATATGATATAAAAGCTATTGTAAATACATCGTTACTTGAAGTAACTGATGATGGTGCTGTGCTAATTGACAATAAATTTAGAAAGCAGAATATATCAGCTGACACTATTGCAATTGCTGTTGGCTTTAAATCTGATAGGGAATTATACAACAGGCTTCATGGAAAAATCGCTGATTTGTATTTAATTGGCGATGCATATCAACCTGCTAATATAATGGATGCTATCTGGAGTGCTAACGAAATTGGGCTTAACTGCTAAATAATAAAAATTTAATAGTTATAAATATAAAGGATTGATAATAGATTGAAACCTTATGCAAATCTATCATTAATCCTTTATTTTAAATAGTGAACAAAAAGTAAAGGTCAGTGTAAATCCGCAGATAATTATAAAAATATATTTTAACTGGGCTAAGCTTTCAGGCATTGTATTCACCAATATTTTAATTATTAAATACACCAGAAGTCCCACTAAAAAATATACCATTATGTTTGATAGTGCAAAATCAGGGTTACATTTTTTAAATATTTCATTAAAATTTAATACTAAAATAGTACTTCCTGTTATGATCATGGATATGCCATAACCATAAATATTTATTGATGGAATTCCTGTAAGTATATAAAGCAATATTACTTCTTCAATTGAAACTATTAATGAATTTCTTAAAATAATTTTCTGTTTGCCAAAGCCATTTAGTATCCCATATGTTACTGAACCAACATATATTATAGGCGCACACCAGGAAATAAAGCTTATGTATTGTCCTAAATCATTTCGATTGTATAGCATTATTCCTAATTCATTTGGAATGCTTTTGCATATTGCTAAGGATGCTATTCCAAGTGTAAAAGCAATTTTTACAACTTCTTTTATTCTTTCTTCCATAGCAAAATAATCATTTTTGCTAATACTTTTTGCTAAATCAGGCACCAGTATTGTGGCAATAGAAGTAACTACAATTATCGGGAAAAAAATAATAGTTGAGGACATTCCTTTAAATTTTCCTATCATGGATAAGGCTGTTGAATAATTAAAACCTGCACTTACTAGTCTTCTTGGCACAACTAAAGCTGACAGGGCAGATAAAATAGTAGTTAAGAATCCATTTAAGCAAAGTGGAAATGATATTACTATAACGTCAAATAATAATTGTATTTTATCACTGGACTTAGAAGGATTATAAATTTTATTGTTTCTGTTTTTAATATAAAAAATATATAGTAAAATAAGGCTGATTAATTCACCAATGGTTAAAGTTACATATGCAGCAGTTACTGTTCCATTTAGTGTTTTTACAGAAAAAATTTTTATAATTAATATTATAATTAAAATCCTGCATGCTTTTTCACAAATGTCAATAATTGCAGGAATTTTGACCTTAGATATTCCATAAAAGTATCCCTTCAAAATTGAAGACAATGCAATAAAAATCATTGCAGGGCACATAACTTTAACTGCTTCCGTGGTCCTGCTGTCTTTTATAATATAAACACTTATATAATAAGCATTGAAGAACACCAGTGCTGAAATAAATAATGACCACATAGAATCAAATATTAAAGCTGCATCAATTGTTTTATTTAGATTGCCATAGTCCCTTTTACTAAAGTAACCTGCTGCTATCTTGGATACAGCTGTTACCATACCGCCGCATATAAGGCAGATGAAAAGATCATATATTGGCATAACTAATCCATAAAGGCCTAACCCTTCAGCTCCCAGCTCTTTGGAAAGTACAATGGAAAAGATAAATCCAAAAACTCCGGTAGTTAAGTTTGAAGTGGTAAGAATAAGCGAGTCCTTAAAAAAAGAGTCCTTTCTCATAAAATTTAACCTCAATTTATTTATATTAGTGAAAAGTCTTATATTATAATTATGAGTGTATTCAGCATTATATTCGTAACCAGTTTTGAACATGGTTACGTTATATTTTGAAGATGTGATATAATTTAAGCGATATTCGAAGGGGGAGTACTTAATGAAAAAATTATACTGTGAAATCTGCGGTATGGAAATAAACATAAATAACTATGATTTTAACAAAAATGCTTTGATTCAAAATAATTCTAAGGAGGTTATTTTGTCTTGTCCATTTTGTGGTGTTTCAAATAAATATTTAAGTGATGATAAATTAAATATGGTTAAAGCATTAAATATTGATAATGCAGCAATAAATATATTAGATAAAGCTGTGAAATTAGAAATATTTAATGGAGACTTTTATAAAAGGGCTTCTATATTAGCTAAGAGCCAAAAGGTAAAATCATTATTTCAGCAATTATCAAGAATTGAATATATGCATTCACGAATACATATGAATCTTGGCGGCTTTAAAGTCACTCCTGTTTTAAATCAGCTTAATTATGATAAGTATAATTCAGATGAAATGCTTCTTGAAATGGCAAATAAGAGAGAAATTCATGCAGTTGAATTTTACAGCAGATATTTTTCTGAAGTTAATGATGTGAATATAAAATATGTATTCAAAGCTCTGCTAAATGTTGAGAAAGAACATATAATACTCACTATATAATTTCATTTAGTAAATCACTATTTAAGCGAGCAAAAATACTGATGCTTCTACAGTTTTTTGAGAAGCTTAAATAGCTGATTTACTTTGAAATCTATTTAAATAATGCAATTGCCCTCATAAAAAATAAAAAGTAATTATATATTTAAATATATGATAAATTTATTTTGGAGGGAAAATGAAAAAAATAGTTAAATACAGCATTATATTTTTATGTATAGTGCTATTAACTTTAGTTGTTAAAATAAAATGTATACCTAATAATACTGATATCATTGTACATGATAAAAATATACACTGGGACATAGTTCAAAAGGGATTAACTGGTGCATCTGATTTTACAGAAGATGAAAAAGGCAATCTTTATATAGCTTATAATAACAGAATTGATATTATTTCAAACAATGGCAGCAGTTATACTCTTATTAAAGTTCATAATATTAATATTTCAAGTATTGAATATTATAAAAATAAGTTGTATTATTGCGGTAATACCAGATTATATTGCTATGATCTTAATAATAAAAATAACTCAGAGCTGTTAGGTTCAATACCTAATTATGGGGATTACAATAAAAGTATAATAAAGATCTATAAAGATATTTTATTTCTTTCAATAGGCAGCGTTACTAATTCTGGCGTTGTGGGGGAAGATAACAGATGGCTTAGGGATTACTCATTTTATTATGATCTTAGTCCAAAAGAATTAGTGCTTAAAGGAATTAACTTTAATAATAATAAAACAGGTGCTTTTGTACCCTATAATTCAAAAAGTGTTCAGGGACAGGTGATACCCTCACACTTTCCAGGGAACAGCTCTCTGGTATCATATAATTTAAAAAATGGAGAAGCTGAAACATACGCATGGGGAATAAGAAATTTTCAAGGTCTTGACATTGACAGCAGCGGAAAAATATTTTCTGTAGTTACAGGTATGGAAGATAGAGGCCTTAGACCTGTTAAAGGGGATAATGATTATATATATGAAATAAAAAAAGATATCTGGTATGGATTTCCTGACTTCAGCGGGGGAGATCCCATAACCAGCCCAAAGTTCAAGGATGATAATGGGAAAGGAGTACCATTTATACTGGCTATTCACCCTAGCAGTAATCCTCCCGCCCCCCTGTACCAAAGCGCAGGTGTTTCTGCTTTAAAAGGACTTTGTATTGACAGATTTAATGTTTTAGGTGATAAAGATTCCAAATATTTATATGACAAAAATGGAAATAAAATAATATCATTAAATAAGCGGGGTGCTGTTAATGACAAAATTAGTTTACATGGTTCTCAATTGGTTAATATGAAATTTACGAAGGATAAAATGATGGTATTAAGCTCAAGTGGTGTAATGTACAAGTTAACCAGGATAAACAGCGCTTCCTTGTATAACAATATTAATATTATAATTTTTATACTTATAATATCAATTTTGGGAATACTACTGATTGTAATTCCAAAAAAAAATAAAAATAATTAGGGGAGATACATATGAAAATGGGAATTGAGAGTACTTATGGGAAGGCAATGAAAGGTATTATGTTTGCCGTTAATCCATTAAAAAAGAAGATTTTAAAAACTTACTGCACTGTTCATAAATTTATAATAATTCAATCTATAGAAATATTAAAAAATGATGGTTATAAAGAAGAATATGAATTTTACAGAAACCATGTAAATTCATTAAATAATGGAGTTACCTGGGCAGATCAGGATTTTAAAAGTTCAAATCATTTTTATCACTTTAGCTTGGGTAGGGGGCTTTACGGCTTTTCGGATGCAATGACAGAATGTAAAAAATACTACAATAGGTCTGAAAATTATTTAAAAGCAGGAGATGTAAATAAAAGTTTATTTTATCTTGGTGCATCCTGTCACTTAATTCAGGATGTTACTGTTCCACAGCATGTTAATAATAAATTATTAAAAAGCCATAGAAAATTTGAATTATGGATAATAAGCAGATTATTAACTGATTATTCATTTGTTGCTGAAAAAGGAGCAGTACGATATAACAGCATAGATGATTATATAAAAAACAACGCTCTTATGGCAAACAGCGTTTATCATAAATACAGTTCTGTACCAAATGTAAATGAAAGATATGGTAAAATGGCTGCAGTAATTCTTAAGGAAGCTCAGATAACTACCAGCGGCTTCTTAATTGACTTTTATGAAAAGAATAAAGAATTATTATAATATGAGTTAAATCCATCCATTTTTGGAGGGATTTATTTTTTTTTATAGAATACTATAGTTATATTTACGTATCTATTTATATTATGTAAAAGAGGTGCCATTATGATAAAGCAGTTTCTCCCTTTAGAAAATCATGATATATTTATTAATCTTGAAAAGGAAATCTTTAAGGGTAATATATTGGATGTGGGACTTGATAATTATGGTATAATATATAGTATTGTTAAAAGTTATAATGATAATATTAACGTTGACTATATAAATGGACATCATGATAAAAATAGAATAGAAGAAAATTATTATGATAGCTGCATATTGTTTTTTACAATTAATAAAATTGTATCAAATATTAATAAAAAACATTTTATAAACGATATTGCAAAGTATTTAACAAATAACGGTAAAATTTACATCTGGGATATTAATAAGAGCTTTGGAAAACTATTTAAGGGTAACCTTAAGATTGCAATGCCTAAAGGAGAAATAAAAAAGTTTAAATTAAATAATTATAATTTTCTTTCAAATAATTCATATAAAAATGTAATGATCTTATTAAAAAATAATTTTAACATTATAGATTCTCAAAGTTCAAATGATATTTACTATATAAAAGCTGAAAAAATAACCAAAGGGAAGGAAGAAAGCAATGAAAGTACTATTAACAGCCATTAACTCAAAATTTATACATAGTAATCTGGCCGTTAGATATTTAAAAAAGTATACTGACAATCTGCCATATGAATGTGAAATAAAGGAATTTACCATAAACGATAGAAAGGAAAAAATACTTCATCATATTATTGAAAGTAAACCTGATATTGTGGCTTTTTCATGCTACATATGGAATAAGGAATATGTTTTATCCATTTCAAGGCTGATAAAGCTTATAGATAACAATATTAAAATATTATATGGGGGCCCTGAAGTATCCTATCACTGCCAGGAATTTCTTAAGGAAAGCTCAGCTGATTTTCTTGTTGAGGGTGAAGGTGAAGAAACTTACTTTGAATTTATTAACAGTTTAATTTCATCATCTAATTCAGATAATACCGAAGTATTAAATAGTTTAATAAAAATAAAAGGCTTATATACCAAGCTTAATGATAAAATCTTTTATGGCGGGAAAAGAGAATTAATGGATATTAATAAAGTAAAATTCCCATATGATTCATTAGATGATCTTAGCAATAAAATTGTTTACTATGAAGCATCAAGGGGCTGTCCTTTTAATTGCATTTACTGCTTGTCTTCAACTATTCATGGAGTGAGATTTTTATCATTAGATAGAATAAAAAAGGATTTGATGTTCTTAATAAACAAGAAAGTATCTTTAATTAAATTTGTAGATAGAACATTTAATTGTAATCATGAATTTGCCTATGAGATATGGAAGTTTTTAATTAATGTAAAAACAGACACATGCTTTCACTTTGAAATATCTGCAGATCTGTTTACTAATGATGAAATTGAATTATTAAAAACAGCTCCAAAGGGCAGATTTCAATTTGAAGTTGGGGTTCAGACCACTAATGATAATATTTTAAAAAATATAAATAGATATGTAAAGTTTGCACAGATAAAAGAAAAAGTTTTAGAATTAGAAAAACTTAAAAACATTAAGCAGCATTTGGATTTGATTGCCGGGCTTCCTGGAGAAAACTTACAGTCATTTAAAAACTCATTTAATGAAGTTTACAGCATATATCCTGAAGAAATCCAATTAGGTTTTTTAAAGGTTCTTAAAGGATCTGCCATGGAAGATGATGCATCAAAATGGGGAATAGTATATTCGCCATATCCTCCCTATGAGGTATTAAAGACTAATGATTTAAGCTACTCAGAATTAATAACACTTAAAAAAGTAGAAGCTATGGTTGATAAATACTATAATAGTGGCAAATTCAAAAATATATTAAAATATTTCTGCTCAAAATATGAAAATTCCTATGATTTTTACTATGATTTATCTGTATTTTTTGATTCCAAGGGATATTTTGATAGAAGTATTACAGCTAATGATTACTACAAAGTTTTCTTAGAATTTAATAATGAAGTTTTAAATGATAATACTTTATATGTAAATGAATTAGTAAAATTTGATTTCTTATTGTATAACAGGAAAAAACTTATGCCGGAGTATTTTACCAGAAACCTTAGTAAAAATCAGGAAAAGGAAATCATAAAAACTATTGAAAATCAAGGCATGGTATTAGAAAAGACATATTTTATTGAAAAGTTTTTTATAGATGTAAAAGGCTTTATGGAAACATCAGAAATTAAAGAAAAAAACTGCTATTATATTTTTAAAAATCATGGTGAGTTCATTGATTTAAAAATATAGTATAATTTTTATTTATAGAATTATTTACTTTCTATAAAGTAGTAGTATAATATGTATGTAGTACATTTTACTGTATTAAGTATTATATTTTATAATTTATTTTAGATGTAAAGTATACAGCTATTTAAGGAGGTGATATTATGGCACTGGAGGCTATTGAAGAAATTAAAAAAGCTGAAATACAAGGTGAAGAAATCATTTCTAAGGCAAAAGCAAGAAGCAGAGATTTAATAAAATCAGCAAATGTAAAAATGGAAGCAGAATACAAAAAAGTTATTGAATCTGCTGAAAATCAATACAATATTATTATGCAGGATGCTGAGAAGGATGTGGAAAAAGAATCCACTCCAATATTAAATGATGGAAAAGATAAAGTAAATGAAATAACAAATATTCAAAAGGAAAGATTTAACAATGCAGTAAATATGGTGGTTGAAAGGATAGTGAATATGAATGGCAATAGTTAAAATGAAAAAATTTAATCTATTTACCTTTGAATCACTTAAAGAAGGATTACTGGAGGAGCTGCAGAAATTTGAAGGTGTTCAATTTACCAGTATTCAATTAAAGAAAGAAAATAATTACGATTATTTAAAAGCTGACAGTGAAGATAAATCCATATCTGAATTAGAAGATGAAAAGTCAAAAATTAAATTCTGCATAGACTTAACTAATTCATATATAAAAAAAGATAAGGGATTGAAAGCACTTACAAAGGAGAAAAAATGCTTCACAATTGATGAACTTAAAAAAATAACAGATAGTTCAAATTGGAAGGACACTTACAATAATCTTAAATCTCTGGAAAATCAAATTAATGATATAAAAAATCAAATTACTGCAATAAATGTGGAGCGTAACAATTTAACACCTTGGAAAAACTTTAATGCTTCTTTTGATGATTTAAAAGCAATAAAAACATGTAAATATTTATTTGGAGTAATATCAAAAAATTCTTATGAAGAATTTAAAAGCTCATTGAACAATAAATATGACAAAGTGTACATGGAAGAATTAGGCGAAAATAAAGATGGATTTAACTTATTTATAATTTATCATAATAGTATATCAGTTCAGGTAGAAAATGACTTGAGAAATTCAGGATTCAGCATAGTAAATGTAAAATGCAGTGGAAATGTTACAGATTCAATGAATAGTTATAATGAAAAGATTAAAAAACTAGCTTTAAAGAAGGAGAATTTAGAATCTGAAATTAAACAGACAGCTTCTTCTTCTGAAAAACTTCAATATATATATGATTATTACGATTTCCAATTAAATAAATTCACCATTTGCAATAACTTTTTAAAAACAGATAAGGTAATTGCTATGGAAGGCTGGGTTCCAAAAATGAATATAGATCAGTTCCAGGATATTTTAGATAAGATACTTGGAAAATCATATTACATTGAATTCTCTGATCCAACAGAGGATGACACTGTACCTATTTTATTGAAAAATAATAAACTTGCAGAGCCATACGAATTGATAACAGCTATGTATAGTCTCCCATCTTATACAGAGGTTGATCCAACACCAATAATGGCACCATTTTTCTTTATCTTTTTTGGTATGATGCTGTCTGATTTTGGTTATGGTTTGGTAATATTTATAGCTTCACTACTAGCTTTAAAACTTTTACCCCTTGAAAAAGGTGCAAAAAAATTTATGCAGTTATTTTTAAGCATAAGTATATCAACTATGTTTTGGGGTATTATTTATGGAAGCTATTTTGGTGATGCTACAAAGTTTATTACACCAGCAGGAATAAAACCTTTATGGCTGGACCCAGCTTCGGATCCATTGTCTGTTTTATTTATTGCAGGTATAATGGGCATAATTCACATATTTACAGGCCTTGGAATAAAAGGATATATGCTTATAAAAAGCGGAGATATATTAGGTGCTGTTTTTGACGTTGGCTTTTGGTATTTTACGCTTGTCGGCTGTATTTTACTGTTAGCTGGAGCTTCAACTGGTATGGCAGGCTTAGTAACAGCTGGTAAGTATCTAGCCATAATTGGTGCTGTAGGTTTAGTAGCAACCCAGGGCAGGTCAAATAAAAGTTTCTTTGGTAAAATTGCTGGAGGTTTATTTGGATTATATGGTATTACAGGATACTTAGGAGATGTATTATCATACTCAAGGCTATTAGCACTAGGCCTTGCCACAGGGTTAATTGGATCATCCTTTAACCTTATGATAAGACTTTTAGGCAGTGGTGTGGCTGCATTGATATTTGGCATTATAATTTTTGTATGCGGTCATATTTTTAACTTAGCAATAAATGCACTTGGAGCTTATGTTCACGCCTGCAGATTACAATATTTAGAGTTCTTTGGTAAATTTTATAGCGGCGGGGGAAAAGCATTTTCTCCATATAAAAGCAGAGATAGATACATTAACATTATAAAAGAATAGGGAGGATTATTATTATGACTTTTAAAACTTTTTTAGACTTTTTAACTCAAAATGGCGGAATGATATTTGCATTACTGGGGGCAGCGCTGGCTACAGCACTTCCTGGAATAGGTTCTGCCAGAGGTGTTGGAATAGTTGGTGAAGCTGCTTCAGGATTAATAACAGAGGATCCTGAAAAGTTTGGACAATCACTTATACTTCAGGTTATTCCAGGAACACAGGGATTTTACGGATTTGTTACAACTTTAATAATATTAAATAAGATAGGCATATTAGGCGGAGGAGCTAAAGATGTTGCCTTAGCACCCGGATTCCTTATATTCCTTGCATCACTTCCAATAGCATTAGTAGGATGGAAATCAGCTATTTCTCAGGGTAAGACAGCTGCAGCTGGTATTTCAATTTTAGCTAAAAGACCAGAGCATATGTTTAAAGGAGTTCTTTTTGCAGCAATGGTTGAGACCTATGCTGTTATAGCTCTTGTTACATCAATAATAATGATAGTTGGAATAAAACTTTAACTTATATTTACTAATAACTGTAAGGGAGGATTCTTCCGTGTCTGATTTAAATAATTTAACTTCAAAAATTATTGAAGATGCAGAAAATACTGCAAATGATATAATTGAGGAAAGTAAAAAAGAAGAAAAAAGAATTTCTCAAAGCTTTACTGAAAAAGGTGAGGCTGAGAAAAATAAAATATTAAAACAGGCTCACATTGATGCCGCAGCTAAGGCAGAAAGAGCTATTTCAAATACCAAATTAAAAGTAAGGAATGATTTATTAGAAGCAAAGCAGAATCTGATTTCTAAAGTATTCAGTACTGCTTTGGATAACTTATATAAAATGTCTGATATTGAATATAAAGAATTTATGAAAAATTATATACTTGCACTGGATATTCAAGGCGATGAAGAAATATTCATAGAAAATAAAAGGCAAAATATTATTTCAGAAGATTTTATAAAGGAACTTAATAGTTCACTTATAAAAAACAATAAAAAAGGTGAACTAAAATTAGGCTCAGTTAACAGAAATATAACAGGCGGTTTTGTCCTTGTAAAAAATGGTATTGAAATAAACTGTACTTATGAGTCTCTTCTGGAATACTACAGGGATGACCTTGAAGGTAAAATTGTTGAAACTTTATTTCATTAAGGAGGCATAGCTGTACATGGAAAATGAAAAATATGCTGAAGCTGTTTCAAGAATAAGGGCAATGGAAACCAAGCTTTTTGATGAATCAATGTTAAATAAACTCATTGAAATTCCATCTCCTGAAGAAGCAGTAAAATTTCTTCAAGAAACAGAGTATGCCAGTGAAATGCAAAATATAATGAAAGTGCAGGATTACGAAATCATATTGTCAAAGGAATTAAAAAAATTATATGATTTTTTGTATAAAGCAGTACCAGATAAAGATTTAGTGGACATTATGGAATTAAAGTATGATTATCATAATATAAAAACACTATTAAAGGCTAAAGCATTAAATAAAAATTATGATTATTTATTAATTAAGGTAAAACCTGATTATACGGATAAAATTGTATCATCTATGCAAAGTGATAATTACAGAGACATTCCCAAAATAATGGGAGAAGCTATACAAAAATCCTATAGTGAATTTTTAACTGCTAAAGATCCTCAGGTTATAGATATAATTATTGACAGCTATATGTATAAACATATGCTTATTAAAGCAGAAAAGTTAGGGGATTCTTTTATAACAGACTTTGTAAAATTAAATATTGATTTAACAAATATTAAGACCTTGCTTAGAGTTAAAAATCAAAATAGGAACAGGGATTTTTTAAGTATGGTTTTGATATCAGGAGGAAAAGTTGATAAAGATATACTGCTAAGCTGCTTAAATGAAAGCATTGAAAATATTGTAAACAAACTCATGTTTACTGATTATGGGAACATTTTAAAAATGGGCCTTAAGGATTATGGTAAGGATAAGAAACTTAATAAATTTGAAAAACTATGTGATAACTATACAATGGATTATCTAAAAAAATCCAGATATATAAGTTTCGGACCAGAGCCTGTTTTAGCATATATTTATGGAAAAGAAAATGAGATAAAATCTATTAGGATAATTTTAGTAGGCAAAATAAATAAGGTTCCTGCAAATATTATAAGAGAAAGGCTGCGTGAGGCATATGTATAGAATAGGAGTAGTTGGAGATAAAGATTCTGTGCTGGCCTTTAAATCAATTGGTGTAGATGTATACAATGTAACTAATTATGAAGAAGCAAGAAATACTGTGGATAAAATGGCAAAGGAAGGATATGCCGTTATATTTATCACAGAACAGGTTGCTAAAGAAATTAATGAAACAATTGAAAGATATAATAGAAAAACACTTCCTGCAATAATACTGATTCCAAGTAATCAAGGAAGCTTAAATATTGGAATGCAGAAAATAAATGATAATGTTGAAAAGGCAGTTGGTGTGAATATACTATAGAAAGGCAGGTAAGTAAGCTTGAACACTGGTAAAATAGTAAAAGTATCCGGACCTTTAGTAGTAGCCGAGGGAATGGATGATGCTAATATATATGATGTTGTAAGAGTTGGAGAAAAACGTCTTATTGGAGAAATAATTGAAATGAGGCGGGATAAAGCTTCAATCCAGGTATATGAGGAAACAACAGGCCTTGGACCTGGTGACCCAGTGGTAACAACTGGTGAGCCATTAAGTGTAGAACTAGGCCCAGGGCTTATAGAATCAATATTCGATGGAATTCAAAGACCATTGTCAGAAATCAGAGCCAAGACAGGTGATTTTATAACAAAGGGAGTAGAGGTTCCATCATTAAACAGGACTAAGAAATGGCAGTTCACTGCTTGTAAATCAATTGGAGATACTGTTATTCCAGGAGATGTTATAGGAACAGTAGAAGAATCACCTATTGTTTTGCATAAGATAATGGTGCCAAAGGGCATTGAGGGAAAAATAGTATCCATTGAACAAGGTGAGTTCACTATTGAAGATATAGTTTGTACGTTAGAAACCAAGAATGGCACTAAGAACTTAACAATGATGCAGAAATGGCCTGTAAGAAGAGGCAGACCTTACACTAAGAAATTAAATCCAGTGGAGCCTATGGTTACGGGTCAAAGAGTTATTGATACATTTTTCCCTGTTACCAAAGGTGGTACTGCCTGTGTTCCCGGTCCCTTCGGAAGTGGTAAAACTGTTGTCCAGCATCAGCTTGCAAAATGGGCAGATGCTCAAATTGTAGTTTACATAGGCTGTGGTGAAAGAGGCAATGAAATGACAGATGTACTTAATGAATTCCCACAGCTTAAAGACCCTGAAACTGGAGAACCACTGATGAAAAGAACTATACTTATTGCAAATACTTCAAATATGCCCGTTGCTGCAAGAGAAGCTTCCATATATACAGGAATTACAATAGGAGAATATTTCAGGGATATGGGCTATTCAGTTGCATTAATGGCAGATTCAACTTCCAGATGGGCTGAAGCCTTAAGAGAAATGTCCGGAAGGCTTGAGGAAATGCCTGGAGAAGAAGGATACCCAGCATATCTTGGATCCAGAGCAGCTGAATTTTATGAAAGGGCAGGTAAAGTGAAATGCCTTGGAAATGACGGAAGGATTGGTTCATTAACTGCCATTGGAGCAGTTTCACCTCCAGGTGGAGATCTATCTGAACCAGTAACTCAGGCTACTTTAAGAATAGTTAAAGTATTCTGGGGATTAGATTCAAATCTTGCCTATAGAAGACATTTCCCAGCTATAAACTGGCTTGAATCCTATTCTTTATATTTAGATAAAATAGGAAACTGGATAAATGAAAATGTGGCAAAGGACTGGACAGAAGTAAGAACAAAGGCTATGACACTGTTACAGGAGGAGTCTAATCTTCAGGAGATTGTAAGGTTAGTTGGAATAGATTCTCTTTCAGAAGAGGATAGATTAAAACTTGAAGTTGCAAAATCAATCCGTGAAGATTATCTGCAGCAGAATGCATTCCAGGAGGTAGATACTTACTCATCACTTAAAAAACAGTATAAGATGCTGACTCTTATTATAAAATTTGGAGAAGAATCTGCCAGGGCTCTAAAGGCAGGAGTATACCTGAAGGATTTATTAAACCTGCCTATCAGGGATAAGATTGCCAGAACTAAGTATATATCTGAAGAAAATATAGATAAAATTGATGATATAAATAAAGAATTAACAAAAGTTATAGATGAAGCTATTAGTAAGGGAGGTCTTAATAATGCTTAAAGAATATAAAACAGTAAGAGAAGTTGTAGGCCCGCTTATGATGGTTGATGGTGTAGAAGGTGTAACCTATGATGAATTAGTTAAAATTCAAATACAAACAGGAGAAATAAGACGTGGAAGAGTACTTGAAATCAATGGAGACAAGGCGATGGTGCAGCTTTTTGAAGGCTCCGCTGGAATTAATTTAAAAGGCAGCAAGGCAAAATTCCTTGGGCACCCATTGGAATTAGGTGTATCTGAAGATATGCTGGGAAGGGTATTTGATGGACTTGGAAGGCCTAAAGACGGCGGCCCTAACATAATACCTGAAGAAAAACTTGACATTAATGGCAGTCCTATAAACCCAGTTGCAAGAGATTATCCATCTGAATTTATACAAACAGGTATTTCTGCCATAGATGGTCTTAATACTTTAGTTAGAGGGCAGAAGCTTCCTGTTTTTTCTGGAGCCGGACTTCCTCACGCTGAATTGGCAGCACAAATTGCAAGGCAGGCAAAGGTTTTAAATTCTGACTCTAAATTTGCTGTTGTTTTTGCTGCAATAGGTACTACATTTGAAGAAGCACAATTTTTTATTGATGATTTCACAAAGACTGGAGCAATTGACAGATCTGTTTTATTTACTAATCTGGCAAATGACCCGGCAATTGAAAGAATAGCTACCCCTAGAATTGCATTGACTACAGCTGAATTTCTAGCCTTTGAAAAAGGAATGCATGTACTTGTAATTTTAACTGATATGACTAATTATTGTGAGGCATTAAGAGAAATATCTGCTGCCAGAAAAGAAGTTCCAGGAAGAAGAGGTTATCCTGGATATTTATATACTGATCTTTCTACAATTTATGAAAGAGCTGGCAGAATAAGTGGAAGAGAGGGTTCCATAACACAAATTCCAATTTTAACTATGCCAGAGGATGATAAAACTCATCCTATTCCTGATTTAACAGGATATATAACAGAGGGTCAGATAATACTCAGCAGGGAACTTTACAGAAAAGGTATTATGCCTCCTATAGATGTGCTTCCATCATTATCAAGACTTAAAGATAAAGGTATCGGCAAAGGAAAGACCAGAGAAGACCATGCTGACACCATGAATCAGCTTTTTTCAGCTTATGCACAAGGGAAGCAGGCTAAAGAATTAGCAGTTATTTTAGGTGAATCTGCACTGTCAGATAGTGATAAGGCTTTTGCAAAATTTGCAGATGCTTTTGAAAAAGAATATGTATCCCAGGGTTTCCATACTAACAGGACAATTGAAGAAACATTAGATCTGGGATGGAAATTACTAAAACTGCTTCCAAAGAGTGAATTAAAGAGAATAAGGGATGAATATTTAGAAAAATATCTCCCAAAAGATGATAAATAATTTAAAAGGATGAGTGAACCACATGAGATTAAATGTTAATCCAACAAGAATGGAGCTCACCAAGCTGAAAAAAAGACTGTCAACTGCAGTGAGGGGTCATAAACTGTTAAAGGATAAGCAGGATGAATTAATGAGAAGGTTCATTGATTTAATAAAAGAGAATAACAGCTTAAGAAAAAATGTTGAAAAAGAGCTAACAGCTTCTTTAAAAGACTTTTTAATAGCAAGATCATTAACAAGTCCTGAATTTTTGGAAGAGGCAATAGTATATCCAAAGGAAAAAGTTTCAGTGGAAGTTTCAAAGAAAAATATAATGAGCGTTAACGTTCCGGTTATGAATTTTAAAAGGGAATCTGACAATGAGAATGGTTCAATTTATCCATATGGATTTGCCACCACTTCTTCAGAATTAGATGACGCAATTGAAAAACTAAATAATATACTTCCAAAATTATTAAAACTTGCTGAAGTTGAAAAAGCATGCCAGCTTATGGCAGATGAAATAGAAAAAACCAGAAGGAGAGTAAATGCTCTTGAATACATGACTATTCCTCAGCTGCAGGAAACCATTAAATATATTCAAATGAAGCTTGATGAGAATGAAAGAGGCAGTCTGACAAGATTAATGAAAGTTAAAAGTATTATGCAGGAAAGACAAAATATATAAACTAAACACACTAGAGGAGGTAACACATGGCAGTGAGAGATATTTTAATTGTTCCAGATAAAATGCTGAAAAGAGTCAGCAGAAGAGTTGATAAATTTGATGATAGTACTTTAAAGCTGGCAGAAGATTTAAAAGATACTTTATATTCAACTACAGGGATAGGTGTTGCTGCTCCCCAGATAGGTGTATTAAAAAGAGTAATTTATATTGACCTGAGAGATGATACTGAGCCAGTTCTTTTGATAAATCCCAAAATTATTGCAAAGTATGGTAAAGAAGACAGCATAGAGGGCTGCCTTAGTTATCCAGGATTTGAGGGTGTTGTTGAAAGACCTAAAAAAGTTAGAGTTAATGGCTTTAATGAGGAAGGAAAAAAAGTTCAGTACTCAGCAGATGGATTGCTGTGCAAAGCCTTTTGTCATGAAATTGATCATCTTAATGGTATAATATTTTTAGACAAAGCAAAAAAGATTTACAGGGAAGATTCATAAATGTATGTAAATAAACTCCTGGACTCCAGGAGTTTATTTTATTTAAATATAAAAGATACTTTACAAAACTCCATGTACAATGTATACTACTGTATATACAGATGTTTCGGAGGTGTAAAATGAAAGATATAAAAAAATTAACTTATTCAGCTTTATTAACGGCCTTATCAATTGTTATTCCATTGGCATTTGGATTTTTAAGAATTCAATTAGGACCATTTACTGCAACATTAACAGCACATGTACCATTATTTTTATCCATGTTCTTAGGACCTGTAGCAGCTGTAATGGTTGGCGTAGGATCCGCATTAGGCTTCTTAGTATCATCACCAGCTGTAGTTGCAGCAAGAGCATTTATGCATACCTTTGTTGGTTTGGCAGGTGCTTTAATGCTTAGAAGGGGAATCTCCTTCAAAACTGTCATTGCTTTAACTGCACCAATACATGCTATATTGGAGGCAATAGCTGTAATACCTTTTGGTTTTACAATGTACAAGGTTCTTGTAGTTGTAGGAACTGGAACTCTGCTGCATCATATTGCAGATGGAGTTATTGCAGCTGTATTAGTACAGGCATTAAATAAAAGTTTAAATCTGGATTTGGCAAAATCCTTTAAATGATCTTCAGAAATGGAGATCTTTTTATTTGTTTACTAATAGGATAAAATAAAATGGTTGACATTAATATATAAAAAAACTAAAATTAAGTTTTGTTATATATTATTTATCATGTGGTAAATGAGGTGAAATAATGGCTATTGATGAAAAAGAATTTGCCATTGAGAAAAAACGATTTGACGATACTGTAACATGGATTGAAAATGAAGCTGAAAAAATTGAAAAGGAAGACTTTGAACTTCAAAATAAAGTTAAAGAACTTAGGAAGGAAAGCAAGGGCAGATATAGTGAAGAACTTGAGACTAAGGAAAAATTATATAATATTACACATAAAAACTTTGAAAAATATATAGATGCAAAGTCAAGCCCATACTTTGCCAGAATAGACTTTAGAGAGTATAGAAGAGATGTAGAGACCTTCTATATAGGTAAATTTGGATTAGGAGACATTGAAAATGGCGATGAAAAGGTAATTGACTGGAGAGCACCAATTGCAGATTTATATTACAGCGGAACTTTTGGGGACTGCTATTATAAAGCGCCAAAAGGTGTGGTCAGTGGTGAACTAAGTTTAAAGAGAAAATTTCTGGTTAGAGATTCTAAACTAAAAGATGCCTTTGATGAAGGAATAAATGAAATAATCTTAAAATCTGGTGACGGTAATGAAAATGCATTAGTTGATGAGTTCCTGCGGATAAATCTGGAGGAAAGCATAAGCACTAAGTTAAAAGATGTTGTTGCTACAATCCAAAAAGAGCAAAATGAAATAATAAGAGCAGATAAAAATGGAGCCTTAATTGTGCAGGGATCTGCAGGCTCTGGCAAAACCACAGTTGCACTGCATAGACTGGCTTATCTGCTTTATAAATTTAAGGATAATATGAGTGGAAAGGATATACTTGTAATTGCCCCAAACAAGCTGTTTTTGGACTACATTTCACAGGTATTGCCTGATTTGGGTGTTAATTCTGTTAAGCAGAGTACATATGAGGATATTGCATGCGAAATACTTGGAATAAAGCCTAAAATTTATACAAAAGATACTAAACTTATAAGCATTCTTGAAGGCACCAATTCAGAAGAAAAAAAGTATATTTTAAATACAAGTAAATTTAAGGGATCTCAGTCCTTTAAAGTTATTATAGATAGATTTATAAGATACATGGAAAAAAATGATGCTGATTCCATTGAAGATATTAAAGTTGATGATTATACATTATTTGACAGCAAAGAGATAAAGAGATTATTTGTAAAAGATTTAATTAATCTTCCTCTAAACTCCAGGAAAATGGAGATAAAAAGATATCTCAAATTAAAGCTGGATGATAAAATAGCATCTCTTCTGGATAAAATAGATTTTACTTTTGAGTACCAGATAAGCAGAGTTAAGAAAACCTATGAAGATACAATAGAAATGAGAAAAAAATTAATTGAAGTATATGATGAAAGAGATAAGAAAAAGTCACATATATTGAAAGAATCCAAAAAATCTTTTGAAGATTATTTTGAAAAATGGTATCAAATTAATACTTCCTCATTATATCAGGACTTTTTTAATAATCAGGTTCTATTTAATGAAATTACAAACAATGAAATACCAAAAAAATTATATGATTACATGAGGGAAAAATTAAATGAAGATTTGAATAATGGCATTATTGATTGTGATGATTTAGTTCCCATGCTGTATATCAAATTAAAAATTGAGGGTGTACCTGAAAAGTATAAATATAAACACATTGTAATTGATGAAGCTCAGGATTACAGTTTTTTTCAAATTTTTGTACTTAAGGATATAGCAGTTAATAATTCTTTTACAATAGTAGGTGATATTGGTCAGGGCATTTATTTTTATAAAGGAATTGATAACTGGGATAAAATATTAACAAATGTATTTGACAACAAAGGTAAATATACTATATTAACGCAAAGTTACCGTTCCACAATAGAAATTATAAACTTTGCAAATAAAGTTCTGAAAAAGCAGAATAACAGCCTTAAACCAGCTGTACCTGTACTTAGGCATGGTGAAATGCCTAAAATAATTGAATTTAAGACTAATAAAGATTTTTGTAGTAGAGTAGACAAAATAGTAGACTTTATCCATAGCAATGGTAAAAAAAGTGTAGCAGTAATAGGAAGGACATTTAATGAATGTAAAAAAATCAGAGATTATTTAAGGAAGAATAGCAGTTTCAAATGGGTTTTAATTAAAGGTACTGACAAAACTCTTACTTTAGATAATATTATTATTCCATCATATATGACAAAGGGATTAGAATTTGACTGTTCAGTAATATATAACTGTAATGATGATAATTATAACGAAAATGAATTGGATAAAAAACTTCTCTATGTTGTATTAACAAGATCGCTGCATTATGAATACATATTTTATAATGGTAATTTGTCTCCATTGATAAAATAATTTATATATTAGAAAATTTGCTCAACTTGTGTATTTTTTATTGATTGTGTTAAAATATAAATAATATAACACACAACATAAGGAGGAACTTGTAATGGCAGTAGAAAAACTAAAAGACAACATATACTGGGTAGGTGTTAAGAACCCGGAATTAAAAGTATTTGACATTATTATGGAAACCAAAAAAGGAACTACATACAATTCATATTTAATAGATGATGACAAAGTAGCCATAATAGATACTGTTAAAAATGGATATTTTGATGAATTTAAGGAAAACATAAAAAGTATAATAGGAGAAAGAAAAGTTGATTACATAATTGTACAGCATACAGAGCTGGATCATAGTGGCTCATTGGCACAACTTATTAAAACGTATCCTGAAGCAAAAATTATTGCATCGAGAGCAGCTAATATATATATAAAGGATATTATTAACAGTGATTTTAATGGTGAAGAAGTTCCAAAAGAATTAAGCCTTGGAAAAACTACTTTGAAATTTATACAGGCACCAAATCTGCACTGGCCTGATACAATGTTTACATATGCACAGCAGTCAAATGTTTTATTTACCTGTGACTTTTTAGGATGCCATTTCTGCCCTAAGGGAAGAATTACTGACAAATGCACTGATGATTATTTTGAGGAAATGAAACATTATTTTGATGTAATAATGGGACCTTTTAAGAAGTTCGTAATTATGGGACTAAATAAAATAAATGATTTAACAATTGATATTGCAGCCCCAAGCCACGGCCCTATTCACATTGGTAATGTAGGTACCTACATAGATTTATATAAAAAGTGGTCTCTTTTAAGTATTCCTAAAGAAAAGAACATTCAGATATTTTATATTTCAGCTTATGGAAATACAGAGGAAATGGGAAGATACATTGCAGATAAAATAAATGAAAAAGGTATAAAAGCCGAAATTCATGAAATTACATCCATGAAACCAGATGAAATAACTTCCCTTATAGAAGGTGCAAATGGAATTATAATTGGATCTCCTACAATAAACCAGGATGCAGTTAAGCCTGTTTGGGATGTTTTATCCACTGTATGTGCCATAACCAATAGAGGAAAGACAGCAGCAGCCTTTGGATCATATGGCTGGAGCGGTGAAGGTGTGCCAATGATTACTGCTAGATTAAAATCTTTAAAATTTAAAGTTCTTGAAGAGGGACTTAAATTTAAATTTGTACCAAGTGAGGAAGACTTCAAAAGAGCTGACAAATTTGTGGATGAATTTTTAAATTTAAAATAAATATAAATTATTTTTAGGAGGATTTGTATGGATAATGATGCTATAATAGAAATTCTAGAGGATAATGGTATTGATGATATAGAAATAATTGATACCAGGGATAACATTATAGTACTTAGATTCTTTTATGACTTTGACGAAGATGAAATTAAAGCAGCCAAGGCATATGCAAATGATATGAGTAAAGATAAAAATAATGTTAAGTCATACACAGAGAATTTTATAATTCCATATTTAAGTGACATAGCAGTTGATAACGTTGGAGACATAATTGAAGATATTATGGAAGATCTTCACATTGAAGCACAATTTATATCTTATGACATTGATAATGAAGATTATACTTATAACGAGTTTACTGCAGTTTTTTATGAAAAAAATATAAAAATTGACTTTGATAAGATTTTAGAAGAATTAAATCTTTAAAAATATGCCCACCTTGTTTTTAACAATGGTGGGTTTATAAAAAAGCTGCACTTAGGGGTGAATGATGGAGGCGATAAAAAATGGGTGTTACTGTAAAGGATATAATAAAGGATTTAGACCTTGAAATATTAGTTGAAGGCGGCAATAATAACAGCATAACTGTTAGTGATACAAATAGGCCTGGACTTCAATTTTGTGGATTTTATAATTATTTTGCAAACGAAAGAGTTCAGATAGTAGGTATGGCAGAGTGGAGTTTTTTGGATGCAATGCAGCCTGAATTAAGAAAAAAAAGGCTTAAAAAGTTCTTTGAATTTGAAACTCCATGTGTAATAGTTACAAGGGGTCTCGTTCCACATAAGGAATTTTTAGAATATGCAGCTAAAAACAAAAGATGGATATTAAGAACAAAAGCTCTTTCAACAAGATTCATAAGTAAGCTTATGAACTATTTAGACAATAAATTAGCACCTGAAACCAGAATGCATGGTGTTTTAGTAGATGTTTACGGAATTGGTATTTTAATAACAGGTGAAAGCGGTATTGGAAAAAGTGAATCAGCTTTGGAACTTATTAAACGTGGACACAGACTGGTAGCTGATGATGCTGTAGATATAAAGGAAGTGGAAGGTGTGCTTCATGGCACTGCACCATACATTACATCAGGGATGATGGAAGTAAGAGGTATGGGTATAATTGATGTGCCTGCACTATATGGATTAAGCTCTATACTTAAGCAAAAGACAATTAATTTAGTTATATATTTAGAGCAGTGGAAGGAAGATCAAAATTACGATAGATTAGGTTTAGATAAAGAATCTATTGAAATATTGAATGTACCTGTAAGAAGACTTATTTTACCTATAAGGCCTGGAAGAAATATTGCTGTTATAATTGAAGCTGCTGCAGCAAACTATAGATATTCATTAGTGTCAGACATTACACCAGTGGATACTATAAGTAATAGGATGCATGAAGTTGAAAGGGAATCTAAAAATGGACAGTAAAACAGAAATTAGAAATAAAATGATAAATAAAAGGATGAATCTTAATAATGAAATTAAGGCCAGGCTTGATGAAGGTATATATATGAATGTGTGCAAAAGCACTATTTTTAAAAAAGCTGAAAATATTTTTATATATGTTAGTTTAGACTATGAAGTGGACACTAAGAAAATAATTAATAAGGCATTTTCCTTAGGGAAAAGTGTTTCAGTACCAAAGGTTATTTCAAAATCAGAGGGAATGGCAGCAGTAAATATAAAAAGTTTATCAGAATTATCTTTGGGAAAATATAATATATTAGAGCCTGAGATCCATAATAACATTGCAAGTGCCAATGAGTTTGACTTAATAATAGTACCTGGTTTGGCTTTTGATAAAAAAGGAGGCAGATTAGGCTATGGCGGAGGGTTTTACGACAGATATCTGAAAAATTGTTCAAGTACATGTAATATTGTTGCATTGTCATATTCTTTTCAAATTATAGATGAAGTTCCAATGGATATAAATGATATTAAAATAAACAATATAATAACTGAAAAAGAAAATTTAGTAAACAATGTATTTTAATTTAGTTTTCTTTATGATAAAATATAATTGTTAGCAAATTGCAACAAAAATTTCAACGTTGGGGGTGAATAAGCCAAATAAAAGTTAATTCTAATTATTTTTATTTTGGCGAAAATTATGGCAAAAGAACTTACAAAAAATTATGAATATGCATGGAGCAAATACTCCAAAAATGATCAAAATGAACTCAATAAAGTAAATAATGACTACAAGGCTTTTATGTCCAAGTGCAAAACAGAAAGAGAATGCGTAAAAGAATTTATAACTTTAGCCGAAAAAGCTGGTTATAAGGATATCAAAGAGTTAGTGAAAAAAAATGGAAGCTTAAAACCAGGTGATAAGGTTTACGCCAACAATATGGATAAAACTCTGGCATTATTTTTAATTGGCAAAGAACCAATGGAAAATGGCATGAGAATATTGGGAGCTCATGTAGACTCACCTAGATTAGATCTTAAGCAGAATCCATTATATGAAGATACTGACTTAGCATTATTAGAGACTCACTACTATGGCGGTATTAAAAAATATCAATGGGTTACAATGCCTTTAGCTTTACATGGAGTAGTTATAAAAAAAGATGGAACAAAGGTTAATGTTGTAGTAGGCGAAGACGAAAATGATCCAGTTTTAGGCGTCTCTGATTTATTAATCCACTTAGCAGCAGATCAGATGGATAAAAAAGCTGGCAAAGTAATCGAAGGCGAGGATCTTAATGTCTTAGTTGGAAGTATGCCTATAGATGATAAAGATGCAAAAGAAAAAGTAAAGTTAAATATTTTAAATATTTTAAATGAAAAATATGGAATAACTGAGGAAGACTTTGTTTCTGCTGAAATAGAAGTTGTACCAGCAGGAAAAGCAAGAGACCTTGGATTTGACAGAAGTATGATTATGGCTTATGGTCATGATGACAGAATTTGTGCTTATACTTCATTTGTTTCCATGATGAAAATGGATAAAGCTGATAAAACCTGTGTAACTTTATTGGTAGATAAAGAAGAAATAGGCAGCGTTGGTGCAACTGGAATGCATTCAAGATTCTTTGAAAATACTGTAGCTGAAGTTATGAATTTATGTGGAGATTACAATGAGTTAAAAGTTAGAAGAGCTTTGAATAATTCCAAAATGCTTTCATCAGATGTTAGTGCAGCATTTGATCCAAATTATCCTTCAGTTATGGAGAAAAAGAATGCAGCTTACTTTGGCAAAGGCCTTGTGTTTAATAAATATACCGGTGCCAGAGGAAAAAGCGGCTGCAATGATGCTAACCCTGAATTTATAGCAGAAATAAGATCAATTATGGATAAACATAATGTATCATGGCAGACTTCAGAATTAGGAAAAGTTGACCAGGGAGGCGGCGGAACAATAGCTTATATTCTTGCACAATATGATATGCAGGTTATTGACTGTGGTATTGCTCTGCAAAATATGCATGCTCCTTGGGAAGTAGCAAGTAAAGCAGATATATATGAGGCAGTAAAAGGATATTATGCATTCTTATTAGAAGCATAAAAATTGAAATAAAAGCCTTTCAGCTAAATAGAAATTAATTTTCCTATAGCTGAAAGGCTTTTTTACATTAAATGCAGTCTTTTTAAAAATATATTAACCAAATCATTTTCCAAATATACTGAGCCTATTTTAGGTGCGTGGCTGCCTTCTTCCTTTATTGAACCATGAAAGTCAGAACCAGCTGTAACAATTAAATCCCTTTCTTTTGACATTTTAATAAATTCCTTTGTTTCTTCCTCTGAATTTAAATAATATATTGATTCCATTCCGTCAAATTTGAAATTTAACACATCATTTAATATGCCATTTTTTAATAGTTTAGGATGGGCCAGTACAACTAGTGCTCCTGCATTTCTAAGCCTTTCAATTCCTTCATATATGCTTATATCTTTGTTTGGCACATATGCAGGGCAGTTATTCCCAATAAAGTTATTAAAAATATATTCATAGCTGTAATTGTATCCAGATTTTATAATAGCTTCTGCTATATGGGGCCTTGCAAGCACCCCTGTAGTTTCACTTATAACTTTATTAAAATCAAGTTTAATATTATACAAGGTATCCAGCTTTTTTAAAATCAGCCTTGCTCTATAAATTCTATAATCACGTATATCCTTTAAAAACCTTTGAAAATCGCTTTCTAGATAATTCATTCCATTAAAATATCCAAGAATATGAACACTATTTCCATTATACAAAGTTGATAATTCTATACCAGGTATTACTGTTATATTATTATTTTTGGCTTCTTCCAAAGCCTGATCTATACCATCAGTGGTGTCATGATCTGTTATTGCAATGACATCTATTTTTTCGCACATGGCCATTTGCACAATTTCTTTAGGGGTATATTTCCCATCAGAGGCCTTTGTATGAATATGAAGATCTGCAATCATTTATAATTACTCCTTTCTGTGATTCACTTCACATACATTATATCAGAAAGTAATATATAAGTAATAAAACATTCAATTCATAAATATAATATAAACATAAAAGTTTATACAATAACATCTTGGGAAGTGATATAAATTAACACATTTAAAAAATTTCTAATGCTAATAGCTATTTATTTTTTCTGCATTACATGTATAAGCAGCTCAATTTCAAATGTATATGGAAATAGTAGTATTGAAGGAAAAATATACAGCGGGGACTTAAAACTAATCAACTGTAATAAAAAGACTAAAGTAGATTCTGCATTGTTATATGTAAAAAATATTGTAATTGATAAAGATAGTTTTTATATCAATTATAAGACTTTGAATCCCAGCTTAATGAAAAACTTTAATTTCAAAGATATTAAGGTACTAAATAGTGAAGGAACAGAATATAAACATATGGAGAGTTTTTCCTCAAAATCTTCCTTTATGGAAAACTACTGCCAAAGGTACTATGGAAAAATTACTGATTTGAAAGAGATATGTATAAAATATAATTTATACAATAGAGAATTTTATTTTAAAATTCCTTTAAAATAGGGGGACAAGTCACTTGAAAAAGAATTCAAAAGTAATAATATATTGGGTAATTATTATTAGTATATTTTTATTTTGTTTATATCCTCATTTATTTTATGGATCATTTAGTCCACAGAAAGCTCATAGTAAAAACGAAAAGGGAATTAATTATGGTCCATCAGAAAACATTAATAACACAGCTATAGGTAATTCAAAATTGTTTTTTTCCAAATTCGGAAATTATATTTCTACTGACATAGCTGAAAAAAGAAATCTAATGTGGTTTCCTCTTGATAAGCCAAATATTTTGACAATTAATAATAAAGAAAGTATAAATTATAGTTACTTTGAAAGTAATTTAAAAAATAATTATGCTCTTATGTGTATCTTCGGTATAATCAATGACAGTAATATAAAAGAAGTAAAACTTATGGTAAAGGATACTGCAGGCAATACATTAAAATCACTGGATTTTAAGATTTTTAACGGTAAGTATCTTCTATTATACTGGAATGAAAAAATTACTAATTATAGTATGGTAAAAATACAGTGCTTTGATTCAAATAAAAAAAATATCTATGAAAAAAATTTAGAAACCATTGATATATATAATACGCAAAAGTAAAGTGAATTATTATGTTAATTAGGTAAATACTAAATCATGAGGTGATAGAAATGCCTAAAGACAGTCAGCCAGATGGCAAAATACAAAGAATGGAAAAATGTAATTGGCAGACTCCCATAACACGGGAAACAGCAAAAAATCACAATAAAACCACCAAGAAACAATCTGCCAAAAGAGGATAATAAAACACAGGTGGCTGCCGTACTAATGAATTTACATACAATATATTGTAGTATTTATTCTTAATGCGACAGCCCTACACAGCATATTATATATTATTTATCATATTTTCTGCAAAAGACTTTGCTTTTTCATCAATATATTGTACAGAATAAATTGACTTTGGATCATTGGCAGTTTCATATAGCATTGCTCTTGGAGGCAACCTAAATCCTTTATTTATATTTAAAGCACCAATTAACTGCTTTCCAACGGAATCAGATCCTGAGTTACCAGAAACTACAATACCAAACATGGATTTATTATAAAAATTCATTTTGTTGTAAAGAACAGTAAGCCTGTTAATTGTAGCTGTTAAATTAGCAGGTATGGCATCATTGAAGTTTGGGCAGAGCCACACAACTGAGTCTGCTCTCTCTATTGCCGGCAGCACATTTTCCACCATAAAACCGCCATAAAAACAGGAGTTTTGCTTTCCATAATGAACACATAGTTTATATGAACAGCCCTTACAGTCCATTATTTTTCCATTCTCTATATGGATCTCATTGATTTCACAATGACTCAGATTTTCTTTAACCATATGCCAGTAATCCAATGTATTGGAAAACATATGAGTAGATGAATATAAAACAGTTATTTTAGGATTAGTTATTTTTATATACTCATATTCTGAAAGCCTTTTACCTAGTTTTTTGCATTGATTATAACATATTTCTTCTAAGGATAGTTCAGTAAATAGCTTTTTCCATGTATTAAAATTAATAAAATCCTCAGTACATTCAACCAATGGATGACCAATGAAATTGCAGCCAAGGAGATTTAAAGTAAACACAAGACCTTGAGCACATCTTTTAGTATAAAGCTGTGAATTACTGTGAACTAATATGGCTGCAGTAGAACCTGACATAATTGAGCTGTTATTCATATTTAAAGATGAAAGTAATGTTAACATTTCTAAATCAAAGCTGTAGTTTCCAAGCTCTAGAGCAAAAAGGATTTTTTTATGTGTTAAATTAATATGTTCACTGAAACTATCGATATAATACAACGTATCGAATTCTTCTGTAAAAGATGCTATCATTTTTTTTAAGGTATTTGTTTTATTTTTATTTGGAGCAACTACATATAAGCTACTCAAAATATCATCTCCAAAATTATAATTTTTTAAATAAATTACTCTGCTCTGCATAAGATGCCTTAATTTTATTAAACAGCTGATCATTGAAATCATATGTTTCTATTATATTTCCTTTACTTGTAATACGATTTTTCACTCCAAAAAAGTTTCCGCCTATATATGTGGTACTATAGTTCCAATTTCCCTTTATAGTCTCTATAATAGATAAACTTCCTGAGGACAGAGCAGGGGCTACAAAGGGCTTAAATCCGCAATTTCTTATTTTCAGATTTGCTTTAATAGCAGCTGTGGTTAAAATTTCACTAATTTTGTTATTGTAATTATCAATATCATTTGCTATAACTAAACCCTTACCATGAGGTCCAAAAGCTCTTCCTTTATAAATAAAGTTCTCAGCTTCAGCATACTGCTTTGCATAATAAGCAGCCCTGGCAAACATAACTCCAAGTCCATATCCCCTAATCTGCTCTGGTTTTAATCCTTCAAAGTCAGTAATTCCATTTTCATTTTTATTGCTTTCCATAAATGCTTTATTACATAACAAATCAACTGGGTCGGAAACCACTGCAAATATGCCCTTGAATTTATTCTTCCTGGCAAGCTTAGCATAATATTCTATTATTTTGGAATTGCCGCTATATTGAATAAGTCTTACATCCGTATTTTCACATCCTAAAGGTGGAACTCCTACAGAAACACAAAACACAAAATAATCACAATTAAATAATTCTGCTTCATTTAATGGTATTACTTCAGGAAAAATTAATTTTGTATCAGGAGATAGTATTTCATTGCATTCATATTCCCATCTCTTTATTTTATTAGGATCTTTATCATAAATTCCAATTTTAGATATACATTCTCCCCCTAATAATCTTAATCCCGTAACAAGGGTTCCTCCAACATCACCAAGGCCAATTACATTAACCATGCATTTTTTGCTTCCATTTGATTTTATAAATTTATCATAATTATTACTCTTACTATTATTTAAATACTGCTCATAGTCAGGATATGCAGTATTAATTGCTGCAACCTTTTTATCATGAATTCTTTTTTCAAGCCACACAGGTATAGTTTTTGATTCACAGGTATTGTTCTTTAGAATATTTAAGTCCTCATTTTCGAGAAATATTAAATCTTTTGTGCATAATGGATATATAGATCTGCTTTTATATGGATCACTTTCAAAAAGTGTATATATATTCTGCTTAAAATTACATGCACTATTTTCATCAATAACTTTATAATTGTATGGCTTATTTGAAATAAGCAGATTTTCGTTATAAACATAATAAAATAATTTATCCATTTTTTTCTCCTTTTAAAAGCCTTTAATTATTTTTTCAAGCCTGAATAAAGACTCCAAATCGTTTTTCAGATAGCTTGATGCACTTTTATTTAAGTCATATTCAATGTTAGTGCCTTTATCTATAGATCTTGGAATTGTAAACACCTGACCTAAATTTGAAAGAGTTAAATTCCTTTCATGAAACAAATGATACTGTTCCTCTAATGTTTGAAGTATTTCTAAAGAGTTCTCAATGCACGTTTTCGAAAGATTATATATAGATGCAGTAGAAGCTCCTCTCATAAATGTTGGTGATGTATATGGCATTATTAAATTTATTGATGGAAGTAAATTTCTTTTAGGGTAACTTCCTCTCCACACAGAATCTCCGCCAATAAATGGATACAATGCATTTTCATTAAACCACATTTTCATTCTTGGTATAAAATATATACTTTCCACATTTCTATTTTGAATATCCATTAAATCCTTTCCTCTTCCAGACATAATTCCAGCAATAATCTTTTTTACAGTAATATTTTCCTTTTTGAAAAGGGGATCTAATGCCCTCATTCTATATCCTTTATGAAGAATATTATCCACCAGGATTATGGGCCTGTTAAATGATTTTAGCATTTTAACCTGATCCTTAAGCTTAAGATAATGAGGGAACTCACATATATTGAAATTTTCCATTGAAGGTTCAAAAAACTTTTCAGTATGGAGAGCTTTGGTAACAGTATTAGGTATAATATATCTGTCAAATATATCTCCGTAAGGTACACACATTGCTTCACCAAGTTTTTTAGTTTCACTGATTTTTGTGGATACACCATTTTCCTTGCATATTTTATTTATCATGCATTGATGAAGATAATTTATATCAAAGGGAAGTACTAATTCTCCAGGATATAAATTTGTTAAAGAATTCATAAGTTTTTTTCTTGTGGATATAATAACCTGGCGAAGATCTATATTACTCCTAAAGGGCTCCTTTAAAATGTTTTCTATATCAAAATTTATAACACAGGGAGAGCTCATATTTACAACTGATATATGAGATTCTTCGCATCCTTCAATAGCTGTAAACCCTATAAGTTTTAAATGTTCATCTATGGAAGGTAAAATAAATTCCTTTGAAAATGGTTTGTATATTGCATATTCATAATCCTTGGATATTGAAAAGGCTAATGTGTCAGTAATAATAATCTGTTCCAGATTCCTGTTTTTTTCTGCATTTTTTATATAAATCCCATCAATACAAATTACTCTTCCAAGACTATTTGTCCTTATAAATTCGGCTACCTTGGCATTACAAGTTTCTTCATATATCATACTTGATCTTAACCAGTGAAAAATTGAAAATCCTAAAATTTCACCAGATTCCAAATCTTTTAACAAAAATGCTCTTCCAGATGGCTTCTTAAAGATTTCTTTGATTTTATCAATGAACTTTTTCTTATTGCCTTTACCCAAAAGTTTAAACATATCTTCAGCTGCATCAATGCTGAATTCTTCTATTAGGATTGTGTCAAATAAGATATTTTTAATTGTTGATTTATCCTGAGGTTCTCTTTGATAGAATCCATTTTCGTATATATACTTCTGAGCTAAAGGATCTACTAATGAAGATATATCCTTACTTTCATCAATATAATTACGTATTTGAGTAGAACTTATTTCCGAATATTTTGCAGGTAAAGTTAAAAATATTACTTCACTTTTAAACCTTTTAACAAAGTCCAGCAGCTTTTTTGTTTTATTTCTTTGAAAGATAATATGGGGAAGGCTGTAAATTAAAGATTCATCTGCTGAATTTTTGTTATAGCATGTAGCATTGAGAAGCACATCACTGCCTATAGCCATATATACCTTTGAATAGGGGAATTTACTTAATAATCTTTTTAAATCATCTTCATTTGACATATTTGTGGGCTCGTCATCTGGATAAATATATATACCTAGCTCATTTGCAATGGACATACTAATAATATCTCGTCGCAGTAAGCTTGGGAGAGTCTTTTTAGACCAGGAAAATTCATCAACAGCTAAATACACTTCATAGCCTTTATCCCTGATATATGTTGCAATCTGCTTATGGCTTAATGAAAAAGGATCAAAGGTTCCAGGGAAAAAAGCAACTTTCTCAGGTATTGATATATTAATTTTTCCTATGAAAAAAGTGTAATCAGAAATAAATCTGTAAATATGATTTAGTCCAGCTGAATTAGTTAGAAATAATAAATCTTCTATTCTATTATCTGAAACCAATGTAAGGATCTTCTTGGCTATTAATGTGAATATATGCTCCTTTTTGTATAATGATAAACAGCTGGTTCCAAATATATCTTTTCCTATTACACTAAAGGCAGCCTGCTTCACATGAATATTATAATCACCCAAGCCGCATAATAATATACCAAGCATTTTTCTTAACCTATTTTCATAATCATTTTCATTTTCTTCAAACCGCTTTGCATAGCAGTCATAATTTGAAATTGTTACGCCTATGGTTTTTAAAATTAAAGATTTTAAATTTGCATTAGAGCTTTTTATTTTCTCGGAAAGATCCTCAATAATTTCATCTAATTCTTTGGGCTGCAGCCATAACACTGCTTTTCCTGTAAACCCTGGAATGTATTCTGTAAATCTATTTCCCTCAATTTCTAATGCCCTTAATAATTCAACTGCTACTTCATTTCTTTCGGATATTGAAAGCTTTGGCATAATTTTTAATATGGCAGATCCAGCATGATTTCTCACACTTTCAACAGCACTAACCTTAAGAAGATTACAAAAATGTATGGAAGTATGCAGACTGCTGCTAGGATGACTTTTTAAAGCATACTCCAGTAAAAGATCAATTTGGTTTTTCTTTTTAATCCAGTCAGTGGCACTTTTTAAGTTACTTAAAAATATTTCAGTTATTTTTTTATCATTTAGCTTTATTTTACTTCTGTATTGATCTGATAATTCTGTAAAAGAAAATTTATCACATATTTTTTTTAAAAGTAATGTGGTATTTATGCTTTTATCTTTATCCAAATTATCTTCCAGATATTTTTTTATGGATTCAATGAAATTCTTTGGAAGTATACATTTATTTGATAAATTTAGTACTGCATCTAAAGCAGCTTCTTTTATCATATTGTTTCTTTTATTTATACATACTAAAATATAATCATATAATATGTTAATGTTTTCATCAAATGGTTCAAGGGGTATGCTCTTAGCACTTTGTAAAAGGAATATATGAGAGTCAGTGTTTTTTGTTAAATAGTCCTTGTAATAACCCATAAGTATTTTTCTGTAGTTTAATAATTGATTACTATTACAATGAGTAAATAATGAATTGATCATTATACTTAATGAATATCCCAAATAAAACTTATGAGAGGGCACCAGATTATGGCTGTGATTTAACATAATATCAATGCTTTGCTTAAACAAATCAGTGCTGCTTATGGAAAACTGATGTATGGTAACATTATCTGGTAATTCCTTTCTGTAATTTTCATCAAAAATAGCTATTAATATACCAATTAATTCTGCACAGTGTCTTCTAATATCGTCTTCAGGATGAGTTAAATTATCATATAAAAAAGAAATAGTCTGTAATTTTTGCTTTTGAGTTAAATATGTGGAATATTCCTGAAATATCCTAATGTATTCTCTTAAGTTTTTCCAGTCCTTTTCACTTCTTGCAGCTTCCAGTATGGCATCTAGCGAAAATTCATCTCTTAACTCATACATTAATTTTATATTGTGCATTATAGACAGATTTTTTATGCTGCTTATTATTTCATCCCCCTGCAGCAATGAATAATTATTACAAGGAATTTTAGTATGATTATCCCGAGCCTTTTTTGAGAGTATATCTATATTTAGATCCATTAAGAAATCTTCAAAATCCTTAAGCTTTGCATATACTCTTCTATATCTCTTTTCCTTTTCTATATCCATATTTTCTAATTTATTTAAAATAACATAAAATGAGTCCTCTAAGCTGTATATTTTCATTCTGCCATCTTTGTACATGCAGTCACTCTTAACTCTAAAATCTGAATAAATTAAAATTAGTGACTCAATTGGCAGATTCTCAAGCTCCAGATCCCATGTAGAATGATTTAAAGCAATATTTCTTATGTAATTTATTCCATATCTTTTAAACCATTCATCAGTATAAAAATAATGCAGCCTTGGTGTTTTCTTTATTTCAGAAATTCTGCAGCCATATTTGCCAATATCATGCCCGGCTGCGGCACCGGAAACCCTGCCAAGGTCTACAGGTATATTTATATTTTTTAATTGTCTTGCAATGTACATAGCTATATAGTGAACACCGCAAACATGATCTAAAGTTGTATAATTCATAACTTCTTTGCTGAGTTTCATCATCTCATAGGTATAATTATGCTTAAAGGCTTTAATGAATTTTTTATATTCATCACTATTTTCCAAATGGTTTTCTTCATCCTGATCAAGAAAATTCATAGGATACTTATACTGCCATGATTGATTTTCTAAATCCCTTTCGGCCTGGCAGATTACCCTTAAAACTTTCAGATATATTTCACAAACAGGGTTTAAATTTTCCAATAAGATAATGCTTACTGCTTCAGGGAAGCTTTTATTTAAAGTGTATTGATATATATATGATAACCAGTCCTGCTGATTATATGGATAGCTTAATTTATCAAGTAATGGTTTACATATTGACAAAGCATTTTCACAGCTGAAGTTTTTACTTTCAAATATAGAATTAAACCCATTTATAAATTCGCTGCTTCTTAAGAAATTATCAATAGAATTCTTATCAAGTTTGAACTTTTGTATCCATCTTATACTTGTAAGCTTCCTAACCAATCTATTATAATAAAACTGATATAATTTATTCATGATGTACCCCCTTTAACTTTAGTTGGTATTTATACTAAAATTATATACTTTTAAATTAATATTTCATAGGTACTCAGTTATATAAATATTTACACAGAGAATAAATGTTTAAAGAATTAGGGGTGTCATTCATATTAATAAAATCCATTTCATAATTTCCATCCCAGGGGTATATAGAAATTAAATTTTCATTATAAACATTGACAATATACTTTTCATTTCCAAAGTCAAAGAATATTTTATATAATGGTTTGCTTAATTCTTTATCTGGCTTTTTTATAAAATTTGACTTATTAAGTTTCTTTAAAAAAAGTTTAAATTGTTCCACATACTCTTTATTAAACTGAATTTCTTTATAGTAATTTGTATCTAGTATTGTTGTTTTACAATTGCTTTTATCAGATAAATTCTTCCATAATAAATTGGTATAATAGAAGTCATTGGGCTTTGAAGGGTGTAAGATTTTATAATCCATAATATTTGAACAGCTGGTAAAAAGCAATGTAATTATACATGTTATTGATATGATTAATATATTCCTCCTCATAATATTCACCTTTATTAAATGTTATAAAATAACATATGAATAATAAAGAATATTTATTACAATGAATAATCATGTATTGACACTTGCATATGTTTCTGCTATTATAAGTTTATATTCAATATAAAGTTGGATATGTCCCCCAATTCATATATACATACTAACATCATCTACAATATAGATGGTGTATTTTTTTATATTTAATTATGAGTTATTTTATTTGAGATTGAATGTACATTTTAGTATGCAATTATCTGAATATTTATGTAAGATATTCTGCTGTTGTAAATATTATATTTTAATGATAAAATTAATACGGGGTATAGGTATAAATAATAAATTATGAGGTGTAACTAATGAATGAAAATAAAACTATTTCAAAAAAAGATGTTTTAGTTAGATTAAGAAGAATAGAAGGACAGGTAAAAGGGATAGAAAAAATGGTAGACGGCGAAGCTTGCTGCAGGGATATTTTAATACAGGTTGCTGCTATACGAGCTGCTATGAATAAAGTTGGTTCTATGATATTTGAAAACTATGCAAAGGGTTGTTTTAACTGTAATGATGGAAATTTAGTAAAACCTGAAAGTGTAGATGATTTAATTTCAACTTTGAATATGTTCATTAAATAAAAAATAGAAAGCCAGAAGCTTTCTATTTTTTATTTCTATTTATAATTACAATTTTTACTATAGTTGAGATGAATAATATACCAACTGCAATGGCACCAGCAATTGTAATAGTCTGAACCCCCATGGAAAGGGCTGTTTGTACATTTCCTTTAACTGATTCCATCATTGTGTTATACATTCCACCTCCAGGAACTACTGGAATAATGGCACATATAACAAAGGTGGTTACAGGTGTTTTTAAAACCCTTGCCATTATTTCTGAATATAATGTAACTATAGCAGCTGCAAGAAAATAGGCAAAAATCATAGATGAAAAAAATTTTAATGATAAAAGATATACTGCCCAGCTTATGCCGCCTCCTAAAGAAGCAAATACTAAATTTTTACCCCTGATATTAAAAATAATTCCAAAAGCCAGTGTGGCTATAGATGCATATATGAAATTTAAAACCATTTTTAAAGTCCTCCATTAGCTAAAAACCAAATTTTAAAAACTATACCTGTGCCTACTGCAATGGCCACTGCCACTAAAAAAGCCTCTATGCCCCTGGAAATACCTGCAACTAAATCACCTGAAATGGTATCTCTTATGGCATTTGTAATGGCGAGGCCGGGAACCAGGAGCATAATGGAACCTATAACTATTTTATCAACACTGCTTCCAAAGCCGAATTTTACACTTAATAATGCCAGCAGTGCAGCAAGTACGCCTCCCACAATATTTATAAAAAAACTATTGGTTTCAAATCTGTTTAATAAAATAGTAGAACAGGTTATTATCCCTCCAATCATGAAAGATACAATGAAGTCCTTTAATGACCCTCCAAACATTAGAGTAAAAAAGCCAGCACCAATACATGAGAAAAGTATATTTGTTTTATTTGAATATCTTTTAACTTCATCTATTTTTGACAGCTGATTTTCAACATATTCTAAAGTATATCCTTTTATACGAATATTTCGTGATAAATCATTAACTCTTGATATTTTCTCCAGGTTTGTTGTCCTTACATTGATTCTTTTAACAATAGAGATTGTTTGTCCAAACTCACTTGTTGCAGACATCATTATACCTGTAGGAGTAACAAAGCTTTCTGAATTATCAATATTGTATGCATGACATATTCTGTTTATGGTTTCTTCAACCCTATAAGTTTCTCCGCCATTTTCAAGTACTATTTTCCCAGCTGTTGCAGCTATATGCATTATTCTGTTCATATCCATATCAATAAACTCCTATATCTGAAAAATATTCAATGGTATTATATCATATACATCAGCACTATACATACATTAATTTATTTTATAGAATATTAAAAATATTTCATTTCATTGTTGCTAGCAGATGTTAAAGCATTTATAATCTAAGATGAGAGTTTATTTTAATAAACTTAAGAAGAAGGGGTGATAAACATGAGTTTAGAGAACTTAAAAAAAGAAGATGCAGAGATTTATAGTATCATAGAAAAGGAATCAATGAGACAAGAGGATAATATTGAATTAATTGCATCTGAGAATTTTACAAGTAAGGCTGTAATGGAAGCAATGGGATCTCAACTTACAAATAAATATGCAGAAGGATATCCTGGAAAAAGATTTTATGGTGGATGCAGATTTGTTGATGAAGTTGAAACAATAGCAATAGAAAGAGCTAAAAAGCTTTTTAATGCAGAGCATGCTAATGTACAGCCTCATTCAGGATCACAGGCAAATATGGCAGTATACATGGCTGTATTAAAACCTGGAGATACAGTACTGGGCATGAATTTAAGCCATGGAGGTCACTTAACACATGGCAGTCCTGTAAGTTTTTCGGGTAAGCTTTATAATTTCGTCCCATATGGTTTAAAAAAAGAAACTGAAAGAATAGATTATGAACAGGTTAGAACATTGGCTTTAGAAAATAAACCAAAGTTGATAGTTGCAGGAGCAAGTGCATATCCAAGAATAATAGATTTTAAATTGTTTAAAGAAATTGCAGATGAAGCAGGAGCTTTACTAATGGTTGATATGGCACATATCGCTGGATTAGTAGCAGCAGGAGAACATCCATCACCTGTGCCATATGCAGATTTCGTCACAACTACAACTCATAAAACCCTTAGAGGTCCAAGAGGAGGAGTAATCCTCTGTAAGGAAAAATATGCAAAAGCACTTGATAAAGCAATATTCCCTGGAATTCAAGGGGGCCCTCTTATGCATACAATTGCAGCTAAAGCAGTCTGCTTTGGAGAAGCTCTTACAGATGAATATAAACAATATATAAAGCAGGTTGTTATAAATGCCAGAGTTCTGGGAGAAGAACTTGTAAAATACGGCTTTAGACTGGTATCTGGTGGAACAGATAATCATCTTATTTTAGTAGATTTAACAAATAAGAATATTACAGGAAAAGATGCAGAAAAGCTTCTTGAATCTATAGGAATTACTGTTAATAAAAATGCAGTACCTTATGATAAACTTAGTCCTTTTGTAACAAGCGGTATTAGAATAGGTACACCGGCAGCTACAACAAGAGGCTTTAAGGAAGATGAAATGAAAAAAATAGCATATTTCATTGATTATACTATTAATCACAGGGATGAAGATCTATCAGCAATATCCAGTGAAATTAAAAAGCTGTGTAACAAATACCCAATATATAAATAAACTATGAATAATATTGAAAGTATTTTAAAGTATTTGATTGATAATTTGGACATAGGGATTCATATAGTTGATGGTTCAGGTGCTACAATTTATTATAATGAAGCAATGGCACAGGTTGAAGGAATTAAAAAAGAAGATGCAATTGGTAAAAAAGTTGTGGATTATTTAAGTGATGTTAAAGAAGACAACTCAACCTTAATGAATGCTTTAAAAAACGGCAATAAAATTACTGATGTTATTCAACATTACAGCAGTATTAAAAAGAAGAAAATAACCAGCATTAATACAACAATTCCGGTAATTAACGAAAATAAAATTATTGCAGCAATAGAAATTGCTAAAGATATGACTCAGTTAAAAGAACTTACAGAAAAGATATGCAAGCTTCAGGTAAATGACAGCACATTAAAAAAAACTTATACATTTAATGATATCTATGGTAAAAATCCAATAATGCTTAAGGCTGTTGAAAAAGCTAAAAAAGCAAGTTTAGCTAATTCTTCAGTGCTTATATATGCTGAAACAGGTTGTGGAAAAGAAGTTTTTGCACAAAGCATTCATTACAGCGGCATTAGAAAAAATAAACCTTTTATACCAATAAACTGCGCTGCTATTCCAGATGCACTACTTGAAAGTATGCTGTTTGGAACACGTAGAGGAAGTTTTACAGGTGCCGAAAATAAAAAAGGGCTTTTTGAAGAGGCAGATGGGGGAACTATTTTATTAGATGAGATTAATTCTATGAATCCATATCTTCAGTCAAAATTGTTAAGGGTATTACAAGATGGATATATAAGGCCTGTAGGCAGTAACAAAACTATAGATGTGGATGTAAGAATAATTGCAACTTTAAATGAGGAACCAGACAAATTAATAGAAAGCGGAAGACTTAGAAAAGATCTTTATTACAGGCTCAGCGTAATTAGGATAAATATACCTCCTCTAAGGGATAGAAAAGAAGATATAATTTATTATGTTGAACATTATATAGAATATTACAATAAAATGCTTGGTAAAAACATAAAGGGTATTGAACCCGAGGTACTCCAGAGATTTTATGATTACAACTGGCCTGGCAACATAAGAGAGCTTAAAAACATAATTGAATCAGCAGTTAATATGTGTGACAGCAATATATATCTTTCCAAGGAATATTTTGATATCAGAATTAATAAAAATAAAGGAAATGATATACTTAAATCTGGAATTAATACTCAGGCTGAAATGTTTAACACATATAATTCTTCATTATATGAATACATTAACGAAATAGAAAAAAAAATAATTATAAACATGCTAGAACAAAATGGAAACAATATAACAGTTACAGCAAAAAAACTCGGGCTATCAAGACAAAATTTACAGCATAAAATTAAAAAATACTGTATTTATTAGTGCAAAGATATTTGCATGTATATGCAAATATCTTTGCACTAGCTTAAAGCAATAACAATAGGGATTATGTACAATATTTTAAAATAGGGACTGCAAAAACATTTGCAGTCCTTATTTTTTGTACCCAGTTTTCCTTAATAATCAACAAGTTAAATATTGGCACAGTATTTGCTAATATTTAACTATATAGAATATTTTTAATTATCCGAAACTTATTATGATACTAATGGTAATTTTACAGAGTTATTAAAAAATAGAGGGTAGGTGATTTATATGATTAAAAAAGAAACCTGGGTAGAAGTTGAGGAAACAGTATTATCCCCTGATGAAAGGGCTCAGAATATACCTGAGGCAACAAAGAAAACACCCCTTAAAGTCTGGGTGAGAGGCAATTGTCTGGAGGATTGCAATATGGGGCAGGTTGTAAATGTAAAGACTAATTCAGGCAGAACATTAAATGGGAAAGTGGTAAGTGTTAATCCTGGATATTATCACAGCTTTGGAGATTACGTGGAAGAAACTGCTTATATAGGAATTCAAGCCAGAAAAATGCTAGAAAAATAAGGGGGCATAGCAATGAATAAGTATGATGAATTAATGAGCAGAAAAAGTGAAATAATGCTTAAATCAGTTGGAATTGACTATTCAAAATATGAAACAGGAAAACTTTCTTTTGATTATAATTCTATGATGAAAGATGTAGGATATGGTATTAAAGATGTAATAGAAATTCAAACTGAAGCCAGAGTAGGGAATACACCTCTCCTGGAACTTAAAAATATAACTGAATTAGCTAGAAAAGTTTCAAAGACAGGGCAGGCAGCACGAATATTTATAAAGGATGAAAGTTGTAATCCATCTGGCAGTTTTAAAGACAGAAGAGCTGCACTATCGGTTTATGATGCAAAAAAACGAGGGTATAAGGGAGTTGTATCTGCTACTTCTGGTAATTATGGAGCTGCAGTGGCATCTCAGGCTGCTATGAGATCCTTAAAATGTATAATTGTTCAGGAATGCTATGATTCAAACAAAATAGGACAGCCTGAAATATTAGAAAAAGGAAGAAAATGCGAGGGCTTTGGTGCAGAAGTACTAAGATTAACTGTGGGTCCGGAACTTTTTTACACATTTTTAAAGGTTTTAGAAGATACATCATACTATAATGCTTCTCTGTATTCAACTTATGGAGTTGCAGGTATAGAAACATTAGGATATGAAATTGCTGTTCAATGCAGGGAAGAATTTGGGAGAGATCCATCAGCAGTTGTAATAACACATGCAGGCGGCGGAAATGTTACAGGCACTGCAAGAGGACTTATAAAAGCAGGCGCATTGGATACAAAAATAATTGGAGCATCTGTAGATTTAACTGGGCTTCATATGGCCTCTGATATAGACTTTAATAAGAAATCGTTTACTACAGGACATACAGGCTTTGGAATACCATTTATGACATGGCCTGACAGATCAGATGTACCTAGAAGTGCAGCAAGACCTTTAAGATATCTGGACAGGTACGTTACAGTACAACAGGGAGAAGTTTTTTACATGACTGAATTATTAGCTCAAATAGAAGGCCTTGAAAGAGGACCTGCTGGAAATATATCTTTAGCAGCAGCCTTTTCATTAGCTCAGGAAATGAACAATGATGATATTTTAGTTGTTCAGGAGACTGAGTATACAGGAGCTGGTAAACATATAATACCTCAGCTGAACTTTGCAAAGCAAAATGGAATTAAAATTGAAGTTGGAGATCCAATTAATGAAATACCAGGTAAAACCATAATACTTCCAGAAAGTCCATCAAAGCTTTCTGTAAATAATAGAGATTTAAATGAATATAGAAAATCATATATTTATAATTCATTAAAAAAAGTTAAGGGTGACTATATAGAACAGACTGATTTAGATTTTCTTTGTAAAGAAACAAGACTTACTACAGATGAAGTCATGAAAATATTAAAAGAAAATAATTTTGATGTAAGGTAGGTGATTTATTTGAAAAGAGAAGATGATTTTGAAAAGAGAAGAGAACACTTAAAAGATTTAAGTGATAAAGAACTATATGATAGATTCTGGTGCCTGGCTGAACAAATTGTTAAGCCTATGGTGGATCTGGCCTACAATAATACATCTCCTTCTATAGAAAGATCAGTATTACTTAGAATGGGTTTCTCCAGTTTAGAGGCAGGAGACATAGTAAAAAATGGTGTTAAGTGGAATCTGCTTGGTAAAGGTATGGGCAATGCGGTATTAACCTATTCTAAAATAAAAAATATTGATTATCTTAAAGCAGGAGCACAGCTTGCAGGTGGTATTGGATGGAATGAGTTAGCAGAAAAATTTGCTCAGAAAATAGATTGATTGAATTAATCATGAAAGGATAGGGGGGCATAAAATGATAGATGAAAATGAAAAGCTTGATATTAAAGCTATACTAAAGGATTTAGATAAATATGAGCCTAAAAGACGTGGATGGCACTGGAGAGAAAAACACAGCAGTGGTGTTGTAGGTGAATTTACTTATAGCAGTATTTCCAAATCATTAAAGAAAAGTCAGCCTTTACCTGCTGCCAGGAGTTTTAACGGCATTGACCCGCAGCCTATGCCGGTTATAACAACAGAAATTGCATCTGGAAGATTTGAAGATGATATTAGAAGAATGAGAATGGCAGCATGGCATGGTGCTGATCACATAATGGTAATAAGAACCGCTGGGCAAAGTCATTTTGACGGCTTAATTGAAGGCACTCCTGAGGGAGTAGGAGGAGTTCCTATTTCAAGAAAGCAGATAAGAGCTACACGTAAGGCCTTGGATATTATAGAGGAGGAGGTTGGCCGTCCAATTAACTTTCATTCATATGTGTCCGGAGTTGCCGGCCCTGACATAGCAGTAATGTTTGCTGAAGAAGGAGTAAATGGAGCTCACCAGGATCCTCAATATAATGTTCTCTACAGAAATATTAATATGGTAAGATCTTTTGTTGATGCAGCTGTAGCTAAAAAAATAATGTGCTGGGCTGATATGCTTCAGATAGATGGAGCTCATAATGCCAATGCAACTGCTATGAAAGGATATAAAGTAATGCCTGAACTTATGGTTCAGCACGCAATAAACTGTAAGTTTTCAGAAATGGTGGGCATGAAAAAAGAAAATATTGCATTATCCACTGTTCCTCCAACAGCATCTCCTGCACCCTGCATGAAAATAGATTTACCATATGCAGTAGCCTTGAGAGAGCTATTTAAAGGCTATAAAATGAGAGCTCAAATGAATACAAAATATATTGAGTCCTGTGAAAGGGAAGCTACAGTGAGCCATACTTTAAATTTATTTATATCCGCACTAACAAGTGCTGACATCCAAAGTACTATTACCCCTGATGAAGGAAGAAATGTGCCATGGCATTACAATAATATTAATGCAGTAAATACTGCAAAGCAGGCACTTATAGGACTGGATGGATTAAAAGATTTAGTAGAGTTAAAAAAGGAAGGCTTCCTTCCTGAAAAAGTAAGGGAATTAAAAGAAAGAGCAGTTTTATTTATGGAAGAAATAATTGAAGTTGGTGGATATTTTAAAGCTGTAGAAAATGGATTCTTTGTTGATTCAGGTGAATACCCTGAAAGAAATGAAGATGGAATTGTAAGAAAAATACATGGCGGAGTTGGCGAAAATACAGTTGTACAAAGAGACAAAGACTACTTTGCACCTGTCTGTGCCCACTTTGGATACAACAATGTACCAGCTGAATATAAAAAGCCCTGCGATGCTATTAATAAGTGTACACTATGTGATCATAGCAAAATTAAATATATTGATGAATTAGATGAAGAAGATAATGTTAATGTGAGAATGGATAAGGTAAAAGATGATGGAAAAATAGTACCTGAAGTACAATGGAGCAAGGATGGATATATTAAGGCAACACTGTGCATACCTGAAAATGAACAGATTAGTGAAGCTGCTGCTCTTGAAATAGGTAAAAAGATGAACTTAACTGATGTTGAAATTATTCATAAGTAGATATTACAGAAAAGTGAAGCAACTCTTATTGAAATAAAGGGTAAAGTAAACTTCTCTATAGACAAAAGCAGTTTAGTCCTTCCTAAAAGAAGATCTATATTAAATGACGATGAAATGAGACAATATGTTAAAAGCAATCCTGTTAAGGTAGTGGCTGCAACTTTAGGAGAAGATGAACACTCTGTGGGTTTAAGAGAAATAATAGATATTAAGCATGGCGGAATAGAAAAATATGGATTCCAGTGCATATATTTAGGTACATCCTGTCCTGTTGAAAAGCTCATTGATGCAGCAATAGAATCAAAAGCAGATGCAATATTGGCAAGTACTATTATTAGTCATAATGATATCCATATCAAAAATATGAAAAGACTTAATGATTTATGTATAGAAAAAGGTGTAAGAGATAAACTGATTTTAGTTTGCGGAGGAACTCAGGTTACTGATGAAATTGCCAAGGCAAGTGGAATGGATGCAGGATTTGGCAGAGGCTCTCATGGCTGTGATGTGGCATCATTCATAATAAAAAAACTAAAAGACAAACCTGAAGATTAGTAAAATATTAAATTCCATGGAGGTAATTTTTATGAATGTAGATTATGTTATTGCTGAAATAGGAAGCACAACTACCTTAGTTACCGCCGTTAATGCTGCAGATGACACCAGAATCATAGCACAGGGTAAAAGCTGCACAACTGTTTCATCTGGCGATGTAACCATTGGACTAAAAAATGCAATATCAGATATTGAAAGCCAAATTGGTGAAAGTATCAGCTGGGGGAAAATGCTTGCCACCAGTTCTGCTGCCGGAGGGCTGAAAATTACTGTACATGGATTAATGGAAGACATGACAGTTAAGGCTGCAAAAGAAGCAGCCTTAGGTGCCGGCGGAAACATTAAGATGATTACAGCAGGAAGGATTAGAAATTCTGATTTAAAAAAAATCAAAGAAATAAATCCTAACTTAATCATAATTGCTGGCGGCACAGATTACGGAGAGAGAGATACTTCACTTTACAATGCAGAAAAAATTCATGATGCCAGGCTTGGCATTCCTGTAGTATATTGCGGCAACGTTGAAAACCAGCAGGAAATTATGGAGATTTTTAATAACGAAGAATTATATATAGTAGACAATGTTTATCCTAAAATAGATGAATTAAATGTTGAACCAACAAGAAAAGTTATTCAGACAGCATTTGAGAAGAATATAATTAAGGCTTCAGGTATGAATAAAATAAAGAAAATGGTAAATGGGCCAATTATGCCAACTCCAGGAGCAGTTATGGAAAGTGCAAAGCTTTTGTACAATATTATTGGGGATATTTTGGTTATTGATGTAGGAGGGGCAACCACTGATGTGCATTCAGTAACAGAAGGAAGCAGCAGAATTTTGGATATACTCATTTCTCCTGAGCCAAAAGCCAAGAGAACTGTAGAGGGTGATATAGGAATATATGTTAATAGTGAAAATATAATAGACCAGCTTGATTCTTCAGAACTAAATGGATTAACTAAGGAAGAAATCAGAAAAAATATTAAACCCATTCCAAGGGATAATTATGAAATCAAAAGCAGTTTAATTTTAACTAAGAAAGCCGTTGATATTGCTGTTAACAGACATGTTGGCCGCATTAAAAGGCTATATGGAGGCGAAAAAGAGTTTGTTGCTTATGGAAAGGATTTATCACAGGTAAAGAACATAGTTGGAACAGGAGGCGCACTAACCAGGCTTCCCCATGGAGAAGCAATTCTGGAAAACATTAAATATTTAAATGAAGATATAACTATGTATCCTGGAAAAGAGGCTTCCGTATTTTTAGATACCATGTATATAATGGCCTGTGCAGGAGTGCTTAGCAGGGAAAATAAAACAGCAGCTCTGAATTTACTAAAGCTTAGCTTAAAAAAATTTGGTATTAAAACATAGCATTGCAGAAAAAGGGGGATCCTTAAAGTGCAATATCCTTGTATATTAATAAATTTAAAGAAGATAAAGCATAATGTGAAAACTATTATTTCATTGTGTAAACTTAAGAATATTCAGGTTGTAGGTGTTACAAAAGTTTTTTGCGCAAGAAGACCAATTGTAAATGCTTATATAGAAGGAGGAATAAATACAATTGGAGATTCCAGAATTGAAAATATAAAAAGACTAAAGGATTATCACTGCAAAAAGATTTTGCTTAGAATTCCAATGGAAAGCGATGTATATGATATTGTGAAATATTGTGATATAAGCTTGAACTCTGAACTGGATACAATTAAAAAACTTTCTAATGCTGCCATGAAAATGAATAAAGTTCACAGCATCATACTTATGGTAGATGTTGGAGACTTAAGAGAAGGGGTACTGGTTGAAGATGTTATTAGTACTGTAAAAGAAATAAATAAACTTCATAATATTAAGCTGCTGGGCATAGGTACTAATTTAACCTGTTATGGCGGAGTTCTGCCTGATGAAAACAATCTTGGGAAATTAGTCAGTTTAAAGAATGAAATTCAAAGGATGTTTAATCAAAAACTAAGTATTATTTCAGGTGGTAATTCAAGCAGTCTTTATATGGTGTTAAATGGGACAATACCAGAAGGAATAAATCAGCTTCGAATAGGTGAAGGTATAGTTCTAGGAAGAGAAACAGCCTTTGGGAAACCTATCCCGGATTGTTTTAATGATGCTTTTCTTTTAAGAGGTGAAATTGTAGAAATTAAAAACAAGCCAACTGTACCCACAGGTAAAATAGGCGTGGATGCCTTTGGAGAGACACCTGAATATGTAGATAAAGGCATTAGGAAAAGGGCAATTATAGCCCTTGGAAGGCAGGATATAAATATAGATGGGATTTTTCCAGTGGATAAAAATATTAATATTTTTGGAGGAAGCAGTGATCATCTTATTATTGATATCACTGATTGCAGCTGTGATTATAAAATTGGAGATATCATAGACTTTACAATGGATTATGGTTGTTTATTAAAAGCTATGACTTCACCTTATGTTAAAAAATATTATGTAAATTAATTAAGAAATTGGGGGAATAAATATGGATAATAAAGTTAGAGTAGTAATTTGCGGTTTAGGTTCAATGGGAAGCGGGATTGCCAGGATGATCTTAAATAAAAAAGGCTTTCAAATTGTTGGCGCCATAGATATGGATCCAAACAAAGCCGGGAAAAAGCTTTGTGAAGTATTAAATATTCATGAAGATGAAGAAAATCATGTTATTATAACAAAAGATTATAACAAAATACTTAAAAAGAATTTTGCAGATGTTTTTGTATTAGCCACCTCCTCATTTACAAAGTCTGTGTTTCCATTTATAAAATTAGCAGCTGAAGCTGGTATGAATGTGGTTACAACAGCAGAAGAAATGTCTTATCCAAAAGCCCTTGATAAAGAATTAAGTGAGGAAATGGACAAAATAGCAAAAGAAAATAATGTATCTATATTAGGTACAGGGGTTAATCCAGGATTCATTATGGATTATGTTGTTATAATGCTCACTGGAGTATGCGATTCTGTAGAAAATATAAAGGTATCAAGAGTTAATGATTTATCATGCTTTGGTAAAGCTGTTATGGAGGAGCAGGGAATAGGTTTAAAAAAGGAGGATTTTATAAAAGGAGTCAATAATAACACCATAGCTGGTCATGTAGGATTTATTCAATCCTTTGGAATGATGGAGGAAGCATTTAACATTAAATTTGATAAAGTTACTCAGGAGAAAGAGCCTATAATATCAAAAACACAGCGTTCCACCAGCATTGCATCTGTGGAGCCTGGCCAGGTAGCAGGCTGCAGACAGTCAGGACATGGCTATTGGAAAGATAAACTATTTGTTGATATGAAACATCCTCAACAGATAAGGCCTGATTTGGAAAATGTGGACACTGGCGATTATATTAATATCCAAGGCAGCCCAAATTTAAATGTTCAGATAAAACCTGAAATACCTGGAGGTATTGCTACAGTTGCAATATGTGTAAACATGATTCCTCATGTAATAAATTCTACTCCTGGCTTAAAAACTATGCTGGATCTGCCAATTCCCCGTGCCATATTGGGAGACGTAAGAGAACTTATTCAGTTATAAGTTAAAAGTTATGAGTTAAGAGTTAAGGTGGGTTTTATTCCTTACGTCATAAAACTAATTTATTTGGGGCTGTTGCATCAGCAGTTAAAACTGCTGATGCAGGGCTCCTTTTAAAACTAAAGATTAAAGAACAAAGAACAAAGTATGTAGATTTTGTTCTTTAATCTTTCCTGCTTTAGTATAAGTATATGGCTCTTTTATTTAATAGTGTTGATAAAGTAACAAATTCCCGTTAGGGACAAGTCAATCAAAACATATTTCAGCATTTCTCATATTTATATATGTATTTTCAATGCTAATTTTACTTATTTCTTCTATAAATATATTTATTGCAAATGGGATATCATTAAAATTTGAACTCTTTAAGAATTTGAATAAGCTCAAATAATTATTTAAATACTTTGTTGCTACTCCTCTAAAACGGTACATCCATTCCATGCAGTCACATCTTTTAGTTATTAAAACCTATGATTCACTTAATCAATTGAGTTTTTGGTTTTTCTGCAAAGAAAAACTACCTTATTTAGTCTTTGTTCTTTAATCTTTAAATTTATAACTTTCAACTGTATACGAACATTATCATTAATATTTAAAATAGTTAATTTCGTATCTATTAATAATTAGGGAAATATGTTATAATAGGAAACGAATAAATTATAGATTATTGAACTTATTGTTCGTATTTAAGGAGTGATAAAAATGAAAAAAAGAGTAAATAGAATATTTGTTAGGAAAAAGCCAGAATATGCTGTGGAAAGTCATTTATTACTTCAGGATTTAAAATTAAGCCTGCATTTAGAAAACTTAGACGATGTAAAGATTATTAACAGATATGATATACAAGGTATTTCAGATGAGGAATATGAGATTTCTAAAAAAACCATATTTTCTGAGCCAAATGTAGATTTTATATATGAAGAAAAATTACCAGCCTTTGAAAATAGTAAAATTTTTGCCTCTGAATATTTACCAGGTCAATATGATCAAAGGTCAGATTCTGCATCACAGTGTCTTCAGATTCTTACTAAGAAGGAAGATATTTTAGTTAAATATGCCAAAGTATTTATTATTACAGGAAATATAAATGATGAGGAATTTAATAAAATAAGACAATATTGCATAAATCCTGTTGATTCAAGAGAAGCTTCATTAGTTAAACCTGATAAAATAGAAAACTTAGTTAATGTACCAGAAACCGTTGAAACCATAGAAAATTTCATTTCACTTAATGAAGATGAATTAAATGACTTTTACAAAGATAAAAATCTAGCCATGAGTTTTAGCGACTTAAAGTTTGTACAAAGCTACTTTAAATCAGAAAAAAGGAATCCTACAATTACAGAAATAAAGGTTATAGATACCTATTGGTCGGATCACTGCAGACACACTACTTTTATGACAGAAATAGATAATGTTGAATTTAGTGATGATGATTTAACTGCACCAATTAAGAACACTTATAAGGAATATATTAACAGTCGGGATTATGTTTATGGTGATAAAAATAAACCAAAATGCCTTATGGATTTAGCAGTAATCTGCATGAAAGAATTAAGAAAAAAAGGGCTTCTGGATGATTTAGAAGAATCAGAAGAAATCAATGCCTGCAGTATTGAAGTTGAAGCTGAAATTGATGGTAAAAAAGAAAAGTGGCTTGTAATGTTCAAAAATGAAACTCATAATCATCCTACAGAAATTGAGCCTTTTGGAGGAGCAGCTACATGCCTTGGTGGAGCTATAAGAGATCCCCTATCCGGCAGATCATACGTTTATCAGGCTATGAGAGTTACAGGCAGCGGTGATCCAACTGTAAGTTTAGATGAAACATTACCTGGAAAACTTCCTCAAAAGAAAATCACTTTAGGAGCTGCACAAGGCTATAGTTCATATGGAAATCAAATTGGAATTGCAACAGGATGCGTACATGAGGTATATCATCCCGGGTATGTAGCTAAAAGAATGGAAGTAGGAGCAGTAATTGGAGCCGCACCTAAAAAGAATGTTATCCGTGAAGAACCTGTAGAAGGAGATATAATCATTCTTGTTGGCGGAAGAACAGGCAGAGACGGCTGCGGGGGAGCAACGGGATCATCAAAGAAGCATACCGAATGTTCTCTTGAAAGCTGTGGGGCAGAAGTACAAAAGGGTAATGCTCCAACTGAAAGAAAAATTCAAAGATTATTTAGAAATGAAAAGGTAAGCAAACTTATAAAGCGATGCAATGACTTTGGTGCAGGCGGAGTAAGCGTGGCAATTGGTGAACTAAGTGATGGCCTTAAAATAAATTTAGATGTTGTGCCAAAAAAATATGAAGGTTTAGATGGTACTGAATTAGCAATTTCTGAATCTCAGGAAAGAATGGCTGTAGTTGTTTCCAAAGATAAAGCAGAGGAATTTATACACTTTGCATCATTGGAAAATTTAGAGGCTACAATAGTTGCACAGGTTACAAAAGAAAAAAGGCTTAAAATGTACTGGAATGGCACTGCCATAGTTGATATAAGCAGAGATTTTCTTAATACAAATGGAGTAAGGCAGAAAACTGATGTATTTGTAAAGGCTCCTTCAAATATAGGCAGATTCTTTAAAGCCAGCACAAATACGGACTCTATAAAGGATGAGCTGTTTAACAGATTGTCTCAGCTTAATGGATGCAGTGAAAAAGGCTTGGTAGAAAGATTTGACAGCACTATTGGAGCAGGAACGGTGATTATGCCATATGGCGGAAAGTACCAGAGAACACCTTCTGAAGCAATGGTAGCTAAGCTTCCTGTAAGGCACGGTAATACAACTACGGCAACAGCAATGGCTTATGGATTTAACCCTTATATCTGCGAATTAAGTCCTTATCATGGAGCAGTATATTCAGTTATTGAATCAGTGTGCAAAATAGTAGCTGCAGGAGGCAATTATAAAAATATAAAGCTTACCCTTCAGGAATACTTTGAAAAATTAGGAACTGAGCCTGAAACATGGGGAAAGCCATTTGCTGCACTGTTAGGTGCTTATAAAGTTCAAAGAGAACTTGGTATTGCTGCAATTGGCGGCAAAGACAGTATGTCTGGCAGTTTTAACGATTTAGATGTGCCACCATCATTAGTGTCCTTCTCAGTAGGTATTGTTAACAGCAGTAAAGCTATTTCACCTGAATTTGAAAAATTAGGCAGTAAAATAGTTTATATACCTGCAGAAATAGATGAACATTATTTACCGGATTTTAACACATTAAAGACCAATCTTGATAAAGTTTCACAGTTGATTAATGATGGAAAAGTCATATCAGCACAAAGTATTAAAAATAACGGAATTTTATATGCCATAACATTAATGTGCTTTGGCAATAAAATAGGTTTCAATTTTACAGAAAATATTAAAAAAGATGATTTGTTTAATGCTGAATATGGTGCATTTATTCTTGAATTTAACAGTGATACAGACATTGCTGAAGAACTTAAAGAAATCAATTATAAAATAATTGGATCAACACAATCCGAGCCCTTTATAGAAATAGGAAAAGAAAAAATTTCTATAGATGATGCATATTATGCATGGAGCCATACTTTAGAAGATATATTCAAAACGGAATCTGAAAAGATAACAATGGATATTGAAGACATAAAATTTGAATATAGAAGCAAAAAAGCTCCATATATTAAAATAGCAAAACCAAGAGTATTTATACCAGCTTTCCCAGGCACCAACTGTGAATATGATTCAGAAAAAGCATTTATAAATGCAGGTGCAGAAGTAAATACATTTATTTTTAGAAACTTATCATCACAGGATGTATCAGATTCAATTAAAGCTATGGCTGAAGAAATAAAAAAGAGTCAGATTATTATGATCCCTGGAGGTTTTAGTGCTGGAGATGAGCCTGATGGTTCAGGAAAGTTTATAGCTAATGTATTTAGAAATTCTGAAATAAAAGAGGCCGTAATGGAATTGCTAAAAAACAGGGATGGTTTAATACTTGGAATATGCAATGGGTTTCAGGCATTGATAAAACTTGGTCTTGTTCCTTATGGCGAAATTACAGATATTGATGAAGATAGTCCAACTTTAACATATAACAAAATTGGCAGACATGTTTCAACTATGGTAAATACAAAGGTTACTTCAGTGCTTTCCCCATGGCTTTCAAAAGTAAATGTTGGCGACATTCACACTATACCCGTTTCACATGGAGAGGGAAGGTTTGTGGCAAGTCAGAATTTTATGAAAAAGCTTATAGAAAATGGACAAATTGCAACACAATATGTGGATTTTAGGGGCCATGCTACTTATGATATTAATTACAATCCAAATGGCTCATACTTTGCTGTAGAAGGCATTACAAGCCCAGATGGGAGAATATTTGGCAAAATGGCTCACAGTGAGAGAATGGGCATAGATATATGCAGGAATATACCTGGCAATAAAGATCAGAAAATATTCCAGTCAGGAGTTGAATACTTTAAATAACTAATGCGGCAGTAAACTCTTTTAAAGTTAAGTTTACTGCTTTTTCTCTTTTATTTTAAAAAAGGTAATATAAAAAATAGCATATTGTTATAATTATTTTAATAGATTATATAAAAAGTAAATATCTATAATCAATTGGAGGCATTTGCATGATTAGAGAGAAAGCAGTTTGCTTTTTAAGGACCATTTCCAATTCTCAGGATATAGATTGCATGGAATTAATTGAAGACCTGATTACATGCTGTGGGGAATACGCAAGCAGAAAGATCACTCTGGAAGCTGCTTTACTTGTTGAAAAATACACAAGAGAAACTAATGGATATATGGAATATATAAAAAAACTAGACAAGCAATTAAAAGAATCAGATATTGATTTAAGAGATACAGTAAAAGCAGTTAACAGAATATGCAGGCAATACGATTTACCCCTCATATTTGACGGAAATGAGGATAGTGATTCAGATTTACTTAAGTTTACCAACATGGTAATCAAAGAAATGTCAATGGAGAAAACAACTTAATATTTTTTTACGGCTATGGCATTAATATTAATTGTGCAGTTTTTTATTAAAAATAATTAATAATATATTAAAATAGGTTAAATTTTTTATTAACATTCCGATAATAAAAATAAGACATTATATTATTGGAGGAATTGATAATGAAATTTATTTCTTTTTTTAAGGTAAGATCAAAAGGAAAAGCTGAAACAATGGCTGATTCAAAAAAAGCAGACAGCAAAATGGAAAGCGTTAGAAATTCCATAACAGCTGTGAAAAGTACTTCACAAAAAATAGATGATGCATCAGTAACATTAAATTCAACATCAAAACAAATGGTTACCGCAGCTAATGAAGTGGCTAGTGCAGTTCAGGAAGTTGCTAAGGGGGCAACTGAACAGGCCAACGAATTAATGGATGCAGTGAATCTGCTTTCTAATTTATCTAATGAAATTAATGAAGTGAATAATAAGCTGAATGCAGTAAAGGATAAAAGCCTTGAAACCGAAACCATAGCCACAAATGGCACTAATATTATAAATGAATTAATTCAATCTATTGTTGATGTAAAAGGATCCTTTGATACTGTTATGGAAAAATTTAAAGGATTATCTGAATCAGTTTCCAAAATAGGACACATCACAGATATAATTAACAGTATTTCAGAACAGACTAATTTATTGGCTTTAAATGCTGCTATTGAAGCTGCAAGAGCAGGAGATCAGGGAAGGGGCTTTGCAGTTGTAGCTGAAGAAATAAGAAAATTAGCAGAGCAGTCTAAAAATTCATCAACTGAAATTATAGGCTTAGTGAAATCAGTTACAAAAGAAACTGAAGAAGTAATGATAAATTCAAATAATTTAAATGATCTTATAGAAAATCAGGCAAACTCAGCAAATGATACTACAATATCATTTGAAGACATTAAAGCTTCTGTTAAATCCATACCTGCTGTAATAGAAGATACACATAATTCTTTAAAAAATGCTATTGATGCAAAGAATGTAGTTTTAAATAAAGTTCAAAACGTATCAGCAGTTGCAGAGCAGGTATCTGCTTCATCACAGGAGATATCAGCTTCATCTGAAGAAATGCTATCGTCAGCAGAAGAAGTATCAAATTTAGCCTCAGCAGTTAAAGGCACATCTAATGAATTAAATAAGGAAGTTAGTATTTTAGAACTTTAATTTAAAAGCTCTTTTTAGTTTTATCTAAAGAGAGCTTTTAACTATGAAAATGATATGTTATAATTTCCCTGGAAATACATTCTATTCAAATTTTTATTGCCTTAATGGTAAATAACTTTGGAATACCTTTATCTTCAGGTTTAGGGCTTTCACTTTCTTCTAATACCTTTATACAAAACCCTTCATCTGCAATGGAGGTTACTATTTCACCTAATGTCCATTTTCTTAGGTAAGCTTTTGGAATGGCTTTTTTTTCTTCTTCTGTCAGGCTTTCAATTCCTGGAACATATTTCATATAGGCAACTTCAGTTTCTACAATATCGCTGCTAAAGTAGTCACCATTAATTTTATGCCTTTTTCCTTTTGTAGTTATTAATTTTGTTGAAACAGGATGAAAGTCTTCAATTAAAAATATTCCATTAGATTTAAGTAACTTATATGCAATTCTAAAAAATGGATTTAGATCTGTAAAGTAATGAAGTATTCCAAGTTCGCAGAAAACTATATCGTATTGTTCTGACAATTTATCAAGGGGTAATTTTAATACATCTGAAACAATGTACTGTACATTCACATTAGCTTCCCTTGCCAAATTTTCAGCATATCTGTAATTATCATAGGAAAAATCTACAACTGTAACCTGTGCTCCTAGTAATGACAATGCAACTGCCTTTACTCCATTTGATCCTAATAAATTACAGATTTTTTTACCCTTTACATTTGTAAAATATTTATCTAATGATCCAAGTCTTTTTAATGGATTTTCTTTTACTTTTAATGCTGCTTCATATGGCTCACCGAATCTATTTATCCATGCTTCATATGCCAATTGATTCCATGCAATTTCATTAATTTTAGTGTGTTCCTCCTGCATAGCCACTAAATCCTCCTTAGTATTGAAAATAATAATAGTATATACTTTATTTTAAGAAAGTGCTATAAAATTTTAAAATAATTTAATGCTTATTGATTTGTGACAAAATTCTATTTTAATAATAAACTATATATTGAAATAGTGTTTTTGGAGAATTATTATGGAATCAAATAAGGCTGCTATACCGTTATATTTAAATAGTAATATGACAAATAATTTATTTACCGTTTTAGTTCAGGAATATTCCCAAACAAAAACAGAAACTTCAAAAAGCCAGTTTACTTTAAACTTTACCACTCCAATTAATGAGCTTTTATTTGACAAAAATGGGCGCTGTATGCAAGGTGATCTTAATATTCAGTTATTGAATGAGTCATCAAAACAGATCTCTGACGAGAGGCTATCGTTGATAATTTTGATTTTTTTAAATTTAAAAAAAATATTAAGTGACAATAATTTGCTAAAAGTATTATCTTCAAATACAATTGAAGATATAAAAGTTAATGACTATATAGAGTTTGACAGTATCCTTGAACCTCTTCCTATAATTAAATCACTAGGAAATTTAATATTTTCCATGGAAAACAGCTTAGCATTTTTACCTTTACTGGATAACATTAATAATATTGAAGAAGAGAAAAATTCAACCAAGTATATTTTAGAAATGCTGAAAAATACTTTAAATACCTATCAGTGTTCAAACTGTGTAAAATATATTGCAAAAACACCATGGCAGAAAAATCAATTTATTCTGCCCCTTGATATATCAAATCTTACAGATAAAATTGATTATTTAACAGATTGTAAAGTTACAACTTTAGGTAAAGTTATAAAAATTACAGATAAAAATCCAGATTTAAGCTGCAGTATCCTTCAAACAGGTAACAGCATTGATTATATAGATAAAAAAGTCTTATCCAAATTAGAAGATAAATATTTAAAAGAACACACTTCTAATGCTTTTAAAGATTCAACTGCAGACACACAAATAAAAAAAGTTATAGAAATACTGCCCATTGCCATATATATTTAAAAATAAAATAGAGAGGTGAAAAATATGAATAAAATAAAAGTAGGGATAATCCAGATGGCTGTAGGAATCAGTAAAAAGGCTAATCTTTCACATGCAGCAGAGTTGATAAAAAAAGCAGCAAAGGAAGGTGGTGAGATACTAGTACTGCCTGAAATGTTTGTTTGTCCATATTCTAAAAAATATTTTAGGGATTTCAGTGAAGAAATTGATGAAAATAATATAGAAGATACTTCAGAAAGTTTAAAACTTCTTACTAATTTAGCCAGAGAACTAAAAGTATATATTATATGCGGAAGCATACCTGAGATGCATAATGGTAATTTATACAATACAAGTTATGCACTTAATGATTCTGGTGTCATGATTGGCAAATACAGAAAAATTCATCTTTTTAATATTAATATAAAAAATAAGGTAAGCTTTAAAGAATCTGATACATTTGCATGTGGAGATAAAGCAGTTACCTTTGACACTAAATGGGGAAAGATGGGTACAGTTATATGTTTTGATATCAGATTTAATGAACTTATAAGAGAATTGGCCTTACATGATGCAAAAATAGTGTTTGTACCTGCAGTTTTTAATCCTTTAACTGGCAAAGATCATTGGGATCTGCTATTTAGAAGCAGGGCAGTTGATAACCAGATATTTACCATTGGCTGCTGCTCTGCCAGAAATCCAGATTTAATAAAATATACGACCTATGGACATTCTTTAGCAGTTAATCCATGGGGAAACATTATAGAACAAATTCCAAATAATGATGAGGATATTTTAATGGTTCAATTGGATTTAGATGAAATAGATTCCGTCAGGCAGCAGCTTCCTGTATTAAGCAGCATAAAAAAAGATTTATAGTTTTATTGTATTTGATGCTTTATTCATTTTTTCAACAATAGTGTACATATTGCTTATTTCACCCACTGCCAGCTTTTCCTTTAAATTATAAAAATCCAGGCATGTCCCGCAGCTTAAAATATTAACTCCCTTTTCCTGTATCTTTTTAATGCTGCTAAGGCAGTCAGAGTCCTTTACAGTTAACTTTACGCCGCCATTAATAAAAATTAAGGACTCTGGCAGATTATCACTTTCAGAAAGGGCATACATATAACTTTTCATTAATACTGCACCTAGTTTATCATCACCAGAGCCTAAAAAAGATGAGCTTATTACTATGCATAAATCATTTTCTTTTGAACTTTTGTCCTCATGCACTTCTGATTTTGTTTTTGTAATTTCTATATAATGCAAATTATTTTCATCTTTAACTTCTGTATGATATCCATTGCTGCCTGCAAATTTCATAACATTATTCTTTGCAGTTTCATTATCCACTATAACAGTTGCAGATCCTTCATATATAGAATCAAAGTATTTTTTGGTATTTATTACAGGCTGAGGGCATTCCAATCCCTTGCAGTCTATTATATTTTTCATATGATATCACCCCTGACTTTTAATACAAATTGATTATAACATAATGAAAATGAGTTAATTATATTTATAATTTATAGATGACTGTTCAATTATAAATAATAGTTATATCAATATGATATATTTTATTTAAAAAATAAAATCTGCAGTATACAAACTGCAGATTTTAGGGGTTAAAGGATTGATACATTATATTATGGAAGTATAGATAGCTAAATAAATAATTAAATCTTAATGTAATGTTAATATTAAGTTAATAAGATTATAGTAAAATATTAAATAGTATCAAATTCATAGAAATACAAATACTAATATTAAATTTGTAGATAAAGATATATGTAACAATAACAATTATGTTATATATACTATATATTTAATACATATAGTATATATCATTTATAATATTAAATCAACACATTGTTTTAATTGCATATAAAATTGCATTTATTAATAAAATAAATTGTCATAATTTTGTGAAATTAGCTTCATGCCCTTAAATTTATGTTATTATGTACTTTGAGCTTTACCAACGTAGAAACAAAGGAAGGATAATTTGTATGAATAAATTTGTATTTAACATTACTGCACTTTTCCAAATATCAGTATTTTTAATAACTTTATATTATCTTTTTCTATCATTTTTCGGTTTTTATAAAAAAAAGGATAATGGAGCAGAAAAATGTGCTCCAAATAAAAAGTTTGCATTATTAGTTGCAGCACATAATGAAGAAGCTGTTATAGACAAAATTATTGAAAGTCTGCTTGAACTGGATTACCCTAAAGAATTGTACGATATTTTTGTAATAGCAGATAATTGTAATGATAAAACCGCTGAAATAGCCAGAAGATATAATGTAAATGTATTTGAGAGGAAAGTTCTGAACAAAAGAGGTAAGGGCTTTGCACTTGACTGGATGTTTAAAAAGATTTTTGAAATGGATGTAAAATATGACTCTGTAGCTATTTTTGACGCAGATAATTTAGTTTCAAAGAACTTCTTAAAGGAAATGAATTATAAGCTGATGAATGGTTATAAAGTAGTTCAAGGCTATATTGACAGCAAAAACCCTGATGACTCATGGATAACAGAATCTTATTCTATTTCATTCTGGTCTGCTAACAGATTATTTCAGCTTGCAAGATCAAACCTTGGATTATCAAATCAGATTGGCGGAACAGGATTTTGTGTGGATACAGAGATATTAAAAAAATTAGGATGGGGAGCTACCTGCTTAACTGAAGACCTTGAATTCACATGTAAACTTGTGCTTAATGGAGAGAAGGTAGGCTGGGCACATAATGCAGTTGTGTACGATGAAAAGCCTCTTACATTAAAGCAGTCCTGGTGTCAGAGGAAAAGATGGATGCAGGGATTTGCGGATGTTTCCTCAAGGTTTTTTACAAAGCTTATGAAAAAGGCAATAAAACAGAGAGATTTCAAAGCCTTTGACTGTGCATTATATACAGTACAGCCCTTTGTAACTCTTTTAATAGGTGTATCAGCAGTGCTTACATTAGTTCAGAATAACAGTGCAAATGGCTTAAGTATTTTTGTTATAAATTATTTATTTACACCAATAGTATGGAAATTATTTAGTGTGTTTCAATTCATATTTACTCCTTTAGTAATGCTTTTGGAAAATAAATTATCTAAAAAATTATTTTTTACATTTAGCTTGTATTCTTTAAATATAATAATTTTTGGGTTTATATTTGGAGATAACATGAAATTATATCAGCTTACATTAGCACATATAGTATATTTCAGTTTATTTGTAGTAGTTCTTGCTATAGCTGATAGAAAATATTCACTTAAGATATTTATCTGGTATATGTTATATGGTGTATATACATTAACCTGGATACCAATAACAATACAGGGCATTATAGATAAGGATAATAAGGAATGGAGTCACACAAAACATATAAGACAAATAAGTATTCAGGATGTTGAATAAAAAAAATGCCGCAAGGTGTTTTTTTTTATATATATCTAATTATTAAAAATTTTCTAATATTTATGATATAATATACTTAGATATTAAATAAAACAAATATAATAACTTAGTATTGGGGGATGATAAAATGATAAATGTTCTAAATACTTCAGAAGCAATGGAAATTAAGCTTGATGAAGAGCTTCCTGAAATTCCGAGTTTTCAGCCTGGTATTAGAAGAGCTCCTGATAGAGGATTCAGCCTTACAGCTGCTCAGACAAAAGTTGCTTTAAAAAATGCTCTTAGATACATTCCTGAGAAATATCATAATACACTAGCACCTGAATTTTTAAAAGAGCTTATGACACGTGGAAGAATATATGGATACAGATTTAGACCGGAAGGCAGAATATATGGAAAGCCTATTAATGAGTATAAAGGAAATTGCATTGAAGGAAAAGCATTTCAAGTGATGATAGACAATAATTTAGATTTTGACGTAGCTCTTTACCCTTATGAATTGGTTACATACGGTGAAACAGGGCAGGTATGTCAAAACTGGATGCAATATAGATTAATAAAAAAGTATTTAGAAGTATTAACTGAAAATCAAACTTTAGTAGTTGAATCCGGCCACCCCCTTGGGTTATTTAAATCTAAACCTACAGCCCCAAGAGTAATAATCACAAATGGTTTAATGGTGGGTGAATTTGATAATCCTAATGACTGGCATTATGCTACACAAATGGGTGTTGCAAACTATGGACAGATGACAGCAGGAGGCTGGATGTATATTGGTCCACAGGGAATTGTTCATGGCACATTTAACACATTGCTAAATGCAGGCAGATTAAAATTAGGCCTTAAAGGAAATGATGATTTAAGAGGACATATATTTGTTTCTTCAGGACTTGGAGGCATGAGTGGTGCTCAGCCAAAGGCAATAGAAATAGCTGGAGGAGTAGGAATAATTGCTGAGGTTGATTACTCAAGAATTAAAACAAGATTAGATCAGGGTTGGGTGACAACGGTTTCATCTGATTTGAATGAAGTTTTCAATATTGCAAAAAAATATATAAACAATAAAGAACCAATATCTATTGCATATCATGGTAATATAGTTGACTTATTAGAATATGCCGTAAAAGAAAATATTAATATTGAACTGCTTTCGGACCAGACATCCTGCCATGCAGCCTATGAGGGGGGATATTGTCCTCAGGGAATTACCTTTGAAAAAAGAACTGAAATGCTTAGAAATAATAGAGATGAGTTCAAAAAATTAGTGAATAAAAGTCTAAGACGTCATTTTGAATTAATTAAAACACTTGTTGAAAGAGGAACTTATTTCTTCGATTATGGAAACTCATTTATGAAAGCTGTATATGATGCAGGAGTTACTGAAATCTCCAAGAATGGTATAGATGATAAAGATGGATTTATTTTCCCTTCTTATGTAGAGGACATAATGGGTCCGGAATTATTTGATTTTGGTTATGGGCCTTTTAGATGGGTATGTTTATCAAGGAATCATGAAGATCTGATAAAAACTGATCATGCTGCAATGAGCTGCATAGACCCTGACAGAAGACCACAGGATAGGGATAATTATGTATGGATAAGAGATGCAGAAAAAAATAAACTTGTTGTTGGAACTGAAGCCAGAATACTTTATCAGGATGCTGGAGGGAGAATAAAAATAGCTAAAAAATTCAATGAAATGGTTCGAAACAAAGAGATTGGACCAGTAATGATTGGAAGAGACCATCACGATGTAAGCGGAACTGATTCTCCTTTCAGAGAAACTGCCAATATTAAAGATGGAAGTAATATAATGGCTGACATGTCAGTGCAATGCTATGCAGGTAATGCTGCAAGAGGGATGAGTTTAGTAACTCTTCATAATGGCGGAGGTGTAGGCATAGGTAAAGCCGTAAATGGAGGATTTGGTCTTGTATTAGACGGAAGTGAAAGAGTAGACAATATTATAGATTCAGCTATAAGCTGGGATGTAATGGGAGGAGTGGCAAGGCGTGCATGGGCAAGAAATGCAAACTCCATATCAACAAGTGTTGAATTTAATAAAAATAACAAGGGATTCCAGCAGATTACCATACCTTACTTGACAAATGATGACTTAATAAATAATATTGTAGATGGAGCGTTTTCTAAATAGACGCACTGGACTGTATTAAAATTATATAATACAGTCCATTTAATTTAATATATATAAAATGGTGATATTATGAGTGAAAGACTGCAAAAGTATTTGGCAAGCTGCGGCATTGCATCAAGAAGGAAATGTGAAGAATATATTTTAAGTGGAAAAGTAAGAGTAAATGGTGTTATAGTCACAGAGCTTGGTGTTAAAGTAAATGAAGATAGTGATATTGTTCAATTTAATAATAAAACAGTAAGGCCGGAAGAAAATAAAATATATATTGCATTGAATAAACCTACTGGATATGTGTCTACAGTAAAGGATGAAAGAAACAGAAAAACCATATTGGATTTAGTTAAGGTAAAGGAAAGAATTTATCCCATAGGAAGACTTGATTACGATACATCAGGATTAATTTTGTTAACTAACGATGGTGATCTCTACAATAAGATAATACATCCCCGTGAAGAAAAAAATAAGGTTTATATAGCTGAAATTATGGGAATTCCAACTGAAGATCAATTGTTTAAATTCCAAAGGGGCATTATTATTGATAATTATAAAACTTCCCCATGCAAAATAAACATTTTAAAAAATGAAAAGGGAATCTGCACTGTTAAAATTGTTATTCATGAAGGCAGAAACAGACAAATCAGAAAAATGTGTGATTCCATAAATCATCCTGTTATAAGTCTAAAAAGATTAGAAGTAGCAGGAATTAAATTAGACAACCTTCAGGAGGGAAAATGGAGATATCTCACAACTGATGAGATCATGAACTTAAAAAGCTTCAGCCCGAAGTAGTTAAATATACATATAATCCAGTAAAAACAATCCATCCTATCTAATTGTTATTGAAAAAAGCAATATGAATGATATGTTGCTAAATTGTTCAATTAATGTTAAAATGAAATAAATATTGCATAGAGATTTTATTTTGGGGGAAAGGAATGAATTGATATGGAAGAAAATAAACAAGACCTGATGCGCACAATACAAATGAAATTTCCAAGATTAAGTAAAGGCCAGAAGCTTATTGCGGAATACATATTAAAACATTATGACAAAGCTGCTTTTATGACAGCAGCAAAGCTGGGAATAAGTGTTGGCGTAAGTGAATCCACAGTGGTAAGATTTGCAAATGAATTAGGATTTTCAGGTTATCCTAAACTGCAGAAGGCTTTACAGGAATTAATTAAAAATAAATTGACAACAGTTCAAAGAATAGAACTTTCAAATGATTTTGTTAGTGAGGGCACAGCACTAAAAGGTGTTTTAAAATCTGATATAGAAAATATCAGGTCAACCTTGGAAAAAATCAACCACAGAACATTTGAAGATGTAGTAAATTCTATTTTTTCAGCAAAGAGAATTTATATTATAGGATTAAGAAGCTCAACAGCTTTAGCAGAATTTCTTGGGTTTTACTTAAACCTAATTTTAGATAATGTGAAAGTAGTTAGTTATGGCATCAGTGATACCTTTGAGCAGATGATTAATGTGAATGAAGAAGATTTAGTCATTGGTATAGGATTCCCCAGATATGCATCAAGAACAGTAGAATCTTTAGCCTTTGCACATAAAAGAGGCGCTAAGGTAGTTGCTCTTACGGACAGTTTGCTTTCTCCTTTGGCTGCCAGAGCTGATTATACATTAATAGCACAAAGCAATATGGCCTCATTTGTTGATTCACTTGTAGCTCCATTAAGTGTTATAAATGCATTAATTATTTCAGTTGGATTACGGGAAAAAGAGAAAATTTCAAACACATTTTCAGAATTGGAAAACATCTGGCAGGAATATCAGGTATATCAATATAAGGATAATTCGGACAATCAATACTAAAGGCAGGCAATTAAGCACCTGCTTTCCTTTTTTTATTAATAAAATTATATTTTTTAAAATTTTCAAATATTTTTTATAATGAGGAAGGAATATCAAAAGTTATATAGAATATATATATTATAAGATGGTGAAATTGCATAATATAAGTTTCTTGAAATATTATATTCACTTTAGGAGGTATTATCATGGCAAAGGAAAATTTAAATCCATTTGAAAATGCTCAAATGATGGTAAAGGAAGCTTGCGACAAATTAGGTATGGAACCAGCAGTATATGAAATTCTAAAACAGCCATTAAAAGTTTTAGAGGTAAATATACCTGTTAAAATGGACGATGGTTCAGTAAAGGTTTTCAAAGGCTTTAGAGCACAACATAACGATGCAGTTGGTCCAACTAAAGGCGGCGTTAGATTTCATCAGAATGTATCTTTAGATGAAGTAAAAGCACTTTCCATATGGATGACATTTAAATGTTCTGTAACAGGAATTCCTTATGGAGGAGGAAAAGGAGGAATAATTGTTGATCCAAAAACTCTTTCACAGGGCGAATTAGAAAGACTATCCAGAGGATATGTAGATGGAATTTATAAGTTAATTGGAGAAAAAGTTGATGTACCTGCACCAGACGTTAATACCAATGGTCAGATTATGTCATGGATGGCTGATGAGTACAATAAATTAGTTGGATATAGTGCAATTGGAACATTTACAGGAAAGCCTGTAGATTTTGGAGGATCAAAAGGAAGAAATGCTGCTACTGGATATGGTGTAGCTGTTACTGCAAGGGAATCTTCTGCAAAATTAGGTATAGATATGAAAAAAGCAAAAATAGCTCTTCAAGGATTTGGTAATGTTGGCAGTTTTACAGCATTAAACTGCGAAAAACTAGGTGCTAAGATAGTTGCTGTTTGTGAATGGTGCAGAGAAAAAGGAAGCTATGTAATCTATAATGAAGACGGTTTAGATGCTGCAGCCATGGTCAATTATATACATGAAAATGGAAATCTGTTAGGATTCCCTGGTTCCAGAGAAATATCAGTAGATGAATTCTGGGGATTAGGTGTTGATATAGTGATTCCAGCTGCACTTGAAAATTCAGTTACAAGTGATGTTGCTAAAAAAATAAATGCAAAATTAGTTTGTGAAGCTGCCAATGGACCAATAACTCCTGATGCTGATAAAATTTTATTTGAAAAAGGTATCTTAGTTACACCTGATATTTTAACAAATGCAGGAGGAGTAACTGTTTCCTATTTTGAATGGGTTCAAAATCTGTATGGATATTATTGGGGCGAAAAAGAAGTTGAACAAAAAGAAGAAATAGCTATGGTCAATGCCTTTAATGATATATGGTCAATAAAAGAAGAATATAAAGTTTCAATGAGAAATGCAGCGTACATGCATTCAATTAGAAGAGTAGCTAAAGCAATGAAGCTAAGAGGATGGTATTAATCATTTACGGTGAACCCAAGTGGTTCACCATTTTTTTATCTTAATATATATAATTGACAGTTTAGCTTTTAAAATGTAAAGTTAAATAGGTAATAAATTTGTTTATATATTGAGGTGATTATAAATGAAAAAAACCATCGTAATAGGTGGTGGGCCTTCTGGAATGATGGCTGCAATCTCAGCTTCAGAAAAAACTCATGTTACATTAATAGAGAAAAATGAAAAGCTTGGCAAGAAGCTTTATATTACAGGAAAAGGAAGATGCAACATTACAAACTGCAAGGATATCAGTGAGTTTTTTGATTATATTCCTACTAATTCTAACTTTTTATATAGTGCTCTTTATACATTTACAAATAAAGATACAATGGATTTTTTTGAAAATCAGGGTGTTCCTCTGAAAGTAGAAAGAGGTGACAGAGTTTTTCCAGACTCTAATAAATCCTCAGATATAATTTCAGCTCTGCAGAAAAAATTATTGAAAAATAATGTGGATGTTTTATTAAATACTGAATTTAAAGATTTTATCATAAAAGATAATAAAATTGAATCTGTAATGCTTTCAAATGGAGAAAATATTAAAGGTGATTATTTTATAATATGCACTGGCGGTTTATCATATCCGCAGACAGGTTCTACAGGTGAAAGCTTTAAAATATTGAAGAAAATAGGACACCCTATTACAGAATTACGTCCTTCTTTAGTGCCAATTGAAATAAAAGAGGACTGGATAAAGGATTTGCAAGGTTTATCCTTAAAAAATGTAGAATTAAAAATTATAAATTCCAAAAATAAGGTAGTATACAAAGATTTCGGAGAAATGCTATTTACACACTTTGGTATATCTGGTCCAATTGCATTAAGCAGCAGCAGCTTTATTAATGGAAATGAACAATATAAGGCAGTAATAAATTTAAAGCCTGCACTGTCTGATGTTGAATTAGACAAAAGAATTCAAAGGGATTTTCAAAAAAATATAAACAAAGATTACAAAAACTCATTAGATGAACTATTACCAAAGAAGATTATTGAAACAATTATAATGTTATCTGGAATTGATGAAAATAAAAAAGTTAATTTAATAACTAAAGAAGAAAGACATAAACTTTGCAATGTAATTCAAAACTTTACTTTAAGCGTTAAAGGATTGAGACCCATAGCAGAAGCTATAATTACTTCAGGGGGTGTAAATGTAAAACAGATTGATCCATCAACTATGAAATCAAAAATAATAAATAACCTGTATTTCTCAGGTGAAATTATTGACGTAGATGCATTTACTGGGGGATTTAACCTTCAAATAGCACTGTCCACAGGATTTTTAGCCGGTAAGATGATAGGAGATGATTAATATTATTGCCATTAGAGGAGCCACAACTGTAGCTGAAAATACAGAGTATGAAATTGAAAAAGAATCCATAAGATTATTTCAGGAAATCCTAAAGCAGAATAAAATTCAAGGAAGCGATGTGAAATCATTAATAATATCCTGCACAAATGATATTACAAAAGCATATCCAGGGAAATTTATAAGAGAACATTTCAGCCTGCCAAACTTAGCAATTATGCATTTTAATGAAATGTGTGTAGAAAATAGTTTAAATCTTTGCATTAGATTTTTAATTTTCATGGATGGTATAAAAAGTTCTACAAAATTTGTATATTTGAATAATGCATCAGCATTAAGAAAAGATTTGTTAACTGATTAGGTCATAAAATAAAGGAATTTTTATTTTAATATAGAATATTATTAATCGAAAGGATGAACATAATGAATTTTAGCATTGCAATTGATGGGCCGGCAGGTGCAGGAAAAAGTACTATTGCCAGATTAGTTGGTGAAAAGTTTAATTTAATGTACATTAATACAGGCTCAATGTATAGAGCTGTTACATTATTTGCTTTAAGAAATAATATTGGAATCCATGAAATTGATAAACTAATTAAGCTGATTAATTCCCTAAATATGCATTTTGAAGGTGAAAGACTCATTGTTAATGGTGAAGACATTTCGGATGAAATCAGAATGCCTGTTATAAGCGAAAATGTGTCAATGTTCTCACTTATAAAAGAAGTAAGGGAAATACTTGTTGATCTTCAAAAAGAAATGGCAGAACATTATAATGTTATTATGGATGGAAGGGATATTGGTACAGTTGTGCTGTGTGATTCTCCTTACAAATTTTATTTAACAGCATCAGCTGAAAAAAGAGCTGAAAGGAGATATAATGAATTAATAGCTAAGGGTATAAGTGTTAATTATAATGACATACTTAGTGATATAATAAGAAGAGACAATATAGATTCAACAAGAGAAGTCAGTCCATTAATTAAGGCTGAAGATGCAATTGAAATTGATACATCAAATATGAATATTGAACAAGTTGTGGATAAGATTTCAAGTTATATTAAATTATAGATATTTTACAGGTGATTATAATGAATATTAAACTGGCAGATAAAGCCGGATTTTGCTATGGTGTTAAAAGAGCTGTTGACGTAGCATTAAAATGCAAAGAAAAATATAATAAAAAAATATATACTTTGGGCCCATTGATACATAATAATGATGTAGTTAATAATCTTAAAAAAAATAATATTTACCCAATTGAATTGGATAAAATAGATACTCTTAATTCCGGTGATGTGATAATTATAAGATCACACGGTATATCAGAAGAAGATTTAATAAAATTAAAAAATAAGAATTTAATTATTGTGGATGCCACATGTCCATTTGTATCTAATATACAGCAAAAAGTAAAAAAGTATCATGAATTAGGGTATACTATTTTAATAGTAGGTGATAAGAACCATCCAGAGGTAATTGGTATTAATGGATGGTGTAATAACAGTGCAATAATTTCAAAGGATGGAAACGATTTTGATAAATTGCCTAATAGGATCTGTGTAGTTTCACAGACAACAGAAAAACAGGAAAACTGGGAAAAGGTATTGAATATAGTAATAAAAAAGTGTAAGGAAATAGCAGCATTCAATACAATCTGTTCTGCTACAGAGGTAAGACAGAAAGCTGCTAATGATTTGTCTTCAAAAGTGGATATGATGGTTGTCATTGGCGGCAAAAATAGTTCAAATACAACTAAACTATATGAAATTTGTAAAAAAAACTGCCCAAATACAATTCACGTTGAAAATGCGGGAGAAATTCCACATTATATAAATAAGGAAAAAATCAAAAATATTGGTGTTACTGCTGGAGCTTCAACACCTGATTGGATAATAAAGGAGGCACTTTTAATAATGAGTGATGATAAAACAGTTGAATCAAATGAACAATTAGAATTTATGAATCAAAATGATCTACACATTGCTGTAGGAGATGTGATTAAAGGAAAGGTAATATCAGTAAACCCCAAAGAATTATTTTTAAATATAGGCTATAAAGGTGATGGAATTCTCCCAATAAATGAAATCTCCAAGGATGAGAATGTTAATTTAAAGGATATTTATAAAATTGGAGATGAATTAACAGTAAAAATTATAAGCCTTAGAAATGAGGATGGATATATAGTTCTATCCAAAATAGAATTAGAAAGAGTAGAAGCTTTTAAAGAAATAAAAGATGCTTTTAACAATAAGACTTTATTAACTGTTGAAGTAAAACAGATAGTAAATGGAGGCGTTGTGGCAAGTTATAAAGGTATCAGAGTATTTATCCCTGCATCTCATTTGGAGTTATATCATATTGATGATTTATCTGTATACATGAACAAAGAAATGGAAGTTGAAATTATAGAATTTAACGAAAGCAAAAGAAACACTAAAATAGTTGGCTCAAGAAGGGCAATTCTAAAAAAACTTAAAGATGAAGAAGAAGCAAAAACATGGGAAAGCTTAGATAAGGATATGATAGTAGAAGGTGAAGTAAAGAGACTTACAAACTTTGGTGCATTTGTTGACATAAATGGTGTTGATGGATTGCTTCATGTATCTGAAATATCCTGGGGAAGAGTAAATAAGCCAAGCGATTGCTTAAAAATTGGTGATAAAATAAAAGTTTATATACTGGATATAGATAAGGAAAACAAAAAATTATCATTGAGCATAAAGAAATTAATTGAGGATCCATGGAACAATGTAGAGGAAAAATACCCTGTAGGTAATATAGTACTTGGTAAAGTAGTTAGATTTGCAAGCTTTGGCGCATTCGTTGAAATTGAACCTGGAGTAGATGGATTAGTTCACATTTCTCAAATAAGTCATAAGAGAGTGGATAAGGTTGAAAATGTATTACAAATCGGCCAGCAGGTTAAAGCTAAAATACTTGAAGTAAATAAAGAAAATAAGAAAATAGGCTTAAGTATAAAAGAAGCTGATGAAATTTAATTATAATTAATAAAAAAGGCCAATATGGTCTTTTTTATTTTACCCTCCAGGTAATATTTCAGTATTAAAATAATATACTTTATTAGAGATATTTTGGAGGGAAAATCGTGGGGAATAGAAGGCTTATTGCTTATTCTGATGAGATTCAGAATAAGGAAAAACAATTAGTACTTAGAATTTTAAGTAAATATAATCTTGAAGTAATAAATATTTCAAGAATGAGAAGTGCATACAAAATAGAAACTTCCTCAGGGAATTACTGCCTGAAAAGATTGAATCATGGCAAATATAAACCTCGAAACGGAAGTATGCTTATAGATGACCTGGCAGCTAATGGCTTTAACCTTACTGCAAAGTACTTTAAAACAAAGGATGGCTATTTTTATGTAAAACACAAAAAAAGCTTTTTTTATTTAATGGAATGGATTGATGGTGAGGAATGTACTTTAAATGATATAGATGAAGTATTAAATTGTGTAAAGTTACTTGCTAAATTCCACTTAAGTGCATGTAATCTTGATACAAGTAAGTATAAAATCAGAAATAATCTTAAAAACTGGCCTAAAATATTTAATAGCAATCTAACTGATTTGGATAGATTTAAAAAAATTATACAAAAGAAAAAATTAAAAAGTAATTTTGATCTTAGTTATTATGATTATATAGACAGCTTCTACAATAGAGGATTAGTATCCCTAAGTTTCTTAAATTCTTCATATTATTATAAACTGTCCAAAAATGCAGAAGAAAACAAAACAATTTGCCATGACAGCTTTTATTATCAAAATATCCTTAAGAAGGGTTCAGATTACTATATAATTGATTTAGACAGTATAATGATAGATTTACAGATTAATGACCTTGGAAAGCTTATAAGAAGGATAATGTATAAAAAGACTTATCAATGGGACTTTGATAAGGTTAGGCAGATTATAGAAGCATACAGCTCCGTTAAAAAGGTATCTAAGGAAGAGCTGGAAGTAATGCTTGCATTGATTATCTTTCCTCATAAGTTTTGGAAGCTTGGCAAAAAAAGATACCTAAGGCATAAAAATTGGTCTGAGGCTAAATATGAACATAAGCTGACAAAATTAGTCAGATATAATGAATTGCAGCAAAAATTTTTAGACGATTATCTTGAATATCTGAACAAGTTTGATCATTAGTTTACATTGACTAATGTTTTTATTCCAATTATACTTAATAGTATAAGTCGTGAAATTTCCTATTATCAGGGTTATATTTAGGGGTAATTATGTTTAAAATTGTAAGACTAAATAAAAAACTTTTAGAAGAATTCAGGCATCTTCAGAATAGGAATATTGAATTTAATGAATTAAATGAAGATTTCTTTGATGTATACGAAAATTCTAATTTTACTCAGCAATTTTTTCTAAGAAGATGTATTAGCTTACTGCTGTATAACGATATACCTATAGGTTATATATGGACCAGCAGTGATGATAATTACTTATACAGCATTAAATGCTTATATATAAACACTAAATATATAATTAAAAATGACATTAAAGATTCTATACAGGCTTTGGATTTTCTACTTAACAGTCTTAAAAAGAACTGTATATATACCTTTACTTGTAAAAAAAATGAATTCAATTATATTATTCTGGAAGGTACTGGGTTTAAAAAAGAGCATGGCACAATCCAATTGTATTTCAGCTTAAATAAGGATGTTGAATTTTTATCCATTCCTAAGGGAGTAGAAATAGTTAATTTTAGAAAAGGTTATGATGAAGAATATAGATGTAATATACAAAATGAAGTTTTTAAAAGTTCTTCAAGAATTCCTTTGACAGTTGAGGACATTTTCTATGATGAGCTTCAAAGTTATTATTATGACCCTGGAGCTGTATTATTAAAATCAGGTGATGAATTTATTGGATATGGCCAGATAATAATTGACAGAGGGGAACCTTTTATAGTAAACCTTGGAGTACTCAGTGAATATAGAGGAAAACATTATGGAAAGATATTAATACTTTATTTAGTTAATTTATTAAAACATGAGGGATTTGAACATGTAAGAATAAAAGTGGATTCATCCAATGTGATAGCTTTTAATTTATATAGTAAGGTAGGATTTATTACTGAATCGGAAACAAATTTATGGAAATTAAAGAGATAAGAAAATTTTTCTTATCTCTTTTAAGGTAAATAGATATTTACTTTCTATTATTTAATTTTTTATATTCTTTAATTGCAATTCCTAAAATTTTCATAGCATCTTTTAATTCTTCACTATTAATGCAGTAGGAAATCCTTACTTCATCCTGTCCCAAGCCTTTGGTAGCATAAAATCCTTCTGCAGGAGCCACCATTACTGTTTTGCCATCATAATTAAAATCAGTTAACATCCATTTTGCAAAATCCTCAGCATTTTTTACTGGAAGCTTAGCCACAATATAAAAAGCTCCCGATGGTTTTTTACAAACCACACCTTCGATACCGCAAAGGGAATCATATAATATATTTCTTCTATTTTGGTATTCTGCTTTAACTTCCTTAAAATAGCTTTCAGGTGTATTTATTAAATCTGCACCTGCCATCTGTTCTATGGTAGGAACACAAAGCCTGGACTGACACAGCTTTAAAATCTGATTTATAAGTTCTTTATTTTTAGAAGCCACTAATCCTATTCTGGCACCACAGGCACTATAACGCTTTGAAATACTGTCAATTAAAATGACTCTGTCTAAAATATCAGTCATATACATGGCTGAAGTATATTTCAAATTATCGTATACAAATTCTCTGTATACTTCATCAGCTATTAAATATATATTATATTCTTTTGCTATATCAGCAAGCATTCTGATTTCCTTTTCAGTATAAACAACACCAGTTGGATTACCAGGGTTGGAAATCAATATGGCTCTTGTTTTATTAGTAATTTTTGATGTTATTTCTTCCTTTTCAGGGAGATGGAAGCCTTCCTCAGCCTTAGTAATAAAAGGTACTACATTTACTCCTGCAGCCTCTGCAAAACCATTATAGTTTGTGTAAAATGGTTCTGGTATTATTATTTCTTCTCCAGCATCGCAAATTGCCATTAATGCAAATAAAACTGCTTCACTTCCACCATTAGTAGTCATTATTTCGTCTTTTTCCAAATGAATATTCCACTTCTTATAATATTCTATAAAGCTTTCAATTAATTTATTTATACCTTGAGATGATGAATATGCAAGTACTTTTTCATCGAAATTATTAACTGCTTTAAAGAAGCATTCCGGAGTTTTAATATCAGGCTGGCCGATATTTAGATGATAAACTTTTATGTTATTTTTTGCTGCAATGTCAGCGTAAGGTGAAAGTTTTCTTATTGGAGAAAACTGCATATTTGATATTCTATTTGATAATTTCACTTTAGTCCCCCCATAGCTTTAAATAAAATTAGATATTATTGTATTAAATTTTCTATTGGTACATATGAAGATTTGCAATTAAACAGCTCTTCACTTTGAATTCTCATAAAATAGCTTCTGTCTTCAATACAATCAAATTTTAAATCTTTTTCATCATTTTTATTTTCTAACTTTGCATCATACATATACATTCCTCCCTTTGTTCTTATTTTGCCCAAAAGGGAGGAATATTATATATTACTTATAGTACTTATCTAATACTTTTCCTAATCTTTTTACACCTTCAACAATTTTGTCTTCACACATGTTAGAGTAATTCATTCTAAAGTAATTTTTGTGGCCGCCGTTTGGGAAGAAAGATGCTCCAGGAACAAATGCAACATTTTCTTTAAGTGCCTGTTGTAAAACTTCATTTGCATCTATATCTTCTCTCAATTGAACCCATGTAAATAAACCACCTTTAGGATGTGTGTAAATTACTTCTTTAGGGAAATTTTCTTTCATAGTCTTAAGCATTAAATCTCTTCTGTTTTTATATACTATTTTTATATTTTCTATATGATTATTTAGGTTATATGTTTCCATAAATAATGCAATTTCTCTCTGGGAAATAGTGCTGCATTGCAAATCTGCACCTTGTTTAACCAAGATATACTTCTTCAATATTTCAGGCTCAGCACATACCCAGCCTATTCTATATCCAGGACAGAAGATTTTTGAGAATGTTCCCAAATATATCACATATCCTTCAGTGTCAAAACTTTTAATAGATGGATATGGCTTACCTTCAAAGTTTAATTCTCCGTAAGGACAGTCTTCTATAACGGGAATTTTATACTTTGCAGCTAATTCAGCTACTTTTCTTCTTCTTTCAATACTCATGGTATTGCCAGAAGGATTTTGAAAATCCGGGATAGTATATATCATCTTTGCATCAGGATGTTTTTTAAGCTGTTCTTCAAGAACATCAACCTTCATGCCAAATTCATCCATTGGGATTTCTACATATTTAGGCTGATATGCATTAAAAGCATTAATGGCACCAAGATAACTTGGACTTTCACACATAATTATATCATCTTTATTGACAAAAAGCTTTGCAGAAAATTCTAATGCCTGCTGTGAACCGCTGGTTATCAGTATATTATCGTATGTGACATTTATACCAACTGGAATCATCCTTTGTTTTGCAATTATTTCTCTAAGTGGTTTATATCCCTCGGTAGCACTGTATTGTAAAGCGCTTCTTCCATCTTCTTCTAAAACTTTTTGAGATATTTTCTCAATTTTTTCAATAGGAAAAAGTTCAGGAGCAGGTAATCCTCCGGCAAAAGAAATAACCTCCGGCTTTTCGGTAAGCTTTAAAAGTTCCCTTATCTCTGAAGCCTTCAGAAAAGATGTTCTATCAGCAAAACGTAAATTCACAAAAGCACCCCCTAATTTAAAATTATTAATTTACTTTCTAATATAGTTAATTCTACATATAAATCATTTTTCCTTCTAAAATTTAGTAGATAATGAAATATATACTTCATTATTTATATTATATGTATACATATTAGTCATTTAACACAATATTGCAAAGCATATTATTATTTAAAATAATTTATCTATTTATTTAATATGTATTGCCTGTATTATGGTAAAATATAGTTATAGGTAAATAATAATTTTATTTTTATCGGAGTGGTTTTATGATAAGTGAATATGATATGAAAAGGCTTTTGAAATATTTTATTCAGTTTAAAAATAAGATAGTATTAAATAATGGAAATGATAATGTTAAGTTTGAAGATATAAATAATTTAATTATAAATTCATATTTAAAATTAATATTATGCTATTATATTTTTAAATTTAAAGAGGTAAATAAGGAATATATTGCTGCATTATTAAATTCTGATGACTTTATTAATTCATCCTTTTTTGATTTATTATCTTTATTTTATGGTTTTAAACTTAACAGCATTAATGAAAGAATTAAGAATAGATTCAAATTATATAAAATAAACTATTCTGCATCAATGAAGGAATTAAACATTAATACATATAATCTAATAATGAAAATATTGAATAAATATAATTCACTTGATATATCAATACTGGGAGAAGCTTATGAGAGAATAATATCTAACAGCTGCCGTAAGAATATGGGGGTTTTTTATACTGACAGCTATAATATAAACACAATTTTGAATTTAACAATAGATAAAGCTAATATAGAGGAAAATCCAAACATAAAAGTTATAGACCCATGCTGCGGCAGTGGATTATTTTTAGTAAAAGCCTATGAATTGCTATATTCCAAATTTAAAAGCATAATAAATAATTTAAATGATAAATTCAGCATGGAAAAGTATACTGTAACTTTAGATAGTAAAAAATATATGGTAAGTGGAAAAGATTACTGGATAGAGGATAATTTACATTACCATATTATAAACAATTGCATTTATGGTGCAGATAAAGATTATTTTGCAGTGTCTATTACAATTATTACGTTATTCTTTTTAAATCCAGAAATAAATAATATAACGTTTAATATAGATTACTGTGATAGTCTTGTACAATGGGAGCAAAGATGCAGTAATAAATCAATATGGAATAATAAATTTGATATTATTCTTGGCAACCCTCCATGGGTTTCACTTTCAAGAAAAAATAAAATTGATATCAGCAGTAATGCAAAAAACTATTATAAAGAAATATATAAAATCAGTAACTATCTTCCTAATCTATATATTTACTTCATAAAAAGATCACTTGGTTTATTAAAATTAAATGGAGTAATGTGTTTCCTAATTCCAGACAGATTGTGCTATAATAAATATTTAAAAGATTTCAGGCTTTATTTAATGAAGAATTTTATTATTGAAAAAATTATTGTAAATGGGAGATATTCTAGTGTTATAGCTGAATCTATAATATTACAGGTTAAAAATTCTATGCCTGATTTATGCTGTAGGACTTCACTTGAAATTAACAGTGAACAATATAAATTTAATCAGAATATTTTTTTAAAAAATGCAAATTTTGAATTCAATTATCCAAATCACATTTCTGAAAAACTTAAAATAAAAATAGAGCAGAACAGCACTCATTTATCAGATATATTCTGCAGTTATACAGGATTTATTGGTGATAAATCATTAATTACAAGATCACAATTGGGTTTGGAGTATATAAAAATACTAAAGGGTAAATGTATCAGCCCATTTGCAATAAATGATCATTTTTATTATCCTTATTTAAAGAATAATTTAAAAGGCGGCACTACCAACATTGAAAAGTTAAATTCTCCAAAACTTCTGGTAAAAAAAACTGGAGCTTTTTTAACTGCGGCTTATGACAAAAATGGAACATTCATTGAACAGTCTTTATATGGGCTTATATCAAAAGATAATAGTTTCCCAGTAAATTATGTACTTGCTATTTTAAACTCAGATTTAATGAACTGGTATTACAGAAGATTTTTAATAACTAATTTACATTCCACACCTCAATTAAAGAAATATAATTTAGATATAATACCAATAAAAAAGTGCAGTGACAGGCATATGAAAATTATATGTGATGTTGTAAATAAAATATCTAAGCAGATAGCTTTAAATTCAAAGCCAGATAAATTCCTAGTAAACTCTTTGAATAATATTGTATACTCAATTTATGACTTAACTGACTCTGAAATAAATGAAGTGAGCAATGATACAAAAAAATAGATTAAAAAATTAAAATATAGTATAATTAATTAGTCAAAATCAACATAACAAAAACAAATATGAGGTGGAAAACTAATGGAAAAGTTATTAAATAACAGCATACAGAAATATTTTTATATAGATACCTGGGGATGTCAGATGAATGAAGAAGATTCAGAAAAGCATTCAGGAGTGCTTAAAGCATTAGGTTATAAAAGAACTGATGATAAATCCAAATCAGACATAATAATATTTAACACATGCTGTGTAAGAGAAAATGCAGAGCAGAAGGTTTTTGGAAATATAGGAGCATTAAAGCATCTAAAAAATAATAAGCCTGACTTAATTATAGCAGTATGCGGCTGTATGATGCAGCAAAAGGGTATGGCAGAAAAGATAATTAAGAAATTTCCTTTTGTGGATATTATTTTTGGAACACACAATGCCCATAGACTGCCGCAGTATATAAAGGCAGTTCAGACAGAGGGAAGATCAGTTATCGATATTCAGGATAAGGAAGAAGACATTATAGAAGGCCTTCCAATTGACAGGCTTAGCAGTGTTAAGGCATTTGTCACAATAATGTATGGCTGCAATAACTTTTGTACTTACTGCATTGTTCCTTATGTAAGAGGAAGAGAAAGAAGCAGAATGCCTGAAGATATAGAAAATGAAGTAATTGATCTTGTGTCAAAGGGATATAAGGAGATAACATTACTTGGTCAAAATGTTAATTCCTATGGCAAAGGTTTAAATCCATCTATAAATTTTGCAGATTTATTAAGAAGAATCAATAAGATTCCAGGCCTTGAAAGAATTAGATTTATGACATCCCATCCAAAGGATTTAAGCGATGATGTTATAAATGCAGTGGCTGAATGTGAAAAAGTTTGTGAGCAGATTCATTTACCTGTTCAGTCAGGATCCACTAATATTTTAAAGAAAATGAACAGGCATTATACAAGAGAGCAGTACTTGAATTTAGTTAGAAAGATAAAAGATAAGATTCCAAATGCAGCATTAACAACTGATATAATAGTTGGATTTCCAGGAGAAACAGAAGAGGATTTTGAAGATACTTTAAGCTTAGTTAAGGAAGTATGTTATGATTCAGCATTCACTTTCCTTTATTCCAGAAGGGGTGGAACACCTGCTGACACTATGGAAGATCAGATAAGTGAAGATATTAAACATGCCAGATTTAATAGATTAGTTGATGCTGTAAATAGCTGCAGCGAAGCTATAAATAAGACATACCTTAAAAGTACCGTTGAAGTTTTAGTTGAGGGATTAAGCAAAAATGATGAAACTAAACTCATGGGAAGAACAAGAACGGGCAAACTTGTGAATTTTATTGGAAATAAAGACAGCATAGGAAAATTGGTTAATGTAAAAATCACAAAAGTAACCACATTTTCATTAAACGGAGAAGAAATATAAAAGCTCTTTAATAGAGCTTTTTTTACAAGAGACAAGGGGGAACTTAATATGTCATTAACTCCTATGATGCAGCAGTATTTAGAAATTAAGGAAAGTGTTAAGGACTGCATTCTTTTTTTTAGACTTGGAGATTTTTATGAGATGTTTTTTGAAGATGCAGAAATTGCATCAAAAGAACTTGAATTGGTTCTTACAGGCAGGGACTGCGGTATGGATAAAAGAGCTCCTATGTGCGGTATACCTTATCATGCAGCCAATACATATGTTGGCAGACTTGTAAACAAAGGTTATAAAATTGCAATTTGTGAACAGATGGAAGATCCTGCACTGGCAAAAGGTATAGTTAAAAGAGATTTAATTAAAATAATTACTCCAGGAACATATACTGAGTCAGATTATCTTGATGAAACAAGAAATAACTATGTAATGAGTATTTATATAGACAAATCCTCAGACACTATTGGCATTGCCACTTCAGATGTTTCTACAGGTGAATTTAATGTGACTAACTGCAGTCAAAATATAAATCTGGTACTTGATGAAATCTCCAAGTTTTCACCTAAGGAAATTTTGATTCAGCAGGATATAGATAAAAAGAATGAAAATGTTCTAAAAGAAAGAGTTAACTGTTATTTTACAGTTTTAAATAGTTCATATTATGATAATAGTTCTATAGAAAAACTTAAACATCAGTTTAAAGATTTTGATATAAGCCTTTATAATGAATCAGCTTTAAAGGCTTCTTCGTCTTTACTTCTATATATTCATGAAACTCAGAAAAATGATGTAAGTCATATAAATTTATTTGATTACTACAGTGTTGATGACTTCCTCAGTATGGATATAAATACAAGGAGAAATCTTGAAATAACTGAAAACATCAGAGAAAAGTCTAAAAAAGGTTCTCTTCTTTGGATTTTAGATAAGACAAATACTGCTATGGGAGGCAGGGCTCTTAGAAAATGGATAGAGGAGCCACTGGTAAATAAAACATTAATTGAAGATAGACTAAATGCAGTTGAAGAGTTAATTAATAATTATACATGTCATGAGGATTTAAAGGATTCTTTAAAAGATATTTATGATATTGAACGTATAGTAGGAAAAATTGCATCAAAAAATGTTAATGCTAAGGAACTGATTTCATTAAAGCTTTCCATAAGTAAACTTCCTCAGATAAAAAATATTTTATCTGGTTTAAAAAGCAACTTATTTTTAAAGATGTATAATAAATTAGATACCCTGGAAGATATTTATGACCTTCTTAATAAATCCATTATTGAAAATCCTTCTATTTCAGTTAAAGAGGGTAACATAATAAAGGATGGATACAATGAGGAGGTAGATGAGCTTAGAGATGCTAAATCTCATGGTAAGGAATGGATTGCTTCCTTAGAAAATAAAGAAAGAGAGTTTACAGGGATTAAATCTTTAAAAGTAGGATATAATAGGGTTTTTGGTTATTATATAGAAATTACAAAGTCTAATCTCAGCTCTGTACCTGAAGGAAGATACATAAGAAAGCAGACCCTTGCAAATGCTGAAAGATATATAACTCCTGAACTGAAGGAAATGGAAGATAAAATACTTGGTGCAGAAGAAAAGTTAACAGTTTTGGAATATAATCTTTTTACAGAGGTAAGAGAGAAAATTGAAACTCAGCTGAATAGAATGAAATTATGTGCTAAAATTGTATCTGAAATTGACTGCTTAAGCTCTTTAAGCACATCGGCACTTGAGAACAACTATTGTAAGCCTGTTATTACAGAAGGTGACGAAACTGAAATAAAAGATGGCAGGCATCCTGTGGTTGAAAAAGTAATTTCTAATGGAAACTTTGTTACTAATGATACTTTAATCAATACTAAAAAAGAGCAGATGCTGCTTATTACAGGCCCTAACATGGCAGGTAAATCCACTTATATGAGACAGGTTGCTTTAATTACCTTAATGGCTCAAATAGGAAGCTTCGTACCTGCAAGTTATGCAAAGATATCCATTTGTGATAAAATATTTACCAGAATAGGAGCTTCAGATGATTTATCAGCTGGTAAAAGTACATTTATGGTGGAAATGTGGGAAGTTTCAAATATACTAAAAAATGCAACAAAAAAGAGTTTGATTTTACTTGATGAAGTTGGAAGAGGAACCAGTACTTACGATGGTTTAAGTATAGCATGGGCAGTTATTGAGTACATCTGCAATAACAAAAACCTAAAATGCAAAACACTTTTTGCAACTCACTACCATGAACTTACACAGTTAGAGAATACAGTGCCTGGAGTTAAAAATTATTCCGTTTCAGTTAAAGAGATGGGAGATGAAATAATATTCCTTAGAAAAATAGTAAGCGGAGGTGCTGATCAGTCTTATGGTATTGAGGTTGCTAAATTAGCTGGTCTTCCCCATGCTGTTATATCCAGGGCTAAAGAAATATTAAAAAATATTGAGCTTGAAAAAAGCGGACATTTAGATATAAATGAAATTGCTGCAGATAATAATGCAGCTAAAAAAAATAAGACTAAAAAGAAAGATACGGCTGTAAAACAAATTGATTTTATGGACCTTAAGAAAAATGCCCTTATAAAGGAATTATCTGATCTTAATATTCTGGATATGAATCCAATGGAAGGATTTAATAAGCTTTATGAATTAATAAATAAAGCTAAAGACATTCAATAACAATATAAGAAGGTGCTCTAATTGGGTAGAATTAATATATTAGATAGTAGTACTTCTAATAAAATTGCTGCAGGTGAGGTTGTAGAAAGACCTTCCTCTGTAGTTAAGGAACTTGTTGAAAACAGCATAGATGCTGAGGCTAAAAACATTATAATAGAAATAGGTGAGGGTGGAGAAAAATTTATAAATATCATTGATGATGGCAGCGGAATCCACCCAGATGATATTGAGAAAGCATTTTCTCCTCATGCTACCAGTAAAATCTCAAAAATAGAAGACATATATTCTATAAAAACCATGGGGTTTAGGGGAGAGGCTTTGGCAAGTGTAGCTGCAGTATCAAAATTAACTCTAAAAAGCAGAACAAGAGATTTTAATTTTGGAAAAGAAATAAAAATTTCAGGAGGCAAAGTAGAAAAAATATCTGAAGCTGCATCCAATGTGGGAACTTCTATATGTGTATCTGATATATTTTATAATGTACCTGCAAGGCAGAAGTTTTTAAAATCTCCCCAAAGAGAAACAGCATCTATTTCAGATATTATTAGCAGACTGGCATTAGTAAACTCTGATATTAGTTTTAAGTATATAAACAATGGTAAAACTGTTATGACAACTTATGGTACTGGAAGCATGAAAGAAACCATTAGAAGCATTTATGGCAGAAGTATATATGAAAATATAATACCATTTGAAAAAGTTTCTGATATTGCTTCTGTGTATGGGTTTATTGGAAATTCTGAAATAAGCAGGGGAAGCAGAAATAATCAAAGTATCTTTGTTAATAAAAGGTATATAAAAAATAAATCCATTACTGCAGCTGTAGAAAATGCATTTAAATCATTTTTAACTATAAATAAATTTCCTTTTTTTATACTTTGCTTGGATATTTACCCCGAATTTATTGATGTTAATGTTCATCCAACTAAATCAGAATTAAAATTCAGAGATGACAGATATATTTATAAATTGGTATTCGATGCTGTTCATGAAGCGTTAAGACAATATTTATTTAAATCATTTAATAAGGAAGATACCTCATCTGAAAGCATGCCTAAAACCATAGTGCAGATACCAATTGATCTGAAAAGTGAATCTAATGGTAATATAAATGAAATAAGTTCCAACAATAATTATAGTCATTATATTTCAGAAAATAATAAGGAAAATACAAATATACATCCAAAAGCTGAATATACTGCTAATAACGTTAATTTAAATAAAGAAAACTATTTAGTCACTGAAAAAACAAATAAAACCGCTAATTATGAAATCAGCAAAACTGAAGGAGTTCCAAAATTTCCTTCATTAAATATAATAGGCCAATTTCATAAAACCTATATAATTGCAGAATATAATGATACTCTTTATATGATTGATCAGCATGCAGCTCATGAAAAGATATTATTTGAAAAATTTAAAAAAAGTATTTTAGAAAAACATGTAGTGAGCCAGTTACTTTTATCACCATTAGTTGTAGAGCTGACTCCAGAGGATTTTGCATACTATAACGACTTTAAGGAAATATTCGAAAACACAGGTTTTAAAATAGAGATATTTGGGGATAATACCATAACAATCAGAGAAGTTCCTGTTATACTAGGCAAGCCTAATTTAAAAAATCTTTTTATGGATATTTTAGATAATTTAAAGAATATGGGAACAGGGGAAAAAGATGCTGTTAAATACAATTCCATTGCAACCCAGGCTTGTAAGGCAGCAATTAAGGCAAATGACCCTCTTAGTGATATTGAAATGAAATCTTTAATTGAAGAACTGCGTTATATTGAAGATCCATTTACCTGTCCTCATGGGAGGCCTACAATTATTAAAATGGATTTATATGATATTGAAAAAAAGTTCAAAAGAATTCAATAAACAGTAGAAAAATAAATATCTACATACTAAGGAGGAAAATAATGAAAAACTTAGTCATCCTGGCAGGCCCAACGGGAGTAGGAAAAACTCATATCTCCATAAAACTTGCAAAAGAATTAAATGGAGAGATTATATCCTCAGACTCAATGCAGATATATAAATACATGGATATAGGTTCAGCTAAGGTAACAAAAGAAGAAATGAATGGCATTGTACATCATTTAATTGACTTTTTAGATCCAAAAGAAAATTTTACTGTTTCTGATTATAAAAGCATGGCAGAAGAGGCAATTGACAGTGTTCTTTTAAATAACAAAATTCCTATGCTGGTGGGGGGCACAGGATTATATATTAACTCGTTGATTAACAATTATGATTTTACAGCTGCTGACTGCGATATGGAATATAGAAAATATCTTCAGGAGCAGGCCAGCTTAAAGGGTAAAATTTATGTTCATGAAATGCTTAAAGATATTGACCCTGCATCATACCATAAATTGTTTCCAAATGATTTAAAAAGGGTAATAAGAGCATTAGAGGTATATAAATTAACTGGCACTCCAATTAGTAGGTTTAATTCAGAAAAAAAGGTTCATGATATTCCATATAACATTACTTATTTCGTTTTGACTATGGACAGAAAAAAACTATATGACAGAATAAATCAAAGAGTAGATAAAATGATTGAAAGTGGTCTTGTCAATGAAGTAAAAATGCTGAAACACATGGGGTTAAATGAAAACATGCAATCCATGAAAGGAATAGGGTATAAAGAAATGCTCTATTATTTAGAAGGTAAAATTTCTTTTGATGAAGCCGTATATTTAATTAAAAAGGGCAGCAGAAACTATGCAAAAAGGCAGTTAACATGGTTTAGAAAAGATAACAGAGTTCAGTGGGTGGATAAGGATTCCTTTTCCAGTGAAGATGATATTGTTAAGTACATAAAAGGCAGAATAAAGGAGCAATTATTTTATTAAAAATAAAGGATTTTACTACATTAATATAGAATTAAACAAAGATAAACTTATGTATGGAGGGTGAAATATATGAATAAAACTACAAACAATCTTCAGGATATATTTTTAAATAGCACTCGAAAAAATAAAATAACAGTAACTGTTTATTTGACAAATGGATTTCAGTTAAAAGGTATTGTTAAAGGTTTTGACAGCTTTACCGTAGTATTAGATTGTGATGGAAGACAAATGATGATATATAAGCATGCTATATCCACAATAACTCCATTTAAACCTGTATTATTTACAAGTAACGAAGAAGATGAAATTTAAGAATAGGCTTCCAGTTTGCCTATTCTTTTTTTATATGCTATTATATATTTTGTTACTCTATGGATATTTACTTTAGATTATATTTTATAGTGACTTTTTTAGAAGGAGGTTAAGTAGTAAATGCTTGACGCAACAAAGGATAATTTAAAAAATACATATGGCATAAGTGATGCCGTGATAGATTTATATGAACAGACTATGAAGGATATAAGTTCTCAGTTTAATGCATATGATGAGATTAGGGAATTTAATCAGATAAAAGTACTAAAGGCTTTTCAGGATGAAAGAATAAGCGATTCACATTTTACAAATTCTACTGGTTACGGATATGGAGATATAGGAAGAGACTCCCTTGATAAAGTATATGCCAGGATTTTTAATACTGAATCTGCTTTGGTAAGACCTCATTTCGTCAATGGAACACATGCCTTAGGTGCAGCACTTTTTGGCAATTTAAGACCCGGTGATACTCTGCTTTCTGTATGTGGAGAACCATATGATACTTTACATAGCATTATTGGAATCAGCGGTAATAAGAATATTGGTTCTTTAAAAGATTTTGGCGTTAAATACAAACAAATAGATTTAACCAGCCAGGGAAAAGTAGATTTTGATGGAATCAGACAAGCATTAACAACTGATGCAAGTATTAAAATAGTTCATATTCAGCGTTCTACAGGTTATGGATGGAGAAAATCATTACTTATTTCTGAAATAAAGGAAATAATTGATTTTGTAAAAAATATTAATCCAAATGTTATCTGCTTTGTAGATAATTGCTATGGTGAGTTTATTGACACAAAAGAACCTACTGAAGTAGGAGCTGATTTAATTGCTGGTTCTTTGATAAAAAATATTGGTGGAGGAATAGCTCCAACAGGAGGATATATTGCAGGCAAAGAGGAATATGTGCTGCAAGCTTCATACAGGCTGACTGTCCCTGGAATAGGGGGAGAGTGCGGCTCTACCTTTGGTGTAATGAGGCTTTTGTTTCAAGGCTTATTCTTTGCTCCTCATGTTTCTATTGAAGCTTTAAAAGGGGCAATATTCTGTGCCAGGATCATGGAACTTGCAGGTTTTGAAGTGCTTCCTAAGTACACAGATAAAAGAAGTGATATAATTCAATCCATTAAATTTAATGATAAAAATAAATTGATAAGTTTTTGTAAGGGAATTCAAAAGGGGTCCCCAGTTGATTCCTTTGTTCAATGCGAGCCATGGGATATGCCAGGATATGAAGATAAGGTAATAATGGCAGCAGGATCATTTATTCAGGGATCATCCATAGAACTTTCTGCAGATGCACCAATAAGGGAACCTTACATAGGTTATCTTCAAGGCGGTTTGAATTTTGACCATGCTAAAATAGGAATATTAATTGCACTTACAGAGGTTTTAAAAAATTCAAAATAGATAAAAATATAAGCTGCTTTAACATAAGCAGCTTATATTTTTTATTTATAATCTCTAAATAATCCAACAAGTCTGCCAAGGATTTGACAGTCATCAACTATAATTGGACTCATAGTTTTATTTTCAGGCTGAAGACGTATATGGCCTTCTTCCTTATAAAACCTTTTTATAGTAGCTTCATTTCCTATTAGCGCAACAACAATTTCGCCATTTTCTGCAGTGCTAACCTGCTCAATAATTGCTAAATCTCCACTGTATATACCTGCATCAATCATACTTTCGCCTTTAACCTTCAACATGAAATGCTGATTATTACTTTTAATATAACTGATAGGTATAGGAAAAGAATCCTCTATATTTTCTATTGCCAAAATTGGCTTTCCGGCAGTTACAGTTCCAATGATTGGAATATCCACTAATTCTTTTCTCATAGAAGTTTCTTCTAAAACTTCAATAGCCCTTGGTTTAGTAGGATCCCTTCTTATCAGGCCTTTTTTCTCAAGTCTTGCTAAATGGCCATGCACAGTAGATGTAGAACTCAGACCTACAGCGCTGCATATTTCCCTAACAGAAGGGGGATAACCTTTTAAATGTATTTGACTTTTTATGTAATCATATATTTCTTTTTGCTTTGAACTTTTAGGTTCGGTCATTCATCAACACCTCACAATCTTTAAAGTAATTATATCATATAAAATGTGAAACATCAAACTTATGTTCTTATTATGCCCAAAAAACACAATATATATATTTGATAAAATATTATTACTTTGATATAATGTACAAGAAAATAAACGAAATTATATAAATTAGAGGGATAAAATGATGAAAGAAAAAAAATGTATATTTGACGATAATAAATCCTGTGATGATTGCGGGAAATGCGATATTTGTGATTTAGACCCAAATAAAATATGCAATAACTGCGGTAAATGCCTGGAAGAGCAGTGGATAGACACAAAGGCAATTAAAATAGATGAAATTATTGAAGATGAAAAATATGCTGATAAAATCCAGCATGAAGAAACTAATATAGAAGAACACCATGATGAGGATTGTTCTGATGATGAATATTCAGAGGATGACTGCTCCGATGATGAATATTTAGATGATGATTACTCAACGGAAGAACATGATTCAAATTACAATAATGATGATTATGTTGACGTAATGGACATGAATGTGGAATTTATTGATGATGTTAATGGATTAGGTGAAGTATTAGAAGACAACACCAAATTAGATAGTTTATTTGAAGAACAATTTCCAGGTTTAATAAAACTCAAGCCATCAAAATACAAAAATTAATGGTAAAAAGCATGGGGCTGAATCCTTCCATGCTTTTGCTTTACTCTTCCTCATCACTTAGAGGATTGGAATTTACAGCTTCTCTAAGTTTTTCATCGTCAACATGTGTATATATCTGAGTAGTTGAAATATTCTCATGCCCAAGTATCTTTTGCAGACTTCTGATATCCACATTACCATACTTGTACATCAAAGTGGCAGCAGTATGACGAAGCTTATGAGGAGTATATTTTTCCACATCTAAATTAGATTGTTTCAGATACTTCTTTAACATTAATTCAACAGATCTTTTATTAATTCTTGTATAATTCTTACTAATAAAAAGGGCATCCTTGTCCTTAATTTTATCAAAATCCAGGTTCCTTACCTGCAAATAATTATTAATGGCCTTAATGCATGCATTATTTAGATACACTGTTCTTTCCTTATTTCCTTTGCCAATTACAGTAAGAGTATCTTCCTTTAAATTAGAAATATTTATTCCGCAAAGCTCTGAAAGTCTTAATCCACAATTTAAAAAAATGGTAATAATGCAGTAATCCCGTTCTTTATATCTGCCATCAATAGATTTTAGAAGCTTTTTGCTTTCATCCAATGTAAGATAAATAGGGTTTCTCTTATTTATCTTTGGAGATTCCAGCTCCATAGCAGGATTTTCATCTATTATCTTTGCTTTGCCTTGAAGATATTTAAAATAGGATTTCAAAGTAGCTACTTTTCTGGCTCTGGCATAATTTCCGTTATTTCTATAGCTCTCAGCAAAGGCAATAAAAGCATATAGATCCTGGAGACTGATATCTCTTATAAATTTATTATCAATGTCATTTATCTTTATCTGCTCAAATGCATCCGTCTTACTTGTAATACCTTTATATAATTTTAAAAATCTAAAAAACATTGTTAGATCAACTTTATAGCCATCTATAGTATTTTTTGATTTTCCCTTGATGGTATCTAAATAATTAAAAAAGTCATTAACGCTTTTGGGCAAATCCGGGTCAAAAACATTTTTCAAATCATATTTCATTATTCCGCCTTCTTTTTACAATAAAAATAAGTTACAACTTCGCTAAATGGTTATTTAGCGAATATAATATTCTACGCAGGGGAGTGAAAATCCTTCTTTTTTCAATAAATTTTTTATTTACTGCAATAATGTTTTTAAAATATTTTATATATAACTTAGAATTATTAAAATTTTATCTATTTTTCTATACTATAGTCAGCAATTTGAATGCTCAGTAAATATGTTGTATATATTTGTCATTTTATAATAATATATCACCTTTCAATATGTTAATTTCAATTGAGAATGGTATAACTGTAAAAGAGGGTTGCTGATAATATCTGTTATACCTTACATTTAATATTATTGATACAGTTATACAAAAATAATTTAATAATAAGTTATTAACACATGTTATTAATTATGGGCATTATTACCACAATCATAACAGTTCACAGCCTGGGCATAATTATGTTGATTCATTTTTATATATAGTTACAATTTTTGACATAGCACCGTTTTATATGTTTATTATATTTTTAGAATGTGTATCAACTAGCTTTTTGTACCTTTAAATTTTATTATTATTTATATTTATAAATCAGAGCAAATGGTATACCTGCATTAAAAACATTAATAATACTTATTATGTTAACTTTAATCCTCATTTGTTTAAGTAAAAATAAAAGCATGAAGCTAACCTGCTTCATGCTTTTATTTATACATTTATTTCTGATTCAACACCAAGACTTTCTTTATTTGATTCCAAAATAGGTTTTACCTGTTCTGCTATAAAATCATCAACCTGCCCTGCAGCTCTTCCAGTAAACTTTTTTGGATCAATTAAAGACAATATTTCATCTTTTGAAAGTCCAAAGGCTTTATCATTTATTATTCTTTCAATTAAGTCGTTATTTAATCCTAATTCCTTAACTCTTTTTCCAGCTTCCATAGAATGAATTCTGATTTTTTCATGAAGATCCTGTCTGTCTCCTCCTCTTTTTACGCATTCCATTAGAATATTTTCTGTAGCCATAAATGGCAGCTCATTATTCACATGGGATTTGATAACTTTATCATAAACAACTAAATTGCTGCTTATGTTTAAATACAGGTTAAGAACTCCATCTAATGCAAGAAAAGCTTCTGGTATTGCTATTCTCTTGTTAGCAGAATCGTCAAGCGTCCTTTCAAAACATTGAGTAGCTGCTGTTATTGCAGGATTCAATGAATTTACGATTATATATCTTGCTAAAGCACCCAAACGTTCACTTCTCATTGGGTTTCTCTTATATGCCATGGCAGATGATCCTATTTGATTTTTTTCAAAAGGCTCTTCAATTTCCTTCATACTTTGAAGAAGTCTGATATCGTTGCTGAATTTATACCCGCTTTGTGCAATTTCAGAAATGGTATTTAATATTATTGAGTCAACTTTTCTAGGATATGTCTGCCCTGTGACCATAAATTCTTTAGTAAATCCCATTTTATTTGTAACTATCCTATCCAGTTTTTTTACAAGTTCTTCATTACCATTAAACAATTCCATAAAACTTGCCTGTGTACCTGTTGTACCTTTAACTCCTCTGAATCTTAAGTTTTCAATAACATAATCTAAATTTTCTATATCCAGAATCAAATCCTGAATCCATAATGTTGCTCTTTTTCCAACAGTGGTTAATTGCGCTGGCTGAAGATGAGTAAAACCTAAAGTAGGCATTTCTTTATATTTTACAGCAAACTTTGATAAAGCATTTATAATATTTATAATCTTTTTCTTAATTAAAAGCATTGCTTCTCTCATTATTATTAAATCTGTATTATCTCCAACATAACAGCTGGTTGCTCCAAGATGAATTATGCCCTTTGCATTAGGGCATTGAACTCCGTAGGCATATACATGGCTCATTACATCGTGTCTGACAACCTTTTCTCTTTCCTCTGCAACATCATAATTTATATTATCTTTGTAAGCTTTAAGCTCATTTATTTGTTCCTCAGTGATGGGTAATCCCAATTCCTTCTCTCCTTCAGCTAAAGCTATCCATAATTTTCTCCAGGTTTTGAATTTCATTTCTTCTGAGAATAAATAGCTCATTTCCTTAGAAGCATACCTGGAGTTTAATGGAGTATTATATGTATTTCTCATAATTAAATTCTCCTTACGCATAATAATATATATTTTATACAATTCATTCATATTATAGCATATGTTATTTATTATTGTATATATTATGTTCGTCAATTTCTATTTTTATTTATAAAATATGTTCTATTTTTCATATTTTTAAATATAATCTATTAGGAAATAATATGTTTGGAGGACTTTAATGTATAAATTTAATTTAATGGACAAAATTTCTTCTATACTTGTTATTTTAGGGGCCATAAATTGGGGATTATTAGGGCTGTTCAATTTTAATATAATAGCAGCAATATTTGGTGAGCCTGCTCCTATGATTGCAAGAATAATTTATATTTTATTAGGTATTGCTGGTCTTAATATGATATTAATTCTTATTAAAATGAAAAGCTCCATAAAAGCATAATAAATAAAAGGCTCCTTGGAGCCTTTTATTTATACATCAATATTATTCTTCTATAGATTCAATAAGTTTAACGATTTCTTCAGCTGCTAAAGCTTCGTCATCGCCTGATGCAATAACTTTAATCTTGGAATCTTTAGTTACTCCAAGAGATAATACACCAATTAAACTTTTAACATTTGCTTTCTTTCCATTAAATTCTACAGATATATCTGATTTAAAAGAAGAAGCCTTTTTTACTAACAAAGTAGCTGGTCTAGCATGTAAGCCTGTTGAGCTTTTTACTATAACTTCTTTAGATACCATTCATTTCACCCCTATTAATTTGTATTATATACTATTGTGTAAAACACCACTTACATAATTATATCATTTTTGACCAAAAGTTCAACCTGAAGTTTAGAATAAATTACATTTTGCACAATTTAATTTAAAAAAAACTTAAAAAGTCATAAAATATCTCAAATAAAATTAATAGTTATTTAATGTACAGCATAAATCTATTAATTCTATCCAGTCCTTTTTTAATATTCTCCATTGAAGTTGCATATGAAAGCCTTATATAATTATTCATTCCAAAGGCTGCTCCAGGAATTACCGCCACTTTTTCCTTTTCTAAAAGTAACTTTGAAAATACTATTGAATCCTCAATAACTGTATTATCTGCCTTTTTACCTATAGCACTATCCAGATTAACCATTACATAAAAAGCTCCCTTAGGTTTAATACAGCTTAATCCTTTAATCTCATCAAGTCTTTCTACCATATAATTTCTTCTTTTTGCAAATTCCTGTATCATTTTTTCAACTTCACTCTTATCTCCATTTAATGCCTCTACCGATGCATATTGAGCTATAGAATTTGCATTTGATGTAGTATGGCTTTGAATATTTGACATAAGCTTAATTACTTCCTCAGGGCCTGCAGCATATCCAATTCTCCATCCTGTCATGGCATATGTCTTTGAAACTCCATTTATTACTACAGTCCTGTTGTAAGCATCCTTAGAAAGGCTTGCTATGCTGATATGCTTTTCATCTCCATATATAAGTTTTTCATATATTTCATCTGATATTATAAATATATCATGTTTCTTTGCAAACTCAGCAAGTGAAATTAATTCTTCCTTTGAATAAACAAATCCAGCAGGATTGTTTGGACTATTAATTAAAATGGCTTTTGTTTTTTCTGTTACATTTTTCTCCAGTTCATCAATAGTGTACTTAAAATTGTTACTGTCAGATGTTTTTACAAATACGGGTATACCGTCTGCCAATTTCACCAGTTCAGGATAACTTACCCAGTATGGTATTGGAATTAAAACCTGATCACCTGGATTCAATATAGCTTGAAATACATTTGACAAACACTGTTTTGCACCAGTTGATATAATAATTTGTGATGCATTATACTTTATATTATTGTCATTTCTAAGCTTCTTTATTATAGCTTCTTTTAGTTCTATTATTCCCGATGCTGCTGTATATTTTGTAAACCCCTTTTTTATTGCAGTTATTGCAGCCTGCTGAATATTTAAAGGTGTATTAAAATCAGGTTCCCCGGCCCCAAATCCAACCACATCAATTCCTTCAAGTTTCATTTTTTTTGCTGCTGCAGTTATTGATAGTGTTAATGATGGTTCAATTTGAAGTGCTTTTTTTGACAATATCATATTAATTACCCCCACAACTTAAACTTTTCATCTTTTCTAAAAAATGAAAGTTATTATTCAATTGATATAAATATAACATTTATCTTTCAATTTGTAAACATTTAAACTATATAAATTCATTTATTAAATCTATGCAATTAGCTTCTTGATATGAGTACAACACCAATAATAATAAATATAACCCCTATGACCCTTAAAAGTGAAATATTTTCTTTAAATAAGAAATACGAAAATATCATAACAATTACATATCCTAAGCTTACCATAGGATATGCATAACTAAGCTCAACCTTACTTAAAACTTTTATCCAAAGTAAAAAGCTTATTCCATAAGATATTATGCCGCACATAACAGGTACATTTTTCAGTATGGACAAAATGCTTGAAAGTATATATTTAGATGAAAAATCCAAAGTTAAATTTGTGGCACCAAGTTTTACCAGTACCTGGCCCATAGCTCCTAAAAAAACAGATGTTAATATTAAACCTAGCATGTTCATAGCAGATTCTCCTTATTTGTAAAATAACTAAAGACATTTTTAAATGTAAAATAAAAGAAATATATCATTACAAAAATAATAGGAAATGAGTACCTGGACTGTCCCTCAGTGATAAAATAAACACAAGAAAACATGTAATATAAAATTAAGAAAAATAAACTGCATTTATTTAAATTCTGAGTTTTATTTTTAAATATCATTACAATTATATAAATCGAATATGCTAAGATTCCTATAGTTCCCGGAATAAATATTAAATTCCTTATAATATTTGTAATGATAAATAATTTATGGCTTGCTGCACTGCTAAGACTTGATCCATAGATACTGTATCCAATGTCATCCCCTAAAAAGTATGTATTATATAATCTTTTAAAGCCAAGCTCCATGAATCTTTTAGGATTATTAACTATCCACTTTTTTGCAGCCTGTGACAGCATTTTATTTTGCTGTGTTCTGTTAGAAGATCTATATTTATCTGTAACTGTAATTGAGTTTTCAACATTATCTGAGGGCATCCATCTTCCCATATTATTTGTGGAATTATTGTTTATATATAATACAATACCCCCATTATTTGAAATAGATGTAAATTCACCAATATATTTTGTATTTCTGTAAATCCAGGGAGAAATTGTTATCAAAGAAACAATAAGTACAGTCATACTTTTTGTAAAGGCCTTAGTAAACTTTTTATCTTTTAAAATTTCTACTATAAATACACCGAAGAAAATAACTATGAAGAAAGGCTTTACCAGGCTGTTTATACCAGTTAAAATACCCATAATTATATATTTGTATTTTATATCCTTAAAATAAACCAAAGTTGTTAACAGCAGTATACATGTAAATAGTATTTCAGTGCATAAAATACTATTATAAAAAATATTATTTGGAAACAATACAAACAATGTAAAAATTATCTTTTTATCTCTTTTATTTAAATTAACACAATTTAAGATATTATAAAATAGTATATTATTTATTAATGTAAGAACAATATTAAATATCTTTCCTACCATAACGCTTGCCCCAAATATTTTAAAAACACCGCCAAGCACTATGGCATAGCCGACAGATGTATATGTATCTCCCCACTTACCCCCATTAGCTATATGTTTAGCTAAATTGTAGTAGTAGTCAAAATCGGAAAATGGAACTGAGTTAATAAATAAAACCCATAGTATGCTTAATAATAAGCTTAAAATACACATATAGAAATAATATCTATTATGTTCTCTAGTTGTTATTTTTTCAAAATACATTTTGTTTCTCCTTATAATTTAAAGTATATAATAATAAGTGATGAAATTACCCATAATATTATATTAACTAGGAATGGAAGATCACTGCCAAAAACATCTTCTGGTTTTCCTCCAATATTTTTCTTGTCCATGAGATATTCATATCTGAATATCCCGTATAAAACAAATGGAATAGTATACATCATAGTTTTACTTTGTACTGTACTGAATGTATATAAGCTGTATGCCATTAATATTGAGGGTGTTACTATTGTTAACATATTATCTATCATTGCAACACTGTATTCTTCTAATATTTTTCTGTGATTAGCGCTTTTATCCTTCAAAGTAATAATCTCACTTTTCCTTTTATTTAATGCTAAGAATAATGATAAAAGGATAGTGCATAGGAAAAGCCATGGTGAAACCTGTACCCCGGTTGCTATACTTCCACTTTCAACTCTTAACACAAAACCAAAGGTTATTATCATTACATCAATTATTACTACATTCTTTAATTTAAATGAGTACAGTATATTAATTACAAAATATACTGCAAAAATAAATAATATTCTTATATCCAAATACAAAAATGATAGAAGCGCAACAGATATAACTATTAATATATCCAGTATAACAGCAGACTTTATAGATACCTTCCCGCTTGGAAGCGGTCTATATTTCTTTTGTGGATGACATCTGTCCTTATCTATATCAACAATATCATTCAAAATGTATACGGAAGAAGAAGTCAGGCAAAATAATAAAAATGTTACTATATTAGAATATAACATTGTTATATTTAGAAAATTACCTGAAAAAATTATTGCAGCAAATACAAAACAATTTTTAATCCATTGTTTAGGTCTAATTAGTTGTATAAGTCCCTTTATATTCATAATATCCTCCAAAATATTTTATATTGCAAAGTATATAATTCAACAGTTTATAATTTATCACATTTCCACAATAAATTAAAGGGCTTGAATTGAATTCAAGTCCTTCAAGGTACTAAAAATTATTTTATCTAGGTTGAACTATTAATTTTATAGCAGTTCTTTCCTCTCCATCTATTTCTATATCTGTAAATGCAGGTATACATATTAAATCCATTCCACTTGGCGCTACAAAGCCCCTTGCAATTGCCACAGCTTTAATGGCCTGATTCAATGCACCTGCACCAATCGCCTGAATTTCGGCTGCTCCTCTTTCTCTTAAAACACCTGCTAATGCGCCTGCCACAGAATTTGGACTTGATTTTGCTGAAACTTTTAATACTTCCATAATGAACCTCCTATATTATCTTAATTGTAATTATTACTACTATTTTAAATATTCTACATATAACTAAAAATTCCTCTTATATTCAGTAAATTTTCTAAAATTTACAAAATCCAAGAGGAATTATTGTGTATTTTTATAAATCTATTTATTTAGCATATTCAATGGCACGGGTTTCTCTTATTACATTAACTTTAATCTGACCAGGGTATTCTAATTCACTTTCAATTTTCTTAACAATACTCCTTGCCAATTCTATAGACCCAGCATCATCAATTTCTTCTGGTTTAACCATAATTCTGATTTCTCTTCCAGCTTGAATGGCATATGACTTTTCTACACCTTCGCAAGTATTTGCTATTTCTTCAAGTTTTTCTAATCTTTTAATATAGGCTTCTAAAGTTTCTCTTCTAGCCCCCGGTCTTGCAGCTGATATAGCATCTGCAGCCTGCACAAGAACAGCCTCCAATGATTGATATTCAACATCTCCATGATGAGCACCTATTGCGTTTACAATAATTGAAGATTCGTGATATTTTTTTGCTGCTTCCGCACCAATTAAAGCATGAGGTCCTTCAACTTCGTGATCAACTGCTTTGCCTATGTCATGAAGCAGTCCAGCTCTTTTAGCCATGGTTGGATCCATACCAAGCTCTGAAGCCATAAGTCCAGCCAGGGAAGATACTTCTATAGAATGTTTTAGTACGTTTTGACCGTAACTAGTTCTATACTTTAATCTGCCTAGTAATTTTATAAGCTCTATATGCAGACCATGTACCCCTGTTTCAAAAGTAGCCTGTTCTCCTTCTTCACGAATGTTATTTTCAACTTCTTTTTTAGCCTTCTCCACCATTTCTTCAATTCTTGCCGGATGAATTCTACCATCAACTATTAATTTTTCAAGTGCTATTCTAGCTACTTCTCTCCTTATAGGATCAAATCCCGAAAGAATTACAGCTTCTGGTGTGTCATCAATAATCAAGTCAACACCTGTTAAGGTTTCCAGAGTCCTAATATTTCTTCCTTCCCTGCCAATTATTCTGCCCTTCATTTCATCATTTGGCAGAGCAACAACATAAACTGTAGTTTCCGCAACGTGATCTGCAGCACAACGTTGTATTGCGCAAGTTATTATTTCTCTCGCTTTCTTATCGGCTTCTTCTTTAGCTTTAGTTTCAATATCCTTAATCATTACAGCAGATTCATGTTTAATTTCCTTTTCAACTTTACTTAATAGCAAGTCCTTTGCTTCCTCAGTACTTAAACCTGATAATTTTTCAAGTTCTTCTCTTTGAGATGCATATAACTTTTGGACATTTGCTTCTACTTCTTCAATTTCCTGCTGTTTTTTATTAATATTTTCTTCCCTTTTTTCAAGCATATCGCTTTTTTTATCTAATGATTCTTCTCTTTGTATGAGTCTTCTTTCCAGTCTTTGAATTTCATTTCTTCTATCCCTGGATTCTTTCTCAAAATCAGTTCTTTGTTTATGAATTTCTTCTTTAGCCTCTAAAATGGCTTCTTTCTTTTTTGCCTCAGCCTCTCTAGAAGCATCTTCAAGCAGCTTTTTAGACTCCTCTTCAGCATTAGCTATCTTTGTCAATGATACTTTTTTCTTTAAATATATATCAATAACTATACCAATAGCTACTATAATAACACCAATGATTATAAAATAAATTAAGTATGCGTTATTCATATTAACACCTCCTTTGCTTAATTATAAAGTATATATAAATTATTATGTAAAAGCATAGAAAAGGTGTCATAATTATTCAATTGGTAATTCAATTTATGATAAACCAGAATTTGTATTAATTTTATATTAGAATTGATATATTGTCAAGTTTATTAATCCCTTTTTATGCATAAATACTTCTTCTGTACCTATATTTCCTATGGCAATTGAAAGAATTTAAAGAATTTCAGAATACCGCAGGATTATTCCTGCGGCAAAATTATTATTTACTTTTTACTTCTTTATCTTTATCTTTATCTTTATCTTTTGTATTTTCATTTGCTTCAGCTAAGGGTTTCTGAATTGGAAGTTCATGTTTCTTTCTGATTAAATTTTCAATTTCTAACATTAATGAAGGGTTTTCTTTTAAATATTGTTTTGCATTTTCCCTTCCCTGTCCTAACCTGATATCATTATAAGAGAACCATGCTCCGCTCTTTTGAACTAATTCCTCTTTAACACCAACATCTAAAACATTACCAGCTTTTGAAATTCCTTCATTGTACATAATATCAAATTCTGCCTGTTTAAATGGAGGCGCAACCTTGTTCTTTGTTACCTTTACTCTTGTTCTGTTACCAACTATTTCATCGCCCTGTTTAATTGAATCAATTCTTCTAACATCCAGTCTCACAGAAGCATAAAATTTTAATGCTCTTCCACCTGGAGTTGTTTCAGGATTGCCAAACATTACTCCAACTTTTTCTCTTAATTGATTTATAAATACAACTACACATTTAGATTTATTAATAGATCCAGCAAGCTTTCTTAAAGCTTGTGACATGAGTCTTGCCTGCAAGCCAACATGCGAGTCTCCCATCTCACCCTCAATTTCTGCTTTTGGTACAAGAGCAGCTACAGAGTCAACTACAATAATATCTATTGCACCTGATCTTACAAGAGCCTCTGCTATCTCAAGAGCCTGTTCACCAGTATCAGGCTGAGATACAATTAAGTTTTCAATATCTACGCCTAAATTCTTCGCATATTGAGGATCCAATGCATGCTCAGCATCAATAAATGCAGCGTTACCGCCATTTTTTTGTGCTTCTGCAATCATATGTAAAGTTACAGTTGTTTTACCTGAAGATTCAGGGCCATAAACTTCAATAACTCTTCCCCTTGGAACTCCGCCTATGCCTAATGCTATATCTAAATCCAGGCATCCCGTGGAAATTGCATCTACATTTAATACACTGTGCTCACCTAATTTCATTATAGAGCCTTTACCAAATTGTTTTTCTATCTTTCCTAAAGCAGCGTCTAAAGCTTTAGCTTTTTCATTATCCATTTCATCCCCTTAAGGGTTCACTTCCTTTCTATTTCGAACATCTGTTCTAATATAATTATATAATATATTATATTTTTGGTCAACCATATAAATAAAGTTCCTAAATATAGGAACTTTATTTAGCATTATAATTATATCCAATTTTAACATATATAAACAATAGTTTAAATTATTTGTCAGTTGCCATTACCTGCTTATTTTTTACAAAATAATCTACTCCAGAAATTATAGTAATAATTATTGCAATTGTCATTGTCAGGGTGGTAAGCTTGCTTAGAATAATATTTTCATAATTCAAATTAACTAATGCTATGGTAATTGCTATAATCTGTGTTACAGTTTTTATTTTACCCCACCAGCTGGCAGCAATTACAATACCATCAGCAGCAGCAATAGTTCTTAATCCCGTTACGGCAAATTCTCTTGCAATTATAATCATAGCTGCCCATCCTGGAATTATATGTAGTTCAACAAGAGAAACCAAAGCCGATGTAACTAACAGCTTATCTGCCAGTGGATCCATAAATTTTCCGAATCTAGTGACTTGATTTCTGCTTCTGGCAATATAGCCATCAAGTTTATCGGTTAACGCAGCTATAATAAAAATTATTGTTGCTATAGTTGTGCCATATGGTATATCCTGTACAGCTATAAAGATTAGAAAAATAGGTACTAAGAAAATTCTAATAACTGTCAATTTATTGGCAAGATTCATATTAAACAACTCCTATTAAATCATAATCATGAATATCAATTATTCTAACAGGAATAATATCACCCACACTTAACATTTTATCACATTTAAAATAAATTGCACCATCAATTTCTGGTGACATTTCACAACTTCTTCCAATATAATACTGTCCATCAAAATTTTCAACTAATACGCTGTAAACTTTATTTAATTTGTCTTTGTTTATTTTTTTCATTATACTTTTCTGGAGAAGCATTACTTCAGATCTTCTTTTTTCTTTAATATCTTCATCTATCTGATCTTCCATTAAAGCTGCAGGAGTACCTTCTTCCTGAGAATACTTAAATACTCCGACATTGTCTAATTTATATTCACTTAGAAAGTTCTTTAAGATATTTATATCTTCCTCTGTTTCTCCTGGAAATCCAACTATAATTGATGTTCTTAAAGTAATATCAGGTATTCTCTTTCTCAGCTTATTTATTATGGTTGTTATTTCAGCTTTACTGCTCCTTCTTCCCATCCTTTTTAAAACATTATCACTAACATGCTGAATTGGTATATCTAAGTATTTACATACCTTATCATTTACGGCTATTTCATTTATAAGTTCTTCAGAAATTTCTTCTGGATAGCAATATAATAGTCTTATCCATTGAATTCCCTCAATTTCAGATATCTTTTTAACTAAAACATGAGTTTTACTGCTTCCATAAATATCTTTGCCATACATAGTAGTATCCTGAGCAATAAGAATAATTTCCTTAACTCCCTGATTTGCTAAGGAATTTGCTTCCCTCACAATGTTTTCTATTGGTCTGCTTCTGAATTTTCCCCTTATTTTAGGTATTATGCAATATGTACAGAAATTATCACAGCCTTCTGCTATTCTAATATATGCGCTGTATTTTGGAGTAGTTAAAATTCTATCTCCTTCATTTATTATATTGTCACTATAATTACACATATAAATTTTGTTATGATCTTTCATGTACTGATTAATGTATTCATTGAGTCTTGAATAATCATTGGTTCCAAGTAAAATGTCTATTTCAGGCATTAATTCTAAAAGCTCTTTCCCATATCTCTGGCTTAAACATCCTGTAACCACTAGTATTTTACAATTATACTCTTTTTTATAATTTGCCATTTCCAAAATAGTATCAATGGATTCCTGCTTTGAAGCCTCAATAAATCCACAGGTATTTACTATAATTACATCTGCTGTTTTTGGATCATTTACTATTTCACAGCTATTATTCAAATTTGCTAAAATAATCTCCGAATCCACCCTATTCTTATCACAGCCTAAGCTAACAAGTCCAATTTTGAATTTTTCCACTGCAACTCCTCCTGTAAGATAAATATATACATTGTAATTTTAATTCTATTCATAAAAAATAACAAGCAAAAATATTAAAGTTGATTACTGCTATATTTACTATAAATAGGATCTTCTTTCGATATAAGAATTTGTCTTGGTTTACTTCCATCCTTCCCAGATATCACACCTTTCTCCTCAAGCTGCTCAATAATCCTTGCAGCCCTATTGTATCCAATTCTAAGTCTCCTCTGCAATAAGGATGTGGATGCCTGATTATTGTCTAAGACAATTCTAATAGCTTCATCCAGTAATGCATCATTATTTTCATCTGATGATGCAGAAACTTCTGTATCAATTTCATTCATTATTTCAGTCTCATACTCAATTTCTCCCTGCTGATTCTTTATGAATCCAACTACCCTTTCCACTTCTTCCTCAGAAATAAATGCTCCCTGAATCCTAATTGGTTTTGATTCTCCTACAGGGTAAAAAAGCATATCACCCTTGCCCAGCAGCTTTTCAGCTCCAGACGCATCAAGTATGGTTCTTGAATCAATCTGGCTTGATACTGCAAATGATATTCTGGATGGTATATTAGCTTTAATTACACCTGTTATTACATCCACAGAAGGTCTTTGGGTAGCTATAACAAGGTGCATTCCGGCAGCTCTTGCCATTTGTGCCAGCCTTCCTATGTAATCTTCAATATCATTTGGACAAACCATCATTAAATCTGCCAATTCGTCAATTATAATTACAGTTAAAGGAAGTTTGTTCTCAATTTTGCCTTTATCATATAGATCATTATAACTTTCAATATTTCTCACATTGTTTTCAGCAAAAAGCTTATATCTTTTTGTCATTTCATTTACAGCCCAGTTTAAAGCTCCAGCAGCCTTTTTAGGGTCTGTAACTACTGGTATAAGTAAATGCGGGATGCCATTATATACATTTAATTCTACTACTTTAGGATCTATCATAAGCAGCTTAACATCATCAGGTGAATATTTGTATAATATACTGATGATTAGTGTATTAATGCAGACACTCTTACCAGATCCTGTTGCTCCTGCTATTAACAAGTGAGGCATTTTAGTAAGATCTGAAACCACACAGTTGCCCCCAATATCTTTTCCCAAACAAAATGCTATGTTTTTATTGGTGTTAGTAAATTCCTTTGATTCAATAACTTCTCTCAATAATACAGGCATTAATTCTGAATTAGGTACTTCAATTCCCACTGCAGATTTACCTGGAATTGGAGCCTCTATTCTTACTCCTGATGCAGCTAAATTTAATGCTATATCATCAGCTAAGTTCACTATTTTACTTACCTTGACACCTGCGTTAGGCTGCAGCTCAAATCTTGTTACAGAAGGTCCCTTGGTAACCTGTAAAACTTTAGCTTCCACACCAAAGCTGTTTAATGTTTCCTCTAACTTATTTGCATTATTTAATAATTCTTTTTTATCTTCCTTATTAAGTTTAGCTTGTACATTCTGATTTAATAAATTTACTGGCGGGAACTTATATTCTACATTGTTTTTAATGGAATTCTCATACATTTCCTTATCAAGCTCTTCACTAATGTTTTCATCTTTAAGATTACTGCTTCCATTTTCATTGTTATTTAAAGTACCTTGTCCATCGATTTTATCACCAGATTTCATAAAATCTATGATCTTTATTCTGCTGTTTATAGACTTTACAAAGTTCTCCTTTTCAGCATTAATTGATGGCAGTGATTTATTTTCCAAATCAGTACTTGTGTCAGCTGCCACATCACTTATACCCTTAGTATTTTTAGGTATGCTGAATAGTGATTTAATATATTTAAAAACATCATAAATGCTCCATTTAGAAATAAGTACAAATGAAATCACATACAATGCAGAAAATAACACATAGCTTCCTGCTTTTCCAAACAATTTGTATAAAGGTATATCAAATAAAAAACTTATAATTCCACCATGAAAAAAATTATCTTCATTAAAAAACTTTTTTATGCCATTAAAAATATCATTATTTATGTAATAATTATTTATATTTATCATCATTAATGTTAACAGTGTTGTGAAAATAAGTAAATTGATACCATAAAATTTCTTATTAAAAGTTATCTTATTTTTATTTATAATGTAGCATATTCCAATAAAAATAATTATAAAGGGAGCTACAAAGGAGCCTAATCCAATTAGGGCTATTAAAGCTCTTTTGGAAAACCTTCCAAATGCGCCTGCTGAAACTGGACTGAAAATGCTGATAAGCATAAGTATTCCTATGGTTATTAAAATAATGCCGGTGATATCGTTATTTTCTTTTACAGTTTTCTCTCTTTTCCCAGCCATAAAATTCACCTCCAGATATTATTTCTACATTCCTTAAAAATTTCCTCTTATTTATTTGCCTAAAAGTAAGCAACCATAGGTAAAGCCTATGGTTTTTTTGATTCTATAAGTTCATTTAATTTATTTACTGCATCGCTTATGCCGCCAACAGCATCTATTAATCCAACTTCAATTGCCTGTTTCCCTATTAATATTGTTCCCATGTCATTTAATAAGTCAGTGGTCTGAAGCATCATATTTTTCAAAACATCTCTGCTAATATTAGAGCTTCTTACTATAAAGTCAATAATTCTATCCTGCATTTTTTCAAAGTAGTTAAATGTCTGAGGTACTCCTACAATCAGTCCATTCATTCTGATTGGATGGACAATCATAGTTGCGGTGGGGGAAATAAAAGAATAATCCGCAGCAGTGGCAAGTGGTACCCCAATTGAATGCCCCCCTCCTATTACAAGTGAAACAGTGGGCTTGCTCAAACTATTTATCATTTCAGCTATTGCAAGGCCAGCTTCTACATCTCCGCCAATAGTATTTAATATTATAAGCACACCTTCAACATCTTTATCTCTTTCAATGGAAACCAGCTGAGGAATAATATGCTCATATTTTGTACTTTTAGTCTGTGGTGATAATATATTATGACCTTCTATCTGACCAATAATTGGAATAGTCTGTATCCTATCTGTTGGTTTTGGTAAATCAATATTTCCTAATTCCTTTAAATTCTCTAAATCAGCTTCCTTAACTTTGTTATTATTTTCTTCACTCATATTTTTCCCTCCCAATACTCATTATATTTTGTACAATACTGGGAAGGTTTATTCATTACTGTCCTAATTTAAATTCCTTATGAAGTGCATTAATTGCTTTTTCTGCATCTTTATCTTCCACTAAGCACCATATAGTTGTATGTGAATCAGCAGTCTGAAGAACTTCAATATTAGCTCTTACCAGAGTCCTTAAAATTTTTGCCATAACTCCGGGAATTCCTCTCATTCTGCTTCCAATAACGGCTATCTTGCTGCAATTTAAAAGGAATGTATATTTTATTTTCATTTTTATCATCAAAGATTGAAATTTCTTAAAATCTTTATGATCAATTGTGAAAATTTTTTCTTTTGGAAAAACATTTATTAAGTCAATGCTTATCATGTTATTTGCTAATGAATCTAAAATTTCAAAATAATAACTATTATCTTTATTATCTTCATAACTTATCTTAATTTGATCTCTATTCTTCATGTGGGTTATTCCAGTAATTACACTGCTGGAATCTTCAGTACTATTACTGCAGATAATTGTACCATTGCATTCACTCATTGTATTTTTAATTACCAATGGTATATTTGCCCTCATTGCAATTTCTACTGCCCTAGGGTGAATAACTTTAGCTCCCTGATCCGCAAATTGAAAAACTTCATTGTAGCTTATTTCCTCAATTAATGAAGCATCTCTTACAATTCGTGGATCTGCAGTCATAATTCCATCCACATCAGTAAAAATTTCTATTTTTTCAGCATTTACTGCAGCTCCCAAAAGTGCAGCAGTAACATCGCTTCCGCCTCTTCCCAGGGTAGTTACGAATCCACTGCTGCTTATTCCCTGAAAACCGGCGACAACAGGAACCTTGCCCTGTTTTAATATATTAAAAATATTATCTGTTTCAACTTTTAAAACTGATGCGTTAGTATAATTTTCATCAGTTATGATACCTGTTTGACCGCCTGTCAGAGGTACAGAATTAATCTGCAATTCAGCCAATTCATCACATATAACTGCAGTACTTATAATTTCACCGCAGCTCATTAGTGAGTCTGTTACCAGAGGATTTTTTTCTTTTAAATCATCACTAATTAATGATAATAAAGTATCTGTAGCATATGGCTGTCCTTTTCTTCCCATGGCCGAAACAACAACTATGGGACTGTAGCCATTTTTTATTGAAGATAATACTTTATTTACAACTAATTTTCTGTTTTCGTGATTTGATACAGATGTACCACCAAACTTTTGTACGATTATTTTCATATTTTACCTCCATAAATTTAATGGGAGTTCTTCATTGAATTTTCATCCACATCAATTATTATAGTTCTTGATCCTATTTTTTTTACGCATTCCCATGGAATCTCAATAAATTCGCTTTTACTTAAAATTGAAAATTTAGACTTGTTATTATTAATTATTAGTAATTTTAATTTTCCTGTTTCATCAATAACAACATCATTGTTTGCCAGATAACCATATTTGTCACCATCATTAATATTAATTACTTCATACTTTTCCATTTCACTATAAAACTTAAAATTATCACTCATATTATAGTCCTCCCTTATACTATCATAAAAAATAAAATTTAACCATTTTACTGCATAATTTTATTTTAGTATTAATATTTCCCATGAATAATATTATGACAAATAAAGAAGAATTATTACTTATTTACTATACACTATGAGCTTTGGATTGAGTAAAGCCTTGGCTGCTTCCATCCAGTATATTTTTAACACTTTCAATATCAGCATTTTCACCAACAAATGCTGAGCTTTTAATACCCTTTGCAAAGGTAATTTCCTTTATATCTGATATAGATTTCATATCAATTTTATCAATTTTATCAATTATATCTTTTGGTGTATGAATTAAATTTAAAAACAACGCTGATTTACCATTACTAAACATTCTGCTGCTAGTGCTTTCTAATCCTAAGATATAGTTTCCTTTTAATTGTTCCTTTGCTTTACTTAGTTTTTCAGCAGAAATAGTGCTATTTATAAACTTATCCACCTCTTCTTTTATAAGCGAAATTACATCTTTACAATAAGATGGATTTAAGCCTGTATAAATTGATAATGCCCCGGTATTTTTAAATGTTGACAAGTAAGAATATATGGAATAGCACATACCTTTTTCTTCTCTTATTTTTTGAAACAATATTGATGATGCTCCTCCCCCGAAAATGTTATTCAAAAGCAGCAGAGGATAAATTTCATCTTTACCGGATTCAATACCTGGTATCCCCAGAGATATATGAAGCTGTTCAATATTTTTTTTCTTAAAAAGATGATTTGACAGGATTTCTGGTGATGAATAGTGAGTTATCTTTTTAATCCTGCTGCTCCAATTTCCAAAATAGCGCTGAATTAATTTTACTACTTCATCCGGATTAAACTTTCCTGCTATTGAAATTACACTATTTTCTGGTATGTAAAATGATTTTACATATTGTATTATCTGCTCTCTGGTGAATGATTTTACAGTATCTATTGTACCTAGAATGGGCAGTGAAATAGAATCTCCTCCCCAAATAGCCTCACACTGCAGATCCATTAATACATCCTCTGGAGAGTCTTCATTCATATTAATTTCTTCAATAATAACCCCTTTTTCTTTTTCAATATCCTCACTATCAAATTTACTATTAAAAAGCATATCTGATAATACATCAATTAACAATTCCAGATGCGAATCTAACACCTTACCATAAAAGCAGGTAGCTTCTTTTCCCGTAAAGGCATTTATCTGCCCTCCAACTTCTTCAATGCATTCAACAATTTTTAAACTGCTTCTGTTTTCTGTTCCCTTAAACAGCATATGTTCAATAAAATGTGAAATACCATTATTAGATTTATCTTCATTTCTTGAGCCATTCTCTACCCATAAGCCCACACTTACTGAATTAACATAATCTATATTCTCCAATGCTACTCTTAAACCATTTTGTAATTTTATGAGTTTATACATATAAAGCCTCCAAATTTTATTATAAGAAAAATAAAAAGGCTTTACGCCCTTTCATTTTCTTATTTATTAATCTCTTTACCATCTTCGGAATCCTTAATTGCATCTTTCCTTGATAAATTAATTCTTCCCTGGTTGTCTATATCAGTTACCTTTACTAATATTTCATCACCAGCTGAAACTATATCTTCTACTTTATTTACTCTTTCAAAATCCAATTTTGAAATATGAACTAATCCTTCTTTACCTGGAAGTATTTCAACAAATGCGCCGAATGATGTAGTTCTTGTAACTTTTCCAAGATAAATTTCGCCAGCTTTAACTTCTTTGGTCAAATTTTCTATTATTTTTATTGCTCTCTTTGCACTGTCGCTGTCCTCTGACATTACAAATACTCTGCCATCTTCTTTAATATCAATTTTTACTCCGGTTTCAGCAATAATTTTATTAATAACCTTTCCGCCTGTTCCAATAACATCTCTTATCTTATCTGGATCTATATTAATAATAAATGTCTTTGGTGCATATTTAGAAACTTCCTTTCTTGGTTCAGGTATACAAGAAGTAATTTTATCGATTATAAATAATCTAGCCTTTCTTGCTCCTTCTAAAGTATTCTTTATACACTCATTTGACAAGCCATGAATTTTAGTGTCAAATTGAATGGCTGTGATTCCTTTCACTGTTCCAGCTACCTTAAAATCCATATCTCCAAAGAAATCCTCTATGCCCTGTATATCTGTTAATATTTCCTCTTTTGATAAGTCATCACTTGTTACAAGACCCATAGCTATTCCTGCAGCTGGTCTTTTAATTGGAACACCTGCATCCATTAAAGCTAATGTACTACCACATACACTTGCCTGAGATGTAGAACCATTTGAACTCAATACTTCAGAAACAAGTCTGATTGTGTAAGGAAATTCTTCTTCAGAAGGAATCAGCGGTGCCAAAGCCTTCTCAGCAAGAGCTCCATGACCAATTTCTCTTCTCCCTGGCCCTCTTAATGGTTTTACCTCACCAGTACTATATGCTGGGAAATTATAATGATGTATGTATCTTTTATATTCTTCTGCACCTAGTCCATCGAGAATCTGAACATCACCCAGTGCCCCTAAAGTAGCCACAGTCATTACCTGAGTTAACCCTCTTGTAAATAAGCCGGTACCATGTGTTCTGGGAAGTAACCCAACTTCACAGCTGATTGGTCTGATTTCATCAAATCTTCTTCCATCTGGTCTCCTATGCTCATTTAATATCATGTTCCTTACTATTTTTTTCTGCATATCATGAAGTATTTCAGGAATGTCAGCTAAATAATCAGCATACTTTTCAGAGAACTCTGTGACAACCTTATCTGTAATTGTACTTACCGTAGTACTTCTTTCATCTTTATCCATTATGTACATGGCATTTTTTATATCTTCAAATGCAAAATCATATACTTCCTTTTCTAAATCTTCATTAACTTTATATAAAACTGGTTCATCTTTTTTCTTACCAAACTTGGCCATTGCTTCTTCCTGGAAGGAAACTATTTTTTTACATTCTTCAAAGCCTAACATTATTGCATCATACATTACATCTTCTTCAATTTCGCTTCCGCCTGCTTCAACCATCATAACCCTGTCTTTTGTAGCACAAACAGTAAGATTGAGAGTGCTTTTTTCAGATTGCTGTAAAGTAGGATTTATTATAGCTTTACCATCAACAAATCCAACTGATACAGCTCCTAAAGGTGTATCAAATGGTATGCTTGATAGACATAATGCTAATGAAGCACCATTGATTGCTAAAATGTCAGGCTGATTATCCTGATCAACTGACAATACAGTACATACAACCTGAACGTCATTTCTATACCCTTTTGGGAAAAGAGGCCTTAAAGGTCTATCTATAGCCCTGGCATGTAATATGGATTTTTCTGAAGGCTTTCCCTCCCTTTTAATAAATCCTCCTGGTATTTTACCAACGGCATAAAGTCTTTCTTCATACTCAATACTTAATGGAAAGAAATCCACCCCTTCCCTTGGTTTGGCTGAACTATTAGCATTTACTAATACTACTGTATCACCATAGCTTACTAAAATTGCACTATTAGAAAGCATTCCAACTTTTCCGCTTTCTACTTTAAGTTTTCTTCCTGCTACAGTGGTTTCAAGAATATTACTCATAAAAATACCTCCTTTCGGTATTCAATAATATTATCATTATTAACAATATAATTATACATTATTAATATTTAGGTAATTATAACAAATTTAAAATAATAGAGCGGACAAAGCCGCTCTAAATAATATACTACTTTCTTAATCCAAGTTTTCCAACTATAGCACGATATCTCTCAATATCCTTTGACTCCAAGTAGTTAAGAAGTCCTCTTCTTTTACCAACCATCATCAAAAGACCTCTTCTGGAATGATGATCCTTCTTATGAATCTTTAAATGATCATTTAAATGATTAATTCTTTCTGTTAATAAAGCGATCTGAACTTCTGGAGAACCTGTATCTCCTTCATGTCTTGCATATGTTTCCATTATTTCTTCTTTTTTTGCCTTTTCCATTATTACGACACCTCCAATTAGGTAAACTCCTATATTCCAAGAGTATAGTCGGCAATGCAATATTCTTAGAACATGGATACTACGTAATTATAACAAATTCAATTCAAAATGTAAATTATATTTTTAAATAATATCAATATTTTGCTTTTTTGCATAATTTTTATCTTCATTTAACTGAATAACAAGCTCATCAAGTGTATCAAACTTTACCTCATCTCTTATTCTGTTTATAAAATAAATAGTAACCTCTTCACCATATATATATTTATTAAAATCCAGAATATATGTTTCAACGCTGAGCTTATAATCATATGTGGTAGGATTATAGCCAATATTTGTAATTCCCTTATATACTTTATTATCATATCTGACATTTGTATAATAGACTCCGCCTCGCGGCAGTATATAGCTTTTATCATAGTCTAAATTAATTGTAGGAAATCCAATTGTTCTGCCTAATTTTTTCCCACTTATAATTATACCCTTTAATGAGAAATGTCTTGTAAGCATTTTTGAAGCTTTAATCATATCTCCATCTTCACTAATAACATTTCTTATTTTAGAAGAGCTGACTAATTCTCCATTATATTTAACAGGATCAACAGTTATAACCTTAAACCCGTGTTTTAAACTTAGCTTTTTTAATAGATTAATATCTCCTAAATTCTTATATCCAAATCTATAATTAAAACCAATAATAAATCCTTTGGCATTATAATGTCTTATCATATTAATTACAAAATCATCTGCTGAAATTTTCATAAAATCTTTATTAAACTGAAACATGTTTAATATATCAATACCACAGTCATTAAGTATCTTTTCTTTTGTTTCATTATCCATGAGTAATTTTGGTGCTAATTCCTTATTAATAACTGTTAAAGGATGATTGCTAAATGTGCAGACCATACTTTTAGCATTATTTGATCTTGCTATACCCATGGTTTCTTTTATTAATCCCATATGTCCCATATGAAGCCCATCAAAGCTTCCTAAAGCAATATATGTATCATCATTTAAATATTCGTTAAAATTATCTCTTAAAACTAACATGTTAATTACCCCGTATTTAGTAACTTAATTATTTTAAATTCCTTCGAAGTTCTAAGTCCTAAGCCTATAAAATCATTATCAGAATAGACTCTGTATATTACATTTTCATCTACATTATCTATTAAAGCTGGATCATTCATTTTAACTCCATTAATTAAAAGTTTTTTAAACCTTTTATCCAAATTTATTTTCTTATATTTTTCCAAAGCATTTTCAATACTTATTAGATAATCGCCGACATTTTCAGCATTTAATGATTGAATATTTATGGAGTTTTCTATACTGAAAATACCAGATCTAATTCTTTCAAGCTTAGTCATTACAGCTCCGCAGTTTAAATCCCTGCCAATATCATAACATAAACTTCTTATATAGGTACCCTTAGAACATTTTACAACAAAATTTACATAAGGTAAACTAATTGAAATATCATAGATATCATAAATTGTTATAAGTCTGCCTTTTCTTTCAATTTCGATTCCAGCCCTGGCTAAATCATATAACTTTTTTCCATTTACTTTTATAGCTGAATACATGGGAGGTATCTGGGATGTTTGTCCCAGATATTTTTTTATAACTTTTAAGATCTCCTCATCATTTACATCAACGTCCTTACTTGAAGTAACCTTCCCCTCTAAATCATAGGTATCTGTTGTTATTCCAAGCTTAAGCTGAGTTTTATAAATTTTAATGTCTTCCATAATATAATCAACTATTTTTGTTGCTTTTCCAATACAAACAGGCAGGACACCACTGGCTAATGGATCCAATGTACCAGTGTGACCTACCTTTCCTGTATTACATATTTTTTTTAAAGCAGCAACTACATCAAAAGATGTACATCCAACTGGTTTATAAACATTAATTACTCCATTCATTATACCAACTCATTTTTTATTAAATTTAAAACTTTTTCTTTTACAGTATTTAAATCTTTATTCTTTATAAAGGCTCCAGCAGCCCTCTTATGGCCGCCTCCGCCTAGGCTTTCAGCCACTTTACTTACATCAACAATATTTTTAGATCTTAAACTGATTTTATACCCATCATCAGTTTCTTTAAAAAGTACAGCACAATCTATTGAATCAATTTCCATTGCTGCAGCAATCAATTCCGAACTATCTACATCCTCTTTAATATTTAAATCCTCAATGATTTTTTTAGTAACACACATTGAGCATATTAGATTATTTTCTAATTCTAATGTATCAAGTACTTTTCCCATTAATTTTAATTTTATAAATGGCTTGTTTTCAAAAATTGTCCTGTGAATTTCACTAAAATCCATACCGGTATTTATTAAATCTGCTGCTACTAAATGTGTATTGCTGGTAGTATTATTATACTTAAATGACCCTGTATCTGTAATTAATGATGTATATAAACATGATGCTATATCTGAAGTAATTTTAATATTCAATGCTTTTAACATAGAATAAATTATTTCTGAAATTGCAGCAGCTTTAGTATCAATATAGTTAATGTCGCCATACATTTCATTTGATAAATGATGGTCGATATTTACTAGTGTATATTTCCTGGTATCAATGTTTATATCTCCATTTATTCTTTTAACATCTCCGCAGTCTAATACTATAACGCAATCCGTTCCTTGTTTCACACTAACAGTGTTACTATCAATTACCTTACTAAATGGCAAAAAAGCAAAGTCTCTTGGAAGAGTTTCTTTGCATATAATATAAGCATCCTTTTTAATTGACAGCAAACCCTGAAGCAGAGCTAAAGAACTTCCAATGGAGTCTCCATCCGGAGAAACATGGAAAGTAATAGCTATTCTATTACTTTCCCTAATTTTTGATAATATATCATTCATTGTCATTATTCTTTTTCTCCTTAATTGAGTTCAGTATTTCATCAATGTGCATGCCATGTTCTATACTATTATCCAGTTCAATTATAATCTCTGGTGTATATCTTAAATCAATTCTGTGACCAATTTCCCTTCTAATAAAACCGCTGGAGTTTTTTAAAGCGATAATTGACTCTTGTTTTTCTTCATCATTACCAAAAATACTAACGTAAACTTTTGCATATCTTAAGTCTTTAGTTACATCAACTTTAGTTACGCTTATCATGGCTTTTAATCTAGGATCTCTTATATCATTATGGATAATATTACTAATCTCTTTTTTCATTTCTTCATTTATTCTACCGCTTCTGTATTTGGTCATAAACTCTCGCCCCTTTAATTAAAGTTGTTTTTTAACCTCTTGCATCTCGAAGGCTTCTATAATGTCACCTTCTTTAATATCATTAAATTTATCAACGCTAAGGCCGCATTCATAACCAGCCTGAACCTCTTTTGCATCGTCTTTAAATCTTTTCAATGATGCAAGCTCAGATTCATTAATAACAATTCCATCTCTTATTACTCTTATAGATGCATTTCTTGTTATCTTACCAGTTAATACATAACAGCCGGCAATTGTGCCTACATTTGAAATCTTATAAGTCTGTCTGATCTCGGCTCTTCCAAGTACAACTTCTTTGTAATCAGGTTCCAGCATTCCTTCCATGGCAGCCTTTATATCATCAATAGCATTATATATTATTCTGTATGTTTTAATTTCAACATTTTCCTTATCGGCTAAAACAGCTGCATTTGTATCTGGTCTCACATTAAACCCAATTATTATTGCATTTGATGCAGAAGCTAATGATATATCTGCTTCAGATATAGCTCCAACAGCACCATGTATTACTCTGACTTTAACTTCATCATTTGATATCTTTTCAAGTGATTGTGTTAAAGCTTCTATGGAGCCTTGAACGTCTGCCTTAACAATGATATTTAATTCTTTCATTTTTCCTTCTTTTATCTGACTATATAAATCCTCAAGAGAAATCTTATGAGTTGACTGTAAATATTCATCTCTTAGTTTAGCTTTTCTCTTATTTGCCATGTCTCTTGCAGTTTTCTCATCCTTGACAACATGGAATTTGTCACCTGCTGCAGGGACTTCAGAAAGTCCAAGTATTTCAGCAGGAATACTTGGTCCTGCACTTTTCATTTTTTTACCTTTATAATCAAACATTGCCCTTATTCTTCCATAAGTAGACCCAACTATAATTGAATCACCAACATTTAAAGTACCATTTTGAACCAGTAAAGTAGCAACTGCTCCTCTTCCTTTATCAAGTTTGGATTCAATTACAGTTCCTCTAGCATTTCTCTTTGGATTTGCCTTAAGTTCTAGCATCTCAGATGTAAGAATTATCATATCCAAAAGTGTATCAATGCCTTCCTTTGTGTGAGCTGATACAGGAACACATACTGTATCCCCTCCCCAGTCCTCTGCCACAAGGCCATATTCTGTTAACTCCTGTTTAACTTTATCAGGATTAGCGCCAGGTCTGTCAATTTTGTTTATGGCAACTATTATAGGCACATTAGCAGCTTTGCAGTGATTTATGGCTTCTGCAGTTTGAGGCATTATTCCATCATCTGCTGCAACAACCAAAACAACTAAATCTGTTATTTGTGCACCTCTGGCCCTCATAGCTGTAAATGCTTCATGGCCAGGTGTATCCAGGAATGTAATTTTTTCATTATTTACCTGAACAGTATAAGCTCCAATGTGTTGAGTTATTCCCCCTGCTTCTGTTTCTGTAACCTTAGATTTTCTTATTGCATCAAGTAAGGATGTCTTACCATGGTCAACATGGCCCATTACAGTTACAATTGGAGGCCTTTTTACAGTATTAGTATCTTCTGCCTCAGCTTCAGCTTCATCTGCAAAAATTTCATCTTCCTTTTTTTCCTGGTAGCTATCTTCTTTTTTTACCACAACTGCATCAAATTTTGCTGCTACTTTTTCTGCTGTCTCAAAATCTATTTCCTGATTAATTGCAGCCATGACACCCATGAAAATTAATTCTTTAATTACTTCAACTGAAGGTCTTTTTAATTTCTCGGATAATTCCTTTACTGTAATAGTATCTCCAATTTCAATAATAATTTCTTCATCATTATTTTGCTTTTTTTCTTTAACTTGTGTGTTTTCATCTTCCTTATGTTTGTTTTTCTTATTTTTGGTTGTTTTAATATCCTTACTAATTTTTTCTTCCTGAAGATCCTCATATTTTTCTAAAATAACTTCATCATCGGCCTCATTATCCTTTTGAGAAGCATTATTATGCTCAGTAAACAGTTCTTTTATTAGCTCTGCATCTTCTTCTTCAATGACACTCATGTGATTTTTTACTTCAATGCTAAACTCTTCAAGTAATATTTTAATAAGTTCTTTACTTGAAATGCCAAGCTCTTTTGCTAATTCATATACTCTGATTTTTGACAAATTACTTCACCCCCGAAACTAACTAACTCATTTAATTAGAGTCTCATTAGTCTTTCACTCATTTTAATCTGCATTGCTCTACCGATTCTATTTAATTTCTTCTTTTAACTTATTGTATAATTCTTCATCTATTTTTACTTCCAGATTCTTTTCCAATCTTCTTGTTTTAACGGCTTTTTCAAAGCATTCCGTATTTCTGCATATGTATGCGCCTCTGCCTGGTTTTTTACCCGTTATGTCTATGGAAACTTCTCCTTCTTTATTTTTTACTACTCTTATTAATTCTTTTTTTGATTTCATTTCCATACATCCGTTGCACATTCTCTGCGGTATCTTCTTTATTTTCATAAAAAACCACCTACTTTTTATATTTGATTTTCTTCAGCTTCAGATTGAGTTTTATTTTTTATATCAATTTTCCATCCAGTTAATTTTGCTGCAAGCCTGACATTTTGACCTTCTTTTCCTATGGCTAATGACAGCTGATTATCATCAACTATAACTTTTGCTGACTTAGTAGCCTCATCAATTGAAACATCTAAAACCTTTGCCGGACTTAATGCATTTGATATATAAACCTCAGGCAGCTTATTCCACTTTATTATATCAATCTTTTCATTTTTTAACTCATTAACAATACTTTGAACTCTGCTTCCCTTTGGTCCAACACATGCCCCCATTGGGTCAACATTTTCATCTGTTGAATGCACTGCAATTTTTGTTCTTGAACCTGCCTCTCTGGCAATTGATTTAATTTCAACAATTCCATTATAAATCTCAGGAACTTCAATTTCAAATAGCCTTTTAACCAGACCAGGATGTGTTCTTGAAATAACAATTTGTGCACCTTTAGTAGTATTCTTAACTTCAACAATATATAGTTTTAACCTTTCGTTAAAATTATACTTTTCACCTGGTATTTGTTCATTTGGGCCTAGAACTGCCTCTATTTTTCCAAGATTAATCAGCACATTATTTTTATCTTTTCTTATTACAGACCCTGTAATAATGTCTCCTTCCTTTTCTACATACTCATTATAAACTATTCTTCTTTCCTCTTCCTTAATTCTTTGAATAACAACCTGTTTTGCAGCTTGTGCTGCCACCCTTCCAAATTGTTTAGGAGTGACTTCTATATTTAATTTATCTCCAATTTCATAATTAGGTTCAATTTTTTTTGCATCTTCCAGGCTGATCTCATTAACTTCATCAAATACTTCATCTACTACTTCTTTCTGTGCAAAAACATGAATTTCACCATTTTCTCTATTCATTTCTACCTTTACATTCTGACTGTTACCACTTATACTTGCATAATTCTTTCTGTAAGCAGCTACTAAAGCATCCTCTATAGTAGTAAAGAGTAATTCTGCACTTATTCCTTTCTCCTTAACTATTTCCTTTAAGGCATCAATAAACTCCTGATTCATTTTTAAACCTCCTTATAGCTCCCCTTTTAAGCTTACAATTAAAATTTTATCCCTTGGTACAGGAATTTCTTTCTGACCATCCATTATATTGATAGTTTCATTATTAAAACTTATAAGCTGTCCATTTACCTTCTTTTTGCCGTTTAATGACTCTGAAAGCTTAATTAAAATATTTTTTCCTATATATTTTTTTAAATGTTTTTCTTCATATAGTATTCTATCAATTCCTGGAGAAGACACCTCCAAATTGTAGCTTTCATTTATTGGATCTTCCATATCCAGCATATCACTAATATCTCTGCTGACTTTTTCACAGTCATTTAATGATACTCCTTCATCTTTATCTATATATAATCTTAATATTCTGTTTCCACTTTCCTTAACAAATTCTAAATGGTATAACTCACATTGATTTTTAATAACAATTGGTTCACATAGATGAACTAATTTATCCAATAATTCATCACTAAGCATTCTAATTACCTCCTTACTATATAATGTATTTAGTAAATCGCTATTTAAGTGAGCAAAATACTGATGTTTCTACAGCTTTTTGAAAAGCTGCATAGCCGATTTACTTTACATCTATTTATTATATTTTGCGTATCCAATTATATATAAAGATTAAATATAATTGAAAAACGCAACTCTAGTTGCGTTTTATGCAAAATAAAGAGCGGGTTGTGCCCACTCTTATCTCAAAACTCTGCAATGTACTAGAATTATTTTATCATACAAAATTGTTAATTACAAGAAAAACTTAATGCGTACTAAGGCTAAGTGTGCTAATATGTTTAGTTTCTGGTAATACATTAATTATTAGATAAAGCTTTAATTTGTGAGCATCCTTTATCCTTCTCGTCATATTATTCCCAAATGCATTAAGTTAATCCAATTTGTTTTATTCTATATATTATTAATTTCTTTCATTAATTCATCCACAAGGTTTTCCTCTTTGACTTTTTTAATTATTTTGCCTTTTTTAAATATAAGGCCCTCTCCTTTTCCGCCAGCTATACCTATATCAGCCTCCCTTGCTTCTCCTGGACCATTTACCACGCATCCCATAACAGCAACTTTAATATCTTTATTTGTGCTGTCTAAACGTCTTTCAACTTCCTTAGCAATATTTATAAGATCTATTTCTGTTCTTCCACAGGTTGGGCATGAAATAAACTCTACACCGCTTTTTATACATCCTAATGCTTTCAGTATTTCTTTCCCAGTTTTAACCTCATCCACAGGATCTCCAGTCAGTGATACTCTAATTGTATCGCCTATGCCTTCACTTATAAGAGTACCTATTCCAATACTGGATTTGATTGTACCTCTCCATAAAGTACCTGCTTCAGTTACACCTAAATGCAGGGGATAATCAACTTTCTCAGAAATCAGCCTGTAGCTTTCAATCATTTGCATTACATCTGAAGATTTAATTGAAATTACAATATCATTGAAATTAACCTTTTCTAAAATATTAATATGTTCCAGTGCACTTTCAATTAAGGCATCAGGGCATACTTTCCCGTATTTATCCAAAAGCTTTTTATCCAGTGAACCTGAATTAACTCCTATCCTTATTGGAATCTGTTTTTCTTTTGCAGCTTCAGCCACAAGTTTTACTCTTTCAAAACTTCCAATATTGCCAGGATTAATTCTTAAACCTGATATATTATATTCAATACACTTTAATGCAAGCTTATAGTCAAAATGAATATCTGCAACAACTGGTATATTAACAAGCTTAACTATTTTTGAAACAGCCTCACATGCTTCAATATCAGGTACAGCACATCTTACTATATCACAGCCGTATTTCTCCAGTGTATTTATTTGTTCTACAGTTTTTTCCACATTTCTAGTATCAGTATTGGTCATTGACTGCACAGTTATTTTTGAATCTCCGCCAATAAATATATTCCCTATCTTTACTTTTCTTGTTTCTCGTCTTTTCATATATTTCTCCTCTATAGATTATATGTTAAAAATTAATTGGATACAAAATGTCCTTTATAGTTACAAGTACCATTAAAGTCATTAAAATTGCAAATCCAATATAGTTGATTACACCCAATTTATTTTCATCTAACTTTTTACCTGTTATACTTTCAATTAAAAACAATAAAATATACCCTCCGTCTAACGCTGGAAAAGGAATTATGTTAAACACAGCCAATTGCACACTTATAAAAGCAGCAAAGGAAGTTAATGCAAGTATACCCTGCTTTGCAACCTCACTTGAAACTTTAAATATTGTAATTGGTCCTCCAAAATCATTATAGGATGCTTTCCCTTTAAATAAAGTTTTAAAAAAGCCAAAAGTCTGAGTAATAAGAGTTTTAGTTTCTATAAAGCCATAGGAAATTGACTGACCGATTGTTGGCTTTTCTAAAATTGACGGATAGACACCTACAATATATTTATTCTGAGTTTTATCCATAACAGGAGTAACATTAACAACCTTTTGGCTTCCATTTCTATCATAAACTATGTTCAATGGTTTACCATTTGCATTATATACAGAAGTTACAAAGTCATCCCATGAAACAATTTTATCCTGATTGACCTTAATGATTTTATCTCCAGCTTTTAAGCCTGCTATTTCAGCAGGCTGGTTTTTTTCCAATTTGCTGATCACTGGTATATAAAATCCTTTTATGGAAGCCACAATACCAAATAGCACTATAGCAAGGATAAAATTCATAATTGGTCCTGCTGCAACAATGCTTAACTTCTGCAGTGGCTTTTTATTATTAAAGGCTCTTGGTTCAGAGCTTTTTCCTTCATCACCAAGCATTCTGACATATCCGCCAATTGGCAGCGCCTTAATTAAATATTCAGTATCACCTTTTTTTACTCCAACAATTTTGGGCCCCATTCCTATAGAAAATTCCTCAACTTTAACATTGTTAGCTTTAGCCATAATGAAATGTCCAAACTCATGAATTACTACAAGTATTCCAAACGCCAAAATAGCAGCAACTATATACAATAAAATCCCTCCTAGTGCTTTATTTACATAGACCTCTCACATATTCCTTTACATTTCTATCAGTTTCAATAATGTTTTCAACTGTTATATCTTTATTATTTATGAATTTACACAGGCATTTCTCCACAATATTTGCAATATCTAAAAAATTTATTTTTCTTTCCATAAAAAGTGAAACTGCCTCCTCATTTGCTCCATTTAATATAGTAGGCATAAGTCCACCAGCTTTACCTGCCTCATATGCCAGGGCTAATGATTTAAAAGTTATCATATCAGGTTCTTCAAAGGTTAATGTAGAAAATTTGTTAAAATCTAATTTTTCCACAATTCTTTCTTTCCTTATAGGATAATTTAATGCATATTGAATTGGCAGTCTCATGTCAGTACTTCCCATCTGTGCAATTACACTTCCATCCACATATTGAACCATAGAATGTATTATACTCTGGGGATGTACTATTACTTTTATATCTTTGAATTCAGTATTAAACAACCAATGTGCTTCTATTACTTCTAATCCCTTATTCATCAAAGTTGCAGAATCAATTGATATTTTTTTCCCCATATGCCATCTTGGATGATTTAGTGCCTGTTCTACTGTAACATCCTTAAGTGTATCCTGCTTTCTGCCCCTGAACGGCCCACCGGAAGCAGTCAAAAGTATTTTATCAATATCATCTCTGCTATTACCCTGCAGGCACTGATATATTGCACAGTGCTCCGAATCCACCGGTACTATACTTACATTATTTTTCTCTGCTTCCCTCATAACTATCTCACCAGCTACAACCAATGTTTCTTTATTTGCAAGTGCTATTTTCTTCCCGGATTTTATTCCCTTTAGTGTTGGTATAACACCAACAATACCAACCACTGACGTAACCAGAGTATCTGCAGTTTCCTCTTCTGCAATATAATTTAATCCTTCAATTCCATAGATGACCTTAGTTTTTATGTTATTTAGCATGCAATATTCTTTCACTTCATTATAAGCTTTATTGTCCACTAAAGCTGCATATTTGGGATTGAACTCTTTTATTATATCAATAATTTTAGCTGAATTTTTATTTGCACTGACACCAATTAGATTAAAATTCTCCGGATCATTTCTAATTACATCCAGAGTCTGTGTGCCTATGGAGCCTGTGGCCCCTAAAATGCTAATATTTTTCATATTAATTCTCCTTAGTTTTTTAATTATAAAATTATATGTAACATTAAAAGGATAAATTTCTAATTTAATATATCATATTTAACCTTCAAAATAAAGTTAATTAATATTACGGGCAATAAATTAATTACATATATACATTATATTCATAAGTCTATTTAGTTATTATATAAATAAAGCTAAGATAAAATTATTACCCTAGCTTTTTATTTATTTCCCCATAATAAATGTTAAATAATAATATACAGTCACTGATGAAAATAAAATACTATCAAATCTATCTAATATTCCTCCATGTCCTGGTATTAAACTGCTGTAATCTTTTACTCCTGCCCACCTTTTAATAGATGAAGCAACTAAATCCCCAAATTGAGAAAACACTCCGCATAAAATTCCCATTATAATATAATGTATCAATAATACTTTTATGCCAATTGAGGATAAATATATTCCAAATAAAGTACAAGATAAAATGCTTCCCATTAGGCCTCCAATAGATCCTTCAATGGTTTTTTTAGGACTTACCTTTGGACAAAGCTTATTCTTTCCAAATGTTTTCCCCACATAATATGCTGCTGTATCACAGAGCCAGGAAGAAATAAAAATAATCCATACAAAATATTGCCCATTTACCTTTCTGTTCACAAGAATTATAAAACTGAAAAAAACCGCAACATACAAGAATCCTAAAAGGGTTGCAGTAATATCTATAAAATTGTATTTTGTGTTAAATATAGGAACACATAATAACAATAGAAAAGCTGCATTTATTAAATAAAAAATAAAATCAGTATTTAATGTATTACCTAAAGTTACGTAGTAAGTTATACATAATAAATATCCAAATAAAGAAAGTGCATTAACATTTTTGCCTTTTAGTACCTTGTAAAACTCATACATTCCCATTAAAGAAAGAATTAACACCCCATATTTTAATACATCTCCACCTATAAAAATTAAAATTACAATGGGAGAAAGCATTAAAGCTCCTAAATATCTACTATTCAAGTAATCAACTCCATTCACATCTTAACCAAATTTACACATATTATCTTGCTTATTAAGCAGACTATACAGATCCAAATCTCCTATCTCTATTTTGATAGTCATATATTGCCATATGCAAATCTTCCTTTCTAAAATCAGGCCACTTTATATCAGAATACCAAAATTCTGAATAAGCACACTGCCAAAGCAAAAAATTACTCAATCTCTGCTCTCCACTTGGTCTTATTATTAAGTCCGGATCAGGCATATTCCTAGTGTATAGATAATTACTTATTAGTTCCTGATTTATATCACTTTCTTCTATTACACCACTTTTTATATCCTTAATTATATTTCTAAAGGCATATATAAGTTCATCCCTTCCACCATAATTTATGGCAAGATTTAAAGTTAAGCCTGTATTAGATTTAGTCCTATCATAAGCATCTATTAATTCTTCCTGACAAATACCTGGCAGCTTAGATATATCCCCTATATGATTTATTATAACATTATTTGAATTTAACTCTTTAAATTCACTTCTTAAATATTGTGCAAGAAGGTTCATTAGCGTACTAACTTCCTCACGAGGCCTTTTCCAATTTTCAGTTGAAAAAACATATAACGTTAAATATTTAACATTTAATTTGCTGCATTCCTTAACAATTTCTCTTACAGTTTCTATACCAGCCTTATGACCAATGGACCTTGGTAAATTTCTTTCTTTAGCCCATCTTCCATTGCCATCCATAATGATGGCAATGTGCCTAGGAATTCTTGTCATATCTATTTTATGTTCTTTATCTATATTTAAATTTCTAACTTTTTTAAAAAAGTTCCACATAAATACACCAATCCTCATAGTAGTAGTATGTTTAATAATAAAACCTGCAATTAAGCAGGTTCAATTATTGTACATTAAACGGACATAACCTCTTTTTCCTTTAATTCAACAACTTTATCAACTTCTTTAATAAAATTATCAGTCTTCTTTTGAATTTCATCTTCACCTTTTTTTATTTCATCTTCAGGCAAATCATTATCCTTTTTTAATGCCTTTATCTTATCATTGCAGTCTCTTCTTATTGATCTTATTGCAATTTTTGCTTCTTCTCCGGATTTTTTTACATTCTTCACTATATTCTTTCTGGTCTCCTCTGTTAACTCTGGAATAACTAATCTAATAACAATTCCATCATTTGAAGGATTAATACCTAAATCAGACTTCTGTATGGCCTTTTCAATGCTTTTTAATGAATTCTTATCCCATGGAGTTATTAGTAAAACTCTTGATTCAGGTGAAGAAATATTAGCCAGCTGATTTAATGGCGTCATAGTTCCATAATAATCAGCTTCTATTCTGTCAAGCATTGATGGATTTGCTCTGCCTGCCTTCATTGAAGCCAATTCCTTCTTTAGTACATTAATAGTCTTACTCATTTTTTCTTCTGCAGTTTTAGTAATTTCTTTCATTTAAATTTACCTCCTGTTATATTATTCTTTCCAAACTAATGTACCTATCTTTTCACCCATTACTGCTTTTTTTATGTTATTTGGATCATCCAGGCCAAATACTAATATTGGAATATTGTTGTCCATACATAATGATGTAGCAGTAGAATCCATTACCGCAAGCCCCTGTTCAAGTACCTCAATATATGTTAACTTATCATATTTAACTGCATCATCAAATTTATGAGGGTCCTTATTATATACTCCATCAACCTTTTTAGCCAACAGTATGACATCAGCCTCTATTTCAGCAGCCCTAAGTGCAGCTGTAGTATCAGTGGAAAAGTATGGATTTCCAGTGCCGGCAGCAAATATTACAACCCTTCCTTTTTCAAGATGTCTCATTGCCCTTCTTCTTATAAAAGGTTCTGCTATTTCTTTCATTTCAATGGCAGTTTGAACTCTGGTGTTTACATTAATTTGTTCAAGAGAATCCTGAAGTGCCAATGCATTAATGCAGGTTGCCAGCATTCCCATGTAATCAGCAGTTGTTCTATCCATGCCTTCTCCGCTTCTGCCTCTCCAGATGTTGCCTCCACCAACTACAGTTCCTACTTCAATTCCCATATCAACTAATATTTTAATTTCTTCTGCAATTGATTTTGCAATATCAAAGTCAATTCCAAATCCTTTTGAACCAGCTAAAGCTTCACCTGAAAGTTTTAATATTACCCTTTTATATTTAGGTTTATCCATTTAAATTATACCTCCAATTTGTCAATATTTACATAGAAAAATCAAATTACTTTTAAAAAAGAGAACACACAGTGTTCTCTTCTAATATAATTTATTTACCCTGCATTTGTTTTGCAACTTCATCAGCAAAGTTTTCTTCTTTCTTTTCTATTCCTTCTCCTCTTTCAAATCTAGCAAATCCACCAACTGTTATTGTTGATCCAATTTCTTTAGATTTTTGCTGAAGGTATTTTGCAATTGTAAGCTCTGAATCCTTAACCCAAATCTGATCTACAAGGCAGACTTCTTTATAATATTTTTGTATTCTTCCTTCAACCATTTTTTCAACTATTTTTTCTGGTTTTCCTTCGTTTAAAGCTTGAACTCTGTAGATTTCTTTTTCCTTTGCTATTGTGTCAGCATCTACATATTCCCTGCTTAAAAATAATGGATTTGATGCTGCAACCTGCATTGCAATATCCTTAGCTACAGTATTAAGAACTTCACTTTGTTTATCGCAATTAAGTTTAACAATAACACCAATTCTTCCACCGCCATGAATGTAGCTTTCTATCACTCCATTTTCTACAGAAAAGTTAGCGAATCTTCTTACATTCATATTTTCCCCTAGTTTGGCAATCAAAGCAGTAACTGCATCCTGAACTTTAATATTTTTGTCTTCTATATATGGTTCATTTACAAACTCTTCCACCGTCTTTGAAACAGAAGCAGAAGCCTGCTTTGCCACATTATTAACTAAATTAACAAAGTCTTCATTTGCAGCAACAAAGTCTGTTTCACAATTGACTTCAACTAATGATCCAGCCTTTTTATCATCACTTATATATGCCATTACAAGACCTTCTGCAGCAACCCTTCCTGATTTTTTAGCTGCAGCAGCCAAACCTTTTTCTCTTAAATATTCAACAGCTTTTTCTGGATCGCCATTGCTTTCGCCTAATGCTTTTTTGCAATCCATCATTCCTGCTCCAGTTCTTTCCCTTAATTCTTTAACCATTTGCGCGGTAATCATTCTTTAACTCCTCCAAATCCAACTAATTTTAAAGGTAAATGGATTTTATCCACCTACCTTATTATTTTATTCTGATAACTGTTCGCCTTGTCTTCCTTCAATTATTGCATCAGCCATTTTAGATGTAATTAATTTTACTGCTCTAATTGCATCATCATTACCAGGTATTACATAATCAACTTCATCCGGATCACAGTTTGTATCAACAATTGCAACAACTGGAATTCCAAGAATTTTTGCTTCTGAAATAGCATTTTTTTCTTTTCTAGGATCAACTACGAAAAGTGCTCCTAAATTAGTTGAATTCATTTCTTTTATTCCACCTAAATTTTTCTGAAGTTTTTCTTCTTCATTCTTCAGCTTCATAACTTCTTTTTTAGGAAGAACTTCAAAAGTTCCGTTCTCTTCCATCTGCTGTAATTCTTCTAATCTGCTAATTCTTGTTTTAATTGTTCTAAAGTTAGTTAACATTCCGCCTAACCATCTGTTATTAACAAAGTACATTCCACATCTTAATGATTCTTCTTTAATAGCTTCCTGCGCTTGTTTTTTAGTTCCTACAAATAAAACATCTTTTCCTTCCTCAGAAATGCTTTTTATAAAGTCATAAGCTTCTTCAACTTTTTTAACAGTCTTCTGCAAGTCTATGATATATATACCATTTCTTTCTGTGAAAATATATGGAGCCATTTTAGGATTCCATCTTCTTGTTTGGTGTCCAAAGTGTACACCTGCTTCTAATAATTGTTTCATTGAAATAACTGACATAATTTTTTACCTCCTGGTTTTTGCCTCCATTGTCTTCATGCTTATAATATTCCAATAATGGCACCACATTATAAGTTAGACAATGTGTGTATTTTCTACCTTAGTAGTATATCATATGGATTAACGCTATTCAACAACTTTTTAATTATTATTTGTATATATAAAAAAATAGTACTTAAACATCAACTTTGTTTCATTGAGATTGAAGTACTATTCTCGCATTATTTTATTTTTTTTAATTCATCAAGTAATTTTTCATTTAATATTTTGATATGAGTGCCCTTCATGCCTAAAGACCTTGATTCTATAACTCCTGCACTTTCAAATTTTCTAAGTGCATTAACTATAACTGATCTTGTTATTCCAACCTTATCAGCAATCTTAGATGCTACAAGAAGCCCCTCGTTGCCATCAAGCTCACTAAATATGTGTTCCACTGCTTCCAGCTCAGAATATGAAAGCGTTCCTATAGCCAGCTGAACCACAGCTTTCTTTCTGGCATCTTCTTCAATTTCATCTGTTTTTGATCTTAATATTTCCATTCCTATAATAGTAGCACTGTATTCAGCAATAACTAAATCATCATCAGTAAATTTATTTTCAAATCTTGCAAGAATCAATGTGCCAAGTCTGTCTCTGTTTCCTATAATTGGAACAATTGTTGACAGCTTATTTTTCATTTCGCAGTTCAGTTCATCTGAAAAAACACATTTACCCTGATTTAATGAATTTGCCAAAGTTTCATGTATGTTGAGAAGTTTCGTATTATAGGCTTCAGGGAACCTCTTTTCACCTATAACATCAGACTCAACAATATCACATTCAAATCCTGAAGAAAAGTCATAGCCTAATATCTTACCCTTTCTACTTGCAATATAAACATTACATGAAAGTACTTCACTTAATAGTTTGCATATATCATCAAAAACAACAGGTTCTGTGCCTGACTTTTGTAATATCTTATTAAGCATCCTGGTTTTTACTAATAGTGATGACATTAATATTCCTCCTCGTAATTCGTTAAATAGTTAATCTGCAAAAAGTATTCAAGATTACCAATATTAACAAATAACAATTTAATTATTTTGATTTTTTTAAATATTTAGAATTATGTCTATTACCTTAATTATAATATCATAACGAAATATATAATTCAACACTAATTTATTTGTTTTCGACATATTATTTTAATATTTTATTTATTTTTCTCTTCTGTATTTGTTTCAGCTGAGTACTCTCTATGTTTACATTCCTGATTAGAGCATTCATAAAATTCTCCTTTAGTTTTATTAAACTTTTTAACCATATAACTTCCACATTGTGGACATTTCTTATCTGAAGGCTCAAACCAGCTTACAAAATCACATTTAGGATAATTGCTGCATCCATAAAACTTTCTTCCTTTTTTGCTTCTTTTAACTAGAATTTTGCCGCCGCATTTTGGGCAAGGAACTTTTAATTCTTCTACTATTGGCTTAGTATTTTTACACTCCGGGTATCCAGGACAAGCTAAGAAATCACCAAATCTGCCATGCTTAATTACCATAAATCTACCGCATTTTTCACATTTAATATCAGTAACTTTATCCTCAATTGTTATTTTAGAAACCTCTTTTTCAGCAATATCTATTGACTTTTCTAATGGTTTATAAAATTTATTCACCACTGATTTCCAATTCTCATTTCCTTCTTCAATATCATCCAGTTTCTGCTCCATTTCAGCAGTGAATTCAACATCAACAATTTGAGTAAAATAGTCTGTTAATATATTATTTACTATTATACCCAGTTCAGTTGGAAGCAATGTCCTTTTGTCCCTTTCAATATACTTTCTATCCAATAAAGTTGATATAATTGGAGCATATGTGCTTGGTCTTCCTATTCCGTTGTCTTCAAGAGTCTTTACAAGGGAAGCTTCCGAATATCTTGCAGGCGGCTGGGTAAAATGCTGTTTGCCATTAATTGATTTTTTAATTAACACTTCATTTTCTTCTAAAGCTGGTAAACTAATATCATTTTGTTCTTCATCTGCTCTATATTCATAAACTTTCATAAAGCCATCAAACTTAATATCTGTACCAGTTGCCCTTAATAAATATTTGTTATTAATAACATCAATTGATATTGCATTCATAACGCATGTGGCCATTTGACTTGCAACAAATCTATTCCATATTAAATTATATAGCTTAAATTGTTCATCCTTCAGGCTTTGTTTTGCTATCTTTGGCGTTATTTCTATATTAGTTGGTCTTATTGCCTCATGAGCATCTTGAATGTTTTTTTTGCTTTTATAAATTCTTGGACTTTCAGGAACATATTCCTTTCCATATTCATTTCCTATAAACTCTTTAGCAATTTCCTGTGCTTCACTTGAAATTCTTACTGAATCAGTTCTCATATAGGTTATCAATCCAGCAGTTCCAAATCCTTTAACGTCAACTCCCTCATACAGTTGCTGAGCTATTGACATAGTTCTTTTAGTAGCAAAGTTCAATTTTTTATATGCATCCTGCTGAAGTGTACTTGTTGTGAATGGGGGCAGCGGATTTTTATTTTTTAGGCTTTTTTTAATCTGCTTAACCATAAAAGAACCCTGTTCTAAGTTTTTTATGATCAAATCTGACTCTTCTTTGCTATTTATCTCAATTTTTTTGCCCTCATAGGATAAAAGCTTAATAATAAAGCTTTTCCTGCTATTTTCTTTATTTACTTCACATTCTATTGTCCAGTATTCCCTTGGCTTAAAACCATTAATTTCATTTTCCCTGTCACATATTATCCTCAGCGTAACAGACTGAACTCTTCCTGCACTTAATCCCCACTTTACCTTTCTCCATAGTATAGGACTGATTTTATACCCGACTAATCTATCCAGTACACGTCTGGCCTGCTGAGCATCAACTTTATTTATATTTATCTTTCGTGGAGATTTAATTGCAGCCTTAATAGAATTTTTTGTAATTTCATGAAACTCTATTCTGCATTTTTCATTATCATCTATCTTTAGTACATGACTTAAATGCCAGGAAATTGCTTCTCCCTCTCTATCAGGGTCAGTTGCCAGGTAAATTTTATCACACTTTTTTGCTTCTTTTTTTAATTTGTTCAGCAGTTCTCCCTTACCCCTGATTGTTATATATTTAGGCTCAAAATTATTTTCTATATCCACTCCAATTTGACTTTTAGGCAAATCTCTAACATGTCCCATTGAAGCTTCTACTACATAATTTTTGCCTAAGTATTTACCTATTGTTTTAGCTTTTGCTGGTGATTCAACTATAACTAATTTTCGTCCCATTATTTCCTCTAATTAAATATAATCAGAGTTTTACACCCCCTTGATTTGAAGTATCTATTTAAGACCTTTATACACATAATCATTAAGTATACATTGTACACCATTTATAGTATTGTCTACATATAAAATTTTACTTATATAGCTTAACATAATAATTACCTGCTAAACAAGTAATATGCTTTTTCAGTTGCAATTCAAATAATACCTCATATAAACGATTAATGTCAATATTAGTTATTTTAATAATATCATCAATATGTATAGGATTATCATTAATTACATTATATATTTTGTTTTCAAGATAAGTAAATTTGTCATTAACATTATTTTTGCAGGATGCATTAGATGTATTTGTATATGTATATTTTATGCAGTCAAATATATCTTTAACTTCAGTATAAACTATTGCTCCATCTTGTATTAACCTATTTGTACCCATACTGCAATTTGAAAGTACTGATCCTGGAACAGCCATTACATATTTACCCTGATCATTTGCAAAACTTGTTGTTATTAAAGAGCCGCTTTTTTCACCTGCCTCAATAACAATCACTAATTGGCTGAGTCCGCTAATAATTCTGTTTCTAATTGGGAAATTATCTTTAAGCGGCCCAGTGCCTGGCAAAAACTCACTTATTATGCATCCTCTGCTTTTCATTATATCGTATATTTTTTTATTTTCCTTAGGATAAACCATATCAATACCGCATCCTAACACTCCACAGGTATACCCTCCATTGTTTAAGGCAGATTCATGTGCTATTGAATCAATTCCTCTGGCCAATCCACTTATAATATTGATTTTATTTATACTAAGTTCTTTACAAATTAACTCTGTAACGTTTCTGCCGTAATAACTGCATTTTCTTGCACCAACAATGGAAACATTGTATTTATCATTTAGCTTCTCTATATTGCCTTTATAAAAGAGACCAAAGGGTGGGTTTTTAATATTAAGTAAACTTTTAGGATAGTTAATGCTGTTTATTAATGTTAGATCAACTCCATCCTCAGATAGATAATTAATTTTTCTTTTAATGTTATCATTATAATCATTTTTAAAAAAATTAATTATTTCTTCATAATTTATAATGTCACAATATCCATTTTTTAATGCATAATAAATATCTTCTGAATTTTTAAACTCAGACATTAGCTTATTTTTAGTTCTTTTGGGTATAGGCATATTTACTATCCAGTAATTATAAAAATTCATTTTTATTCTCCTCGTATAATAAGTTTATAGTCAGTTAAATGACTGCTATAAACTTATTTATTTTTATATTTTAGTATAGATAAGAAAGTATCTATGTTTTTCTGTGGGGATTCCCCCAATTCATTATTGCTATCTATTTTACATTCCTATCTATACAACTTACATTAACTATTTATAAAGGAATTTCCTAATGCTAAAATAGTCCTAACGGACTTTAGCGAAGGTTACTGCTGTATTCTCCTGCAAAACATATTGTTATTGCCTAGAAAGCTTGCAGCCTGACCAGAGTATCAAATTCTGCTTACACGAATGTTGCATCTCCATTCGTAGCCACCAGCAAGGTATTTCGCTTGGTTGAATGCTGATTACGCGAGGTTGCAGTCAGTACTCTGGATTAGGATAATTCCTTTTCTAATTTCCTCATTACTTTCGAAAGGTGGTGATTTCATGAAGAAAGTAGATTACTTATCAACTCTATTTGTTGGTATCGATATTGGTGCGAGACAAAATGTTGTCTCTGCAATTAACTTTGAACAGGAATTTTTTATTAAAATGAAACCTGTTCCTAATACACAATCTGGTGCAGAACAACTAGAATCCATGCTCGTCAAGATACTAGAAAATAATATATTTAAGGTTACTATTATTGGTCTTGAGTCTACTTCATTTTATGGCGTGCATATAGCTAATTTTTTATCTGCAAGTGAAAAATTTGTGCCATATAAACCCTACGTCTACTGTTTGAATCCTAAGGAAGTTGCTAACTACAAAGATTCCTTTAATGCTCTTAACAAAAATGATGGCATTGACTCTTTTGTTATTGCTGATTTTGCAAGAGTCGGCAGGATTCATACTGAGCCTTGGCGTGGTTCTCAATACCTTGCCCTACAAAGGCTTACAAGACACAGGCTTCATATAGTTGAATGCTTAACCAGGGAGAAGACATATATGCTATCAAATGTATTTCTCAAGTTTAGCGAATTTGCTTTGTTAGATGGTGAAGAACATCCTTTTTCTAATAAATATGGTGCCACTGCTTCCTCTATCCTGACGGATTTTTTATCTTCTGAAGACATTGCAAATGCTTCCATAGAAGAACTTGTTGAATTCATCAATACAAAGAGTCGAAAGAGAATTTCTGATCCACAGATGACTGCTAAAATTCTTCAACAAGCTGCTCGTAATTCATATCGCCTTGATAAATGCTTGTATGAGCCATTAACGATTTCAATTGCATGCTCTTTTAACTGTATTCAGGCTTTTGAAAAAGAACTGAGTACTATTAATAAAGCCATTGAGAAAGCGGTTATGGGAATGAATCCTGTGGAATATCAAATTCTCATGTCAATCCCTGGTTTTGGCCCTGTTTATTCCAGTGGTATTCTTGCCGAATTAGGCAGTGTGCATGCATTCCCTAATAATGATGCTATTGCTAAATATGCTGGCATCGTATGGAAAGAAAATCAATCTGGTGATTTCAAGGCTGAAAATACGCCAATGAACAAAGCAGGTAACCGTTATTTACGTTATTATCTGATAGAAGCCGCTGGTAGTGTCATAAGACACGTTCCTGAATATCAAGCTTTCTACCAGAAGAAATTTGCTGAAGTGACTACACATCAGCATAAACGAGCACTCGCGCTAACTTCTCGTAAATTAATCCGTTTGATTTTTGGATTGCTGGCTAAAAATCAACTCTACTCTTCAAATAGAGTAGATTAATTATATAAGACACACGAACATACATTCTGATTTGACTGTATGTTTATTAGGGTTACCCTTTTTTTGAAGAATCATTTCATTTTCTTTTTATTTTGTTCTTGACATATTACCAAATTGCTTTAATTATTATAATTAGATTTTTGTCATATATAAGAAATTTATACAAATAATTTAGTTTACTTTTTTTGCATTACTCATAATTTTTATTATGTAAACTTGATTAATAAAATATAATAATAAAGGGGCTGTCGCACTAATGAATTTACATGCAATATATTGTGGTGTTTATATATTTACTTTCTATAGACACCTATGGCTCTTTTAAATAATAATGTTGATGTGAATAGGACAATCCTTTAATGGTAATAATTAAGATACCTACATATTACTGAAAGGATTGGATTACCATGGAGAATAAAAAATGTACTGATATAAATATATTATCTTATTTTGCTTCATTAAGACATGATTCTGAAAGAAAATGCCCATACTGTGGCTGCACCCATACAGTGCTATACGGAAAATACAATGGTAAACAAAGATATATATGCAAAAGCTGTAGAAGAACATTTAATGACTTTACAAACACGCCAATTGCTAGGACTCACTTCCCTGAAAAGTGGGAATCATTTATTAGGTGTACTTTGGAAGGCTTATCCCTTAAGGCGGCAGCTAGAGAAATTGGCGTTTCTTATGTAACACTATTTTACTGGAGGCACAAGCTGCTTTCTGCCTTGAAAATGGTTAAACAAAATAAAATGCAGGGAAAGTTTGAACTTTATAATTTCTTCTTAAAATTCTCCCGGAAGGGACAGAAAGGCATTGAACATAATGAAAAGAGAGTTCATGATCAAAGCGTAAGTTACATTAATATCAGCAATAATAAAGTCTGCGTTATTACAGCACTGGATTCACATAAAAATATTTATTCCAGAGCAGTGGGAATGGGACGTATGAATGCAATGGATATGGAAAATCATATTGGAAAATTATTAAATAAAAATAAACATGTAATCTCAAGACCGAAAAGCTTTTTTGCCATGTTCTTTAAAAGAAAGAAAATAAGGGAGATTAATAAATTCCTTGATAATAGCTCTGAAGCAGTAAAATATAGATGTGACTGCATGGAATGGATATACCGTTTTAGAGGAGTAGCAACGAAATATTTAAATAATTATTTAAGCTTATTCAAATTCTTAAAGAGTTCTAATTCTAATAATATTTCATCTACAATAAATAAATTTATAGAAGCAAGAAGTAAAATTAATATTGAAAATACATATACAAATATGAGAAATGCTAAAATATGTTTTAATTAGCCTGTCCCTAACATGAACTTGTTACTTTATCAACACTATTTAATAAAAGAGCCATATATCTAAAGCAGGAAAGATTAAAGAACAGACTTTAATCTTTGGGTTTTAAGGGGCAGCCTATCGGCTCTGGATTTTTCAAATCCTTTTTTAACTCTATTAGTTAAACTGTAATTAGAGCCATCCTTGGTTCTTAAAACGCATGATTCACTCAGCAAATTGAATTTTAAGATTTTCTGTAAGAAAATCAACATTATTTGTTCTTTATTCTTTAATCTTTAATCTTTAGTTTCAGCCTTCAATAAAAAATGAGCCTTGCATCAGCAGTTTTAACTGCTAATGCGACAGCCCCTTTATATTAAACAATCTGATTATCCAAAAACCTTCTATATTCAAGTGCTTCCATAACATGACTCTGTTTTATATCCTCAGAGTTTTCTAAATCTGAAATTGTTCTTGCCACCTTTAATATCCTGCTGTAAGCTCTAGTGCTTAAGCCATATTTCTCAAATACCTTTTCTAAGAGCTGTTCAGTTTTATAATCAGTTTTACAGTATTTATTTATTAAATTTATATCCATTTGTGAATTTGTATAAATACCTTCATGTTTAAATCTTTCCTGTTGAATTTTTCTTGCAATTTCAACTCTTTTTCTTATTACCTTTGATTTCTCACCTTTATGATTACTTTTAATATCGCTGTAATTTAATGAATTTGCCCAGGTAAATATATCTATTCTATCTAAAAAAGGTGAAGATAATTTATTTATATATCTTTTTCTATCATAATCACTGCAGGTACAAATCTTTTTACTGCTGCCGAAGTTTCCGCATGGACATGGATTTAAAGCTCCAATAAACATAAAATTACATGGATAGCTTACAACGCCGGTATTCCTTGTTATGTTTATTGTTTTATCTTCTAATGGCTGTCTTAATAACTCCAGTATTTTTCTGTCAAATTCTAATAATTCATCTAAAAACAATATTCCATTATGAGATAAGGTTATTTCTCCTGGAAGAATCTTATTTCCTCCTCCAACTAAAGCTATTTTAGATATAGTGTGATGTGGATTTCTAAATGGTCTATTTAATAATAAACCCTGATCTTTGGATAATTTTCCTGAAACACTATATATTTTCGTAACCTCTAAAGCTTCTTCATAGCTCAGATTCGGCAGAATTGTCGGAACACGTCTGGCCAGCATAGATTTTCCGCTGCCAGGAGGCCCATACATTATAATATTGTGTCCGCCGGCACAAGCAACTTCAATTGATCTCTTACAGCTTTGCTGTCCATATATGTCTGAGAAATCAATATTAAAATAATTTTCCTTAGAAGTTTTGGTTTCCTTAAATGGCAGCAGATCCCTATACATTATAAAACTTACTACTTCATTTAGTGTTTCAAATGGATAAATATTTGCCTTATTTACTATAGTTCCTTCCAGTTTATTATCACAAGGTATAATATAATTATTAAGGTTATTATTTATTCCCTCTATTATAAGAGGAAGGACACCAGGTACCCTTTTAATTTCACCGGTTAATGATAATTCACCCATTACTAAAAATTCATTAGAATCCTGAAATTCAATTTGTTTTGTTGCACATAATATAGCAAGTGCTATAGGTAAATCAAATAATGCCCCATCCTTTCTTATATCACCCGGCGATAGATTAACTACAATTCTTGCCACTGGGAATTCATAACCGCTATTTATAATTGCAGATCTTACCCTTTCCTTAGATTCCTTAACAGATGTATTAGCTAGACCAACAATACTATAGCATGGCAGTCCGCGGGAAATATCAACCTCTACAGATATGATATTGCCTTTTATACCATAGTAGGAAGCTGTATTTATTACAAAATCCATATATATTCACCTCCTTATAATTATTGACAATTATTTCTTGTTTAATTCTTTATTATAATTAGTGTATTTATATTTATTTTGGACATAATCTGTAATAAATTATTTTAGGAGGTTACTATGCATTATTACAATAAAGATATAGGTGATTTTGGTGAAAGTACTGCCACAGAATATTTAATTAGCAAAGGATATACAATAATTGAAAAAAACTTTAGATGCAAAACTGGAGAAATAGATATAATTGCAAAAGATAATAATTATATAGTATTTATCGAAGTGAAAACCAGATATGGAAATAAATATGGACATCCGTGCGAATCAATAACACAAAAAAAGCAGTACAAAATTTATCATACTGCAGAATATTATATGATTATAAAAAAGCTATATAATAGTTATTTTAGGTTCGATGTGATTGAAATAGTTCTAAATGATTCCAATAATAATTGTTCAGTAAACTTAATAAAAAATGCTTTTCCTTTATAGTCTATAAAATTTTAGTAATAAAACTTCTTCTATGTATTTTACAAGGTCCGTATTTTTTTATTGCTTCAATATGTTCCTTTGTACCATAGCCGGAATTTCTGTCAAATCCATATTCAGGATATATTTTTGAATACTCAGCCATTATTTTATCTCTATAAACTTTTGCTATAATTGATGCACATGCAATACTTGCACTTTTTGAATCACCTTTAATGAAAAACTTATTGTCAATGGATAAGCTTTTTATTGCAAAACCATCTGAAAGAGCAAGCTGTGGCAAAAGCTCACCATTTAAAACTGCTTTCTTTAGCACTTCATTATTGCACCAGGAAATTCCTTTTAAATCTATCATATCATGCTGAATAACAGTTATATTATAGCATATTGACCTTTCTTTAATTTTAATAGACAGTTCTTCTCTTTGTTTAGGAGATAGTTTCTTGGAATCATTTATTCCAAGTATCATATCTTTGTCTTGGTGAGAATCTAATTTCAATATTACAGAGGCTGCACAAATTGGTCCTGCAAGGGGGCCTCTTCCTACTTCATCTGCTCCGGAGATATAAATATCTTCACCAAACTGTCTGTCAAAATTGTACATTTTACGTACTCTCTTTACTTCTGCATTTCTGTTTTCAATATACTTTTCTACTTTTTTGCCTAACATGTTAATGCTTTTTCTATTATCATTTAATAAAGCAAATACAAATTCTTTAGTATCTATTTCATTTAAATCACAAGAAAACAAATACTCATTTACATTTTCTTTAATTTCCTTTACGGAATATTCTTTTAATGAGGAAGCTTCTTTAATTTTTATAATAATATCATTTCTCATAGCATTACTTATGGCCTCTCCAGGGTGATCTTCCCAAGCTTACCGCCCCTAAACTCATCTAATAACATAACAGCAACTCTATTATAATCTATTTCGCCGCCAGAGATTACATTGCCCCTCTTTCTTGCAATATTATTTAAATTTTCTAAGGAATCTTCACTTAACGCCTGAATTTTATACCTTTCCATAAGTCTTTCCGGGTATGCATTCTGAAGCCTTTCCACTAATTTTAATGCAAGTGTTTCTATATCCATAATTTCATCTTTTATAGCACCTGTAAATGCAAGATTATACTGTACTTCTTCACTATCTAATCTAGGCCATAAAATTCCCGGAGTATCCATTAATTCAATACCTATTTTTGTCTTTATCCATTGTTTTGACTTTGTAACTCCAGGTTTATCTCCTATCTTTGCTATAGAATTTCTAGCCATTTTATTTATAAAAGAAGATTTTCCTACATTAGGTATACCAACTACCATGACTCTATCAATTATGTTCACTATACCCTTTTGCTTTTTTCTATCATGTTTTTCCTTAAGCATTTCATTTAAAGCTGGTTTTATATTTTTTAGTCCATCTCCAGAAATACTGTTTACTGAAATAGCCTTCACATTTTCACTTGACAAGGATTTTATCCATTGATTTGTAATCTTTGCTTCACTTAAATCACTTTTATTTAGCAGGATCAATCTTGGCTTATTTCCACATATATCATCAACATCAGGATTACTGCTGGATCTTGGTATTCTTGCATCTCTAATTTCAATTACTGCATCTACTAATTTTAAATTTTCTTTTATTTCTCTTCTAGTTTTAGCCATATGCCCTGGAAACCAGTTTATTGCCATTGTATCAACACCTTCTTATTTAAGTTTTCCTGCTGTTTTAAATGGATAGATTCTAAAGTCAGCTTTACCTACAACAAGCTTTAAATCCACAAATCCAACATCTTCAAATCTACTGTCCCTGCTGTTATTTCTATTGTCTCCCAATACGAATATTGTTTTATCAGGAACTGTGACTTCGTTAAAGTCCCTCATCTTATTTTCTAAAATATATGATTCATTTTGCGGCTTATCATTTATATATAGCTTATTGTCTGAAATTCTTACTTTATCTCCGCCAACTGCCACTACTCTTTTGATAAATTTTTCCCTAGGGTTGGCAGGATATTTTATTACAACTATATCACCTGGCTTCGGCTGTCTGAAATAATATGTCACCTTTTCAACAATTAACCTATCTCTATCACTAAGTGTTGGATCCATGGAATGACCATCCACACTAACAGTTTCAAATACAAAGGTTATTATCAAAAATGCTGCAATTAAAGCAATTACAATAGATTTCGCAAGCTCAATTAATTCTTTTAGCAATTATATCACCACCCTATATATAAAAAAGGGACTATACTAGCCCCAATTTTTATTTTCTCTCTTTAACTTTAGCTGCCTTACCAACTCTATCTCTTAAGTAGAATAGTTTAGCTCTTCTTACTTTACCTTTTCTTACTACCTCAATTTTATCAATAATAGGAGCATTTACTGGAAATGTTCTTTCAACACCAACTCCATAAGCAACTCTTCTTACAGTAAAGGATTCTCTTAATCCCCCGTTTTGTCTCTTAAGAACTGTTCCTTCAAAAATCTGAATTCTTTCTCTGTTTCCTTCTTTAATTTTTACGTGAACTTTAACAGTATCTCCTACGTTGAAATCAGGTAAATCATTTCTGATCTGCTCGGCTTCAATAGCCTTTATTACATCTAACATATGTGCATTCCCTCCTTAAGTTAATTGACGTTCTTGCTCAGCATGATTGCAAGCAGAGGACCGCCCGTACTAGCACAAAGCTTATTTTATCATAAGCCCTTAAATTTTGCAATAACAATTAAGAATTATCAGAGATTTCGCATCTAAATTCCAGTAAAAGATTTACTTTTACTGGAATTGTATTTTATTGTACTTTCTTACATGGCTGGTAAATCAACAGACCGATATGTCGAAAAAATAGTTATAATTACCCTTACCCTAAGAAATTTTAATAATCGATTTCCAATTTTATTTTTATATTAAGTCTTTTTAAATATTGGATTATTCCAGTTGTCATCTATAGTAAATCTTTCATCTTTTATATCTTCAATAATATCTATTTGAAGCATCCGTTTCTTTCTAAAACCTCTGATACATCTAAAAAAATATAACTGCATCAGATTAAACGCTATAATTATAAACATCAGTACTGTCTCTACGCCCGTAGGGCTATGAAGAAAGCAATGATCTAAATGCCATTCTGTTTTAAGCTGATGAAAGGCATTATTTTCTATATCCCACCTCTTGTGCATTATCTTCCACAAGGTTTCTACTGAGGCAAATTTGTCTGTTGTTATAATCCAGCCTTCTTTAATTTCTACCTTATCTCCAGTATGAATTTCTTCTATAAACCTTATAAATCTAACTTTGATAGTCGGATCTGATATTTCAAAATTATCTTCATCCCAAGCTTTAATTTTGGTATAGTCTTTACTTCCCTGCTTTACAATCCATTTCTTATCAGCCTCACGGCGCTTAAATAGAGCTAATGCATCCTTTACAATGAGAAGACGCTCATCTTTAACTCTTACTACTGCATTCATTCCTATTGAAAGGACTTCTTTTATCCAAGTAGATTTACAATATAAAGCATCAGCTACTATAATATCGGCAAAATGGTGATATTTACGATATAATTTTTTTATTAATCTTATACCTCCGGTGATTTCACCTTCATCTTTATTCGAACTATCTTTCTTAGGTTCAAGCATTTCTTGTCCTAAAATAACATGGGGATCCGAACCTACGGTAGTACAAACTACAGATCTGTGGAAATGACGAGTAGTGCCATCCTTATTCTTTCGTGAAAGACATTTGTCACAAAATTTTTTAGCACTTTCAAATAATTCTACACCATCTACAGCAACTACCTTTAAGCCATCTATGGTACCATTTCTAAATATCTTATTTTTTATCGTAGTTCTAATTATACTATCATAAATATTTTTCAAACCATTCAAATCAAAATCACTTAAGCAGCGCCTAACGGCATCAATGTGAATCATTTTAGTGTTTTTAGGTAATACTTTTTTAAATTTACCTTTTTTAAGCCAATGCTCTAACCTGTTGAAACTTCTTATTTGAAGCATAAATCCAAACAAAACTACAAAGGTGATTGTTGAAATTTTTACTAGAGATTTTATCTTTTTATCCTCTAAGGTATTGATTTTTTCACCTATATCGTATACTTTATTAATATAGGTGAGCATTTGTTTTAAATAACTTTTATTCATCTTAAGGCATCCTTTCTATTGTGTTGTGCAAAACTATTATAAAAAGGATGCTTTTATTATGCAAATTTTTTTTATAATTTCCAGTAGAAATCGGATTTTACAATGTTTTTATTAAATACTAGCAAATCAATATAAATCAGCGGGCTGCGCCCTAAAACTTTTTTAGGTGCTAAACTTCTGAAGAATTATCTTCGGATTGTAAAAATTCCTTTAATAATCTGTAATCTTCAGATGAAAGCTCTAATTTTGAAAATAAATCTGGCCTTTTTGATTTTGTTATTCTAAGTGATATTGCTCTTCTCCACTTTCTTATTTTCTCATGATGACCACTGAGAAGTACCTCTGGGACTGCATATCCTTCAAAAACTGGCGGTCTTGTATATTGTGGATATTCCAAAACATTATTATAAAATGATTCCTCAATATAACTTTCAGAGGATGAAAGCACTCCTGGTACCAGCCTGCTTATGCTGTCGATAATGGGGATGCATGCCATTTCCCCCCCTGTTAAGACAAAATCACCTAATGATATTTCATCATCAATATATTTGTAAACCCTTTCGTCAATTCCTTCATAATGTCCACAAAGAAATATTAATTCTTTCTCTTTTGCAAGTTCCTTTGCAACTTCCTCATTAAATGTTCTTCCCCTAGGTCCCAAATATATTACTTTGCCGCAGCTATTGCTTTTTACTGCCCTAATACTATCTACAATGGGCTGTGCAGCCATTACCATTCCTGCCCCTCCACCATATGGATAATCATCAACTTTTTTGTGCTTATCTTTTGTATAGTCTCGAATATTTACTGTATTTATTTCCAGAATACCATTAGCAACTGCCCTTCCAATAATACTTTCATTAAAAATATTAAACATACCAGGAAATAATGTTAATATGTGAAATTTTACTGCCATTGATCTACCGGCTTTATTATAATCTTACTATTTTCTACATCCATTTTTATCACTACGCTTCTAAGAGCTGGAATTAGAAGTTCCTTTTCTCCTTTAATCCAATATACATCATTACTTCCTGTATGTATTATCTCATTTATCTTTCCAAGGTATACCCCATTTTCATCTTCTACATTGCAATCAATTATATCTGCTTCATAATATCTTCCCTCTGAAAGTTTAACTGCATCTTTTCTTTGAACTTTTAAAAGCTTAGTCTTATATTTTATTGCATCATTTATAGTATCTATGCCTTCAATTTTTAATATTACTTTATCTGATTGAAGTTTACACCATGATACCATCTTTTCATTATTATCAATATATACTTTTTTTAATTTTCTAAATCTTTTTAAGTCATCTGTCAATGGCAATATTTTTAACTCTCCATGTACACCATGAGAATTTATTATTTCACCAATTGTTATGAACTGTTCCATAGTATATCTCCTTATTATATTGAACAATTTGTAATCTTATCATCAAAAATATATTAGCAAAAAGAGTTAGGCGCACCTAACTCTTTAAATAATCTCAACAACAACCCTTTTATTTTCTTTAATTGCTGCTGCCCTTACCACAGTTCGTATAGCCTTAGCTATTCTTCCCTGCTTTCCTATAACTTTTCCCATATCTTCTGGTGCGACTTTTAATTCAAGAATAATGGATTGCTCTCCAGCAACCTCATTAACTTGAACCATATCTGGGTTGTCAACTAATGATTTAGCTATAATTTCAACTAATTCTTTCATATTTACACCCCCAGTAATTACTACTTGCCGCTATTTTCGCTAACTCCAGCCCTAGCAAAAAGCTTTTTAACTATATCAGTTGGCTGTGCACCATTTTTTACCCATTCAGTAGCTTTTTCACCATCTATTTTAATAACAGCTGGTTTTGTAGTTGGGTTATAGTAGCCTATCTCTTCGATAAATCTTCCATCTCTTGGTGATCTGGAATCTGCTACAACTACTCTGTAAAAAGGAGCTTTTTTAGCGCCCATTCTTCTTAATCTGATTTTTACTGCCATGTTATTTCACCTCCTTTACGGAATATAAACAATATATGCACTAAAGCTTATTTATTTATATTTGTTTCTATTTAAATGGAAATTTTCCAAATAATGCTGATTTCTTTGTAAATCCTTTCTGCATACCCTTCATTTGTTTCATCATTTTCTTCATAGCTTCAAAGTCTTTAAGCATTTTATTCACCTGTTGTATTGTAGTTCCGGATCCAGCGGATATTCTTTTTTTTCTTGAAGGGGAACTGCTTACTAATGAAGGATTTCTTCTTTCCTTTACTGTCATTGAATTAATAATTGCCTCTATTTTGGAGAACTCTTTTTCACTTTTACTTAAGTCCATACCTTTAAGTTCTTTACTATTGAATCCAGGAATCATTTCAACTAGTTTATTTAGCGGTCCCATCTTTTTCATTTGATTTATATATGATATAAAGTCCTCTAAATTAAATTCCTGGCTCATCAGTCTGCTGCTCATTTCTTTTGCCTGTTTCTCATCTATTGCCTGCTGAGCCTTCTCTATTAATGTAAGTACATCACCCATACCTAAAATTCTTGAAGCCATTCTGTCTGGGTAAAATACTTCCAGGTCACTCATTTTTTCTCCCATGCCAACAAATTTAATGGGTTTCCCACTCATGGCCTTAATTGATAATGCAGCACCACCCCTGGTATCACCATCAAGTTTAGTTAATATAACTCCTGTAATATCAAGCTTATCATTAAAGCTGCCTGCTACGTTAACTGCATCCTGACCTGTCATGGCATCTACAACAAGGAGAACTTCATTAGGTTTTACACTATTTTTAATATTTAATAGTTCATCCATTAATTCTTCATCAATGTGTAACCTTCCAGCAGTATCTATTATCACAGTATTTAAATTATTACTTTTAGCATATTCAATGCCAGCTTTTGATATATCTACAGGATTTACCTTGTCTCCCATAGTGAAAACCGGCACATCAATCTGCTTTCCCACTACCTGCAGCTGTTTAATTGCAGCTGGCCTGTATACATCGCAGGCAACCAGCAGTGCCTTTTTATTTTTCTTTCTTAGATGAAGTGCAAGTTTGCCAGCCATTGTGGTTTTTCCTGCTCCCTGAAGTCCTACAAGCATAATAACTGTTAATCCAGGGACAATATTCAATTGGCTTTCTGTGCTTCCCATAAGCTTGACAAGTTCTTCATCTACTATTTTAATAACCTGCTGGCCTGGAGTTAAACTTTCTAAGACATCACTACCAGTACATTTCTCACCCACATTTTTTATAAAATCCTTAACTATTTTATAATTAACGTCTGCCTCAAGCAATGCCAGCTTAACTTCTCTCATAGCTTCTTTTATATCTTTTTCTGTTAGTTTTCCCTTGCCCCTAAGCTTTTTCAATGTTTCCTGAAGTTTAGAAGCCAATCCCTCAAAAGCCATGATAAACCTCCTATAAGTTATCTAATTCATTTTTTAATAAAATCAGAGTTTCCTCACTTTTTTCATTTTTTTCTACTCTGATTATATCTTGAATTTTACATAATATTTTTTGCTTTTTATCATTAAAGATTTTGTTTTTTTCATATAGTTTTAATTTATCTTCATAGTTTAATAATGATTTATTACATCTTTTTATTATATCATACACAGCCTGCCTGGAAGTATTAGTTAACTCTGATATTTCCTGCAGGGATAAATCATCATTATAATACAGATCCATAATGTCATTTTGTTTATCTGTAAGTAAAATTCCATATATATCTAATAATAAGGATAACAAAATTCTTTCTTCCATATTATAATCAACTATTTACAGTTGAGTTCTCCTTTTTATTTAGTATTCTTTTAACATGATTTATAATACCAAAGAAATAAAGGGGTGTCAAGTACTTTTACTTAACACCTCTTAAATAATTCATATTCAAATAAATTCATTTAAAATAATGCTTCTACAAATTCCTCAGGATTAAATTCCTGCAGATCCTCAATGCCTTCACCCACTCCAATCATTGTTACAGGAATATTCAGCTGATGCTTAATAGAAATTACAATGCCTCCTTTTGCAGTTCCATCCAGCTTAGTTAAAATCAAGCCATCCAATGGACAAACCTCCATGAATTGTTTGGCCTGAAGAACTGCGTTTTGTCCAGTAGTTGCATCTAGTACAAGAAATGTTTTTTTCTTTGCATCACTGTACTCTCTGTCTATTATCCTATTGATTTTTCCAAGCTCATCCATTAAGTTCTTCTTGTTATGAAGCCTTCCAGCTGTATCACAAATTAACACATCAGTATTTCTTGCCTTTGCCGCTTGTATAGCATCAAATACAACTGCAGCAGGGTCTGACCCTTCCTGGTGCTTAATTATACTTACTCCTGCTCTTTCGCTCCAGACCTGCAGCTGATCTATTGCCGCTGCTCTGAAAGTATCTGCAGCTGCCATCAGGACTTTATAACCATTCTCTTTTAATCTGTATGCAATTTTCCCTATGGATGTTGTTTTTCCAACTCCATTAACTCCTATAATTAAAAGTACTTCTGGTATTTCTTTTGGAGAAATGCTTCCTTTTTCGTCTCCTAAAATGTCTATAATTACTTCCTTCAAACACTTTTTAACCAATGAAGGATCTGAAATTCTTTCTTCTTTAATCTTATCCTTTAATTTTTCAATTATAAAAAGTGTAGTTTCAACACCTATATCAGCACTAATTAATATTTCTTCAAGTTCTTCATATAAGTCATCATCAATGTAAACTGCCAGTTTAAGCATTTCATTTATCTTTCCAGTAAAATTATCCTTTGTTTTTGATAAACCTTCCTTTAATCTGTTAAAAAAACTTCCAAACATTCACTTACCTCCAATAATTATTCCATAGAATTTACAAAGCCTGAACTAAATCTACTGAAACTATCTTAGATACTCCTTTTTCCTGCATTGTTACTCCATATAGGGCATCACTTGCTTCCATTGTACCCTTTCTATGTGTAATTACTATAAATTGAATATTACTAGAAAACTTTCTTAAGAACTCTGAATACCTTATAACATTAGCATCATCAAGGGCAGCTTCTATTTCATCTAAAATACAGAATGGAGTAGGCTTCATTTTTAAGATAGCAAATAGCAATGCAATAGCCGATAATCCTTTTTCTCCTCCAGACATTAAATTAATGTTCTGAAGTTTTTTACCTGGGGGCTGTACTGTAATATCAATTACTCCTGTTAATTCATCCCCCTGGCTTAAAATTAAATCAGCACTGCCTCCCTTAAATAGCTCTCTGAAGGTTTCATTAAAGTTAACCCTTAATTTATTAAAATTTTCCTTAAAAACTACCTTCATTTTATTTGTCATATCCTGGATTACTGACAAAAGCTCGTCCTTTGCCTGTATTAAATCTTCCTTTTGAGCAGACATAAATGTATACTTTTCTTTTATGTCTTTATATTCTTCAATAGAGCCTACATTTACAGTGCCTAATGAACTAATTTTATTTTTTAATGCCTGAACTTCTTTCTTATAGCTATCTAAGTTATCTATATCACTTTTGTATTTTAGAGCTTCCGCATAAGTAATTTCAAGTTCCTCATTTAATTTGTTATATATACTTTCTTTTTCGGCATCATTTTTTGCCATTGCCACATCTATTTTATGAAGTTCATTTTCAAGTTTATTTATAAATAATTGAGATTGTTCCTTTGAAGCACCAGCTATATTAATTTTTTCTTTTATTTTAATTCTTTCTACTTCATAGTTCTTAAAATTTTCTTCCATGGATTTTAATTTGCCACTTAAATCGTTGATTTTAATTGTGCTGCATTGAATTTGCTTTTTTATTTCTTCTAATGAGCATGTATTCTGATGTTTTTCATTATTTAAGGTTTCTATTCTATTTCTTAATTCATTTATTTCCTTTTCCATTCTTTCCAAATCTTTAACCTTGGAAATGCAGTTTTCATCTACTTGAGCCTTTTTAATTTTTAATTTCAGTAATTTTTCTCTTATTTCTGAGACAAGCTTTCCCTTAGATTCTAGTTCATCCTCAAAATCAGAAATATTTTTTTCATTTTCTTCTTTTGTTTTCCTGAGTAAATTATAATCGGCAGACAATTTTTTACTATTCTCATTGTTAATATCTAATTGTTTTTTATTATTTTCTATCTCATTATTAGACACAATTAAATTTTGCGATAATCTTCTGCTTTCTTCTTTAATACTATTTATTCTGGCTTCAATTTTTGTAGTTTCTATCTTCTCCTGATAAACTTTGTCCTTTAAATTTAAACAGATGTTATCTAATTCTTTTATTTCAGACTTGATTTCTATAATTTCAGTGCTATATTTATCTATATTATTTTTGGATTGTATCAGCCTTCCATTGATCTCTTCAATTTCTCTTTTTCTGCTTATTATGTTGGAACTCCTGTGTGATATACTTCCGCCGGTTAAAGATCCTCCTGGGTTTACAACTTCCCCCTGGAGTGTTACAATCTTAAAACTATAATTTATTGACCTTGCTATATTTAAAGCGCTGTCCATATCAGATGCTATTATTGTACGTCCAAGTAAAAACTCTACAGCACTTTTAAACTCATTATTGTAATTTACTAAATTACTTGCAATGCCCACATATCCTTTTATTTTTTCAATGAACTTTATGCTGTCAATATTCCTTCCCTTTACTATATTTAAGGGTAAAAACGTTGCTCTTCCAATATTATTTTGCTTTAAATAACCTATTAGTTTCTTAGCTACTAAATCATCTTTAGTTATTATGTCTGAAATTGCCCCGCCTAATGCAATTTCAATAGCTGCTTCAAGTTCTTTTTTAACTTCTATTACTTCACCCAAAACATTGATACTATTCTTAGGTATTTGAATTTTATTATCCTTTATATGACGCATAAGTACTTTTACTGATCTTGTGTATCCCTCATACTGCTTTTCAAGGTTTATCAGCATTTGCTGGTTTGCCTCCATCTTACTGAATAAATTATTCTCAAGTTTTAAATCATTTTCCGCCTTTAGCAAGGTACCGCTTAATAAAGCTATTTTCTTTCTCTTATCTTTTATAGTATTTTCATATTGTTCTATGTTATTTTTTATATTTTTCATCTGTTCATTAAGCATAGCTTCTGTTGTTAAATTAATTTTTCTGGAATTACTGTAACTTTCAACAGATACCTTTAAATTTTCAAGTCTTTTTTTAATAGAATCATTTTCATTGCTCAAGTTTAAAATATCATTATTTTTTTGAGCCATTTTACTTAATATATCTACCTGATCATTTTTTAAGTCTTTAATTTTTTCTTCCTTACTTACCAAGTCCTCATTGATACTAATAGCATTGTTCTCAATGCTTACTATATCATTATTTAATTTGGATTGTTCTCCCTGGATTACTTTAACATTATTGACTTCAGTATCCTTAACTTTTTTTATATTCCCAAGCTTTAAATCTATTTCACCAATTTCCTCTGATATTCTGGTTTGATTTTTATTTATATTTTCTATTCTTTCATCTAGTAGATTATTATCTGAAATCAAGCTCTGAAGTTTGCTTTTACTTTCAAAATATATACTTTTTTCATTACCGGCATTTTTATCAAATTTTTCAAGTTCATCATTATATTTTTGCAATTCCAGTTCTATTGAATCATTGTTCTTCTTTGCCTCATTATATTTATGCCTATTATCTTCCAATTCATTATTTAATAAATTTATTTTATTTTGCACCTTATCAATTGAATGAACTATTAAGTTTACTTCTCTGCCCTTTAAATTCTCAGATAACTGCAGAAATAATTTTGCCTTTTCACTTTCAATTTTTAAGGGCTCTATCCTATCCTCATATGTACTTATAATATCACAAATCCTCACTAGATTTTGGTCAGTATTTTCTAATTTTTTTTCAGCCTCTTCCTTCCTCCACTTGAACTTTACTATACCAGCTGCTTCTTCTAATATACTTCTTCTTTCCTCAGGCTTTCCGCTTAATACAGCTTCTATTTTACCTTGCCCAATGATAGAATAACCTTCTTTTCCTATACCAGTGTCCATAAATAGCTGATTAACATCTTTTAGTCTGCATTGTGTGCCGTTAATATAGTACTCACTTTCCCCTGATCTGTATAATCTCCTGGTTATAGTCACTTCGGAATAATCTAAAGACAATTCATGGTCTGAATTATCTAATACCAATGATACCTGACATAACCCCACAGGCTTTCTAAATTGGGTGCCTGCAAAGATTACATCTTCCATTTTACCGCCTCTAAGGCTTTTTACACTCTGCTCACCAAGTACCCATCTGACGGCATCTGAAATATTACTTTTACCGCTGCCATTTGGACCAACAATTGTTGTTACACCTTTTTTAAAGTTCAATTCTGTTTTATCAGCAAAGGATTTGAATCCTCTTATTTCAATTGATTTTAAAAACATAGTTACACTCCTTTGAATCTATCTAAATAGCATTGGCAAAAGGCTTATCACAAACATTATAATCATAAAATATACTAACATTCTAGTAATTTTGTCTCTTTTCTTTTTTTTCATAGCTTTACTACCTACCTTTAAATAAATAAACAGCCTTCTTAAGACTGTTTATAAATATTAATATTTCCTATAATTTTATATTATAACATAAAAAATATCAATGAATTATATACTTGTAATTTATGTAGTATTTTTTGCAAAGTATATAGATTTGATCAATAAATTCAATATTTATTTTTTATCTTGGTTCGATGACAAATTTTATAGCAGTTCTATCCTGCCCATCAATTGATATTTCTGAAAAGCCAGGGATAACAATTAAATCCATACCATTAGGAGCTACGAAACCTCTTGTAATAGCAATTGCTTTTATAGCTTGATTTACTGCTCCAGCTCCAACAGCCTGTATTTCAGCTTTGCTGTTTTCTCTTAGTACTGCAGCCAGGGCACCTGCAACTGATTTTGGTTGTGATTGAGATGATACTCTTAATAATTCCATAAACATTCCCTCCTGATTTTACTACAAAATAAATATATATACATAGGAAAGAATTCTATATGATGCTAAGATTTCCTTCTTTATACTTTTTATTTATATATTCATATTTTGACAGTATCTTACTGACGGAGTCATGCTTTACCATATAAGTTCCCTCACTTAAAGATTCCATCTGCTGTATTATAATTGTTTTGGTATTAATATGCTCTTTCATGTCATTAAAAAATTTCTTTTTATAAGCATATAATTTAGATATCTCCCTTGGGTTAATGCATATAGTTATGGATTTACTTTTTAAATGGCCTATTTCCTCCAAAAGCATATCATTAATAATTGAACTTTCTACCAATTCCCTAAAAGCCGGGTGGAATGGCCCTGATATGATTTCTCTTCCTTCATTTATCTCTTCTGTTGGCTGAAGGCCCATTCTTATAACATTAATATGGCTGTTTGTAAATAATCCATATAATACCTTGCTGATTTTAACCGCATCCATCAATGAATAGGGTTTATAAGAAGATGAGTTATACATAATTTCCATAGGTGTATTTCTAATTACTAAAGCTGGATATATCCTTGCAATACTTGGGCCAATATTTATAACTTTTAGAGTGGTTTCTATATCTTTCTTAAAAGTATCTCCTGGAAGTCCAATCATTATTTGATGGCCTAGTGTAAATCCATATTCCTTAATCAAAGCTGATGCATTTATTACATCATTTTCGCTGTGGCCTCTTCCTGATTTCAGCAATACTTCTTCATCTAAAGATTGAACCCCTAATTCAATAATGTCCACTGAATACTTTTTTAAATTATCTAAAATAGTCCTATCAATATAATCTGGTCTGGTAGACAGCCTGATATAATTTATTTTTCCATTTTCCTTGTATGTTTTTGCAACAGATAATAATTCTCTTTGTTTCTCCATTGGTATTGCTGTAAATGTTCCTCCATAAAATGAAACCTCTACAATAGACTTTTCAATGTTTATATTTACAAGATATTTGTCAATTGTCTCCTTAACAAATTTTGCATCTACTTTATTACTTGCTCCTGTAATGCTATTTTGATTGCAAAACACGCAATTGTGAGGACATCCCTCATGTGGAACAAAAATTGGAATAATATAATGTGATTTACTCATTTTTATTATCCTCCAGATTTTTAAGGGCTTCCTTAGCTGCAGCTTGCTGAGACTCTTTTTTGCTATATCCCATTCCATAGCCGCAGATTTTGTCATTAACTATAACCTGTGTAAAAAATTTTCTTCTATGAGGTGGTCCTTCAAACTTATCAAGGTTATAAACTATTGATACATCTCCATTTTTCTGAAGTACCTCCTGAAGCTTGGTTTTATAATCAATTATTATTTTATCATTCATTGCCTTTAATATTACATCTTCAAAATAATGCTGAATAAATTTCATAGCCTTTTCAAAACCACTATCTAAATAAATTGCAGCAATTATTGCCTCTACGCAATCTGCTAATATTGATACTCTCTCCCTGCCGCCGGTTAGTTCCTCTCCCTTACTCATAAGTATGTATTCTCCAAGATTCCACTCTTTAGCAATTTCATAAAGTGAATTTTCACATACTATTAATGCTCTCAGCTTTGTAAGCTCGCCTTCACTTTTATTTTTAAATCTATTAAATAAAATATCGGAAATACATATCTGCAAAACTGAGTCACCTAAAAACTCCAGTCTTTCATAATATTTCATGTTCTGCTTCTGTTTTGCATATGAACTATGAGTTAAAGCTATATTTAAAAGTTCCAGATTTTTAAAAGAAATTTGAAGTTTAAACTCCAGCTCATTTAATAAATTACTTCTTTCTATCATTAATCTACCCCTTAGCCTTTAGAGTTCATTCTTCAATATGCTATATAAATAGCACATTCAAGAATAAACTGTTTATTTATATATAATTTTGTATAAATATAAAGCCCCGTGATGCAAACGGGGTCTTAGATTATTCCTCTGTATGAGCTTTTATGTATTCAACAACATCGTTAACTGTTGAAATCTTTTCAGCATCTTCGTCTGGTATTTCAAGATCAAACTCTGTTTCTAATGCCATAATCAACTCTACTATATCAAGAGAATCTGCTCCTAGGTCATCTACAAATGATGAATCTATAGAAATTTCATCTGCATCAATTCCTAATTGTTCAGATATAATATTTTTTATTTTTTCAAATATCATACTTTCACCTCCTATGAACTTCATAAGTAAATAATATTACATAAGCTTAAAACCGTCAACATAAAATAATATTTACTTTAAAAAGATATTTATTCAAAAATTTTGTAATTAGCAATTTACTGCTGGTTTATGGGATTCATTTCTAATTCATTTTTTATCTTATCAATTAGCTTATTATCGCAGGCCTTTTTTGCCTGCCATATGGCATTTTTAATTGCTTTACCATCAGAGCTTCCATGTGCCTTAATACAAATACCTTTTACTCCTAAAAAAGCAGCTCCGCCGTATTCCTTATAATCGAATTTCTTTTTAAATCCCTTAAATACTGGTGTTAACAGCATTCCTCCTATTTTACTCATAGTAGATGACATTATTTCTTTTTTTAACATGCTGAATATATTGAAAGCAACCCCTTCATACATCTTCAGTACTGTATTTCCTACAAACCCATCACAAACTAAAATATTCACGTCACCACTTGAAATATCTCTTGGTTCAATATTACCAGCAAAATTTAATGATGAATTCTTTAGCAGCTGATAAGCTGATTTAGTTAATTCATTGCCCTTTTCTTCTTCTACCCCAATATTAATAAGTCCAATAGTCGGGTTGTTAACTGACATGAAGTTCTGGAAAAACACCTTTCCCATAACGGCAAATTGAAGTAAATTTAAAGGTTTGCACTCAGCATTTGCTCCACAGTCTATAACCATAAAAGGTCCATTTTTGCCAGGTATAACAGGTGCTATAGCTGGTCTGTCTATACCTTTAATTCTTCCCACTATAAAAAGTGATCCTGCCATAAAAGCACCCGTACTTCCAGCTGATACAACTCCTTCAGCTTCACCCTTTTTTACAAGTTCAATTGCTTTGTATAAGCTGGAATCTTTTTTCCTTCTAATGGCCATAACTGGAGGTTCATTAGTACTGATAACTTCAGTTGCATTTAATATGGTAATTTTCTCTTTAGGATATTGGTATTTTTCAAGCTCACTGCGTATAGCATCTTCCGGACCGGTTATTATAAGTTCAACACCAAATTCCTTTACAGCCATTACAGAGCCCTCAACGATGGCAGAAGGTGAATTATCTCCTCCCATTCCATCAATAGCTATCTTCATATCTCATTCCCCCTCATTTAAATATAAAAGTTGTAAAAATAAAAGAAAGTCAAATGACTTTCTTCTAATTACTTTTCCACAGCTACAACTTCTTTGCCCTTATAATATCCGCAGTTTTTACATACTCTATGAGCAAGTTTCATTTCATGACACTGAGGACACTCAACGATTCCTGGTAAGCTTAATTTAAAAGTCTGAGCTCTTCTTGAATCTCTTCTACCTTTTGAAAATCTTCTAGCTGGATTTCCCACAGTAAACACCTCCTTAATCTGTCAAAACAAATCTTTTAGCTTAGCTAATCTTGGATCTATATCATCTTTAACACAATTACAAACTGAGTTATTGAGATTTGACCCGCATTGCTGGCATAAGCCCTTGCAATTCTCCTTACACAACCTTTTTATGGGTAATGTGAGTATAATATTATTTACTATTATTTCTGTGATATCAATGGTATCACTATCTAAAAAGATGACATCAACATCTTCATTAGCTATTATGTTTGAAAATTTTTCATTTATCTTTAAATTTATATCATATGGAAAAGGTTCTAAACATCTTGAACATATAAGTTGTATTTTTGTTTTTACTGTTCCTGTTAGATTAATTATATCACCTATTATATTTATGCTGCCATTAAAAACTATTGGACTTAAAAATTCTATTTCTTCATTTGAATCATTAAAGGATTTTTCTTCAATAGTTAAGTCAAGTTCCTTGGAAATCTTTTTCTTGGATAGTAAATCTTTCAAATCAACAAACATATAATCACCTCGATGTAATAACCACAATTTATTATATAAGCTGGGTAATTAAAAGTCAAGTATTTTTGATATACAGAGTTTTATATGTAATGATATAACTGAGCTGCCAAATGGCGCTCAGTTATATATAAACTATAGTGAATTGACTATTTTTACAGTGTCTTTTGCAATCATAAGCTCTTCATTTGTAGGTATAACAAATACCTTTACCTTAGAATCATCTGTACTTACTTCCTTTGCAATTCCTCTGCATTTGTTCTTTTCATGATCTATCTTAATGCCAAGGAACTCCAATCCCTTGCATGATTGTTCTCTGCATTCAAATGAATTTTCTCCAAGTCCTGCAGTAAATACAACGCAGTCTACTCCGCCCATTACAGCAGCATATGATCCAATGAATTTTCTTACTTTATAGTAGAAAACATCTAAAGCTAATTTAGCCCTTGAATTTCCCTTTTCTGCAGCAGATTCAATATCCCTGAAATCACTGCTGATACCTGAAATCCCAAGTACTCCGGATTCTTTATTTAATAAATTGTTAACCTTATCAATATCCATATTAAGCTCTTCCATTAAGAAAGGAATAATAGCTGGATCTATACTTCCGCATCTGGTACCCATTGCTATTCCTTCAAGTGGAGTAAATCCCATACTGGTTTCAACAGATTTACCTCCATCTACTGCACATAAACTTGCACCATTTCCCAGGTGACATGTTATTATCTTTAAATCTTCAATGTTCTTTCCCATCATTTTAGCTGCTTCATTTGATACGAATCTGTGAGAAGTTCCATGAAATCCATATTTTCTCACTCCATTATTTTTGTATAATTCATAAGGCAGAGGATATATATAAGCATATTCAGGTATAGTTTGATGAAATGCTGTATCAAACACAGCCACCATTGGAGTGTCTGGCATTAACTGTTTACATGCTTCAATTCCAATAATGTTTGGTGGATTATGTAGTGGTGCAAGCTTCACACATTCTTTAAGTGCCTTCATCACAACATTATCTATAAGCACTGAATTGTCATATTTTTCTCCACCATGAACAACTCTGTGTCCTACAGCTCCTATTTCTGACATATTGGAAATTACGCCATGTTCTTTATCCACAAGTGCATCCAGAACTAATTTTATTGCATCTTTGTGGTCTTTCATAGGCTGCTGAATAATATATTTTTCACCCTTTGCCTTTTGAGTTAAAATAGATCCATCAATACCTATTCTTTCAACTAATCCTTTTGCTAAAACATTTTCATTTTCCATATCAATTAACTGATATTTCAATGAAGAGCTTCCGCAATTAATTACTAGTACTTTCATAATTTTTACCTCCCCTTAGTAAAATTTTATTATGAATTTTGAGCTTGGACCGCAGTCACAGCTACAACGTTAACTATATCATCTGAGGAACATCCTCTTGACAAATCATTAATAGGCTTAGCAAACCCCTGGCATACTGGTCCTATAGCTTCAGCTTTGGCAAATCTTTGAACTAATTTATATCCAATGTTACCTGACTGCAAGTCTGGGAAAATCAATACATTTGCCCTTCCAGCAACTTTACTGTTTGGTGCCTTTAAATCAGCAACTTTTTTTACTATAGCAGCATCAAGCTGCAATTCTCCATCTATTTCTATGTCTTTGCGCATTCCCCTTGCAATTTCAACTGAATTTCTCACCTTATCAACCAGTTCATGGTCTGCACTTCCCATAGTTGAAAATGAGAGCATTGCAACTTTTGGTTCTATGCCGCATAAATTTTTAGCAGTATCTGCTGTGCTTATTGCTATTGAAGCTAATTGCTCTGTGGTTGGATTTGGGTTTACTGCACAGTCTGCGAATAAAAGTAACCCTGAATCTCCAAATTCACATTCAGGCACCATCATAATAAATGTACTTGAAACCACACTTACACCTGGTGCAGTTTTAATTATTTGAAGACCTGGTCTTAATAAATCTCCTGTAGTATGAATTGCACCAGATACCATACCATCAGCATCGCCCATCTTTACCATCATTGTGGCAAAATAAAGAGGATCTTTAACTATCTTTGCTGCTTTTTCTGGTGTCATTCCCTTTTTCTTTCTTAATTCATAAAATTCATTTGCATAACTTGAAGCCTTTTCATCATTTTCAGGGTCTCTAATTTCAACTCCATCAATGTTCACTCCAAGCTTTGCTGCATTTTCAGTGATGACTTTTTTATTTCCCACCAAAATCAATTCTGCAAGACCATTGTTCCTGATTTTCTCAGAAGCTTGTAAATTTCTTTCTTCTTCTCCTTCTGGAAGCACAATTCTCTTTTTATCTTTTTGTGCTAACTTCCAGATTTTGTTCATAAGTTCCATGTTCATTTCTCCCTTCATATTAGGACATTTCTTAATAACGTATACATATATACTATAATCTATTTAGTATATCATTTTCAAGAAAAAATACTTTAATTTTTCATATTATGATTAATTTAATTGTAATTAACTTAAAAATGCTAACTTATTCATATAAATTGTTGACTGGTAATAAATTTACTGATACTTTTTAATTATACCCATATTAGTAAATTCATACTTAATTAATAGAAAATAATTGGAGGAGATATTTTGAAGTTAACTGGTATAGTAGCTGAATACAATCCGTTTCATAATGGACATGAATATCATATTAAAAAATCTATAGAACAGACAAATTGTGACGGCATAGTTGCAGTAATGAGCGGTAATTTTGTTCAAAGGGGTCTCCCTGCTATAGTTGATAAATGGACACGGGCAGAAATGGCATTGCTAAATGGTGTTGATTTGGTTATTGAACTGCCTGTAATATACAGCGTATCTTCAGCAGAATTTTTTTCATTTGGAGCTGTATCTTTATTGAATAGTATAGGTGTTATAGAAAATATATGCTTTGGGTGTGAAACAGAAGATTCAGAAGCATTATTTCAAATTGCCAGGATTTTTAATGATGAGCCGCAGGAATATAAAGTTCTTTTGACTAATTACTTAGCTTTAGGCAATTCATTCCCAAAGGCCAGGACAATGGCTATGGAAAAATATTATAAAACACATTGTGATAAGCATGACATTACTTCTATTATAAGTCTTCCCAATAATATTCTTGCCATAGAATATTATAAAAGTCTTATAAAGCTCAATAGCAGAATAACTGCTTCCCCAATAAAACGGTTAGGTTCAAATTACAATGATAAAAGATTGAATAGTAAATTTGCATCAGCTACTGCCATAAGAGAATTTTTTAAAGATAACAAAAATATAGAAGATGTCAGGAATTACATACCCTTAAATTCCTTTAATATTCTTTCATATTTAAATAATAAAAATTACTCTTTGCTCACAGGAGATGAAATGCTGGATTTTATAAAATATAGATTTTACTCAGGTGATAAAACACTTAATAAACTTCCTGATGCATCTGAGGGATTAGATAATAGAATTTATAAATTTATTGATAAAAGCAGCAGCCTCAATAGTTTAATAGAAATGGTTAAAACCAAGCGCTATACATATAGCAGAATCAGTAGATTATTGTGTCAGTACTTTTTATTATTTGACAGGTTTAATTATTCAGAACTTAGATCCATGCAATGCCCATATGCAAGAATATTAGGATTTAATAATAATGGAAGGGAAATAATAAGGGAAATGAAAAAAAACAGCAGCATACCTATAATAACAAAAATACCTAATAAAATTAACGATACATTGAGAGCAGATATATTTGCTACTAAAGCTTATAGCTTACTTAATAATCATGTGGTAAGTAATGCCGATTATTTAAATAGCCCTGTAATAATTAAAAACTGATGAATTAAAACCAGATTTAAAAAATATATTAGTATAAACTATTATTTAGGAGAATTAAATTGTTGCATTTTATTTTATATCTGGCAATTTTAATTATATTAATTTTAATTTTTATATTATTAAAAAATAAAAGCATTATCATTGTTGCTTTTTCAACACTGATAATATTTGAATTTATTTTTCAGCCTGATATTTGCATTGAAGGCACATTGACTGGTGCCAGGTTATTTTATTATAAAGTATTTCCCTCTATTTTCCCATTTTTGATAATATGTAATATACTAATAAACTATGATGGAGTGAAAATATATGCCAGATACTTTGGAGCTTTTTTGTGCAAGCCTTTAAGATTACCTATTCAATGCAGTTTTGTTATTATAACTAGTATATTGTGTGGTTATCCTCTTGGCAGTAAATATGCCAGTGAAATATATAATAAACAGCTAATCTCCTATAATACATATAAGAGGTTATTAAATATTGCTTCAAATGCAAGTCCATTATTTATAATAGGTTCAGTAGGCACATCCATGCTGAATAATAGTAATATTGGGTATTTACTTTTTTTTTCAAATATTATTTCCTGTATTTTAATGAGTTTAGTTTTACCTGCAGCTAAAGAAAAAAAAATAGATAATTACAATGCCGGTAATTATCTGCCAGGTACTAAAGATTTTGGTTCAGTAATTAAAAGTAGTATAGATTCCTCTATAACAAATACCCTATCAATAGGTGGTTTTGTTATCTTATTTTCTGTAATAATATCGATAATTAAAAATAGCAGTATTGTAAATTTGTTGGTTAATATTATTTCAACATTGTCAAACATTAACAGCACAATTATAAAAAGTTTATTATTAGGTGTAGTTGAAATTACTAATGGATGTTCATTAATCTCACAGTCAGATATGAATATGCTGACTAAAATTTCAATAATATCATTTTTTATTGGATTCAGCGGAATTTCAATTATTTTTCAAGTAAACTCTTTCATATATAAATATAATGTTTCAATTAAGACATATGTATTTAATAAATTTATTCAAGGAGTATTTTGTTCAATTATCAGCGTAATTTTATTTAGTATTATGAGAGTAAATTTGTACAACAGCAATGTACCTGCAGTGTCCTTAGTAACTAATCCCATATTTAATAAGTACTATATAATTTATTTTATTTCTGCTATTCCATTGGTTTTAGTATTATTAAAAAATATAAAATATTTTATAAGGAATCATTTATTATAATTTCTTAATTCCTTAATATTTTCTCTGATTTCCCCAGAGGAATTAGTGATTTTCGATTCAAGCTGCTGGAAAAAATCCTCAGCTTCTTTTTTTATATTTCCAATGAGTATATTTCCTCTTGAATTTATTTCTCTATCCAGTTCAGAAAGCACTTCATCAGCATAATCCCTTGCTCCAAGTCTCATAGCCTTTGCATCTCTTTGGGCAGAAGAAATTATCTGCTGTGCTTTGGCTTCGGCTTCTCTCGTTATATCATGATTTTCTATTTGTTTCTTAAGTAATTCCATATTTTGATTTTTTATTTCATCTGATTGCGCAACAGCTTCGCTTAAGATCCTTTCTTTTTCTTCATAAACCCATTGTGCCTTTTTAAATTCATCAGGTAAATTATTAATTATCTTATCTATTACCTCCAGTACTTCTTTTTTGTCTACCATTGCTTTACCAGTAATAGGTACTTTACTTGAAGTTTCAATTATTTCCTGGAGATATTCCAATAATTTAATTATATCCATAAATAATCCCCCCACTTATTTTTGAATTTTATTTAATATCTCACTGACAATTTCATCAGGAACAAAATCCTTAATGGATCCTCCAAACATAGCAACTTGTTTTACAGCTGTAGAGCTTAAATAAAATGTTTCTGCATCCGTCATCATGAAAACAGTTTCAATATTATGATCTAACTTTTTATTAATATGTGACATTTGAAACTCATATTCAAAATCAGAAACTGCACGCAAACCTTTAATTATTATGCTGGCATTTTTTTCTTTCATGTAATTTACAAGAAGCCCGCTAAAACTTTCAACTTTTACATTTGGAATATCCTTAGTTACTTTTTTAATTAATCTTACTCTTTCATCAATATTAAAAAGTCCAACCTTATTAGGGTTAATTAGTACAGAAACTATAACTTCATCAAAAATTCGGGATGCCCTCCTAATAATATCCAAATGTCCTTTAGTAATTGGATCAAAACTTCCTGGATATACTGCAGTTTTCATTTTAGTCCTCCTTAAGCTTATAAAAACAAATTGTTGTGTTACCATATTTTCTTTTATCATACAACACTATATTTTTTGAGCCTTCATAAATTATTTCTTTACTATCAATTTTAGTTACAATTACTCCATCAGATGCAAGCATATTATATTTTTCAACTAATTCAACAGCTAAAGGAATCATATCCTTAGCATATGGCGGATCTATAAAAATAATATCAAATACCCCTTTATTTTCGCCCAATCTTTTTATAACTTCATATGTATCATCATTAAAACTACTGCATATATCATCAAATTTTAAATTTATAATATTTTGTTTTAATAATGGATATGTTTCAGGGCTCTTATCAATTAGATAGCAATGACTTGCTCCTCTGCTTGCAGCTTCCAGGCCCAAGCTTCCAGTGCCTGCAAAAGCATCCAGTACATTCGACCCGTAAGTTTTATCCTGCAAAATATCAAACATTGATTCCTTAATTCTATCTAAGGTAGGCCTTGTTACCATACTTTCAGGTGACAGCAATTTACGTCCTTTTGCAAGACCTGCAATTATTCTCATTTATTTGTCCTCCTTATATGTTTTTCTTTTTAATATTCTAGCATATTTATACATATTATACAAAACTAATTTTACTATATATTGATTATTATAGATTAATTATTAAAAGGTATGCACATTAAAGCACATACCTAAAAAACTATCTTCCCTGAATTAGCTGATGCTCAGCCATTTCAATTAATTTTTTTACCATCTGTCCTCCAACTGAACCGCATTCTCTGGAGGTCATGTCTCCCCAATATCCATCTTGTGGTACATTTACTCCAATTTCATCTGCTGATTCATATTTAAACTGTCTTAATGCATTTTTAGCCTCTGGAACTGCTTTTTGATTTCTTGAACCATTGCTCATAATAGCACCTCCAATAAACTTTTTGTACTTTTTAAGTACATTAATATCTTGCCCTAAAGTATTATAAATACTCTGGTAATTGGAGGTTCATTGTACCTAAAATTCAAATACAGTAATGATTAATTAAAACAAATATATTTTGAGCTGTGTTCAATTTTTTTCATTATACACCTTAAAAAATCCTTCTGTTCCTCTGATTCAGTGTTAATGACTTTTTTTGCTTCTTCATTTGCAGCTTTTAATATATTTATATCATCTGGTAAGCTGCATAATATTAGACCATTATCTCCATGCTGTCTTAATCCAAAAATCTCACCACTGCCTCTTATCTTAAAATCCTGCTCAGAGATATAAAATCCATCATTGCTTGATTTCATAATCTCCATTCTTTTTCTTATAATATCATTTTTTATGTCTGCAATGAGAATACAATATGATTTATGGTTTCCTCTTCCAACTCTTCCTCTTAATTGATGGAGCTGTGCTAACCCAAATCTCTCTGCATTTTCAATTATCATAACTGTAGCATTTGGTACATTTATTCCAACCTCAATTACAGTTGTAGAAATAATAGCTGAAATTTCACCTTTCTTGAACTCCTCCATAATTAGATCTTTTTCTTTTGAAGTCATTCTTCCATGTAAAATTTTTATATTAAAATTTTTAAAATATTTCTCTTTTAATTGTTCATATAATTTTTTTACAGAATTTAATTTTAAATCTTCATTTTCTTCTACCAATGGGCACACAATATATATCTGTCTTCCTTCCTTAAGCTGCTGCACAGCAAATCTGTATGCTCTGTCTTTGCTATGTTCACTAATATAATATGTATCTATCTTTTGTCTTCCCGGAGGCAGTTCATCTATTACAGATATATCCAGATCGCCATACAAATATAATGAAAGCGTCCTTGGTATAGGTGTTGCACTCATAACTAAAATATCTGCATTACTTCCCTTATTTATAAGCTTGCTTCTTTGAGATACTCCAAATCTATGCTGTTCATCTGTAACAATTAATCCTAAGTTTTTGAATTCAACATCATCTTCCAATAATGCATGTGTGCCAATTAATATATCAATTATACCAAGCTTAACATTTTCTTTTATTTTGTTTTTTTCCTTTTTACTTTGACTTCCGCTTAATATTTCAATATTAACATTGAAATTGTCTAATAATTTTTTAGTTTCTTCAAGATGTTGATTTGCTAATATTTCAGTTGGTGCCATCATAGCAACCTGATATCCATTCTTAACCACATTGAGCATACTTATAATTGCCACAATTGTTTTACCGCTTCCAACGTCTCCCTGTACAAGTCTATTCATTATTTTATTACTTTTCTGATCTAATAAGATTTCCCTAATACACCTGTTTTGAGCATTAGTTAAAGAGTATGGAAGTAATTCTTTAAATCTGGTTAAATCTTTTGAGATTGAATATATATTGCCACTTTTGTTTTTCTGTCTATATTTTTTTAACATTAATATTTTAAGGGAATAGGTAAATAATTCTTGAAATTTCAATCTTCTTACAGCTTCTTTAAGCTTATATTCATCCTTTGGATTATGGATATTTTTAATGGCATCATCCAAAGAACAAAAATTATATTTTAATATTATATTCTGTGGTAAATTTTCCTCTATATATATCTGTGACAAAACTTCATTTACCAATTTTATAACTGTTGAATTTTTCAGGTTATTTGTTAATGGATATTTGGGTACAACTTTACTAAATGTATTATTTTCTGCTTCATTTTCACTGTCTTTAATTAATTTGGGATTTGCCATGCAAAGTCTGCCTTTATAATTTTGAATCTTACCTTCAAATAAATATTCATCATTAACTTTTATATATTTTTTTATATATGGCTGATTGAACCATTTCAATTCAATTATGCTTCCCCCAGTATTAAGCTCAGCATTAGTTAAGTTTTTTCCTGTTCTTGTTCTGATATTTCCCCTTATATTTTCTATTATACCTTTAACTATAACTTTACCAGAAGCATTTTCCTCATTATTTTTATAATTTGTAATTATATCATAGTCCCTGGGAAAGTATAATATTAAATCCATAACTGTAAATATGAGACACTTATTTAACATATTAAGTGTTTTGGGTCCTACACCTTTTAAAGTAGAAATATCACTATAAACATCCATAAAATTCTCCTTTGTTTTTCAAAAGCAGTTGTAAATAAAAAAAGCCCTAAGGCCTTCTTTATTCAACTGATAAAATAAAATAGTAAATTGGCTGATTGCCTTTATAACATTGCAAATCAATATCTGAATATTCTTCATCCAGTTTATTAACCATATTATCTACCTTTTCTTTATCGCAATCTTCCCCATAGAAAATAGTAATTAATTCACTGTCATTGTCAACCATTTTGCTTATTAATTCTTCACAAACACTATAGGCATCATCACCAACATTTGTAATTTTGCCATCCATTATACCTAGAATATCACCCTTTTTTATTGAAAGATTATCTGTCTCGCTTTCTCTTACGGCATAGGTAATGGAACCTGTCTTTACAGTGCCTATGGCATCATTCATATTTTTCACATTTTCCTTAGAACTAATTTCAGGATTAAACACAGTAATTGCTGTAATTCCCTGAGGAATAGTTTTTGATGCAATTACAATAACGTTCTTATCACTAAATTCTGCTGCCTGTGTGGCTGCCATTATTATATTTTTATTGTTTGGAAGAATATATATATTTTCTGCATTTATTTCATTAATGGCATTTATAAAGTCCTGAGTACTTGGGTTCATAGTTTGACCGCCTTCAATAACTTTATCTATGCCTAAGTCTTTCAGTATATCAACTATTCCGTCACCTGCTGCAACAGAAATAAATGCATTTTCTTTATTTACAGCAGTCATTTCTTTAGGTTCTTCAGCAGTACTGCTTCCACTTTCATCCATATCCTCTATACCAAGAATATGTCTGTGCTGTTCTTTCATATTTTCAATTTTAATTTTTGTTAATTCTCCAAGCTTTACAACTTTTGATAAAATCAAACCTGGATCATTGGTGTGAATATGAACTTTTACAACATCATCATCACTAACTACTACCATTGAGTCACCATAATGGGACAAATCCTCTTTAAAGCTTTCTATATCATTAACGCTGTTTAAAATAATAAATTCAGTGCAATAACCAAATTTAATATCAGTTTTGCCTAAATTCTTTGCTGCAGAAACATTTTTTGATGCTTTGCTTTCTTTTAAGGTTATATTATCAAGATCATTTAACAAAGCCTCATACATTCCTGTTAAAATTATTAATAATCCCATTCCTCCAGCATCTACAACTTTAGCTTGTTTTAGTACAGGAAGCATTTCAGGTGTTTTATCTAAAACTGTTTTACTGTAGTTACATACTTCATTAAGCAGCTTAGTAATATCCTTTTCTGTGCTCTTCTCGGCACTTTCACCAGCAGCTCTTATGATTGTCAGTATTGTACCCTCAGTTGGTCTCATAACTGCCTTATAAGCAGATTTTCTTCCTTCAACAAGGCTCTTTGCAAATTCTTCTGAATTTATTTCATTTTTGCCTTCCAGTCCCTTGGCTATTCCCCTTAGAATTTGTGAAAGAATAACACCACTGTTACCTCTTGCTCCCATTAAAGCGCCTTTTGCTAATTTTTTAGACATTTCTCCTAAAGATAATTCCCTTAAATTTTGTATTTCACTAACAGCACTTCTGAAAGTCATTGACATATTAGTTCCAGTATCACCATCAGGAACAGGAAATACATTTAAGGAATTTACATAATCCTTCTCTGATTCCAGCTTATTACTGGCATTTACCACCATATTATAAAATCTTTGTCCATTAATTTTTAAGTGTTCCATTTATGCAATACCCCCTAAACCCTTACACCTTGTACATTGACAGTAATACTGGATACTTTTAATCCAGTGTAATTCTCTACATTATATCTAATCTTTTGAATTATATTATTAGCAATTACAGATATTTTAGTTCCATATTCAACAATAATGTATAATTCAACAAATAATTCATTATCCTTTGAGTGAATCTTTACACCTTTGCTTAAGCTTCCACCTTTGATTAGTTCCCATAAACCGTCTGTTGCATTCTTAGAAGCCATACCAACTACGCCATAGCATTCCATTGTAGATACTCCTACTATGTTAGCAATGATTTCTTCAGAATAATTTACTGTTCCATTTTCATTAACAATATTTCCTATCATATATATTAACCTCCTTCTACTCAGGTAATCAGCAATAAAGCTAATTATTTTTATAAACAATAATTTCAATGTTATAATAAACATAAATAAAGTCATTTACTTAAACACATTATATTTCATATTTTATATTAAATTAAGAATTAATTCAAGGAAATATATAAATAAACAGAGATTTCGCATCTAAATTCCAGTAAAAGATTTACTTTTACTGGAATTGTATTTTATTGTACTTTCTTACATGGCTGGTAAATCAACAGACCGATATGTCGAAAAAATAGTTATAATTACCCTTACCCTAAGAAATTTTAATAATCGATTTCCAATTTTATTTTTATATTAAGTCTTTTTAAATATTGGATTATTCCAGTTGTCATCTATAGTAAATCTTTCATCTTTTATATCTTCAATAATATCTATTTGAAGCATCCGTTTCTTTCTAAAACCTCTGATACATCTAAAAAAATATAACTGCATCAGATTAAACGCTATAATTATAAACATCAGTACTGTCTCTACGCCCGTAGGGCTATGAAGAAAGCAATGATCTAAATGCCATTCTGTTTTAAGCTGATGAAAGGCATTATTTTCTATATCCCACCTCTTGTGCATTATCTTCCACAAGGTTTCTACTGAGGCAAATTTGTCTGTTGTTATAATCCAGCCTTCTTTAATTTCTACCTTATCTCCAGTATGAATTTCTTCTATAAACCTTATAAATCTAACTTTGATAGTCGGATCTGATATTTCAAAATTATCTTCATCCCAAGCTTTAATTTTGGTATAGTCTTTACTTCCCTGCTTTACAATCCATTTCTTATCAGCCTCACGGCGCTTAAATAGAGCTAATGCATCCTTTACAATGAGAAGACGCTCATCTTTAACTCTTACTACTGCATTCATTCCTATTGAAAGGACTTCTTTTATCCAAGTAGATTTACAATATAAAGCATCAGCTACTATAATATCGGCAAAATGGTGATATTTACGATATAATTTTTTTATTAATCTTATACCTCCGGTGATTTCACCTTCATCTTTATTCGAACTATCTTTCTTAGGTTCAAGCATTTCTTGTCCTAAAATAACATGGGGATCCGAACCTACGGTAGTACAAACTACAGATCTGTGGAAATGACGAGTAGTGCCATCCTTATTCTTTCGTGAAAGACATTTGTCACAAAATTTTTTAGCACTTTCAAATAATTCTACACCATCTACAGCAACTACCTTTAAGCCATCTATGGTACCATTTCTAAATATCTTATTTTTTATCGTAGTTCTAATTATACTATCATGAATATTTTTCAAACCATTCAAATCAAAATCACTTAAGCAGCGCCTAACGGCATCAATGTGAATCATTTTAGTGTTTTTAGGTAATACTTTTTTAAATTTACCTTTTTTAAGCCAATGCTCTAACCTGTTGAAACTTCTTATTTGAAGCATAAATCCAAACAAAACTACAAAGGTGATTGTTGAAATTTTTACTAGAGATTTTATCTTTTTATCCTCTAAGGTATTGATTTTTTCACCTATATCGTATACTTTATTAATATAGGTGAGCATTTGTTTTAAATAACTTTTATTCATCTTAAGGCATCCTTTCTATTGTGTTGTGCAAAACTATTATAAAAAGGATGCTTTTATTATGCAAATTTTTTTTATAATTTCCAGTAGAAATCGGATTTTACAATGTTTTTATTAAATACTAGCAAATCAATATAAATCAGCGGGCTGCGCCCTAAAACTTTTTTAGGTGCTAAACTTCTGATAAATAAATAAGCTATTTCTGTTATCAATCTCTATATTACACTTGCGTAATATACTCTTTATGTGGTAAAATAATTAATGTTTGAATTGTAAAGACTATCCTTTGCAATTATAAGGAGGTGTTTAATATGTCAAGAAAATGCGAAGTATGCGGAAAGGGAATTATTGCCGGTGTTCAGTATAGCCATTCTCACCGTCAATCAAAAAGAACCTGGGCTCCGAATATTAGGAAGGTAAAAGCTATAGTTGAAGGGACACCAAAAACTATACACGTTTGCACAAGATGCTTACGTTCAGGTAAGGTTCAACGTGCTATATAATATTCATAAAGTAAAAAAATGCAGTTTGTAATTGCATTTTTTTATTTTATAGTTTTTTAAATCATATTATCTTTTCCTTATAAACAATTTAAATATAGCAGATAAGAATTTGGGTAATTTTACTGCTACAATTTTCATAACATCACTCCTTTATTTGTGCTCCACCAAGTACCACCCTAAAAAAACCAATGCAAATCCTACTGCTAATAAAAGTCCCCAAAAAGGGATAATAACAGCAATGACTATACCAATACCAATAGATGCAACTATGAAACCCATCTCACACTTCTTACCTATACGATTCCAAAAATCAAATTTATATTTTGACATAATTATTATCCCATAAATTAATTCAATATTATTATATGCAGAATATTTTATAGTGTTACAAAAGGCCTTCTATTTGTATAAAAGGCCTTTTGTCAGTCTTTGCTTAGGATTACAGCTAAGACACCACTATTAAATTTAATATTTGCAGATTCAGAAATAAATTCATTTGATATGGTTAATGAATCCCCAATGGTCAGATTATAATTATCTAACTGATATTTAACATCATTTAGTGTTAATCCTGAAACTGTACCATTATAGGCTAGTAAAGAAAAATATTTATAACCCTTATTTCTTAAAATAAATGAATGTTTTTTAAGAAATATATTATTATTATCATCTTTTAAAACAGCTTCAATATTTTTATTTAAACAATAGTATAAAATATTAATATTACCCATAAAATGATCTATTCTGCTGCCAGTGCAGCCAAGTAATATAATATCGGTAGCTTTTAGCTGAATTGCTTTTTCAACAGCTAAAAATGTATCTGTAAAATCCTTTTTGCTTGGGTATTTTATTATTTTGCAGCTGCTATTTTTAAAGTATTCAAATACTTTTATATTAATTGAATCAAAATCACCTATGAGATAATTTGGAATAATTTTATTAAAATATAAACAGTCAGCGCCACTATCAGCACATATTATAATATCACTATGTTCAATTTCACTTTTAAGCAGAGCATATGAGGGTGCTTTCCCTCCTGATATAATAACTGCTTTCATTATAGTTTACTTCTCAGTGCATTAATATTTTCTTTAATGTTATGATTTTTAAATACTGCAGAGCCGGCTACTATAATTTCTGCCCCAGCTTCAACAACATTTTTAATATTGTCCTCGCCTATTCCACCATCAACCTCTATTTTCAAATGCTTATTGTATTTATTGCTTAATTCTTTTAAAGATTTTATTTTATCATAGCTGTAATCTATAAACTTTTGTCCCCCAAAACCAGGGTTTACAGTCATGATTAATGCCATATCAGCAGTTGTCATGATATTTTCCAAGGCACTCACTGGAGTCCCTGGATTTATAGCAACTCCTGCTTCTGCTCCTAAACTTTTAATGTAGTTCAAAGTTCTGTCTATATGCTTATCAGCCTCATAATGAACTGTAATTATATCTGCTCCTCCATTAACAAAGTCCTCAATATATCTTCCAGGATTATCTATCATTAGATGTACATCAAATGGAAGCTTTGTATATTTTCGTATGCTTTTTATCACTGGAAGTCCAAAGGAAATATTAGGCACAAAATTGCCATCCATAACATCAATGTGTATTAAATCTGCCCCTCCATGGTTTAAACTTGTAATCTCCTCACCTAATTTTGAAAAATCTGATGATAGTATTGAAGGTGATATTTTAATCATATTTATTCCCCCTATCTTTTATCTCCTGTAAAACTTTTAAATAAAAATTATATCTTCTTTTGTTAATAGACCCATTATTCACAGCTTCTTTAATGGCACACTGGGGTTCTTTGTTATGCTGGCATGATGAAAACCTGCACTTTCCCAAATATTCATTAAATTCAGGGAAACAATACTGCAGGTTATCCTTATTTATTTGTGATATATCAATAGAGGAGAATCCTGGTGTATCTACAATGAGTCCTCCGCCAATATCAGTTAATTCACAGTGCCTTGTAGTGTGTTTACCCCTTTTATGTTTATCACTTATTTCGCCGGTTTCCATAAGCTCTTTACCTGCTATTTTGTTTAAAATTGTTGATTTTCCTACTCCGGATGGACCACAGAACACACTAATTTCTCCCTTTAAATTTGATTTTAATTCATCTATACCTATATTTTCCTTTGCCCTTGTAAATAATACATCATATCCTGCTTCTTCAATCATTTTAATAATCTGCTGTTCTTCATCATGGTATCCTAAATCAAGCTTATTAAAGCAAACTTTGATTTTTAAATTATTTACTTCACAAAATATTAAAAACTTATTTAGAAGTTCCTCATTTATATCAGGGTTTTTAACAGCAAAAACTACTATTGCCTGAGTCACATTTGAAACAGCAGGTCTAATTAATTCTGTAGTTCTTTTGTGAATTTTATTTATTGTTCCTTTATTATCTATGCATTCAATTGTAACCTTATCTCCAACCATAGGAGTAAGCTCATTAAATCTAAACTTACCCCTTGCCTTACATTCAACTATTTCATTGTCAGTCTTAACATAGTAAAATCCACTTATGCCCTTAACAATAATTCCTTCATATGTTTTGATCATATATCCTCCATATCAATGCTGAGAAAATTCTGTTACTATTGCTGTTTAGGTGGTGTAGGTGTATCAGTACCTGCAGGTTTATCTGCAGGTGTTCCTGAAGGTGCTGCAGGTGTTGCAGGTTTTGTGTCTTTTCCAGGTTCAGATGCTCCGCCACTGTTATCTTTGCTGGCTGGTGAAGCTGGAGGAGAACCTGCAGCTGCATTGCCGCTGCCGCCTGAAGGCTGTGTTGTTGAAGAAGCAGGCTCAGGCTGCTTATACTTATAATACTTTACGCTAATGACAGTTCCTTCTTTTACCTGACTATCTGGATCAACACTTTGTTCAAATATTTTGCCGTCCATGCTTTTATCAGTAGTATTCTCGGCAAAAGTACTTCCCAGTTTAAGATTAGCATTAGCAAGCATATTACCAGCCTGATCTAATGTGGTATTTTTTAAATTTGGAACCTTTGTGCTCTTATACTCAGAGCCTTTACTTACAACTAAATCTACAACTGTATTTGAATCAATTGGACTATCAGCACTTGGAGTCTGACTTATAACATTATCCTTTGCTACTGCATCACTATACTGATAAGAAACATTCCCAAGCTTTAATCCATTACTGCTTATTATATCTTTAGCTGAAGCTAAATCCATATCAGTTAAATTTGGCATGGTGGATGCGGTCTCCCCTGAACTAATATAAACTCTTACATCTGAATTTACTTTGACCTTTGTGCCTTCCGCCGGATAACATCTCGTTACTGTTCCAGCTGGTTTGCTGCTTTTTTCAGTACCAACCTCAACGTAGTTAAGTTTAGCACTTTCAACCTGCTTTTTTGCTTCATCCTTATTAAGTCCTACAATTTTAGGTACTTCTGCATCAGAAGATGCACCTCCAAATTTGTTGTTTGCCAATACCCCGGCAACCACACCAATTATTAAAATCAATAAAATAACAGCTGCTGAAATTATCTTCTTTTTCTTTTTTGAAGATTTAGGCGGTTCATCTTCCTCATCATAATCATCTTCATCATAATCCTCTTCATCATAACCATCTTCTGGTAAATCCTGATTTGGATTTTTCTTTTGGTTTTTTCCTATGGCATTGTTTATTGCAGATGCATCTAACACCCTTGTAGCATCTTCATCAAAATTATTAACTTCTATATCTAAGTCCTGATTATTATTAATCTTCTGCAAATCCACAAGCATTTCACGTGCGGATTGATATCTTTTAATAGGCTCTTTTTCTAATGCTTTTAAAATTAATTTATTTAAGCTGTCTGGTATTTCATTAACTATGGCTTTTGGCTCAACTATTTGCTCCTGAATGTGTTTTAATGCAATAGAAACCGGGCTGTCAGCATCAAAAGGGACTTTCCCAGTAACCATTTCATACATAACAACTCCTAGTGAATATATATCTGTTCGAAAATCAACATAGCTTCCTTTAGCCTGCTCCGGAGAAAAGTAGTGTGCTGAACCTATTACCTTGTTTGAATTTGTTATTGTAACAGAATTTGAAGCCTTTGCAATACCAAAATCAGTAACCTTTACCAATCCATCATTTGTCATTAAAATATTATGTGGTTTGATATCTCTATGTATAATATTATTTCTATGAGCGCAATCTAATGCCTTTGCTATTTGTATTGATATTTTCACTGCATCGCTGGAGCTTAGTCTATGATTGTCATTTATTATTTGTTTCAATGTTTTACCATCAACATATTCCATAACTATATAATTAATACTATCCTGAGAACCTACATCAAAAATATTAACTATATTATTATCATTTAAACTGGCAACTGAAGTAGCTTCACCTTTAAATTTATCTACAAAAACTTTATCCTGACTATATTCCGGTTTTAAAACTTTTACTGCAACAAACCTGTTTAACAGAGTATCCTTTGCCTTGTAAACAAAGGCCATTCCGCCTTCGCCAATCTTTTCCACTACCTCATATCTATTTCCCAAAAGAGTTCCTATCATTTTCACACGCTCCCTCAAAAATAATTACAGATATATTATCTCTTCCATCTTTTTCTTTGCTAACATTTATTAGTTTTTCACAAGCCGCAGGGATTTCATTATTGTTTACTATTTCTAAAATTTCCTCATGAGATAAAGAATTTGTAAGTCCATCTGTACATAAAATTACTTTTTCTATATCTTTCATATTGAAAAAAAATGTGTCAACTTTTACACTATAGTTGGTACCTAAGGCTCTGGTAATAATATTTTTATTGGGATGGGTCTTAGCCTCATTTTCTGTAATACTTCCCATATCAACCAACTGCTGAACTAACGAGTGATCTTTTGTTGCTTTATGGATTTTGTTATTAAATATTATAAAGCAGCTGCTATCTCCAACATTAGCTACAACCATTTCACCATTTTTTACAATACATGCAGTTATAGTTGTCCCCATTCCTTTGGTAGAGGAATCTGATTGTGCCAGTTTAAATATCTTTCTATTTGCCTTTTCAATAGCATTTACCAGTACATTTTCGATGTCAATCAAATCATTACTTTCCCAATTTTCAGCTTTTATATATTTCATTGTTTCCTCTACTGCCATTTTGCTGGCAACTTCACCTGCATTATGACCGCCCATGCCGTCAGCAATGATGTATATACTCTTGTATTTATCCTCGTAATAATCTAGATAGTCCTCATTTACACTCCTTACATTACCTATATCTGAGAAAGTCCCCACCATGATAATTACACCCCTTTTTCATTTTTTGCTAAATATCTTCTTCTTAACTGTCCGCAGGCAGCATTGATATCCGACCCCATTTCCCTTCTAACTGTGGTTTCAATTCCATAATCATTTAAAATTTTCGCAAAAGAAGATATACTATTAATATTTGATTTTTGTAAATTATTTTCCACAACCTGATTCACAGGTATTAAGTTCACATGACAAAGCATACCCTTTAATAAATTCCCCAGTTCATTAGCTGTGTCACTGCTGTCATTAACATCTTTAACTAAAGCATACTCAAATGTTACTCTTTTGTTGGTCTTATTTATATAATAATCGCATGCACTTATTAATTCTTTTATTGTATACTTATTTGCAATGGGCATCATTTTTCTTCTTATGTCATCATTAGGAGCATGAAGTGATATAGCTAGTGTTACTTGTAAGTTTAAGTCTGCTAGTTCATAAATTTTTGGTACTATTCCGCATGTAGAAATAGTTATATGTCTCTGTCCTATGTTTAATCCATATTCAGAATTAACTATTTCTATAAATTTTATTATATTTTCATAATTGTCTAATGGCTCCCCGCTTCCCATCATAACAATATTTGAAATTCTTTCCTTTATTATTTCTTCAGCTCTTAATATCTGCCCTAATATTTCTCCATTTGATAAATTTCTCACCATTCCGTTTATTGTAGAGGCACAGAATTTACACCCCATTCTGCAGCCTACTTGTGTTGAAACACATATGGTATTTCCATATTTATATTTCATAATGACAGATTCAATTATATTTCCATCTTCATACTGAAGCAAAAACTTTATTGTATCATTATCCTTGGATTTAAGTACTTCTACTGCCTCAGGCACATCTATATAAAAATATTCATTTAACTTTTCCCTTGTAGATTTAGGAAGCAGATTCATATTTTCAAAGTTCCACACTCCCTTGTAAATAGAATCAGTTACTTGTTTTGCCCTGAAAGAGCTCTCCCCATTATGGGCCATCCACTGTTTCAGATCTTCTAAATTATAATTAAGTATATTCTCCATTATATCACCTATACTTGTTTTCTAAGTTTGGCAATGAAAAATCCATCCATATACTCATTAGGTAAAATACACATGGTACCATTAGGATTATATATTATATTTTCCAAATTTCCTAAAAAAATTGGTTCAAGTATAAAATTCTTATTATTCTTTAAGAACCAATTAATATTACCTTCATTTTCTTCTTTATTTAAAGTACATGTTGAATATATCATTATTCCGCTGTTTTTTAAATATCTTGATGAATTCATTAGTATATTTCTTTGAATTTGAAGTATACTATTCAGCTCATTAATATTTTTATTCCATTTTATTTCAGGCTTTTTTTTAATAATACCAAGCCCGGAACAAGGAACATCCAGCAATATTCTATCAGCTGTGCTTATATACTCTAAATTTAATTTAGATGAATCCATTTCAATACATTTTATATTAGTAATCCCTAATCTTGCTGCATTTCACCTTATCAATGACAATTTGTTTTTGTGCACATCAAATGCCACTACTTTACCTGTATTATTCATTAATTCAGAAATATGGGTTGTTTTCCCGCCTGGAGCACTGCACATATCATATACTGCCATATTTTCCTGTAAATCCATACATGCTGCAGGCAGCATTGCACTTTCATCTTGTACAGTAATATATCCATTTAAAAATAAAGGATTGCTTTCTATGCTTTTCCCTTTATTAATTATTATTGCCTCAGGACATATACAGCCATCACTAATATCATATCCCAAATCTATTAATTTCTGCCATGTATCCTCATAATTTGACTTAATATTATTTACTCTTACAGTAGTTTTTGGAGTTATATTTAAGCTTTTTAGTATGTACTCAGCTAATTCATTTCCATATTGCTCAATAAATAGTTTCACCATCCATTTTGGAAATGAATAATTATAACACAAATTATCAATATAATTTAAATTTAATGATTCATTTTTATCTCTTAAATAACTCCTTAAAACTCCATTTACAAATTTTGAGCCATAATATGAAACTCTTTTAGATAAATTAACAGCTTCATTTACAGCAGCAAAATCAGGTATCTTATTCAAATATTTTAATTGGAATATTGTTATACGCAGAATATTTAAAATCCTGCTGTCGACTTTATCTATACCCTTTTTAATGAATTTATTAAGTATTTTATCAATAGTATATTTATACCTTATAGTCCCATAAACTATTTCTGTTACTAAAGATTTATCCAAATCATCCAAGCTGCTGGATTTGAGATTATGATTTAAAGCAATATTTGAATAAGCACCTTTAGTAAATATATCTTCCAGTGTTTCAACTGCAGTTTGTCTTGCATTGTTCATCCTAATACCTCATATTTTTAATCGTTTCTTCTATTGCTTAATACAACTAATCTTAATAGCTGAGCAATTGCTGTTAATGCTGCTGCAACATAAGTCATAGCTGCAGCACTTAATACAGCCTTTGCACCACTTATTTCCTCATCATATAAAATATTTCTATCTCTTAATATTTTTATAGCTCTGCCTGAAGCATTAAATTCAACAGGCAGCGTAATTAACTGAAATAAAACCACTGCTGTAAATAGTAATATGCCTATGTTCATTAATTGGGGTGAATTAAAGAATATTCCAACTATAAACAATATCCAGGAAGCATTAGAGCTAAAATTTACAACTGGTACTATTGAATTTCTAATGGTCAAAGGTGAATAACTGATTTTATGCTGAATAGCATGACCAGTTTCATGAGCTGCAACACCAATTGCTGCAACAGAAGTACCATAAAATACATCCTGTGACAGCCTCATAACTCGATGCTGCGGGTCATAGTTATCCGTTAATTTTCCATTAATAATTTCAACAGGTACATCATAGAGTCCGCTGCTATCCAATAACATTCTTGCTACCTGAGCACCAGTATAACCATTGATACTTCTTATCTTAGAATATTTATTATATGTGGAAGAAACTTTAAATTGCGCCCATGCAGCTATAATTAAAGCAGGTATCAAAATAATAAAACTTGAATCGTAAAACCACATAATTATTCCTCCTTTAATATTACATAACCTATTATTAACTTATTCTCCTAATATAATTCCTGAATTAAGATTATGTCCTCGCAAATATTCTTCAACTGTAAGGGGTTTACCTCCCGGGAATTGAATTATATTTATATTTAAAAGTCCAGTGCCGCATATAACCTTTATTCCGGCTTTATCGATTTCTAGTATTTTCCCCGGAGTACCATTTACATCTTTATCAATTATTTCTGATTTATATATTTTCATTATATCTCCATTATACTTGGTATATGCAACTGGGGACGAACTTAGACCTCTTATAAGGTTATGAATGTTAATATTGTCTTCCTTCCAATTTATATATGCTATAGACTTATTCAGCATCTTAGCATAAAAAGGGCAGTTTCCCTGCTGTTTTTCTCTTACTATAGTATTATTAACCAGGCCATTTATAGTATCTTCTAAAAGCTTTGCACCGTCATTCATTAATATATCATGAAGTTCTCCAAAGTCCATTTCTTCTGATATTGGAAATTCGCTTTTTAAAAGCATATCACCGGTATCAAGTCCCTCATCCATAAACATGGTTGTATTTCCTGTAAATTTCTCTCCTTTTATTATTGCCCAGTTAATTGGTGCTGCACCTCTGTATTTAGGAAGCAGAGATGCATGTAAATTTATGCAGCCGTATTTTGGTATATCCAATACTTCCTTAGGAAGTATCTGGCCAAATGCCACAACAATAATAAAATCAGGATTTAATTTTTTTATATATTCTATTGATTCTGTATCATTTTTTAATTTTACAGGCTGAATTACAGGTATATTATTTTCGAGTGCAATTTTCTTAACAGGAGACATAGTAATCTTATTTCCTCTTCCCCTTGGCCTATCAGGCTGAGTAAATATTGCTTTTACTCCAAATTTCTCAATTAGCAGCTTTAAGGAAGGAACTGCAAATTCTGGTGTTCCCATAAATATCAAGTTCATCGCACACTATTCCTCCTTATTTATAGTTTTATCTATAAATAATATACCATATAAATGGTCTATTTCATGGCACAGTGCCCTTGCCATAAGTCCTTCTCCACTTACAATAACTTCTTCACCTTTTTCATTCAAGGCTTTTACCTTCACCTTATAAGGTCTTTCTACGCTGCCTTGTGTTCCAGGAATACTTAAGCATCCTTCAACATCAATATCTTTTCCTTCTTTATAAATTATTTCAGGATTTATTAATTTATATAATCCTTCTCCAGTGTCAACCACAATAACTTTTTTAAGTATACCTACCTGAGGTCCTGCAAGACCTACTCCATTTTCGTGATACATTGTTTCAGCCATATCGTCCAAAAGTGTTAACAATCTATCATTAACCTCATTTACAGTTCTGCTTTTTTTCCTTAAAATCTCATCACCAAGTAATCTAACATTTCTTAATGCCATTTTAATTCCTCCATTAATTAAAGTAAGCTGTTTGGATTCATATCCAAACTAACTCTGATTTCATTTTTACTGCCTTGTAAAGATTTATATGTCAAATTTTTAATTCCTTCAGCTAATTCATTATCAATCTGTCCTTTTAATATTATCTGCCATCTGTAATTTTCTTTTATTTTAGAAATTTCACAAGGACATGGACCTAACATTAGAATTTTATCATACTTAATTATAGCATTTTTTAATATTATACCAACATTTTGTATACATTTTATTAACAAATTTTCATTTTTACTTGCAAAATTAAGTAGTAATATTTGCGAAAATGGAGGATAATCCATGCTTTTTCTCAAAGATATCTCATTTTCATAAAATGACATATAATCATTTCTGGCAGCACACTGAATACTTTTATCCTCAGGGCTGTAAGTCTGGATAATAACTTCTCCTTTTTTCTTTCCCCTTCCGGCCCTTCCTGATACTTGTGTTAATAATTGGAATGTCCTCTCAGATGAAGTATAGTCTGGCATATTTAATGACAAATCTGCTGCCAGCACTCCCACCAAAGTAACATTCTCAAAATCCAGTCCCTTTGCTATCATCTGAGTACCTATTAGTATATCAGCTTCATGATTTTTAAAACTATTATATATATTTTCATATGAATTCTTTTTCCTTGTGGTATCAAAATCCATTCTTAATGTTCTGGCCTGTGGAAAATACTTTTTAACTTCCATTTCAATTTTTTCTGTACCAATGCCAAAATATTTAACATAATTACTTCCACATTTAGGGCATACTTTTGGTACATTTATTTTTTTACCGCAATAGTGACAAACTAAACTTTTTTCATTTGCATGATAGGTTAAAGATATATCACAATTATCACATTTGAAAACAAATCCGCATTTTCTGCATGAAACAAATGTTGAAAATCCTCTCCTATTTAAAAACAAAATTATTTGTTCATTTTTACTTAGCTTTTCTTTTATTCCATTAAAAAGATCCTCACTAAAAATTGATCTGTTATTTTTTAAAAGTTCCTGACGTAAGTCTACAATTTTAATATCAGGCATTTCAACACCATCAACTCTTTTATCAAGGCAGATATATCTAAATTCATTTTTTCTTGATCTGTAAAAAGTCTCAATTGATGGTGTGGCTGATCCTAAAACAAGTTTACATTGTTCAATATCACATTTCATTTCAGCTATTTCTCTGGCATTATATTTAGGGTCACTATCTGATTTATAGCTATTTTCATGTTCCTCATCAATAACAATCATCCCCAGATTATTAAAAGGCAGAAAAACTGCTGATCTAGCACCTATTGCAACCTTAACTTTACCCTCCTTAATTCTAAGCCATTCATCATATCTTTCTCCATCTGAAAGTTTACTGTGAAAAACAGATATATCTTTACCAAACCTGCCCTTAAATCGTTCTACCATTTGAGGAGTTAATGATATTTCCGGCACAAGAATTATGCTGTCTTTGCCTTTTTTTATCATTTCACTTACCAGGCTCATATAAACTTCCGTTTTTCCGCTGCCAGTAATTCCATGAATGAGGAACTTGTTATAATCACTATTTAATATAGTTTCCACAGCTGTCTGCTGCTGTGGATTAAGTATTTTTCTGCTGTACTTATTATATATTCTATCATTATATCTATTTATAATCATACTGCGAAGCAATAGATATCCATGTTTAATCATTGTATTGATAGATGACAATGATAAATTAAACTTTTCCTTTAATTCTGACCTGTTATATATTCCATTGTTATTTTTAACAATATTATAAATGCTCATATATGTATCATTTTTATATCTGCCTTCTGGACTTTTACCCACTGTAACTACCATTTCAACTTTACTTTTGATATCCTTAAAAATCGTGGATGGCACTACAGCCTTAATACATTGAATCCTAGTACATAAATATTTTCGTTTCATTGCGTTTATTAGCGTAATATCAGTATCTCTCAGTATTGGAAAGTCATCGCTTATTTCTATAATTCTTTTAATTTTGTCCGCATTTTCAAGTTTAACATCATTAAAAAGCTGAAATACTATTCCGTAAATTTTAATATTACCATTTCCAAAAGGTACCTTAACCCTATGACCAATTCTAATGATATTTTGAAACTTTTCTGGTATTTCATAGGTAAAAATTCTATCTAAAGCTGCTGCATCATTATTAATTACAATACCTGCATATTTATACACTACATAATCACCCTATCAAAGTATAGTAAAAGAGGCACTGCATCATTTAGAAATATGAGTGCTGGCCCCCTTGTAATATATTTACTTTCTATATATTATTTATTATGTCAAATAATTCTTTTGCAACCTGCCTTTTTGTCATAGTATCCAATGAAATTTTTTCTCCGTTCTTACATAGAATTGTAACCTTGTTTAAGTCACTTGCAAATCCAGTTTCTCTACTTGTTATATCATTTGCAACTATGTAATCCAGATTTTTCTTTTGCAGCTTTTCACGGGCATTATTGATTAAATTACTGCTTTCTGCTGCAAATCCTATTAGTTTCTGATTTTTCTTTTTGCTGCCTAAAAATTTTAGAATATCTATGTCCTTAACAAATTCTAAATTAAGAATGTCATCCTGTTTTTTTATTTTTTCAACACTGTACATTTTAGGTTTATAGTCTGCAACTGCAGCACTTTTAATAACTATATCAGAATCATCAAATTCAGAAAGTACAGCATTTAACATTTCCTCATTGGTATTAACTTTAATTAAATCAACTCCAAAAGGAGCATCAAGATATGTCGGACCACTGATTAAAACAACCTGCGCCCCTCTGCTTTGAGCCTCTTCAGCTATTGCATATCCCATTTTACCAGTAGATCTGTTTGATATAAATCTTACAGGGTCTATTGGTGCAATAGTTGGTCCTGCGGTAACCAGCACTTTTTTCCCGGCCATATCCTTTTTAGAGTTTAATGCATTTAATATAATGCTTGTGATTTGATCTGTATCAGCTAATTTTCCTTCCCCTGTATCCCCACAGGCTAGTCTGCCAGAAGCAGGATTAATAAACTTATAACCTAAATCTTTAAGTTTTTTAATATTATTTTGCACTATGGTATTTTTATACATATTAGTATTCATAGCTGGTGCAATAAACACTTCAGCGTTAGTTGCCATAACTGTAGTACTAAGCATATCATCGGCTATTCCATTTGCAATTTTTCCTATAATATTTGCTGTTGCAGGAGCAATTAACATTATGTCTGCTTTTTTAGCCAGTGAGATATGTTGAATTTCAAAGGCCTTTGGTTCAGAAAATGTATCAACTGAAACCATATTTTGGCTTAAACTTTGAAAACTCAGTGGTGTGACAAATTTTACAGCATTATCTGTCATTATTACATGAACTTCAATACTGTTTTTAATAAGTCTGCTAACAATATCTAAGGCTTTGTAAGCCGCAATACCGCCAGTGACTCCCATAACTACAGTCTTTTTGCTATTACTAATCATTTTATACCTTCCTTAACTCTTTCGTATGTTACCTTTCCTTCATCTATTTCATTAATAGCAATTGAAACCGGCTTGGTAATGTCAGTGTCTATTAATGGCTCATCTCCCTGAATTAGCTGGCGTGCCCTTTTAGATGTAACAGCAACTAATGTATATCTGTTTTCAACTTTTTTAAGCAAATCAACTATTGATGGATTAATCATAGAGTTGCTCATGAATCAAACCCTCCTTTGAATCTAGAATCATGTCTTTTATTCTATCAACTCTGCATTTTTCAGCAGTTAATATACTTTCAATTTTTAAAACCGCTTCATCCACAGTATCATTAACAACTGCATAGTTATATTTTGATACATAATTTATTTCCTTATAGGCTGATTTAAACCTGGTCATAAGAGTTTCAGGAGTTTCGCTTCCTCTATTAATTATTCTGTTTTTTAATTCTTCCATAGAAGGAGGCAAAATGAAAATAAATATACCTTCTGGGTAATTCTCCTTTACTTTTAAAGCTCCTTGTATATCTATTTCTAAAATTACATCATTACCTTTATCCAAGCAATTAAAAACCCTTGATTTTGGGGTACCATAATAATTTCCATATACTTCTGCAAATTCTAAAAAATCGCCTTCATCAACCTTTTTTAAGAATTCATCCTTTGTCATAAAATAGTAATTAGTTCCTTCAAGCTCTCCATTTCTTGGAGCTCTGGTGGTTGCAGAAACAGATAAACAAAAATCATTTCTTTTAAGCAGTGCTTTGCAAATGGTTCCTTTACCTGCACCTGAAGGTCCTGAAATTACAATTAAAAGTCCGCCCTGGTTCATTTTTCATCAACCTCATCAATACTTTCCTCTGGATCATCATCCTTAGAAGATAATCTATGGGCAACAGTTTCAGGCTGAACTGCCGATAAAATTACATGATCGCTGTCTGTTATTATTACTGCTCTGGTTCTTCTGCCATATGTAGCATCAATCAGCATACCTCTATCCCTTGCTTCCTGGATAATTCTTTTAATTGGTGCAGATTCCGGACTAACTATAGCTACTAATCTGTTGGCAGATACAATATTCCCAAATCCAATGTTTATTAATTTAATACTCATATGTTTCCTCCTACCTCTATTCAATATTTTGTACTTGTTCTCTTATTTTTTCTATTTCATTTTTTATATTTAAAACAGTGTTGATAATTTCTATATCTGTAGATTTTGATGCTATGGTATTCGTTTCTCTATTCATTTCCTGAACAATAAAATCCAGCTTTCTGCCAACAGATTCATTTAAACCAATAGTGCTTTTAAGCTGCTCTAAATGACTGTTCAGCCTGACAATTTCTTCATCTACACAGGCTTTATCAGCAAATATTGCAACTTCCATAGCAATTCTGCTTTCATCAATCTGCCTGTCACCTAATAATTCTCTTATTTTTTCATTTAGCTTTTCCTTATATTCACTGATTATTACAGGTGATTTTTCCTCTATTTTGTCAACATAGCTTTTTATAAAATCACATTTATTAATAATATTATCCTGCAGTTTTTCACCTTCATTTGTCCTCATTGTTATAAGCATATCCAATGATTCATCCAAAGCGGGCTTAAGTGCATCCCAGATTTCATCCATATCTTCCTCAGCCTGATTTAATGTTATAACCTCCGGGAATTTTGAAACCAAGCCAAGAGAAACACCATCACTAATGTTATATCTATTTTTGATTTCATTTAAACATTTCACATAACTATCTCCAAGAGCTTCGTTAAAAACTGCAGTCATATCAGCTCTTCCGTAACTGCTTTGTGTTACAAACAAGTCAATTTTACCCCTGCTGACTTTATTTGAAATAGTTTTTCTCACTCTATCCTCAAGAGAAAAAAGATTCTTAGGCATTTTAATGTTTAAGTCCAGATATCTGTGATTAACGCTTTTTATTTCTACTATGAAGCTTCTTCCATTCTTGTCAAAGCTGCCTCTCCCATAACCAGTCATGCTCTTAATCATTATAATACATCCTTCCAAAACAACTAATTCATAAAAACTTATTTAATAAATTTATTTTTATATGAATTATAACATAATTAGAATACAAAAAACAAAATTGTTAACACTTTATTCATACTTTTTTAATTTTTTAAGTGTTTTTTCAATTTCACCACAGCTTTTAGTCAGAGATATCCTGAAATATCCATAACCTGAATTTCCGAAACAATATCCCGGCGTAACAATTAAACCATTCTGATCCAGTAATTCTTCGCAAAATTCATCTGTAGTATAATTGTGTGGGATTTTGCACCATATATAAAACGTTCCGCCACCACTAAAAACTTTAATATTTTTTTCATTTAAAATTGAAATTGCTATTTCTCTTCTCTTATCATAAACTTTCCTTACTCTATCAACGTAATTCCTGTCAAGTTTTAGTGCAGCTACTGCAGCTAACTGTATTGGAATAAATTGACCAGAATCCAAATTGCTCTTTACTTTACAAATTGCATCTATAATGTTTCTATTTCCTACTACATAACCGATTCGGAAACCAGTCATATTATAAGTTTTTGAAAATGATCCAAATTCAATAAACTTTTTATCTGGGTCAAACTGCAGCAGACTTAATGGCTGCCTTTTTTCCATTATTATTTCATTATAAGCACCATCATTGCATAACACTATATCATTATCTATACAATAATTAACTATATACTTATAAAAATAATCATTTGCTATTGCTCCTGTGGGGTTATTTGGATAATTAATGAAAAATAATTTAGCTTTCCTTCTTATATTATCTGGAATAGCACTTAAATCTGGAAGATATCCATGTGATTCCTTTAATGGTATAGTGTATGGTTCTGTTCCCCATAGTCTTGAACAGGTTTCATATACAGGATATGCTGGTTCTGGCATAATTAATGTATCTCCAAAGTCACATACAGCAGGTATAATATTGCTTATTCCTTCTTTTGACCCAATAAGAATAAGAACTTCTTCCCGAACCAGGGACACATTAAATACCTGTTTATAGTAATTTATAATCTCATTCTTTAGCTGAATAATACCGTCATATGGAGGATAATTATTGTAATTTTTAGTACATAAAGCATTTTCCAGTGCCTGTACAATTGATTTTTCCACTGGCAGATCAGGATCTCCAATGCTTAAATCAATAATTTCTTTTCCTTGATTAATAAGAACTTTTTTATTTTCTTCAATTTTTTTAAAATGATATTCCTTAATAGTATTCATTCTGTTATTTATTTTCATAGATTTCTCTCCTATTAGGCTTTTATATCATTCTATTCAAAAATTAAAGTATTTGTTACTTTCATAAATTTTATTATATATGTGCCTTGATTTTTTATAAGAAAATGCCTTAAAGCGTGCTTTGTTTTATACTTTAAGGCTGTAAGTTTATACTTATTTAATATAGTGGTCCTTTTCAAATATCTCCCTTATTTTTTTATTATCATTTCCATAAGCTCCCAAGGCAACCATGAGCTTTATCCTTGCCTTTTGTCCCGGCAGATTATCTCCAAAAATCACTCCCATGTTCTTTAATTCCTTACCTCCTCCATGATATCCATAAGTATCAAGTACCCTGCTTTCATAGCATCTGGAAACCAGGACTATTGGTATTTCCTTATCTAAGGCCCTTTTAACTCCATCCACCATATCTGGAGGAATGTTGCCTCTCCCTAGCCCTTCTATTACTAATCCTTTATCACCCTGGCTTATGTAATAATCAATTATTCTGGAATCCAGTCCGGATACACACTTTATCAGATCAACCTTAGTTTCAATAACATCTGTTTTTATGTGCTGTTTTTTTAAAGTGTCTCTATAAAATATCACTTCATTATTATCCACAATTCCTACTGGTCCAAAATATGGACTCTTAAAAGTATTTAAACTCATTGAATTACTTTTTGTTACTTCACTTGCACAGTTTAGTTCATCATTTAAGCATACCAAAACTCCCTTTCCCCTTGCTTCTTGGGTAATTGCTGTACAAATTGAAGCTGCAAGATTTGCTGGCCCGTCATATCCCAGTTCAGAACTGCTTCTCATTGAACCGGTGACAATTACAGGTTTCTCATTATTTATTGTTAAATCAAGTAAATATGCTGTTTCTTCTAATGTATCAGTTCCATGGGTTACCACTACTCCAGAAATATCATCTCTATCCAAAAGTTTTCTTATAAATTTAGATAATTCCATCATATTAAGAGGGGTCATATGTGGACTTGGCACATTAGAAAAAGTATAAGATTCAACAGTAGCAAACTCTTCAATACCTGTTACCATTGACATGATATCTTCTCCTGTTAATGATGGAACCGCCGCTTTTATTCTTGGGTCCACCTTCATTGAAATTGTTCCACCATTAAAAACAACTGCTACTTTTTTCATGTTCATTTCCCCCTAATTTATATTTATTCTCACCTTCTAATATATATTTTACAGTACTTTAAATATCATTTCATTAATTTTTTTAAAAAAAGATATATGTTCAATATTTTATTATTTTTATTGCATATATCTTATATTATTAAGCTAATTATAATATATTATTTAATTGCATTTACATTTTCTTCCACGAGTAAAAGTGTTTCTTCTGTATATTATATTTTCAAAATAATATATCATAAAACTCCAATTGCTTAAATAGAAATTATTTCTGTTTAATATTACTGCTGAAAGTACCCACTGATGCCAAAATATCATGCATAAAATTTGCACCTCTTGATATTAATAAACCTGTTAAAATATTTCCAACAATAGGGATTCTCATATTAACCCCTACAGCAGCTAAAAAATCTATATTTGCACTTAAGGCTACTAATTCCCCAAATGCTACTGCTCCAATTCTATCATAATTTATCTTACCGTTCTGCCAGAACATTTTTGATGTTTCCCACAAGGCTTCAACTATAAGTGATGAAATTAAAATCTGAGTCATATCCATATTTATCCCCTCCAATACAAAATATTTTAATGGGGATAAAATTAGAACTTATTGTATCTATATAATTTCATTTGGTAAATTAGCTATTTTAATGAAAGTGCATCATCTAATGTCTTGCCATTAATATAAATCTTAGCACTCTTCACAGATTGAAACTGCATAACAGTTTCAATTAGCTGAGCCTTCACTCTTGGAATATCCATTACTCCACCAAGACTAAAAGTTCCTGATAAATTAACAGTTGCTGCTCCATTCACTATTTTAGCACTTTCAACTTTAAGATTTGATTTGTATAAAGTATTATATAAACCAGACTTTCCATAAATTCTGTCTTTTATAGAAAACAAATCACTTAGTGCCCCTTTTAGTGGTGTTTCTGGTGTGGAAATTACCCTTTCTACAGCCACCACGCTATCGCCTGTGTCAAGCTTCTTACCGCTTTTACCATTATCATCTATAGCAATTAAAAATACTTTTATTACAGTAGTTGTTTTTTTACTTTCAGTGGTTGCCTTTTTATTTTCAGCAGCATTGTTGTTATTACTTTTATCATCACTATTACTTATAGTTGTATTAGAGTTTGAAACTCCATTTTTAGAAGATGAAGAATTACCAGGTTTGTTTGTACCAGTACATGAAGTTAAAAACAGCGCCAGCACTATAATTAATAAAAACAATTTTTTCATTGTTACTACCTCCTTGTATATATATGAATATAAATCTTAAAAATATTGTGAATAATAAAAAAGACCTGGAATAATGAAAATTCCAGTCTTAATATTTTATGTAATTTATATTATTTAATTACCTTTTTTAAAAAATTTTTTACACCTAAAATCAAAGTATTGTGTTTTAAATAAATAACGGTTAGCTTGACATCATGTTGTATCCATAGAAAAAAAGTTTAATCAGCTTGATACTTTGGCAGTACACTTAGAAGGTAAAAATATAACTCCTCAAAAGATGGAATTATTAGAAAAGTACATAGATGCATTATTTGAAGATGAAGATTAAAGGAGTTAAAATTTATGAATGGAAATAAGAAAGGGATGATAAATATGGAAAATGAAAAAATATTTGAATTGCTGGAAAAAATGTATGCAGACTTGAAAGGTGACATTAATAGTTTGAAAAAGGGGCAAGATGAAAAAATAAAAACCCCTAAGCCATTGAGCCTAAAGGTTTGAGATGGTCTGGGTGACAAGACTTGAACTTGCGACCTCATGAACCCCATTCATGCACGCTACCATCTGCGCTACACCCAGATTAACATGTATAATATATTATATTATAATCTAAAGAATTATGCAAATTAATCCTCCATTGCCCTCATTAATAATCTTTTGTAATGTTTTCTGAATCTTAATTTGTACATCTTCCGGCATTTTATACAATTTATTTTGTAATCCATCCTTTACAAGGTCTTCTAAAGTTTTGCCAAACATATTACTCTGCCATAATTTCGATGGATCATTCTCAAATTGTTCAAATAAATTTTTAACCATTTCTTCGCTTTCTTTTTCATTTCCCATAATTGGAGAAATTTCAGTTTGAATGTCTGCTTTGATAAAATGTAAGCTTGGAGCAGATGCCTTTAATTTCACTATGCATTTATTTCCACTCTTTATTATTTCAGGCTCTTCCAGCTTCATCTCCGACAATTGCGGAGGTACTAATCCGTATCCTGTCTCTCTTACATCCTTTAAAGCTTGAGCTATTTTGTCGTATTCACACTTTGCTGAGTGCATATCCTTAAGAATATTCAGAAGATCACTTTCACCTGATATTTCCTGACCGCATACCTCTCCAAGTATCCTATAAAACATACCATGCTTTGGCTTTAATGATACTGTAGCAGTCCCTTGTCCCATATTAATTTCATTTATTTTAGATTCATCTAGAAATTCACTATTCCTAAGTCCATCTACAGATTTACCTATATCTCTTATTTTTAATATGTTTTTGCATAGACTCTTAACTACATTTACAAATTCGATTTTAAGCCAATGTTTTGAATCTAATTTTTCTATCCATTCAGGCATATTTATATTAATTTCTTTTACAGGGAACTCTTTAAGTACCCTTTGTAATGTATCCTCGATATCCTGTTCATTCATGTTAAGTACATCCATAGCCTGAACAGGTACATCATATTTTTCTTCAAGTTCATTCTTAAGTTGTATTGTTTCTTCATTATCTACATGTTTAGAATTTAAAATCATAATAAAAGGCTTGTTTATTGACTTTAATTCATTGACTACCCTTTCTTCTGCTTCTACATAATCCTCCCTTTTAATATCCGTTATGGATCCATCTGTAGTAACAACCAGCCCTATGGTTGAATGTTCATTAATTACTTTTTTAGTGCCAAGTTCTGCTGCTTCCTCAAAAGGTATTTCATAATCATACCATGGAGTGGTAACCATTTTTGAATTTTCGCCTTCCATGTAACCAAGAGCGCTTTTTACAATGTATCCAACACAATCAACCATTCTTACTTTAAGTTTTGTGTTATCATCTAATGAAATTTCCACTGCTTCATTGGGTACAAATTTAGGTTCTGTAGTGTGAATAGACTTGCCGCTACCACTTTGTGGCAGTTCATCTTTTGCTCTTTGCTGTTTATATGAATTCTCAATTTTCGGAAGAACCATAATTTCCATAAACCTTTTTATGAATGTGGATTTACCTGTTCTTACTGGCCCAACCACCCCTACGTAGATGTCACCTTGAGTTCTTTCAGCAATGTCCTTGTATATATCAAAGCTTTCCAAGATATACCTCCCACTTATCTATTATTGACAATATATATATATTATCTTTTGTAAGAGTATATTACTTTATGGTAAAAAAAAGTACAGCTTTTGCTGTACTTTTAATAACTTTCTTGTTTTTTATCTCTTGTCATTAATTCATAAACACCATACTTGGGGTCTTTTCCTTCAAATAATACTTTATACAAAGTATCAGTGATTGGCATATCTACATGGATTTTATCCTTTAATTCATAAAATGCCCTGCATGCTTTTGCTCCCTCAACAACCATGCCTATCTGATCAGCAGCTTCATTAAGTGACATGCCTTTGCCAATTAATATTCCTGCTCTTCTGTTTCTGCTGTGCATACTGGTGCAGGTCACAATTAAATCGCCCATTCCAGTAAGTCCTGAAAATGTTTCAGGCTTTCCTCCAAGCTTGACTCCAATTCTTACTATCTCGCTCATTCCCCTGGTCATTAAGGCAGCTTTAGTATTATCACCGCATCCAATTCCATCTGAAATTCCCGCAGCAAGAGCAATGATATTTTTAACTGCTCCACCAATTTCAACACCTATTAAGTCATCATTGGTATACACTCTGAATTTATTATTCATAAATAAATTTTGAACTTTATCAGCATATTCCATGTTTAATGAGGAAACTACCACAGTGGTTGGAATATCCTGAGCAACTTCTTCGGCATGACTTGGTCCTGATAAAATTACCACAGGACTTTCTGGAAGTTCTTCCTGAATTACCTGTGACAGTCTTTTCCCAGTATGTTCTTCTATGCCCTTTGCAATGCTTATTATTATTTGATCTTTATTTACAAGTTCTTTTATATCCTTACAAATACTCCTGATAACATGTGATGGAACTGCCAAAATTACATAATCACATTCATTTATTGCTTCCTTTTTATTATTATAAGCATTTACTCCACTAGGAATAATAACATTATGGAGATATTTAATGTTTTCTCTTTTAACATTTATATCTTCAACTGTTTTCTCATTTCTGTCCCAAATATTTATTTTATGCCCATTTTTAGAAAGCATTACAGCTAAAGCTGTCCCAAAACTTCCTGCTCCTAATATAGCAACATTGCAGCACATTTTTATTCCTTCCTTTCTCTAAACTCCATTTTTATTCCAGTTCCGCTGAAATCAAAGCTTTCTCTCAACTGGTTTTCTATATATCTTTCATAAGAAAAATGAATTGTAGATGAATCATTTACAAAGAAAACAAAAGTTGGAGGTTTGGTACCTGTTTGTGTTACATAATAAATTTTAAGTCTTTTTGTCCCCACTACTGGAGGTTCCTTCATCATTACAGCTCTGCTTATTACATCATTTAGCACACCAGTTTTAATTCTTTTGCTATAGTTAGCATAACATTGCCTTGCAATCTGAAGTACCTTCTGCACTCTCTGACCGCTTTTGGCAGATATAAACAAATAAGGTGCATATGGCATAAATGAAAGATTATATTGTAAGTTTTTTTTGAAAAAATCCATTGTTTTAGTATCTTTTTCAATTAAATCCCATTTATTCACTACTACCATTATAGCTTTACTCATTTCATGTGCATATCCTATAATTTTTTCATCCTGCTCGCTGATTCCATCTTTGGAATCAATCATAAGTATGCACACATCAGCTCTTTCTATAGCTGTATATGTTCTAATTACACTATATCTTTCTATCTGCTCCTTTACTTTGCTTTTTCTTCTTAAGCCGGCAGTATCTATCAAAGTAAATTTGCCATCATCTGTTTCTATGTAACTGTCTATTGAATCCCTTGTTGTTCCAGGAATATCACTTACAATAACTCTTTCTTCCCCTAAAAGTTTATTTATTAATGAAGATTTTCCCACATTGGGTTTGCCAACAAAGGCTATTTTTATGTTTTCATCCTCTTCACTATAGTTTTCATCTTCATCAAAGTGCTGCACAACCCTATCAAGCATATCACCAAGTCCAAGACCCTGTGAAGCAGATATGGTAATTGGATCACCTATGCCTAAATTATAGAATTCATAGGCATTATTCTCATCTTTTAAATTATCAATTTTATTTACTACAAGCACAACTGGTTTATTACTTTTTCTAAGCATTTGCGCAACTTCTCTATCGGCAGGTGTAAGTCCTTCTTTTCCATCTACTATAAATATAATTACCTTTGCAGTATCAATAGCTATCTGTGCCTGTCTTCTCATCTGAGATATTATCACATCTGTGCCTTCAGTCTCTATACCTCCAGTATCTATTATAGTAAAATTATATTTCAGCCATTCAGCCTGAGCGTATATCCTATCCCTTGTTACACCTGGAGTATCTTCAACTATAGAAATCCTTTTACCCGCAAGCTTATTAAATAAAGTGGATTTACCTACATTTGGTCTTCCCACAATAGCAACTATTGGTCTATCCATTGTTATTCCTCCTCTATTAACTCATTAATGGTGTCAATGAAATCTTCACCAGTATAATCACAAACAACTACTTTCCTGCTAAGCTGCTGTTCTAACATTGAAACAGTAATATCATCGAGAAAAATCTGCTCATCCTGCCCTCCAGGTTCATATCCTTTTCGAAGCATAGTATTGGGTATAATTACATATTTCCCTAATAATTTATTTTTACACTGACTTATTATATCCTTTCCAGTTATAAGGCCTGAAACTGTAATTGTTGATCCAAAGAAATCATTTACTATCTTCTTAACATCAATATTAATATTCCTATTTTTATTATGTATTTTTGAAGCAGCATTTTCTATTTCCAGATATGCTGATTCACCAGTTATTAATGTGAAAGACCCATGTCCTGAATTTCTTAATTTATTTATGTCGCTGCTTATGGTATCTCTAAATAACCTTATAACTCCTACCCCATCCTCCAATTGTTTATATTCCTCATAAAATGACGAATCTGGAATCTTTTCATTAGCAGTAATATAAAACTCGTCTGATAATCTTACAAAAGGTGTACCTATTTCATCCATATATTTTTTTTGAAGTTTAGCTACAATATCAAGCTGATGCTTTGCACTATCTGAATCAAATGTATCCAGATGATAAAGTCCTTCTCGGAACTTAGTTATTCCAACTGGAACTACAGCTAAATTCTCTATATATGGATACAGTTTATATAAATCCTCTATTGTTTTAATAAGCTCTTCATTATCATTTATTCCAGGACATAAAACTATCTGACAATTAAGCTTAATACCAGCTTTCGCCAGCTTTTTTAACCTTTCATATATATTAGATGCAAATCTGTTGTTTGTCATTTTAACCCTTAGCTCACCATTAGTTGTGTGAACCGATACATTTATTGGGCTTATTCTATATTTAATTATTCTATCAATATCCTCATCACTCATATTAGTCATTGTAACAAAATTACCTTGGAGAAATGCCAGTCTTGAATCATCATCTTTAAAATATAGCGTGTCCCTCATGCCCTTAGGTAATTGATCAATAAAGCAAAACACACATTTATTATGACAGCTCTTAGGTTTATCCATTATGGATTCCTTAAAATCTATGCCAAGTTTATCGTCATAATCCTTTTCAATTTCCAGTTCCCATATGTCACCATTTGGTTTCTCAACTTCCATTTTTATATTTTCATCAGCTATTAAAAATTTATAGTCAATTATATCCTTTACTTCCTGACCATTTATAGTAAGTAGTTTGTCTCCCGCCTCTATTTCAAGTTCATCAGCAATGCTGCCCTTTTGAACTGCAACAATTTCGTTTTTCATTTTTTCACTCCTAAATCTTCTTATGCATACTTTGCAAAAAAATACTAAATGAAATTATATGCACACTTTGCAAAGTATATACATTAAGTTATATTACATTAATACATATTTTAAGTCAATGACTTTTCCAAAACAGGTATGCAGCTTAATATACCTCTATATTATCACATTTTTATATAAATATTCTAAAAAGAAAAAAGACCCCATTTGAGGTCCATTATAAAAATATATTATGAAATCAATAAAAATAAATACATAACAGCTGCCCCAATTAAAAAACAAATTGGGATGGTTAACACCCATGCTAAAACTATATCTTTTGCAAGAGACCATTTTACTGCTGAAAGCCTTTTAGATGCAGCAACACCCATTATAGAAGTGGAAATAATATGTGTTGTACTAACAGGTGAATTTAACATGGTAGCTGTAAATATAACAGCAGCAGCACCTGTTTCAGCCGCAAATCCATTGACTGGGGCAAGTTTTGCCATATTGTGTCCAACTGTTTTTATTATTCTTTTGCCACCAAAAGTAGTTCCCAGAGCCATTGCTGTAGCGCAGCTTATCTTAACCCACAGCGGCACATAAAATGTATTTATGAATCCTCCGCTTAAAAGAGCCATAGCAATGATTCCCATAGATTTTTGGGCATCATTACTCCCATGATTAAATGCCATAAGTGCAGCAGATACAATTTGTGCTTTTGAAAAAAACCTTGTGACAAATGCCGGCTTTTGATTTCTTAATATAAAATTTAATAAATGCATAATAGTAAAACCTGCAATAAATCCAATTATAGGCGACAAGAAAAGCCAGAGAACTACTTTGTCAAAAAAGTTCTGCCAGTATACAACTTTAAATGAAAAACTGTAAACTATTGCTGAGCCCAAAAGTCCTCCTATAAGTGCATGTGAGGAACTGCTTGGAATACCATAAAGCCATGTAATTAAATCCCATATAATGGCAGCTATTAGTGCAGCTATTATAACGTACTGGGTAACGCTTTTAGGATCAACTAACCCGTTACCAATTGTTTCAGCAACCTTTTCACTTATAAATGCACCAACAAGATTAAAAAATGCTGACATAATAACAGCTTGTCTTAAAGTTAAAACCCTTGTAGAAACTGACGTTGCTATGGCATTAGCACAATCATGAAATCCATTTATCAAATCAAAGAATACAGCTAATACAACTATTACTATTGTTAATATAATCGGCAAACTAAGCATTTTTCATTATAACTCCTTCTATAATATTTGCTACATGTTCACAAGAGTCCAGTGTATTTTCAAGATATTGATATATTTCTCTCCATTTAATTACTTCAAGAACTTCCTCTCCGCTTCTAAATAATTCTTTAATAGCAGATCTTGATATTTTATCTCCCTCTTCTTCCAGTCTGTTAATTTCTATTATATGTTTTTCCATATCAGTATACTTTTTAATATTACTTAGTTCATTCATTATAATACTTAATTCGCTGCAGCACTTTACTATCATATCTGCAAGTTGTTTTGCCTCCTCAGTAATACTTTTTACATTAAGCATAACAAATCTGCTGCTGCTTGATTCAATTAGGTCTATTATATCATCCATACCATTTGCCATTAAATATATGTCCTCTCTATCAAATGGTGTTAAAAAGGTCTTGTTTAATTCCTGTCTCATTAAATGCTGATTTCTATCACCTTCATGCTCAGTTTCCTTGATATTCTTTAAATTTTCCTCAGCATTTGTCAAATCATCCATAAAACTTCTTAACTGTGTGGATGCTTTATATGTAATCTTTCCCGTAGATATAAAAATATTAAAAAATGTATCTTCTTTTGGCTTAATATTAAACATAATTACCTCCAAATAATATTTTTATTATTTTCTTAACAAACCTTTAACATTATACCATATTTCTTAACGTATACACATAGCAATAATCATGTTAGTTATGTTAAATATTTTTAACATAAGACAATTGACGACAATAATTCCAAATAATTGCGGAAATATGCATAAAATAAAGGTACCGAATTATTAACTTCAGTACCTTAATCTTTTATTCATTTAGATCTTTTTGTTCACCAGTAACAAGGTAAATTGTCCATTCACAAATATTTGTAACATGATCTGCAACACGTTCAAGATATTTGCAAATAAACAAAAATTGTGTTACTTGATTCACAATACTGCTGTCCTTTGTCATCATAGGCAGCAATTCATTGAATACTCTTCTATAAATTCCATCTATTTGGTCATCCATTTCGCATACATCATATGCCTTATCCACATTGCCTTCCACATAGGCATCTAATGATTCCTTTATCATATTTTGAACTATATCAGCCATTTTAGGAATATCTATAAGTTCTTTAATAAATTTCTCATTCTTTAATATTCTTGCTATCTTAGCAATATCAACTGCATGATCAGCCATCCTCTCTAAATCTGTCACCAGTTTGATTGAAGTAAAAATTGTTCTTAAATCTATTGCCAGGGGCTGCTCCCTGGCTATAAGAATTATACATTTACTTTCAATTTCTTTTTGCAGATTATCCACTAAATCATCATTTTTTATTACTGTATTGGCCAAATTATCATCTTGATTCACCAAGGATTCTATGGATTGATGAATTTGTTTTTCAACTATACTGCCCATTCTCAATATGTCATTATGAAGATATTGAAGTTCAGAATCAAACCCTTTTCTTGTCAATTTGTTTCACCTCTTCCTATTAATTAACCAAATCTTCCTGTTATATAATCCTCTGTTCTTTTATCCCTGGGTTTATAAAATATGTCTTCTGTCTTGTTAAATTCAACTACTTCTCCATTTAAGAAGAAAGCAGTGCTGTCTGAAATTCTTCCTGCCTGCTGCATATTATGAGTTACTATAATAACAGTATATTCTTTCTTTAATATTTCTATTAGTTCTTCAACTTTTAATGTGGATATTGGATCCAATGCTGACGTTGGCTCATCCATAAGCAGCACTTCAGGTTCCACAGCTAATGTACGTGCAATGCATAATCTTTGCTGCTGTCCGCCTGAAAGCCCCAGAGCATTCTTTTTAAGCCTGTCTTTAACTTCATCCCATAATGCTGCACCCTTTAAACTCTTCTCAACAATTTCATCTAATTTAGCTTTATTTTTAATGCCATGAATTCTTGGTCCATATGCAATATTATCATAAATTGTCATTGGAAAAGGGTTAGGCCTCTGAAAAACCATACCTATTCTTTTTCTTAATTCGATAACATCATATTCAGAATATACATCTTTTCCTTCGAAATAAACTTTTCCATCTATTTTAACATTAGCTATTAGGTCATTCATTCTGTTGATTGTTCTTAGAAAAGTTGATTTGCCGCACCCTGAAGGACCTATTAAAGCAGTAACTGCATTTTTTTCAATATTTAAGTTTATTTTTTTTAGAGCCTGAACTGGCCCATAATATAAGTTTAAATCCTTTGTTTCAATTATTCCCATTAAAGCCCATCCTCCTCATTTTTTGCCGCTATAAGATTCAAATATTTTTTTGCCTATAATTCTTGCAAGTAAATTAAATATTAAAACCATAAGAATTAATACAGCTGATGCCCCATTTGCTATTTTAGCGGCATCTGGAACCATACCTTCTGCATTTAGCTTCCATATATATACTGCAAGGGTTTCGGCAGGTCTCATAACACTTAACGGAGATGCCTTACCGCCATCTAAAATACCACTTAGGTGTAAGGCAGGTGCGCTCATTCCAGAAGTATAAAGCAGTGCTGCAGCTTCACCAAAAATTCTTCCAGATGCTAAGATTACTCCTGTTAAAATTTGAGGCATAGCAGATGGTAAAACTATTCTCCACATAGTCTGCCATCTGGTAGCACCTAATCCAAGACTTGCTTCCTTTACTTTTTGTGAAGATGCAGTAATAGCATTTTCGCTGACTCTGGTTAAAGCCGGTAAATTTAATACTGTTATTGCTAAAGCTCCTGATAATAATGTAAATCCCCACTTTGTCAAATTAACAAATACAAGCATACCGAATAATCCAACTACTATTGAAGGCAGTGAAGCCATAGTTTCAATGCATAACCTTACTACGTTTAAGAAAAGCCCTTCTTTAGCATACTCTGCAAGATATATTCCAGCTCCTACTCCAAGTGGTATTGTTATTAATAAGGAGACAATTAACATGTGAAATGAATTATACAGCATTGGCCCAATTCCCCCGCCAGCTTCTCCAACCTTTGGAGCTCCAAATAAAAATGCCGGGTTTAGGAAATAACTCCCTTTTATTAAAACATATCCTATTAGTAATATCAATAATGATACTACTAAAATTGAAACAATATATAAAATTACAGTCCAGATTTTATCTACACTTTTAGCATTCACTATTTAACTTCACCTCTCTTCCCAATTATCCTGATTATCAGAATAAATAAAAATGAAATTATAAGTAATAACAATGCCATTGACCATAAAGCATCATTCCATGCAGTACCATTTACCGTATTCCCCATATCCATAGTTAAAATACTGGTTAATGTAGCTGTTGGCGTGAGCAACGATTTAGCCATTTTTATAGAATTTCCTATTACCATTTGAACTGCTAATGCTTCACCAAAGGCCCTGGCCAGCCCCAAAACAACACCTGTTAATATTCCGCTTTTTGCAGCAGGCACAACAACTTTTGTTATGGTCTGCCATCTGGTAGCTCCAAGTCCATAAGATGCTTCTACATAATCCTTAGGTATAATCTTAATTGCATCAGCTGAAATACTGGCTATAGTAGGTAATATCATAATACTTAATACTATAATCCCAGCCCCTATACTGAAGCCTATACCTCCAAATCCTTTTTTTATAAGAGGCAGTAAAATACTTACACCAAGCCAGCCATATACCACTGATGGTATTCCAACAAATAATTCCATGGCAGGCTGAAGTATAGTACTTCCAAGTTTAGGTGATATATAATTCATAAATATAGCAATGGCTACGCTTATGGGAGCTGCAATAATAACTGCTCCAATAGAAGTAAGTGTTGAACCAACTATAAATATCTTTGTACCTAACTGTGGTTTATCAGAGTCAGGTGCCCATACAGAGCTGAATAAAAAACTGCTAATTGAATAATGGTCCTTTGTAAAAGTTTTAATACCCTTTGAACCCAGAAAAACTATAATTGCTAAAGTTAGTGTAACAATGAGAATTCCGCAGAAAATGGCATAGGTTCTGCCTGCATATTCATTTTTAAGCTTTTTTCCAAAATCACTTTTAATCATATTTATCTCCTTAATACTGTATTAAACAAGATAAAACCGTCTGCATACAGCAGCCGGCTTCTGTAAAAACTTATTTTGTGTTAATATCAGTTACCGGAATGTATCCTAATCTTTCAACTAAAGCTTTATTATCTGCACTAGTCATATAATCTATAAATGTCTTAGCCAAGCCGCTTGCTTCTCCTTTTGTATACATATGTTCATAGGACCAGAAAGGATATTTTCCTGAAATTATGTTTTCCTTTGAAGCCTCAACACCATCTATTCTAACCATCTTTACATTTTTTTTCACATCTTCAGTCAGGTATGATAGTGCCAGATAGCTGATTGATCCTTTTGTAGATGCTATGGATTTTTCAACACTTCCATTTGCATCCTGCATTATTCCTAAACCAGCCTTTTCATCCTTTCCACCCATAAGAGTACTTTTAAATGTAGCTCTTGTACCAGATGAAGATGCCCTGTTTATTATATTTATAGGAGTATCATCCCCATTTAACTGCTTCCAGTTTGTATATTCCCCTGTAAAGATCTTTTGAATTTGGTCCTTTGTTAATGAATCAACTTTAACATCATTGCTTACAACAATTGCAAATCCAATTGCAGCCACTTTGTGATCAATTAATTCCTTTGCTTTTGCAGCACCTAGTTTTGATTCAGCAGTTACATCTGAATTTCCAATATCAGCAGTTCCATCAGAAACCAGCTTTAATCCAGTACCGCTTCCTCCGCCTTGTACATTAATTGTAGCCTTAGGATTTTTATTAATAAATACTTCGCTAGCCTGTTCTGCCAGTGGCTGAAGTGCAGTTGATCCAGCTAATGTAATTGAACCAGATAATCCATTTTTACTGCTTTGTGTGTTGTCTTTACCTGCTCCGCATCCCATAAGAGTACCTGTTAAAACTGTTATAGCCAGTGCAGCTATTAATGTACTTAATCTTTTATTTTTCATTAATTAAGTCCTCCATTCAATTAATCATTTTCTTCTTGTTTACATTTTATATATTACCATGTTTAGGTTAAACCGCTATTATGTAAATGTTAATTAAAATTAACACAAGCATTTTTTATTCCATACAGGTATTTACATGTATATAAATAAAAACTGTGCAAACATATTATGCTTACACAGTTTTAAAATTATTCATTATATGGTATTGAAACAGTAAATGTACTTCCTTCTCCAACCTGGCTTTTAACATCAATGGTTCCATTAAAACTCATTACTACATGCTTAACAATTGCAAGACCTAATCCCGTTCCACCCTGTGCTCTTGATCTTGCCTTGTCAACTCTGTAGAACCTTTCGAAAAGTCTTGATAAGTGTACTTTTGGTATTCCTACTCCATTGTCCTTTACCCAGATTATACAAGTTTCGTTTTCCACTTTTGTACCTACTTCTACTTTCCCTCCTGCTTCAGTGTATTTAATTGCATTATCAACAAGGTTTATTATCATTTGCTTAAACTTATCTCCATCACCTATAATATCAGGTACATTTTCACAATTTAGTGTAATGTCTATATTTTTATTTTCAGCTGATTTACTTACCAGGTAATATACTTCATTAATTGTTTTTTCAACATTAATTTCCTCTGTTTTTCTTTCTTTGCTGTTCTCAATATCTGACAGTGTAAGAATATCGCTAATAAGTCTGGTTAGCCTGTCAGCCTCATCATTTATTATATTTAAAAATTTTTCTTTAGTTTCATCGTCATTAACATCTTTTAATGTTTCTGCAAAACCCTTAATAGAAGTTAAAGGTGTCTTTAATTCGTGAGACACATTTGCAACAAACTGAGATCTCATATTTTCCAGTTTTTTAAATTTAGTGATATTTTGAACAACTGCCACTGTACCTATCTTTTCATAGCCATTTATAATATCAGCAGTTTTTATTCTAAGATCTCTTTCCTTTGGCCAATATATCTTTATTTCTGTGTACTCATCATTATCATTTTTAAAAATATCCTCTAACTCAAAATCTCTTATATTATCCATTAAATTTTCGCCTATTATATCCTTGTTTATTCCAAATATCTTCTTGGCATATGGATTTATCATTATTACTTTATAATTTTTATCTACTGCAATAACTCCGCTGTCCATACTCTTTAATATTGCTTCCAGTCTATTTTGCTTTTCAATGGAGTCATCTATGGTTTCCTGAAGCTTATCCGCCATATTATTAAATGTATTAGCAAGATGACCTATTTCATCCCTGGTTGTAATGTTTACCCTTCTATCCATCTCACCCTTTGCAATTCTTGATGTTATGAACTCTAAATCCTTAATTGGCTTGGTAATTGCATATGATAAGTTGGAAGAAAAAATTAAAGAAACTAATATAGCAAAAATTAAAATTATTACATAATATTTTAAATAAGAACTCTCTAAACCTGTAACTGTCTTTAGCGGCATTGAACTTCTAACTATATAACCGTTATTGTATAAAGTGGCACAGTAAATATACTCACTTTTTGATGAAATGCTGTCTCTTACTGAATAGCCAACTCCTTGCTTCCTTGCCTTTATAACTTCTTCTCTGTTATTGTGATTGTCCATTGTATCCTTATCAATAAATGAATCAATTAATACTTTGCCGTTTTTATCAATGTAAGTAACTCTTATGCCTGAATCTGTAAAATTGTTTAAAAAAAACTCTCTTACATCTTTTATATTTTCATTGTTTAATATATTAATAATTAAATCATTATTTGTTTTTAAATTAGTTTTAGTACTTTCAATGTGCTCATAATTTACTAATATAATAAATAAAGTTGTAATGGTAATTAAACTAAATAGTAAAGTTGCCAGCATTGATAATAATAATTTTCTTTTCATATAAAATCACCATTATTCATCATAATTGAATCTATATCCGATTCCTCTAATTGTTTCTATATATCTTGGATTTTTATCATCTTCCTCTATTTTCTGCCTTAGATGTCTAATATGAACATCCACAGTCCTTGTTTCTCCAATGTACTCATATCCCCATATTTTATCCAAAAGGAAATCTCTTGTCATTACTCTTCCTTTATTTTTAATTAAAATTTCTAAAAGCTCAAATTCCTTCAGTGTTAGTTCTATTTTTTTGTTCTTTTTAAAGATCTCATGTCTTTGAAAATCTATGCTTATATCTGCAAAATTAACTCTTTTTTCAACTGGTTTGATTACCGTTCTCCTCAATACTGCCTTTGCCCTTGCAACCAGCTCTCTTACGGAAAATGGCTTTGTAACGTAATCGTCTGCACCTAGTTCCAATCCCAGTATTTTATCTAATTCTTCGCTTTTGGCTGTAATCATTATTATTGGAGTTGATGAAACAAGAGTATCTCTCCTTATCTCCTTGCAGACATCATATCCATCCATACCTGGCAGCATTAGATCCAGAAAAACCAAATCAGGCTGTTCTTCTTTTACAATTTTCAATGCATCAATTCCATTATCTGCTGTAATACATTTATATCCTGAATTTTCAAGATTAAATTTTATCAATTCCCTTATATGTTCTTCGTCATCTACAATTAGTATTTTTTCTTCACCCATTATTGTTCCTCCTAAATGAAAAGTTATTTTATATACACAAAGGAAAAATTTCTTTTGCTGGTTTTGTTCTTTCTATAAGAGTGAAATTCATTATTTTCATTATATTATTAAACTTTGAAATTGCCATTTTAATCTCCCATTATAATTTATAATTTAATTCTAACACTGTTTTAATTTCATTTCTTAAGAAATTTAATAATTTAAACTGATTTTATAAAAAAATGACATGAATCCACATGTCATTTTTTATTAGCCATTAAATTTTTTATTTCTTCCATAAAAGTATTAATATCCTTGAACTGTCTGTATACCGATGCAAATCTTACATAGGAAACCTCATCAACATTTTTTAAGCTTTCCATAATTAATTCACCAATATGTTCAGATTTTACTTCAGTTAACATTTCGTTGTTGATTTTTTTTTCAACTTCATCAGCAATTCCTTCAATTTGTTTCCTTGAAACTGGTCTCTTTTGGCAGGCCTTTATAAGACCATTTATTATTTTAGTTCTATCAAAAAATTCTCTGCTCATATCTTTTTTAATTACTAACATTGGTATATCTTCCACCTTTTCGTAGGTTGTATACCTTCTATTGCAGCTTAAACATTCTCTTCTTCTCCTGATGGCCATATCATCTTCAGTAGCTCTGGAATCAATGACCTTACTTTCTAAATAACCACAATAAGGACATTTCAATTCATTCACGCCTTCCTTTCTATTTTGCTATTCTATAGTATATCATATTTTTACTCTTCATTCCTAGAAGAAAATTCAATATCTTTCACCAAAATTACATCTACACCTATTTTATGTATGTTATTCCATGGAACCTCTATATCATTATTTTTGGTAAACCAGGATATCTTTTGAGTAGGGATAATCACAGAAACAACACTATAAGTATCACAGTCAATTTTTATATCTCTTATATATCCAATTTTAGCTCCAGTATTTATATCTATAACTTCCATAGATTTTAGATTTGATAAGGAAAACAAGGAAAGTTCCTCCATAAATATTACCTCCGTATAAAACAATCTTATAAACATATATATGATACATATAAATTTTGTATTACAAAAATAAGATTAAAACCTAAAATAAAGTTTTAATCTTATGTACACATTTATCCATATAATTTACTTTAAATCTATTTAAACATATTTTCTCATATGTTTTAATGCTGTTTTTTCCAATCGTGACACTTGTGCTTGTGAGATACCTATTTCATCTGCTACCTCCATTTGAGTTCTGCCCTCGAAAAACCTTAAGTTTAATATTAGTTTTTCCCTTGAATTTAATTTCTTCATTGCTTCTTTGATAGATATATTTTCAAGCCAGCTGTCATCAATGTTTTTGCTGTCACTTATTTGATCCATAACATAAATAGCATCACCGCCATCATGATAAATTGGTTCAAAAAGTGATACTGGATCCTGGATTGCATCCAATGCAAACACAACCTCTTCCCTGGGAACTTTTAGCTCCCTGGCAATCTGAGAAACTGTTGGCTCCTTATTATTTTCTCCTATTAATTTGTCCCTGACTTGTAATGCTCTATATGCAATATCTCTTAAAGATCTGCTTACCCTAATTGAATTATTATCCCTAAGATATCTCCTGATTTCTCCTATAATCATGGGCACTGCATAAGTAGAAAACTTAACATTTTGATTTAAATCAAAGTTATCAATAGACTTTATTAATCCTATGCAGCCTACCTGAAAAAGATCATCAACATTTTCTCCCCTATTATTAAACCTTTGAATAACACTTAAGACCAATCTTAAATTCCCTCTAATAAATTTTTCTCTTGCTGAGTTATCACCTTTTCTGATACTTAACAGCAGACTTTTCATTTCAGCTTCCTTTAATACAGGTAATTTTGCAGTATTAACTCCACAAATTTCAACTTTATTTATTATCATATACTCATCAGCCCCTTTAGTATATTCGCATTTTAATTATTTACTAAGGGAGCAGATTTTATACTAAAGACAAACTATAACATCTTATTAATTTCTTTTTTTAATCTTTTAATAATTCTTTTTTCCAGTCTGGAGATATATGACTGAGAGATTCCAAGCATATCTGCAACTTCCTTTTGAGTTTTTTCTCCTCCTCCATTTAGTCCAAATCTAAGTTTTACGATTTCCTTTTCTCTGTCACTTAATTTTTTCATTGCCATAAATAGTAATTCTCTGTCAACTTCATCCTCAATTAAGTTGTATACCTCATCATTGTCCGTTCCTAGTATATCTGACAGCAACAGTTCATTTCCATCCCAATCTATATTTAATGGTTCATAAAAAGAAATTTCTGCTTTTACTTTGCTATTTCTTCTTAAATACATTAATATCTCATTTTCTATGCACCTTGAAGCATAGGTGGCTAATTTGATCTTCTTCTCAGGATCGAATGTATTCACAGCTTTTATAAGTCCTATAGTTCCTACAGAAATTAAATCTTCAACATTTACCCCGGTATTTTCGAATTTTCTTGCAATATACACTACTAATCTTAAATTTCTTTCAATTAAAGTAGATCTAACATTTGAATCACCTAAAACCAACCTTGTAACTAAATCATCCTCCTCTTTTTTTGTTAATGGCGGCGGAAGTGCATCATTGCCCCCTATGTAGTAAATTCTTTCAGAAAATATTTTTAACTTAATGACTATTCTATTTAATAACTCCTTTAAACTTAGCATTTTATATACCCCCACTTAAATTATATTTCTTGGTAACAGAGCATTATAATCACCACTTTTGCTCAGCTTTGAACTTGTAACAGCAATTATTCCATCTACTCTGTTATTAATGCCATTCATATGAACTATTATAGAACTTGGCTTTACTCCAAATAAATTTCCCTCATTTCCGTCAACCAGCTTATAAGGTATATAATATTTTGAAAAGTTATCAGTATCTATGCCATTTAGCACGTTTTGTTCAGCTATAATTACCGGTATATTGGTAACTGGTTCACGGAGTTCATTTCCCGTATCTAAAAATGCCTTTACAGATTTTAAATTTTGATTAAACTGTATATCTATAGTATATATAAAGTTTGTCATTGCTTTTCTGTCTTTAATAAAAGTAACTGTCCTGTGAATTATTAAATACATAATCATAATTGAAATCATCAATTTTTTATAGGAAAAGTTATATATTACTCCAACGGTTATATTTGCAAATTCACTTGAAGAATTAAATGTGCAGATTCCAGCAAGAAGCATTGTATATATTATAAAAATGCAATATGCCTTTAAAAGAAAAAAAAAATCTTTTTTTCTTACTGCAATAAAAGTCATAATAAAACCAGCTGCTAATTTTCCAGCAAATCCGGAAAGTACCTTTAAACCTGGTATTAGCAAGGTAAGCACATATAAGCTTCCTAGTGTGGACGATATAATTAAATATTTTATTACAGGCCTTAATTTTATTGTCTGAAGCGTGATATATAATAAAAAAAAATCAACAATAAAATTTTCAAATAGTATTACATCTAAATATATAATCAAATGATCCCCCCCAAATCATATGTTACTCACTTTATTATAAACCTATTTGTTTCAAAATTTTGTCAATTTATAATGGTTTTATATATTATTATATTTTAAAATATGTCATTATGCTTAATTTTAGTTTAACTTGTAACAAAAAAAACCAGTGATCTTTAATTTACTTAAAAATCACTGGGGTTAATTATTTCTTTATTTTCTTTGTCTTCTCAAAAATGCAGGTATTTCTAAATCAGGTTCATCAAAGTTTGCCTTTTCTGAAGTCATTGCAGCCTCTTCTTTTCTATTTACAATATCTTTTTCATTTAAATTAATATTATTTGTAACATGCTCTGTTTTTTCATCTTCAAATCCTGTTGCTATGACAGTAATTCTGATTTCATCTTTTAAACTTTCGTCTATTACAGCTCCAAATATTATATTGGCTTCTGGATCAGCAGCCTGTTGGACAACTTCTGCAGCTTCGTTAATTTCAAGAAGTCCAAGGTCTGCACCACCAGTAATATTTAATAATACTCCAGTGGCACCAACAATTGAAGTTTCCAAAAGAGGACTTGATATAGCCTGCTTTGCAGCCTCCTGAGCTCTGTTATCTCCATTTCCCTTACCTACACCCATATGTGCAAGTCCTCTATCTGTCATAATAGTTCTTACATCTGCAAAATCAAGATTTACTAAACCAGGAATGGTAATAAGATCAGAGATGCCTTGAACACCCTGTCTTAAAACATCATCTGCCAGTTTAAAAGAATCCATTAAAGTTGTCTTTTTATCAACAATGCTTAAAAGCCTTTCATTGGGAATTGTGACCAATGTATCCACAGTTTCCTTCAGATTTTTAATTCCCATTTCTGCATGAAGCATTCTTTTTCTGCCTTCAAAAGGGAATGGTTTTGTAACTACCCCAACTGTTAATATGCCCATTGATTTAGCAATTTCGGCAACTATTGGAGCAGCACCAGTGCCAGTTCCTCCTCCCATTCCTGCAGTTATAAACACCATATCAGCACCTTTTATTGCCTGTGAAATCTCATCTTTGCTTTCTTCCGCAGCCTTTTTCCCAATTTCAGGATTTGCACCTGCTCCTAATCCCTTTGTTAATTTATCTCCAATTTGGATCTTTTGAGAAGCCTGCGAAAGCATTAATGCCTGCTTATCTGTGTTTATAGCAATAAATTCAACATTTTTAAGTCCTTCTTTAATCATTCTATTTACAGCGTTATTTCCTCCGCCGCCACAACCAATTACTTTAATTTGAGCAAATTGTTGGACATCTACATCAAAATCTAGCACAATAATACCTCCTTACAAATTTAAAAAAACTCAGTAAAAAATTCCTTAATTTTTGCTAAAAATCCACTTTTACCTTCTTCTTCACCCATGTCTTCATCATTCAATACATCTTTACTTTTCTTTTCATTTGATTTGTTAGTTAAGTAGCTATTTTTAAAGCTTTCGGAAGCTTCTTTTACAATCCCAATGCCACATGAATACATAGGATTTGAAGATCCAACAAAATGTGGAACTCCTATTCTTACAGGTTTGTCTAAAATTTTTTCAGCCAATATATCAATATTGGTCATAAATGAAATGGCTCCTCCTGTAATAGTAACCCCTGATATTTCATTCTTATATCCGCTTTGGATAATTTTATTGTTAATAATGGATAAAAGTTCTTCTACTCTGGCATTAATTATTTCAATTAATAAATTTTGATCAATTTCTATAGCATTATTATAACTTGCTTTTACACTTATTTTACTTTTACTAACATTATTATCGTTTTTTATGTCACCATACTTTAGTTTTATTTTTTCCGCCTCAGAAAAGGGAAGTTTTAAACATACGGAAATATCATTAGTAATAATATTCCCTCCATAAGGTATGGCATCTGCAAATTTAATTACTCCATTTTTAAATATTGAAATATCAATGGTTTCAGCACCTGCATCAATAATGGCAGTACCTATTTCTTTTTCTTCCTTTTCAATAAGTACCTCAGATAATGCTAAAGGTTCATAAACGATACCCCTTACCTTTATATCTGCCTTATTTATACTTTTAAATAAGTTATTTATAACTGTAGTTTGAGATAAAATTACCTTGGCATCAACTTCAAGCCTTAATCCGCTCATTCCAATAGGATCCTTAATTCTATCAAATCCGTCGACAATATATTGTTCAGGAATCAAGCCAATTATTTCCTTATCAGAATTAACTGTGATAATTTTAGCAGCCTTCAAAACTCTTTCTACATCACTTTTCTTAATCTCCCTATCTTCTGATGAAACTGCAACAACGCCTTTATTGTCTATTATTTCACTAATACACACAGGCAGTGAAATAAATACCTCATCTATTTTATAGTCAATTATTCCTTCCAGCTGAAAAATACAGTTTTTAATTGACTCAGAAGTACTATCAATATCTACTACTATTCCTTTTTTTATACCATTACATTTAATTGAAGTAACTCCAACTATCTGAATATCTCCATTTTTATCAAATTTACCTGCTGCTGCACAGATTTTTGATGATCCAACATCAATTCCGATTATATATTCATTCATTATGCCTTTCTCCCCCCTTGTAAGAGAACCATCAAATTATATATTCAACATAAATCTAATTTTTCCTCTAAAATTTTAATATTTTAATTGAAATTTAATTAATAATAAAATATAAACTGAAAAGAAACTAAAGTTTAAATGAATAATTACATATATTTAAAAGAGGAAGATTAAAATCCTCCTCTCAATTTACCTTTTCAAAATCACTAACATTTACGCTTCTTGTATGTATTGTGTGATTCCACTCTTTTTTATTTTTATCTAACAACCCCTGTATAGATATTGGAAACCAGGTTATTGCATAAATAGGATAAATAATATAGTACAAAAACACCTTGAAATTTAATTTTTTTTCTAAAACTAAAATAAATGGTGTATAAACCAGCTGAAAAATTGTAACCAGCACTAATGCTAAAGTGGCCATACTTGCACTTATAAGTGGAATACCTGCGTTTATATTGGCAATAATATGTGTTGTTTTAATATAATACTGACCCAGACTTATTACTGATGATATTCCTAAAAGTATAGTAACTATAGGCTGAATGCTATATAATGCACAATCTAATGGAATAAAACTGAAACTTACTATGGATTTCTTTATAAGTTTGAAAAAATATCTGCTGGAGACATCTGCGAATCCCTGCATCCATCTTTTTCTCTGCCACCAGGACTGAGACATTGTGAGAGGCTTTTCATCATATATTATGGCATCATGAGCCCATCCAACTTTATAACCATTTAATACAAGTTTGCAGGTAAATTCCAAATCCTCAGTTAAACATGTTGCACCCCAGCCTAACTTTTTCAGCATTTCTGTATCAATACAAAATCCAGTTCCACCCAGCTGGCTGGAAAGACCCATATTGCTTCTTGAAAGCTGAAACATTCTATTACATGTCCAAAATGCAATAGAATAACTGCCTGTAATCCATGTATCTTTTGGATTCTTACTATCCAGATAACCTTGAACTACTTTATATCCTTCGCATAACTTTTTATTCATTTCTAAAAGAAAGTTTTTATGTGCTAAATTGTCTGCATCAAAAATAGCCACTGCATCATATTTCTTTTTTAATTTAAAAAGTTTTGAAAACATCCATTCAAGTGCATAACCCTTTCCCCTTTTATCCTTATTAGTCCTTTCATAAACCAGAGCGCCCTTTTGTCTTGCTATATATGCAGTTTTATCAGTACAATTATCTGCTACAACAAAAATATCATAAAGTTCTTTTGGATAATCTAACATTTTCAAACTATCAACTATATCAGCAATTACAACTTCTTCATTATGAGCTGCAACTATCAAAGCAAAACTCTTTTGGGGTCTAATATTTTTTGTCTTTCTGCCCTTCCAAATTCCAAAAAATGAGATAAACAAATAATACATGGTAATAATATAAACAATATTTGTTAATAAATGCGAACTGTATTTTATAGCTAAATTTACTATATTCAATATAGATCCCCCCTAGTTCAAAGTTATTTTAGCACAAAACTATTTCAATTACTATATAATTTTAAATTTTGTTTATTCATCCAGTAAACAAGTAAAATATTTGCAGCAAACTTATGAAATTATTAGTATTAATGAGTTATAATGCACAAATAAAATTTAAATCTGTCTTATACTATCCTATTGTATTTATATCTATTTTATTGAATTTTATGCATTTGTATGAAATATAAAACTATGCTATTATAAAATCAGTTAAAATAAATTACTGTTATAGTATAGAAAAGGGGGTAGAGCCTTATGCGGCGCTACTATCTAATCTATTATCTGGATTTAAGCAGACTTCATAAAAAAGACGAATCTTTTTGGTAAGTCCTCTTATCTTATTGTTTTTTTATTTAATAATAGGAGGTCTTATTATGAAGCAGGTTAATTGCAGTAAGAAATGTAATAATAATTCTAAAATAAATAATAAAAAGAAACAGGAAAAAGTTTCCAATGCTGTAAACAATCAAATTTCAGTAAAAATGTTCGATTATTTACTATTTTAATGTTAAAAAAGGACCATAGGTCCTTTTTTATTTATAAAGATATTAACTTACTAAGCATTTCTCTATCCATAGCATATGATATAGCAGTATCATATGAAATAATTCCCTTTTTATGATAATCGGCTAGTGCCATATCCATTGTCTTCATGCCATACTTAACTCCAGTTTGAATTGAAGATTCTATCTGATGTGTTTTTCCTTCCCGAATCATATTTTGAATGGCAGTAGTTATTATCATAATTTCTAAAACAGCAATCCTTCCCTTTTCATCTTCCCTTGGAAGAAGCTGCTGTGAAATAATTCCCTGTAGAACTGCAGCCAGCTGAATTTTAATCTGCTGCTGCTGATATGGTGGGAAAACATCTATTATTCTGTCAATAGTTTTAGCTGCCCCAATAGTATGCAATGTTGATAATACTAAGTGGCCTGTTTCAGCTGCAGTTAATGCAACTGAAATTGTTTCAAGATCCCTCATTTCACCAACAAGGATTACATCCGGATCTTCTCTTAGTACAGCTCTTAAGGCACTTCCATAACTTTTAGTATCCTTCCCTATTTCTCTTTGATTGATTATAGATTTATTATGTTTATGTAAATATTCAATTGGGTCCTCAAGAGTAATGATATGTGCTGCCCTGGTCGAATTGATTTCATTAACCATTGCTGCAAGAGTTGTGCTTTTTCCACTTCCAGTGGGTCCTGTTACAAGCACTAATCCCCTTTGTTTTAAAGTTAAGTCTTTAATAACTGGAGGAAAGTTTAGATCATTTAAATTTGGAACTTTTAGTCCAACAACTCTTAAGGCAATAGCAATGCTCCCTCTCTGCTTGAATACATTGGCTCTGAATCTTCCAAGTCCTGGTACAGAAAATGAAGTATCTGCTTCCCCAATTTCTTCAAAGGCTTCATATTGTTGTCCAAAAATTTCTTTTGCATACCTTTCTGTATCTGAAGGTGTTAACTTCTCCTTTGAAATTTCTGTTAGTGTTCCATTAACCCTTATAACTGGTGGTATTCCAACAGTTAGATGCAAATCAGAAGCCTTTTCTTTCATAGTTGTTTCTAATAGCTGCTTTAAAATTATCACTTTATTTTCCCCTTTCGCTTAAGTAGTCAATCCAAATATTCATAGCCTTAACAGCTTGATTCTTCAGCATTAAACTACCATTCATCACTTGAGCGCCCTTTTGTCTGGCCTGGCTGAGTAATTGTGATTCTTTATTGCCATAATTTATATCATATACTAATGCATCTGGATTTACTTTTGTAATATTAAATAACTTATCATGTATATAATTGGGCCCTCCTATTGGTGTACAATTTACAACAATATCATATGGTTCCAGGTTTATGCCATCCTGGTAATCACTTAAATTTAAAAAAATATCTGCACCATGTAAATTAGCCTTTGATTTTAAAGTATCCCTTGCAATAACATGGATACTTTTTATATTTAAATCTTTAAGTGCTGTAAAAATACATCTGGCACTTCCACCATTTCCAATAATCAATGCTGTTTTGCTGTTTACATTGAATCCAGAAATCTCAAGACTCTTAATAAATCCATAATAGTCTGTGTTATATCCTATTAATTTTTCATTTGTCACCAAAACAGTGTTAACAGCACCTATAATATCTGCAGATGAATCAATATCATCTAAATACTTAATAATTTCCGTTTTATATGGAATAGTGACATTAAATCCTACTATTTTATTTATTCGTAGATTTTTAACAAAATTTGATATGTTATCATAATTTACATCAAATATTTTATAATCTAATTGAATTCCATGTTCATAATAATATTTATTATGTATTTCCGGAGATCTTGAATAAGATATGTTTTTTCCAAGCAGTCCTACATGTTCCATAAAATCACTCCCTATAATATTTATTCTTCGCTATTTTCACAATTCCTCTTTAATAGTCATGTTTTTAGTATGCATGAAAAAGATTAAGAATTAGGGATTGTTATACAAATTCCTAATTCTTAGTCCTTTATTTACTGTAGTTGTTCATTTCCTTATATAGCTTTTTAAGAGCTCTTTTTTCTATCCTTGAAACATAAGATCTGGATATTCCAAGTAGTTTAGCAATTTCTCTTTGTGTTTTAGGCTTTCCATCCTGAAGTCCATATCTCATTTCAATTACACTTTTTTCTCTATCTGCTAAGCAGCTGTCTATTTTATTATATAATCTTTTAGTTTGGATTTTACTTTCCACTATTTCAATAATAGAATCATCATCACTGCTCAGAATGTCCATTAAAGAAATTTCATTGCCCTCTTTGTCAACTCCGATAGGATCCTGGAGATATACCTCACCTTTAGTTTTTTTATTATTTCTTATGAGCATGAGTATTTCATTTTCAATACATTTTGCAGCATAGGTAGCAAGCCTTGTTCCTTTTGAACTGTCAAAAGAATCTATTGCTTTTATCAAACCCACAGTTCCTATAGATATTAAATCATCTACATCTTTCCCAGGGTAAGAGTACTTTTTAACAATATGTGCAACAAGTCTTAAATTTCTTTCAATAAGTATGTTTTTAGCTGAAATATCCCCTTCTTTTAATTTTATTAAATAATATTTTTCTTCATTTTCATCTAAGGGCTGAGGAAATGAGCTATTATTTGTTACATATGCCGTTAGAAACACTACATTACTTAATACATCAAATAAGCATTCCATGGTAAACACCGGTGTTCCTCCTAATAGTGCTTATTAATATATTATGTTTTCTTTCAAAGAAAAGTGCCTGTACAATGATCTTTTTATTATTATTTTAATAATGGACTAACTGTCTCTACAATTTGCTGGAATACTGGAGAAGCCGTATTAGAAGCACTTTCAGTGTTCTTATTTATTTCAGGGCAAATTACCACAATGGAGTAATATTTTTCTCCAATTTTAAAAAAGCCTGTAAACCAGCCATCTGATGTATCCCCTCTCTCAGTTGATCCTGTTTTTCCACCTACCTCAACATTTTTAACTGCAGCTTCTGTTCCTGTTCCCTTTTTTACCACACTTATCATTTGAGCTTTTAATTCATTAGCTGTAGCCTTTTCAATTACCTGCTTGTTTTCTGTTTTGCATTGCTGAACCATATCATTATTATTATTAACATATCCATCAATAATATATGGCTTCACATATTTTCCTTCGTTTACTACTGTATTTGGAATTGCAACGGCCTCCAATGGAGTAATTCTTACTCCTTGACCAATTGCTGTTTTATAAATGGATTTATCCTCCAGCTTAGGTTCTTTTTCCTCAATGGCACCGCTTTGTTCATCATATAATCCAAGAACTTTATCAAATAATCCCTGATTATTGGCATTATCATAAAAGTTACTTGCCCCTACTTCCATACCTATCTGCCCGAAAATATCATTGCAGGATGCTGATAATGCCTCACCTGGAGTTAAAGTACCATGAAATCTGTGGGAATCCTTTTCATAAATGCCATTGCATGTATAGGATTTAGCCAGATTTATACTTTTCTTGTCAAGGCCTGCCTCTTCAACAATGACTTTAAATATTGAACCTGGATATAAACCATGATTAGTACTAGCCCCAATTATTACATTAGGCTGAGTATTATCCTTTTGATTAATGGATATTATTTTCCCAGTATTGCTTTCTACCAATAATACACCTATATTTTTATAATCTGAGTACTTTTTATCCTTAAGTACTTCATCAATCTTATCCTCTATATCTTTATTAATTGTAAGCCTTATATTAAGATTATTTTCAGGGATAATATTTTGTTCTTCTGTAATTTCTCCATCAACTTTTCTTTGAAAAGTTACTTGAGGAAATTTATTTTGTTTTAATTTCTGCTGAATTAAATTCTCTAAACTATTGCCATCCTTATTTACAGTTTTACCGTTTTTAATGGTATTAGCATTTGTAATTACATTTTCTATTTTCCATGCATATCTTCTATCTACCTCAATATGCTTGTAGGCGTACATTCCCTTTAATCCGCTGATTTTTTTTATTTCGTTGTAGGTTTCTTCATTTACTTCGTATTTTAAAATAATGCTTTGATTTTTTTCAATATCATCTCTTAAATCAAAACCATCTTTATATTTTCCTAAAGTTGAATTGTAATTATTTAATATATACATTACAGTAAGTAACTTTTCATTCATTGGATCATTAAAATTATCCTTAAAAAGATTTGGTACAATAACAATGTCATATATTGTATTGTAATTTAAAAGCTGCTTTCCATTAGCATCAAACAAATTATAATTTATATCTGACAAATTTTCCGTATATTCATACTGAGAATTTGCAATTACAGATAATTTGCTTGTTTCGCTGTACTGAAATTTAAATATTCTGTATATTTGAAAAGCAAGCAGGCAAACTAAAATTATTAAAATGCATATCAGTTTTCTTTTAATTATACTCTTATACAAAAAAACACCCCATTTAGCCAGCTATATTATTATAGATTCTAGACTAAAATAAGATGTTTTATTCAATAGTTATTCATTTCTTTGAAGGATCTGTTTTATCTTTGCAACTATAATGTCAATTGCAACTTTGTTATGTCCTCCTTCAGGAATTATGATATCTGCATATCGTTTTGAAGGTTCTATAAACTGCATATGCATTGGCCTTACAACATTTAAATATTGATTTATTACTGTATCAACTGTTCTTCCTCTTTCATTAATATCCCTTACCAGTCTTCTTATAATTCTTACATCAGGGTCTGTATCTACATATAATTTTATATCAAGCAAATCCCTGATTTCTTTTTCCTGAAGAATTAATATTCCTTCAACAATGATAATTTCCCTTGGTTTTACCTTAATTGTTTCTTTTTTTCTATTATGTATCTCGAAATCATATATGGGCTTTTCAATACAATTTCCCTCTAAAAGAGATTTTAGATGTTTAACCAATAAAGGAGTATCAAATGCATCAGGATGATCATAGTTAGTTTTTGTTCTTTCTTCCAAGGACAAATTACTTTGGTCCTTATAATATGAATCCTGCTCAATTACAGCCAGATAATCTTCATCAAACTTACTGCATATTTCATTTGCTATAGTACTCTTTCCTGAACCTGACCCTCCTGTAATTCCTATTAAAATTGGACGTACCATTTATTTTCCCCCTTGAAAATCTTCATTATGGTTTCAATTATTTATCTGCTCTTGATTAACAAGTCATTTTTCAATAAAGTTTTTTCGCTGTCTGCCTTATATATCATTTGTGCCACAGGTGTAGATGGAATAGATTCATGGTCTTTATTTTTTAAATTAGTAAGTCTTACAGTAAAGTTATCACCCTGAGGTCTAAGTACCTCTACTTCATCGCCTTCAAAAATTTTATTTCTCTGCTCGATTGTAGCAACGCCATTATCAAAACTTTTTACAATTCCCACTATATCATAATCTCTGATATAGGATGAGGTTTCATATATCTGCTTATTTTTCTCTCCAAAGTAAAAGCCTGTATGATATTGCCTGTGACTGGCTTTACTTAAATCTGTAAGCCATTTCTCATTAAACTTATATTCCTCTGGATTATCAAAGTAAGAATCAAGAGCCTGCCTATATGCCTTCACAACTGATGCCACATAATATGCACTTTTCATTCTTCCTTCAATTTTAAGTGAATTAATACCACACTTAACTAATTCAGGAATATGCTCTATCATACATAAATCCTTTGAATTCATTATATAAGTTCCCTTTTCATCTTCTACTACGGGGAAGTACTGACCAGGCCTTTTTTCTTCCATTAAATAATATTTATATCTGCATGGCTGAGCACAAGCACCCCTGTTTGAATCTCTTCCCGTCATATAATTAGAAAGAAGACATCTTCCAGAATAAGAAATGCACATGGAACCATGAACAAAAGCTTCAATTTCACAATCCTCGGGTAATTTTTCTCTTATGCATTTAATCTCCTCAAGTGATAATTCCCTGGCTAAGACAATTCTTTTAACTCCTTGTTTATACCAAAACTGTGCAGATTTCCAGTTTACATTATTAGCCTGAGTGCTTAAATGAAGCTCCATTTCTGGCACAACTTCTTTTGCTGTCATTAGTATACCTGGATCTGAAACCAATATTGCATCTACATTCAGTGCAGATAGATTTTTAAGATATTCTTCCAGTCCAACTAAATCTTCATTATGAGGGAATACGTTAATTGTTACATATACTTTTTTTCCCCTGCTATGAGCATAATTAACTCCTTCAGAAAGTTCTTCATCAGTAAAATTGTCTGCAAAAGCTCTTAAATTTAATTTATTTCCCCCTAAATAAACTGCATCAGCTCCAAAATCAATGGCAGTCTTCAATTTCTCTAGATTTCCTGCTGGAGCCAGTATTTCAGGTTTATTCATAGCTTCTCCTCCTTGTAATAACAGCTATTCCATCACCCATTGGAATAACGGATAGCATCAATTCCTTAGACTTTGAAACTTGGTCTAAAAATTTTCTCATTCTTTTCACAATAGTAATTTTTCTTCTTATAACAAGCTCCTTGGATGCAATCATTCCTCTAAAAAGAACATTGTCAGCTATAATTACTCCATCCTCTTGTAATAGTCTTAAGCATTCTGGTAAAAAATCATTGTAGTGGGCTTTCCCGGCATCCATAAATATTAAATCATATTTCCCATGCAGATTTTTTAATACTTCAGTACACTCTCCATTTAAAACATTGATACGATCATCATATCCATACAGCTTTATATTAGCTTTAGATATGTTTACCATATTAAGATCTCTTTCAATGGTATCTATTTTGCAATTATCACCTGATGCCTTACACATTATTATGGATGAATAACCAATTGCTGTTCCAAGTTCAAGGATAGTTTTTGGTTTTTTTATATTTATCATAATTTCAAGAAATTTTCTTACTTCTTTATGAACTATTGGTACAGAATTTTCTATTGCATAATCCTCCAGCTGCTTAAGTTCCCCAGAACTTTCTTCAATTAGGCTTCTAATATACTGCTCCATATAATCATAAGTTATTCCGCTCATAATTTCCTCCAATAGTACTAATATTTGTTATTTAAGTTTTGAATCTATATACTGCTTTTTAACATCTAAAAATTTGCTGTAATTATCAGTAAAAAAATGCGGACCGTCTTTAATAATTATAAAATAGATGTTATTTGATTTTTCAGGATTTATTGCTGCTTCCAGAGATGCCTTTCCTGGTGAACATATTGGTCCAACAGGTAAACCTTCAACATAATAAGTATTATATGGAGATTTTACTTTTAAATCATTAGTACGAACTACTTCTTTATGAGCATCTAAAGCATACAGTACTGTTGCATCCGATTGAAGTTTCATTTTTTTATTTAATCTGTTATAGAAAACAGAAGCAACTTTAGGCCTGTCACTATCCTGTAATGCTTCTTTTTCCACTATAGAAGCCATTGTAACAAAATTTTCAATATTATTATCATTTATTTCCTTATTATTATTCTTTTTTATTTCAGTTATTACTTCTTCAAATCTGCTTAGCATTATTTTAATAACTTCTTCACTGGATGAATTCTTTTCAAATTCATATGTATCAGGGAAAAGATATCCTTCCAATGCATATCTCTTTTCCCCATCCCTTTTTATGTAAAATGGCAGTTTATAATCCTTGCATGTACTTAAAAAATCGTCTTTTTTAACTATGCCGTTTTTGTCTAAAAGCTGAGCAATTTGTTTAATGTCATATCCTTCAGGTATTGTAACTTTTACTGCATTTTCATTATATATACCCTTTTCTAAATCATCAATTAACTTTTGAAGAGAAACATTTGAAGATATCTCATATGTACCTGGTTTAATATTAGTATTGTTTTTATAATTGTTTTTTATATAAAGTTTTGTAAGAAAGCTGTTTTTCAGTGATCCCTGCTTATTCAGTTTATCAACAATATTATACAAGCTGTCCCCTTTATTTACATATAAAACAAAATTTTTGTTTTTATTAAGAGGATGGCTAACCACCTTTTCAAATAAAATGAAAGTAGTCAGCCCAATTATTAAAAATATTATCAGTAAAACACTAAATATCTTTAGTAATACCTTTTTACTCATAAAAACCTCACTATTTTCTTCTCTGAGACTTTTTCCTCAAATCTGTGTTTAATATTCTCTTCCTAAGTCTAATATTTTCTGGTGTTATCTCCACTAATTCATCTGAAGCTACAAAATCCAGGCAGTTTTCAAGGCTCATTATTCTCACAGGAGTAAGTTTTAAAGCTTCATCTGCTCCTGATGATCTTGTATTTGACAGATGCTTCTTCTTACACACATTAACTTCAATATCATCTGCCCTTGAACATTCACCACATATCATTCCTTCATAAACTTCTACTCCTGGTCCAATGAATAAGGTTCCTCTGTCCTGAGCATTAAACAATCCATAAGTAATAGAAACACCATCTTCAAATACCACAATAGATCCTCTGCTTCTTTGTGGAATGTCTCCTTTGTATTTTTCAAAGCCTTCAAATACATGATTCATTATTCCATTACCTTTTGTATCCGTCATGAATTCGCTTTTAAATCCAATTAATCCTCTGGCAGGTATTGTAAATTCAAGTCTTGTGTACCCATTCACAGCAGAAGTCATATTTACCATTTCTGCTTTTCTAGGTCCTAGCTTTTCCATAACTACTCCCATAAATTCTTCTGGTACATCTATAGTTAAATATTCAATTGGCTCTAGTAAGTTGCCTTGTTTATCTTCTTTAAATATTACAGTTGGCTTGGATACCTGAAATTCATATCCTTCTCTTCTCATAGTTTCAATTAAAACTGATAAATGAAGTTCTCCTCTTCCGCTTACCTTAAACATATCTGGTGATTCAGTTTCTTCAACTCTTAAGCTTACATTAGTTTCAAGTTCTTTCATTAATCTGTCTCTTAAATGTCTTGAAGTTACAAATTGTCCATCTCTTCCAGCAAAGGGAGAGTTATTTACCATAAAGTTCATGCTTAATGTTGGCTCATCAATATCCACAAATGGTAATTGTTCAGGATTATTTATGTCTGCAATAGTTTCACCTATATTAATATCTGAAATTCCTGAAACTGCAACTATATCACCAAGCATTGCTTCTGATGTTTCTTCTCTCTTTAATCCATTAAAAACATAAAGATTAGATATTTTAACATTGTCTATTTTTCCATCTTTTCTTATTAAGGCAACATTTTGATTTTTCTTTATAGTTCCTCTTTCAATTTTCCCAATTCCTATTTTACCAACATACTCATTAGAATCTATAGTTGTTATTAAAAGCTGAAGCGGCATGTCCAAGTACCCTTCTGGTGCCTTTACATTTTTTATTATTGCATCAAATAAAGGATCCATATTGGTGCTTTCATCTTCTAATTCTTTCTTGGCAATACCAGTTTTTGCAGAGCAGTAAACTACAGGGAAATCCAGTTGATCATCATCTGCTCCTAATTCAATAAATAAATCAAATACTTCATCAAGTACTTCCGTTGGTCTTGCATCTGGTCTGTCAAGTTTATTAATTACTACAATTGGTTTTAAATTTAATTCCAGTGCCTTTTTTAGAACAAATTTTGTCTGAGGCATAGGTCCCTCATAAGCATCTACTACAAGTAGAACACTGTCTACCATTTTAAGTACACGTTCAACTTCTCCCCCAAAATCAGCATGTCCCGGAGTATCCACAATATTTATCTTAATTCCGTTGTGCATAACAGATGTATTTTTAGATAATATTGTTATACCTCTTTCTCTTTCCAGGTCATTAGAATCCATTACTCTTTCCTGAACTTTTTCATTTTCCCTGAAAACGTGACTTTGTTTTAATAATGCATCTACCAAAGTTGTTTTACCATGATCAACATGCGCAATTATAGCTACGTTCCTTATATCATTTCTTACAAATAAATCCATTTTTACTCCTCCAAAACTGTTGTATAAAATCTCCAAAAAAATTGGATACATAAAGTATCCAATTGCATTTTATCAAGTTTATTTTAAACTTATAATATGAAAAAGTCAATATAACAGAAATTATAAATTATTTGACTTCTTCAAATGTTAAATCAATATTAATTGCATCGTTTAAAATTTTCATTATATCTTCCCAAACTACTCCAAATTTTTGCTCTGCCAGTAAATAATCTTTTACATCTGGATTCATAGAAACTATAGAATACAAATTTTGCAGCTTTTCTTCAAGTTCTTTGGATAACTTACCATTCTGTGCTTGTTCTGAATAAGCCTGAATTTGAACTTTTCTAAAATCATCCAGCATTTTTTTATTTGTTTCATTTAATTTTACTTTTTCGCTGGCCTTTCTTAATTCAACCACATCAGGATAATTTTTTAATTCATGTGCCAGTTCATGTGCCTTATCATAAATATTCATTATTGTTGCCCTCCTTATACATTAAAAGAAAATATTAACTTTAAAAGTTTTTCATTCTTACAATTCTAAATTTCCATTATTATTGGAAGAATCATTGGTTTTCTCTTAGTTTTTTCATATAAGAAAGTTCTTAATGCTTCTTTTATATTAGATTTTATGGTTGCCCACTCAGTTATATGTTTATCCTGGCAATCTAATAAAGAATTCTTAACAATTTCTCTTGCACCTTCCATTAAATCCTCAGATTCTCTAACATATACAAATCCTCTGGAGATAATATCAGGTCCTGCAATTACAGATCCAGTTTCCTTTTCTATAGTTACAACTACTGTTAATATACCATCCTGAGAAAGGTGTTTCCTATCCCTCAATACAATATTTCCAACATCTCCAACACCTAATCCATCAACAAAAACCTGTCCGGATGGAACAGTTCCATTTTTCCTAATGCTATCTCTGGTTACTTCTATAACATCACCATTTTCAGCAAGAACAATATTATTGCTTGGCATTCCTAATTTTTCTGCCAGTTCAGCATGCTGTTTCAAATGTCTATATTCACCGTGCACCGGCATAAAAAACTTTGGCTTAACAAGTGTATGCATAAGCTTTAATTCTTCCTGGCAGGCATGGCCTGAAACATGAACATCTGCCAGTGATTCATAAATTACTTCTGCACCTTTTTTAAATAACTGATTTATAACCCTGGAAACAAGCTTCTCATTACCAGGTATTGGTGAAGCTGAAATAATTACCATATCTCCAGGTGTTATGCTGACTTTTTTATGTTCTGAAGCAGCCATCCTTGTTAAAGCAGACATTGGTTCCCCCTGACTTCCAGTTGTCAGTATTACAATCTGATTATCAGGGTATTTGCCTATATCATCTATACTAATTAATATATTTTCTCCTACATCCAGATATCCTAAGTGAGTTGCAACATCCACTATATTTTCCATACTTCTGCCAGATACAGCTACTTTTCTGCCATATCTGGATGCAGCAGTAATAATCTGCTGGAGTCTGTGAACATGTGATGCGAAAGTGGCAACTATTATCCTGCCTTTTGCATCAGCAAATATTCTTTGAAATGTTTCTCCTACAGTACTTTCTGACATTGTATAGCCAGGTCTCTCAACGTTTGTGCTGTCACAAAGCATTAACAATACTCCTCTTTTGCCAAGCTCTGCAAATCTTGCCAAGTCAGCTACAGATCCATCAATTGGAGTATAGTCAATTTTAAAGTCTCCTGTATGTAATACCACACCTAATGGTGTATGTATTGCAATTGCTACAGAATCAGCAATACTATGACTTTGTCTGATAAATTCCACGGATAAATTATCCAATTTTATAATGTCCTTGGGTTTGACACATCTTAAATCAACAGTTCCAAGCATGTTATGTTCCTTTAGTTTTGACTCAACAATACCTAAAGTAAGCTTTGTTCCGTAAACTGGTACATTAACTTCCTTCAGCACGTATGGAAGGGCCCCAATATGGTCCTCATGCCCATGAGTAAGAAAAATACCCTTAACTCTTTCAATATTTTTTACTAAATAAGTAACATCAGGAATTACTAAGTCTATTCCTAACATTTCTTCATCGGGAAACTTTAGTCCGCAGTCTATAACAACAATATCATTTTTATATTCAATAGCTGTTAAGTTCTTTCCGATTTCATTTACTCCTCCTAAAGGAATAATCTTAATATTATCTTTTACTTTTTTCACAAATCTTCCCTCCTTTATGCAATGATTATTGCTATAAACGTATCATTATTTACTACTTTTTTTAGAGCATTCATTACATAATCCAAAAAATTTTACACTATGGTTTAGAACCTTAAAATTGTACTTTTGCTCTATATTGTGTTCCAATACTTCTAGCAGGTCACCTTGAACCTCTATTACTTTTCCACAACTAGTGCAAATCAAATGATGATGCTGATGGTTTTCTTCTTCATGAACCAATTCATATCTGCTGCATCCGTCATTTAAATCAAGCTTACTTACTGCGCCAAGCACTTCCAGCAATTGTATTGTTCTATACACAGTTGCCAGACCTATTTCAGGACAGTCCTTTTTTACAAGATCATATATTTCTTCTGTGGTCAGATGACTACCTTCATTTTTTATAATCACGTCCACAATGGCCCTGCGCTGCGGTGTCAGCTTGTAACCTTTGTTTTTTAAATTATTTTTTAAATTTTCAATTTGTTGTGATGATAATTTTGACATTGCTTCTCCTCTCTTTTAAAATTATTAAACAAACATTAATTTAATTCATCACTAGAAAATAATGTTTCATAAGCTTCTGTTACAACTGCAAATTCGTCATCATCATCAATTGTAACTAAGACTTCATTGCCTTCTGCATCTTTATCTATTCTAAGTGCTACGGCTTCATCTGTATCTTCATCCTTTGGCACTAAGATTACATATTCTTTATCTTCAATATCCATTTTTGTTATTACATCAAATTCTACTTCATTGTTTTCCTCATCATATAATGTGATTGAATCTATATTATTATCCATTATTATATCCACCTTTTAAATTTATTTGCTTATGCTGTCAAGATATCCTTGTAAAATATATGTAGCAGCAATCTTATCAACAATCTTTTTTCTCTTAGCTCTTGATAAGTCAGCTTCAAGCATAGCTCTGTTAGCTGCTACTGTTGTTAGTCTTTCATCCCAATACTTAACTTCTATACTAAGTCTTTCTTCTACAATTTTGCAAAATTCCATAACTTTTTCACTTTGAGATCCTAATGATCCATTCATATTCTTTGGCAAGCCTGAAATTATGTATTCAGCCTTATATTCATTACATATTTTTTTTATTTCTTCTATATCTCTTTCAATTCCCTTTCTGCGTATTGTAGTTATCCCCTGTGCTGTATATCCAAGTGGATCACTTACAGCAACACCTATTGTCCTGTCTCCTACATCTAATCCTATTATTCTCATAAATTTCTACTCCAATGTATGTTTTTTAATTATATTAAAATAAAATGCCCAAAAGGGCATTTTATTTATTTAATCCCTAAATATGATTTTAATACCTCTTCAAGTATTTCATCCCGTTCAAGCTTTCTAACCAATGCTCTGGCACCATTGTAATTTGTAATATAAGTTGGATCTCCGGAAATCAGGTATCCTACCAGCTGATTAACAGGATTGTATCCCTTTTTTATTAATGCATCATACACTTCTGTTAATATTTCCTTGGTTAAATCCTTTTTATCCTTACAAAAATCAAATTGTATTGTATTATCATTACCCAATTTTCTCACCCCTTTTTTTAGATTAAATTAATCTAATGACATATATTTAGGGTTTATATACGTTCTCAACTGTTAATTTTATTATAAAACATTATTAATAAAAAGTACACTATTTTACTAAGATTTCCACCATATCGTAAGCTTTATTAACTGCTTCCTGAATTTTTTGTGGAAGTTTTCCGCCTGCCTGAGCCATATCTGGTCTTCCGCCACCGCCGCCGCCAGCAATAGCAGCCACTTCTTTTATTATTTTTCCGCAGTGGATTCCTTTAGAAACAGCATCCTTTGAAGCCATTGCTACGAATTGTACTTTACTGTCACAAGTACTTCCTAAAACTATGACGCCATCTTCTATTTTATTTCTAAGTTTATCGGCCAGTTCTCTTAAAGCTTCTCCATCTATGTCCTTAACTATACCTGTTACTACCTTAATACCCTTAATATTTTTCATATTTTTAAGAAGATCATCTTCCGATGAGCTGGCAAGTTTATTTTTTAAACCTGCTATTTCTTTATCTTTGTCCTTAATTTCTGAAATTAGAACATTTATCTTTTGAATTATATCCTTTTCTGTGCACCTTAATGTATTTGATGCCTCTTTCAGCAGGCTGATTTTATCCTCTACCAGCTTAATGGCATTTTCACCTGTTACTGCCTCTATTCTTCTAATACCTGCAGCTACACCGCTTTCAGAGACAATTTTAAACAATCCTATTTCTCCTGAATTTTTTGCATGGGTTCCTCCGCAAAGTTCCTTACTAAAGTCACCTATAGAAACAACTCTCACTTCGTCTTTGTATTTATCATCAAATAATGCTATTGCCCCGCTTTTCTTTGCATCGGATATTGACATTATTTCTGTTCTAACAGGCTGAACCTTAACAATTTCTCTATTTACTACTTCTTCAATTTTACGCAATTCTTCTTCTTTAACAGCTTCAAAATGATTAAAGTCAAACCTTAATTTTTCATTATCAACATATGAACCTGCCTGATGAACATGATCTCCAAGCACCACTCTTAAAGCAGCATCCAGCAGATGAGTTGCACTATGGTTTTTTCTTATCATTTGTCTTCTTTCTTCGTTAACTTCTAATGTAACATTTTCATTTAAACTTATATTTCCTTCAATTACATTAACAAAGTGCATTATCTTTCCAGAAATATTATTTTTACAATCAGTTACCACTGCCTTAAAATTATCATTATATATTAATCCAGTGTCTCCAATCTGTCCTCCCATTTCAGCATAAAATGGTGTGGTTTCAACCAGCATAACTCCACATTCTCCAGAATGAAGCTGATGTTTAACTTCATTATCACTTATTATAAATTGTACTGCAGATTGAAGCTTACTATTATTATAGCCATCAAATTCTGTATTTATTTCAAGGGGTATTTTATTTAAAATTGTATCCTCAACGCCCATGTAGTTAGATTCTGATCTGGCAGATCTGGCCATATTCCTTTGGTTTTTCATCTCTCTTGTAAATCCATCTACATCAGCTGTCAGTCCCTTTTCCTTCAGTATTTCCAAAGTAAGCTCTAATGGGAACCCATAAGTGTCATATAATTTAAATGCCTTATCCCCCTGAAGAATTTTTTCATGATTATTTTGAAGTTTTTCAATATATTCTCCTAGTATTTGGAATCCACTGTCAATTGTTTCATTAAATCTTTCCTCTTCAAGTTTAATTACCTTTTTTATGTAAGCTTGTTTTTCTTTTAATTCAGGATAATTTATATAAGAGTTTTCAATTACCACATCTGTTAAATTGTATAAAAATGTTTCTTTTATACCTAGTGTTTTTCCATGTCTTGCAGCTCTTCTTAAAAGCCTTCTCAGAACATATCCTCTTCCTTCATTAGAAGGTAATATACCATCACTTATCATAAAAGTAATGCTTCTTATATGGTCTGTTATTATTCTCAGTGAAGTATCAGATTTTTTATTTTCTCCATATTTTACTCCGCTTATTTCTGAAACTTTTCCTAATATTGCCTTTAATGTATCAACTTCAAAAATGCTATCTACACCTTGCATTATAGTAGCAATTCTTTCAAGTCCCATACCTGTATCAATGTTTGGATTGGAAAGTTTATTATAATTTCCATCATCATCTTTATCATACTGAGTAAAAACCAGATTCCAAAATTCAACTGTCCTGTCTTCTTCAGATGCTTTTATAAATTCCTCAGTAGTTGTAATTTGTCCATTACCTTTATCATAATGAATTTCGGAACAAGGCCCGCATGGACCCGAACCATGTTCCCAAAAGTTATCTTTTTTTCCAAGCCTAAAAATTCTATTTGGGTCTATATCTGTAGATTTAGTCCATATTTCAAAGGCTTCATCGTCATCAGTATAAATTGTAACATATAATTTATCCTTAGGAAGCTCTAAAACCTCAGTTATATATTCCCATGCCCAGGGTATTATTTCCTTTTTAAAATAATCACCAAATGAAAAGTTTCCCAGCATTTCAAAGAATGTAGCATGTCTTGAAGTGATGCCTACATTATCAATATCGCCAGTCCTAATACACTTTTGACATGTGGTAACTCTCCTTCTAGGGGGCTCCTGCATTCCTGTAAAATATGGCTTTAAAGGTGCCATACCTGCATTTATTAATAATAAGCTTTTATCATTATTTGGTACTAATGAAAAGCTTGGCAGTCTAAGATGTCCTTTTGATTCGAAAAATTTTAAATATGATTCCCTGATTTCATTTAATCCCATTTTGTTCATTTTATTTCTCCTTTTCCAGTTAATAATAAAAAAAGCCATCAATCCCAAAGGGACGAAAGCTATTCCGTGGTACCACCCTAATTATAAAAAACAAAGTTTTTACTCTCATTAATAATAAAGCTCATGGCCTGCTTCAATATTTTATTCAAAAAGTTTACACCAGCCACTTTTTCTCTGAATTGCAATAAAATATTTACTTTTTCCAATCATAGCCTGCATATTCATTTATGACTAAGATTATAGATAATATTTATGATGATGTCAATATGATATTTATTTCCTTAGTAAATTTAAAAAAAGTAATAATTAATATCTTCATATATAATTTTTACTATCACTCCTACAGGTACAGCTATTATCATGCCTATAAATCCTCCAATTTGCCCACCCAGAAGCAGCAATATAATTACCAGAAGAGGATGCATGCTTACGCTGTTGCCAGTAACTTTTGGGGATATAATATTTCCTTCTATTAATTGAAGCAGATACAAAAAAATTATTGTATATATTCCTGCTTTTGTGGACTTTATAAAACCCATTATAACAGCTGGGACGGCTCCAAATATTGGTCCAAAGTATGGAATTATATTAAAGAAAGCATTTAAAATCGATAATAACACTGGAAAATCAACTTTTAATGTAAATAAAATAATAAATGTAAAAACTCCAATAATAACACTTAATAATAACTGCCCAACTATGTATTTACCTAAGACCTTATCAATATCCTGTAAAATATTTTTTATTATTCTTCTTGATTTAATTGGAAACATTATTAGTGCTTTATTAAAAATAATATCACTGTCTGCCATAAAATAATAGGATATTATGGGTATAACAGCTGCTGAGAGTAAATCCTGACCTATATTTAATGCTCCATCAAATAATTTATTTAGGATTTCTGCCATTAAATTATCTATTTTATCATATATTTTATCCATTATAACGTAAATAGTTTTATTATTATTTAATGGCTTAAATTTTTCATAAATAATTTCTATATTTTTCTGTATTTTTATAATGCCGCTGTCTACATTTAATCCCTCTTTTAAAATTGAAGGAACAATAATATAAATAAATGCAGCACAAAGAAATATTAAAAATACAATAATCATCAGTGCTGAAAGCCTCTTATTTAAGCCTTTTTCTACAATTTTATTTTGAAGGGGCATAAGTGTATATGCAATAATTAATGATATAAAAATTAAATACACTATTTCTTTTAAAACAAAGCTTTTATATATAATCCATATTACTGCTATAAAAAATACAAATATTAAAATTAATTTAATTTGTTTCTTGTTCTTCAACAATTTTTATTTCACCATCTTTTTTGAACAATTTATGCGGCATGCTCCTTAAATTAAACTTGTCACACTGTTTGTAATTAAGTAAATTATCCTCCCCAAGTATGGTATTACAAACAGGAATAGCAAGCTTTCCATTAATAAAATTATTAAAAAAACCAGTGGAAATTAATAGTCCAGTAATATAAAAATCATTTTTTCTAAAAATACACTCTTCAATTACACCAATTATATTTCCGCAGTTATCAACAGTATCCAATCCTTTTATTTCGCTGAAGCTGAAATATCTGTTTTTATTAAATTTATCTACAATCATCACATTATTAAATGAGATAATATCCTCATTTAAAACATTTATACTATTACTAAAAATTCCACTGGAGGAAACTTTAAAACCAATAACCCTTTTCTTATCAAAATCTATTAAGATATCATTAATATAGCCTATTTTTTTACCATTAACATTAAAAACTTCCATTAAAATAAAATCTTTTACTCTATACATTATTAATCACCATCTATTGCTTTTTATATAGTTTTCCAGTTTTGTGATAAAATATAACCAGTTTCTAAATTATAAATAAAAATTTCAAAAAATAAAAAAACCCATGCTTAAACATGAGTTTTCTTTTATTTATAAATTCAAATATATTTAGTTTTCTCCATGAACATGTTCATGAATAGTTTCTGAATGATTCTTAACAGCCCATTCTTCTAATCCTACAGATTTTCTATAATCATTTATAGCCTTATGAATTGCTTCTTCAGCTAATACTGAACAGTGCATTTTTACTGGAGGAAGTCCGTCTAGAGCTTCAGCCACAGCTTTATTTGTAAGCTCCCATGCATCTTCTAAATTCTTGCCCTTTATTAATTCTGTAGCCATACTTGATGAAGCAATAGCTGAACCGCATCCAAATGTTTTAAACTTTACATCTTTAATTATATTATCTTCAACTTTAATGTATATTTTCATAATATCCCCGCACTTAGGGTTTCCAACTTCACCTATGCCGTTAGCATCAGGAATTTCACCTACATTTCTTGGATTTCTAAAGTGATCCATAACTTTTTCACTATACATCATAATACAATCAACCTCCTATAAAACATATTAAAATAAAAGTTTTATTCTGCAAATGATTTATCTTTATCAGAAAGCTTTAAAAAGTCTTCCCAAAGTGGAGACATTTCTCTTCTTCTCTTAACTAAACCCGGCAGTACTTCTAAAATATAATCCACATCTTCTTCAGTACTCTTTGCCCCCAAAGTAAGCCTTAAAGATCCATGAGCTACCTCATGTTTTAATCCCATAGCTAAAAGTACATGGGAAGGGTCCAAAGATGCTGATGCGCATGCACTTCCAGTAGATGCATATATTCCAGCAAAATCCAAATCAAGTAATAATGTTTCACCTTCTATGCCAATAAAGCTGAAGTTAGCATTTCCAGGTAATCTTTTGCTTTGGTCCCTGGTTCCATTTATTTTTGTATATGGAATTCTCTCTATTATTCCACTTACTAATTTATCTCTCAAGGCAGTTAATCTTTTACTCTCACTTTTCATTTCATTTGTAGCCAGTTCAATAGCTTTTCCAATGCCTACTATTCCTGGTATATTTTCAGTACTGGCTCTTTTGCCTCTCTCCTGGCCGCCTCCATGAATGAGACTTTCAATTTTAATTCCTTTTCTTATGTAAAGTGCTCCAATTCCTTTTGGCCCATAAAACTTATGACCTGACATAGAAAGAAGATCAATATTCATATCTTTAACATCTATTGGAACATGAGCAACTGCTTGAACTGCATCTGTATGAAATAAAATCTTATGTTCCCTGCATAGCTTTCCAATTTCCTTAATTGGCTGTATAGTGCCCACTTCATTATTTGCAAACATAATAGAAACTAAAATTGTATCAGGTCTTATTGCTTTTTCTACATCTTCTACACTTACCATACCATATTTGTCCACTGGCAGATATGTAACCTGAAATCCCTGTCTTTCCAAAAATTTTGATGTATTGATTATAGCATGGTGTTCAATTGAAGTAGTAATTATATGCTTCCCTTTATTCATATGTGCATAAGCTATACCTTTAAGTGCCCAGTTATCTGATTCTGAACCACCTGCAGTAAAAAATATCTCATTTTTTTCTGCATTAATTGCTTTTGCAACTCTTTCTCTGCTCAAATTTACTGCCTTTTTAGTGTTATCTGAAAATGAATATAATGAAGATGGGTTACCAAATTCTTCAGTAAAATAAGGCATCATCTCCTTTAATACTTCTGGCCTTGTAAATGTTGTGGCTGCATAGTCCATATATACTTTTCTATCCATAATCTACACTCCTTTAATTTTATCAGAATTCATATTTTTATAGTCTTCAACCATATCGTGAAGAGTAGTTGATTCCATTACTTTATCCATGCTGTCCTTAAGCCTTGCCCATAATAATCTGGTGGCACAGGATCCTATATTTGAGCAGCTCTTATCTTCAAGGCACTCAGAAATTTCTATAGGTCCTTCAAGCACATTCATAATTTGTGCCACTGTTATTTCTTCAGGAGGTCTGCTTAAATAATATCCACCCTGAGCTCCCCTGATACTTTTAATTAATTTTGCCTTTCTCAAAGGTGAAAACAGCTGTTCAAGATAATACTCAGAAATTTTTTGCTTTTCTGATATACTTTTTATAGAAAGTGGTTGTTCTCCATAATGAATAGCCAATTCTACCATGGCTTTTACTCCATATCTTCCTTTAGTAGATAACTTCATTTTATCACTTCCTCATAAAAATAATTCAGACATTGTTGAGTGATTTACTCTGATTTCAGATTAATAATAACAAAGGAGAGTAAAATTGTCAACAATTAATATGTAAATTATAAATAATAATTTACTGTACATATAATTGGGATAAAAATGAGCCTGCCATATAATCAGCAGGCTCATTACTTTTTTATTTATTATTTAAATATTCATCAATAGCCTTTGCAGCTTTTTTGCCTGCTCCCATTGCAAGTATAACTGTTGCAGCGCCGGTAACAGCATCTCCGCCAGCATATATTCCTGTTCTAGTGGTTGCGCCGGTTTCTTCTTCAGCAACAAGACATTTGCGTTTATTCATCTCAAGACCCTTTGTAGTTTTTGCAATTAATGGGTTTGGTGATGTTCCAAGAGACATTATTACTGTATCAACATCAATTACAAATTCAGATCCTGGAATTTCAATTGGTTTTCTTCTTCCTGAAGCATCAGGCTCTCCAAGTTCCATTCTCACACATTTCATTCCATTAACCCAGCCCTTCTCATTTCCAAGAATTTCAACAGGGTTAACTAAAAGATCAAAAATTATGCCCTCTTCCTTTGCATGATGTACTTCTTCAGCTCTGGCAGGTAACTCAGCCTCACTTCTTCTATATACAATATGGACCTCTGCTCCAAGTCTAAGTGCAGTTCTTGCAGAATCCATGGCCACGTTTCCACCACCTACAACAGCAACCTTTGCTCCAACTTTTATTGGTGTATCATAATCATCCTTAAAAGCCTTCATTAGGTTATTTCTTGTTAAAAACTCATTGGCAGAAAATACTCCATTTAAGTTTTCCCCAGGTATACCCATGAACTTTGGCAGTCCTGCACCCGACCCTATAAATACAGCATCAAATTTTTCCTGCTCAACTAATTCATCAATTGTTACTGTTCTTCCAATTACTACATTTGTTTCAATCTTAACTCCAAGTTTTTTAACATTTTCTATTTCATGTGCAACTACTGTATCCTTAGGAAGTCTGAATTCAGGTATACCATATACTAAAACTCCGCCTGCCTTATGAAGTGCTTCAAATATTGTTACATCATAGCCAAGTTTAGCTAAATCACCGGCACAGGTAAGCCCTGCTGGACCTGAACCAATTACTGCAACCTTTTTATTATTAGCTGGCAGCTTTTCACTTAAATCTATATTGTTTTCTCTTGACCAGTCTGCCACAAATCTTTCCAGTTTACCTATTGCTACTGCTTCTCCTTTAATGCCAAGAACACATTTTTCCTCACATTGACTTTCCTGAGGGCAGACTCTGCCGCAAACTGCAGGAAGTGATGATGATTGTGCTATAACTCTAGCTGCTTCTTCAAATTCTCTATTTTTTACGTGCTGGATAAATTCTGGAATATGAATAGTTACAGGGCACTGTGTTACACACATAGGCTTCTTACAGTTTAAGCATCTGGAAGCTTCCTGTACTGCTTCATCTTCTGTATATCCAAGACATACCTCATCAAAATTTTTAGCTCTAACCTTTGGATCCTGTTCACTTATTGGTGTTCTTTTCATTCTATCCATTATTTATCACTTCCTGTTTCAGTTTTGCATTTGCATACATAATCTTCTTTTTTCTCTTCAGCTTTATGGAGTGCTCTTCCCTCTTCGCTCTTATATAAAGCTGCTCTTCTCATAGCCTCATCAAAGTCTACAAGATGTGCATCAAACTCTGGGCCATCAACACATGTAAACTTGGTTTTTCCGCCTACTGTTACTCTGCATGCTCCACACATACCAGTACCATCAACCATCAATGTATTTAAACTTACTATTGTTTTAATATTATATTCTTTTGTAAGCTTAGCTACAAATTTCATCATTATCATTGGGCCTATAGCTATTACCTCACTATAGTTATTGCCAGCATCTATAAGTTCTTTTAAAAGGCCTGTAACAAGTCCTTTATATCCAGCTGAACCGTCATCAGTGGCAATATGTACTACTGCTCCAAGAGCTTTCATTTCATCTACCAGCAGTAAATAATCTTTACTTTTTCCGCCAATAATAACTTCTACGTTTACTCCTCTTTGTCTAAGCCATCTAACCTGAGGATACACTGGTGCTGCTCCAACTCCACCAGCAACAAACATTATTTTTTTAGCTTTCAGAGTTTCTAAATCTTCATGAACAAACTCTGAAGGTGTTCCTAAAGGTCCAACAAAATCTGCTAAAGAGTCACCCTGATTTAAGTTAAGCATTTCTGTTGTGGAATTTCCAACTGCCTGTACAACGATTGTAACAGAACCCTTCTTTTCATCAAAATCACAAATTGTTAAAGGTATTCTTTCACCTTTTTCATCAATTCTTAAAATTATAAACTGACCAGGCTTTGCACTTTTTGCTACTCTTGGTGCCTCTATATCCATAAGAAAAATGTTTGGTGCTACAATTTCCTTTTTTAAAATTTTATACATTTGCTGACCTCCCCAAAATATATATTTACCTAAATTTAATCTAGCACATTTATATTAATTATACAACAATAATATTATATTGAAAAATTAAAATCACTATATAATATATTCCAATTACTTCATAATATAGCAGAAAACTCTCTTACACTTTAAGAGAGTTTTCCTTGTTATATAGTTTTACTAAAAGTTAACTTTTTGTCCATAATATATTGCTGTAAATAACTTTTTCATTTCTTCGAAATTTATTTTTCTTGGATTTGCTCCAGTACAAGCATCTTCTAAAGCATGCTTAGAAATAAAATCAAGATTTGCTTTGAAATCTTCTTCTGATATTCCATACTCTTTAAGAGTACTTGGGATATTCATATTTTTATTCATTTCCTTAATCATTGAAGTTAATGAATCAACCAGTTCATCTGTAGTATTTCCGCTTAATCCTAATCTTCTAGCTATTTCAGCATATCTTTCACCGCATGCTTTTTTGTTAAAGTCAATTACATATGGTAGATAGATAGCATTAGCACAGCCATGAGGAATATGGAATACAGCACCAGTCTTATGTGCCATACTGTGTGTTATACCAAGTAAAGCATTTGAAAATGCCATTCCAGCCAGACACTGAGCAATATGCATTTTGCTTCTTGCTTCCTTATCCCCTTCATATGATTTAATTAATTCTTCTTTAATCATTTCAATTGCATGCATTGCAAGAGGATCACTGAAGTCTGACCTTAATCCGGCTACATATGCTTCAATAGCATGTGTAAGAGCATCCATACCTGTATATGCAGTTAATTTTGCAGGCATTGTCTGAGCCAATGCAGGATCAATTATTGCTATATCAGGAGTTAAATTAAAATCAGCTAAAGGATATTTTATTTTTGCTTTATAATCTGTAATTACTGAGAAGGAAGTTACTTCTGTAGCTGTTCCGCTTGTTGATGGAATTGCTACAAATCTGGCCTTTTTTCTTAATTCTGGAATTCCAAATGGAATAACAGCTTTTTCAAATGTAAAGTCTGGGTATTCATAGAATATCCACATAGCTTTTGCAGCATCTATTGGAGATCCTCCACCTATTGATACAATCCAGTCAGGTCCAAATTCTCTCATTACTTTTGCACCATTCATAACAGTTTCAACAGAAGGATCAGGTTCTACTCCTTCAATTAATTTTACTTCTAATCCAGCTTCCTTAAGGTATTTTTCAACTTTATCCAAAAATCCAAATCTTCTCATTGAACCGCCGCCTACTACAACAACAGCTTTCTTTCCCTTAAGTTCTTTTAAATGTTCCAAGCTATTTTCTCCAAAATAAATATCTCTTGGTAATGTAAATCTTGACATATATAATCCTCCTTATGTAATAAAAATTAATTACTTATACCATATTATGCAGCAATTATTATGCCAATATGCAACCTCTGTAAATTCAATATTAATAAAATTAAAATTCTCATTGTGAAACATTTGACAGTCTCAAAGTGAGATTGATATAATATTAACATCTCACTTTGAGACTTTAATATTATATTTCTTGATTTTTCTGTAAATTGTAGCCCTGCTGATGTTTAGTTTTTCACAGGCTTCCAATATATTCCCATTGCAGCAGTTAAGTGTTTTTATAATGCTGTTTTTTTCAATGTCATCCATTGTTAAAAGGTTACTTTTACCATCATTAGAATTATGTTTAATCAGATTGCTTTCATTAAATTCATCCTTTTCAATAGTACTTTTTTCACATAGATAGTAAGCTCTTTCTACAACGTTTCTCAGTTCCCTGATGTTTCCCGGCCAATCATAATTCTTTAAATATTCAATATACTCTAAACTTAATGACTTGTAATTATTAGGGTTTTTCAAATTAAGTTTGTAGATAAAATAATTAGCCAGGGCTTCAATGTCATCTTTTCTGTCCTTCAAAGGCAGTAATTTTATATTCATTACATTTAATCTATAATATAAATCACTTCTAAAATTTCTTTTTTCAATTTCATCAGTAAGATTCCTATTTGTAGCAGCAATTATTCTCACATTTAATTTTTTTTCATAGGTTCCGCCTATTCTTGTTATACTCTTACTTCAATAAGTAATATGAAAATTTCTAAAAATAAGTACTATAATATTTAGCTTTTAAAAATGATTTTAAGATCTTTTATAGAATTATATATATAGACTAATGATAATTAAAAGGAGATAGTTTGTATGTTACAATTAAGCAAAAACGATAAAGATAAGGTGTTGGAAGCTATAAAAGAAGGTAGGATTGATGCTGCTGACGTAAGTTTCCCTAATCTTATAGATACAATAGTATTAAAAATGAAAAATATAGGACTTATAGATAAATTGGCTGAAAGTTTTAAAGATAAAAGAAAACAAAATAAGCATATTCCATTTCATATACTTATTGCGTTAGCAATTACAGCAAAGATGAAACTTAAAACCAGCCTGACAGATGTCGCCTTTGCTGTGACTGATGGTGAGTTATTATCTGAACTAGGATGGAATATGTGGGATACCAATAAAAACCTTGAAGAAGGGTTATTCGCCGAAGGCGTTATGAGAAATTTAATTCAAAAATATGATGCTGAGGAATTTATAGAGTCTTATAACAATTATGTCCAAAATGTAGTTATGCCATCTCTTAACATAGCTCCATCTATACATATTCTTGATTGCACTAAAATACATGTGAATTTAGATAATGTAAATTATGAAAATTCTGAAACTATAAAAGATGATGGAAAAGTGATTCGTGGTTATAAAATGGGAACATTAAGAGGTCTTATGGATGATTCGGGAATTATAGAAGAGATAGTTTTTGATTCTATAAAGCCTCATGATTTAGAACTTTGTAGAAATATGATTTTAAAAAGTAAATGTTTAAAAGGTGGAGATATTCTCATAAATGACAGGGGATTTATTTCTCGTGATGTTATTAATTTTTTGAAGGTTGAAAAGCAAGTGGATACATATGTACCTGCAAAAAAGAACATGACAATATACCAAGAAGCTGTAAAAATAGCAATCTCCGAAGACAAGTGGCAAAAACACCCTAACAGGAAAAGGAAAACTCAAGAAATACACCTGGTTAAGGATCTAGGTATGATGTGGCAAAGTAATACACCGGATAAAGATGTTGACTTGTGCGCCTGTGTCGTTCATGATAAAAAAGATAATGAATACTATGTATTTTTAACCACAGACACAAATAAAACTGCAAAACAAATAATAAATACTTATGAACTAAGACCAGAAATTGAAGAAGACTATAGACAAATAAAAGACTTTTGGAAATTAGAAGATTTTAAGAGTACAAAATATAATTTTATAACTTTTCATATAGTTATGACACTCATTGGCTACATGTATTTTCAACTATTCAAAAACATGGAGGAGGGAAATAAGTATTCAGGCAAGTCCCTCCCTGTAATTATTAAGAATTATAAAGAAGATAAGCAAAAGTCAGTTATAATATATTCTGGTCAATATTTTGGCGTATTTTCCTTTATTGAATTTATTCAATTGTATGCTGGCTGCTCCGCAGAGGTAAGGAAACTTCTTGATCCAACCTTGGCTTTAGTATAGCAGGGTTGGAGGGCTACGCCCAAATTACGAATTGAAGATACTCTTATTATCCAAAACTCTTAAAAGCTTGGACTGCATGTCCAAAGGCAGCTCTCCAATTTCATCTAAAAATATGCTTCCCCCATTAGCTAATTCAAATTTCCCAGGATTTCCTTCACTTAAAGCCCCAGTAAAAGCTCCCTTTTCATATCCAAATAACTCACTTTCAACTAATTCCCTTGGCAGAGAAGCACAATTTATAGCAACAAATGGCCCATTGGATCTGGAAGAATAATTATGAATTGCCTGAGCAAACACTTCTTTCCCAGTGCCGCTTGGGGCCTCTAATAATATATTGCATTCACTTTGTGAAGCTCTTTTGGCAAGTTCTATGGTCTTTTTTACATTGCTGTTATTTGTAATTATATCATCAAATGTATAGGATGCAGAATATCCTGCGATTTTGTTAACTACTTTATGAACATATCCTTCTTCTTTAAATGTTATAACTATTCCCTTAGCTATATTACCAATCAGAATTGGTGATGCATTCATGCTGCATCTTACTCTTCTATTCTTAACATAAAAAGAACAGTCAAAGTTATGATATTCCTGTTCACCATACATAACTTTATTGCCAAAATCGTTATCCTTTAAAGTATTACATATATTCAGCTTAAATATTTCACTTCTGCTTAGGTTTAATATTTTTTCAGCCATTTTGTTGGCATTTTTTATTTTTAAATTTTCATCAGTAATTATCATTCCGTCAGAAATAGAATTAAATGTGAGATTTAAAAGCTTACTGGACTTAATTAATGCCATCTGCTTCTGTATTGAGTATACAGCTGAAACAACCATACCTAATGTGTGCGGGTGTGCCTTACTATAATGACCGGACATATTTAAGCACCCTATTATTTCACCTTTATCATTGTGTATAATACATGCTGAGCAGGTTAATATATGCCTGTTTCTGCAATAGTGTTCCGGGCCTATTATTTGAATGGGCTCATTTAAAAATAAGGAAGTTCCAATGGCATTTGTACCGGCATATTCCTCTGACCAGTTAGCACCGAGATTGAAATTTAGTTTTTCGGCATTTCCCTCTATATTTTCATCACCTATAAGCTCCATAATATGTCCCTGCTTATCAGTTAAAGCAATTATGAATTCAGACCCAACTACAATTTTCTGCAGACTTTTCATTATAGGTCTGGATATACTAATAAGTTCAGCATTTTCTCTTCTTATTTTGGCTATTTTATCAGGAGATATAACTTCAATTCTGCCTTGCTCATAATTTAATTTTTTCTCTCTGCATCTAATCCATGAATTAAGAATTTCTTCCTTTATATTCACTGGAGTTTCGCCTTTTTCAATAAAACTCTTCCAGCTATGCTTAACCCTGTTTATATATTGTTCCATAGTACCTCCGTTAAAAATAACAATTTTAACTTCTTCATAAAAAAATCCAGCCAAGCTGGATTTTTATTATTTTCTGTTTTCATTTCCTAAAAAGCATAAAGACAGCATTCCCTGACCACAATGTGATCCCATTATTAGTCCAAGTTTATTAACAATAACTTTCTTAACATGAAATTCTTCTTCCATTATATTTTTTAAATATTCAGCTTCTTCAATACAGTCTCCATGACTTATAGCAACAATTGTGTTCTGAGGTTCAGTTACTTCTGCCTTAAATTTATCTGTTAAGTATTTTATGGCCTTTCTCCTTCCTCTAATATTTGTTACCTGTGCTAAACTTCCATCACTTGAAATGCATAATATTGGATTAATATTAAGAATTGACCCAACCACTGCAGCAGAAGAAGATATTCTTCCACCTCTCTTTAAATGATCAAGATCTGAAACTGCAAACCAATAATTCATTTTTAACATGTTTTCCTTAACCCAGGTAATTATGGAATCTTTACTATATCCTTTATTAAGCATATCATAGGCATAATAAACTAAAAGCCCTTCTCCAATAGATGACCCCTTTGTATCTATTACTGTTATATCAGCATCTTTATACTCACCTAAAATTGTTTCTCTTGCCATCACAGCGGAATTATATGTACCGCTGAGAGCTGACGACATGGCAAGATATATTACTGGAATTCCCTGTTTTGCATACTCCCTGAATTTCTCTTCAAATCTGAAAGAGTTTATTTGTGAAGTTGTAGGCATTTTCCCCTTACGTAATTCACCATAAAACTCATCGTATGTGAATGTTTTTCCAAAATCGTCTTCATATTCCTTGTCATCAATATGACATATTAATCCTAAATGTGGAATATGATTTTTTTCAATAAATTCCAGCGGCATATCGCAGCTGGCATCCACTAATATTACCGGCTTCATAATAAAATCTCCCCTTTATCTATATACTTTGTAAAAATATACATAGATTTCAAAGCATATAGCAACCTATATATAATTCCATGAATTTTTTCTATTATAATATATAATAGAAAATTCTACAACTAATATATTCTATAAGTATATAGATAAGTCCTTTTAAAAGTAAAAATATTTACAATTAATTAAAATTACAGCCTGTTAGTATAAGAGATTTTTTTATTCTCGTCACAAACTATTTCAGTATCCTTTTTATCTAATTTTGTCTTTAGTATGACTTTGTGCCCCCAGAGATCCACTATATATTTTAATGTTTCTATAGCATAATTTATCTTAAGTTCTCTTCCATCGAATAAATGCTGAAGTGTTAAAGTTTTATTAGATTTACACATGTCAATTACTCTGATATTTGGTATACTTCCCATTCCGCAATTATTACTTAATGTATTTCTAATCATTCTCCATCCTTCTTCATCAGCTATTTCATCTACAGTAAGCTGATTTTCTTTAATTGTATACTGAAATAAGTTAAGTCTTTCACATAATTCTTTTGATAAATATTTTCTTAAAAAGGATTCATCCCTTTCCATCTGTCTGACTTCAAATAATTTTTCCCTGCCATATTTCATTTCAACATCTTTGTAAATTTCAAAACCTAAGTAATAAGGATTTATACTTCCCTCTAATGGTGCTATTACATCATTATGACGCTTAATAAATTCTAAATGTAATCCCTGCTTAAGTTCCAATTTATTTAAAATGGTAAAATGCCAGTAACTTGCCCATCCTTCATTCATAATTTTAGTTTCTATCTGAGGAATGAAATATTCAGTTTCGTCTCTTACAATTTCCACAATATTTTTCTGCCATTCAGTTAATTCTCCATATTTAATAATAAAATATAAAATATCATCCTCGGGTTTCAAGGGTATTTTATTTAAATCTGGCAAAGGCTTATTTTCATTTTTATATATTAAATTGTTATAATTGCCCTGATTTTTATAATCCTCTAAAATTCTCTTTTTTTCTTCCTCATAAGAAATCCTTTTTATGCCTGCTGCCCTTTTAGTCTGATATCTAAGAGCATGGGCGGCATTTAAAATCTTTTCGACTTCTAAATATCCTATACTTGGATCATTAATATATTCTCTTATTCTGTCAGCGTGATTTTTAAAATCTTCCAAAGTATATTTTGCATCAGTTCCTAATGAAAATAACCTGTTATTTTTAAAAAAATCATTATGGCCATAAACATGAGCAATAGTTAGTATTTGCAATAATAAGGTATTGTCCTTCATCAAATATGCTATACATGGATTTGAGTTTATTACCATTTCATATGGCAGCCCCGTAAGATTGTAGCTATATAGTGTTTTGAGTTTTTCATAGGCCTTTCCAAAACTCCAATGGGGGTATCTTGTAGGCATTCCAACATAAACTTCATAAGCCAGCATGTCATTATAATTTATTATCTCAAACTCCTGCGGGTAGTAATCCAGTCTCTGATCTTTTGCTACTTCTTCTATTTCATTATCCCATTTTTCTAAATCAAAAATAGTATAATCCATCTCAACACCTACCCTGTTTTATACATTTACTTTATAAACAGTTCAGCAATTATTTAATTGTATGAGGATTTTATTTCATTCCTTAACATTTCCCTTAAAGCACTCCACATATCTTCTTTTTTCTGCATTGTTACTGGAACAAAATTATCCATTTTAATTTCATCTATATATCTTTTTTTAATTGTGCTGGTATATCCATATGTCATTATTTCAGCATATCCAAATAGATTGCAGAGTTTACATAGTTCTATGGCTGCATTAACTGCCTTGTCATTATTTTCACTCCAATTATCCCCGTCACTTACGTGAAAAGAATAAATATTCCATATATGAGGATTATATTTTTCATTTATTATTTCTATTGCTTTATTGTATCCACTGGAAATATATGTTCCTCCAGATTCAACTTTGTGAAAAAACTCATTTTCTGAAACAGTTTTAGCCACAGTTGAATGGGCAATAAAAACTACTTCCACATTATTATATTTCATTTTTACAAATTGACAGAGCATAAAGAAAAATGACCTTGCCAGATACTTTTTGTTTTGATCCATTGAAGCTGAAGTATCCATAATACAAAAAATTACAGCGTTATATTCCTTTCTTACTTTAGGCTTAATTTTGTAATATTTTAAATCTTCCTCTTTAAATGGAAATCTTTCGATTATTTTTCCTTTTTCCACACTGTATCCATAAATATTTTCCTTTAAGCCATCTTCTCTTAAAGCTCTCTTATATCCCTGTTTTCTTTTCAGCTTCTCAATTACCGTTCTCTTTTTAGCTAGTCTAGGCCTGATTCCTTTGTTTTTAAATCCCATTTTCTTCTTTGAGCCTTCACTTATGATATCAGAAAAATTCTTTTTATTTAGATTAGGTAAATTTAAATCGTCAAAAAAATATTCAAATATTTCTTCAATAGTTATTTCTGTTTCATAAATGTCTTCCCCTTCTTCATTTCCTGCACCATTATTACCCTTTTCACTGCTGCCATCATTTCCAATATTATAAATATCTCCTCTCTTTTCATCTCCGCTGCCGCTGCCTACACCAGTTTTGTTTTTTCCATAAACAAATTCATATTCTTTTAAACCTCTTATTGGTATCTTTATCTTTTTATCTTTTGTCTGTCCAATTATGCTTTCTTCAGATAGTATGTCAACAATATTTTTTTTAATTGAATCTTCAACCAGCTGTCTGTGTCTTCTTTTATCTTCAGCTGTCCTGTCATGGTTAATAGGATTAAATTCTCTAAAAACTGCCATAAGATCAATCCTTCCAAAGGTTATTTGCAGCATATTTTAAAATAACATCACAGCAGTGATCACAATACCCGGCCTTTTTCATCTCTTCAACCATTAAATCATACTTTTTGCTTTGTTCTTTATCTCTAACCTTTGATTTTGTTATAATTCTTGACATTTCCCTAACTGAAGCAGTAAGCTTTTTTTCAATTGCTTCTTTTAAAGGTTCATAGGAAGTATAATCTATTCTTCCGCCTTTTCTTACCAGATAAAACATATAAGATGTTACATCACTTCTAAATCCTTTGGAAGAACCTTCTGAAATTCCTATCTGTTCTTCTATGGATCTCATAAACTTTTCATCAGGCTCTAACTGCTCACCTGTGGATGTATCCTTTATTTTAGTTAGATTTACAAATGCTTCTGCATGATCTAAATAATTATTAAAGAGGCTTTCAGCCTGTTCTCTAAAGCTTATAATAAATGCCTTTGTTATTTCCTTTTCAAGTATTTTATTGTATTCCTTTCTAATTGTATCCTGCAAAAGGGCAATATATTTTTTCTTTACATCATCCTGAATATCCATATTTTTAACGGATTTTATTAAGCTTTCCATTACACTTAATGGATTAATACAATTAAAACTTGATTCTGATAAGGCATTATCTATTGCTTTTATTATGAATCTGGTAGATATTCCTTCCATGCCCTCTCTTACCCCTGCTTCTTCCCTAAGTTCAGTAATATCAATTTTTTTAGTAGTTCCTTTTTCTACAATGTCCTCACCATTATAGATCTTCAGCTTAGTAAACAGATCTACCTTATTTGATGGTGAAAGTCTGCTGAGTATAGCAAACATAGCTGCAATTTCAATAGTATGAGGCGCAATATGGGATTTATAATTACTTTTCTTTAATATCTTTTCATATATTTTGGTTTCTTCATTTAACTCAAGGCAATATGGAACCTCAACCTTAACAATTCTATCTAATATTGCCTCATTGGTATGATCAGCTTTAAACTTGTTCCATTCAGCTTCATTAGAATGGGCAATTATAACGCCATCAAAATATATCATGGATCCCTTGCCTGGTGATGGTATGGATTTTTCCTGAGTAGCTGTAATAATTGTATGAAGATATTCTACATCATTCTTAAAAACCTCAATAAACTCTACAATTCCCCTATTTCCAACATTAAATGCACCATTTAAAGATAATATCCTTGGATCATCCTCTGAATATAAATCCATTTTAGAAATGTCTACAGATCCTACTAATACTGAAGCATCCTGGTTATTTGGATCAACTGGGGGTACAACCCCAATTCCCTTTCGTGATCTGATTGAAAAATCAGTCTTAATAATTGGAAACTTTTCAAATTCTCCATTATATTCTGTTTTTAATCTGCTCCTGCATACAGGACACAGGTCTCCTTCAATTTGAACCCCTAAAGCTTCCTCAAATGTTTTTCTCAGATGCTTTGGAATAAGATGCATTGGCTCCTCATGCATTGGACAGCCTTTTAAGGCATAAATCTCACTGCTGTTTTCAAGTGCTTTTTTAATTGATTCAACAATAGATGATTTTCCAGATCCAACTGGCCCTACCAGATACAAAATCTGCCTTGACTCTTCTCCCTTCATTGAAGCAGAATAAAAGAAATTAACTATTTTCATTAGAGTCATATCTATTCCAAAAAAGTCTTCCTTAAAAAAATTATATTTTTTTATAGTTTCATTTCCATATATTTTTCTTATACGTGGGTTTTCTTCTGGATTTTGTATATCCACACCTTTATTCATTATTATTTCGTATATTCTCTGATGTGCAAGCATACAGATGTCTTTATCATTTTTTAACATATCTAAGTATTCCAAGAAAGTTATTTCGAATTTATCAGACTTTCTTTTTTCCCTATCCTTCTCTATTAGGCCCTTAAAATCCATATATACCCTCCATAAAATTGATACAATCACATTTTATTTGTCTTTATAGTATTTTATTTGTCCATATAAAACTTTAGAACATATAGGACTCTTATAATTTATTATTAAGTATTTGATAATTTAGAATTTTATCATATATAATAATCCAAAATAAAAAATGAGGATATATATCCTCATTTTTTATTTACAATGTTTCCAGAACTCCCAGCTTTGCCAAACTATAAATTGATGAATTTTCTTTATTGATTATGATGTCTTCTTCAATGGATTTTCCATCATGAGAAAGATTAAAAAGGGATATAATATGATTTCTGGATATAGGTTTATCCATCCAGTTCTCCACAGCATCCGGATATAATTCAGCATATAGATTATTTACAGCATCTATAACATTATTTTTATTTTTTAATTTAATTATCTCCTTATCCAGTGAAATCTCCAATGAAAGCATAACTAAGTTATTCAGTCTGCTGTCATAATCATCATTATTGCTGCTGAGACAATTCAATAAAAATTCTATGGATTTATTTAACTGATTTACATAAATAGTAATATCTTCATCACCACATGTAAATGCAATAATGCTCATGGCTGTTGTTTCTACTTTATCCTTAGTGCTTAAATCTTCATTATCCACAAATGACCCATCTGCAAACTGATTTTTAGCCATTATTCTTAATATCTTATCTCTTGGATATTTTTTATCCAGATAATCTGTATCATCTTTATATTTATTATTAGATTTTTTATGTGTTTTATATAAAAATGATGGCTCATTTAAATCAGCATCCTTAATATTTTCAATTATATCATTAGAAAGATTCTTCTCATTTACTTTTAATGGAATAATATTTTTAAGTCCTATTCCTAAAACTTTTTCTTCTCTTTCTTCAATTAATATAAATGAAGTTTCTAAGCTTAGAATATTATACTTTTTAGAAATCTCAACAACCTTTTTTCTCATGGATTCCTTGATTTCTCCTCTTTCAGAAATCATATTCATTTCTAAGGATTTAATTCTTTTTCTTGCCCATACCTTTTGAATCAGATTTGCATTATCTTCTGTATTAAAGTTATCCAGATCTACCTTTTTCAAATAAGGTTTATCTCCTACCACACCAGTAATAATTATCTCTCCCTGAACTTCTCCATCTGCTCTGGCAAAAATAGAAAAAGGCTCCCTGTCATATATATAGTCTATGGTTCTTGGATAAGTTTCATCAACTTTTAAATCTCCCCAATTAATTTTTATATCATCAATTTCGGGATTTTCAATTCTGGTAAACTGCCTCAATACTTTAGGTTCAATTCTTTCACCGCTGAAAATGAATTCAGCCTTACCATAACTTTCATGTGCAAGTTTATTTAAAAAGTAACTGTTAACAGAAGAATCAATTCCAAAGCAGAATATCCTATTATTGTTTAAATTATTTCTTACATATTCCAGCAATTCTTCTTCTTCATCTATTTCATCATCGGTGAAAATAAGAATGGTATTTCCCTCACCTTCGTTTTCAAGGCTGTATTTAATTGCCCCAAAAATATCTGCATCACTTTCCGTAGTCAATTCATCAATCCACCTGGAAGCACTTCTTAATGTATCAGAATTAAACTCAGCAACTCCTTCTTCGCAGAAATATTTTAAAGTATCTCCCATAGCCACAATATCAAAAGTATCTCCCTGACTTAAATTTCTAATACATAGCTGCAGTGCATCTTTTGCCTGCTCCAACTTTTCACCCTTCATGGTTTCAGAGATATCTATTAAAAAAATGTATTGTTCATTTTTATCATCTTCAATAGCATCTAATTTTGGTACAAGTCTTAGGTATATAATACTCTTCTTTTCATTGTTTTCTTTATATTCGTAAATCATGCCGCTGGCTTCTTCATCTTCTTTTTCTTTAAGCAAAAGTATAAAGTCTTCATCATAATATTCAAATTCTTCATCAAGTGTTATTTTTGCTACATTATCTCCTTCCCGTTCAACATTTATATAATGTGAAGGGGAATCAAAATCAAGTCTGCATAGTGATTCAACTATAATATTTAACTTAAAGTTATAATTTACACTTTTGTTTATTGATCTTCTTAAAGCCTTATTTACAACTTTTTTAACCTTTACTCCTTCAATATCCCTTGGCTCCCTTATGGCAGGAATATTTAATTTAAATGTTTTATCATTATATTTAAGTTCATCAATATATGACAGCTTTATATTGATTTTTTCACCAGGAATTATTTTTCCTATTGATATCTGGTATAAATGCGGTGCTATCTCATCTAAGGTAAATGTTCTTTCTCCTGTTTCCTTAGCATTATTATATACTTTAAGCGCCTTGTCTTTTTCATCAATTAATGTTTTTAATGTTCTGCCCCCAAAATCCACCTCCAGTCCGGAAATCACTGCAGTTTCAGGTATTGGGAAAATATATGTACCGTCAACAAAGCTGTTCCCTAAATTTTCATAAACTTGATTTATTGTAATTTCTCCAAATTCTCCACAAATATTAGCATTAACTTTTACATCTTTTAAAACAATGTTATCCTCTAATCCCTTAATATCTCTTATGCCATAATTTAACACATAACCTACCTCCTTTAAAATGATAAAATTAATTACTATTCATAAATTAGTATTCCATTATTTCTATAAATATAACAATACTATAAATAAATGAATGAATAAATAGTACTAATATTATCCATTATATAACTTGATTTTATCATATATTTATAAATATTTCCTTAAATAATATTAATATTAGTTATATTTCCCAGGTAATATTTTACTTTAACTTGTAGTTTGCCTTTTAAAATAATATAATTATTTTATCAGCATTTAATAAAAAGTAAAAATATAATGACTTACACAGTCCAATAAATCCGTAACGTTGGGTATTTGGAGGTAAATCTAATGGGTTCTGGAAAAATGAATACTAGAATGTCTCGAAATAGAGCAAACAGGAAAAATTATATGAAAATATTATCTGCTTCTTTCATTCTTATAGCTGTTTTTACATTAACATTAATCTATTCATATAATAAAGCATTAAGTATTTCAAAGAAAAACAACACAAATTATAATTTACCTAATAATGAGACTTCATCAAATGTAAAAAAACCAGTTACTGATAAAATTCCTCCTAAAGAAAAGAAGTCAGAGCCAGTTGAAATTCTACTCAGCGCTGCTGGAGACTGTACTATAGGAACAGACTTATCATTTGATAAAAGCTCGTCACTGCCTGCAGTTGTAATGAATAATAATAATGGTCTTTCTTATCTTTTCAAAAATGCACTGCCATATTTTAAAGAAGATGATATTACAATTGTAAATCTTGAAACCACATTCACTGACTCCGATACTCCTGCTAATAAACAATTCAGATTCAAGGCACCTGCAAGCTTTGCTTCAGCTTTACCCCTTGGCTCTATAGAAGCTGTTAATATTTCAAACAATCATATATATGACTATCTTGATAAAGGTCTTAGTGATACTTTAAAAGCATTAAAAAATCAAAATGTCAATTACTTTGGTGAAGGAAATGCATGGATTAAAGAGATAAAAGGTGTTAAATTTGGATTTCTTGGCTACACAGGCTGGAACAGCAGTGCAGAGATTAGGAATAAAATGAAAAAGGATATTGAAAATTTAAAAAATAATAATTGTATTGTAATAGTAAGTTTCCATTGGGGTGTGGAAAACAGCAATTTCCCAAATTCAACCCAAAAGGAGCTTGGTCACTTTGCTATTGATGAAGGCGCAGATTTAGTTATAGGTCATCATCCCCATGTAATTGAAGGCATTGAAAAGTATAAAAATAAATATATTTGTTACAGCCTTGGGAATTTCTGTTTTGGAGGAAATGTTAACCCTTCTGATAAAGATACATTTATATTTCAGATAAAGTATACTGCTGATTCAGGAAATATTATTAAATATGAAGTAAGAGCTGTACCTTTCAGCATTTCATCTGTAAATTATATTAATGATTACTGCCCCACTCCTTTAACAGGAGCTTCTAAAAATAGAGTTTTAAAAAGGATAAATGATTATTATCCAAATAATGAATTTAAAATTACTGATTCATTCCAATAGCACAAATATGAACACTAAAGCACTGTTTATTTTAAAACAGTGCTTTACATATTATGTATTATTTAATCCTTGTAAAATACAAAACTTGGGAATTCATTAACTTCTCCATTATCATCCTTTATTTTGTAAATTAAAACATTGCTGCAGGCAGGGGTTGAATATGTCTGGGTAATAATCTTTGAACTTATGAGCTCATATTCCTTTCCCGGAGTAAGGGCCATTTTAACACCTATTTCTGCTTCAGTATTCTCCTTAAATTTAACTGTTTTAATTTTTATTGTATTTCTATCAATCATATTAAACATCCTTTCGTTAATATTTTTGTCACAAATGTTTACTTAATTTTAAATTATATAATGTGATTTAAATATATATACCTTTCAAAAAACATATTATATAAATGTAAAAAGTCTCTATCTAAGTTAGTATACTAAAATATAAAAAAATTTGCAAATTGAACATACCTTCTCCAAAGTTATTATTATCTTTCTCAAAACTTTGATAAATATGCTTAAGAATTGTTTTTAGCATGTTTATCCTCTCATTGTAAAAAGTATTATGTTTAAAAAGCTGTATTATTGCTAAAAATAACATTGTGAGGTGATAAATATGGATGAAAGAGTTTTTCATGAGCCACTGACATTTGACCATCCTGAAAAGCTTCTCCAGGGAATTACTGTAGACCAGGGTGATATTAATGTGAAGTCTTATCTTGATGAAAATGAAGGCTGCATAAGATTTAATACTATAATTACTGACAAAGCTACTGGTAAGGAGACAAGGCGTGATGTAGTAGTTGGAGAATTAGAAGAGGAAGATGACATAGACTAAGAATAGCATAAAATTTAACAAATTATAAAAATAAAGTAAGGAGGGAACCCTATTTTAATATAGTGTTCCCTCTTTTCACATTTAAACAAGCTGTTCTGACATTATATTTGTCAAATTTAACTTTGCTATTCTGTTTTTTATCTCCTCATTATCAATAGAATATAAACCATTTCTCTTCATCCTCTTAAAATACTCAGCACCTGCAAAGGTATATCTGTTTCTCCTGCCTTCCTTAGTCATCATCATATAATTAGCATAGCTTATAATATCTCCTATAGCTGTAGCTTTTGGCAGAATCAAAAGAGGCATTCCAAGACAACTTCTCACTGCATTGTGACCTGCAAGTGCACCTGTACACATAGCTTCTGTATGCCCAACAAAGAGTCCTGCCTTTTCTCCTGCACAGAACATATTGTCAAGACCTGTAACCTTCATATCGTTAGTTCTTGGTGCAACAGACAGATATCTTATTGAATTGCCTTTTCCTCCTGCATATGGATCTACATATTTTACATATTCAAGTCCAGGAATCTTTCTTAACTTTTCCAAAGGGTAATATGATGTCATAAGCTTTGCATGGCCGGTATCAAGAAGAATTATATTTTCTGCGTATTCCTTTAAAGCATACTGCTGACATACTTTTTGTTTAAGCTTATCTAAATTAACATCCTCTGCAGGGACCTTAATTACAACAACACCTTTTTCCTCTAATTCCTGAACTATTTCCTTAGATAATGTTTCCTTTGCCAGCTTACAGGATCCACTCATAGCTCCAAAAACATCATCTTCTCTTTCTCCCTGCAGATCATCTACTCCTGCTCTGGCACTCAGGCTTATTCTTGGACCAAAAGAGGGACATCTTAAAACGCACATAGAGCATCCATTTCCATACTTCAGGCAGTTTCCCATGGGTCCTGTAGAACCTGTGGTTTCTATAAACACATCACCTTCAATGTAAGTTCCATCAGAAAGATAAATACCAAGTATCTTGTTTTTTTCCTTTTTTACATCAATAACCCTTTTTATAAAGTTAACTTCTATACCCTTACTTTTAATGTATTTTCTTACTTCAGGCTCAATTCTATTTACATTATAAAGCCATGCATGTTCATGGGCTGGAAAATTGATATTCTTATGTGTGCTGTTAGCATCAGTTATATTTATTAAATCTCCTCCACCTAAGGCTAAAAGTTCCTCAGCAGCTGTATATCTCCCATTATTTCTCATTATGCCTCCCACGTTTCCAAGCCCCAGAAGCATATCAGTCTTTTCATAAATACTTACCTGTGCACCGGCTTTTTTAGCCGATAAAGCTGCGGAGCATCCTGCCCATCCTCCACCTATTACAATAACCTTCATTAAAAATATCCTCCCATTTTATATTAATCTTCTATCTTTAAAAATATATTCAGGTTCTGTCTGGAGTTTACATAATCTTTTAACAACATGACCCTTATATCTAACGCTGCAGGTTCCGCATATGCCCTCTCCACAGCACATTTTGGCATTATTGCAGCAGGTTAACTTAACCTCATCATTTTTTACATTTTCTAAAAGTTCATAAATAATTATGTCTTGAGCATCTACATGAATAAGTTTAATATTTTCTTTAATGATATTTTCTTTTACTAATTTTTTAAATTCTTCTGTTAGTTGTCCTTTCTTTAATACAGGTACCTTCATTACTTTTGCACTGCACATATTTAAATATTCTTGAATAAAAGTATCATTATAGTTAACTGTATCCAAAATAACAAAAATATTATTTCCATTAGAATACAGCTTTTTCATTACAGGAATTAATGGAGCCTGGCCTATTCCTATTGCAATAAGCAGTACATTACTGTCCCTGCATTTGTATATACTTTTTAGTCCCAATACCCCATTCCAGTATGGGCCTCTTAATAACACCTTATCATTTTCGTTTAAAGTTAAAAGCTCTTTTGTCTTTATTCCTTTGCTTTCTATGACAACCTTAATTATATTTTCTTCCAAATCTACATCCATAACAGAAATAGGTGTATCATAAAAAGCTACTGTATCTTCCTTTCTTAGAAATACATAACTTCCCGGATGTACTAAATCCTGAGCCATTTTATGTGTTACGCTGATATGAAACATAAAATAGGAATCATTTATGATTTCTTTTTTGATTATCCTGCATAAAAAGCTCTTTCTTTCACCCTTTGCCTTGCAGCCATTCCAGAAATACTCCTGATAGATGCAGACTCCTTTCCAATTAACACAATCGCAGAAGCTTTTACCGCATAATTGAGAACATAATATGCAGTCCCCGCTCTCAGCTAAATGACATGGACAATATTCTGTGCCTGCATCAATGCAATCTCTAATTTCATAGTTCATGTTTTACCTCCAAAACATTAGTGACTTTAAAAACCTAGTAAATTTCCCTACTATTAAAATATCTTAACAATTAAATTTTGTTACAAAAAAATACTGCTATTTAAGCAGTATCTTAATTATTTACTTTTTGTTTAAGCCATTTAAATGGATTGAGTTCATGAACTTTAACAGTATTAGATGCTATTAGAGGAGAATTAATTAATAATTTTTCATTGCAGTAAACATTAACTTTACCTATGTTATCACCCTTATTTACTGTTGTATCTATTTTTAGAGGCTTTTTTATTTCAACTCTTAAATTATCACAGTCTTTTACAGGTAAAACTATATCACTTTGAGACTGCAGTTTAATAACACCCCTTGATGTAAATATCTCCCCCATTTTCTGATCTTTTGCAATAACTTTTTTATATTCATAGTTTTTCATTACATAATCATAAATTTTTGTGGTTTCCTTCCAGCGTGGAGTACTGTTCAAAACTACTATAACTACGTCGTGACCTTTTACATCTACAGAAGTTACAAGGCACCTTCCAGCTCCTCCTGTAAATCCGGTTTTTACTCCATTGGCTCCCTGAAGCTGCCATAGTATTTTATTTATGTTATGATAGCTTCTTGTAAATGCATGCTCTGATGCCTCTACATCTTTAGATGAAACTATATCATTAAATAAATCATATTGCTTTGCAATACATGTAAGGTATGCCAGATCATATGCAGTGGAATAATGATTTAAGCTGTCTAATCCATGTGGAGACTCAAAATGAGTATTTGAAAGTCCAAGGGAAACAGCATATTCATTCATTAAGTTTACAAATTCATCCACACTGCCGCACATTCCCTCTGAAATAGCTATAGCTGCATCATTGCCAGATCTCAGCATTAACCCATATAGTAATTCTTTTAAAGATATACGTTCTCCTTTCCTGTAACCTACTGTGGACCCTTTTATACCAGATGCTTTATCCGATATTTCAATTAATTTATCTAAATCTCCATATTTCAGTGCTACTAAAATAGTCATTATCTTAGTGGTACTTGCAATAGGCACAGTGATACGGGAATTCTTTTCTAATAAAGGTATTTTAGTTGTACTATCCATAGCAATGGCACATTTGGCATTAATATATGGAACTTTATCATTATTTAAATCATCAGCATTTACAGTATGGAAACCAGCTATTATAAAAATCATTGTAAATATAAAGACTGAGGCTCTTTTTATTTTCATTCGTAAAATTACCCTCTTTCAATTAAAATTTTTATCCATGTATTATTTTTTGCAATAATTCTATAATTAATACTGATATTTTTCTCCATTATTATATTTTTTAGTTAATTGGTAATACTATGAAATGGCAATTATGCAAATCCATGTTCTTTGGAGGAAATATACTTATGAAATTATTTTTCATTTTTCTAGCTTTTTTATTACTGGTACCTTTCCCAATTAAAATTAAATTTAAACTTATTAATAAAAAATTTTATTTATTTATATATAGTTTCAGGATAGATATAAGCAAAAATATAAAAAAATATAATGCTGAAACCATAAAAAAGAAGAAAACCTTTAGGAAAACCTCAATAATTGAATTATTACATAAGTTTGATAAAAATCCCATGAAACCATATAACTACTTTTCAATAAACATGGATTACGGCTTTGAAGATGCTGCTTTTACAGGTTTATTTTATGGAATGATTTACAATACCTATCCATGGATATATAAATTTTTATCCATTTTTTTAAATGTAAAAAGGTATAATTTCAGTGTTAAGCCTCATTTTAATAAATCTTTTTTTAATTTAGAAATAAATAGTATATTTCTATTAAATATAGTAAATGTTATTTGTATAATCATTTTAATCCTATCAGTGCACTTTAGCATAAAAAAAGCTGATATTGATTAATTTTAAAATATTTAATATTGGAGGGTATAAAAATGGAAAACAGTCATCCTATAGAAAATCTTATGAAATCAACTATGGAAAACATTAAAGAAATGGTTGATGTTAATACCATTGTTGGAGATCCAGTAGAATCCAAAGATGGTACAATAATTATTCCACTATCTAAGGTATCATTTGGGTTTGCATCTGGTGGAAGTGAATTTAATGGAAAAGTTAACAATGGAAATCTGAAATATCCTTTTGGAGGTGGAAGCGGAGCAGGTGTCAGTGTGAAACCTGTGGCATTTTTAGTAATCAAGCAAGATGCAGTAAGGGTATTATCTGTTGATCAGGACAATACTTATGATAGGATTGTAGACAGTATACCTCAGGTTATTGATATGTTGAAAGGATTTTTTAATAAAGATGGTAAAAATACCTGCAAAAAAAATAATCAAGGGAAAGAAAACAAGTCTTCTTTTGGTGAAGACACAGTTGCCATTGATGAAGATGAGGATTAACTTTCCTCATCTTCACTATATTTATCTATTAGAGTCTCCAGCTGAGGCATTTGATTTAAATTTTCCAGCCCGAAAAACTTTAAGAATTCATCTGTTGTTGAATAAAGAATTGGTCTTCCAGGTACATCTAATCTTCCCGTTTCCTTTATTAAATTTTTCTCTGCCAGTGTGAGAACTGCCCTATCACTTTTTACCCCTCTGATCTCATCAATTTCAATTCTAGTTATAGGCTGCTTGTATGCAATTATAGATAATGTTTCTAATGCTGCCTGCGACAAGGATTGTCTCACATTTGTTTTTAAAAGCTTTTGTACATACTCTGAATTCTTAGGTTTGGTTACAAGCTGATATGTATCATTAACATTAATTAATTTTATTCCCCTATCCTCACGTGAATATTCTTTAATCATGCAATCCAGCAAATCTTTTGTAAAAGGAATACTGCATTCAATTATATTTGATATATATTCAATTTTAAGGGGCTCACCGCTTGCAAATAATAAAGATTCAATAATAGAGAAATAAATATCCTTATTTGGTGGTTCTTCAATTTTAATTTGATTAATATTAGTGTTCTTCATTTATGTCGGCTCCCTCTATATAAATTTCACTAAAGCTGCTGTCCTGTGTCACCTTTGCAGCCTTTAACTTTATTAATTCCAGCAGTGCTAAAAATGAAACAATTACTTCTATTTTTGATTCACAGCCGCTGACTATCCTGGAAAAGCTTGTGTTTTTTGATGTCCTTATTCTGTCCTGAATGAAAATCATCTTATCTTCAATTTTATATCTGTCAATTGCTATTCCTTTATCTATGTTAATATTATCATTCATCCTATTTTTATATTTATTCATTAAATCATTGTAAACATAATATAATTTCAATATGGTTACATTTTTTAGAATATCCTCTAATTTGTTTTCTTTTTTATTTTCCACAATTATTTCAGGTTTTTTACTGAAGGTTACTCCGTTTTCTTCCATCTTCTCCTTAAAATAAACTGATACTGCCTTATACTTTTTATATTCCAGAAGTTTTTGAACAAGCTCTTTTCTTGGATCATTACCTTCAAGATCCGCAGCACTCTCATCATTTTTCGCCTTTGGAAGAAGAGTTTTTGATTTAATTTCAATAAGCGTTGCTGCAATAACTATAAATTCTGAAGTTATTTCAAGGTCAAGATCCCTCATTGACCTTAAATATTGTAAATATTGATCTGTTATTTCATATATACTTATATTATAAATATCCATTTCATTTTTCTTTATTAAGTGAAGTAATAAATCAAAAGGGCCTTCAAAATTATGTATTTTTATATTTAATGACATAAAGATCTCTCCTATATAAATATTAAAAAAAGCATTTATAATTTAAGATTATCATACTTAAATTATAAATGCCACCGCAAATAATTATATTGCTTTATCAAAAGCATTTTTGAAATTGTTTTTCAAATAATCAAAAACACCGCCATTTTTAAAATCTCTGTCAGTATAAATATCAGCTTTTCCCCTTAATTCTCCATCAACATAAACTTCGCAATATCCAACCACATCATTTTTTTTGTATCCTTTTTTAGTCTTTGGCTCAAGTATAATATATTTTTGAGTTATTTTATTATCCCTGCCCTTTTCAACTACTATATTTAAATCATCACAAGCCTTGGCATAAATAAACTTTTCACTTTTCCCAGTTAACTGTATTTTATCCAATGTTGAATCCTTTTTAATTACATTTTTAGCTTCATATTTAGAAAATCCATAATTCATCAGCATACTTGCATCCCTGTTTCTCACTTTATATGTTGGAGCTCCCATAATTACTGCAAGCATTCTAACATTATCCCTTACTGCTGTTGATGAAATACAATACTTGGCTTCTTCTGTGAACCCTGTCTTAAGCCCATCACAGCCTTTAAAAAACCTAACAAGTTTATTATGATTCACTAGTCCTATTGGTGTTTTTCTTCCTTCGGATATAGTTTCCATATATGTTCCTGAATATTTAAGAATTTTAGGATGTTTTAATAATTCTCTGCTCATTAATGTTATATCATATGCACTTGTTAAATGTCCCTGAATAGGAAGCCCTGTGCAGTTTTTAAAAGTTGTATCTTTCATTCCAAGACTGGCAGCTCTTTCATTCATTTTAACCACAAAACTTTCTTCAGATCCTGCAAGGTATTCAGCCATGGCTACTGCAGCATCATTTCCAGATGCTATTGCTATACCCTTTAAAAGTTCCTCCACTGTACGAACTTCTCCAGTATCTAAAAGCATAGTACTCCCACCCATTTTCTTTGCATTTTCACTTGCTGTAACTTTATCTGAGAGTTTTATCTTTCCGCTATCTATAGCTTCCATAGTCAAAAGCATAGTCATTATTTTTGTAACAGATGCTGGAGCTAATTTTTCATGAGAGCCTTTTTCATAAATTATTTTACCGCTTACAGGTTCCATAAGTATTGCGGATTTTGCATCTACATTTATTCCGCTGTTTTCTCCTTCTGCTCCTGCAAAATTATTGGTGCAAATCAATGGCGTTAAAAATAATGTTAAACAGCTAACTGAAATAATTTTTTTAATTAACTTATTCATCATTACACTCCTTTCCTTGAGTTTATTTTCCCCAACATTTCATTAATTTATGGCTATTATTATTTTCCAAATAAGGATGCAAAAATCCCCATAAATACTTTTGATTAAGTATTTATGGGGATTTATATTTATCTTATCACATCATATATAAGTTTTTTATCTTCTTTATATGAATCAGTTACTTCATAATTTGCATTTATGTCATTTACTGCCTTGTTTCCTTTATCCTTATCATTAGCATATACATAAGCTAATATATCACCTTTAGAAACTTTATCTCCTCTTTTTTTATTTAAGACCATGCCTACTGCCAGGTCTATTTTACTGTCCTTTGTTGCTCTTCCTGCTCCAAGCTCCATTGCTATAAGTCCTATATTTTGAGCATGGATTTTTGATATAAGTCCATCTTTAAGGCATACTACGGGAATAACATATTTTGCCTTAGGAAGCAGCTCTGTGTTTTCTATACAGCTTGTATCTCCTCCCTGAGCAGCTACAAATTCTTTTAGTTTCTTCAAAGCCTTTCCGTTTTCTATAACATCTAAAAGCATTTCTCTTGCTTCTTCAATATTTCCTGCTTTCTTTGCCAACACTACCATATTGCTTCCTAAAGTAAGGCATAGTTCAAGTAAATCCTTAGGTCCCTTGCCTTTTAAGGTATTAATTGCTTCCTTTACCTCTAAAGCATTTCCTATGGCAAATCCAAGGGGCTGATCCATATCTGAAATTACAGCAATAGTATTTCTTCCTACGCTTTTTCCTATACTCACCATTTCATCAGCTAATTCTCTTGCTGCCTCTGGAGTTTTCATAAAAGCTCCATCTCCAACTTTTACATCCAGTACAATGCAGTCTGCTCCTGCGGCAATTTTTTTACTCATTATGCTGGAAGCTATTAAAGAAACATTATCTACCGTGGCAGTTACATCCCTTAGTGCATATAGCTTTTTATCTGCGGGAGCCAGATCACCTGTTTGTCCTGCAACTGCCAGCTTAATATTATTTACATTTTCAATAAATTTATCTTCAGTCATTTCCACTGAAAATCCTTTAAAAGATTCTAATTTATCTATTGTTCCTCCAGTATGTCCAAGTCCTCTTCCTGACATCTTTGCAACGGGTATTCCTAAAGCTGCTACCATTGGTCCAAGTACTAATGTTGTAGTATCTCCAACTCCTCCCGTGCTGTGCTTGTCAACTTTTATTCCTTCAATTTTTGACAGATCCAAAACATCGCCTGATTTAACCATAGCCATAGTTAAATCTGCAGTTTCCCTTCTATTCATTTTTTTAAAATATATAGCCATGGTTAATGCAGATGCCTGATAATCAGGAATGTTTCCCTTTGTATAGTTTTCAATAAAAAAATTAATTTCTTCAGTTGACAACTCTAATCCATTTCTTTTTTTCATTATAATATCATACATTCTCATGATAAAGTCCCCCTGTTTACATCTGTCCTATAATTTCTTTAACTAATGCAACAAATTTATCCATTGCTTTATTAGCTGTTTCCATAACCTTCTTATGATCTAATGGTTCCAGATTATCAGCAATTGCCATATCTGTTATACATGATATTCCTAGTACTTTCATACTCATATGGTTAGCAACGATTACTTCAGGTACCGTAGACATGCCAACTGCATCCCCTCCAATTAACCTCAGCATTCTAAGCTCTGCAGGTGTTTCATAGTTTGGTCCAGATACTGAAGCATATACACCCTTTTTAATTTCAATATTTAATTTATCTGCAGATTTCTCTGCAAGTTCTACTAATGATTTGTCATAAGCATTAGACATATCCGGAAATCTTGGTCCTAATTCTTCATAGTTTTTTCCTATTAAAGGATTTGTACCAATTAAATTTAAATGGTCTGTAATAATCATTAAATCCCCAGCTGAAAATTTAGGATTCATACCGCCAGCAGCATTGGAAACAATTAAATTGTTTATGCCTAAACTCTTAATCACTCTTACAGCAAAAGTAACCTTTTCCATTTTATAACCTTCATAGTAATGAAATCTGCCATTTAGGACAAGAACTCTCTTTCCATTTAAGTCACCTAATATCAGTTCTCCAGCATGACCTTTAACTGTTGATACAGGAAAATTCGGTATATCCTTGTATTTTATTGTTATTTTATTTTCAATATCATTAACTATACTTCCAAGTCCTGTGCCCAGTATAATAGCTGCATCCACATTCCTGTTGTCTACACTTAATATATATTCCTTACTTTGCTTTATTTTATCTAATAAATCCATAGTGACCTCCATATATTTATAATTAATTAATTTCACTTATGATTTTATTTACTAGTTTTGTAAACTTATCTTTTACCTTATTTGAAGTTTCTATAACCTCTGTGTGAACTAATGGCTGATTCAATATTCCTGCTGCCATATTTGTGATACATGATATTCCTAAAACTTTAATGCCGCAGTGATTAGCAGCAATTACTTCAGGAACAGTAGACATTCCTACAGCATCCCCTCCTAATAATCTTGCCATTCTGACTTCTGCAGGAGTTTCATAACATGGTCCAGTCATCATAATGTATGTGCCTTCCACAACTTTTATATTTAAGCTTAAAGCACAATTTTCCGCTATATCTATAAGCTGTTTTGAATATGCTTCTGACATATCCGGGAATCTAGGTCCTATCTCTTCTTCATTTCTGCCTATTAAAGGGTTGTTAAATGCAAAATTAATATGATCTTTTATAATCATTAAATCTCCAGGTACAAATGTTGTATTTACTCCACCAGCTGCATTAGTAACAATTAAAGTTTTAATGCCCAGTTTCTTCATTATATGTACTGGAAGCACTACATCCTCCATTGAATTTCCCTCATAATAGTGAACTCTTCCCTGCATCATTACCACATTTTTACCCTGCATTTCTCCAAATACAAATCTTCCTACATGGCCTTTTACTGTTGAAACAGGCATATTAGGAATTTCACTATAATTTACATAAGTAGGATTTATAACATAGTCTGCTAAATCTCCTAATCCAGAGCCAAGTATTATTCCTATTTCAGGATTATTTTTGATTTTTGATTTTACATACTGGGAACTTTCATTAATTTTTTTTAAATTCATTTAATCCACTCCTCGTCTTTTTGATATAATGCTATAAATTTATTTTATTTAAATATAAAAAATATGTAAACTTAATTTATATGGTGTTTTTTCATGCCCTTGGATGTGCTTTTTTATAAACTTCAGCTATTTTACTTTTTTTCACTATTGTTGAATATATCTGAGTAGAACCTAAATCATTATGTCCAAGCATTTCCTGAACTGATTTTATATCTGCTCCATTTTCCAAAAGGTGTACAGCAAATGAATGTCTTAGTGTATATGAGTTTATGGTTTTATTTATTCCCGATTTTTTAGCATAATATTTAATAGTTTTCCAAAATCCCTGTCTTGTCATTTTTGTTCCATGTAAATTTAAAAATAACAAATCCAGATTGTAGATGTTTATTTCATTTCTTACTGCCAGATATTTATTTATATATTTGACGGCATAAGAGCCAATTGGAATAATCCTCTCCTTTTCTTTGTACCAACACATTTAATATATGATAATTTTAAGTTCACATCAAATATAGTTAAACTTAGAAGCTCGTTAACTTTAAGCCCGGCAGCATACATTAACTCAAGCATAGCTTTATCCCTTATGCCTTTATTATTAATAAGATCAGGAGAGCTTAAAAGCCTGTCCACTTCTCCTACAGTTAAAATTTCAGGTATATTATGCTGAATTTTAGGCATTTCATAGTTTATAGTTGGTTCTTCATGTATAATATTTTTTCTTATTAAATATTTATAGAAGTTTCTTATAGAAACAATATTTCGGGCAATAGAGGAGTTAGCCTTTCCCTTCTTTTTAAGCTCCTGAGTAAAGGCCATTAAAGTAATAACATTGATTTTTAATATATTTTCATTTCTTTCAATTAGAAAATTTGAAAATCTTTTTAAATCCCTGGAATAAGCATCTACTGTGTTATCACTCATTTTTTTCTCTTTTAAAAAATCAATATACTCATCAATATACTCTCCCATTTTTTTCTCCTTAATTTACCCAGCATTTATTATTATACAAAATAACTTAGAAGTATTTGAAATACTCTAAAATAATTAAATAAAAAATATCTATTCTTATCAATTAAACTATATACTAAAATACTATTTGGGCCAGGACCTTTGGATATCATTATAATGTATAGAAAGTAATCAATTATTTTAGGTAAAAAAACACCAAATGTGATTAAAATAAAAAAACATTCAATAATTATCTTAATTGTATAAAAAAAATTAGTGCATTCTTTCATTTTTTCACCTGGAATTAAAATAGCAGTTTAATTAAATTTGGTGTAACATATGATTCTATAAAAAATCCTAAAATCATAAATAAGGAAGCTATAATAAAAGTTATGGAATAGCCTGAAATCCTCATTCCTATATTAGATGTCCATTTTTTTGTTCCTCTGTCCTTTAATAATTCTAAAGAAAACTGCATTGCTACAACAGAAGTAAATAAAATGCAGGGGATATAAATTATATTTTGAGGTATAATTCCAACAAGAGAAACCCATATTCCATTAAAACCTATGCTGTTTATCATAAAACTTATTGTAAAGCCCAATGTAAATCCCTTTATCAGATCCAATATAATTATTACTGGAAGGCCAACCATTGTGAGTCCCAGAAACCACATTGCTGCAATAAATGGCAGATTATTTTTTAACGTTTGGAAAAAAATTGCTTTATACTGTATCCCATTATCTTTAAATGAAGAAGTAAAACCATTTATATAACTTACTAAATCATTTTTATCTATTGAACCCATATACTTAACACTATATATTCCCAGCACAACCCCGGTACAAAGGCAGAATATACTTACTACATACATCCAGAAATTTTCCTGAATATGTTCATTTATCCTTGAATATATAACATTGTCCTTCATAATATTTACCCCCTCGTAATCATCTTTTTAATATTATGATTACAAGGACGGTAATATTCCTTAATTTTATATCATTGCAAAAGCACTGATGGTCTTGCCATCAATTATTTCTCCATTTTTAATCATTTCTTTTGCTTTTTCTATATTTAATTCATGAACATTAATAAATTCATCTTCATCACCTAAACCTGTAGTGCCCTTATATAAATCTTCAGCTTTGTAAATATATATATATTCGTCACAGAATCCTGGTGATGTTACTATTTTCCCCATATATTCGAATTTATCTGCCTTATATCCGGTTTCCTCTTCCAGTTCCCTTAAGCCGCACACCTTTGTATCTTCTCCAGGTTCTAATTTACCAGCAGGCAGTTCAAGTAATTTTTTTTGAATAGGATTTCTAAATTGTTCTACCATTAATATGGTATTATCATTTTTAAATGCAAGAATTGCCACTCCTCCTGGATGATTTACTATTTCACGCTTTGATATCTTCCCATTTGGCAGCTCTACAGTTCTTAAATTAACATTAATAATTTTTCCTTTATATATGTTTTTTTCATCTATTGTTTTTTCAGTAAAATCCATTATATACCTCCTTTACTATATAATAATATATATCTTGCAAAAAACATACAACATAGATTAAAATTGACAATTGAATTAGTTCAATTGTCAATTTTATAATTTAACTCAATTTATACATTTATTATAAGCACATTTGTATGGTAATATCAAGCATATTTATTAGCTCACCTTGTTTTTCAGTCTTAATTTATCTGCCACCATTGCAATAAATTCAGAATTTGTTGGTTTACCTTTATCGTTATGAATTGTATATCCAAATATTTTATTTATAGTATCTACCTGTCCTCTGGACCAGGCTACTTCAATGGCATGCCTAATAGCTCTTTCCACTCTGCTTGCTGTAGTATTATACTTTTTAGCAATTGAAGGATATAATTCCTTTGTCACTGCTGACAATAATTCTATATCATTTACAACCATTGTTATTGCTTCTCTTAAATACATATAACCTTTGATATGGGCAGGAACTCCGATTTCATGAATTATATTTGTAATTTCTCCCTCTAAATCATTGGGCTCTGGTCTATTAATTTTGATTTCTGAAGAATCCACAATAGAAATGGTTTTTTTAGAATCACTATTTGATATTGTATTATTAAACATCTGTCTGATTCTTTTTGTGAATACATCCATATCAAAAGGTTTAACTACATAATAATCTGCACCTAAGCTTATTGCCCTTTGGGTAATTTTATCCTGGCCAACAGCTGACAAAACTATTACTCTTGGCATAGGATCCATGTTCATAACATTCAACCTTTCCAAAACTCCAAGTCCGTCTAAATGGGGCATAATAATATCTAATACCACTAAATCAGGCTTTTTTTCTTCAATTAACTTTAAAGCCTCCAGACCATCCTTAGCAATTCCAGTTACCACAATATCTCTTTGACTTAAAAGATAATCATTTAAGATGTTACAAAATTCTTTATTATCATCTGCAATAACTACCCTTATTTTTGTTTCATCCATATAAATTTCTCTCCTTTATTATTTAATTCCCATATCTTAACAATTAATGTATTCGACAAAAATTAATTAATTCCTTCTTTCGCCAAAAAAATTTTAAACAAAATAATAGATAGCATTACTGCTATCTAAATTATACACTAATTTTTATGGTTTATATATATCCTAATTTTTAATGGTATTTGAATCCTTAAGCATCCATTCTATATAAATTCCATAGCCTGTGTCAGGTTTATTTATCAGAACATGAGTAACAGCTCCCACTATCTTATTATTTTGTATTATTGGACTTCCACTCATTCCCTGAACAATGCCGCCGGTCTTCTCTAATAATTTAGGATCTGTAACTCTTATTATCATGCTTTTAGGGCCTGGTTCTTCCTGAGTTAATAGTTTTTCTATGACAATGTCATACATTTCCGATTCCTCGCCATTTATAGTGGTTATTATTTGAGCCGGTCCTGTTTTTATTTCATTTCGTAATGCAATTTCCATTGGTTTGTTAAACTTTCTGTTTATTATCTTTCCATTACTTTTTCCAAAAACTCCGCATTGTGTGTTCTTATATATTTTCCCTAAAGAATTATCTTCATCTACAAATATACCCTTTAATTCACCTGGACTGCCTTTTTCACCTTTTCTTACGCTTAAAATGGATGACTTTACAATTTCTCCATTATTTACACTTAGTATAGTTCCTGTATCAACGTCTGTTATTGGATGACCAAGTGCTGCAAACATTCCTGAATTTCTATCGTAAAAGGTCAGAGTTCCCACCCCGGCAGTTGAATCTCTTACCCATAATCCTATTTTGTAGCTATTATCCTTCAAACTTTTTACAGGTGTTATTTCCTTTGTTATTATTGTTCCTTTTCTTAATATTTCTACTTTTGCACCTTTTGTACTATTTGCATTTATTTCCCTGGATACATCCTCTGCCGAGTTAATTTCCTGCCCGTTTACCTTTATTATGCTGTCTCCAATTTGTATGCCGCTGACAGCTCCGGGACTGCTTACTTTTCCATTGTTTGATTCTATATCGCATAATCCAACAACTAAAGCTCCTTTTGTATTAAGCTTTACTCCTACAGGTACTCCGCCGGGATAAACAGATATTCTATTGTCAACAGCCTTTACGGATACAGATTTTACTGGAATTATTCCTAAAAAGCTTATATCAAATTTTTTTCCTGAAATACCACTTATGGTGCTTTGTTTTAAATTAATAAAACAATTGCTTTTAATTTCATTTCCTTCTCTTATAAAAATAGTTGCTGGTATATTTTCAATATTATATAGGGCAACCATAGAAAACAATAGGATAGGACTTATTATTGAAAGTAAAATTTTTTTATGCTTATTGTTCATATTAACCCTCCTATTTATTTATTGTTGTAGTTTTAAGTTGCCCGCAATTAGTTATAGTTATCCTATTATATAGTTTGAATTTGAGTTAAAGTTTGAGGTCATAAACTTTATTATCATAAAAGTAAAATTATTATTAAAATAACCATAAAAAAAGCAGTCATAAGCATAAATAGAAAGTAAATTTCTATTTAACCTATTACTACTTTATTTTTTGCAAAAATATTTTTTTTAAACAGTTTTTTTGTTAAGAATTTTCTTTTTTTCATCTGCCATTTTTATCAGCTCATCTGCATGTTCCATGGTTATCTTTGTAACCTCACTGCCTCCAATCATTTTGGCAATTTCTAACTTTTTTTCATTCCTATCTATTTTTTTAACTTCGGTAAATGTTTTGTCCTTAAGAACATTCTTTTGAACTACATAGTGAGCATCAGACATGCATGCAATCTGCGGCAGATGTGTTACACAAAAAACCTGATGTGAAGTTGAAATTACAAACATTTTTTCAGCAACGCTTTGTGCTATTCTTCCACTTACTCCAGTATCCACTTCATCAAATATAATAGATGGAATTTTATCGCGATCTGCAAAAACAGTCTTAATAGCTAGCATTATTCTTGATAATTCACCGCCTGAAACTACTTTTTCAAGAGGCTTTAATGGTTCTCCCGGATTTGTGGAAATTAAAAACTGTACTTTGTCCAATCCATTAGAATTAATTTGTTCTTCCAGTTCCACATTAATTTTAATAATGCTTTTCTCAAGCCCTATTTGATTTAATTCTTCTTTTATATTTTTTTCCAGTTTTTTAGATGTGTTTTCTCTTATTTGATGAATATGTGTTCCAATATCATTGAGTTCATTTAGAATTACTTTTCTTTTATTTTCTAACTCCTTAATAATTTCACCTGAATTATTAAGCTGTGTGTATTGTTCTAAAAGTTTATTTTTATATTTTAGTATTTCCGTAATTGTACTTCCATACTTCCTTTTTAAAGTACTGATAGCAAATATTCTGCTATTTATATATTCCATTTCATTTTCATCATAATGTACATTATCCCTTATGTTTCTAATTTCTTCGGTTTTCTCTTCAATGATATAATAAGCCTCTTCAAGGGATTTTACTATATCATTTATACTGCTTAAATTTTCACTAATATTTTTTAAATCTCTTATAACAATTCCCAGTCTGTCAAATATAGATGTCATATTTTCATTTCCATTGTATAAAGTTTCATATGCAGAAGAAAGAACCTGACTTATTTTTTCAGAATTATATAACAGCTTATATTTCTCATCAAGTTCATCGTCCTCTCCTTCTTTCAGCTTTGCATCTTCTATTTCTTTAATTTGATAATTTAAAAAATCTGTAAGTTTTTCTCTTTCTCCCTGATTGCCGGATAAACTTTCAATTTTAGAATCAATTTCCTTTAGTTCATCGTATCCCTTTTTAAATTGTTCAATTAGCTGTTCAATATCCTTACCACCATAATTATCTAAGTAAATTATATGATTTGACGGATCCAGCAGATTTTGATTTTCATGCTGTCCATGTATATCAAGTAATGTTGTGCTGATTTCCTTTAAATTAGATAAAAGCAATGCTTTTCCATTAATCTTTGCTATACTCTTTCCGCTTTGAAATGTTTCTCTGCTTATAATAATCACATCATCATATTCAATATCATTTTGTTTCAGCATTTCATATGTTTTGGGATTTTCTATAGAAAATATTGCTTCTACAAAAGTCTTTGACTCACCAGTTCTGATTAAATCCTTATTAAACTTGCTTCCCAGTACAAAGCTAATTGCATCAATAAGAATTGACTTACCAGCTCCAGTTTCTCCAGTGAGGATATTTAACCCCTTTTCAAAGGAAATACTTAAATTTTCTATTAATGCAAAGTTCTTTATATTTAACTGAAGCAGCATAAAAAACTACCTCCTATTCCTTTAACAGCTTTTTCATTCTTTGAGTTATTTCTATAACTTTTTCTCTGTTCCTTGTAAGAACAAATATAGTATTATCGCCTGCAAGAGTTCCAACTATGCCATCAAGGTTAAATGAGTCAATTGCCTCAGCGGCTGCTGGAGCAGAACCTGATAATGTCTTGATAACAATAAAATTATCTACATTTTCTACATGAGTTACTGTTTGAGCAAATAATGCTATGAATTTATTTGACATAAAATTATCCTTTTGAGTTATAGCTGCATATTTATATTTTCCATCATCATTTAATACTTTAGTTAATTTTAATTCTTTAATATCCCTAGACACCGTGGCCTGGGTCACATCTATTCCGCTGTTTTTCAATTCTTCCGCTAATTCTTCCTGGGTTTCTATGGCCTTTGAATTTATTATTTCCAGAATTTTTGCATGTCTGTTAACTTTCATTTTCTAGGTCACCCCCGCATTCTTTAGTTCTCGTTGTAATCTTTTTCCTAAGAACATCAAAATAATCATAATCATTAAACCTGATTAATTTACATTTATAGGGATATGAACTTACTGTAATAAAGTTGTTATGGCCCATTTCCATAAATTCCTGTCCATCTAATGTTAAAAAAACGCTTTCATAACTTCTGACCACTTGTACTTTAACTGTACTTTTGCTGTCAATAATAAGTGTTCTCATGCCTACTGAATGTGGACAAATAGGTGTAATAGAAAATAAGGAAAGAGTTGGATACATTATTGGTCCACCTGCAGATAATGAGTATGCTGTAGATCCTGTTGGTGTTGATATAATTACACCATCTGCTACAAATGTGGTATAAAATTTATTGTCAATATATATGTTATATTTTACTATTCTTGCCAAAGTTCCCTTAGATAAAACAATATCATTTAGTGCAGGAAGTAATTTTTTAATACCATCTTCTTCATATGTACATTGAAGGAGAGATCTTTCTTCAATCTCATATTCATTTCTAAGCAGTGCCTGCAGTGCAGGAAGACAATGGCTTATTTCAACCTGTGCAAGAAAGCCTAAATGTCCAATATTTATTCCTAATATAGGAACCTGAAATTTAGAGATAGCCCTGGCAGTACTTAGAATTGTTCCATCCCCGCCAAGTACGATCATAGCATCAAGTTTTTTATCTTTAATGTTATCTAATCCTAAAGTATCTTTAAATACAACTATTTTTACTTCATTGTCTATATTGTAAATATTACTCATAATGTAGTTTAGTTTATCTTCATAATCTTCTTTAGAAGTATTTACATTGATTCCAATATTTTTCATAACTACTCTCCATTTAAATTTTTATGTGATTTTTCTACTAATTCTTCTATTTGTTCCATAGTAAATTTTTCTTTAAAGTTTTTATCCTTGGTAAAATAAATTAAGTATTCAATATTACCTTCAGGTCCCTTAATTGGAGAATAATCAATGGCTTTAATTTTTAAACTGGATTTTTCAATAAATACTGCTATTTTTTCTATGACTTCAATATGGGTAGATTTTTCCCTAACAACACCCTTTTTACCCACCTTTTCTCTTCCAGCTTCGAATTGAGGTTTTATTAATGCCATAATTTCTCCAGTTTGGTCAAGCAGGTTTACTGCTGCAGGGATTACCTTTTCTAAAGAAATAAACGAAACGTCTATGCTGGCAAACTGAGCTAGTTCACCCAGCTTGTCAGGTGTAACATATCTTATATTTGTTCTCTCCATACAAACAACCCTTGGATCTATTCTAAGTTTCCATGCAAATTGTCCATATCCAACATCAATGGAAAATACTTTTTTTGCATTATTTTGCAGCATACAGTCTGTAAATCCTCCAGTTGACGCACCAATATCAATACATATTTTATTTTTTAAATTAATATTAAAATTATTTACAGCTTTTTCAAGTTTTAAACCGCCCCTGCTCACATATGGCAGTTCAGTTCCCCTAAATTCAATTTTTGAATTTTCTTTTATCTTTTCACCGCATTTATCAACTCTTATATCATCTACAAAAATTTCACCTGCCATAATACTGGCCCTTGCTCTTTCCCTTGATTGAAAAATCCCCTTATTAACAAGTAGTACATCAATTCTTTCTTTTTTATCTGACATTTTCTGCTCCTTAATATTTTATAATGTGTTTAGAATACTTTTAATAATTCCATCTACATCTAATCCGTATAGCTTATATAATATATTTACATTGCCATGAGTAACAAATTCATCTTTGAATCCTAAATTATAAACTTTGGTGTTCTTATGCAGGGAATTTACAAACTCCAGTACCATTGAACCAAAGCCTCCATGAGTAACGTTATCCTCCACAGTGATAATAGTATAATCTTTATCCACAAGTGTCTTTAGTAAATCTGCATCAATTGGTTTTACAAATACTGCATTTATTACAGAAATATTAATACCTGAATCCTTTAACTTTTCCCTGACTAAGACTGCAGTCTGAACCATTTTCCCAGTAGCAATAAGTGCAATGTTTCCCGACTTTAAAAGTACTTCCCATTTACCTAATTTATAATTTTTAATAGGTGAAAGTAATACTTTATCATTGTCACCGCCTCTTGGATATCTTATGGCAACAGGTCCATTAAAATTAACAGCCCATTTAAACATATATTGTAATTCCTCAGTACACTTTGGGCACATTATTGTCATATTAGGCATTTGTGATAAATATGACAAATCAAATATTCCCTGATGGGTTTCTCCATCATTTCCAACAATACCAGCCCTGTCTATAGCAAAAATAACAGGAAGATTCTGAATGCATATATCATGAATTACCTGGTCATATGCTCTTTGTAAAAATGTAGAATACACTGCAAATATTGGCTTTAAACCTGCGCAGGACATACCAGCAGCCATGGTAACTGCATGCTGTTCAGCTATCCCCACATCAAAAAATCTTTTTGGAAATCTTTCAGCAAACTTTGTTAAACCAGTGCCGTCCTTCATAGCAGCTGTAATTGCAACAATTCTATTATCCTCTTCAGCTAATTTAATAATAGTATCCCCAAATGCAGATGAATAGCTTTTGCCAGATTTTCCGGATATTTCGCCGCTGTCACAGTTAAATGGTCCAATACCGTGAAATTTTCCTGGATTCTTTTCAGCAAACTCATATCCTTTTCCCTTCTTAGTTATCACATGTATGATAACTGGTCCCTTAATATCCTTTGCCAGCTGAAGAACTTTGCTTACATCCTTTATATTATGTCCATCTATTGGGCCTAAATACTTTATTCCCATGTCTTCAAAAAGCATACTTGGAACCATAATCTGCTTTATTCCATTTTTGATTTTTTTAATACTTGCAGTCATACCCTTTCCTATATTAGGTATTTTACTTATAGCATTATCAACTTCTTCTTTTAATTTATTATAATTGGGATCAAGTCTTACTTTACTTAAGTATGTTGACATACCCCCTACATTTTTTGAAATTGACATTTGATTATCATTTAAAATAATAATCATTTTTGTCTTACTATATCCTATATCATTTAATGCCTCAAATGCCATGCCTCCAGTTAAAGCGCCGTCACCAATAACTGCCACCACATCATTTTTTTCACCTTTTAAATCTCTGGCTTTTGCCATGCCTAATGCTGCGGAAAGAGATGTGCTGCTGTGGCCCGTATCAAACATATCATATTTGCTTTCATTTCTTTTTGGAAATCCGCTTAAGCCTCCATATTGTCTTAAAGTATCAAATTTATCTTTTCTTCCAGTTAATATTTTATGTACATAAGCCTGATGTCCAACATCCCAGATAAGCTTATCCTTTTCAAAGTCAAAAACATTATACAAACTTATTGTTAACTCAACAACCCCAAGGTTTGAGGCTAGATGCCCGCCAGTTTTTGATACTTTTTCAACTAAAAACTCTCTGATTTCATTTGAAAATTCATTTAACTGCTTAAGTGACATTTTTTTTATCTGCCCTGGATCCTTGTATTCATTTAACAAAGTATACATATTCATCTATCCTTTTTTAAAAAAGTTTATTATCCTTGAAACTTTCATTATAATACTATTGCTGCTGCTTATGGCAAAGCCCTTGCCAACAGCTTTTCCTCCAACTGTCATTGAAGTAATTAATATTCCTATTAATGTACTAACAATAGTAGCATTAATCTTTGGAAAAAGCAAAGCAACCTTATTCACTATAATAACTCCAATAGAACCACTTATTATACCGCACACATCTCCTATTACATCATTACAGAAGCTGGATACCTTTTCCGCATTTCTTATTAAATTAATAGCTATCTTAGCCCCTTTTATTTTCTTTGAAGCCTTTGCATGAAATGGAACTTCATCTGCAGAAGTTACTGCAATACCTATTATATCAAAAATTATACCAGTAAGTATTATTAAAATAAGCAAAATAAAAGCCACTAACAAATTTACCCTGTTTAGCAGCACATCAGAAAAAAGCGAAGCACTGCCGCTAAACAGAACAGCCCACATTATTGCTGTGATAATCCATTTAGTACTGGTTTTAACTCCGCTTTTTTTATTTTCAGTTCTAGATTTATCGCTTCCCAAAAAAAAACCCCCGTGATTCAGTTAATAGTTAAGAGTTAACAGTTAATAGTTAATGTGGTTTTTCTGCCACGCAGAAAAACAATTAAAAATTTTTGCTTTAGCAAAAATTTATCAATCACTCTTACCTCTTACTTCTTACCTCTTACTTCTTACCTCTTACTTCCTACTTCTTACCTCTCAACTCAAAACTGTAGAACAACTTTTAACTTTCAATTACAGCAGACTCTAAACTTAAAACTTTTAACTTTCAACTTTCAACTGTAGTAATTGGTGGTAGTATATTAAGTAAAATTTACGGCTTAGGTCCAGTTGGATTTCCCGGAGAGCAACCAAAATGTCGCCATTCTGACGGTTTCCCTTTAATGCTCTGCCTATAGAGTTACCATCTATAGTACTGGATTGCCACTTAGTCCGTACTGCAATCCCTAATATACTTAAAAATAACAGTCTAGGAGTTTTCCCCAACAGTTAGGTATTTCCCTAGCCTCTTTTGCATTATGGGTTTAATTAAGCGATAACTTATAGCTTTTTGGCCAAAAGCTAAAGTATGATCTTACCTCTACCCATGACACTCAAGGCAGGCTACACTGCACATAGCTAAATCACCACAATGCAGGTTTAACCCACTGTCGTACATTGGGCGCCTAGCCCAATACACAAGCAATGGTCTCCACGAAGGTAGGGTCAGATTCGCATGCCATTGCGATTGCCCCATCCCCCTTACTCCCAGCACAAGCCCATGACTGGGCGTCATAAGCAAGCACAAGGAACTTCATCGATATGCCCTTTAGCGGATTTTTAGCCCCGCCTTCAGAAAATACTTACCCGACTAGAATACTGCACCACCATTTAAGAACAATTATATCATACACATTATTCAATATCAAAACTTCAAATTTGTCATTTAAAGCATTAATAATATTAATAGGCTAAATTTAGCTGACTCTGTTTAACAGTTTAATAGTTAAGTCCTTAAGGATACTGGTATCTCTTTTAATCATGCTAAGGTATTCAATGCACTTATAGGATAACTTTTCACACATTTCTTTACACTCATCAATACCATACACTGATACAAATGTAGTTTTATTGTTAGATTCATCAGCTTTTGTATCTTTTCCCAATTTTGAGCTTTCTCCTGTCACATCTAAAATATCATCCTTAATTTGAAATGCCAGTCCAAGGCTTTCTCCATATAATCCAAGTATATTCAAATCTTCTTCACTTGCTCCTCCTAATACAGATCCGGCAACAATAGAAGCTTTTATTAGTGCTCCTGTTTTCTTTTTATGCATATATGTAAGCTCTTCAATATCAATGGTTTTATTTTCTGCCAGAATATCTACCACCTGACCTCCAATCATACCGCTTGGTCCAGATGCATTACTTATTATAGAAGCAGCTTTTACACAGTCAGGTCCAATTTTAGAACTTAAATTAAATAATATATTCATTGCCTCGTTTAGAAGCCCGTCACCAGCAAGCAAAGCTAAAGCTTCTCCATATACTTTGTGGTTAGTAGGCTTACCTCTTCTTAAGTCATCATTATCCATACATGGCAGATCGTCATGTATAAGGGAATATGTTTGAATCATTTCCAGTGCACCAGCAGCATCAATTACAGTATGATAGTCCTTTTTATATAACATATACCCTAATAATAACAGCATCGGCCTTATTCTCTTGCCTCCTGCATTTAAGCTGTAATTCATAGCCTTAAATAAAATACTGTCATAACTGCCCTTATTAATAAAATATATTCTGCACCATTCATCAATTTCGTTTTTCAATAATTCAATAGTACTGCAATTATCTTTATTCATAGTAACCTCCATGTAAAAATATATTATTTTTCTGAGGTAAAATTCTGTTCACCCTGATCAGTTAAAATCTTTATTTTTTCTTCAGCTTCATTTAAAGTTTTATAAAGTAAATTACACAATTTTATTCCTTCTTCATAATTTTTCATTGCTTCACTAAGAGATAATTCAGAACCATCCATTTTATTTACTATGCTTTCAAGTCTTTTCATCATTTCTTCGTAACTTTCAACTTTCTTAGGCATTAAATATTCCCTCCTCATATATCTTCTATTTTTGAGACTTCTTTATATTTATATTTCCATCCTTTAAAATAACTTTAAATTCATTTAACTCTTCTAAAACTTTAACTTCTGAAACAGTGTTGTCTTTTAAGTCTTCAATTACAGCATACCCTTTATCTAAAACATTTAGAGGATTGTGAGCTGATAAAAGAGAATTTAACCTGCCAAGCTTTTCCTTATTCATTTTAATTTTATTATTTATTTTAAATTCCAGTAAACTTTTACTGCTGTCTATATGTGTATACTCATTAATTATAAAATTTGCAGGACTATTCAGCTCAAGACTTTTCCTCATAACATGCACTTTGCTTCGCCTGTTTTCTATCTTATTGTAAAATGCAGTTTCAATAGCATTTTTATAGTTAATTATCTTATTATTTAATTCCGATAAATTAAATACTGCAATTTCAGCTGCAGCAGATGGTGTAGGGGCCCTTCTGTCAGAAACAAAATCAGCAATAGTAAAATCTGTTTCATGACCAACTCCGGTTATAATTGGTATTTTTGAATTAAATATTGCTTTTGCCACATTTTCTTCATTGAAACACCACAATTCCTCAATGGAACCTCCCCCTCTGGCTAAAATTATAACGTCAATATCATTATATTTGTTTAATTCTGAAATTCCCTTAATAATATCAGGTGCTGCGTTGTCTCCTTGCACTAGAGCTGGATAAATAATTAATTCTACATGAGGGTTCCTTCTCTTTGAAACATTGATTATATCCCTGATTGCGGCGCCAGTTGGAGAAGTGATTACTCCTACTTTTTCTGCATATCCTGGGATAGGCTTTTTATGCTCTATATCAAATAATCCCTGGCTTTCTAACTTAGCCTTCATTTTTTCAAATTCCACATACAATTCTCCAAGGCCTTCAATGTTAATTTCCTCACAGTAAAGCTGATATGCTCCATCCTTTTGATAAACTGAAACCCTTCCTTTTACTATAACCTTATCTCCGTCCTTTGGCATAAACTTCAGTTTTTCAGCATTATTTCTAAACATAATACAATTTATTTTGCCGCCATCATCTTTTAGTGAAAAATACAAATGACCGCTGCTATGTAATTTAAAATTAGAAATTTCTCCTTTTATGCTAAGGTTTCCTAATATAAAATCATTATCCATTATTTTTTTTATATAATTATTCAGAGCTGAAACTGTTAATGTTTTAATAAACATAAAAATTAAACCTCTCACTTTTATATATTTCGTCCTAAATAGATGTAAAGTAAATCATATAAATTAACTCAGATTATTTATTAAGCTTCAGATGGATATCCCTTCTGAAGCTTTTACAGAACTATTTTACAGAGTTTTTTAAAAGATTGTCTAACAATCCATTGATAAATGAAGCTGATTTTTCATCAGAATATTTTTTCCCCATTTCAACGGCTTCATTAATGCATACAGCACTTGGAACATCTGTACTGAATAAAAGTTCATATGCCCCAATTCTTAAAATACACAAATCAACCTTGTTAAGCCTGTTTAGTTTCCAGTTTTTTAAGTATTTACTTATTTCAGAGTCCAGCTCATCTATATTTTCTTCAATACCCTTTAATAATTTTGTTATGTAAACTAAATCAATTTCATCTATATTAATATTTTCTACATCCTGCTCCGGATTTTCGCCTGTTAAGCTGCCTGAATCTATATTGCTTTTATCATGATTTTCCTTAAAATCTGTAATTACATCCTTAAGTTCTTCCTTATTGGATGTCATCTGAAACAAGAGTTTCATAGCTGTTTCTCTGGATTTTTTTCTATTCATTTCTTTCCTCCTGTGACTTTTATTAAAATTATTGTCATAAAGTATGCATCTTATTCTTAGCGTAATTAAACACCCCCTGAAAACAGAGGGTGTTTTAGTTAAAAAAAATAATTATTAAGAAGTTTATTCCTCTTCGTCTACTTCAATACTATCTTCTAACTTTGGAATTAAAACATTCTGTACATGTATGTTAATAGTTGATACAGTTAAGCCTGTCATGGATTCAACTGCTTTTTTAACATTTTCCTGTACAGCTGCAGCTACCTCAGGGATTTTAACACCATATTCAACAACAACATATAAGTCTATTGAAGCGCTGTTCTCTCCAACACTTACCTTTACCCCTTTGGATAAATTCTTTTTTCCAGATAATATTTGTGTTATTCCACCTGCAAGGCTGGCACTCATTCCAACAATTCCTTTGATTTCAGTAGTTGCTAATCCAGCAATAACCCCAACTACCTCATCAGAAATTTTCACAATACCCATATCTATTTCGTTTTTAATATCTTCTTCCATCTCACGTGACCTCCAATAACAGTTTATCTAATGCTTATTATATCAAATACGATTTCCTTTTACAAACATTATTGTTTGCATTCTATGTCAACGTTGCTTAACTTTGTTATTTTTACAACTTCATTTTTGATTTCCCTTGTTTCTTTATCAGTTAATTTATCCTTTCCCTTAATAATTAAAGTAACCTTATCTTCATTTATCTGACATATTGCCTCTTCATAACCTTTTGCCTTTAAAGCTGTTTCAACCTTTTGTTCATTATTTGTGTCTAAAGCAAGCTTAGTATACTTTTTTTCTGCATCAGCCTTGTTTTCTTTTGATACATTATTATCGTCAATTAGTGCCTTCAGGGTCTGCAATGTCTGATTGTTCTGCTGATCTCTTGAAAGCTTTGTTTCAGCAAAGAAATCCGTTTTAGTATTGTTATTTGTTTTCTTGGTATTAAAAGAAACAGTACTGTCTGTGCCGTTTACATATAAAGGGCTGTTAAGCCTGGTAGCCAGCACTCCTGCACATACTATTAAAGCCAGTAACGCAACAATTATAACTGCCTGTTTTTTATTCATTTTAATTCCCCCTATCTACCTTTCTAAAGAATTATATGCATAAATCATTTATTATATACTATTTTTTCATAGGATAAACAGTAACTTTGTTATCCGGAATTTCAAATAGATTTACTACAGCTTTGGATATACTTAAAGCTGTAACTTTATTTTCTGCACCTTCAGCAACAACACAAACTCCAGTTATCTTAGGCTTATTTGTTTTTATTATCAATGGTTCAGACTTACTTCCATCATTTGTGATTACCACTGTGGTTCCATCGTTTTTTTGTGTATTCTGCCTCTTCCCCCCTTCATTATCGCTTTCAGTTGTGGAGGTAGTTGAATTATTAGTGTTTAATGCAGGTATTTGCTCTTCTCCACCGTCAAAATAAATCATTACACTTACCCTGCCTACCCCCTGAATTTGTTCCAGAATGCCTTTAAGCTCTGAATTAAGCTGTTTTTCATATTCTGTGCTGCTGCCTGACTGAACTGTACTGGCATTATTCTTCTGTTCAGTACTGTTTAAATTTGAATTTGCAGTTGTTTTAGATCCATTACTGCTAAAAAAAGAAAAAACTATAAAAATAAGAACTGCAATTAAAACTAGTATTACAATATTGGAAGCTGTTTCCTTGGGACTTCCTTTACGGAGCTTTTCCGCAAAATCTTTCATTAATTTGTTTATATTCATATTAACCTCCTTTTAAGGTTTATATACTTTAATTATTGAGGCTGGAACCTTTAACTCTTCGCTTAAATACTTTTTAATCAAATTTGCAGTTTCTTCACTAACATTTCCTTTATCAGTGTTCACATATTTACTGGCATCATTTATTACTATTTTTTTAATCTTTTGTACCTTTCCATCTTGAACTGCTACCTTAATTTCCTTTATTTCAAATTTATTATTTTCCTTATTATAATCAGTTTTTGCCTGAACATCATAACTATACTGAGGCATTTTTTCTTTTAGAGTTTTTTCACATAGTGTTTTTAAATTACTGTTAAAGTTCTCTATAGTACTGCTTATATTTGACTTCTCATATTTAGTAAAATCTTCGCTATAGTTTCCTTTGCTCAATGTTTCTGCGGCCCTGCTGGCATAAGCATCAATATTGTAATTTTTATCAAAGATCTTTATTATTGGCTTCATAAGCACTGAAATAATTATGAGCCCCAGAACAAGTTTGGCATATTTTTTCATTTTATTATCTGGAAGAATCATCTCTACAGCAGTAACAAAAAATACCACTATACATATGTTGATTACCCAGTCCTTTAGTTGCTGCATCATATTTAATCCCTCTTTCTTTTATACACATCATTTATCCAATAAGTACTTTCCCTGCAGTGGCAATAATTGAAATCATAATAAAAAACATTACTGACACAGAGATTAGACAGGACATAATCAAAATAAGTGAATCACCTGCAGAATTTATGGTTTTAACCAGTCTGCTGTCACTTATGGGTTCAATTAAGGCAGCTGTGAGTTTATAAACCAATGCTAAAACAACAATTTTTATTATTGGATAAATAACTATAAATAATAAAATAATTAATCCTACTGTACTGAGAGCATTTTTTAGCAAAAGTGAGTATCCTGCCACAGTGGAAATTGCATCTGAAAGACATTTCCCAACTACAGGGATAAAATTATCCACTGCATACTTTGCAGTTTTGGCAGTTACAGCATCTAATGTTTTAGAAGTTATTCCCCTTATGGTGATTATGCCAATAAATACTGTCATTATAATTCCCTGGCACCATAGTGCAATCTGATTTAATAACTTTGTTAAATTACTTATTTTATATTCATCTGACAGGTTATTTACAAACTGCAATACAAAACTCAATAAAATAAGAGGTATAATAAAATCTACGAAGATCCTTGCGCCTATATTTATGGCACCAATTATTATGGGATCCATAACTGCTGCTTCAGTTATTCCTCCTACAGAAGCAACAAGCATTAATAATACAGGAATCAGGGCTGTCATAAAGTCCACCATTTTATTTATTGTTTCACTGGCTATATTTACACCCATGTAAAAGCTCTTTGCCATGAGTATTATAATTAGTCCATAACATGCAAAATAAGCTATGTTTGATAAACTTTCATTACTAAAAGCCTTTTGAAGGTTATTTAGCAATGCACATATAACAGCTATTGATATCAATGTAGCCATTAGCTTTAATGAAGAAGATAGTTCCCTAAACGAATATGCTATAAGTGCCTTAAATGCTTTTGACAAAGAGAATTTTCCGTCACCGGATTTTATGTAGTCTTTTACAAATGTCCTGGCATCTAGGTCCTTTAGCACTTCATACTGATTTTTTATATTTGTCATATAGTCATACAAGTTTTCTACAGATTCTGTATCTTTATTACTGGTATTATTATTTGGTTCTACGGCTTGTACATTAACAGGGGCTGCTAAACATATAAAAAAAGTAATTATAAAAATAAATAGTTTATAATTTTTCATGTTTTCACCTACATTATCTTTAGGATTGATTGAAGCACAGCCATCAAAATAGGAATTGCCAGTACCAATATTAATATCTTTCCTGAAAACTCCACTTTTGAGGCAAGGCTGTTTTCTCCGGCATCTCTGCAGATCTCACTTGAAAAAGTGGCCAGATATGCTATGCCCAGTATTTTAAAAACCGTTGTTAAATACACAGCATCTATATTGGCATCAATAGCTAACTTTTGAATAAACTCCAAAATCACTGTGATTTTAGTAAGCATAAATATGAATATCATTGCACCAGCTACAATACTGATCTGAACAGCTAAGTCATTTCTCTGGTCTTTAAATATCATAATTATAAATAAAGACAAAAAAGCAAAAGCTGCAATCTTTATTATTTCCATGGAAACCTCCTAAAGCTGAAATAAGGTTTTAACTGCACTAAATAGTTTATATATAAGATTAATTACCATAAGGAGTATAATTACAATTCCTGTTAAATCAGTAACCAATGCATAATCATCCTTACCGCTGGTTTTTAAAATTTTATCTAAAATAATAATTAATATACTCACAGCTCCAATTTTGAAAATCATAGATATATCAAGCATTTAAAACACCTCCAAATAATCTTTAAATAAGCATAATTACCACAGTTGACCCTATAGTAAAGCCAAGATATCTATACATTTTTATATTTTTATTTGCAATTTCTTCAGATTTTTCAATTTGTTTTTTTAAGTTATTCAGTGTGAGTTGGAAAATCCTTTTATGACCGTCTATGTCACTTTCTCCAATGGTCTTTGCCATGTCCAGCATTATATTTATGTCATCTTCATTAATGCTGAGACTTTTCATGTTTTCGGCAAATGCCTTTTCAAAAGCTGAATATACATTATCAGCTTCATTTGTATATAAAATAGAAGCTATATCTTCAAAAATGCAGCTAATAGGATATTTGCTTTTTTTTGATATATTTGAAAGTATCTCCGGCAGTGCAGTATGGGTATATATTAATTCATTCTGAAACTGATTTATTGATCTTGCTAATTCATTTAATTGATCTGTCCTATTTTTAAAAACCTCACTGTAAAAAAATCCTGCAGCAGTTGATAAACCTATTATTACAAAGCTTAATATTATTTTAATAATCATATTTGTCTCCTCCAAAGGAACTGCATTTTTGTGAAATCATAAATATATTCCACAGTTCCCGCTCCTTTTAAGCAGCTTAATACAATAGCCCTTTGAAACACTTTGTTATCTATAAGTTCTTTGAAAACAGCTCTGTCAAATAAATCCTCTATGCCGTAGCCATGGATGGTAGCAATAAGATTTACTCCGCAGTTTAGTGCCATTAATATACTTTCCACATCTTTATAAGTTCCAATTTCATCACACACAATTACATCAGGTGCCATACTCCTTACAGCCATCATAATTCCATAACTTTTAAGACATCCATCAAGTACATCTGTTCTTCTTCCAATATCAAGCTGAGGTATGCCATTATAACAGGCACCTATCTCACTTCTTTCATCAATAACACATACTTTTTTACCTTTTAAATTGTTATATCCATTGGAGATTAATCTGGTTATATCCCTGATTAATGTGGTTTTCCCACACTTAGGCGGTGATATTATAATTGAATTAATAATGTTCCCCTGGGATTGTATATATGGAATTATATTACTGGAACATCCGGTAACAGCTTTGCATACCCTTATGTTTATGGAAGCAATATTTTTTATGGTTTTAACTTTTCCATGTTCCATGATGCATGTCCCACATAATCCAATTCTATGTCCCCCGTTTATAGTTAAGTATCCCTGCTTAATTTCCTCCTCAAAGGCATATATAGAATAATTACTCATTCTCTGCACTATGCTTCTAAGATCTGCAATGCTTGGACAATAACGAAATTCTATCTCTTTATTATCTACCTCAACCATTAATGGTCTTTCAGCTCTTATTCTAATTTCCTGAAGGTCATTTAAATTTGTTATAGAACTAAGTATTGTCTTTATATTTTGCGGCAGTATGCTGAAAATATCTTTTGTGTTCATATTTTTTATCTCCCCTTCCTTATATAAACAATATTTAAGTTAATAAGGAATTATTCCAGAAAAATAAAAAAAAGCATAATATGCTTTAAGGATAAAAATCCATGCATACTATGCTTTGTTATTATATATATTTATTTATCGCTGCAGCAATTACTGTCTTTAAAATTAATGGTATTATGACAATTAGGACAAGTAATGTCTTTTTCATTATTCAGTATATTTTCATCTATATATACTGTTTCTCCGCAATTACTGCATTTTATTTCTATGAAGTCATCGTCTTCATCATTTATGTCATCATAATCCTCATCATATAATAGTTCTTCTACATCAGCTAAATCTTCATCAATATTATCAACATATTCTTCCAGGTCTGCATTATCTTCATGTAAAATATCTATTTCCTCGGAAACTTCGTTAAGAATAGCAGCTATTTCAGATAATATTTTGCCTTCTTTAGCTGAGGTGTCTATTTCCATACCTTCCATCAAGCCCTGCAGGTATGATACTCTGTTTTTTAAAGAGCTCATTAAATTCACTTCCTTTTTTATATCCTTTGCAAAAACATAATACACTCTGCTCTCTCAAAAATCGTTGATGATTCGATATTTTGCTCGGCATAATGTAATGTTTTTAATGCAAAGTACTAATTAATAAAATATTCTCCCTAGCAGTCTAAGGAGAATATGCTTATTTATAATGTTCACATAAAATAACTAATTTATTCGTGCGGTATTAAATTATTAAACTCTTTCCATGTATTCACCAGTTCTGGTGTCAATTCTGATCATTTCTCCTTCATTAACAAATAAAGGAACATTCACAACTGCTCCAGTTTCAACAGTAGCTGGCTTTAATACGTTATTTGTTGTATTTCCCTTTGCTCCAGGTTCTGTATGGGTAATAAGTAACTCTACAAAGTTAGGAGCTTCAACTGAAAAAGCTTCGCCCTTATAAAACTTGATTATTGCATTCATATTTTCTTTCAAAAATTTAATTGCATTTTCAACTTTTTCATAATTTAATGGAATTTGTTCAAAAGTCTCTTGATCCATGAAGTAATATAATTCACCATCTGAATATAAATACTGCATTTCTTTTCTTTCAATAACTGCTTCTTGAAGTTTCTCAGTTGGATTGAAAGTTCTATCTGTAACTCCTCCAGAAATAACATTTCTTAATTTTGTTCTTACAAATGCTGCTCCTTTTCCAGGTTTAACATGTAAAAAATCCACTACTGTGAAAACTTGTCCATCCAATTCGAATGTGGTTCCTTTTCTTATCTCTCCTGCTGATATCATACGAGTATCCCTCCAAAATCTAATGATTCATTTATATTATACCTAGTTAAGGTAGTTATATACATATAAGTTGCTTTGGTGATTTAGATATTACTTCACACTTATCATCTGTTACAAGCAGTAAGTCCTCAATTCTTACTCCTCCAAAATCAGGAATATAAATACCTGGTTCATCAGTAACAACCATGCCTGCTTTTAATAATGATGCATTCCTGTATCCTATTGTAGGAGCTTCATGTATCTGTCTGCCAACTCCATGACCAAGACTATGTCCGAAATTTTTTCCATATCCCTTTTCAGTTATATAATCTCTGGCAACATTGTCTACATCAATACATGGGACACCAGCTTTATATGCCTTTAAGGCTCTGTTATTTGCTTCAAGAACAATATTATATATTTCTACCATTTTCTCTGATGGCTTGCCAATTACAATAGTTCTTGTCATGTCACTGCAGTATCCATTATACACGCAGCCATAATCCAATGTTAAAAATTCCCCATTATTAATTACTTTACTTGTAGCCTGACCGTGAGGCAGACTGGATCTTACTCCTGATGCAACAATTGATGGGAAAGACAGTTCTTTTGCTCCACTTTTTTTCATGAAGAACTCTAATTCAAGTCCAACTTCCCTTTCAGTCATTCCGGCTTTAATGAATTTAAGCATATGATCAAATGCCTTATCAGCAATAGCTGCAGCTGCTTTTATTGCTTCTAATTCAGTATGATCCTTTATTTCCCTGATTTTTTCAATAATGCCTTCCATAGGAACTAATTCACAGCCCAATTTACTTTTATATAATGAATATGTACTAAATGATACGATATCTTCTTCAAAGCCAAGCTTTTTAATATTTTCTTTTTTTACTAAATCAGCTGTAAAATCTGCAATTGTTGTATTTTTACTGTACTCCAGGCATTGGAAACCATGTACTTCCTGCTTTGCCTGCTGAGTAAATCTGGAATCTGTTATAAAGAATGCTTTCTCTGATGTTATTAAAGCAAAGCTTTCATCACCAGTAAATCCACTGACATAATTTCTATTGTAATCTCCAATTAAAAAGACACCATCTAAACCTTTTGATTTCATTGCACTTCTAAGTTTTTTCATTCTTTCATCATACATATGTTTTTCCCCCAAATCTTTTTTTGTATATTTTTTAACATATACAAAAAAATATTACTGTACCAAAAATTTCTACAGTAGTTACCAATGTTATTTTACCAAATGTTAAGGCTATTTGCAAATATAATTAGCCTTTATATTTTATAAATTATACTATTTACATTAATTTAATATTTAAAAAGCTTTTTTGTTATTGCCTCTGCAATATAGTCAGCATTATAACCATTGTCCTGAACAATAATATCACATTGATTATAAATATTAATTCTTTCATAATACAAACTTCTCATATTTTTTTCAGCATAGTCTTTTAAAAGAGGTCTGTTATTCAAATTAGGACTTCTTTTTATTAAGACCTCCAATGAAGAATTAATAAAAACAGTAATACCTGTTTTCTTCAGCCTTTTTAAATTATCAAAATATATGGGCATTCCTCCTCCAGTTGAAATAACATATTTATTCATTTTAAGTAAATCATTTATGAGCATTCTTTCTTTTTCTCTGAAATAAATCTCACCTTTCAATTCAAACATTTCCTCAATAGTCATATTTTCATTTAATTCAATGGCTTTATCAGTATCATAAAAGCCATATGAAAGTTTACTGCTTAGAAGCCTGCCTATGGTACTTTTCCCGCTTCCAGGCATACCAATTAATATTACATTATTAAACATTTGTATCCTCTTATAAATAAATTAATAATATTATTATACAATAATAAATGCAGTATTAGCTTATTTATTAATAATAAAATCCATATCAAATAACCCATACCATTTATCATTGTCTTTCATGTTAATTTCAATGTTATTTATATTACGGATATTATTCCATTTCTTAATTTTATTAAATTCATCATTCATAGAACCCTTATTTATATTATAAGTAAACTTAATATTTACGCTGTTATTATTGGTCAGCTTTCCCATAGATATCACCTTAATTTCATCATATTCAGTAATATTATCCATTAATTCTCTGTATCCGAATTTATTTTCATTTATCTGTTGAACCTTTGTATAATTTTTTAAAGTGATTTTTTTATTTTTTATATTATGATAAACCCTAATATTATTACCAATAAGCAGTACAAAAAGTATACTCAAAATTATAAAGGCTGTTATAACTGTTTTTTCACTTTTCATATTAAATTTCCTTATCCTAAATCAATGATTAATTTCATCAAGTTATTTTCTACAGGTGAGATATACTTAATTTTTACACCCTTAGTATCATCAAGAAATCTTATTAAATTGTAATAATCATCTTCACTGTCAATTTTAATTTCTGCTTCCACTTCCTTATTTTTTATATTAATCCAGCTGCATTTATTATATATATAAGGATAGCTGTAAAACTTTTTTAAGGTTTCTAGAGAAGATATATTCCTGGATTTTAAATTACTTTGTTTATATTTTGCCTCCATGGTATCTCTAGCTTTGCCTATTTCTTTATCTATTGAATTTATTTCATGCATTCCATAATAAGATAAATCAAATAGAACTATATCAATAAACAAAATAATTGCAGCAGCATTCTTTAAAAGTTTTATCTTTTTTTCTTTTTGCTGTTTCTCATACCACATTGGGATAAAGTTATAATTGTTCATGATATCACCTATCTGCTTCCATGAATAATTCATTTATCTGCAGTTTTTCCAAAAATATAAGTGGATAATCATTGGTACTAATAGCATTTTCATTGATAGATTGTTCCCTTACCAAATAAATTGGCCATGTCATGGAAACCTGCTGGCATTTTTTTATATTGACATACAATAAATCAGATAAACCCTTTGTTTCATAAAAATCTTCTACAGCGTTATAAACAAGTTTGTTATTGTTTACTATCAAGATATAAAGTTTTGAATTAAATACAAAAGAAAGTATATAATCATGTTCTTTAATTTTTTTACTGTAAAAATTTAAATATATAAACTGAATAAGAAAAACACCCTTAATTTTTTTATTTACATCCATGGCACTGTTAATACTGCTGACTCCTGCATAATTTAAGCTATATACTATTACATCTTCATTTTTTTCATGAACATTTTCCCTTTCATAAGAAAATAATAAATGATTATCATTACTGCAATAGCTTCCAAGTTCATTAATTATGAGCTCCTTTTTAATATTTTTATTAATTTTAGGAAGACTCATCCTCTTTATAAATATCTTTTCTCCTAAAATAATAAATGATACATTTTTACTTTTAATTTTTAACTGCTTAAAATTACTATTTTTTATTTCATAACTTTTTTTAATCTTTAATTTTTTTATAAAAATACCTTTTCTAATTTCATTACAGATTATATTATCCTTTTCCAGTAATATTAATGTAGAATTTAGTAACATTCATATTCTCCCTTCCACATACTTTGTGTCCTGAAACTTAAACCTTATACTGCTGTCAAGAATATATACATTATAGTAATCCTCCCTATGAATATAATCATCGACATAACTATTTATTACAAAACATGTTTTTGACAGATTATATTTAACATAGGAATTTTTATAGCTTATTGTGTACCCATCTGGAATATTTGCTATGAAATTATTCAGATTTTCACTATTTTTTAATTCAATATTTTCATTAAGATAATTATAAACATATGTAAGTAAAAATTCTCTGCACTCCTCATACTGTGTATTAGATAACCTTATAGATAACATCCTGTTATTATTTTCATATTTCTGCAGTTCAATTTTAAAACAGTATATTGCACAGCTAAAGCATATTGAACATGCAATTAATGTATAAATTATAATAGAGCCATTTTTTACTGTATTTTTTCTGTAGAAATGCACCTTTTCACCTCATAATTATTGTTTAATACAATAGTTATATATATTACCTTATTTACTGCCTTAACTTTAAAGTCACTTACTCCTCTAAGTATTACATTGTTTGATGATGAAGACTCACCTCCATAATAAATTGCAAGATATCCTGAAGGATTTATTTTTATCCAATTATTAGTCAATGGGTCCCCATAATTAAATTTAATTTTATTGCTATCACAGCTTATTGATCTGCATTCACCAATCTGCTCGTCAATAAATTCAATAGCTTCATTAGAATAAAACTCGCTTCTTGATTGTTTATTTTCTTTATTGTACATGGTTAAATATCTCTCCATAACCTTAAATTCAGACAGCAGAAGCATACTTAATATGGACAGTGAAATTAATACCTCAATAATAGTAAATCCTCTTTTCATAAATTTTTACCCTTATAAAAAGTTATATTTAAATTTTTCTTATTGTTTTTTTCACTATTTACAATTTTCACATTAACTTTTAATACCTCTCCCTTTTCTATTTCCATAATTCCATAGGGCAAAATGTAGTCAGTATTATTACTTAAGATTTCCTCTAATCCATGGTCTTTAATATAATCCAGTGTAAGCTTATTGCCATTAATGTTTTTCTTTCCACAATCATAAATATACAAAAGATTATCGTAACTTATGTTGTACATAATGTTATATTTAACTGCATACAAAAACTCACTTTGATTTTTCATTAATTCATTTTGCTTTTTTAATTCCAGTGCATTAAGCATAATCTTCATAACTCCTGTAAAAACAATTGAAAAAATCATAAATGCACATAAAACTTCAATTAAGGAAAATCCCTTTTTAATTCTTGATTTCTGCATAAGCACTTCCAACACATATAGATATATTGTGCCATCCTCCCATTCTATCTAAATAACTAATGGTACATGCATCTGTGGTAACTCCCCTGTTGTCAATGTAGATTTTATCTTTGCCTTTAGATGTATTAACAGTATTTAATTTAAATCCTTTTGGAACATATAATCTTTTAACAATTTTATTATTATCCGATAAATATATTTTTTTATTTTCTGTATCAAAGGTAATATTCGTACTGCAGTTATTAATTCTGCTGTATTGTTTTGAGTTATTAATAAAGTTAACCATTGAATTGCTGAAAAAATCCACATCCATTTTATTTACAGTTCTATTAAATCCACTATATGTTGTAAATGTAAATGTCATTAAAATTAATATTATGCTTATAGAAATCATTAGTTCTATTAATGTAAACCCTTTGTTCACAGGCTAAACACCCCAATGCTAAAGATTAAAGATTAAAGAACAAAGATTAAAGATTAAAGAAGGTGGATTTTCAGCTACGCTGAAAATCCTTGAATAGTGGCCTTGCCTTAAGGCAAAGTCACTACTGTTTTTCTTCAGCAGTTGCAAGAGCATTAGTGAATAATTCTTTGCCTGTTCCGTCCTTTACAATATAAGTATTTCCTGAAACATCAATAATTACAGAATACTTGTTTGAATCAGATGAATATAAAATAGTAATATCATTTTTGGTGTCTACTGAACTGGCTTCTGTTTTTTCAATACCAGTGGTATCAGTTATAACCTTTTTAACATCATCTTCTTTAAATTCTCCATTTGTCATACTGTAGCTTGTCATAGCAGCTGAATATATCTGTTTCCCTGTGTTAATTGCCTTTACTTCCATGGCTTTTGCCCTGTAACCTGCTAATTTTGGTACGAGAAATCCCATAAGCACCAGCATTATTGCAACAGCTACCATAATTTCTATAAGAGTAAATCCTTTTTTCTTTTTATTTTTCATTATTATTTCCTCCAATTTTTTATTAAATTTTAGATTTTGTCCATAATGCTAAACATAGGAGCCATTACTGAGAAAATCACTGTTCCAATAACAGCTGCTATAGCTATTAGTAATATGGGCTGTAGAACTGTGCTGAATATATTCAGCTTTTCCTTTATCTGAGCTGAGATTATATCTGAAGCTCTTTTAAAGGAATTTTCCAGGCTTCCCGTTTCTTCTCCTATTTTAATCAGATTTAAAAACAGTTTATTATTAAATCTGCTGTGAGAAATAGCGTAATGAACACTTTCACCCTGCTTTAAACTAATGATGCATTCATCAATGCTTTTTTCAAACACCTTATTTCCCATAACATTTTTCACAATGTATAGAGAAGAAATAATATCTAACCCTGAATCCAGCAGCATATTTAAAGTAATGCAAAATTTATTTAATATTATTTTTTCTATTAATTTTTTTAAAACTGGAATCTTTAATATTAATTTGTGTTTTAATAAAATTAATTTTTCGTTTTTATGCATAATTCTGGATAGTATGATTAAAAATATAACTGCTAGAAAAAATGGTATCGAAGCCCTATTTAAAAAAGATATTGTAGTAATTAGTTTTTTTGTAATGGGCGGAATTTCACCACCTAAATCATTTACTGTATTCAGCAATTGGGGTACTATGCTTTTTATCACAAACATCAGTATAAAAAATCCAATTATACATACCATTGCCGGATACAGCAGTGTATTTATCAATTTTTGTTTAAATTCATTTTCTGTGCTGTAATATTCAATTAATTTTTCTAATACTTTATCCAGACTGCCGCTGTTTTCTCCTACGTTTATCATTTCAATCATAAATATTGGGAAATATCCTTTTCTCACTTTTATGCATTCATAAAAGCTTTTCCCACCGCTTAAATCAATACTTATTGACTTTAAAATGCTTTTCATTGTATTATTAGTACTTTCAGAAGCGCAGAAATTTACTGCGCTTAAAATTGATATGCCTGATTTCAACATTATTGCCAGATTACTGCAGAAAATACATATTTCTTTTACGCTAGCTTTTCTTCCTTTTAAAATATTTGAATTTACGTTTTTGTAATTTATTAAATAATATTCATTATCTTTAAGTATTTTCCTCAAGTTAATAATATCTTCTCCAGTATACTGTCCTCTAATTACATCACCTTTGCAATTTAAAGCCTTATATTGAAAAATAAAGATCTCCCCTTTAAATGTTACTTGGCATAAATTACTCTGATGTACTCTTCATAAGAAGTTACTCCCTTTTTTATAAGCTCAAGGCAGTTATCCTTTAAGCTGAGTACATTGCCTTTATAGTAAGATTTTTTAAGTTCTTCTCCATATTTACCTTTTTGAATTAAATATCGTTGTTCATCATCTACAGTAAATATCTCATACACTACGCATCTTCCCTTATAGCCCTTATTTGAACATTTTGCACAGCCTCTGCTTTTAAATAACTTGGTATTGCTATCAATTCCAAGCATTGTTCTTTCCTCTAAGGATGGTAAATATTCTTCCTTACAGCTGCTGCACAGCTTTCGTATTAACCTTTGTGCAATTATTCCTACAAGTGCATCGCCTATTAAGTACTGAGGCACCTTCATGTCTGCAAGTCTTGAAATTGAATCCAAGGCATTATTGGTATGCAGAGTTGAAAGAACCAAGTGCCCTGTTATGGCAGCTCTTATGGCAATTTGTGCAGTTTCTTCGTCTCTTATTTCACCTACCATGATTACGTCTGGATCCTGGCGCAGGATGCTCCTGAGTCCCTCAGCAAAGGTAAACTTAGCCTTTGGGTTTACATTTACCTGATTAATTCCTTCCATTGTATATTCCACAGGATCTTCAATGGTTATAATGTTTTTCTTCACCTTATCAATTTCATTTAACATAGCATATAGTGTTGTTGATTTTCCGCTTCCTGTGGGTCCTGTAAGCAGTATTATACCGTTTGAAAACTTTAAGATATTTCGGATTATATTAACAGATTTTTCGCTAAAGCCTAGATTATTTAATGATATTAAATCCTTTGATTTGTATAGAATTCTTATTACAATTTTTTCACCATGAATTGTGGGTAATGTAGATACTCTTAAATCAAAAAATTGTTTGCTGCTCTTATATGTTATTTTGCCATCCTGAGGCAGCCTTTTCTCGCTGATATTTATGTTTGCCAGCACCTTTATACGTGTACACAAAAGTGGATATATATTTAAAGGTATTTTCAGCACTTCATAGAGTATTCCATCAACTCTATATCTTATAAATGCAAATTTTTCGTAAGGTTCTATATGAATATCGCTTGCATTTCTCTGAATTGCCAAGTTAATTATTGAATCTGTAAGGTCAATAGAAGGGAAGCTATTTATATTTAAATTTATATTTAAATCCTCTTTTAATTTATCATTTAAATATAAAGAAGATAGATTTTCAATGGCAATATTAACTTTGCCTTTTTCGTAAACTTCATTAATAGCATTAATGATTTGATCAGGGTCTGCGTGAAAAATCTCTACTTCTCCTCCATAAATAAACTTTAATTCGTCTATGTTAACAGCTTTATTGTTTATATCAGCTGCAACCTGAAGTGTTCCCTTTTGAATATTATATGGAATCAGCTTATTTTTAAGGCAAAAATCCATGGGTATTGATTTTAATGCTTTACCCATAAAAACAACAGAATCTAAATCAATGGACTTTATCATTTTTACTATGTCACCCCCTTCCTGAAATTTTTTGCATGCATACTTAAATTGTTGCCATATGTTTTACAAATATTCACATGAAAAAAATTTTATAAAAAAGCTCTGCTATTGTAATTTGTATATACAACAACAGAGCTTTTTATCAGATTTATTCAGTTAGATGAAATAACAATATAATTGGATGGATGTGAAGACAATAAATTTATGGAATTATCATTTACATTGTACATATATATATCATACTGTGGATTATCCGACCTGTCAGATGTGCCGGAAAAATATACATTTCCATTAATATCTGCTGAAATCCCTCCATCTTTATTAATTAACTTTGGGAAATCGTAATTTACCCTTTTACAGGTGTTATTTTCAACATTTACCTTAAAAAGTCCCGTTACACCATATTTATCACGGGCTAATATGAAAAACTCTTTTGTTACAGCATTATATACTGAATCATATATATCAGAAAAATTATTGTTCAGAGTTTTTACTTTGCCTGTATTTTTATAATAATAGGATAAATTAGTATCATCTCCAAGCTTTGAAAAAAATAAAATATTTCCTTTCTCCACTGTAAAGTAAGTGCAGTAACCATTAATCTTATCTAAATATACTTCTTCTTTCTTACTTGTAAAATTATATTTATATATTTTATCTGAATCTGTCTTACCATTTTTTACAGCATAATAAAGAAGATTATCTTCATCAAGCCATTCATACAATGTACCTGATACAAGTGAATCTTTGTTTATTCTCATCTCTTTATTATGATTAATGTCATAAACTTTTAATCCCTGTGCACTTTCTAAACTATCCTTTTTAAAAGTTCTATAGACAAGCATATTCCCGTCAGGAGAAAGCTTTAAATTATCAGCATTATAAAAATTATTTAAACGATAAACATTATCATTCTTTTCAATGTATATTTCCACATTGTTTAATTCTTTTCCCTTAGATAAAATTTTAGTATAGGCAGTTACATTTGCATTAATATTATATACCATATTACTTATATCAGATGAACTTCCTACCTTTAAAATTCTGTTGTTTTGGATTTTATTATAACTTACATTACTGCTATTAAGCTCTAAGGCCATTATTGGTGATTTTGGAATGGTTAAACCTTGAGAACCATCAACCTGTTTATTTGTATCAGAGCATCCATTTAGCAGCACTGTAATCACTAAAAAAAATATTACTCCATATGTCCTTCTAATAGTCATAATTCCGATTCCCATTCTCCTTCAAATGATACTTCCGCCGGTCCCGTCATTAAGACTCCATGTTTTGTGATTTCAATATTAAGTTTTCCACCTGGCAATTCAACATTTACCTTTTTTTCAGTTAATCCAAGCTTATTGCAGACTAAAACAGAGGCACAGCTTCCTGTTCCACATGCCAGTGTCACTCCTGCGCCTCTTTCCCAGGTATTTACCTTAATTTCATTTCTATTTATAACCTGGCAAAAGTTAATGTTAGATCCTTTTTTGAAAATGTCCAGTGTTTCTAATTGTTTACCCTCAGTAACCTCATATTGGTCAAAGTTATTTATTATTACAGTATGGGGGACCCCCATTAATAATGAATTTATTTTATACTCTTTATCATTTACAAAAATGCTTTTATCTATTATTTCTTCAGCACTATCTGATGGAATATCCTTAGGATCCCAGGATGGGTTTCCCATATTAATAGTTATATTTATAACTTTATTATGATCTAATTCTAAAAAAGCTTCCTTTATGCCATCTCCAGTTTCTATTTTTAAAGGATTTTTATTTACAATCTTTTTTTCAAAAATATACTTTGCAAAACACCTTATGCCATTGCCGCACATTGAAGCATATGATCCGTCAGAATTTATAACTTCCATTAAAATATCTGCCCTTGTACTATTTCTTACAAATAGAATTCCATCTGCTCCAATTCCAAAATGCCTGTCACAAAATTTCTTTGCCATATAACTTTGGTTGCTTTTGTATATATTCATAAAATCCTCAATAAGGATAAAATCATTGCCATTACCCTGCATCTTTGTAAATTTCATTGACTTGTTCCTCCTTAAATGTACTATATAAGTACAAATAAACTATGTTATTTCCCCGGAATTAATCCAAAATAAGTTTACTACTGTTAAATGCTAATATCAATAATAATATGGCTTTATTTTAGAAATTTTAAGTGATATACTATTTCTAAAAGTCAGCTTAATTACTTTGCTACAGAGAGAGGATTGATTTGCATGCCATTAGATGGTGTATATATATATAATATCGTAAGAGAATTAAAAACTTTACTGATAAATGGAAGGGTTGAAAAAGTAAATCAGCCTGAAAAAGACGAAATAGTATTAACCATTAAAAATCAAAGGACGAACTATAGATTACTTATCAGTGCAAGCTCCGTTTATCCAAAAATTCACATTACCAATAACATAAAGAAAAACCCATTAACAGCTCCTATGTTCTGTATGGTTTTAAGAAAGTATCTAAATACAGCAAAAGTAGTTGATATAAGACAGCTGGACTGTGACAGAGTTATTTTTATTGATTTTGAAAACACTGATGAACTTGGATTTAACAGCATTTATACTTTAGCAGTTGAAATTATGGGAAGGCACAGCAATATATCACTTGTAAGAAGCAGAGATTCTATTATAATGGAATCAATTAAGCATGTTACTCCGGAAATAAGCAGCGTGCGTTCCTTATATACAGGAATTAAATATGAGCTTCCTCCTGCTTCACAAAAGTTAAGCCCTCTGAATTATACTTATGAACAATTAGATAAATATGTTCTGGAAAACAGTATTAAATTTGAAAGTAACTTTTTTTCAAAGGTATTTACAGGAGTAAGTACACCATTTTCAAAGGAACTGGTTTTTGAAATTAAAAAAGCACCAATTGATTTTCAATATAATGATTTAGATAAAATCAGCCAATTTGTAGGAAAAGTATTTTTACATATGAAAAATGGCATTTCATCTTTTTATTTATATTATGAAGGTGATAAAGTAAAGGATTTTTATTGTTTCCCATTAGAATCAATAAAATATTCCAGCATAAAAAAATATGGTTCACCTTCTAAGTTAATAGAAGACTTCTATTTTGAAAGGGATAAAGCTGACAGATTGAAAAATAAAAGCTCTGATTTGCAGAAGCTGCTCCATGTTAATATTGAAAGATGCGAAAAGAAGCTTCAGATTTTAAATAAAACACTGGATGACTGTTCACACAAAGATAAATATAAACTTTATGGAGAACTTTTAACTGCCAATATTTATTCTCTTAAAAGTGAAATGGATTCAGCTCAGGTTCAAAATTACTATAGTGATAATTATGAATTAATAACAATACCACTTGAGAAAGGTAAATCTCCATCGCATAACATTCAAAAATACTATAAAAAATATAATAAAATGAAAAAATCTGAGGAAGCAGCAGCTATTCAAATTCAGTTAACTGAAGATGAGCTTAACTACCTTCAGTCAGTGCTTACCAATGTTAAAAATGCAGATGATTATGATTCGATTGATGAAATAAAACGTGAGCTTATTGAAACTGGCTACATAAAATTCAAAAAGAACTCAAATATAAAAAAGAAAAGTTCTTCAAAGCCATACCATTTTGTATCCAGTGACGGAACAGATATTTATGTAGGAAAGAATAATTTTCAGAACGATTATTTAACTTTAAAATTTGCTTCAAATAAAGATTTATGGTTCCACACAAAAAAAATTCCTGGTTCCCATGTTATTGTAAAAAATATGGGTACTATAACTCCTGAAACTATTAATGAAGCCGCCCAGCTTGCTGCTTATTATAGCAAAGCTAAGGATTCATCTAAGGTTCCTGTAGACTATACAGAAGTAAAAAATGTTCACAAGCCCAATGGTGCCAAACCTGGAATGGTTATATACTATACAAATAAGACTGTTTATGTAAACCCAAACAACAGGGCTACACCAAAGATTAAAGAATAAAGATTAAATATTGAGGATTTTCTGCTTTGGCAGAAAATCTACTAATTTAAGAGGGTTATGGGTAATCTATAATTTTGGGAACGTAAATAGATTTGATTTTACACAAATCTATTTACGTTCCCATTTGATTTTATATAGATCTATTTACGTTCTGAGTCTTACTTATTAGTTCTTATCTTAAAAAAAGTTCTTACTTCTTAGTTTTTAGTTCTTACTTAAGTTTTTCCGTAAGAAAAACTTCCTTCTTTGTTATCTAATCTTTATTCTTTATTAATGTATTGATATAGATAGCACTTCAGTCTTCCATTATAAAGTTTTCTGTTTTTGTCTGACTTTTGTCCAAAGCACTTTTCAAATCCTTCGTAGGAAGTAATAAGATACAAAGACCATTCATTTAATCTTCTATATACTTCACCAACATTTTTATAAAGTTCCTCAACTTCAGCTTTTTCTCCCAGTCTTTCACCATAAGGCGGATTTGTTATAATGACACCATGCTTTTTCTTTGAACTAAAGGACTCAACAGGCACTTTTTGAAAGTTAATATATTCACTTACTCCAGCTTTCTCTGCATTTGCCCTGGCAGTATTAAATACCCTCCCGTCCTTATCAGAAGCCTGAATAACAAATTCCTTATTATTTATACAGCTTTCTGCATGTTTTCTTATTTCTTTAAATATATTAGGGGGCATCATGTCCCAGTCTTCACAAACAAATTTTCTATGTAATCCAGGAGCAATATTTTTCCCTATAAGGGCAGCTTCAATAGGAATAGTTCCAGATCCGCACATTGGATCCACAAGAAGTCTTGACGGTTCCCATTTACTGATTAAAACAATAGCTGCAGCTAATGTCTCCTTCATTGGAGCAGTGCCGGCATTTTCCCTATATCCCCTTTTGTGAAGACCTGCTCCGGAAGTATCAATAGTAAGGGTAGCTATGTCCTTTAAAAGTGATATCTCAATTTTATATTCAGGTCCATCCTCTGTGAAGTGTTCAATATTATATTTTTTCTTCATTGACTCCACTACTGCCTTTTTTACTATTGACTGACAGTCAGGCACAGAATGTAATTTAGATTTGACTGATTTACCCTCAACATGCATAAATCCATCCTGTGATATAATACTTCCAAAATCCAGTGCCTTTGTACCTTCAAAAAGCTCTTCAAAGGATTCCGCCTTAAATTCTCCAACCTTTATTAGTACTCTGTCAGCAGTTCTCAGCCACATATTGCATATGGCTATATCTCTTTCATCACCTTCAAAGGTTACTCTTCCATTTTCTACAGTTAAATCATCATATCCAAGTTCTTTTAATTCTTTTGCCACAATGGATTCTAGTCCAAAAGTAGCTGTTGCAATAAGTTTATAAAACATTTTTTTCTCCTATTCTACTTCCACCATAATAGGGCAGTGATCTGACCCCATAACATCAGTTAATATTTTTGCATCCTTTACTTTGTCTATTAAATTTTTTGAAACAAAATGGTAATCAATTCTCCATCCTGTATTTCTTTCCCTGGCTTTAAATCTATAACTCCACCATGAATACTTAACTTCTTCAGGATTTATATATCTATAAGTATCATAATACCCATTTTCTATATATTTATCAATCCACTGTCTTTCAATTGGCAGGAAGCCTGATGTATCTGAATTGGCCTTTGCGTTTTTAATATCCATTTCAGTATGAGCAATATTATAATCTCCGCATATAATAAGCTTTTTCCCGCTTTTAACTAAATCATTTGCATAATTTAGAAAAGCATCATAAAAGTCCATTTTGTATTTTAATCTTTCATCATCCTTCTGACCATTAGGAAAATATATATTAAGCAAAGTAAAATCTTCAAATTCAGTTTCTAATACTCTTCCTTCACAATCAAATTTTTCAATGCCAAAGCCATGACTGCATGAAACAGGCTTTACCTTTGAATAAGTAGCAACACCGCTGTAACCCTTTCTTTCAGCAAAGCTAAAGTAAGAATAATAACCATCTATATTTTTTAATTTTTCATTTAAATCAGCTTCCTGAAGCTTAGTCTCCTGAACACATAAAATATCAGGTTTCTCTTCATCTATCCAGCTAAAAAAGTTCTTCTTTGCAATTGCTCTGATTCCATTTACATTCCAAGAATATATTCTCATATTTTAACAACACCCCTTTATTCTAAATAACAAAGATTAAAGATTAAAGAACAAATATTGTTGTTTTGCCTTTGGGCAAAACCTAAATTTAAGATTTTCTGCTGAAACATAAAATTGGTATTTTTACTTATGTCATTATAATAACATAAAAATAAGGGGCTGTCGCATTAGCAGTTAAAACTGCTAATGCGATTTCCTTTTTTTATTGAAGACTGAAACTAAAAATTTATGATGCTAATTATGGCTTAACTTAAGATAAGCCATGTTCTTTAATCTTTCCTGCTTTAGGTATATGGCTCTTTTATTCAATAGTGTTGATAAAGTAACAAATTCCCGTTAGGGACAGGCTAATTAAAACAGACTTCAGCATTTCTCATATTTATATATGTATTTTCAATATTAATTTTACTTATTGCTTCTATAAATTTATTTATTGCAAATGGGATATTATTAAAATTATCGCTCTTTAAGAATTTGAATAAGCTCAAATAATTATTTAAATACTTTGTTGCTACTCCTCTAAAACGGTACATCCATTCCATGCAGTCACGCCTATATTTTACTGCTTCAGAACTTTCATCAAGAGACTTATTGATCTCCCTTATTTTCTTTCTTTTAAAGAACATGGCAAAAAAGCTTTTCGGTCTTGAAATTGCCTGCTTATTTTTATTTAATATTTTTCCAATATAATTTTCCATATCCATTGCATTCATACGTCCAGTGCCTACTGCCCTGGAATAAATATTAATATGCAAATCCAGTGCTGTGAGTACACAAACTTTTCTATTTGTAATATTTATATGGCTTACACTATTGTCGTGTACTCTTTTTTCATCATGTCCAACGTTTTTATGTCCCTTTCGGGAGAATTTTAAGAAGAAATTTTCAATAATAGATTTCAAAGTAAATCAGCTATTTAAGCTTCTCAAAAAACTGTAGAAGCATCAGTATTTTTGCTCGCTTAAATAGTGATTTACTAAATGAAATTATAAAGTTCAAACTTTCCCTGCATCTTATTTTGTTTAACCATTTTTAAAGCAGAGAGCAGCTTGTGCCTCCAGTAAAATAGTATTACATAAGAAACGCCAATCTCTCTAGCTGCCGCAAAACTAAAGATTAAAGAACAAATAACAAATAACAAATAATGCAAATTTTCTGCTTTGGCAGAAAATCTACTAATTTATAATGGTTATGGGTAATACTAAAAAAGAATTTCTAATTTGATGTACAATGCAGTTTTGAATAGTTGCTTCTGGAAAAGAAACCTTCAATGTTTTCGGCAATCCATTTACGTTCTTTATTTTAATTGGCTGCCTGCCGGCATAGGATTTTTGCAAATCTTTTTTTATCATCTAATAAAACTATAATTGAAACCATTTTTAGTTATTAAAACCTATAATCCACTTAATCAATTGAGTTTTTGGTTTTTCTGCAAAGAAAAACTACCTTATTTAATCTTTGTTCTTTAATCCTTGTTCTTTTGATGAAGTCCTATTCATATCAACATTATTATTTAAAAGAGCCATATGTGTCTATAGAAAGTAAATATCTAATTATCGTAACAATCCCAAAAACATAAAGTTTAAGGGGCTGCCGCATTAAGAATAAATACTACAATATATTGTATATAAATTCATAAATGCGACAGCCCCTTATAAATTGAAGATTTCCGGCCTTAGCCGAAAATCTACATTATTTATTCTTTGTTCTATAATCTTTATTCAGTTGCGCTTTTCTCAGGTAATATCAGGTTAAGTGCTATTCCAACCAAAGTTGCCAGTGCAACGCCTGCAATTTCAACTTCTGAACCATTCATTGTGAATTTAAGGCTTGCTCCGCCAATACCTAAAACAATTATTACTGAGGTAATAAGAAGATTCTTTTTCTTTGAAAAATCTATTTTTTCTTCAACAAATATCCTGAATCCTGAAGAAGCTATTATACCAAACAGTAGTATGCTTACTCCCCCCATTACTGGAAGAGGCATATTTTCAATTATAACTGAAATTGGTCCTATGAAGGAAAGAATTATTGCAATTACTGCTGCCACACCTATAACCCATACGCTGTAAACCCTGGTTATTGCCATTACACCTATGTTTTCTCCATATGTTGTATTTGGAGGGCCTCCAAATAAACCTGCTGCTATGGTTGCAACTCCATCACCTAATATGGAACGGTGAAGACCTGGATCTTTTGTAAAGTCTCTTCCACACACATTGTTTGTAACATACACATGACCTATGTGCTCTGCTATTGTTACAAATGAAACTGGTGCCATTAACATTATTGCATTCCAGTTAAATTTAGGAGATACAAATGGTGGTAATCTTAGTATGGGTACACTCTTTATTGCCTCTATAGCTGAAGCAGGAATTACACCAAGTGCTAAAGCTGTGATGTATCCAACTATCATTGATATAAGTATTGGAATTACACCTAAAAATCCTTTAAAGTACATACTTCCAATAATACCTACCGCAAGTGTTACCATGGATACGGTTATCCATGCCCATCTTGGAACATCCTTTAAGGCATCTGCTGTATAAGTAAAATTAAGTCCTGCCCAATTTACGGCTGTTACTGCTAATCCCAGACCTATAACAATTACTATTGCGCCTACAACTACTGGAGGTAACGCTTTATTTAACCAGCCTATTCCAAATAACTTTATAATACCTGCAACAATTATATATACTGTACCAGCTGCAATTACTCCTGACAGCATTGCAGGGGTTCCGTAATTTTTTGAAGCAACCATCATAGGCACTATGAATGCAAATGATGAACCTATATACGCTGGAAGTTTACCCTTAGTGCATATTATATAAAGAAGTGTTCCAATGCCGCTGCAAAATAATGCAATAGATGGACTCATGCCAGTTATAATTGGTACAAGTATAGTAGCACCAACCATTGCAAATAAATGCTGCAAGCTTAAAGGTATTGTCTTTAATAATGGCAGTTTTTCTTCTACATCAATAAAGTTTTTCATTAAATCGTCTCCTTTTTAGTCTCACCGGACTATTTTAAAAGTTATTGTTCATATATTTTTACTGAATCTTCTTTGTCAATTTCTTCAACACATACAGAAATAATTTCATTTTTTGAAGTTGGAATATTTTTTCCTACATAGTCAGCTCTAATTGGCAGTTCCCTATGGCCTCTGTCCACAATTACAGCAAGCTGTATGGTTTCTGGTCTTCCTGCTGCCATTACTGCATCTATAGCAGCTCTTGCAGTTCTTCCAGTATAAATAACATCATCAACTAAAATAACTTTTTTATTTTTAGTGTCAACTCCTAAATTATTGTCCTTAAGTACTGGGCAGTCATTGATGACAGTTAAATCATCTCTGTACAGCGTAATATCTACAACTCCTACTGGTACCTTTTCTCCTTCAAATTGTTCTATGAATTCTGCGATTCTTTTTGCAATGGGATATCCTCTTCTTTTAATACCAACTAATATGATTCCTTCAATTCCCTTATTCTTTTCAACTATTTCATGTGAAATTCTCATCAAAGTTCTTCTCATTGCCTTATCATCTAATAAAATAGCTTTAAATTTCATTTATCTTACCTCCTTTTACATTTTACTTAAAATTAAAAACCGCCTTGTCCAGTTAGACAAGGCGGTAAAATATACACTACTTAGAATTTACACTTAATGCCTTACGACCTCACTGGATCATTTAAAGGTTAAAATCTTTTGCTTATAATATCTTTTTCTTTTGTTCCTCAAAGTTTTTTCTTTTGTCTTTTTTATAATATCATAAAGTTCTACCTATTTCAACTCATTTCGCAGTATATTTATTATTTTTTTAAACTCCTCTGGAATATCGCTGTTAAATTCCATATATTCACCAGTGGAGGGATGGATAAATCCAAGCTTCCTGGCATGGAGAAGCTGACCCTTTAAATTAAATCGCTGTTTCTTATAACCATATACCGGGTCCCCTACTAATGGATGTCCAATATAATTCATATGTACTCTTATCTGATGAGTTCTGCCTGTTTCCAGATGACAGTTTACCAAAGTGTTTTTCTTAAATCTTTCCATAACATTATAATGAGTAACTGCTCTTCTGCCGCCCTGAATCACTGCAATTTTTAATCTGTCCACAGGATGTCTTCCTAAGGGAGCATCTACAGTTCCACTATCATCTTGTATTATACCTTCAACTAAAGCAGTATATTCTCTTGTCATGGAATGATTTTTCAGCTGCTCTGCCAGTTTGTTATGAGAATAGTCATTCTTTGCTACCACCAGAATGCCTGAAGTGTCCTTATCTATTCTATGTACTATACCAGGTCTTACAACACCATTAATGCCGGATAAATCACTGCAGTGGTTAAGCAGTGCATTTACCAGTGTTCCTGTGAGGTTTCCATTTGCGGGATGGACCACCATACCCTGGGGCTTATTAACTACAATTAAATCTTTGTCCTCATACAAAATGTCCAAAGGAATATCCTCAGCCTCGACCTTTAATATTACCGGATCAGGAATAATTACCTGAACCTTATCACCAGTCTTAAGCTTATGATTGCTCTTCTTAATATCATTATTAACGGTTACTTTCTTTTTCTCAATTAAATTTTGAAAAAAAGAACGCGATCTATCTTCCATAAGCTTTGATAAAGCTGTATCCAGCCTTACATTATTTAGATTTTCTTCTATTGTAAAATTAATTATTTCCATATTACTCTTCCCTTTTTAAAAGCTTATCTTCAGGAGTTATTATTAAATATACTGCCAGTAGTACAGTACCGCAGGTAACAAACATGTCTGCCACATTAAAAGTTGGAAAATAATATACATCCTTATAGTGACATAGTATAAAATCCACTACATACTTATATACTATCCTGTCAAATAAATTTCCAAATGCACCACTTATAATCATTGCCAGACTTATCTTTAATAATACAGATTCAGGCTTGTACTTAATAAGATAGTATATAATTGCCCCTGTTACAATAACTGTTATGATTATTAAAAAAATCTGTCTATTTTGAAATATGCCAAAAGCTGCACCTCTGTTTTCCAGATATTCAAAACTAAATATATTTTTAATAATAACAATTTCTTTGTCTGGATATAAAGCACTTTGGGCCCACACCTTGGAAACTCTGTCCAGAAATAATCCAAGTGCAATAATTATTATAATCATTTTTTTAATCCCCCCACCGCCAAATAAATAAATTAATCCGGTAATTGATGCCTGTATTGAGCATTACTTATTTTTTCAATTGGATCCACATCTTCATCTCTGTCATCATCAAAATATTCTTCAACATTTTCTATTTTATTAAATTTGTCAACAGCATCATAGCTGTCCTCAGCATCAAATTCTACAGAGTCATTTTTATAATCATTATAACCTGTGCCAAAGGGTATGCCAAGCACATCTTCCTCTACAGGTCTGTCATGCCTTTCAAGAGGTCTTGTATTCATTTCATTCTGACAATGTACACAGTATTCTGTATAAGGTATAAATTCTAATCTTTCACGTGGAATATCCTTACCGCATCTTTTACATGTACCATAGCTTCCATCTTCAATATTATGAAGCGCCTCATCAATATTTTTGAGAATTGTAACCTCATTGGCTTTCAAAGCCAATCCCTTTTCCTTGTCAAACAGCTCTGTGGCGCTGTCACTAGGATGATTATCATAAAAAGAAAGCTCTGAAGCTAATTCTTCATTGGAATTGATTACCTCATTTTCTTTCATCAGGTTTAATAAGTTATTCACTCTCTTTTTTTCAGACATAAGCAGATTTTTAAAATGAACTAATTGCTCTTTTTCCATAACATACAGCCCCTTTCACATATGTGCAAAATACATACTATATATAAGTTATAGATTAAAATAACTAGTCTTATTTTATCTAATCTTTACTTATTTATTCTGAATTATGGAAAAAAAGCTGCTGAAATAATTTAATGAATTTGGAAATGAAATATCAACACACTGATAATCCTTAATAGTTGTTTTTCCTTTATTTCTTGAGCTTAATGCAAGAAAGCTCATTGCAATTCTATGATCATTAAAACTATTTATTATAATATTCTTATTAAAATATCTGTCTTCTCCTGAAATGTACAGATTATTATGATTATATTTACATTTAATATCACAGCTTTTAAAATTTTCTAAAATAGCATTAAGTCTGTTGCTTTCCTTATATTTTAATTCATCTACGGACTCGAAAACTGTAGTTCCGCTGCTAAAGGCTGCTAACACTGAAAGCACTGGAATTTCATCTATAATATTTGGAATCCTATGCTTTGATATATTAATTCCATTTAATTTACTGCTGGAGACTTCTATACTGCCAGTTTTTTCACCGCACTTCATGTCTTCTACATTCCACTTTATATCTGCTCCCATTTCCTTAAGCACTTTTAAGAATTCTATTCTTCTGTCATTTAGAAGAATAGAATTAAATTTAACATGGGTATTTTCCATTAAAATTGCTGCAGCAATTAAATATGCTGCAGAGGAAATGTCACCAGGTATAATAAAATTTCTTGATTTTATAGGGTGATTTCTTATTGTTATTGAATTTTTATAAGTGTACACGGGAACTCCCATATATTTAAATGTTATTTCTGTATGATCCCTTGTTTCATCCTTTTCATGAACTGTTGTTTGTCCATTCCCTAAATATCCTGCTATAAGTATACAGGATTTCACCTGAGCTGAGCTCACCGGCATAAAATAATTTATTCCATTGAGCTTTGTGCAGCTTGAACATTTTATTGGCAGTGTGCCATTTTCACAGCTAATATCAGCTCCCATTTGAAGAAGAGGGTCTACTATTCTGTCCATTGGTCTTTTGCTTAAAGAATCATCTCCATATATCACTGCATTTATTCCGCAGCCAGCCAATAAGCCGGAAATCAGCCTGATAGTAGTACCAGAATTCATGCAGTTAATAGGTGAAGGATTTTTATTAAAGTTTTCATATCCAGGTGATTTAATAATTAAAGTGCTATGATTATATACTATATTTACTCCCAAATTCTCCATAGCTTTTGCCGTTGCAATACAATCTAAATTATTAGGAAAATTTTTAATCTGGTATTCTCCCTTAGCCAAAGCTCCAATAATAAGAGCTCTGTGCGTCACAGATTTATCACCTGGCATTTGTAATTGTTCTTTAACATTTTTCATAACATCCTGAATAATAATGTCCAATACTTATTTCCCCCAACATTAAATTATATTTTCTATCTTGTGCACCTTTTTTATTATATCTTCAACTGTATTAATAGAAACTGTCTGCTTTGCATCTGAAATAGAATTATCAGGATTAATATGACTTTCAATAATTAATCCATCTGCACCGCTTCCAAGTGCAGCTATACACATTCTTGGCACTAACTGTCTGAGTCCTGTTCCATGGCTTGGATCAACTATTACGGGGAGCCTGTAGTTTTCTTTTACAACGGCTACTCCGTTTAAATCAAGGGTGTTTCTTGTATAGTGTTCAAAGGTTCTTATTCCCCTTTCACAAAGCACCACATTCATATTTCCTTCACTCATAATATATTCAGCAGCATAAAGCCATTCTGAAATGGTGGCACTCATGCCTCTTTTTAAAAGCACTGGAATGTTCAGCTTCCCCACTTCTTTAAGTAGGCTGTAATTATACATATTCCTTGAACCTATCTGAATCATGTCAATATACTTCAAGGCTTCATCTAAATCTCTTGGATCCATTATTTCACTAACTGTAGGCATATTATTTTCTTTTCCCACATTATGTAATATCTTTAATCCATCCATGTGAAGGCCTTGAAAATCATAGGGGGAAGTCCTTGGCTTAAAGGCTCCTCCCCTTAATATATCCACTCCTATTTTCTTTAAATTAACTGCTATATTGTTTAGTATTTCCTCACTCTCAATTGTACAGGGCCCTGAAATTATAATCTTTTTATCTCCGCCTATTATACAATCTCCAACTTTAACCTTTATTTGTTCACCGCTTTTTTTGTCCACTAATAAATCTTTCATTAAATTAATCACCTGCACCTAATAATGAAGCTGCTTATTTTTAAGCATGCCTTTTAAAATATTTGTTGAATTTTCTATAGCAATTGGTAAGAACTTTTCATAATCCATATGTGCTCCGTTATTTGCGTTATCAGATATAGATCTTATAATTACAAATGGCACACAATTTAAATAACAGGTCTGAGCTATACTTCCGCCTTCCATTTCACAGGCAAGAGCATCAAATTCAGAGCTGAGCCATTTTACTTTGGAAGCATCATTTACAAACTGATCTCCTGTAACTATTCTTCCAACAAAAAAATTATGCTTCCCTGATGCCTTGCATGCTTCTTTAGCTGCATTTACTAATTCAAAGTCACATTTAAAGCTGTAGGTATCCAGTCTTGGTATCTGTCCTATTTTATCTCCAAAGGCTGATGTATCTACATCATGCTGAACCAGGCTGTCTCCTATTACTACATCACCAGGCATTACTTCTTTACCTGTGCCACCTGCTACTCCTACATTTATTACTTTATCCACTTTAAAATCATCTATTAATATTTGAGTGCATATGGCTGCATTAACCTTTCCTATTCCGCATACCACTGCAACTATCTCACTGTCATACAGCTCCCCATATTTAAAATTTATTTTTGCCTTATTTTCTTCTTTCTTTATATCCATGGCTTTAACTATTAAGGATAGTTCCTCTTCCATGGCTGCTATAATTCCAATAACCATTTTATTCCTCCTTAAATATACTGTTATTTAGTGCATCTTTTAATTCGCTTTCAGTTACTTCAACCTTTATAGTGCACTTCCCTATTTCATTTAATAACACAAATCTCATAGTCCCAGTATTCTTTTTGTCATGTTTAATAGCATATAAAAACAAGCTGCTATTGTCAACATTATAATAAGTTGGAAGCTTTAACTTTTTATACACATTTTTTATCATAGTATAACTATTTTCATTTAGATTTAACTTTTTTTCTGACAGTTTAAGTGCTGTAAGCATTCCCAAAGCTACCGATTTTCCATGACTTATTGAGTAATTTGAGCAGGTTTCAATGGCATGACCAACGGTGTGTCCGAAGTTTAAAATATTTCTTACACCTGTGTCTTTAAAATCTTCTCCTGTGACATCGCTTTTTATTTTAACACATTCCCTTATTATATAGGCAAGTTTGTCATTTTCCAGTTCATATATTTCCTTATAATGTATATCTAAAAAATTAAATAGAGATTTATCTTTTATCAGTGAATACTTTAAAATTTCACCCATACCTGAAATAATATGCTCTTCAGGAAGTGTCTTTAAAAACATAATAGATGAAAACACAAAAACTGGATTGTAAAATGCACCTATCATATTTTTCAATCCATTATAATTAAATCCTGTTTTCCCTCCCAGGGAGCTGTCTACCTGAGAAATTAAGGTAGTAGGAATATTAATAAATCTAATTCCTCTCATATAGGTTGCTGCACAGAATCCAACAATGTCACCAATTATTCCTCCTCCAAAAGCCACCAAAATACCATTTCTGTCTGCTCCCTCTTCAATTAAAAAACTATATATGGACTTAACCGTATCAATGGTTTTATGATCTTCTCCAGGCTCTGTTGTAAAAACTTTGCAGTTATACAAGTGCTTGATTCTACTTAGCTTATCCTTGTAAATTCCATAAACTGTAGTATCTGTAATTATAAATAGCCTGTCACTTTTTTTTATCTTGTTTTCTTCCATAACTGCAGGAAGCTTATCTAAAGTTATATCAATATATACTCTATATGAATCATTATTGCTGTTCACTGTTACTTCTTTCATGATATATCACCTCTTTGCTATATACTTTACATATATTTAGTATGTTTTTTGCAAAGCATATATAAATCAAAATAATTATATCACAAAATATATAAATTTTTGCAATAAAAAATCCCTGTGATATCATAGGGATTAATTACTTAAATAATTATTTTACAAAGAAATTTTTTATTTCATTTGGAGAACTATTATCTTCAAAATAGGATTCATCTAAATCTTTAGCTTTAAAATTATTTTCAGTTTCAGTGCTAATATCCTGTGGTTCTACTTCCACTGATGCCTTTTGAATTTCCTTTGGGCTTAAATTATCCTCTGTTGTACTGCCTATGTTATAATTTTTAATAAAGTCCTTTTCCATATCATCAAACATTTCTAACTGAGATTTCATAAAGTTTCTGTATTTATTTCTAAACTTAGTAAACTCCTGCTTTACTCTCTCATATTCATCATTAATGTTAATAACATCATTATTAGCTTTATCTAATATTTTTTGAGCTGTATCATTAGCATTTCTGACTATTAAATCCGATTCTTTTTCTGCAGACACTTTTGCCTGGTCAGCAGCATTTTGTGCAAGCACTAAAGTATTTTGAATTGTACTTTCCATTTTATTAAAATGTGACACTCTTTCATCTAAAGTACTTATCTTTTCTCTAAGTGAAGAATTCTCTTTATATAAGGCTTCATAATCCTCAGAAATTTTATCTAAAAATTCATCCACTTCATCACAATTATATCCTCTTATTGACCTTTTAAAATCCTTGTTAGTAATGTCCATAGATGTTATTTTCATATTATACACCTCAAATTACACAAATTTTTTTACTATTATTTTATTTTTACCGCTGCCTGTCCATCCTATGGTTTGTTCCATTTTAAATTTGCCAAAACCTCTAACAGTAATTATATCTCCGGTTTTTATAATAGTATTCTTTTCAACTACAGTTTCATAATTAATGAGAACTTTTCCCCTTTTTATCAAGTTCTCTGAATTACTTCTTGTAATTTTACAGATACCACAAACAATCCCATCACATCTTAATGATGAAGAAATAATAGTAATTTCCTGAAAGTCAGGTTCTATATTAAAATTAAATTTATCATCCAAAACAGTAATACTGCAAGGAGATCTTCCAATACTATTTAAATTATCCTTTATGTAATCCAATACTTCACTATGGACTGCAGCATAACATATTTGATTTTTAACTATCAAATCTCCGAATTTTTCTCTCTTTATTCCCAGTGACATAATTGCACCAAGGAAATCCTTATGTTTTAATGTGCTGAACCTGGATTTATTTTTAATACATATTAATTCTACAGGATAATCATTTATTTCATAATGAGAAAAGCCTATAATTCTTCTTTCGCTATCCTTAAAAATACCATATGGTACTATATTTACATCAAAATTACTACCCATATTTAAAAGTGTATTCCATATATTTGGAGGGTAAAATTCTGCTGAAAATATTTCGCTATTTATTTTTTCACTTAATATCAGCTTGTCATACAAGTTTGCAATGACACTTTTGTCTTCGTACTGGAACGTATTTAAGAATTCTTTTTTGTCCATTATAAAAGTGCTCCAAGCAGCGCATTAACTATTACCTGCAATACCCATATAATAACTAAAGCTAATATAGGGGAAAAGTCTAACATTTGTCCAGGCATTATCTTTTCCTGCAGTATTCTTCCTGGTCTCATAAAAGGTTCTGTAAAAATATGAAGTATAGCAGTGAATGAATTTTCTTTTCCAGGCATTATCCATGAAAGGATAACATCAATTAAAATTGCATACTGTAAAAAGTTAAATAATAAATGCACTGCATAAGCTATAGTATTTGTCATTATTACCTCCGGGATTATTTAGTCCAATTAAAGATTCCTTTAGTGTTCAATTCATTTTTTAATTCATTTGAAACTTCTATATTAGATGGTGAAAGTACATATATGCCGTTTTCTACCTCTTCAAGTGATCCTGCAAGTGCATAAGAAGCTCCACTTATAAAATCCAGCAGTCTTTGAGCTATTTTGTTTTCTAATTTAGTAGTATTTACAACTACTATTTTTCTATTCTTCAATTCATCACAAATTTCTGCAGCTTCTTCATAAGTTGAAGGTTTTACAATTAATACCTTTGCAGATGCTGCAGTATTAATGCTTACTACTTTATTTCCTCTCTTTGAAATTACAGGCCCCATATCAGAATCCTCTGCAAATTCTTCTTCATTTTCAGATGCTTCTTCCTCATCGTCAATTTCTTCGTCCAGTCCCAAAAATCCCATCATTTTATTCATTACTTTTCCTGCCATTTTATATACCCTCCTATTTATTATTATAATTTCTCGGGCCAAATATGCCCGTTCCTATCCTAACCATGTTTGAGCCTTCCTCAATTGCAATTTTATAGTCTGCTGTCATTCCCATGGATAAATACTTCATTTTAATATTTTTAAATTGCTTATTACTTAAGTTTTCGAATATTGTTTTCATTTCTTTAAAATATTTTCTATTTTCTTCAGGTGTTCCTTTTGGAATTACAGTCATTAAGCCTTGAACTTTAACATTATTGCAGTTCTCTACAGCATTTATTAGATTATCTAACTGTTCAACAAATATTCCAGTCTTGCTTTCTTCCTTTCCTATGTTGATTTCTATTAGTACATGTGCTTCAGCATTTTTCCTGCCATACTGTTTTTCTATTTCATTAAGCAGATCTATACTGTCCAGTGAATGAATTAAATGTACCTTATCAACAATATACTTTACCTTGTTTCTTTGTAAATGGCCTATAAGATGCCATCTCACATCCCTTGGAAAATCAGAATACTTATTTTGTATTTCCTGCACTTTATTTTCTCCGAAATCTCTTATTCCAACATCATAAGCCTCTTTCATTTCCTCCACTGTTTTTGTTTTTGATACAGCTATAAGTTTTACATCCTTTGGAATAAACTTTAAAACATTACTAATGTTTTCAGCAATTGACATAATATCGTCTCCCTGATAATGAACATAATGCACAAGAATTCTTAAAATTCTTCCATTGCTGCCTGCATTATATTACTTTATATTATTCTTCAAAAAAACGCAAAATCCTTCATAATTAATATTTTTTTTAATTAAATTTAATAAACGCATCATTGTAATATACTATAAAAATAAAAATCCACCATAAATAAATGATAGATTTTTTATTTTTTAATAAAATCATCTGTGAGCTGCCCAGTATAAGCCGAAATTTTAATTGAATTCTCCTGAACTATATTTACTCTTATTTTTCTATTTATCAGCTTAGCCATATATTTGTCGCTCTGCATCATATAGTTTTTAAGTACATCTTTTTCTCCAATAGCCAGAACATAAAAGGGAGCTGCTATTTTTACACCATTAACCCTAAGGAAAGGGCCATCACAGGTTATCTCAGATCTATCTATTATTCTCTGACCATTAAGTGAAATAGCTTCAGCACCGGCACTTCTCAAATCATTGATAACATTCAGCATATCAACATCATGAATAACCCTTATCTGATATGAAAATTCATCTGTCATAAACTCTGAAGAAGCATCATTTAATGTAATCTGAATTCCAGGACCCTGTACATCTGATGTGCCCATAACAATTTTATTGGTAGCAAGTTCAGTTTTTATTTCTTCCGTTACCTGATTCTTTTGTGATCCATATTCAATCTCATTTATTTTTGTGTCATATTCATAATATTTATCTCTTAAATCGTCTATATCCTTAACTAATCTATTTTTTTCATTATAAGCATCAGAATACTGTTTTGCAGTTAAAAAAGACATAGTGGGGTTTCTTGTAAAGTTTATATTCATAGCAATAAGAATGCCTATTATAATAGATGCTGCAAAAACGAAAACTGTTGCCTCATTATTTCTCATTTATTTCACCTCATGTGACTTAGCCTTTTCAATTAATAGCCTTCTTATAATGGCAAAATTATTAAAAATCCTTCCTCCAAAAACTATTACTGCTGCAAGATAAATCGGCACTCCAAGCTTATCTCCTAAATATGCCAAAGCTGCAGCCAGTACTGCATTACCGAAAAAGCCGGAAATAAAAATATCCGCCTGGAAATTCTTTGACAAATTAGCCCTAAATGCTCCAAAAACTGAATCTAAGCAAGCCAGGATAGCCACTGACATATAAGGTGAAAATTTATCCGGTATATTAATCTGCCATACGGCACCAACTATAATTCCAATTATTAACCCTATAAAAGCTACCATTATGTATCCTCCTTATAAAACAAAAAATTATTGCACAGGTTTGGCATATTCAAATTTATATGTTTTATTATATTTTAGAATCTTAATAGAATCTGACTTTTCGTATTTAACATCGCATAACAATTTGATATCCTTAAAAACCTCCTGAAAATCCAATGCACTATATAAAAGTTTTTGATTGCCAATGGCCTTTATGGTAATACGGCTTGATGGCGATATTCTTTCATCATTAGCTAAAATATAATTTCCTGCATCTCTTATACCTGTACTATTTACAATTCTAATATCATTTATTGAAATTGCCTCAGCACCTGCAAATTTTAATTCATTTACTAAGTAAACCAGATCCTGTGCTCCAAGTCTGTCATTATTATTTGTACCAAATAATGTGTTATTGGGTGTGAGATATATTATTACTCCCTGTCCCTGCACATCAACGGCACCAGTTAATAATCTGCTTTCATCTAATTCTTTAAGTAAGTTTTTTGATGTTTCACTGGAACCAGCTGCTGCACTTTCATAGTTATTTAATTTTGTCTGCAAATCATTGACCTTTGTCTGCAGCTGATCTTTTTCTTTTTTATACTGCTCTATTTCAACAGTAATATCAGTACTGTTATTTGGGTTGGCAGCTATTTTATCCTGCTTTAATAATATTTTAAATTGATATGTTAACATAAACCCTAAAATTCCACATACTAAGGCCACACTAAGGTGCTGGCTTGATTTACGCATAACTTCTTCCTCCTATTTTTCAATATAGAATACAGGGTTTCCTTGGTAGCTTACATCTATATACCCTTTACTATCTTTAAGTTTATTGTCTATAATAATATTAACAGCCTTATTAACTTTATTTTCTATATCTTCACTGTTTCCTAACTTTACACATATATTTCCGTAATACATCTTTATATCCAATAAATTACTAATATCTATTATACTTAAGGTTAATCCACTCTTATCAGCTTTTAATAAGCTGGCAAATGTACCTAAAAGTTTTATCTTCCTCTCATCATCCACAGGAAGTGTTTTAGAAACTTTAGCCTTGGAAAAATCAAATCCTTGTATTTTAAGAAGCTTCATATTATTTATTTCTTTTCTGATTTCCAGTACTACACCTTCATTATCAACTACTACATATCTTCCGCCTGGATCCATGCCATAAAAATACGCATCTCTTTCCACTACATTAATCTGCAGCGTAGATGGGAGTTTTCTTTTTATGTCTACACTTTGTATATATGGATTGCTTTTAATATTTGTACGAGCCTTCTTCAAATTTGTATAAAAAATATTATTTCCATTTTCAATTGAAGAAAGTTTGATAATTTCATTTTTAGGGATATTTCTGTTCCCAGAAACTTCAATGTTATTAATATTAAAGTAATCAAGCTTTAAACACAAGGTTACTAAAATACTTATCAATAATAACAATAATAGTATAGAATTTTTAATTCTTTTTTTCCTTCGTCTTTTAATAATTAGTTCATTTTTTGATTTATCCATAATTACATTCATGTTTAACCTACCTAAAAATATATAAGATTCCTATTAACATCATAGCACTTAACTTAATTAATTTCATTAAAATTTTTATTAAACTTCAATAAGTAATATGAAAATTTCTAAAAATAAGTACTATAATATTTAGCTTTTAAAAATGATTTTAAGATCTTTTATAGAATTATATATATAGACTAATGATAATTAAAAGGAGATAGTTTGTATGTTACAATTAAGCAAAAACGATAAAGATAAGGTGTTGGAAGCTATAAAAGAAGGTAGGATTGATGCTGCTGACGTAAGTTTCCCTAATCTTATAGATACAATAGTATTAAAAATGAAAAATATAGGACTTATAGATAAATTGGCTGAAAGTTTTAAAGATAAAAGAAAACAAAATAAGCATATTCCATTTCATATACTTATTGCGTTAGCAATTACAGCAAAGATGAAACTTAAAACCAGCCTGACAGATGTCGCCTTTGCTGTGACTGATGGTGAGTTATTATCTGAACTAGGATGGAATATGTGGGATACCAATAAAAACCTTGAAGAAGGGTTATTCGCCGAAGGCGTTATGAGAAATTTAATTCAAAAATATGATGCTGAGGAATTTATAGAGTCTTATAACAATTATGTCCAAAATGTAGTTATGCCATCTCTTAACATAGCTCCATCTATACATATTCTTGATTGCACTAAAATACATGTGAATTTAGATAATGTAAATTATGAAAATTCTGAAACTATAAAAGATGATGGAAAAGTGATTCGTGGTTATAAAATGGGAACATTAAGAGGTCTTATGGATGATTCGGGAATTATAGAAGAGATAGTTTTTGATTCTATAAAGCCTCATGATTTAGAACTTTGTAGAAATATGATTTTAAAAAGTAAATGTTTAAAAGGTGGAGATATTCTCATAAATGACAGGGGATTTATTTCTCGTGATGTTATTAATTTTTTGAAGGTTGAAAAGCAAGTGGATACATATGTACCTGCAAAAAAGAACATGACAATATACCAAGAAGCTGTAAAAATAGCAATCTCCGAAGACAAGTGGCAAAAACACCCTAACAGGAAAAGGAAAACTCAAGAAATACACCTGGTTAAGGATCTAGGTATGATGTGGCAAAGTAATACACCGGATAAAGATGTTGACTTGTGCGCCTGTGTCGTTCATGATAAAAAAGATAATGAATACTATGTATTTTTAACCACAGACACAAATAAAACTGCAAAACAAATAATAAATACTTATGAACTAAGACCAGAAATTGAAGAAGACTATAGACAAATAAAAGACTTTTGGAAATTAGAAGATTTTAAGAGTACAAAATATAATTTTATAACTTTTCATATAGTTATGACACTCATTGGCTACATGTATTTTCAACTATTCAAAAACATGGAGGAGGGAAATAAGTATTCAGGCAAGTCCCTCCCTGTAATTATTAAGAATTATAAAGAAGATAAGCAAAAGTCAGTTATAATATATTCTGGTCAATATTTTGGCGTATTTTCCTTTATTGAATTTATTCAATTGTATGCTGGCTGCTCCGCAGAGGTAAGGAAACTTCTTGATCCAACCTTGGCTTTAGTATAGCAGGGTTGGAGGGCTACGCCCAAATTACGAATTGAAGTTATTAAATAAATATTTTTTTAACAAAAATAGCATTGCTGAAAGCAATGCTAAATAATATGTTTAATTTATTAAATGTCAAATTTTTTTCCACCCTGCCGTGATATATTAAGCAGCACTCCCATAGCTACTAAATTAAATAACAGCGATGATCCTCCATAGCTGATAAATGGCAGAGGTACTCCTGTTACCGGCATGGAACCTGTTACAACTGCAATATTAATAATTGCCTGTACTGCAATAACACTGGTAATGCCTGCTGCCAGTATTGTTCCATAAGTGTCCTTAGCATTTACTGCTATTACAATACCTCTCCATATAAATATGATAAATAAAATAATTATAAAAGTGCAGCCAATAAGACCAAGTTCTTCACCAATTACTGCAAATATAAAATCATTATGAGGTTCAGGTATATAATAACACTTTTGTCTTGACCGTCCTAATCCTACTCCCCATATGCCACCTGATCCAAGAGCAAGCAATGATTGAATTAACTGATATCCGGTATCTTTAGGGTCCTTCCATGGGTCCAGAAAGCTTAAAAATCTCTTCATTCTAAATGGTTCAAAATATATTCCTGCTGCGCCTGCAGCCACTACCAGTGAAAATATCCCTATAAGATGAGATCTTTTTGCTCCAGCTATATATAATATGATTAATGTAACTATCATAATTACAGAGGCAATACTTAAATTTTTCTCTTTATATACAATTCCAGCAAAAAATCCGGAAATGATTAAATAAGGTAATATCCCATTAAGAAAGCTTTTTATTTTTTCACCTTTTGCTTCAATACTTTTTGCCATATATAACACAACTACATATTTTGCAATCTCTGAAGGCTGAAATGTTGCAGGACCCAGCTGAATCCACCTTTTAGCACCATTAATTGCCGGGAAAGCAAATACAGCAAAAAGAAGTGCCACTGTTCCAATCATTATGATCCCAGTGTACTTTTTATATTTATGATAATCAATTTTTATTGTAAAAAACATGGCCACTATACCTATAAATGCCCAAAGTGCCTGTTTCTTAAAAAAGTACATGCTATCTTTATAATTTGGATTAAAAAAGGCACTATAGGAGCTTGCGCTGTAAACCATAATCACTCCTATTGCAACTAAAAGCATAATAACTGAAAAAAGGAAAAAATCTATTGGTCCAATTTTCAAGTCGGATTTTTTCATAAATCATCCTCCATAATAATTACTATAGAAAATTTATAAACATGATTTTATAAAGCCAGAAAACCTATAAGACATAATATAATTGTTGTAATAGCAAAAACAGATACAACTTTTGTTTCATGCCAGCCGCTTAATTCAAAATGATGATGTATAGGGCTCATTTTAAATACCCTTTTACCTGTAAGTTTGAAAGAAGTTACCTGAATTACTACAGATGCTGCTTCAATTACATATATTCCTCCAACTATTAATATCATAAGTGGAAGCTTTAAAATCAATGCAACTACAGCAACTGCTCCTCCTAAGGCAAGTGAACCAGTATCTCCCATAAATATTTGTGCAGGAAATGCATTATACCTTAAAAATCCAAGAAGGGCACCTGCCAGTATGGCACAAAATATAGCAAGTGTAGTATGTCCTGTTCCAAAGCTTACCATGGCAAAGAAAGTAATAACTATAATGGTTACAGATGATGCTAATCCATCCAGGCCATCAGTAAGATTTACAGCATTAGTAACAGCAACTAAGTAAAATACAATGAATGGTACATAAAACCAGCCTAAATTAACTGATTTTCTTAAAAAAGGAATTATTATTGAAGTACCTATATTTGCATTTGTTGCTGCATAATATGCAAATATACAGCTCACTATAGTTAATAATATTAATTTCTGATAAGCTCTAAGTCCAAGATTCTTCTTATGTAATATTTTTAAAAAATCATCTAAAAATCCAATGAATCCAAATGCTATAAGTGCATATAATGCAACCATTGCTTCATCATTAGCTTTTCGTACTACGAGAAGAATTGTAATAATTGTAGATAATATAAATATTATCCCCCCCATGGTGGGAGTTCCGGTTTTCTTTCTATGGCTTTCAGGCCCTTCTTCTCTTATATTTTGTCCGAATTTTAATTTATGCAGAATTGGTATAATTATAGGCCCCTGCAATATTGATATAAAAAATGCTACGAGTATTGAATATACTATCTTTATCATATAATTCATCACTTAAATAAAGTGAATCCCCCTCCCTATAATGTAACGTGCTTTAGTTTATCTACTATCTGCTCAAACTTCATTGCCCTTGAAGCTTTAACTAATACGCAGTCTTCTTTCTTCAAATATGATCTTAAGTATTCTATGGTATCATTAAAATCATTAAATTCTTTAAATTCTCCATTAGTGTTTATAATGGAATTAAATCCTTTGTTGTATGCTTCACTAAATTCTCCAATGGCAATTAGTAAATCAACTCCATTTTCTGCAGCATATCTTCCACAATCCATGTGAGCATTATAGGCTTCATTACCTAATTCCCTCATGGTGCCTAAAATTGCTACTTTCCTTCCAGTCTGCATATTTTTTAATACATCCACTGCAGCTTTTACAGAATCAGGACTGGCATTATATGTATCATTTATAATTGTTATTGTACCGTTTTTAATAATGTCTAACCTCATGGAAGTAACCTGGATACTTTGAATTCCCTTTGCCATTTCCTGAAAGGTCATATTCATCAAATCACCGCAGGCAATTGCCAGAAGTGAATTCAAAACATTATGTCTGCCTGGCACAGGTACATTAAACTGTCCTTTAAATATTTCATCAGAATATACTTTAAAAGAAATTGAATTTTCACCAAGTACAATATCCTTAGCTTTAAAATCTCCAGTTGATATACCAGTTTTTATAACTTTTATTTTATTATTTTTCAGTGATTTTTCCACATTATAAAGCATATCATTATCACTGTTAACAATTAATGTGTTATCATTATTGAAAAAGTCAGTGATTTCAAGCTTGGCATTTAAAATGCCCTGCCTTGTTTTAAGATTTTCTATGTGAGATATACCTATATTTGTAATAATAGCTATATCAGGCCTGGCTGCTTCAGCCATATTATGAATCTCATTAAAATTACTCATACCCATTTCCAGAATGGCTGCATCATATGAATTATCTAATTTAAAAATCATTAAAGGCAGTCCTATTTCATTATTAAAATTACCCTGAGTCTTAAAAACTTTGTATTTTTCACTAAGAACTGCACAGGTTAAATCCTTTGTAGAAGTTTTTCCAGTGGAACCTGTGATTCCAATTACTTTAATATCAAGTTTGCTTCTGTAATATTTAGCTAAGTCCAGTAAAGCTTTCCTGGTGTTATTAACAAGTATAACCGTTGTGTTACAATTTAAATCACCTTTATTAAAATTTATTTCATCTACTATGCATATAACAGCTCCCTTGCTGCTTGCTGCTGCCACAAAATTATTTCCATTGAAATTTTCACCCTTTAATGCTATAAATAAACTCCCTGGATTAATTTTTCTGGTATCTGTATTTATTTCTGTAAATTTTTCGCCATTACCTTTTATTACAATTTCTCCATGAACAGAAGAAACCACTTCATCTAAGCTTAAAGGTTCCACCTTGCACACTCCTCTATAAATTTAATTCTTTCACTATATCTGCAATTACTTCTCTTTCATCAAAGTGAATTGTTTTATCCTTTAAAATTTGATAATCCTCGTGTCCTTTTCCAGCAACAACAATTACATCATCCTTTTCAGCCATTTTCATAGCTGCTTTTATGGCTTCTTTTCTATTCTCAATTATATGGTAGTTATTTGTTTTTATTCCTTCAGCTACTTCTTTTATTATATTCATAGGCTCCTCAGTTCTTGGGTTATCTGAGGTTATTATGGCTATGTCTGATAATTCGCTCCCTATTCTGCCCATTATAGGTCTTTTTGTTCTGTCTCTGTCTCCACCACAGCCAAATACACTTATAAGTCTTCCCTTTGTAAACTCTCTTGCAGTTTTTAAGATATTCTCAAGGCCATCAGGAGTATGAGCATAATCTACAATAACTTCAAAGGGAAGATTGTATTTCTTTGTTACAATTTCGCATCTTCCTGGTACAGATTCCATCTTTTCAAGTCCTTTTACCACAGTTTTAAAATCAATGCCTTCCATTAAGCATGCTGCAGCACTTCCAAGGGCATTCATTACATTATACTTACCTGGAATATTAAGTTTTACCTGAGACTTATTTTGTTTATATTCCATGTCAAATTCTACACCTCTTGAATGCATTATAAGATTGGTTCCCTTAACATCAGCATCTTTTTCAATGGCATAGGATGTCTTACTGCCCTTTACATCATGAAAAACTCTCACCCCATATCCATCATCTATGTTAACAATGGAATTCATTGAATTCTTAAACAAAATTAATTTAGCATTATAATAATTTTCGAAAGTTTTATGAAAGTCTAAATGATCCTGGGTTAAATTAGTAAATATCCCCTGAGAGAATTTAATTCCATATACCCTGTTTAAATATAATGAATGAGATGAAACTTCCATTACGCAATATTGCACATTTTCATCTACCATCTGCTTAAAAAGCCTGTGAAGATCCAATGATTCCGGAGTAGTCCTGTGAGTAGGCAGCTTCTTATCTCCTATGCAATTAGAAATAGTCCCTAATAGTCCTACTTTGTACCCTGCATTTTCCAATATGGATTTCATCATGAAAGTAGAAGTAGTTTTTCCATTAGTACCAGTTATTCCAATTATCTTCATTTTATCAGCAGGATGCCCATAATAGTTTGCTGCTGCCAGTGCCATTGCTTTTCTTGTATCCTTTACTTTTATAACTGTACAGTCTGGTAACTTCTCTAAATCTTTCATGATAATTACAGCTGCTGCGCCATTTTCCACAGCATTGTCTATGTATTTATGTCCATCTGCTGCATAACCTTCTATACAAATAAATAAGTTACACTTTTCTACCTGCCTGGAATCATAATTAATTCCTGTTATGTCTATTTCACTATCACCCTTAACTAATTCAAAATCAATTCCACTTAAAATTTCTGATAATTTCATAAAAACACCTCCATAATTGCTAATTATACAAAACTTCGGCATGCAGTTGTCTGCATGCCTATAATTAATCACCCAGCGGATCCGTAGTTAATGTTACAGCTGATCCTTTAGTTACCTGCTTTCCTGGCTCAATATCCTGCTCTGTTACCATTCCGTCAGAGCTGCAGATTCCCTTTAATCCTAAATTATTCAGTAATTCAAGAGCCTTTGTTTTAGATAATCCCACTAAATCAGGTACTATCACTACTTTATTATAATTAGCAGATGTACCTGTGTAAAGTATTATTTTACTTCCTTCTTTAACTGAATACCCAGGAAGAGGGCTAACACCTATAATATAATCTCCATTTGAGTCAATGTCAAAGTCTAAATGCTGGTCCTTCAAAATCTTTAATGCATCTGCTTTCTTTTCTCCTCTTATTTCTGGAATTATTACATCTTTTTTCATTGAATTCTTAACTTCTTCTTCGCTGGCATCTACCTTTATATCCATATAATTAAATATATCATTAAACAATTGCTTGGCTATGGGTGTAGCTATTTGTCCTGCATAGTAATTGGAAGGATCCGGCTCATCTATTGATACCAGTATTGTAACCTTTGGATTCTCTGCAGGAGCCATTCCTGCAAAAGAAGAAATATATTTTTGAGGAGCATAAACTCCACCTATAACCTTTTGGGCTGTTCCTGTTTTTCCTGCAATATGATATCCTTCAATATATGCCTTCTTGCCTCCGCCCTCTGAAATAACTCTTTCCAGATATCCCCTTAACTGTTTTGCAACACTTTCATCTATAATTCTTTTTTCACCAGAGTTATTATATGTCTTATCACTTATCTCTTTACTGGTATTGGTATCATAATGTGCAACTTGATTTAAAATATGAGGTCTTAGCCACACTCCATTATTAGCTACTGAATTAAAGGCTGCTAAATATTGAATAGGTGAAACAGTATTGGTCTGTCCAAATGAAATTGTTGCAAGATCCACCTCTGTCACATTGGCAGCATTTTTTACTATTCCCTTTGCTTCGCCAGGTAAATCAACTCCTGTTTTTTGTCCAAAGCCAAATTTTCTGGCATAGGAAATAAGTTTTTCTGCCCCTAGTCTTTTGCCAAGTTCTGCAAAACCTACATTACATGAATTTTTAATTATATCAACAAAATTTTCAGTGCCGTGGCCTGTTCTTTTCCAGCAGTGAATCACTCTCTTTCCCACAATTACACTTCCATTGCATACAAATCTGTCATCTTCTTTAACTAATCCTTCTGACATTGCAGCAGCAGCAGTAAAAACCTTAAAAATAGATCCTGGTTCAAAGGTATCACTGACAGCCCTGTTTCTCCAGGATTTCTGTAAATCATCATAAGACATCCCCTTAATCCATGGATCATTAGGATTATAGTCAGGTTTATTAGCCAGTCCTAAAATCTCTCCTGTTCTAGGATCCATGGCAATAATGGTAGCAGCCTTTGCTTTATTTACAGTCATAGCCTGAAGAGCTGCTTTTTCACAAAAAGATTGAATCTGCTCATCTATGGTCAGAACTACATCTTTACCATCTATGGGCTTTGTATATTCAGAAATTGTATAAGGCTGTTCTTTACTTTTTTTATCTGTTTCAGTTATCATAACCCCAGGTGTGCCTGAAAGCTCCTTATTATATTGCAGTTCTATTCCTGTAAGTCCCGCTCCATCTGAGTTTGTATGGCCAAGCACCTGAGCTAGAAAATTATTATTAGGGTAGTACCTCTTTGTATCTTCAGAAATAAGCACTCCTTGTAAATTCAAAGCTCTTACTTTATCTGCAGCATCTTTATCTATTCTTCTTGTAAGCTTTGCAGAAGCTAGTGGAAGGCCTCCTGGAAGCGTCGTCCTTAGAATCTTTAAGACCTGAGCGCTGTCCATATTTAAGGCCTGCCCCAGTTCACTCGCCACAGTTTCTTCATTTAAGCCCTTTTCTTTCATAGTGTCCCTTAATGTATTCATATCCAGGTCCACTCTGTATACATCTCCACTAACAGCTAATTCTTTACCATTTCTGTCAAGAATTTTACCTCTTTTGGCATCAATAACAACTTTACTTGTCCATTGTCCAACTGCAATCTTCTTAAGATATGAAGATTTATATATCATTAAATAACTTAATCTCCCCACTAAACAAAAGAAGATCACAAAGAACAGGAAAAAAGTGAAAAGCATCCTTTTCCTTATAATCACATTATCTCTGTAACCTCTGATAGTCAAGCGCCATACCTCCGTTACCATTGGGAAGATGAACTTCCAACAAAATTTAAAATAATAGATTCTTAATCTTTTGGATTAAATTCTGTTGTGAAACCATTTTATCATCCTTTTCTGCCGCATTTGGGAAATAATTCTTGTCCAGACTAACGTAAACAGCAGCATTTTTATCTGGCTGTATCATATGTAATTTTGATGTAGCAGTTTCCTCTATAAATCTAAGATTATTGTACTTTACTAATTCCACCTTCAGATTCTCATTTTCTCTTTTTGTTTCTGTAATATCTGATTCTATTGTGTTTAGATTTCTCTGCATATCATAAATTATACTGTATCTTGCTATAAGTAGTGCTCCAGCAATAAATACCAGTACGATATTTCTTATTACACATATCTTGGATGAAATTCTTTTATTTATCTTCTTTTTATGTAATTCACTTTTACCTTTTTCAAGTTCTTTTAATCTATTATCTTTTGTTTTTTCTACCCGCTGCGGTACTAATGCGGTATTGCCCTGAACATAATTTTCATTGTTTGTCACTATCACTTTATTCACCTCTCCAATAGATTAGAACTATATTTTTTCACAAACTCTAAGCTTGGCGCTTTTACTTCTTGAATTTTCTTGTTTTTCTTTCTCAGATGGTTCAATTGGCTTTCTTGTAATAATTTTTATAACCGGCTTTTTACCACACACACATATGGGAAAGTCCGGTGGACATGTACATGGATTTTGAAGCTGCCTGAATTTATTTTTTACTATTCTATCCTCTAAAGAATGAAATGTTATAATGGATAATCTTCCGCCTTTTTTTAATCTGTTCACACTATCATTAATGGCTTTATCTAAAACATCCAGTTCCTTATTTACTTCAATTCTTATAGCTTGAAATGTCTTTTTAGCTGGGTGTCCATTTTTCTTAAATTTATTTGGTATTGCTCTGTCAATAATCTCCACAAGTTCCTTAGTAGTTTCTATAGGTTTGTCATTTCTCTTTTTTACAATGCTTCTTGCAATTTTCCTTGCAAAGCTGTCCTCTCCATACTCTATAATTACCTTAAATAATTGCTGTTCACTGTAGGAATTAACTACGTCATAGGCCGAAAATGATTTGCTTCTGTCCATTCTCATGTCAAGAGGTGCTTCGCTCATATAGCTGAATCCCCTTGAGGCTTCATCCAACTGATATGAAGAAACCCCTAAATCCATGGTTATTCCATCAACTTCAGATAAATTTAATTCTTCTAATATGTCATCAATATTATAAAAATTGTTATGAACATATGTAACATTGTTAAATTCCTTTAATTTTTCAGAAGCTGCTTTTAAAGCATCTTTGTCCTGATCTATACCAATTAATCTTCCCTTTGGAGACAGCCTTTTTAAAATTTCAATAGAATGGCCTCCTCCTCCCAGGGTGCAGTCCACATATATTCCATCTGGATTTATATTTAAAGAATCAATTGTCTCATTTAATAGTACTGATATATGTTTAAATTTCATTTTAATTCCTCCGAATACTTTTTAACTGCTGGTACGTTTAAATCCCAAGATCGCTCATTTGTTCTGCAATTTGGTCAAAGTCAATATTTGAGTTATTATACTGTTCCCAGCTATCCTTACTCCAAATTTCAATTCTTGTTGAAACTCCTATACTTACTATATCCTTTTTTATATTTGCATATTCTAAAAGACTCTGAGGAATAAGACCTCTTCCTTGTTTGTCCATTTCAATTTCATTAGCTCCTGAAAAGAAAAATCTTACAAAAGCTCTGGCATTTTTATTGGTAAGAGGCAGTGTCTTTAACTTGTTTTCCAGGTTGCTCCATTCTGCTGATGTATAGGCATACAGGCAGCCATCTAAACCTTTTGTCAAAATAAACTTGTTTCCAAGCTCATCTCTAAATTTAGAAGGTATAATTATTCTGTTTTTACTATCAAGTGCATGTGCATATTCACCAATGAACATAATTATCCCTCCACCTTTAAAAAAATTACACCACTTTTAACCACTTTTAACCACTTGACTTACATATTCTATAAAAACATGAAAATTCCTTCTTGATTTATATAATTTTTTGTTTTTTTATAAAAATACTTTAATTTAAATTTTAATACATTTAAATTAATTAATATTTAATATATTCTGTATTAACATAATTTACATATTTATACACATATTTTACAATTTTAAACACTTATTCCTATATGCAATGCGCTAATGTGTTATTCCTTGAAATCAGTTCTGTCATAGGGTATAATTAATCTGAGTTTGTCTGTTAAAGTCAATAATAATCAGTAAAAACTTTGTAATATGAAAGGAATGTACATAAATGAAATTAGGAATTGTTGGCTTACCTAACGTTGGTAAGAGTACTTTATTTAATGCCATTACACAGGCAGGTGCTGAAGCAGCTAATTATCCTTTTTGCACTATTGAGCCAAATGTAGGAGTGGTATCTGTACCTGATAAAAGGTTAGATGTATTAGAAAAAATGTATAATCCTAAAAAAAAGATATATACAACTATAGAATTCTACGATATTGCTGGCCTTGTTAAGGGAGCAAGCAAAGGAGAAGGCCTTGGAAACAAATTTTTATCTCATATAAGAGAGGTTTCTTCGATTATACATGTAGTAAGATGCTTTGATGATGAAAATGTTGTCCATGTGGATGGTTCAGTTAACCCACTAAGGGATATTGAAACTATAAATCTTGAATTAATTTTCTCAGACATTGAAACCATGGAAAAGAGAATGGAGAAAGTGTCAAAGATGGCTAAGGGCGGCGACAAAAAATCCAAAGAAGAGTTAGATGTTATGGAAAGAATAAAAGCCCATCTTGAAAGTGAAAAGCCTGTAAGAACAATGGACTTTACAGAAGAAGAAGCTGAACTTGTAAAAAGTTATTTTCTATTAACTACTAAGCCTGTTTTATATGTGGCAAATATATCTGAAGATGATTTAATAAGCGGCAATCATGATAATGATTATGTTAAGCAGGTTAAGGAATTTGCTGCAAAGGAAGGATCAGAAGTTGTAGTTATCTCAGCTAAAATTGAAGAGGAATTATCCTCACTTAATGATGAGGAGAAAAAAGAAATGCTCTCAGAATACGGCCTTGAAGAATCAGGTCTGGATAAGCTTATTCATGCCAGCTATAAACTTCTTGGATTAATGAGTTTTCTTACAGCTGGAACAGATGAAGTAAGAGCGTGGACAATTAAGCAGGGTACAAAAGCTCCTAAAGCAGCAGGTAAAGTTCATACGGATATAGAAAGAGGATTTATAAGAGCTGAAATAATATCCTATGATAAGTTAGTAGAATGCGGTTCAGAAACTGCTGCTAAAGAAAAAGGCTACTATAGATTAGAAGGAAAAGATTATATTATGCAGGACGGAGACATTGTACACTTCAGATTTAACATTTAGTCTATGATTAAATGTTAAATCTAAAGATTAAAGACTTAATTCAGTTAAGAGTTTTAAGTTATGAGTTAAAAGTTAAGGATAGTTTTGCCTAATGGACAAAACTTTAAATTTACAATAATGCCCATGTTTTCAACATGGGCATTATTGGTCTTAAAAATTGTTATGCGGTAGCATGGTGTTTTACATTATATATAAATTGGTAATAAATTTTAAATATAAAAAAATAGGTGCGGCAGCACTTATGCCATTATCCTCATAAAAATCCTTAAAAATAAAAGACCGCTGACAATTAATATGCCAACAGTCCTCAGTTTTGCCCCAAGGCAAAACTTTATTTTAAAGATTTTCTGCCCAAGCAGAAAATCATCAATATTTATTCTTTGTTATTTGGTTTTAGTCTTTGTTCTTTGCTTTAGCCCCGTATTTTTTTATTTCTTTTTTAATGCTTTCAAAAACATCACTTACTCTGATGGTGTCATCGCACATCAAAGCCTCTATGGCATCTTCCACTGTATCCATTGTATAAATATGAAAGTCTCCATTTGCCACCTGCTGTTCTATTTCTTTTCTCAAAACAATATTGTCTCTATTTAAATATGGAATGAGGACTCCCTTATTTTTATGGTTTCCCAGAAGTCTGCATACCTTGTAAAACCCCTCTATTTTTTCATTTACTCCTCCAATAGGCTGAACATTACCAACCTGATTTACAGAGCCTGTTACTGCAATATTCTGTTTTATAGGAATTTTACTTAAAGCTGAAATCATACTTATAATTTCTGCAATGGAAGCACTGTCTCCATCCACCTTTCCATAAATCTGCTCAAAGCTGACATGAAAATCCACAGGTAATTCTTCATACCCTCCATTTAATTTATTAATATAACCTTTTAAAATATTAATTGCTTTATTGTGGATGCTGCCGCTTAAATCAGAACTTTTCTGAACATCAATGACTTCTCCGCTTCCCTTATAACAGTTACATGTTATTTTAATTGGTTTTCCAAAACTCATAAAACCTGTATCAATAACTGACAACCCATTTATTTCGCCTATTTTTTTATCCTCAATATTAATTAATATTGTTTTATCCTTAAAGCCATCCAATACTTCCTTTTCCAATATTTCTTCTTCCCATGCTGCATTAAGAATATCACTTCCTTCAATGCTTTGTCTGTTATTCATTATTGCATTATTATTAGCCTGCATTACTACCCTGTTTATTTCATAATCATTTAAATACATTTTTTTTCTGTTTTCAGCTTTTCTGGATAAAAATTTAGCTAATTCAATAACAGCCTCATGATCAATTGGATTTAGATTATTTGCTTCAATAAGCTTAGTTATATTACTAATGAATGAAATTTTTGTATCATCATTTATTTCGATAATGGGTTCATACTCTGCCCTTATTTTAAAAATCTTTTTAAAATCCTCATCATAATTATATAAAAGGCTGTAGCTTTCGTAATCTCCAATAAGTATAACTTTTTCACATATAGGTACAGGCTGTGGTTTTAATCCATTTAAAGATAGTATCTCCAGGTAACCTCTGTTATAATCAAGATCTACCTTTGAACTTATCAGACACTTTTTTAGATAATAATAAGCAGATGAATTTGAAATAAGACTATTCATCCTAATTATCAGACATCCTTCATTTGCCTTTAGCAGTGCTCCGCTTTTAATTAAAGATATATCTGTAACATAAGTTCCATTCTTATTTTCATATTCTATGCTTCCAAGTAAATTGGCAATGGATGGATCTTCCTCATATATTATAGGACATTCTTCATTATTTGAATTATCTACTATTACATTAACAGCATTCCTGCTTAAAATATTGTTGATATCTTCTTCATCATCTTCATAGCTGAAGGAATAAGCATCTATTAAAGATTTTTCAATATTTATGCACATATTATTTAGAAATTCCAATACAGCTTCCTGGTCTTTAAAGGTGTCTGCATATTCCCTTTTCTTTGCTTCCAGGCTTTTTTTCAGTGTAACCTGTAATATAACTTTTAGTTTTTCTATTTCATCTAATTCAGAGTTTTTTAACTTCTCCAAAATACCCTGTGCATTAATCTTTAATTTATTAACCTTTTCCAGAATTCCTTCCCTTTCCACAACACTTAGCTCTTCAAATTCTTTTTCGCTCATCATTTCTCCTAATGCCATGGGAATGAAAGTAAATCCTGTATTTGTTGTTTTCATATTAAATCCATCATCCTCAGCTGTTTTAATTAACTTACTAATTAAATCAGACCTTTTCTTTTGGATTTCATTTATTATATCTTCCTTTTCATTATCAGAATTCCCATTATAAAATTCATATACACAATCTAAATAGATGTTTTGCAGTTCTTCTATAGTTTCCTTAAACTCCTTCCCCATTCCATTAGGTAAAAACATAGGTACTGGAGATTTATCATCATCCTTTATTACATAGCAGATATCCTTAGGCTTACTTCTATTCTTAAGAAGTGTTTTTATATATTCCTTTAAATTTTCTAATTTATCTTTAGAAAAGTCATCTATAAGATAAACATTAAAACCCGGTTTATCTATATTTAAAGCTAAATTTAATTTATTATAAATATTCTCATACTCAGGCAGGCAGCGGCTTTCTTTTATATGATCATCATGTGAAAATTCGAATTTATATTCAATCTCTTGCTTATTTAACTCTTTAAGCATATAACCCCTCCTTGTGAAGAAAATGTTAAAAAAATCATTATTACTATATTAATATTCAACAGTAATACTTTTAGGCACTAAATATAAAAAAAACCACCTGTTAATTGGATTAACAGATGGTTTTTGTATGATTCGAATTTTTTTATTTTTCAGCAGCTGAGCAAATAGCTATAGAAGCTGATGCTCCTATTCTTGAAGCTCCATTTTCAATCATAGCCATAGCATCCCCATAGCTGTGTATTCCGCCTGAAGCTTTAACTCCCATGTCATTTCCTACGGTTTCTCTCATTAATTTGATGTCTTTTGCAGTAGCTCCGCCAGTTGAGAACCCAGTGGATGTTTTTACAAAATCTGCTCCTGCCTCTTTGGCTAATTTACATGCCGTAACTTTTTCCTCGTCTGTTAGAAGACATGTTTCAATTATTACTTTTGTTAAGGCTTTGCCTGATGCAGCATTAACTACGGCTTTAATGTCCTGCTTAACATATTCATAATTCTTATCCTTTAGTCTTCCCACATTTATAACCATATCTACTTCATGGGCGCCGTTTTTAATGGCATCTTCAGTTTCAAATGCTTTTACAGCAGTTGATACTGCTCCTAAAGGGAATCCTATTACAGTACAAACCTTTACTGAACTATTCTTTAAAAGTTTTGCTGCCATAGGTACATTACATGAATTAATGCAAACTGATGCAAAATTATTTTCCAGTGCTTCTTTGCATATCTGTTCTACTTTTTCAGTAGTTGCATCTGCCTTTAATATTGTATGATCAATGTACTTTGCTAATTGTTCCTTTTTCATTACACTACCTCCGAAAATTAATGAATTCTTTGTTACATCTGTAATTTTATACTATAGAAAAAACAAAGTAAATATCAGTGAGCAGCTTATTTTGAAACTGCTTTTGCTGCTGGTTTAGGCGGCAGCTTTTTAATAAATGATCCTGATTCAATTAAATCCTTTTTATCAGTTATTACAAGATGATAATCCTGAGTTAATTTTATTGCCTTTTTTGCGCAGAAATCCGCACAAAATCCACAATAGGTGCATGATCCCAAATTAAAAGTCATGGTAATCTTCTGCCCATCATCTTCCTTTTCAACGGTTTTAGTAATGGCTCCTGGTGAGCATACTCTGATGCACATTCCGCACCCAACACAAAGGTCAGGATCATATTTTATCTTACCCCTGTAGTTTTTTGGAGCCACTACTGGCACATCAGGATATTTATTGGTTACTGGCGATTTAAAAAAATTTTTTATTGCTTCTGTAAAAAAAGGCACCTTATTCTCCAATTATATTACCCCTTTTCTCTTTTAAAATTTTCACAGCTTGTAAAATTCCATCTATCATAGCTTCCGGCTTAGGTGGACATCCGCCTACTGAAACGTCAACTTTTGTCCATTTATCTAAAGGGCCATCAATTGAATAACTTCCCTTAAATACATTACATGAAATTGGGCATGATCCAAGTGAAACTATCACTTTAGGGTCTGAAACCTGTGATAATACTCTCAGCATTCTATCTCTTGATTGTGATGTTACAGGGCCCGTTACCACAACAATATCTGCATGTCTTGGTGTTCCTGTAAGCTTTAATCCAAACCTTTCCACATCATATTTTGGTCCAAATAAAGCTACTAACTCTATGTCACAGCCATTACAGGAGCCTGTATTTAAATGATATATCCATGGAGATTTTTCCCTGCTTATATCAATTAACTTTTCAACCAATATATTCACCTTCTTTTTCAATTATAATTATTATTTAAAATCTTGCATAGGCCATTATTAAGCTTAATAAAGAAAGACCAGTTGGAATAGTCCAGAAAAATTTTAAAGTTTGTTCTATTTTTATTCTTGCAAAAATAGCTTTTGAAAAAGATATAGATATAACTACAACTAAAATTGCAAGTAAAATTAACAGCAGTATATTAGCAAAGAAGTTTCCAAAACCCCTTCCTCCAAGAAATAGTGCTATAAACAAGCTTGACATAACCAGCATTTTTACTGACTGAGTCAGCTTATATAAAGCCAGATTAAAGCCGCTGTATTCTACAAGAGGTCCTTCACATATTTCTGTTTCAGCTTCTGCCACATCAAATGGTACACTTCCAACCTCAGCTGGTATTATCAATAAAAAGGCTATGGCAGCAGGTATCATTGCAACTTTAGTTATTAATGGACCTGATGCAGACTGATATTCATATATTTTACTTAGTGAAAATGTTACATTTCCGCCGCTTGCAAATCCAACTTTGGCTCCAATAGCAAGAAGTATAATAACTAATGGAAGCTCATAGGACAGCATTGTAACCATTTCCCTTGAAATTCCAATACCAGCAAAAGGAGATCCTGATGAAGACCCTCCAATTATTAAAGCAAGTGCTGGAATGGTGAGAAGATAAATTATTACTATCATATCAGCAGCTGCAGGAATAAATGTATACCCGAACATAGGAATAAATAATGGAATTGAAATTACACTAATCAGTCCTATAATGGGAGCCCATAAAAATGCATTTTTAGCAGCATTTTTAGGTATAATACTCTCCTTAGCAGTTAGCTTTATAAAATCATATACTGGCTGCAGTAAAGGAGGTCCTATTCTTCTTTGCATTTTTGCAACCACTTTTCTGTCAATGCCGGATAAGATTAATCCAAAGCTTATGCTAAAGAGAAGTCCCGGAAATATTAAAATGTAAAACAAAGTTTCAACTATTTTCATTTAAACCACCCCTATAACACAGCAAACAGGTAAATTGACAAGAATGCTAAAGTTGCAACCACCCATAGAGCATAATCGTTAACTACACCGCTGTGAATATTATGCATAAATCCAAAGTAACCCCTTAATTCATGCTTAAATCCCCAAAACAAATCATGAGCGCCAATCTGATTAAATTCATCTTTTTCTCCACCAGTAAAGGAGGAGTATCTGTCATCATGCTCGTTACCTGATTCCACCATATTTATTCTGGTGGATTTTAAATTTAATGATGCAGCAAATATGAATCCTATTAGTATAACAAAGAACAGTGCCAGCCATGCTTCAGGTTTCCAGTAGCCTGCCAGTGCATAATCCATCTTTGGAACCGGGATCACCTTATTAAACATTTTAGCTGCATAACCTTTTGTAAACATAACATCAATATAATCACCTATGTTATAAACTGCATATGCTGCAGGTTCAATAATATAATTTGAAACAGCTCCAGGTGCAATTCCGGAAATTATACATATCAATGCTAAGATTCCCATAGGTATTCTCATAAGCATTGGGATCTCTTTAACATTATCCATCTCCTTAGGCATCTGTCCGAAAAATACTGACTGTGCAACCTTTACAAAAGAAGCCAGCGTCATAACCGATACCAATAGTGCTATTATAGTTACCGGAGCATAGCCTGCTTCATAGGTAGCCTGATATATAAGCCATTTTGATACAAAGCCGTTAAATGGAGGAATACCGCTTATAGAAAGTGCCCCAATTAAAAATACTGCAGCAGTAAAAGGCATCTTTTTTGCAAGACCGCCTAGTTTAGTTAAATCAGTAGTCCCTGTGGTATATAAGACAGCTCCTGCACATAAAAATAATAAGCTTTTAAATGTAGCATGGTTAAACATATGGTATAACCCTCCCATAGTTCCAAGAACAGCCACAGATTTATCTGCTGCAAGTCCTACTCCTATGGCAGTAATTATATATCCAATTTGTGAAACTGAATGAAATGCCAGAAGTCTCTTAAAATCAGTCTGAAGCAGTGCCATTGAAACTCCAACAAGCATTGTAATGGTACCCCAGGTTATTATTAAAAATTCAATTTTGTAGTTTCCAGCACTTTGATACAGCATAAATAAAATTCTTATAATTGCATAAACTCCTGTTTTGCTCATGATACCTGATAAAAGCATGGAAATTGATGAAGGTGCTGACATATGAGCATCAGGAGGCCATGTATGGCAGGGTACCAGAAATGCCTTTACTGCATATCCTGTTAATAATAGAGCCAGTGCAAAAATTGTAACCGGTGTATAGTTATTATGAAGAGAGGCTGCAATTTGTGCTAAGTTTAAAGTATGTACCTGGGCATAAATCAGTATAGTGCCAAGCAAAATAAAAGATGATCCTATGGATCCAGTTACTATATATTTAAATCCTGCTTCCACAGCCTTGGGGAGATTATTTCTAAATGCTGTAAGACTTATAGCAGAAAAAGTCATAATCTCCAGCATTACATACATATTAAATATATCTCCTGTAAGCACAAAGCCAATCATGCTTCCAGTTAAAAGCAGAAACAATACATAATATTTATCTAATCCAGTATCCTCTTCCATGTATCTTATTGAATAAATGCTGGATAAGACACATGCAGCAGATATAATAAGAGCTACAAATAAGCTCAGTGAATCCACTTCAAGGCCGATTCCAATTGCCCACTGCTTTTCAGGGGCCCAGTTGCCCATCCAGTAAGTTACTATTTTATGGTCAAAAAAAACGGGTTTAATAAGCATTAATATGGCTGTAAAAGATACTAAAGCAGCAAGTACAGCTATTGCCCTCTGTATTTTAGTGAATTTAGCCTTATCTCCTAATAACCCCACCAGAAAAGCCGATATAAATGGAACAATTATAGCAATTATAGGGAGATTACTAACATAACCTGTCATCCGTTTAACCTCCTAACTTTATCAGCATCTATAGAGCCATAATGCTCCTTTATTTTTATCACAAGAGAAAGTGCCAGTGCCGAAACACAGGCACCTATTACTATAGAAGTCAGTGTCAGAGCCTGTGGAACAGGATCTACGAAAAAAGCACCTTTTTTAAGATCACTTAGAAATATTGGTGCTGTGCCGCCTGTTCTAAATCCAATTGATATTAACAGCAGATTAATACCGCTGTCCATTAATGACATACCAATAACTATTTTAATTAAATTCTTTTTCACAACTATTATATATAAACCAAATATTATAAGTAAAAATGAACCTATATAATTAAGTAACACGCTATCACCTCATATTTATTAATCATTGTCTTCCTTTAAACTACTCAGCATTACAATAATTAAAAATCCAACTCCCGCCAGAACCTTGTATCCTACGGCGAAATTCATCCAGAAAATAGTTCCCGAACTATAAAGTTTACCTAAAGTTCCGTGATTATAAATTACATTTCTAAAAAAATTGTATCCATAAATAATCCCTAAAGTAGCCAGCAGCACAAATCCAAGAGCTCCAAGGTCCTCTGCCCTTTTTATCCTTCCAATGTTAAGAGCATTTTTCACACCTTTTGATCCATAAGCTAAATATAAAATAGCTACTGCTCCTGCAATGATTACTCCGCCCTGAAACCCTCCGCCAGGACTTAAATGTCCATGAAGAATTATATATGCCCCAAGCATTAAAGAAACTGGAAGAGCTATATTAGCACAACAGGTTATAATTGGATCTTTGTCTCCATCTTTGAAAGTTTTCATTTTATATTACCTGCCTTTATCTTTTTATGTCTTCTAAGAATAGCTGCAGAACCTGTTACTGCTGTAAACAGCACAAAAGACTCACCAAGGGTATCGTACCCTCTGAAGTCAAATACTATAGCCGTAACTGAATTTACAGCTCCTGTTTTTCCCATGGTGTCCTTTACCATTAAATCTGCCACCCCATTATAGGTGGATGGAAGGGCTGCCATCTTAAAAGAAACATAAACACTAAAAATAAGTATTACCGTTAATGAAAAATAAGTAATGAACTTTTTCATATTATTTTTCCCCCTTATTTTCCTTAGCCTTAGTTTTGTTTACCTTTGCAAGGGCTATTATAAATATTACAGGAGTAAGTACTGCTCCAACGGCACCTTCTGCAATTGCTACATCAGGAGCTCTCAGAAGGAGAAATTCCAAAGCCATAAATGTTCCTACAACAGATGCAGCAATAATACATGGAAGTACATCGTCAATAACAACTACACATACAGCTGCAATAACCATTCCAATGATTATTACTGAATTTAAAAATGATATTGTAAATATATTACTCATGGAGCTTATCCCTCCTCAGATGGTCGCATACACTATGTGGGTGCATTTTAGCATCACTTCTGTAGGCAGCCACTGTCATAGCATGAGATGCAGCAGGATTAGTAATTAAAATAAACACTGCTATTATTATGGATTTAACTCCAATACCAGTATTACCAATACTAAATCCGTATATTGCAGTTCCTGTAAGTATTGGCAGACTGCCCATGGTCACAATGTTTGTGGAAGACTGAAGCCTGCAGAATGTATCAGGCATTCTCAGCATTCCTGCTACCCCGGCTATCATAAAGAAAATACCTAGAGCAAAAAAGCAATCTATTATTATCCTAAGTATCATAATTTCCCCTCCAAATACTTTGAAATCAGTATAGTTCCTACGAATCCCAGAAGAGCCAGTATCAATCCCAGATCCACATACAATGCCCTGCCTTCATAACATCCAAATAGAACCATAACTAATCCAATGATTATATCTATAGAGTCTGATGCAACAACTCTGTCGATCATTGAAGGGCCTTTTACAACTCTGTAAATTAAAATTATAGCTAAAATGGAAAGTATTAAAGAAACCACAACAAAATCAACGCTCATCTTCAAAAATCCTCCTTACCCAGGGTTCAAAGGCCCCTGCAATTGCATCTGATGCTTTATTAATGTCCTGTGTAGAAACATCAATCCAGTGAATGTACATGTAATTCCTGCCTTCTTCCTCTGCAATATCCATGGTTATAGTACCTGGAGTCAGTGTTATGCAGTTACTTAAAAGTGAAAGGCCATAATCGCTTTTAATATCTGTTTGTATTTTCACTATTCCAGGATTTACTTTTATTTTAGGTGACAGGGCTCTTTTTGCTACATCCCAGTTAGCCTTAAATAATTCTACTGTATAAACTGGTATGAATTCTATAAGTGCAATTAAATGCTTAGGTATAAACAGCCAGAGTCCGTTAACTTTAGAAAAAAACGGAGTACAAAACAGTGCTATAATTATTGATACCAATGCTCCCATTAATAATTCCTCATTGTCAAAGGTGCTTGGTATTGTAAACAGCATCCAGCATACATAACATAAAATAAATGTACCAAGGAAGTTTTTAAATCTGCTCATTACACTTCACACTTCCATTCTTAATATGTTTTTCAATAAAGTTTAAAAAATCATTAAATCCATCACCATTTATGCTGTTTATAGGAAATATCTCTAAATCCTTATTAAAAGCTTTAGCATGTTTTATTACCCTGTTTTCATCAAAATTAAAATATGCCTTCATATCATACTTATTTATTACAAGAGCATTGCTCCTTGTAAACATAAGTGGATACTTTTCAACTTTATCATCGCCCTCAGGCACACTTAAAAGTGCTATCTTAAGATCCTCTCCTATATCAAATTCTGCAGGGCAAACAAGGTTTCCAATATTTTCAACAATTAAAATATCAATTTTATCTAAATCAAATTGAGGCAGTATGTTTTTTATGGACATAGCTTCAATATGGCATGCCCCCTCTGTATTTAACTGAACAACATGAATGCCCATAGCTGCTATTTTTTCTGCATCTATTACACCTGCAATGTCACCTTCAATAACTCCTATGTTATATTTGCTTTTAAGACTTTCAACCAGCCTCATAATAAGTGTGGTTTTGCCGCCCCCTGGTGATCCCATTACATTAATCATTAATACATTTTTATCATTAAGCAAAGAATGGATTTCATCATGGCAGTTTTCATTCCATTCTAATATCTGCCTTACCACCTTAATTTCCAAATTACTCTACCTCCAAGCTTTCAATATAAAATTCTTTTCCAGTATTTAATTTAAAATTATCACTGCCGCAGTTTGGGCATACAAATTGTCCAACCTTCACAATACTTTCCTTCCCGCATTCATTACACTTTATAGAAAGGGGAATTTTCTTTATTTTAAGCTTTGCGCCTTCAACCAGAGTTCCCCTGCTTGCTATATCAAAATAATACTGAATGCACTGTGGAATAAGTCCTGTAAGCTCTCCTACTGCAATCCTTATTTCTAAAACCTTTACTCCGGGATGCTTTTTCATCTCATCGCAGGAAATACCTATTATATTCTGAGTAACAGAAAGCTCGTGCATTATCTGTCCAGACAGGAGAAGCATGGATCAATACTGGCAATTATTAATCCTGCATCTGCCACTGTATTTCCTTTCATCATAACCGGAACAGTAGCTGCATTTTTAAAGGTTGGCACATGAATGCTTACTCTGAGATTGTGCTGTTTATCATCAGTAACTACATAATATGTCACTTCTCCTCTTGGAGCTTCTGTCCTTATAATAAATTCTCCCTCAGGTATCCTTGGCATTTTAATACCTAAATTTATAGGAGTGTCCGGCATATTATTTACAGCCTGAGTTATTATTTTGCAGCTTTCCTCTATTTCTAAGAGCCTTACCACAGCTCTTGAAAAAACATCTCCGCCTTCCTGTACCACCATATTAAAGTCAAAATCTTCATAACAGCAGTATGGGTCATTCTTTCTTGCATCAATTTTCATTCCTGATGCTCTTCCATGAGGGCCAACAGCTCCATAGGTAAAGGCATCTTCATAGGTAAGCTTTCCTACTCCTTTGGTTCTCATTGCTATGGTCTTGTCCTGCAAGAATATATCCAAAAGCTTTTTATATGGTTCTTTCATCTCTTTAATGTTTTTTAACAGCTGCTTCAGAGTTTCCTTAGATATATCTCTTCTTGCTCCTCCAACTATATTCATGGCATAATTAACTCTGTTACCACTTATTAATTCCAGCATTTCCATGACCTTTTCCCTTGCGGTAAACGAGTACATAAATGCTGAATCAAATCCAATTATATGGGATGCAAGTCCTAACCATAAAAAGTGAGAATGAAGCCTTTCAAGCTCTGAAGTAATTACCCTTATATAAGATCCTCTTTTAGGCACCTCCATAGATGCTATATTTTCAAGTGCCATGCAATATGACATAGCATGTGTATGGGAACAGATCCCGCATGTTCTCTCTACTAATGTAATTGTCTGAATAAAGTTTCTTTCCGTTGTGAGTTTTTCAATACCCCTGTGATTATATCCTATAAACACATCTGCTTTGGAAATGTATTCACCTTCTGTATAGAGCTTAACATGAACTGGTTCCTCCAGAGAGGGATGATATGGTCCAATTGGTACAACATAACTCATATTAATTTTCCCCCTTATATTCTTTATTTATATAACTTTTATTGTCTTCTGAAATATTATCCTTCTTTAAATCAGAAAGGGGAGTTACTAAAATCTGGCCTGTTCCATCAAAATCATCTGGCAGGAACAATCTTCCGCTTTTATTTAATCCTGTAAATTCAATTGGCATCATTTCGCATATTTCTTCTTCACACCATTGAACTGCCCCCTTGTATATTGAAGTCAGGGATGGAAGGCAGTCATATCCCCTGCAAAGGTAAGTTACTATATTACCATCAATATCGAAATTATAAACAACAACGTTATTGCCCTGCTTATCCACATAGCCATTCATAATTACAAGTCTTCTTTTCTCATTAAAGAGTTTTTCAGCTAATGGTAAAAGTTCTTCCCTTTTTATCTCTTTAATCTCTCCTTTATGCATAATATCCTCCTCCTATATTCCTATCAGCAGATTCTTGGCAGCATGTCATAACTTAATTTGTTTAATATTTTTCTTCCTCCATAAGGAGTATTTAAAATTACCTTCCCAGGCATAAAGCTGGTAACTTCACCTATTACGGCGGCATCTTTTGAAATATCTATTTTCTTTAAATTATCTATAACATTATCACATACTTCAGCACTTACTATAGCTATTGCTTTACCCTCATTAGCACTGTAAAGAGGATCTAATCCCAAAAGATCACAGGCAGATCCTATACTTTTGTCTACAGGTATCTTGTTTTCATCTAACTCAATGCATATTTCAGTATCTTCAGCAAATTCATTTAAAGTTGTTGCCACACCTCCCCTGGTTGGATCCCTTAAGATTTTAACTTTATCGCCGAATTTTAATATTTCATATATAACATTATTTAAAGGATTACAATCTGATTTTAAATTTCCCTCAAACAGTTTTTCTCTTGCACATAAAACGGAAATGCCGTGATCCCCGCAGTTTCCTGTGACTATTACCTTATCTCCTGGATTGATCCTGTGTTTTCCAAGATTTATACCCTTTATTCTTTCCCCAATTCCAGAGGTATTTATATAAATACCATGTCCATGTCCTTTATCAACTACTTTAGTGTCACCAGTGACAATCTGAACACCTGCTTTTTCTACAGTTAAAGCAACAGACTTTACTATTTTTTCAAAATCATTTATTAAAAAACCTTCTTCAATAATAAATGATAAGCTTAAATATTTTGGAATACTGCCGCACATAAGAAGATCATTAACTGTACCGCATACGCTTAATTTTCCAATATCACCGCCGGGGAAAAACAATGGATATATTACAAAACTGTCTGTAGAAAAGGCAATTTCATTTGAAGTATTTAATAGTGCTCCATCTCCTAAAACATTTAAAAGATTATTACCAAAATTGGGAAGCAGATATTTTTTTATAAGACTATCTGTTTTTGTACCGCCATTACCATAAGAAAGTGAAATTATATCTTCCATAGTCGATGTCTCCTAAACTAAAAATATTTATAATATGCACCGCAGCTTCCCTCAGAAGAAACCATACATGGTCCTACAGGATTTTCAGGGCTGCATACTTTTTTAAACAATCTGCATTGATTAGGCTTTATTTTGCCTATTAATACTTCACCGCACTGGCAGCCTGTACTATTATTTACATGACTTCTGTCTACGGGGTAAATCTGCTCAATATCGTATTTTTTATATTTATCCTTTAGCTTTAAGCTGCTGTCTTTTATAGGACCAATTCCCCTCCAGTAATCTGTTTCAGCATGGAAAACTTCATTTATTAAATTTAATGCAACTTTATTTCCTTCTTTGGATACTAATCTGCTGTAGCAGTTTTTAACTCCGGTTTCACCGTTTTTCTTCATATCAATTATGGTTCCTACAGCATTAATAATGTCCTGTGCTTCAAACCCTGCAATAACCCCAATGGATTTGTATTCATTAAGAAACATAAATCCATCCTGTCCCAAAATAGCTGCAACATGACCGGGACATAAAAATCCATGTATCTGCAATTCCTTGTTTTCAAGCAGAGTACGCATTACAGGTTCCACAAGTTTATGCATGGAAAGTACATAAAAGTTTTTAATATTTCCTGCTTCAGCTTCTTTTATAGCTACAGCTGTGTGAGCAGTGGTAGTTTCAAATCCTACTGCAAGAAATACTATTTTTTTATCAGGATTTTCCACTGCAACATTAAGGGAATCCATAATGGAGTAAACCATCTTAACATTTGCTCCAAGTGCTCTGGCGCCTTCCAATGTCCTGTCTGGTGTTCGCCCAGGTACTCTTATCATGTCTCCATAGGTACATATTATGATTTCCTTATTAAGGGATAAATCATAAATATAATCTATATAGTATTGAGGTGTTACACACACCGGGCATCCCGGCCCTGATATTAGATTTATATTTTTATTGAATGCACTTCTAAATCCAAATTTACTGATGGCCACAGTATGTGTTCCACAGACTTCCATAATGTTTATTTTATTTGTATATTCATTAATAGTTTTTAAATCATAGTTCATTTTCTTTCTCCATAACCTGATTTAGAATATCAATGGTTTCATTTGCATCTTCCTTTTCCATTACATCCAGGGCAAATCCTGCATGGACCATTACAAAATCGCCAATTTGCACATTGGGAACAAAGTCTATCCTTATTTTCTTAGTTATGTTATTTATTTCACCAACAGCTTCTTTTCCATGAATTTTTATTACTTTTAATGGTACACCAAGGCACATGATAATCCCTCCTGTGAGCTGTTATATTAACAACATATTATTGTATGATAATGCTAAATCCATACAAATACTATAATACCACAATCTTCAATATTAAGTAAGAGCTATTGTAATAATATTAGGTACTCTGTACCAAAAAAATAATCTACAATTATCTACATTTTTTTTATTCATATTGCTAAAAATATAGTTATAATACTAACAAACCAATTGGTTTTGTCATGATTGTTTTAAAACAAAAAAATATATGATATAATATCTCATTTTCAACACTTAAATAAAAATTTAGAGAAGGAACCCCAGTAAATAGAGGCTTTCCTTCTCTTTTCTTATTTTAAAAATGTTGTATGAAAACATCAACTTAGAAATTTTTTTATTTTCTTATTCAGTTCTTTAGGAAGATAATATTTTTTATCTAAGCCTAAATTAAATAGGCCATTTAACGCTGTACATACTTGGCTTCCTGTATATGTTGCTGTATAAAAAGCATCCTGTGTATTCATGACATTCATATTACGTAGCGTTTCAAGAATATCATCTGCTGTAAAATGTGTTCCTTGCAGGTCTAGCTTGTTTTCAAGCAAACGATAAATTAGTAAAGACGTATAACAAATCATGAAGTGTGCAATAATCCTGTTGCGATTTCTGTGATAAACTGGTCTTGCATTAAAATTGCTTTTTAGTATCCGAAAACAATCCTCGATTTTATAACGGTTTGAATTTATAGTAAGTATTGATTTAGCATCATCATCCAAATTTGTGGCAACTGCGTAATACCCATCATATTTTTCTTCTCTATCAATGATAGATTGATCAATTTCATAGTGATCAGAGGCTTTTTCACCATTATTACCTTTTGATGTCCTTTTGATGAAACGTGTAACATCATGAGGTCCCTTTTTTATATTATCTATATTTTGATTGTTGAGTAAGTTCTTAGCCCGTTCAATCTGCGCATTTCTGATATGCCTTTGATATTCCATCATTTTTCTTGAAAATGTAATTATGATTTTTTGCTTTAGAAATGCTTTTGATTTTACAATTCTGGACTTACCGTTTTTATATGTTCTCTTTTCATATAGGCCAACATCCATGGCGCTGTCTGCATCTATGATTTTGTAAACAGTATCGTTATAAATGGGTAAATTCTTTTTATCAAATCTATCGAATCCCTTCATAAAACTGATAGTAATAGGAGAATCATCAGAAATCCGACGATAATCAAAATCATTAAAAACAGCTTCCTTTAGTTTGTCTGAAAGTTTTTTTACAGACTGGGTTACAATAAAGGCTCTTCCACCCATGGAGTTAAATTTTCTTATATTAAATGAGCCAAGTCCTGCATCAGCACAGTAAATGAATTGTTTATTTTTAAACATTTTTGTGATTTTCTGTTCCAGTGGAACTGCACATTTCTGCTCATTGTCAGAACCAGAGTTAATGCACATTGATATAGGGATTCCATCTCCGTCCATAAATAGGCCCATCTGCACAATTGGATTGGGACGGTGTTCTTTTGAAAGGCCGTATCTGCGAAGACCTTTGAGAATCTCGCCAGTGGCTTCATCTACGTATTCATCGTCCTCATCTTCTGATTCAAAATAATAATTTGTACAGTCGAAATAACATATGGAAGTGTTTCTTTTTATGATGTTATTACTATTAATGAATAAATGTTCCAAATATTCGTCGTAGTTATCCTCTAACAAATCCATGAAGCGTAAAATATGCTGGTATTCAAAGTATGGTTTTTCGTAATAGGAATCAAGTTTGTCAAATGTCCCTAGTTTTGATGTTGGTTCTAAAATCCTTGCAAAGGTAAGGAAACGGTTGATTGTATTACAATCAAAGGTAATCTTTGAATTACTGTTGATATCATGAAAAAAATCTGAAAGTTTGAGGTCGTGATATATATGTTGCAGAATAAAATAACCGACATTAAGTAGCGCGGATTTGGATGCGATATTTTTTGTAGGTGAAAGCTTTTCGCTAAAGTCAACCTTTAAGTTTATGTCGATTTTCCCTTCCTTATATTCTTTATTGAATTCCTCAACCTGCTTTTTTGCATATTCAAGAGGATCAGTGGTAATTGCTAGCAGCTCAGAATATTTTCCAATTCGTTTTACATTTTTTGTAGTGGTCTTCTTACCATTTCTGATTCCCATCTGAATGAAGTAAGTAGGATCTTTAGATTTTTTATCGTAATTCAATTTCATATAATATCACACCTCACTTCTATTATAACATATAATACAACACCATACAACATATAAAACGCAAAATTTGACAAGAAAAAAATCAGGAAAGCCTTGTATTTAAAGCATTTTCTGATTCTATAAGTTCATTATGTATTGGAGTAAGTGTTGAAAACCCGTATGATAATGCTAAATCCATACAAATACTATAATACCACAATCTTCAATATTAAGTAAGAGCTATTGTAATAATATTAGGTACTCTGTACCAAAAAAATAATCTACAATTATCTACATTTTTTTTATTCATATTGCTAAAAATATAGTTATAATACTAACAAACCAATTGGTTTTGTCATGATTGTTTTAAAACAAAAAAATATATGATATAATATATATAATTATCTTTTACTGGAATTATTGAATATGGTAATCAAAAACAAATTATATATATGAAGAGGAGTTATTAATATGAGTTTTAAAGAAAAGCTAACGCAGTACTACACACAATCTTATTTAAAAAAATATGGAGACAGATTAACTCAAATACAAGGTAATGTGGTCTCTGTGAAAATTGAAGAAAAAACTATCCTATGGATATTCCATAAATTAACTGCCACTTTACTGGTTAGACCTGACAGAAGCAAAGGCGTGGTCAAATGTGTTTATAAGAGAAACAGATGGTTTAAAAAGCCTGAATTCATGCAGTTATCCCAGGGTAATTTGTTAATAGTACAGGGACTTAAGGGCAAGAAAAGCAAAAAAGGCAAGCAAAGCACTGAATCTACTACCATCATAAATATTAGAAATCTATCCACAAAGAAAGATCTTGTTCCTGTAGAAGGAAAAGCTGCAAAAATTCAAAGAACACAAAAAATTCAAAGAATGAGATAAAAAAACTGCTGGCAATATGAACTGCCAGCGGTTTTTTATATAGTTTCTTTCTTCAGTGCCTGTCCTTTTTTATAGTAACTATTATCATTTACAGATTCTACCCTAAAGCTTCCATTTTCATATATAATCTTAGAAATGCTTAAATTATCTATACTTTCTACATTAAAGCTTTTATCTAAATGATCAATTATAAGTCTTATTATTCCTCCATGAGCTACAACAAGCACATTTTCATTAAAATCATCTAAATTCTTAAGGCATATCTCCTTTAAAGTATCCATAACTCTTTTAATTACTGTATCATAATCCTCTGCTTTATTTGTTTCGTCCAAGGCAGCACAGCAATTGCAGAATTCCTTCTGAAAATCATATTTTTCCATAGCTTCCCTAAAGGAGCTTACATTCATATAATGAAGCATGTCCTTTATCAGTATCTTTTCCATTTGTCCTTCATATTTTCCAAAATTTAATTCTCTTAATCCTTTAAGCTTTTTAAGATTTAAGCTGCTGCCATTTTTATTTTCTTTTATAACAGTTTCTGCTGTTTTCACTGCTCTTCCTAAATCGCTGCTGTATACTGCTTTGAACTTTACATCACTAAGGCCTATTCCTGCATTTAAAGCTGCTTTAGCTCCCTCTTCTGTAAGATTTCCATCGCACCATCCCTGAGTTATTTCAGCTTTATTTAATACAGTCTGCCCATGTCTCATTAAAAATAAAATAATTTTACCCCTTTTTTCTGTACCCATGCTTCCATCCTCCATTATTAATAATTTAAAACAACTTGATTTGTTCCTCTATTTTAAACCTTGATGCTACCATTACCTCTTTTTCCTCTTCACCCTTTGTATGTTCACTGATCAAATATTTAACACCACTTTTAAGCTTAGATGGGATAAGGTTTAATACATAAATATTATCAAATCTATTGTATATGGAATCTCCCCCAAGTCCCGTAAAGCATATAAGCTGAGTGTTACTTTTTTTAGCAATATCTATTAATGGTTTTAAGAGATGTGCAGAGCTTGTTTGAGCAAAAGGATTATCCATAATAAGCACCTTTCCGCTTTCTTTTCTGCTAAACACATCACTTTCATCTTTTCTCATGTAAGATAATAAGCTTGATAATATTACAAAAGCTGAAAGAAATCCCTCTCCTCCTGAATTCTTTGAAACTTCGTCCCAGGTAATCTGTCTTTGCTTATCCTCTTCTATTTTATATAATTTAATATTTATTGTGCCAATGCCCACAACTTCATCATATAATTTATTTATATTGATGTTATTACTTATGATATCTTCTATATCCTCATTTTGTTCCAGAGCTTTTATGCATTTAGCCCTTATGTTTTCAATATAATCCTTTAATCTTATCTTATAAAGCTCCTTATTTTCTTCCCAGTCTGATACATTTATATTAAGCATTTTTAATCTTTTATTTCCAATAGTTATGGAAGAATTATCATCTATTTTTTCAATATTTTCATGAACATCCTTTATATATTCTAATATGCTTTCTAATATTTTACCTTCTTCCCTTTCAATAAGATCAATGTCTGCCATTAATTTTTCTATAAGAAGTTTATATGAGCTTACAACTATATTTAACTGATTTTTAAATTCCATAGGCTTGCTTAATAAGCCCTGTAGCGTTTGAATGGGCTCTTTAAATAAACTTTCATGTTTAAATTCATCTTTTATTTCAATACTTACAACTAAATTTGTAAGATTTTTTTCTCTAAATGCTTCGTCTTCCTTTATGCTGTTTAAATCTCTTTTTAGTTTTCCAACAGCACTATCAAGTTCATTTAAATCAATTTTTACATCTGCCTTTTCTGTAATACTTAAATCATTAAACTCATTTAAGCTGGTTAAATTATTTTCAATTTTAGCTTTTGCCTTAGAAGTTTCTTTCTTTTTATCATCTGTGTCTGCAATGTGCATTTTTATTTTTTCTATTTCAAGTTTAAAGTCTTTATCTACTAATACACTTTTATCCTTTGGAGTTTCTTTATTAAATTTAGCTAATAGCGCCTTATTTAGATTTTGAAGTTCTTTTTCAGCAACAGTTACATCTTTATCAAGGTTATTATAATGCTCCATTAACGCATTATAGTTTAGATTTTCCCTAATGAGTTCATCTTTTAACTCAAGATCCTTTTGAACAGTATAAGTTTCATTTGTATATTCTGCTTCTTTAAGTTCATACTTTTTAGCTTTTAAATTAAGCTCATCATCAACATCTTTAAACATTTGGTTAAGGTAACTTATTTTATCCTTTAGTTCTTTTTCTGAACTTGTAATATCCTTCGTTAAGGCATTAAATTCAGATATTAAATCCTCTGTGTCCTTTTGTATTAAAGTTCCATGCTTATAAATATTAAATCCTGAAAGCTGATTAAAAGTTCTGTTTTCTTCAGACTTGTAATCATTAATTACACTATTGCACTGAGATATTTCCTTTTCCAGATCAGCATTTCTGTTTTCTGAGTTTTCTATTTCAAGCTGTATTACACTGATGTTTTCCAAAACCCTCTCTAAATAAGTTTTATTCTTTTTATACTCATCATATGCTTTTAAAAAATCCTTAAAGTTTTCTGCTTTATCTGTATTTTTTTCAATTGCTTTCTCCAGCTTCTTTGCTTTTTCAACATAATTATCCATTTCTTCTTTAAGACTCAGTATATTATTCCCTAAGTCCATTTCAGCTTGTCTTAAAGCACATTCTTCATTTTTTAATGAACTGATTTCCTTTTTTAGCCCTTCATATATTTCAAGGGTTAAATCGGAATATTTTATTAAATTTCTTTTTTCTTCATAAAAAGCAATATTTTCAGTTCTCCTATTTATATCACTTTGTACAGATTGTAATTCTTTTTCCTTAGCCTGTATGAGTTTTTGTAGTTCACTTTCATTCAACAGTTTATTATTAAAAGAAATTAAAAAGCTTATGCCTCTTAAATCCACAATATCTCCATTTATATGTTCAAATTTCATCTCCAGATCTTTTCTATTGATTATTGATATAGGTGAAGATGTAAATATATCCAAACCTTCTTTTTGTAACAGCTCAATTTCTTTATCATCCATTATTAATGAATAGGGAATGAATGGATTATGCTCCACAATATTTTGGTTCTCTTCAGGAGTATAGTCATTCTTCTTAAGCCATTCCATACCGTAAGTTATATTTATATCTTTTTTTCTTAGTTTTTCTTCCATATCCTTAGGAAGTTCTAATACCCTGCCTGTTTTGAGCTTCATTATTTCATTATTTATGTTATCTGAAAGCTTTTTAAGCCTTAATTCATCATCTTTTAAAAGGTCTATTTTCATGTCAAAAGCTGTAACTATATTTTCATTGTCTAAAACTTTATCTTCTTCAAAATCAATAAACTTAATTATTTCTTTTCTTTTCTCAATTTCATTTTCAGCTTTCTCAAATTCAGAAGTTTTGTTTTCCAACTTATTTTTAACATTAGATATTTTTACAAAGTTCCTTTGTTTTTCACTTTCCATGGTTTTTAATTTTTCTTTGCAGGCAATAATATTTTCTTCTGTGGTTTTTCTTTCTTTGGCTAAAGAAAGGCCTTCATCACTTATGTCCTTATCTGTGCTTAACAATTTATTCTCCTCAAAATATCCTTCAATATTTCTAAATAAATTAGAGCTGTATTTTGTATTATATCTTTTTTCAAGAAAATCAAAATGTTTAATTTCGCTTTGAAGGCTTCCCTTTTTCTCTTTCAGGTTGCTTATCTCATTCCTGTCAGCCTTTAATTTATTATTAATATCATCTTTTTCATGTGATAAATTTTTTACATTTTGAATTTTATTCAGCTTTTCTTCCTTTAAAGACTTAAGTTTATTTTCCAGAACTTCTCTTATGGTAAAACCCAGGTTATTTATGCGTGGTGCATTGTCCTGATTCTTTTTATTTAAAATTTCAAGCTTCTTCTCCTGCTCCTGCAGTTCCCTTGAAGTATTCTGATACTGCCTGTGAAGCTTAGCACACTCTAAAATATTCTGCTTTTTTATAATATTATTTTTTCTAATGTCACTATCACAAATAAACTTCTTCTGCCTGTTTATATCAAAATCAAGGCTATCTATTTCATCCTGCTTATTATAAATTTTTATGGACTCTCTTTCATACTCCAGCTCAACAATTTTATCATTAAGTTCTTTAATTAATTTCTCAAGGTCTTCTTCTTCATTTTCTTTATCTTTAGATTTTTCTTTTAAGAAAGCAATAACATTTGCTATATAATTTTTAATTTCTTCTTTTTTATTTATAACAGCTATAAAATCATCACAGTGTGAATCCAGATCCTTTGATAATTCAATAAAAAGTTCCAGCTTTGATTTCTTGTCTATATTAGCCTTGTTTTGTTTATACTGTTTAATATATTTATCTAAAAGCTGCCTGTAATTAACAATCCTGTCTTCTTCTACTTTAAGCTTATTTTCTATAGCCGGCAGGAACCATTCCTTTACTAAGCCGTTACTATCTTTAGCCTTGGTAAAGAGATCCGATAAGCCTGACTCTTTAATATTTATCTGTTTAATTATGGTTTCCCATTCTCTATAATTAATATCATATTCTAACAGCTTATTAAAATAATTTTTAGTGGTTACAGGATTATTCATATCATAATAATTAAATTTTAAATCCTTATTCTTTTTTAAGTCTTCAAATAATTTTCTGCAATTGGCAAAACTTTTTATTGTCTTCATGTCATCCTTTTTTTCAATTAAAGGTATGCTGTTAATATCGTATTCATTCTGCTCTCTATATTCATAAATAAAATTTATGATATCCAGTTTTTCTTTAGAATCATAATCAGAGGAAGAATCCTTTTTTCTAACCATCATGCCTGTTAACACATAGCCTGCTCCATCATCCAGTTTCCATTCAATTAATATATGTGTGGGTGTTGATGTGGTAAAATAGCTTTCAAAGGTTCTGTCTTTTATGTTTCTGTACCTTCTATTAACAAATGGGGCCATAATCATCTGCACAAGTACAGATTTACCTCCTCCATTTCTTAAATTAAACATGGTATTTTCGCCATCTAAAAAAAATTTTTCATCATCTATCTTCATAGTATTATAATTGTAATTTAAATTAACAAACCTTATTTTGTTTATCTTACTCATTTACATCTTCTCCTAAAGCTTTCAGCACCCTATTGTAATTATTTTTGTTTAAAAGATTCCAATCCATAAAATTATCCAGCTTTTTAGTGGTTTTAATCATGTCATCGCTTTTGATATAATAAATCAGTCCCTGACTATCTAAGAAATCTAAAATTGTATTTATAAAGCCCTCCTTTGTTGTCTTTGATGTGCTTTTAGTATCGCTGCTTTTTAAAGCTTCAAATCTCTCCAGTATATTTTCAAAGGCAATTCCGCCTTCCGCATTATTTGCTGATCTTTCAATGCCATCCTTTAATCTGTCAGTAATTATATTTAAAAATTCACCAACTTTAATATATTCCCTGGATTTACTGGAAACACTTTGAGAATTATAAAATTCCACCAGAAGGGTTAATATTACAAACTGGGATAAATAATAATCCTTATCATTTGCACCGGATTTACAAAGTGCCTTTTTAAGTTCACCTTTTGAATATCCAATAAAATCATTATCTTCCTTAGGTATAAGGTACACTACTCCCCCATACTTATTAACATAGCATTCAGATGCCCCACCAAGCCCTTTAACCAGCTCAGTTACATTTTCATTTTCCGAATAACTTTTATACAGCTCTTCAGTATCTTCCTTCAGCTCTCCATGCTTTAGAAGATAATAAAATATTTTATTGCTTATTTTGATTTCTTCAGTAGTATATGCCGTTATAATCTCCCCCTTACTGATTTTATAACTTCAATGGAAATATCAGAACAAATAAAGTTTTTTACATCTCCAATTTCATTTCGCAATCCTTCCAGTTTAACATCTTCACTGCCTAAGATTTTTTCCACTTTTATCTTTTCTATTCTATTAAAATCAGGATTTGCATCAATTATTTCTAAAATAGTTTTGTTAAGCTGAAATTCTATTTCTCCTGATTCAACGGAGTTTTTTCTTTCTTCTCTTATTTCACCTATATCTATAGTCCTGTTTTTTAACATTTCAATAATAACTTCTCTGAATATCTCAACAGTTGGTATCAATGTATTCATTAATGTTTCACTGTTTTTTATTAATGAATTGATTTCTTTAAGAGAAATTTTTCCTCTTTCCATAGAAAGCTCTAAAAGTATTTCTACAACACCTTTATACTTTTCAAGTTTTTCTGCTCTTTTCCTGTTTTCAGCTTCTACAAGCTGATTTTCATCAAAAGGTATTACCTCGTCCTCTTCTGTTTCACTTTTTTTAACAGGCTTCTGATATTCTAAGGCTTTGTTTATGTTGTAATACTTCTTTGGCTGCATTTTAAAAAGAGGCTTTAAGAATATATAGATATTATCTAACTTATTAGGATCATCAAGTATCTTATCATATACCTCAGTTCTGAAATTGAATCTTTCAATAAGAGACATTTTAGATATGTTTTCAAGTTCCTTTCCATAAACCTCTTTAAGATCAAAATGTTTCTTTAGCACTCTTTGATCCTCATCAATAGTTCTGCTTAGATATTTCTCTATTATTTTTAAATTATTCAAATTTTCCTCTTCTTCCCTATTTAATTCCTTAATATGTATATCATGTTCAATAAACTCATTTATTTTTTCATTTACCATCTTTCTGTGAATAATAAACTTTTTCTTGGTATTATTTAAAATTTCTAGATTTCCCTCCATCATGGATCTGTAGTCTTCAGTTGTATAAGCAAGAGGATTCTCCTTGATTTTTCTTATGGCATCTTCCATACTTTGAACTCTTCTTCTAAGCATGTTAAATATATTTTTTATATCATCTACAGCTTTATCATAAGATGCCTTTTCCAAATGCATTTTAAATACAATTTCATGAATAGTTATCTTTAAATTTTCCTCTATTTCCAAAGTAGACAAAAGAAGTGAATAACCATCATCTGTTAAAGAATATGATACCCTTCTCACTCCTTCAATATATTCCATTTTATTTTTGATAAAGCTTATGTTTATGTCATTATACTGTCCTTCTTTAAAGTTGTACGCTTTAAAATACATTGCTTTGCCTTCATCACATAAAATTGTATTAACAATGAATTCGCTTAAATCCTTGCACTGTTCATATGTAATGGCTTTTTTAAAATGAATATTGTTAACTTCATCAATAAAAGCAGCTATATGGTCAATAGTACATATTTCTTCCTTTAATGACTGTTCCATTATATAAAGTAATACTGAAAATATTAAATTATCCTGTTCATAGCCTTCTTCAAAGCCATACTTTTTCCAGGTTCCCTTGGCAATGCTGTTTCTAAAAAGCAAAGCATAAGCGCCAATTTTTTTCATTCTAATATGCTGCACATCTAAAAAGCTTAAATCCATGTTATCCTCCAACTATAAATCTGTGATATTTATTATCTCCTGTGGTATATACAAACCAGATGTTAATATTTTTTCTATTTCAGCCCTGTATTCTTTATGAAATTCTCTTAAAAATATATCACTTATATTTTTATTCTGGCCTTCTTTTGTCTTTGGTAAACAAATTGATTCAGCATCTGCCTTATGAATCATTTTCTTATATCCTGTTATAAAAGGCACCATATTGTATTCTTTGCTGAATAGTTTATATAGTCCTTCATATATAATTATTCCTTCATAATCCAAATCACCAAAGTATAATATTTTATTTCTTATATCTGAAACATAATCTTCAACTGATATTTTATAATCATTTAAAGCTTTATTAATATTTTTTCCACCGCCATATATTAAGGTACCAATATTTTCTCCTAAAATAGTTTCTCCACCCCCTATTAAATGTCTTCTCATGGTGTAGTAAGTATCTTTGTTTTCTATTATTAAAATGTTCTGAGGTATTTCTCTGCATTTTGAATAATATGCCAAAGGTTCAGAGGTATCATAATAATTTAAATCTTCTAAACGTAACCCCAGATTTTTAACAATGGTTTTTCCGCCTTCCTTTTGTAAAAACTTTTCTCTTCCCCATATCTGAAAGGATCTTTCATTCATGGAAACAGGTACACTTAATAAATGATTATTGTTTGTAATAAAATCACTTAATTTAATAATATATTCCCTATGTTCTTTATATTTATCTATATGGTTTTTATAATATTCAATATCTAATTTACTTGAAAGTTTATAATTTATTTCATCATAAAGCTTACTATTATCCCTATGCTTTTCCAATATCCTGTATTTTTTATACAAGGTAGGTTTTTTCCCATTTCCTCCGCTGCTTTTTACAGGTGAAATACTATCTTCTTTTAATAAATCAGATACCACCTTACATAAGCTGTCATATGTTTCAGGCTTGTATATTCCTTCTATTTCATCTAATTCTATTATTTTTTTACTAAAACTACTTAAATCTTTCATGTTTCACCTCAAATTAATGCCATATATAATATTTTACCATATATATGACAAACTAAAAGTGAAATTATACATAAAAAAAGATACACCGGCACAGCCGGTGAATATTTATTGTTATTTAAAATATAAATACACACTATTGATAAGAGATATGGTACCTGAAAAGAATATTACTATAGCCCACTGTGAAAGTGAAAGAGGTACTGTATGAAATACTATCTGCAAAAAAGGAATATAAATTATACATAAAAGCATTGCTATGGAAGCCATAACTGCACCAACTAAATACAAGTTAGTATAAAATTTAATTTCAAAAATAGAATGTTTTTCTGATCTGCATTCGAAAACATGAATAAGCTGTGACATGACCAGTGTACACAATGCAAGTGTCCTGCATGATCTTAAATCCATTCCAAAGTACTGCCCTGACATAAAGCTGAATATAGTACATACTCCTATTAATACACCTCTTATTAATATCTTTTCACTGAGACCCCTTGCAAATATGCTTTCATCTTTAGGTCTTGGCTTTCCAACCATTACATCCACATCTGCAGGGTCCACTCCTAAAGCTATTGCAGGAAGCCCATCTGTAGCTAAATTAATAAATAAGATCTGTATTGGAAGCAATGGAGTATTCATGTAAAAAAGAGAAGAAAGAAACATGGTAAGAACCTCTCCTAAATTACAGGACAAAAGATATCTTATAAACTTTCTTATATTGTCATAAATTACTCTTCCCTCTTCTACAGCAGCTACTATAGTTGCAAAATTATCATCCAGTAATATCATGGCTGATGCTTCTTTAGTAACATCTGTGCCTGAAATTCCCATGGATATTCCTATGTCTGCTTCCTTAACTGCTGGTGCATCATTAACACCATCACCAGTCATGGCAACAATATTTTTTTTGTTTTTAAATGCCTTTACTATTCTCAGCTTGTGGTTTGGACTTACTCTTGCAAATATATTTACTTTATCAATAATTTTTGCAAATTCCTTATCACTGAGTTTGTCTATTTCCTCTCCAGTAATTACTTCATCCTGATTTCTGCATATATCAAGTTCCTTACCAATGGCATAAGCTGTATTTTTATGATCCCCTGTAATCATTACAGGCCTTATTCCTGCCATTCTGCACTTTAGTACAGCATCCTTTACCTCTTTTCTTGGTGGATCAATTATACCTGCTATTCCTACAAAAATAAGATCTTTCTCAACTGAACTGTTTTTTACTATTACACTATCCTTATATGCACCTGCAATAAGCCTTAATGCTTTAAAGGACATGTTTTCAATTGCAGATGTTATATTTTTTTTATGATATGATGTTAATATTTCTTTTCTGCCGTTAATTAAAATATATTTACATCTTTCAAGAACTCTTTCAGGAGCACCTTTAATATAAGCCTTGTCACCAGTTTCATCCCTGACTATTACTGACATTAATTTTCTGTCTGAATTAAATGGTATGTCATAAATTCTTTTACTATTAGATATAAACTTTTTTAAATCACTGCTGTTTTTAAAAAATCCCTTTACCAAAGCTGTCTCAGTAGGGTCACCTAAAACAGCCTTATTTATATTATTTTCCTTGTAATCTATGTTAAAGTCATTACAAAATGTAAAAATCTTTTTTAGTATTATGTTTTCGGGCACTTTGCCATCCTCAGTATTATATATAGAATTATTAAAATATAAAGCCTTTACAGTCATATTATTTTCTGTTAATGTTCCCGTCTTATCACTGCATATAACAGATGTGCACCCCAAAGTCTCAACAGCAGGAAGTTTTCTCACAAGGGCATTTCTTTTCAGCATTCTTGAAACTCCCAGTGCCAGTGCCACAGTTACAATAGCTGGAAGGCCTTCCGGAATAGCTGCTACAGCAAGACTTACTCCCACAAGAAACATATCATAGGTATTTTCTCCTCTTGCTATGCCTGTTAAAGTAACAATTGCACAAATTGCTATACAAATTATTACAAGTACTTTCCCAAGAGCTGTAAGCTTTTGTTTTAATGGAGATTTTTCTGTTTCAATGTGCTGAAGCATACCAGCTATTTTGCCCATTTCTGTTTTCATTCCAGTCTGAAATACCTTACCTTTTGCCTTCCCTGTTAAAACAGTGGTGCCCATATATATTTCATTTTTTTTATCACTGCTGCTTTTCAAAACACCAACGGACTCTCCTGTTAAAAGAGATTCATCTACCATAAAACTGCTGTCTTCCACTAAAATACAATCCGCTGGAATTCTATCACCGCTTTCTAATAAAATAATATCTCCTATTACAATATTTTCTGCATTTATAACTTTAACTGTTCCATCTCTCATAACCTTTGCAGTTGGAGCTGTGAGCTGTTTTAAAGCCTCTAGTGACCTTTCAGTTTTAAATTCCTGGAAGAATCCAAGTATGGCATTCATAATTACAATAATAATTATCGTAATTGCATCTGCCTTTTCCCCCATCATACTGGACATTATGGTTGCTCCCAGCAGCACCCATATTATAAAATCATTAAATTGAGACATAAGTATTTTTATCTTTGAAATATGGGCTTTTCTCTCTAATATATTGGCTCCATATTTCTTTAATCTTCTTTCTGCTTCAATGGTACTTAATCCTAAGTCCACTTCTTTTTCATTTAACATATATAATAACCTCCTAAAGTAAAAAAATAATGAGTTAACTGCTAAAATTCTTTCACTCTATTTATGTATATGAGGTTGTACCACTTTCTTATGTTACAAAAATTAAATATTAAGAAAAAAGGTGATTTTAAATAATTTTGTGGTAAAATATATAATATAATTTTATTAAGTCATTAATTGTATAACACAAATTTTAAATGTAATATAAATCGGTATAATATATCAAGGAGGAAATAACAAATGAAGGACGTAGTATATATAAGCGGACATAAAAATCCTGATACAGATTCTATTTGTTCCGCAATATCATATGCAGAATTTAAAAACAGAACAGGTGATGTCCAGGCAATTCCAATAAGATTAGGAGAACTCAGCAGGGAAACTCAATTTATTTTAAAATATTTTGATGTGCCTGTTCCTGAATTAATTGAAACAGTAAAATCTCAGATAATTGATTTAAATATTGATAAAGTTGCACCTATAAGCCCTGAAATTTCATTAAAGATGGCATGGTCAATTATGAAGGAGAACAATGTAAAATCTCTGCCCGTTACTGATGATGGTGACAAATTGATTGGACTAGCTTCTTTATCCAATATTACATCATGCTATATGGATATTTGGGATAATAATATCATTACTAAAAGCCATACAACTTTAGACAATATTCTGGATACCCTGGCTGGAAAGTTAATCTATTCAGCTGATGATAATCCTAAACTAAAGGGTAAAATTGTAGTTGCTGCAATGACACCTGATAATGCCAAGGAGATTATTGAAGAGGGTGATATTGTAATCTGCGGTGACAGAAAAGATTCTCAGAAATTAATCTTACAAAAAAAGGCATCTCTAATGATTGTAACAGGGGAACATCCTGTAGATGAGGAAATAATTAAAGAAGCAGCCAAAGTTAAGTGTTCAATAATCACAACTCCCTATGATACTTTTACAGTAACAAGGCTTATTCCACAAAGTGTTCCAATAAGTTATGTTATGACTCACGATAATTTAATAAGCTTTAGAACTGATGATTTTGTTGATGATGTGAGAAATGTAATGCTTCAGACAAGATTTAGAAGCTATCCTGTAGTTGATGAACACAACAAGGTAGTTGGAAGAATATCAAGATATCATTTAATATCACAAAATAAGAAAAAAGTAATACTTGTGGATCATAATGAAAGATCTCAGTCCGTTAATGGATTAGAGGATGCTGATATAATAGAAATACTTGACCATCATAGAATAGCAGATATTCAGACAGGAAAACCAATTTATTTTAGAAATGAACCTGTTGGATGTACAGCTACAATAGTTGGTTCCATATTCTTTGAGCATGGCCTGAGACCTTCAAAGAAAATTGCTGGTTTACTGTGTGCAGCAATAATATCAGATACACTGCTGTTTAAATCACCAACATCAACAAATACGGATAAAATGATAGTAAAAAGGCTGGCAAACATTGCAAATATCGATGTTGAAGCTTTTGCTAAAGAAATGTTTAAAGAAGGTACTTCATTAAAGGGCAGAAGCCTGGAAGATATCTTTAATACAGATTTTAAGACCTTTGCCCTGGAACAGTTAAAAGTTGGTGTGGCACAGGTTAATACAATGGATATAGAAGGATTTGAGCCAATGAGAGAGGGAATGCTGAAGCTCATGGAAGAAAAATCCCAAAAGGAAAACTATGATCTACTTATTTTAATGCTTACTGATATAATAAAAGGCGGATCAGAAATGCTGACAGCAGGAGAAAGAAAAGATCTTGTTTCAAAAGCTTTCAATATTCAGCTTACAAATAACAGTGTTTATGTACCTGGAGTTCTTTCAAGAAAGAAACAGGTTATACCACCACTTAATTCAGCAATTAAAAATTAACATTTTTAATTGCTAAAGAACAAAGATTAAAGAACAAAGAATGAAGCTTTTCGGCTATGCCGAAAAGCTTTAATTTTTAGTTTTGCCTTTGGCAAAACAACCTTATTTAATCTTTAATCTTTAATCTTTATGCGAAGCATATTTATAGCTTGTAAAAAGTTAATATCTGCCCTAATCCATTTATCATTCCATGGGCAGCCATGCTGGTGGCTATGGATCTTGATCGCCATGCTAAGATACCAAGCACTAGCGATGCTAATGGCACAACTATCCAGAAGGAATAAGGATAAGTATTAATATAATAAATATGCCCGATCCAGAAAAGTAAAGCCTGTGTTATATAAATCCATCCATCCTTCCATCTTAGTTTTTTTAAAGCACCCCATAAAATCCCCCTAAAGAATGGTTCCTCTAAAATTGCTGCATTTGTAAGCTGAGTTAAAATTGATATTAAAGCAAGAGAAAATGTAGCCTTCATCCCTGTGTTATTTACCTGCTTTGATAAAAAGAACGAAGATATTACTGCAGTAACTGCACCTGCTGCCATGCCTATGATTATCCACCTTATATTTTTCATGGTTACCCTGGAGAATTTGTGCTTAGAAGCAATAAGAGCTGCTAAAAGAATTAATCCAATTATCATCATTGGAATTCTGATTTTAAAATCACTGTATTTATACCATAGCGGGCCAAGAGTAAAAATAAAAACAGAAATTGTATCCATATGGTATTCTTTGAGCCTATCCCTTTCTGTCCATATAAACAATGCTGTAAAAAAATATGTCCCAATTTCAAAGATAGGATATAATACTGCTGAGTGCTCTACACCTAGTATTAATGTTAAGAATCCTAGAAATGGTATCCTTAACACAAAAAGAATTACAATACATAACATTGCCATAAACTTGAATTTTACTTTGTTTTCTATTTTCGTTACAGATATGTTATTCATATAAGTTCCCCCCCTTTATAACATCAAAAAAATAGATATATTATTTGCCCTGCATAATAACTTTTAGGATAAAAAATACAATGAAAGTTATTATGCAAATTGTATATGCAATTCCTAAATAATCCTTTATGCACTTCTCATTAATTTTATTGTTATATTCCCCATAGCTTTTTACATAATTTGAATCATCCTGTGACATACAATAATAAAAGTTTACAGATTCAACATATGCAGCAATAATGTCCACATTCAGTAAAGGTCTTAATATTAAATTAACTAAATAATCTCCTCTAAAATCCATTACTGATTTTTTATTTCTGAATACATATACTAAATACAAAACTATTTGAACAATAACGGATGGTACAATAGATAATATAATGTTTATCCATTTAAACAAGAGAAACTCTTCATCAAGACTTACATTGAATATAATGGTGTAGATAATACCATAAACATTTCCCAGCAGTAAAATATAAAATAATGGGCCAACAAATCCATTAACTATGGAATTAGAGATAGTTGCAATTGAATCATAAAACTTTATTTTTTCCCTTTTTTTTAAATTTTTCCTTTCAGTATTGCTTATGTCTATAACTATGAAAGCTGTGATAAAGTTAGTAATTTCATTATTTTTCACATTAATTAGCAATAGCATCACTATAACTAATATATAAAATATCTGCATAAAAACGTTTTTAATGAAAATCTTATTTTTTAAGAAATTATTTATTTTATAATATATATACTGTCTGTCCACTTTCCAGAGAAAAATACTAAATAATGTGCCAAAAACATAGCCTACCCCATGATTAACTCCCTCCAATTATATCTATATGTTTATATAAATATGCAAAAAATAAAAATAAAATGCCTTTCAAGCTTTTATTTGCTCAAAAGGCATTTAACTTTTTATAAATTTAAAAGAGTGCACATATGTTAATCCGTTACATCTTCTATGTTTACTGTCTTTATCCTTAATTCATATGGATTAATAAGATTATACGGTATGCTTCCATCCTGACTGCCAATAGGACCCTGCTGCATCATTTGATTTGGGCACATTGGAGCATACTGCTGCATCATATTATACATATTTTGAGGCTGATTCATCTGCATTATATTTTCCATGGTACATGGTGGTGCAGGAGCTGTCATATTCATCATTTCACAAGGATACATCCCTTGACTCATACCCATAAATGGACATGCATAACAGGTATTCATATTTCTCATATCCATATAATCATCGAAATATCGTCTATTCATATAAATCCCCCTATAAATTTTGCTCTATCCTATTATATGAATAAAAATCAAAATAGTTTACAAAAAGCCTTCACTTAAATAAAAAAGATTAAAGGATAAAGAACTGAATTTAACCTTTAGCGTAGCTCTATCTTCCTCTTATACTATTAACAAGCCCCCACATGTCATCTGCAGTCTTAAGTCCTCTTGAGCCAAGTTCAAATGCTCTCTGAGTTACTATCATATCTGTCATTTCTTTTGCAATATCAACATTTGATCCTTCTAAATAACCTTGTTTAACTTTAGTGTCACCTTGGACAAATGTCTGAACACCTGGAGCTGATGTATAAAGATTATCACCAACAGATATAAATGCATTATCTCCAACTGCATTGTAAATATCTATTTTACCAATAGGAACGGTTGTACTGTTTTTTCCTTTTAAGTATATAACTCCATCAGCATTAACATTAAAATTATCTTTTGAAAATCCACCTGCATTATTAAGCTGAGCTCTGCCTGCCGGGGTTAGGTTTAAATTGATTCTGTTTCCTTGTTTATCAACAAGAGTACCTGAAGCATCTATATCAAAAGATCCATTTCTTTCATATGCAGTGCCGCCATTTATTGTAGTTACAGAAAAATATCCAGGTCCAACAATGGCAAAGTCAGTATTTAAACCTGTTGAATTTAAATTTCCCTGTTTTGTGTCCCTGATCCATTGTCCTGTTCTTACACCGGTACCATTTATGGTCTGCTTTTGTTCTGCTGGTTTATTGGTAATTGGATAACCCTTTCTATCCAGTGTTTCATATACTAAATCCTTGAAGCTTACATCTTCTCTTTTATATCCATCAGTATTTACATTGGCAATATTGTTTGAAATACTGTCTAATTTATCCTGCTGTGCCATCATTGCACTTCTGCTATTATAAAATATTCTCAGCATTTTTTAACCTCCAAATTTTATCTTATAGAACCAACTTCATTCACAGCTTTTCCAAGAGTATCATCCATAGCCTGGACAACTTTCTGGTTAGTTTCAAAGGTCCTCATTACATTCATCATATCTACCATTGTACTTATTACATTAACATTTGACTTTTCAAGGGCATTCTGCTTTACCGCAGCATTTATTTGTGTTACATTCCTTGCTGAATATAAATTGTCTCCAACCTTAGTTAAATCATTGGGGTTATTTACATCTGCAAAATTAAATCTATATTTAAGCTGATTATCTACCTTCATATTTCCTGCAGCATCTACAGTAATTTTACCATTCCCAACATATATGGGTTCAGTGCCACCTGTTATCACATTAGTTCCAAGCACATTATCTCCACTGTCATTTACAAGATAACCTGCTGTATTTACATGAAAGTGGCCATCCCTGGAGTAATATGTATTAGCAGCTATGCCATCATTTCTTGATACTTCAAAAAATCCACGTCCATCTATGGCAAAATCTGTTGGCTTGTCAGTACTTTCAATCATACCCTGAGTGAAATCAGTTTTAACCTCGTCTATGCCGCTGCCCATACTTAATGTTCCAATGTAATTCTTTACATTTTTACCGCCGGAAATTTTGTCATAATTAGATATTAATACATCATCAAACTGTTTTGCTGCCAGATTATCCTGCTTAAATCCAACTGTATTTGCATTAGCCAGATTATTTGTAATAATATCCTGTTTAGCTTCCTGAGTTATCATTCCTGAAATAGCTGTGTAAAGCCCTCTTATCATTTGCTCACTCCCTTTTCATTAATTACCTTAATTTCATCAGGATATTTCATTCCAAGTGCTGCTGCTTTTTCTTCAATCTGACTTTTGCTTAAAGTATAATTTACTTTTGCTCCCATCATGAAGAAAGTTCCTATTAATATTCCAATTCCAATACCTAAAAGCAATTTTCTATCACTAAGTAAATCTTTAATATAAGTTATTTTAGATATAAATCCTTTATTAATAGTACTTCCCCCTTTCCTATGCCAAGACGTTTTGATATTTCTTCTATTGAAACATTTTCTTTAAGCAAAGCCTCAACTTCATTTATCTTTACATTATTTTCTTTCAAATCACTGTTGATTTCCGAAGCATCAGTATCACCATGTGCCTTAATTTCAGCATGATCTGAAGGATCCTTTGGATGAGTTGTTACATTTTCTCCATTATACTGCTTATTTTCCAAATCTTCTACCCTTGTTTTAATTTCCTCCACACTTTGCTGTACTGTTAATAAAGTTTCTGCAAATTCCTGCCTAATCTGACCTATTTCCACCATGACTTCATCTAAATCCTGCTCTTTCAGCTTAAGTTTGCCGGAAAATGAACTTTTTTCTTTATTTATGGCTTTAATATTAAAAGCAATAAGCAATACTCCTATAATCAATAAAGCAATCCACATTTTTTTCTCCCATATTATATGTATTTTAATTTCTGCATTGATTTTCTTAAATGCACTAAAGCTCTGCTGTGAAGCTGACATACCCTTGATTCAGATACAGAAAGCACTTTTCCTATTTCCTTTAAAGTCAGCTCTTCAAAATAATATAAACTTAAAACTGTTCTGTCTTTTTCATTTAATAATTCTATAGCTTTAGTAAGATACTCTAATTGTTCCTTCTTTTCCAGATTCTTTTCGGGGCTTGGACTTTTTTCATCCACAACAGTACTCATAAGAGGCATATCATCGTCTTCGGAAAAAATAAGATCTTCCAGTGAAACTATAGATATATAATTAATATAATTTTCAACTTCACTCATATCTGCAAGTGAGATACCAAGCCTCTGGCTTATTTCCTTATTGCTTGGCTCTCTGTTTAGTTCCTTTTGAAGACATTCTATTGCTTCATTATATCTGTTAAGCTTATCAATTGCTCCCTTAGATATAGGGCTGTTCTTTCTGATTTCATCAATCATAGCTCCCTTTATTCTTATAGAGGCATAGCTGGAGAATTTCATACCTTTTGTTTCATCAAATTTATTTATAGCATCCATGAGACCAACCATTCCATATCCAACCAGATCCTCATAGTCAATGTATTTATTTTTACCTATAATAACCCTTGAAGCTATATATTTAACAAGTGGTATGTACTTTTTTACAATTTCACTTTTTATACTTGTATTTCTAATTTCATCTCCCGCCAAAACCATAATTGCCCCTCCTTTTTCAGTTAAAAGCTTCTCCAGTGGAAAGTTTAAAACTTCTGTAGTTTTTTGAGAAGCTGCATAGCTGATTTACTTTGAAATCTATTTATTCTAATTTATCAGTGTTTTTCTTTCTCTGCTCTCTCATAAGTTCAAAAATATACCTTATTATTTTTTCTCTATTTTCATTTAACATATCCTTAAATGCAATTCCACACACATGTTTCTTGTCCACATTCAATTCATGTCTCACAACTCTACCCTTTAAAACTAAATTTTCTTCTTTAATTGGAAGATTTATTATCAAATTACTGCCCATTCTTAAATGTTTTTTGGTAACAATTTTTAATCCTCCTCCGCTTATATCTGTAACTACAGCATCAAAAATATCTGTTTTTTTAGTATCATCAGCTAAAGTACAGTTTACATCAATTAGGGTTTCTATTCTTACATAATTTCTTCTCTGAATTTTGACAATATTTGATGGATACTTTAGTAAAATCACATATATATTGTCTCTCTTTCTACCTGTGACTATAGTTTTAAATTTATAAGCATCACCATCTGCATAAAAAATAACTGAAACTCTTTCACCTAAACTCAGTGGCAGATACATTCCTTCCTTTACCGGAATGCTTATAGCTATATTCTCAGAATCAATATCCTGTACATTGCTAACATAAACTTCCTCTTTATAAATTACATCTATTTTGCTGTTCAACTTAAGCTCAGCTTTACTGGTCAAATTACTCACTCCTCATTTACTAGGAAAAAATACTAAAAAGCTTTTTAAATAAACCTTGTACCCCAAAACTGTTCCCACTTTTTTCAATTCCAATTAATTTATCTGCAATGATTTTTATATCCTTTGCTGCATCACTATAAGGATGTGAAATTACAAATGGTTTTTGCTCTCTCACTGCCATAACAAGTTTCCTGTCATCGGAAATACTTCCTAAATACTCTAAATTAAGCTTTAAAAAGTTCCAGCAGGCATTGTGAAATTTATCAAATGTCCTTAATCCTTCACTATTATCTAAAACTCTGTTAACTACAACTTTAGCTGCATTTTTAAGCTTAAAATGGGCTACTGCCTTTAAAAGGCTATAAGCATCAGTTAATGATGTTGGTTCTGGAGTTGTAATAATTATAAGCTCTTCACAGCATGCTATAAAACCAAGCACACTTCTGTTTATTCCTGCACCTGTATCCATAAATATGTAATCCAGATTATTCAAAGAGGTTAAGCTGTTTATAAATCCATCTCTCTGATCCTCTGTGAGTTCCTCAATTTTATTAAGCCCAGTACCTCCAGGAAGAAGTTTTACACCAAAGGGCCCATTAATTATTACATCACTTATGGTTTTATTGTTGTATATTATATCATAAACGTTATATTTCGGCAAAAAACCCATTAATATGTCATCATTACCCATGCCCATATCTGCATCAAATATCATGACTTTATAGCCCATTTTCGACAATGTAATAGCTGTATTCACAACAAAATTGCTTTTCCCAACTCCGCCTTTGCCTGAAGTAACAGTAATAATCTTAGGTGTGCTGCAGCCTTTATGCACATTGTCTGCTGCACTTCCTGCTGCTAACTGTCTTAATCTTTGCGCCTGATCTAACATATACTGTCCTCCCCTAATATGAGTTTAGTCAATTCAGTACTGCTCAAGGTCTTAATATCGTCGGGAACACTTTGTCCAGTAGTAATAAAGCTTATTGGTTTTTTTGCACTGCTTACAATATTTAGAATAGATCCATAGGTAGATGTTTCATCCATTTTTGTGATTATTACATTTTCATAATTTAAAATTCCATATCCCTTCACTATATCGGCAATGTCCTTAGCTTTGGTAGTGCAGCTTATAACAAGATGAATATTATTACTATTTATCTTTTCAATATAAGCCCTCAGCTCTGAAATCTGCATTACATTTTTACTGCTTCTGCCTGTGGTGTCAATTAATATTACATCGCAGCCCTTCATATCCTCTACAGCAGATTCCATTTCCTTTATAGTCATAACAACTTTAAAAGGAATATTCATTATCTCAGCATATGTTTTTAACTGTTCCACAGCACCTATCCTATATGTATCTATAGTAATGAGACCTACTTTTTTCTTTTCAATGAGAGCTAATTTTCCTGCAAGTTTTGCTATAGTGGTTGTCTTTCCAACACCGGTGGGACCTACTAAAACCACAGGGCCCGCAATTTTCGGAGTATTAACCTGAATAAAATTACTCAGTACCTCCCTTGCCTTTTCAAATTCATCTCTTTCATCTTTCATGCCATTTATTTCACTAACTATTTCTTGTACAATATTATCTCTTACGTCATTTTCCAGAAGCACTTTTTCAACTCTGCTTTGCTGCCTTACTTTATTATTGCTTACAGCTGTGAGATTGCTTAACATCTGCTTCATTTCAGACATTTCTTTAATGATATTATTCTGAATATCACTTTCAGGTTTTTCCACTTCTGGTTTAACATCTAAATTTTTTTTCTCCTGAAATCTTTGGCTGCCTATTAATCTTTTAAGAGCCTCAACGCTTTCAGAAACATCCTGTTTTTCATATTTATAGCTGTCATTTCTTTTAATCTTGTCCACAGCAGCAGTAACTTCTACTACTTTTTTTGAGAATATTCCAAACATGCCAGGGGGCTTAATCTTTCTCTGACTAACAATTACAGCCTCTTTACCTAATTCCTGGCGTATTTTATTTAATGCTTCATTCATATCTTTAGCCAAGTATTTCTTAATAATCATTAGATAGTAACAACCCCCTCAGTTCTTATTTCTACATCATTTGGAATTTCATTTAGGGAAAGCACTGTAACCCCTGGAAATACCATTTCTATAAGTCGTCTAAATGCAGGTCTTATTTTAGGAGAAACCAGTACCACAGGCTGGTCTTCGTAAAAATATACACTGTCTATAGTAGATTTTAGAGAATTTAATATTTTTTCTGTAGTATCAGGGTCTACTGCTGGGAATGAACCCTGCATGGATTTTTGAATATTCTTTGCAATTATTTCTTCTATATTAGGAGCCAGAGTTACAACACTTATAGCACCATTTTCATCAATAAATGGATTTGTGATACTTCTTCCAAGTGCCAGTCTCACATACTCTGTAAGGATTTCTATATCCTTTGTCATCCTTGAATTATCTGCAAGTGACTCCAGAATTGTAACCATATCCTTTATAGGGACTCTTTCTCTTAATAAATTCTGAAGTACCTTTTGAATTTCACCTATAGTCATAAGATCAGGAATAAGCTCATCTACTACAGCACTGTATTTTTCCTTTACTGAATCAATAATAAGCTTTGTTTCCTGTCTTCCAAGCAATTCATAAGCATGATTCTTAATGGTTTCAGTTAAATGTGTAACCATTACTGTTGTAGGATCCACCACTGTTAATCCCTTGATTTCTGCATCTTCTCTCTGATCCTTGTTAATCCATGTAGCAGGAAGTCCAAAGGCAGGCTCAACTCCCTTTATTCCCTGTATTTCATAATCGCCATTGGTAGGATCCATGCAAAGAAGCATATTTGGCATAAGTTCTCCCTTAGCCACTACAGTTCCTCTTATTTTAATTACATATTCATTAGTCTTCAGCTGAAGGTTATCCCTTATTCTTATAGGCTGAACCACAATACCCATTTCAATGGCACTTTGTCTTCGTACAGAGGTAATTCTCTGAAGCAGATCACCTCCTGAAGCTTCATCAGCAAGGGGTATTAATCCATAACCTATTTCAACCTCCATAGGTTCAACATTTATAAGATTCATTACATTTTCAGGCTCTTTATTTTCAATTTCAGTAATAGCAGCCTGCTCATGTTCCTCATTTTGAACAATTTTAGATTTCTCGTCTTTATACAGCGAATAGGCAAGAATCCCAGCTGCCAGTGCTAAAATAAGGAATGCCGTATGTGGAAGTCCCGGTATAATTGCCAGAAAAAGTAATGCAGCAGAAGCAATTGCAATAACCTTTGGAAAAGAAGTTAACTGTTTTGCTGCCAGAGTTCCAAAGTTTTCACCACTGCCTGAACGTGTAACAAGTATACCTGAAGCTGTGGATATAAGCAGAGCAGGTATCTGGCTTACCAAACCATCACCAATAGTTAATGTGGTATATGTCTGTGCTGCAGTGGCTATGTCTTTTCCCTGAACAACAACTCCAATAATAATACCTCCCAAAATATTAATTACTGTAATAATTAATCCAGCTATAGCATCGCCTTTTACAAACTTTGAAGCACCATCCATAGCTCCAAAGAAGTCAGCTTCCTCCTGAAGCTTTTTTCTTTTTTCCCTGGCCTGAATTTCATCAATAAGACCTGCATTTAAATCAGCATCAATACTCATCTGCTTACCTGGCATAGCATCCAGTGTAAATCTTGCAGAAACCTCTGCAACTCTTCCTGCACCATTAGTAATAACCACAAACTGTATAATAATTATAATTAAAAATATAATAATACCAACAATATAACTTCCTCCTACAACAAAGCTGCCAAAGGAATTAATAACTTCCCCTGCATACCCGTCTAAAAGTATCAGTCTTGTTGAGGAAATGTTAAGGGCAAGCCTGAACAATGTGGTAATTAATAAAAGTGTTGGAAATACTGAAAACTGAAGTACTTCTGTGGTAAACATAGTGAGAAGGATAATTACCACAGAAATTGTTATATTTAATGCTATAAGCACGTCCAGAAGTTTAGCTGGCAATGGAATTATTATCATGAATACAACAGCTAAAACTACAAAAGCCATTATTACATCTACATTATTTTTTATATTAAATTTAGGTTTACTGGTTTCCAAGCTTACTGCTCCTCTCTGCTATATACACCGTATGCATTACTTTTTTTTGATTTTATATACTACGGCTAAAATCTCTGCCACTGCTTCATACATATCCACTGGTATTTCATCATCCAGCTCAACCTTTTCAAAAATCATTCTTGCCAGCGGCTTGTTTTCTACAATTGGTATGTCAAATTCTTTTGCCTTTTCCTTAATTTTTAAAGCTATGTAATCTGCTCCCTTTGCTACAACCTTTGGGGCACTCATTCCCTCTTCATATTTTAAAGCTATGGAAATATGAGTTGGATTTGTTACAACTACTGTAGCCTTAGGAACCTGAGACATCATTCTGCCCATGGCAAGCTGTCTTGCAATCTGTCTTCTTCTGCCTTTTATCTCAGGGTCTCCTTCATCCTGTTTATATTCCTCTTTAACTTCCTGTTTTGTCATTTTCATATCCTTATTATACTGAAACCTTTGAAAAATATAATCTGCCAAAGCTATTGCCATCATTATTATGGTTATCTTTGTAAATATACTTACAATTAATTTTCCTAATTCCTTAAGTATACCTGCAGGAGTCATATTACTGATGGTAAGGATATTTACATAATTATCCCTTATGAAAGTATATCCCACATAGCCTACTATAACTACCATTGCCAGATCTTTAAATAATTCCACAAAGCTCCTTATAGAAAACATTCTTTTAAAGCCATTAATTGGATTCAGCTTTTTAAAATCAGGCTTTATAGGATCTTTGGAGAACAATACGCCAGTCTGCACAAAGTTTGCAAGAATGCCCATAAACATTATTGGAAGCACTATAGGAAGAAATACAACTGCTATTCTGTAAATAGAAAGTAATGTTATTTTAAGAACACTGCCATAGTCTAATGTGGTATTTAGATAGTTTCCTAAAAATGCAGTTAATGTATCCTTAAGACTAGTAATGGAGTATTCTCCTAAAATTGAAATAGCCAGTGTAGAAGCCAGCAGTGTCATGGCTAAACCAACTTCCTTACTTTTAGCCACCTGAGCTTTTTTTCTGGCATCACTCTTTTTTCTCGGAGTTGCCTCTTCTGTTTTACCCTCTGTGGCAAATATGAGAAGTACAGGCATTGTCTTATAAAAATTTTTAAATACATCAGGCATAGACGTAAAGGATTTAACTATTAAATTAATAATTAAAGGCAGAGCCAGTGAAAATACAGCTAGTCCTACTACAATTTTTATTGGCAGTCCTAAAATCATTACATTTAACTGAGGCACTGCTCTGGCTACCAATCCAAGAGTTAAATCTGTTAAAAGTATAATAAGTACAATAGGTATTGCTATTTTTATCCCTATTGCAAAAAATTCTGCAAATGCCTTTACTATTTCCCTTATGGAATCCTGATATAAAACAAAGCCTCCTATATGTACATAATTAAAGCTGTCTATAAGCTGTCTTATAAGCATATGATGACCATCGATAGTTAGAAATATGATAATACCTATCCAGTACATTAAATGCTCCATAAGTGTTGTATTACTGTTGGAGTTTGGATCATACATAGTTATCATTCCAAATCCAATCTGAAGATCAATTAAGCTTCCTGCAAATCTTATAAAATTAAAACATAAATTTGTTATAAAGCCTAATGTGAGCCCTGTAATAACTTCATTAATTGCAAAAGTAACAAATAGTCCCATGGAATTTATAGCTGGTACATTGCTGGTATATACTCCTGGCATTAATGCATATGATAAAACTAAAACTACAGCTGTTTTAACAGCAATTGGAGTTCCCTTTGGGAAAAAAACAGGAACTGTTACAAAAAAAGCAGTTAGTCTTATAAAAACGAAAATAAGTGCAGTAAAATATGCCACATTAATCAAGTCAATGTCCCTCCTAATTACCAGCGTATTTGTTATTGAGTTATATTAGCGATAAGTGCAAAAATTCTTTCTGTAAAGTTAACTACCTCATGCAGCATCCATGGTCCTGTAATTATTCCTACTAAAGCTATTGCAATAAGCTTTGGCACAAATGTTAAAGTCTGCTCCTGAATCTGAGTTGTGGCCTGAAAAATACTTATAATCAATCCAACTACAATTGACACAGCTAAAATTGGTCCTGCCACCATTAATCCAGTTTGTATTGCATCTTTTAAAATTCCTATAACTAAATTTTCACTCATTTATATACCTCACGAAAAACTTAAAATTAATGACTTTACCAGTAAGTACCATCCATCTACCATAACAAAAAGCAATAATTTAAATGGAAGAGAAATTAAAGTCGGAGGAAGCATAAACATTCCCATTGACATAAGCACACTGGAAACTACTAAATCTATTATCATAAATGGGATAAATAATAAAAAGCCTATTTGAAAAGCAGTTTTAAGTTCACTTATAGCAAATGCTGGAACTACTACATATAAAGGTACATTATCCTTTGTAATATCACTGCCAAGCTTGGCCTCGTCCATGAAAAGCTTTAAATCCTTCGTCCTTGTCTGCTTAAGCATAAATTTTCTTAATGGTTTTGCCCCTTCTTCTATAGCCTGGGACTGTGTAATTTTATTTTGTAAATATGGCTGAACTGCTTTTGTATTGATTTCTTTCCCCACAGGAGCCATAATAAAAAATGTTAAAAACAGTGCAAGTCCAATGAGAACCTGATTTGGCGGTGACTGCTGAGTTCCAAGTGAAGACCTTAAAAATCCAAAAACCACTACAATTCTCACAAAGCTTGTCATCATTATTAGAAAAGATGGAAGTAATGTAAGCACTGTCAGCATTAGTAAGAGTTTTATGTTGTCCACATATTCTGCTGGAGAGTTTGGTGTATCTGTTGATATATTTATTTTAGGTATAGGCATTGCTGCAGGAGCTGCGTGAACTACTTTAAAAGAAAAAAGCATTACTGCAGCAAAAGCCATAAAGAATATTAATATCTTGCCTTTTTTCATATTTATATTTCTTCCTTTTCTATATATCTACTGTTGTTTACGCTTCTTAATTAAATTGGATAATGACCACTTATTAAGGCCTGTGTTTTCACAAAATTCCTTAAAGGAACTGAACTGTGGTATAGAATTATTCTGCTGTAGCTTGTCCAGATCTTCCTTTGGAATAGTTTTTAAAATTTCCACTTTGTTTGCTGTGGCAGAAAGCACATAACCTGAATCTCCTATTTTTACAACTATAAGATTGCTGTCCTTTGCAATAGGAACTCTTTCTAATATCTTAATATATTTTCCATTTTGTATATGCTGCAGTTTACTTCCCCCAAATTTTATGGAAAGATAAATCAGCAGTATAATAAAGGGTAAAAAAACAAGTATCTTTAAAAGCATGCTCCAAAATTCCATTATCCAATTCCCTTCTTAAATGCTGTGATTTTTAGTATTGCACCACAATATCGTAGAAATAAATGTTGTCAAGCTGTCCATTTGTAAATATAGGATTTAATTTTTGAAGTATTTCCCTCTTCATATCCTCTGTTCCCTTAGCAGTAAAGTCTGTGGACTTTTTAACTCTTAAAACACTATTTATGGTGTCTCTTATTATTGGCTTTTTTGCATCCAGTTCTTTATCCATTTTCTTATTTTCATATCCTAAATAAACCTTAACCTTAAGATATTTTTTTCCATCCTCATCTGCCAGATTCACAAGAAAATCATCTGCACTGTATGTTCTTTGTGATACCACTGAAGTTGCCACATTTGCAGTATTTGCAGCAGGTTGTACTGGAAGTGTATTTGCCTTGGGCTTACTGCTATTTGATTTTGAATAGAAATAATAACCTGCAAAAGCTCCTCCTCCTACAGCAATAATTATAAGAATCACTATGAGAATAACTTTAATACCTCCGCTTTTTTTTTCTTTTTTTTCTTCGCTCATTTTTTTGTTGCCTCCTTGGTTTTCGTTTCATTTGCCACTACCACGATATTCACCCTTCTATTTTTTGCCCTGTTTTCATCTGTATCATTTGGTGCTATAGGCTTATATTCTCCATATCCGGCAGCGGTAAATCTTGCTGGTGCCATTTTTTTAGTTTCTACAAAATATCTTAATACAGAAGAGGCTCTTGCAGTAGACAACTCCCAATTTGTTTCATATTTATAATTACTGATTGGTACATTATCCGTATGCCCTTCAACTACAATGCTGTTGTTTGGTACTGAAGCAATTAATTTACTTAGCTTCTCCAGTATAGGCAGTGAATTTTTCTTAATATCTGCCTTACCGGTTTCAAATAATACACTGTCTCTTAACTGTATAATGACTCCTCTTGAATCTTTTTTAATTTCTACTGTATCCTTAAGATCATTTTTATCTATAAAACTTTTAACATTATTATATAGTTCCTGTGAATCGTTACCGTTGTATGAATCAAGTTTATCTGTTTCACCTGCAAGAGGTACATTACCATCTTTCATATTAAAATCCATAACAGTATTCCCGGCACTTCCGGTTAGCACACTTTGAAAAGCAGAGGCCATCTTTTTAAACTTTTGTGCATCTAAATTAGAAAATGAATATAATAATATGAAAAAAGTTAAGAGTAAGGTCATAGTATCAGAAAAAGTAGCAAGCCACTCATTCCCGGTAAGACCTGTATCCTCCTTCTTTTTCCTTTTTCTTCTAGACATTTTCTGCCACCCCGCTTGAAACTGTTTTAGCCTGGCTGTATTTTATTCTATCTTCCTTTGATAAATAACAGATCAATTTATCCTCCAGTATTCTTGGATTTACTCCGGACTGAATTGAAAGAATGCCTTCAATCATCATATCCCTGACCTCGGCCTCATTTTCGCTTTTTATAACTAAATTTTGTGCCATAGGATTCAGCAGTACATTGGCTAAAACTGCTCCATAAAATGTGGTTATTAATGCTACAGCCATGCCTGATGCTATTTTACTTGAATCAGTTAAATTAGCCAGCATCTGAATTAAACCTATAAGTGTTCCTATCATACCAAAAGCCGGTGCATAACCTCCCCATGCCCTCAGCATATCTGAACCAAGTTTATGTCTTCTTTCCATTTCGGAAATTTCAAGCTCCAATATATCACTTATAGTTTCAGGTTCCAGTCCATCTACCACCATTTGGAGTCCCTTTTTAAAGAAATCATCATCTATTTCTGAAATTTTATCTTCTAATGATAAAAGTCCTTCTCTTCTTGCCTTTTTAGATATTTCAATAAATTGATTTATTATCTCAATGCTGTCCAGCTGAACCTCTTTGAAAGACTGAACAACAACCTTAAATAATTTTTTTATGTCTCTAAATGAATAATTAACAAGTAAAGAGCAGAATGATCCTCCAATAGTGATAATCACAGAAGGCAGATCCCAAAACATTCTCAGGGTGCCTCCTCCTAAGATTCCTAAAATAATAGTCATAAAACCTGCAAAAATACCTATCCCCGTTAATAAGTCCCTATTTTTCATTGCCTTTTGTCCTCCACATAACCAAAAGTAAAAATCTTCTTCTTATATATGTATACTTTAGATAATATTTCATCTATAGTGTCCTCTACTAAATACTTCTTACCATTAGTAAGGGTTATTAAACTTTCAGGAACCTCCTCCAGTTTTTCAATATGATCAGCGTTTAATATAAATTCTTTATGATTTAGTCCCGTTAGCCTTATCAATTAACAGCCCTCCCTTTTTTAATTTAAAGATTAAAGAATAAATTAAACTAAGAAGTAAGAACTAAGAGCTAAGAACTAAGAACTAAGAGGTAAGAGGTAAGAGATAAAAGTTAAAAGTTAAGAGTTAAGAGTTATGGATGTTTTGCCTTTAGGGGCAAAACTTATAATTTATTTTTTGTTATCGATATTTATTAGTTTGCGTTTATATAATAGTGGGCAGCCTGACGGCTTGGGATTTTTCAAATCCCTTTTTGGAATCACCTAGCACACTATAATTGCAATCATCTTTGTTATTAAAACTCATGATTCACTCAATCAATTGAGTTTTAAGTTTTTCTGTAAAGAAAAACTACATTATTTATTCTTTGTTCTTTGTTCTTTATTCTTTGTTATTTAGATTTAGTTCTTTGCTCTTTAAATTAAGTTCTTTATTCTTTAAATTTATTTTTTATTGCCGATATTTGTTAGTTTACATTTTTATACTTGTTGGCAGCCTGCCGGCTTAGGATTTTTCAAATCCCTTTTTAAAGCCACATATCAAACTATAATTGAAATCATATTTGATTCTTAAAACTCATGATTCATTCAACCAAATTTGATTTTAAGTTTTTCTGTAAGAAAAACTACATTATTTATTCTTTGTTCTTTATTCTTTGTTATTTAGATTAAGTTCTTTGTTCTTTAATCTTTGTTATTTAGATTAAGTTCTTTGTTCTTTAATCTTTGTTATTTGTAAATTTAAAGAGTTACCTCTTTAAATTTACTAAGTCTTGTAGAATCTCGTCTCCAGTGGTAATCATTTTGCCATTTGCCTGAAATGACCTTGTAGCTTCTATCATCTTTGTAAACTGCTCTGCTATATCCACATTGGACATTTCCAGGACACCATTTTGAATACTGCCAAAGCCTTTAGAATTATCGTTATCATCTTTATATCCACTTCTTATAATTGGTGCTCCTGAATCTGGTGAAGATTGTACAACATTATTGCCAAGCTTTACAAGTCCTGCAGGATTTGCAAAAGATGCCATAGCAATCTGCCCAACAGCGGATGTATTACCATCATCTAGAACAGCCATTATTACTCCTGATTTATCAATTGAAAAATTCTTAACTTTTTCATCTTTTCCATTTTCTTGTATTACCTGAGGAATTCTTAATGTTCTGAGGGTACCAGAAACTGCTTTAATTCCTGCAGACGAATTGGCATTAACAAAATTTATTGTTCCATTGTTTGAAATACTGGACGCTGCTCCAGCCTTTTTGTCTAACATAGAATAGCCTAGAACTCTCAGGCCAGAAGCTGTAACTAAATTGCCATCCTGATCTAAATTAAATGATCCATCTCTGGTATATTGAATATCTTCATGACTTGGATTACCGTTATCAGTAAATTTATGATTTGCATCCACTGTAATTCCATCTCCAGGCGCAAACATTGTTGGACCTTCCCCTACTATAAAGTATCCATCTCCATCAATGGCATTGTCTAGGTTTCTTGATGTAGGCTGAAAGTTTCCTTGAGTTAGAAGAGTGTTAACTCCTGCTATACCAGCACCTAGACCTATTTGGATGCCGTTGCTTCCTCCATATGTTGGGCTGGGTGCATTGGGGTCTCTCATGCTTTGACTTAAGCTGTCTGAAAATGTTAATGTTTGTGCTTTATAACCTGTTGTGCCCATGTTTGCTATATTATTTCCTATAACATCCAATGCTGTTTGATTTAAAGTTAAGCCTGTTATGGCTGATGACATTGATCTTAACATATTTTTAACCTCCGTTATTTTATTGTTTAATGTAAGCCTGCTTCTATCAATCCGCAGGTAAGGCTTCCTCATAGAGGTCCAGCCTATAATAAAACTACACTATCAATATTTGTAAATACATTATCCTTTGAGGATTTACTGTCTACTGCTGTAATGATGGTCCTGTTTTTTATGGATGTGACTAAGGCTACATCCTTATATAATATAAGACAATCATTAGCACCCTTTTCATTAGCTTTGTTAATACCCTCGTTTATTTTGTTCATATCTGCTTCGTTAAAGCTTATGTTTCTGTTTTTAAGCCTTTCTGCAGCATGATTCGATATGACAAACTGTTTATTGTCCTTTTTTTGTGCTTTATTTAAAGTATCCTGAAAGCTTATTTTACTTGTATTGTTTTTTTCATTACCCTTTGGAGTTAAGTCACTTATTTGATTTACAGGATATATCTTTCCATTAATTACTCTGAATCCCATAACTAGTTCTCTTAACCTAAAACTTCAACTACATTGGATAATGGTAGTTCCTTTGTTTCCTGGGTTTTTGAAGGAACTTTCAAATTTATACCCCATAAACAATCTTCCATTGGGCTTAATCTCGGTAATGAATAATTTATTCCATCTGCTGTGAAGCTGTTACCACTAACACTGTTCCAGTCAGTACTGTCAGCATATTTATATTCATAGCTGTTTCTTTTGTTATTATATCTTATCTGCATTGATTTATCAGAAGTTCCGGTATATGTGCCTTTGGCAGAAGGATCATTTTTATCAGATTTACCTGAAACTATAGTTAATGGTGTATCAATTTCTGTATTATTTACAGCTATCTTTAAAGCTATTCCATCATCATAATTTGACACTGATTTTACTGATCCATTGTAAATGGTATTAGTACCATCATTACTATAAATTCTTATATTTTTTCCTATTAGATTTACTGCACTTCCAATATCGGTATTGTTTGTATTCTGCACACCTAAAACATCGCTTAAGGCAACCTGGGTCTCTCCATCTCTTGTTTCTACTGTAAGCTTAATATTATCTCCTGATCTCACTGCATTTTTAACAACCCCGCTTAATAGATTCCCATCGCTTGCTGCAATATCCAGGCCCACAGTTTTTCCTACCATATTTGATGCTGCGTTAAAGCTCATGGTGGTATTTAAATTTGCCATTTGCTCCAGTGATGAAAACTGTGCCAGCTGAGCTACATATTCAGTAGAATCTTTTGCCTGTGTTGGATCCTGATTAGATAATTCTGCTACTAAAATTTTTAAGAATGCATTCTTGTCCATGCCATTACTCTGCTTAACTATTTTTGTACCATTTTCTGTGGCACTTGAAAGTCCTACGGATTTTACTGTAGCCATATTGTTAAAATTTGAAATTGTATTTGAATCTGCCACTATTGTTCCTCCTTTCTAAGCAAATAAATTTACATTATTGTTCTCTTCCATTAAATTACTATTTAGTGAAGCTTGATCTTCATCAATATTTATATTCTGCACATGTGAACCTTTATGGTTGTTTTCATGCTGCTTCTGATTATGTGATCCATCCTTAAAGAATGTGGTATCTTCATTGTAAACATTCAATGTAAGATTTTGTATTTTAATGTTTTCATTTTGAAGCTTACTATTTATATCCTGCAGATTTGCATTTAGTAAATTATAAGCATCTTTATTGGCAGCTGTTATATTGGCTTTAAAGTTTCCTTCCTGAAGAGTTAAATTTATTACTACTTCTCCAAGTTCCTTAGGCACTACTTTAACTGTAAGCTGCTGCAGTTCATTTGTATTCATAAACTTTAGAGTTTGAATAAAGTCCTCCTGAATATTATTTGCATTTAATACAGGATTGGCATTTTGGGTAGTTTCAGTGCCATTAACTGAGTTTGTATTTGTAAGCTGATTTATTAAATTAGTAACTCTTGTAAAATTTGTACTGCTGCTTTTGCTGTCATTACCTGCTAAATTACTTAAGAAGATTTCATCCTTGCTGCTTTTATCTGATGTGTTCTGCTGCTTTGTTTCACTGGAGTTTAATATTAAATTAGCATTTTCCTTTTGAGTTTTATCATTTAACTGAATTAAATTTGTGTTTACATCTACAGCTTCTGTACTCTCATTTTTAGTATCTGCAGTGTTCAAGAGTTTAATTAAATAGTTTTTAATAATGTCTTTACTGCTATCACTGGATGTAACATTAAGTGTACTAATGTTATTTACATTTTTACTTATAATGTTTACTATATTGTTTTCAATTCTGCTTTCAATTCTACTGCTTAAATTTTTCAAATCATCATTTGAAACTTTTAAATTTAAATCATTAACAGCTTTTTTTATTAATGGCTCAATGGGATTATCAGGTTTTGTGCTTTCTGTATTAAAAGGCTGATTTAAATTTAAATTGGATAATTCTGAACTTATTTTTTCCTTTAATTTTGGCATATCAGTACTGCTCAGCTTTGAACCCAGCACATTATCAACTTCTTTTAAAACATCTTCCATGCCGCTTTTACCTAAAAGCTGTTCCAAGTTAATATTTGCATTTGTATTCTGGGTAAACATTAAAAGTAACTGTACAATGTTTGTGTTGTCTTCAAGTAATTTCTTTATTTTAGCCAGATCTAATTCACTAAATCCAAGTGCCTTAGCTGCATCTAATATTGCATTCTTTATTTTGTCATCAGCTGAGCTGTTTTTGGATAAAATGACCTTTATGCTGCTATTATCCTGAATTGAATTATCTGTTTTTAAATTTTTTTGATTATTTTCTGCAGCCTTTTCTGTTTTTGAAGAAGAATTTGATGAAAACAACTTATTTAGTGTATTTTTAAAGCTGCTGCTGCTGTTATTAACAGTGTTTGTATCTTGCTGATATTGATTTTTGACAGCATTTGCATTGCTTATTACGCTTATCTCCATTTTTTCACCTCCTTCCATGGTTTCTTATATATCCATAAAGAGCAAATTCATCATTTTGTTTTTGTTCCTTTAAATTCAGCTCTTTAATGAAAGCTGTTTTACCTTTTTCCTTTAATGTTTCTACAGTTTTTCTCTCAACCTGTTTCTTCTTAAGATTATCTCTTTTTTCTTCAACTACTTTGGTCTTTTTCTCTACTTCACTGTTAGTTTCTTTAATATTGTGACTTAGAGCATTTAAATAATTGTGCTTTATCTTTTGATAAAAAACACTTTCATTCCTGTTTAAAGATTTATATTTATCATAATTTTCTTTTAGGGAATTAAGCTTTTCTTCTACCTTTTGCTTTTCAATTTGTGCTAAATTAAATTCATTTTTACTTTTTTCTTCAGAATCTATTCTAATATCTAAAAGTTTTTGAAGCCTGAAATTATATTGTTCCAAAATAGTAATCTCCTTTAATTTGCATATATGCCCTTTAACATTTCAACAGAATCTTCAAACTTTGTACTTTCATTTACTCCCTGCTTTAAATATGCATTAATGGAATTTATATATTTAATAGCCATATCAGTTCTCTTGTTGCTTCCCTTAACATATGCACCTATATTTATTAAGTCCTCAGCATCTTTATAAGCTGACAGCAGATCTCTGCATAATCCAGCTGCTTTTTTATGGTCACTATCTGTTACTTCATTCATAAGTCTGCTTATGGAATTTAAAACATCTATGGCAGGATAGTGATTTTTAGCTGCCAATGCTCTGGAAAGCACAATATGTCCATCCAATATACCTCTCACAGCATCAGCTATTGGTTCATTAAAGTCATCACCATCTACAAGTACTGTATAAAATGCTGTTATGGAACCTTTGTCCGACATACCTGATCTTTCCATTAATTTAGGAAGCATTGCAAAAACTGATGGAGTATATCCCTTTGTAGCAGGAGGTTCTCCTATAGCCAGCCCTACTTCTCTCTGAGCCATGGCAAATCTTGTAACTGAATCCATCATAAGAATTACCTTTTTGCCTTGATCTCTGAAATATTCTGCTATAGCTGTGGCTGTAAATGCACCTTTAAGCCTTACTAATGCTGGTTTATCAGAAGTTGCACATACAATTATTGATTTCTTTAATCCTTCAGGCCCAAGGTCCTTTTCAATGAAATCCAGAACTTCTCTGCCTCTTTCTCCAATAAGTGCTATTACATTTACATCTGCCTCTGCATATCTTGCAATCATGCCAAGAGTTGTACTTTTACCAACGCCGCTTCCTGCAAATATGCCAATTCTCTGCCCTTCCCCGCAGGTTAAAAAGCCATCAATTGCTCTTATACCTGTTGGAATTACATTTTTAATTCTTCGTCTTTTTAAAGGATTAGGTGGCTCTGCTTCTAAGGGATACATAGTGCCATGTTTTACTTCTTCACTTTCCAAAGGTCTTCCAAGTCCATCAAGTACCTTTCCAAATAATTCATCGGAGCATTTTACACTTAAAAGACTGCCGCTTGGCACAACTCTGCAGCCTGGAGAGATACCACTTAATTCTCCAAGGGGCATAAGTATTACATTGTTTTCTTTAAAGCCTACAACTTCACAATAAATAGGAGTGCCCTTTTCATTATATATGGTGCATACTTCCCCTACAAAGGATTTAATACCCTCAACTTCAATGGTTAATCCTATAACTTTTTTAACAGAGCCTTCAATATAATTAAAATTTGTACTTTTAATTCTAGCAGCCATTTTTTCAAAATCTAAAGAAAACATATTATCACCTGTTAAAGATTGCCTCTTTTACTTTCTCTAAGGAATAATCAATACTTACTGTTATTTTCCCATTATCCCTTTGTATTTCAGCAGTACCTTCCTTTATAGTATTATCAAGTACAACAAATATATCTCCCTTAAAGGGAAGCTGTTCCTTCCAGAACTGGATTTTATCTTTTAAACTTTCATAATAAGTAGAATTAGTCTTAATTATATAGGTACTTGTATTTTTTATTACACCTAAAGCCTGAAAAACAGCTTCATCCAGTGCTTTTGGATCCTTGGCTTCTCTCTTTAAAACACTTTCTACAACAGTAATGATTAAATTTTTTATTTCAAGTTCTTTGTCCTTTATATATTTTAAATATTCTTCTTTTGCACTGGTAATCATACTATTGCTGTTTTCTTTGGCCTTATTAATTATAGTTTCAGCCTGAATTCGTGCTTTTTCTATATTTTTTTTATAGCCTTCCTCATATGCTTCATTAAAACCTTTTTCTTTTCCTTCATAATATGCTTTCTGATATGCATCCTTTTTGATTTCCTCAGCCTGCTGAAAGGCATTTTGTATAACAACATCTGCTTTTTTTCTTCCATTATCAATTAAACCTTTAGCTATGCTTTCATAGCTATCCATGGACTGTTTAACATCCTCATCCAGATTTTCAATATAGGAATTATCATTTTTAGCTTCATATTTTGTATTTATTTTTCTTTCTCCATGATGAAGTACATTGCTGTCCTTAATTACACTAGATGATGATTGCATCTTCTCCACCTCTTGATATTACAATCTCTCCTGCTTCGTCTAATCTTCTTATAATTCCTACGATTTTCTGCTGAGCCTTTTCTACATCCATAAGTCTTACAGGTCCTAAGAATTCCATATCTTCTTTTAATGCAGCAGCAGCTCTCTTGGACTGATTCCTGTAAATACAATCTGCCACTTCTTCACTGCAGCCCTTAAGTGCCAGTGCCAGTTCTTTATTTTCAACTTCTCTAAGTACTCTTTGAATAGATACATCGTCAAGAGTAATAATATCCTCGAATACAAACATGGACTCTTTGATTTTTTCTGCCATATCTGCATCTTCCTTTTCCAATCCCTCTGTAATATTTTTCTCTGTGGTTCTGTCAACCTGGTTTAAGATATTTACAAGAGTTGGAACTCCGCCTATTACCTTCATGTCAGATCTCACTACTGTTGAAAGTTTACTGTCCAGTACCTTTTCAATTTCCTTTACAACTACAGGAGAGGTTGTGCTCATAGAGGCAATTCTATACGCAACCTCAGTCTGAACCTCCTCAGGTAAGGCTGACATTATCTGAGCAGCTTTGTCTGGCTGAAGATAACACAATATAAGAGCTATTGTCTGTGGGTGCTCATCCTGAATAATATTTAAAAGCTGATGAGCATCTGCCTTTCTTGCTATGGCAAAGGGCCTGAACTGCTGAGTTGCTTCTGATACCTTTTCAAGTATCTCCATGGCTCTCTGGCTTCCTAAAGCCTTAGACAAAATATTCCTGGCATATTCCATCCCGCCTTCAATAATATAGTCCTTTGCCTTATTCATCTGCATAAATTCCTGAAGTATACTTTCCTTCTCATCTGACTTTACTGATGTAATATTTGCAATTTCATAGGTAATTTTCTGTATTTCATTTTCAGGTAATTTTTTAATTACATTAGCCGAAGCCTCAGGACCTAAAGTAATAAATAAAATTGCAGCCTTTTGCACACCAGTAAGTTTTTCCGTTTCCTTAGCCACATTTATCACCTCTCATCTTCAGCTATCCAAGATTTAATAACTTCTGCAACCTGATCTGGTTTTTCCTTAGCATATTTTCTTATTTCATTTTCCACATGAACCTTTTCATTATCAGCTTCAAAATCTATTGGTTTAAACTGCGGCTGCTTAGGCTCTTCCTTAGTATTATCATCAATTAATGCATCAATGCCCTTAGGCTGAATCAAATCTTCCTCTTCCTCTGCTTCTGTTTCTTTCTTCTTCTTTCTTAGGAATAATACAATTCCGCCAATTATCAATGCTAATGCTAATATACCCGCACCAATTCCAGTATAAAGCTTCATTTTATTTGCCTGATCAATTGCTTTATTCATTGCATCCAGATCCTTTTTAGCATTATCCTTTAATGTTGTATCGAAAGGAAGTCCTTCAACTGATATGGAATCCCCTCTGTTGGTATCAAATCCTACAGCTGAAACCACCAGATTATTAACTGCATTTTTTGTCTGAGCATCCAGGTTTCCATCCAGAACAACTGATGTTGTAAGTCTTTTAACCTGGCCTGGAGCTTTTATTGTCTTGTCTTCCACCTTGGAAACATCATAATTTGTAGTAGTTTCATCATGGGTATTTACTGATCCATTATTATTTGTAGTAGTGGTTGTATTGTTAACCATATTATTATCCACTGGGCTTGCAGTATTTGCTGTACTGCCTCCATTGCCGGAATCTTTAACAGTATGCTGGCTCACTATTACAGTTTTCGGATCATATGTAGTTGTATCTGTCTGCTGTGCATCAAAATTTAAGTCTGCATTAATTTTTACCTTTACTTTATCTTTGCCATATACGGCTTCAAGCATGTCCGTTACCTTTTTTTCAAGCTTTTTTTCATAATCATCTTTTAAATCCTGCTGTTTTTCCACTGATGCTGCTTCATCTTTTTTAGAATCTACCTCCACATCCTTGGAAAGCAATGTTAAATTATCATCAATAACCTGTACATTTGCCATTGGAATATTTTTTACACTGCCCGATACCAAAGCCATAATTGCTTTTACCTGTTCACTTGTAAGTTTATTTCCAGGTTTTAATTTAACTGTTACAGATGCTGACCCAGGTTTATTATCCTTTACAAATGCTGAATCCTGAGGCATTACTAAATGTACTCTGGCGCTTTCTACAGCATCAAATCCTTTAATGGTTCTTTCCAGTTCTCCCTGCAGAGCTCTTTGATAATTTATCTGCATTTGAGCATCTGTTTGTCCAAACTGGCTTTTATCCATTAATTCAAATCCCTGGCTTCCATTTGTCATAGGCACAGAAGATAATAACTGCATTCTCAGTGAATCAACCTGGTCTTTTGGTACTAAAATAGAATTACCGCTTACTTTGTAGTTTACCTTATTATCTTTTAAGCTTTGAATAACTGCTCCGGAGTCCTTTGGATCCATATTGGAAAAGAGAACATCATATTTAGGCTTGCTTAAAGATACCCCTAAAACGATTAATCCAGCTAAAGTTAGTACTGCAACTGCACTGACAGCTATCTTAAACTTACTGCTTTTACTTTTAAATTTTTCAATTAAGTTCTTCACCTTTGCTGATAGCTTGCTCATTTTAGTTCTCCTTACTATAACTGCATTCTATTAATCTCTTGATATGCATCTACTAATTTATTTCTTACCTGAATAGCAAGATCCAGGGACATTTTTGCTTCTTCAGTTGCAATCATAACGTCGTGTATATTTGTGTCATCTCCTGACACAAATGCTGCTGTTTTATCTTCTGCAGCCACTTGTGCATCATTTACCTCATTTAGCTTTGCCTTTAATGTATCAAAAAAACTGGATGTACTTTCATTTTTAATATCTGAAGTACTATTTTTATCAGTAACAGATTGATCCGAAATATTATTTATTGCAGAAAAAATTCCGCCCTGCGGAATAAACTGATTTGCACTTATATTCACTGCTTTTCCTCCTATCTATAGATATTTACTTTCTATCTTCCTATCTCCAGTGCTTTAGAAAACATACTTTTTTCTGAATTCACTGCATTTACATTAGCTTCATAAGATCTTGTTGCCACCATCATATCTGCCATTTCATTTAATATATTCACATTTGGCATATTTACATATCCATCCCTGCCAGCATCTGGATTTGATGGATCATATACTCTCCTGAATGGAGATTGGTCCTCTGCTATACCAACAGCCTTTACTCCCATCATCTTATTATCATATTTTGATGTTTCAGGGTTCATTGCATTTGCAAGGTTTTCCTGAAAAACAGCTATTTTTCTTCTATAAGGCTGTCCATTTTCTCCTCTGGTAGTGTTCACATTAGCTATATTAGATGCTACTGTGTCCATCCTCAGCCTTTCTGCGGACAATCCTGACGCACTTATTCTAAGGGTGTCAAAAGCATTAATCATTATTTTCATCCTTTCTTTAAATTACTTTCCTCCATTAATTACATCCTTTGTCATGGAAAATCTGCTATTTATCTGAGAAATCATGGCATTATACATTAAATTATTAGCTGCCAGATTTACCATTTCATTATCTATATCAACATTATTCCCATCTTCCTTAAGATTGCTGTTATCCTGCTTAACCTGAATGTCCCCTGCATCACCATTTATTTTCATATGCTTTTCATCAGTGGTTTTCATTTCAAGGTTATCAGATGAGTTTTTCAAAGTTTCTTCAAATGTTACATATTTTCTTTTATAGTCCTTTGTATTTATATTGGCAATGTTATTACCAATAACTGTGCCTCTTTCAGAAGCTGCATCCAATCCCCTTTTCAAGATATTGTATGTATATTCATTTTTTGACACATTACTTATTCCCACAGCATCATCCCCCATACTAATATATTATTAGACATATTTTCCAAAATTCCTGCCTAGAGGAAAAAAAATTTAATTAAATTTTACTTTATATTAAACTTAGCTATATTGGTAGCTTTAAGCACTCAATTTAATTCAATCAAAATATAAAAGAATTATAAATGATAAATGGATAATAATTGTTAAATAATTAGCGTTATAGTTAATATTCTTATATTATACAACATTTACTATATTAGTACTACAAAAAATACTACTTTTTTTAGTCATTTTATTTTTTAAAGCAAAAAAATACAGCATATTGCTGTATTTTACAAATTTTAATTTTATCTGATTCTTAAATTTTCAAGCACTTTTAATATATCCTGAGGCATTTTGTTTGTCTGAGCCATAAGGGCATTTGCAGCTTGAGATAATATGCTGTCTTTAGAAAAATTCAGTATTTCTTCAGATATATCTGCATCTGCCAGGGAGCTTTCAGCTCCTGTCACTTTGTCGCTCATTTCATTTAAATTATCATAACTGTCAGTTAATCTGTTTTCCAAAGCACCATATTTGCTTCTTACAGCTATAATAGCATCTAAAGCATAATCTATTGTCTGAAGGGCTTTATCAGGCTGAGGAGCTTTATCAGCAGTGCCCTTCATTAAATCTCCCACTTGCTGCAAATCTTTTAATATTGATGGATCCCCTATTTTATCTGCAGTTAGGTTATATGTAGGTATTTTTAATGTATCTCCTGAATTAGCTCCAATTACAGTATCTATATAACCTGGCTTATTTAAATCAACAGAATCTTCTGATGCAAGTATTTTAACGCCGTTAAATTCCGTAAAATTAGCCAGGTCAGTTACACCTTTTATCATACTATTAATTTCATTCTTGATTATTCCTTTATCTAAATCAGTATTTGTTCCATTAGCTCCCTGGACAACCAATTCCCTTGCCCTTTGAAGCATACTTGTCATACCATCCAGTCCGCCTTCAGCAGTCTGAAGCATGCTTGCACTGTCCTGAGCATTTCTTCCTGCCATCTGCATTCCTCTTATCTGCATATTTAATCTTTCGCTGGCAGCTAATGCGTTGGGATCGTCCTTTGCACTATTAAGTTTTACTCCAGAGGATATTCTCTGCAGGGAAATGTTCTGATCTTTTAAAGTCTTTGTATATCTTGTATATATATTTAAAGAAGCTAAATTATGACATAATCTCAAATTCAAAACCACCTTTAAAGCATAATCATTACGGATACACACACCATAATGATGAATATTAATTAAAAATGGATAATACACACCACTATTAGTTGATATTCATTAAATATTTTATCGGCAATTAAATTAATAACTTTATAGTATAAAAAGATTTTTATATAATACTTAAGTATTGTAATAAAAAAGGATTTAAGTGGGGAACGTAGAATTATATAATTAAAAAAGGAAAGGATGTAATCATATGAAAGTAAAAAAAGCAATAATTCCCGCAGCTGGATTAGGAACAAGATTTCTTCCCGCAACAAAAGCTCAGCCTAAGGAAATGCTCCCTATAGTTGATAAACCAACAATTCAATACATAATAGAAGAAGCAGTTGCCTCTGGTATAGAGGAAATTCTTATAATCACAGGCAGAAATAAAAGAGCTATTGAAGATCATTTTGATAAATCCGTAGAATTGGAGAACGAATTAGAAAGTCATCATAAAGAAGATTTATTAAAACTTGTTAAAGATATATCCAATATGGCAAACATATATTATATCAGGCAGAAGGAACCTAAAGGACTTGGACATGCAATATATTGTGCTAAAACATTTGTGGGCAATGAGCCTTTTGCAGTAATGCTTGGTGATGATATTGTAGACAGCAAAGTTCCCTGCTTAAAGCAGCTTATGGACTGCTATGAGGAATACAAAACATCCATATTGGGAGTACAGAATGTGCCCCATGAAGACGTAAATAAATATGGAATTGTAAAAGGTATGCACATAGAAAACAGAGTATATAAAGTTAAGGATTTAATAGAAAAGCCTTCAATAGACGAGGCTCCATCAGATATTGCAATTTTAGGAAGATATATAATAACTCCACAGATTTTTAATATATTAGAGAATACACAACCTGGAAAAGGCGGTGAAATACAGCTTACTGATGCTTTAAAAACTTTAATAAAAAATGAAGCTATGTATGCATATAATTTTGAGGGCAGACGTTATGATGTTGGCGATAAACTTGGTTTTTTACAGGCCAACATTGAATTTGCACTTAAAAAGGATGATTTAAAGATTCCATTTTTGAATTATCTTCAAACTCTAAAAAACAAAGAAGTTTACATAAATCTTTGTAACGAAATCACAGCCAGCAAAGAAAATAAAAATAAATAATCCTCATAAATATTTATTATATATTAAGCTAATAATATATTTGCAGCTAATTTTTTTCAAAAAACTTTACTAATTTGAGGAGGTATTTAATTATGGCTACATCAGATAAGCAGTTAGAAAGCAGCAATTTAAAAGTAATTAAGGATCAGATGAATTATGAAGCTCTGCTAAATAAAAAGTATAGTGAGTGTTCCGGTAAATGCACTGATCAGCAGTTAAAGGATTTATGCAATGAAGCTTGTCAGATTCACAAACAGAACTTTTCCAGTTTAAAATCATATTTGGATTCTCATGAATAAAATTTAATTAAAAGAGGAGGTATTATTATGAACGAAAAAGAGTTAATGCAGGATTTACTGGCTACAGAAAAGCAGGTAATATCAGCCTACAGCACTGGAATAACAGAATCATCCTGTGTAAATTTAAGAAATACACTGGTTACTAATTTTACAAATGCTCAAAATATACAATACAAAGTTTTTGATGCAATGAAACAAAAAGGATGGTATCAGACAAAAGATGCGCCATCAAATGAAGTTCAGCAGCTTAAAAATGAAGCAAATCAGATGTCAGGAGAATTAAAATAAAAGAATTGAAATCATAATTTCAAGACAGCAGTACTATTATTGCTGTCTTTATAAAACAATGCAGAATTTTACATCAGGACTTATCTGTAAGATTTTTCATCTTAATATAATTTAATATTAAATTATCCAGCTTTCTGCTTAAATTAAGTATTTCTTCATCGGAATCAAAAAACTCTGAATCACAAGCAACTTCATTCAGAGTTTCCCTTAAGCAGTCAATTTCGTTATCCAGCTTTTTTAGTTTACTCTCTGAATCATCTGTGTTCATTAATTTCTCCTCCTTTTTATATTTTACTGCCATATTATTAAAAGTATATATTATCCAGTATACCATATTCTTGAATTTAAGGCAATTAAATCGTTAACAATTTGTTAACATATCTGCCATATAAATGTCACCTGGCATTACTACAATATAATCATAAGTACACTTTAAAATTACCTGGCAGAAACTACGCCCCTTATAGTGGTTTCTGCTCTCCCCCCAGAAATCATATGTTTATGCATATAAAATAAAGTGGTTCAAAACTAATTATTTTGTTTTGAATCACTTATTTTTTTGTAATATAATAAATGTAAGTAAATCATGCAAAAAGGACTGCCGCAAAATATATGCAGCAGCCTTTTTGGGAATTTTAGTTTTTATTTCTGGATATATGCATCCTTAAAGAATACAAATCCTAGTGGTGACTTATGAACGCCCTTTAAATAATCCTTTATGCATGCAACATTTGTGTATTCATAAATAGGTATAATAGGCATGTCATTCATTAAAATATCTTCAGCCTGATGTAAATCAGCTGTTCTTTTTGTAGTGTCTATTTCTGCTTTAGCAGCAGCTATTAACTTATCATATTCTGGATTGCTGTATCCTGCAGCGTTGTTTCCGCCGCCGGTTACCCACATATCAAGGAATGTCATTGGATCAGCATAATCAGCTATCCAGCCATTTCTAGCCATCTGATACTGATGTTTTGATGTAACATCTAATTGAACTTTTCTTTCAACATTTCTTAATGTAATATTGATTCCTAAGTTCTTCTTTAACATATCCTGGATTGCCTGAGCTAAATCCTGATGTCCCTGACCACTGTTATAAAGTAATTCAATAGTTGGGAATCCCTTTCCATCTGGATATCCTGCTTCAGCTAATAGCTGTTTAGCCTGTGCTACATCTGCAGCAGCTTTATAGTAATCTTTTGTCTTAAAATCTGAACCGTCTTTTAATGTTATACCCTTTGGTACAAAGCTTGTAGCTGGTCTCTGTCCGCCTTTAGTAACATTGTTAACTAAGGATGTTCTGTCAATAGCCAGGCTGATAGCTTTTCTGACTTTAACGTTCTTTATAGCTTTTGCAACATCTTTATTAATTGAATCTATATTGTTGGATACATTGAAGCTGTAATAGTAAGTTCCAAGATAAGGATATACCTTAGCTGTTCCATCTTTTAATAATGAAGGAATTTCCTGAGCTGGAGGTGCCTCAATGTAGTCAAGCTGTCCAGACTTAAATGCTGACATATAACTTGTTTCCTGGTCAATCATTTTCATTGTAATAGCAGTAAGTTTAACTTTGTCTTTATCCCAGTAATTGTCATTCCTAACAAGATTAATACTGTCCTTAGGTTTCCAGTCTTTCATTTTAAAAGGACCGTTGCCTATGTAAGTTTCTCCTTTAAGAGACCATCCTTTTGGATCTTTTTCAACAACATCTTTTCTTAATGGCATATATGTTGGGAATGCCATAAGTGATAAGAAATATGGTGTTGGATTTTCAAGAGTTACTTCCAATGTGTAATCGTCAGTAGCTTTTACACCAACCTGATCAGCTGTAGCTTTCTTTGCAGCATTTGGATCAGCACTGCCATTATAAGCTTCACCATTCTTTAAATAGAATAACTGATAAGCATAGTCTGAAGCTGTTTTTGGATCCAGTGCTCTCTTCCATGCATATTCAAAATCCTGAGCTTTTACAGGCTTGCCATCTGACCATTTAGCATTTTTTCTCAAATGGAATGTATACTTTAATCCATCCTGCGATACTTCCCATTTCTCTGCAACACCAGGTATTACCTGCTCCTTGCTGTCTATGTCTGTAAGACCTTCGAAGGTATTTTCAATTACATTTCCACCTTCAACAGAACTGTTTAGTCCTGGGTCAATTGTCTTTGGCTCAGCCCCCAAATTGTACTTAACCACCTGATCTGCACCCTTGCCTGATGTTCCACTCTTACCGCAGCCAGCGAAAACTGAACCTGCTAACACAAATGTCATGGCAAGAGCAGCAAATTTTGCTTTTTTACCTTTTAACATTAATAGCCCTCCCTTTTATAATATAAGAGTTATGAGTTTAGAGTTGCGAGTTTAGAGTTAATGTGGTTTTGCCTTAGGGCAAAACTTTAAACTTATTTTGCCCTAAGGCAAATTTATTATTTGTTTTTCTGTAAGAAAAACCACATATACTTTCAACTTTCAACTCCAAACTTTTCACTCCAACTTTTAACTTCCAACTCAAAACTTTTAACTCAAAACTTTTAACTTCCAACTCAAAACTTTTAACTGTAAAGGTGGCATGCTACGCAGTGGCCGCCTCCCATGTCCTTAAGTTCCGGAGTTTGCTCTGAACATATAGGTTTTGCATATCTGCATCTTCCCTTAAATCTGCAGCCTGGCGGTGGATCAATTGGTGAAGGTGTCTCACCTTCAAGCATGATTCTCTGGTTTGCAGCTGCCATATCTGGGTCAGGTACTGGAATAGCTGATAATAAAGCTTTTGTGTATGGGTGAAGAGGATTGCTGTATAGTTCAGAACTTTTGCCTATCTCAACCATTTTGCCCAAATACATAACTCCTATTCTATTAGAAATATGTTTAACCATTGAAAGATCGTGAGCAATAAATAAATAAGTTAATCCTAAATCCTCCTGAAGATCTTCCAGCATATTAACAACCTGAGCCTGAATGGATACATCCAGTGCAGATATTGGTTCGTCGCAGACTATAAAGTTTGGCTGAACTGCTAAAGCCCTTGCTATGCCTATTCTTTGTCTCTGCCCTCCGGAAAATTCATGTGGATATCTATTACTGTGGTCGCTATTTAATCCAACTCTTTGTAATAAGTAGTGAACTCTTTCATTTCTTTCTTTAGGTGTCATAAGCTTATGAATGTCTATAGCCTCACCTATAATATCTCCTACTGTCATTCTTGGGTCCAGTGAAGCATATGGATCCTGAAATATCATTTGAATTTTCTTTCTGTAAGGAAGTATTTCTTTTGGGGAAAGTGAAGCAATATCTTTTCCTTCATATATTATAGATCCTGCTGTAGGTTCATAAAGTTTTATAACAGTTCTTCCTGTGGTGGTTTTACCACAGCCGCTTTCTCCAACAAGTCCTAACGTCTCTCCCTTATTTATTGTAAATGAAACATCATCTACAGCTTTTACAAAGCTTTCTTTTTTATTGAATATTCCTTTTTTAATAGGGAAATACTTTTTTAAATTTTTTACCTCTATTAATGGTGTATTTTCACTCATTATTCATTCCCCCTTCCCGTATAGCCTTCTATCTTTGGTGCATTAGGATGGTTCAGCCAGCATGCAGCATGATGTCCTTTTGAAATTTCAAAGTTTTCTGGTCTCTGCTGTAAACATATCTTCATGGCATATTCACATCTTGCTGCAAATGGGCATCCAACTGGAGGTTTTAACAAATCAGGAGGAGTTCCATTTATAGGTTTTAATCTTTCTTTAATATCCAGTTTTGGATTTGGTATACTTCTAAGCAATCCCCATGTATAAGGGTGCTTGGGATTATAGAAAATGTCCCTTACTGTTCCAGTTTCAACTAATATGCCTCCATACATAACATTGATTTTGCTGCATAAGTCTGCCACAACACCTAAATCATGAGTGATTAATATTATAGACATACCTAGTTTTTCTTTTAAATCCTTCATTAATTCAAGAATTTGTGCCTGAATTGTAACATCCAGAGCTGTTGTAGGCTCATCAGCTATTAAAAGCTTTGGAGCACACACCAGTGACATAGCTATCATAGCTCTTTGCCTCATACCGCCTGAAAACTCATGAGGATACTGCTTCATCCTTTTTTCAGGACTTGGAATACCAACCAATTTTAACATTTCAACGGCCTTATCATGAGCTTCCTTCTTTGAAACCTTCATATGCTTAAGAATTGGCTCTGTAAGCTGTTCTCCAATGGTAAAAACAGGATTTAATGATGTCATTGGATCCTGAAATATCATTCCAATATCATTTCCTCTTATTTTTTCCATTTCTTTATCTGAAATTTTTGTTAAATCTTTTCCATCAAAAATAATACTTCCTTCTTTGATTTTGCCTGTATCTGCCAGTAATCTCATAACGCTCATCATTGTAATACTTTTTCCGCTGCCGGATTCCCCAACTATACCAAGAGCTTCACCTTTATCAAGATCAAAGCTTACACCTCTGACAGCCTGAACTTCACCAACGTGTGTATAAAATGATGTATATAAATTATTTACCTGAAGTAATTTCTCCATTGTGAATCCTCCTATTTACTTTCTCATCTTAGGATCAAGTGCATCTCTTAATCCATCGCCAAGGAAGTTAAAAGCCAGTATAGTCAAACATATTGCAAGTGCTGGAAATAATAATTGGTAAGGATATATCTGATATCCTTCTAAAGCATCTGATGCAAGTGTTCCCCAGGAAGCCTGCGGTGCGCTGACTCCAAGTCCTATAAAACTAAGGAAGGATTCTGTAAATATTGCATCTGGTATAGTAAGTGTAAGTGTTACAATAATAGGCCCCATACTATTAGGTATAAGATGTTTCAAAAGTATTTTTGCAGGAGATGCACCAAGTGTCCTGGCTGCAAGTACAAATTCCTGTTCCTTTAAAGACATTATCTGTCCTCTTACTATTCTTGCCATTGTAAGCCAGTAACTTATGGCCAGGGCTATTATAATACTCTTTAAGCCAGCGCCTATTACAACCATTAAAAGAATTACATATATCATCATTGGTACAGCATAAAGTATATCAATGATTCTCATCATTATGTTATCAACTTTCCCGCCCATATATCCAGCAATACCTCCATATAATATTCCAATAACTATATTAAGGAAACTTGCTACGTATCCAACTGTAAGTGAAATTCTGGCACCGTATATTACTCTTATAAAAATATCTCTGCCAAACTTATCAGTACCAAACCAATGTACAGCACTTGGATTTTGATTTGCTATGCTTAAATCCTGTGAATAATAATTAAATTTTGAAAACACAGGTACAAAAATTGCAACTAAAGTAATAAATATTACAAATGATAAACCAGCTATAGCCAGCTTGTTTTCTTTTAATCTCTGCCAGACATCCTGTAGAAATGTTAAGCTTGGTCTAACTATTTCATCTGAGTTTCTTTCACTTTCAGGAACTCTCTCAAATAAGTCTTTTGAAATCTCCACGAAGCTCTCCTCCTTAAGCATCCAATTTTATTCTTGGGTCGATAACTACATATAAAATATCCACAATTAAGTTACATAAAACTAAGAAAGTACTATAGAAAACAGTTACCCCTAAAATTGTGGTATAATCTCTGTTTGAAATACTTGTAACAAATTCCCTGCCAAGTCCAGGTATACCAAACATAGATTCAATAACAAAGCTTCCAGTTAAAATGCCAGCAATAAGAGGTCCAAGATAAGTTACAATTGGAATTAAGGAATTTTTCAAAGCATGTTTATAAATAATTTTTCCTGCAGACAATCCTTTCGCTTTAGCAACCTTTATATAATCCTGTCTTACTACTTCCAGTAAGCTTGATCTGCCTAATCTTGCAATGAAGGCCATGGAATAACCTCCAAGAGCTATTACAGGAAGTACATAATTTATTGGGCCGTCAAAACCAATTGCAGGGAACCAGCCCAGTTTAACTGAGAAAAAGTAAATCAGCAAAGTTGCCATAACGAAACTTGGCACCGTAACTCCTAAAGTGGCAATTACCATTGCCAGCCTGTCCTGCCATTTTCCCTGATGCAGAGCTGCCTGAATTCCCATAATCAATCCTAATGCCAGTGCAAATAAAACTGAAACACCGCCTAGTTTAGCAGAAGTAGGAAAAGCATAACCAATAACATCATTTACTGATCTGCCATCAGCACTCATTGACAATCCTAAATCTCCATGAGCCAGATTCTTTAAATAAGTAGTGTACTGCTGACTTAAAGGCTTGTCCAAGCCATACTTTGCTTCAAGATTAGCCTGGATTTCCGGCGGCAGTTTTTTTTCGCTGGTAAATGGCCCCCCAGGTATTGCATGCATCAATAAAAAGGTAAATGTTATTACGATAAAAATAGTAATAGCGCTAGCAATAATTCTTTTAACAATATACTTTAGCATATTCATCCTCCGCCCTTTATGATTTGTTAATAAATACATTATTTTTGTTATAAAGCAGTATGTAAAAATGTATTTGTTTTGGCAATTTAATAATCCTGCAAATTTTATACTTAAATAAGTACTAGTGTTCTAACATCTTATACTAATCATAGGTATCTTTTACATTTACAGAACAATTACACATAATAGTGAATTATATATCACGATAAGTTTCATTTATTGTTCTTTTGTAACCTGTCCTCTTTAAGTTCTTGTTAATGATACTACTACATTCATCTTTGTATTTCAATGGTTTTGAAGTTATTTTTATAAAAATAATTTTTGAGAGAATGTTCGTATTTATGATTGAAATATACTGCAATTATTCATACTTTATAATTCATAATTAATTTTATTCAATTGTTATTCATTTATTTTTTATCATTATGTGCAAAAAAATAAACTGCACATACTATTTTTTAAATATAATATGCGCAGTTCTTATAATACATTTATAATTTACCTTCTATGAGAAAATTTATCAGCATGCATCTTCTTGTCAGTTCTATGGATTATTGTTCATTTACATTCTTAAGACTATCAAGACCGCATGATATTACACCAAAGGAATGAATATTATTAATTTTCGGACTCTTTGGAACTAGGCTGTATATTATCGTTTTACTACATTAAAATTGTTTTCGATAAGTAGCCAGTTTTGAGGGAATGGGATTCCAAGTTTCCAATAGCTTATTCCTCTGAGGTTAAGCTCTTTTATCAGGTTAAATTTTGCCTGAATTGATCTGGCATCCTCAAACCATACAGTATGATTTTTGCCGCTTGAATCCGTATAATCAAAGTGTGGAGCCTGAGATTTTGTATCATAGCTTATTGGTACATTATTTTCTGCTGCTAACAAAATAGCTTCCTGAGGGCTCACTGCTCTTGCGGTACTTCCCTGCACAAAAGGCAGAGTCCAGTCATATCCATATAGGTTTTGTCCCATCATAATTTTAGAAGAAGGCATTTCTGTAAGGGCATATTCTATAACCTGTCTTACCTGAGGCAGTGGTGACACAGGCATTGCTGGTCCGCCACTGTAGCCCCACTCGTATGTCATTATGACAACAAAATCTGCAATTTGTCCGTGAGCTCTGTAGTCATGGGCTTCATACCATTCGCCTGCCTGGGTGGCGCTGGTTTTTGGGGCAAGGGCTGTAGACATTAGGAAACCCTGGGCACTTAGCCTTGCTTTGGCCTTTCTCAGAAAAGCATTATAATTTTCTCGGAGTTCTCGAGGCAGATGCTCCATATCAAAATGTATATCTTTAAAGTTAAGACGCTTTGCTGTGGCAATAATATTGTCAAGCAGCGTATTTTGCAGCTGAGGATTAGTTAAAATAAGCCTTCCAAGCTCTGTGCTGAACTGTCCCTGTTCAAGATTAGTAACTGCCATTAATAAAATGGCTCTGCTGTTATCTGCAATTCTTCTAAAATTGTTTAATGGTGGTTCCTTTAATGTGCCATCTCTTTGAATTTGAAAACTAAATGGTGCCAGATATGTCAGATGAGGGGCTGCACTTCTGGCTGACTGCTCCAATTCTGGTGAAACCGTTCCAGCTATGGGTTCCACATATGCATTTATTTCAGCACTTCTTTTGGGACGAGGAGGGATATACAATCTAAACCCAATGGGTAAAGACATATTAGGTGATATTCCATTAATTTTGGCAAGTGCCAAATAGTTCATCCCGAAGTTTCTTGCAATACTGTATAAGCTGTCTCCAGGGCTGACCCAGTAAAAACTTCCTACAATAGGAATTACAATAGCCTGACCAACAACCAGTTTGTCGGGATTTGGAAGTTCATTTGCTCCAACAATTGCGCCAACAGTAGAATTATATGTTTGTGCAATGCTGTATATAGACTGCCCAGTCTGAACAACATGAATTTGCATAGTATCTCCTTTAACTCTTAATTCTCTGTTACTATTTTATGAATTTAAGTGAAGATTGTGTCATTTTTCTTATGACAGCATATCTTTTTTATTTTATTTATCAATTTGAATAATTTTCACCTATTTGTAACATCATTAAACTTAAGGAGGTGATTACAAAATGGATGATAATAATGTAAAAGGTAAAAAATTAAGTCTGCTTCTTTTTAGCGGAGAATATGATAAGGCATTAGCGGCTTTAACAATTGCAAATGCTGCCAGAGAGCTTAATGTTGAAGTAAGCATATTTTGTGCCTTTTGGGGGCTTTTCATTTTAAGAGACCCTGAAAAAATCACATTAGAACATAAAACAGCATATGAGAAAATGTTTAGTACAATGACTCCTAAGGGCCCTGAAGAACTGGGCTTATCAAAAATGAATATGGCTGGTATGGGTAAGGCAATGCTTGAAAAGATGATGGAAGATACAGAAACTCCAAGACTTATTGACTTTTTAAAGGGGGCAATAAAAAAAGGAGTTAAATTCTATGGATGTAAAATGTCGGTGGAAGTTATGGGGTTTAAACAAGAGGAGTTTATCCCAGAATTTCAGATTATAACTGCTGCAGACTATTTAAATATAGCGTTAAATTCAGATATGCAGCTTTTTGTGTAAAAAACCGTTAAACTAAGGATTAAAGATTAAAGATTAAAGATTAAAGAATGTGGTTTTGCCCAGAGGCAAAACAACAATATTTGTTCTTTGTTCTTTAATCTTTGTTATTTATTCTGCCTCCCATACACCATCATTTAAAAACTTATCTGCCTTTGCTTGTGCTTTTTGTACAATAGTATCATTATATCCTAAAATTCCTAAAAGCTTTATGGCATTTTGAGTGGTAGATCTTCCTTTATACATTTTATAATCAAAGGTTATTTCGTTATTTTCAATTTCTTCCTGGAAATGATAGTTTGTAAAATATTTTTCTAATATATGTGTAAGTTCAACATCGTGAGTTGCAGCAACACATATGCAATTATTTAAAGTTAAATATTTCAGCACCTGGGAAGAAGCGGATATTCTCTCTATGGTATTAGTTCCTCGAAGTATTTCATCCACAAAGCAAATTGTAGGTATTTCTTCATTTACACCATCAATAATTCTCTTTAAAGATCTGGTTTCTACAATATAATAACTTTCTTTATTGAATATATCATCCTTTAAAGCCATAGAAGTATATATCTTAAAATAGCAGCATCTAAATTCTTTAGCTAAGCAGGTGTATATTGTCTGGGCAAAAATAATATTTATAGCCAGTGTTTTTAAAAAAGTAGATTTCCCTGATGCATTGGATCCTGTTATTAAAATTGAATCTGTCATTTCCAGGGAATTAGGTATGGATTTCTTTATAAGAGGATGAATCATATCCCTAAATGTGCTGATTTGCTCCTGCTTGTTGATGCATTTGGTTAATTCCGGGGTAACGTAATAATTTACCCTTTTTCTATAGGATGCTATGGCAATTAAACTATCTATAGTGCCTATAACTTCAAATATATTTTTAAACTCATTACTTTTTTTCTTAAGCATATCTGACATTTTTTCATAATTAATTAAATCTCTAAGTAAAAGTATACCTATGTATTCATTCATTATTCCAACATCTGTACCATTATTTCCTGCATTAAATGATACATTTTTTATGCTTCTTAATTCATGAAAGGCCTCTTTTAATTTCACATTATAACTTTCCAATTCTTTTATGTCTTCTTTTAGAATTAAATCAGCATATTTAATTATTTGTATTATGTACTTAAATGATTCAAGCTTATAGCTTAACTTCATTTTTCCCCGATAATATGTATACATATTCACTAAAATAGCTGTTAAAATAGCAATTACACCAATTTGTGCATTTAAAAACATTACACCTATACATATAAAAGGCATTACAGCCAAAATTCTATAATACATTAAATTTGATTTTATTTTTTCATCTTTGTTATAAAAATAATCTGATATAAGGCAGCTTCTTTCTTTACCTAACTTAGCAAGTATATATTGTATTTTCTTTCTTTCATCTTCATGTTCTTTAAAAAAATTTATTAATTTATCCCTTTGTTTAAGTTGTTGTTCATTGAATAAAGGTTCCCTTAAAATATTATATAAGCACTGTTCACCTGGACTGCTTTCAGTAGTGTTTATCTTTTTAAAAATACTATCCATGCTTAAATCATTCCAGGTAATTTCATCAATGAAAAATTTATTCTCTTCTGCATTCTTTTTATTATTAAAATATTCTGCAATGGTTTTTAAGTCATCTTCGCTATATTTTTCTTCCACCTCTTCTCCCCAATTTGTTTCAATTCTTTTCTTAATTTCTTTATTCCTTTTTATATTTGATCCTAAAGAAATCACAGTACTTACTAATATAATTGCTAATATATAATATACAATAGTGATCATCAATGTTCACCTCCAGAAATCATTATACACTGAAATTACCCCTAAGGGCAATTAGATTCCCAAAGGGGTAATTTCATTATTGGCATACTTTGCTTACAATAGCCTCCATTTGCTGGAACTTTGTTTCCATATCAGCTACCATTTTAAATTGATTTCTTGCTCTTTCAAGGTTGTGTTTTTCTCTGTGAATTTTAAAGTAAACATCACCATCTAAATAATCAGTAAGGAATCTTATACCACACTCGAAGGTTAATAGTTTTCCACTAAAGGGTAAAAGTTTTATTTCCATGTCTGTAAGTGATTTTCCTGCTGATTCTATAAATCCTCTGGTAAAATTCTCAAATAATTCAAGACTTATGCCTACCTTTGAAAGGTCAGTATCATCTTCTTCTGCAGTGGCAGCTCCAGATCTTATGGAATCCCCAAAATCATATAAGGATAGGCCAGGCATAACTGTATCCAAATCTATTATGCAAATGCCTTCTCCTGTAATATCATCTATTAATACATTATTGAATTTAGTATCATTGTGGGTAACACGTAGTGGCAGTTTATTTTCATTAAGAAGATCTAAAAGAACATTTGTGTCATCAGCTCTGTCCATTACAAACTTTATTTCATCCTTAACTTCTGCTGCTCTTCCTTTAACATCCTTTTCAACTGATTTTAAAAATGTTTCATATCTTTTTACGGTATTATGAAAGTCAGGAATAGTCTCATGCAGTTTTTCTGCTGGAAAATCTGAAAGAAGCTGCTGAAACTTACCAAAGGCTTTTCCAGAATTATAAAGATGCATTGGGTTTTCAACAAGCTGATAAGTTTTGGCATTTTCAATAAATATATAAGCCCTAAAGCAGTCACCATTTTCACTTTTGTAAAAGCTTTTTCCATCCTTTGTATATACGATTATTAATGATTCTCTATTTGGATTTCCTCCGCTGGCCATTATCTTATTCTTTATGTGTGCTGTTACATTTTCTATATTTTCCATTAAATCTTCTGGTGATTTAAAAACCTTAGTATTTATTTTTTGAAGAATATATCTATGAATAGAGTAATCTTCATTTTCAAAATAAACTGAAAAAGTACTGTTTATATGACCAAAACCATATGGCACTGCTTTTATAAATCTGCCGCTGAATTTGAATTGTTTTACTATTTCATTAATATCCATTATTTTATCCCCCTGTATTCCTGCACCGCACTTATTAAAATTAAGTATCTATTTCCATAACTTTTCTGGATATACTCCGTTGTTTATAAGATCATTAATTGCCTTATTAACATGTGGCTTATCTTCTTTGTAAGTAACTCCGTGCCACTGTTCCCTGGAAGTTATAACTTTAACCTTTGCCCTGCCTTCTGCTATAAGATTATCAACAACACTTGGAAGGAAATACTCAGCCTTTAATATATCTTCCTTATCATCTTCCAGGAATTTTGTAAAACCTTTTTCTAATTCTTCAAATATACTTGGAGTAAATCCCCAGGTGTTCATTGAAACTGTACTTCCCTTTGGAATGTCAATCCAGTCTTCGCCGTCCTCTGTATATTTTGCAGCATCTTCAAATTTCTTAATTTGGGTTCTTTCAGTTATATTAATTAAATAATTTTCATCATCTACATTACATATACCTCTGGCAACGCTTCCATGCTCAGTAAGAGTATTTTCAAGCTTGAAGCCAACCATAGCATAGTTATAAAACTCTTTATCATCCTTAACCTGAGAAAGAAATCTTCCTATTTCCTCAAAAGATGTAGATCCATAGAAATCATCTGCATTTATTACAGCAAAAGGTGTATTAACAACATCTTTGCAGCATAAAACTGCATGAGCTGTACCCCATGGCTTAATTCTGCCTTGCGGTACCTTAAAATTTGAAGGTACCTTATTAACCTCCTGATATACATAATCAGTATCAATAATTTTACTTATTCTGTTTCCTATAGTTTCACGAAAGGTATCTTCGATTTCTTTTTTAATTATAAACACTACTTTTCCGAAGCCTGCTTTTATGGCATCATAGATGGAATAATCCATTATAATCTCGCCATTTGGCCCAACGGGGTCTATTTGCTTTAATCCCCCATATCTGCTTCCCATTCCTGCTGCCATTATTACTAAAGTTGGTTTTACCATGAGAATTCTCCTTTCACTTCTGATATTTATTTGTATCCTCATATCCATTAGGATTATTTGACTGCCAATTCCATGAATCTTTACACATGTCATCAATTGTTCTTTTTGCTGTAAATCCCAGATCTTTTTTTGCTTTTTGTGTGTCAGCATAGCAGGAAGCCACATCTCCAGGTCTTCTTTCTACTATTTTGCAAGGTATTTCCCTGCCGCAGGCCTTAGAATATGCCTGTACTACTTCTAACACTGAATATCCATTGCCTGTACCTAAGTTATAAGCTTGTATTCCTGGATTTGAATTTAATTTTTCAAGTGCTTTAATATGCCCCTCTGCCAAGTCAACTACATGAATATAATCCCTTACTCCTGTGCCATCTTTTGTTGGATAATCACTTCCAAGTACATTCAGACAGTGAAGTTTTCCACATGCAACCTGTGCTATATATGGAACCAGATTATTAGGTATGCCCTTAGGGTCTTCGCCTATAAGCCCGCTTTTATGGGCACCAATAGGATTAAAATAACGAAGCAGAGCTATATTCCAGCTATTATCTGATATATATAAATCCCTGAGAATATCTTCAATCATAAGCTTTGTTCTTCCATACGGATTTGTTGCACTAAGAGGAAAATCCTCAGATATTGGAACAGTTTCTGGATTTCCATAAACCGTTGCCGATGAACTGAATACAAGCTTCTTTACATTAAATTCATTCATAACTTCACATAAATTCAATGTACTCATAAGGTTATTATTGTAGTATCTTAATGGAATGGAAACAGATTCTCCTACAGCCTTTAGTGCTGCAAAATGTATAACAGAATCAATATTGTTTTCTTTAAACATTTTTCTTAAAGATTCTTTATCAAGTAAATCAGATTTATAAAACTTGAAATCTCGTCCAGTTATTTTTTTTACTCTATTTAGTGATTCTTCACTGCTATTAATAAGGTTGTCTACAACAACTATCTCATAACCTTTTTCAAGTAATTCCACAGCAGTATGGCTGCCTATATAGCCTGCACCACCTGTAATTAATATTGACATTTTCATCTCTCCTTTTAAATCTGCCGGGATTAAAATTAATGACTCAGCCTGTCTTTAACTATATAACATGCTCCAAGTAACCCTGCATCATTATTAAGACCTGCTTTAATTATTTTTGTATATCCTCTGTAAGGCTCCATTACTTTCTTTTGAAATAAGCTGTTAACCTCATTAAAAAATTTATCTCCCTGTGCAGCTATTCCTCCCCCAATAACTATAGTCCCTGGGTCCAGTATATGAGTTAAATTTACTAAACCAGCTGCTAAGCTATTTAAATACTCTTTATATATATTGCATGCAATTGTATTACCCTGTCGAACTTTCTGCATTACCTCTTCACCATTTGACAGATTATCTTCTGCTTTTACTGCTTCATTATATTTTTTTACTAAAGCTGATGTAGAGGCATAGTTCTCAAAGCATCCCTGGAAACCGCAATTACATTTTTCTCCATTGAAGTTTATTGTCATATGTCCTACTTCACCAGCATATCCGCCAACACCTCTGATTAGTTTTCTGTTTATAACAATTGCCCCTCCAATGCCTGTACCCAAGGTAAGGCAGACAAAAGTGTCAATATCCTTTGCAGCACCAACCCACATTTCTCCAAGTGCAGCAGCATTTACATCATTCTCAGCAAATGCTTTCACACCTGTTTCTTTTAGTATTTCCTCTGCCAGCTTAGCCCCGCTGTAGTCAGCAAAATTAATAGCTCCAGCTACTACTTCTCCTTTCTGAATATCTACCTGTCCAGCTGTACTTATTCCTGCATATTTAATGCCATATTGTTCTTTTAAGTTATTTATTATTTCACATAACTTTTTTGGTATATTAACTTTGCAAAGAGATTTAGGTGTAGGTGTTTTATCCTTGCATAATATACCACCATCTTCAGTAATAACTCCATATTTTATAAAGGTCCCGCCTATATCAAAGCATATAATGTTATTAATTTTAACCATCCCCCTAAAATGTTTTTATACTAAATTATGAATTTACTATTGAATCATTTAAGATCAATACTTCCTTTGATTCAATTTCAATTTCATTTTTTAATATATCACCATTAAGCAAATTAATATATGTTTTTTCCTGAAGTGATATCTTTTGCACACAGCTGCTGTGATTTAATATAAATATATATTCATTGTTATCCTTTACTCTTCTTGTTATCTCTACATCAGCATTAGTTTTAATAATAGGCTGGATATTCTTCTCTTTGCAATATTTTTCTAATAAAACTTTTATTAAATCATCCTCTGGTTCCGATGCCACATATACAGCTTTTCCTTTTCCATAAGCATTTTCTGTTATAGCAGGAAAGCCTTTATAATAGTCTTCTGTGAAGGTTCCAAGTACAGCAGCATTTTCACTATGAAGCACCTCACATATAAGTTTGCATTCATAGCTTTTTTCACTTGTATCCATCTGTTTTCCTGTCTTTATTCCATTTTTCATTTCAGGATACAATGCATCCACTTCTTCTACCCATATTCCAAGAAGTTTCCTAAAGGCACCTGGATATCCCCCAGATCTCACAATATCATTTTCATCCACAATGCCGCTGAAGAATGTTGTTATAAATGTACCTCCATCACTTACGAATTTTTCTATGTTTGCTATGGATTCATCACTAACCATATATAAAACAGGGGCAATTACTATTTTATATTTTGATAAATCTGCTGTAGGTTCAACTATATCTACAGAAATATGTAAATCATATAGTGCTCTGTAGTATTTCATAATTCTATCAATATATGTTAAATCCACACTGGGGCCGCTGGAATATTCAACTCCCCACCAATTAGGCCAATCCATAATGAAAGCTATCTCTGATTCAGTTTTAGAATCAATGATTTTATCCTGAAGGCTCCTTAATTCCATTCCTAACTGAGTGAGTTCTATTCCAATTCTTGTATTTTCATGTCCAACATGAGGCACCATGGCAGCATGATATTTTTCACAGGCTCCAAGTGACTGCCTCCACTGGAAAAACATTATTCCATCAGCGCCATGTGCTATACATTGATAACTTAACAGCCTCATTACCCCTGGTCTCTTTTGAGCATTATAGGGCTGCCAGTTCTGCTGACTTGGTGTCTGCTCCATTAATAAAAAGGGTTTGCCTTTTTTTAATCCTCTTATAACATCATGCTTAAAGGCAATTAAGCTTGGATGATCCTTATTTGATGGATAACTGTCCCAGGAAGCAATATCACATTGTTCTCCCCATCTAAATAAGTCCAACTCATGGCTTACACTCCATATGTTGGTAGTTATAGGTGTATCTTTATGATATTTTCTTATTTCCAAAGCTTCTCCTTTAAAGCATTCTAATAAACTGTCAGACATAAATCTTTTATAGTCTATTGCTATGGGCTGAAAATAAGTTCCGTCCCTTCCTGCTAATGCTCCCGGTAATATTTCTGTTAAAGCAGATGGCACTTCAATTTCATCAAAGTCATATATTGTATGACCCCAAAAGCTTGTATACCAGCATTTATTCAGGTTTTCTAAGTTTATATACTTATTTTTTAACCATTTTATAAAAGCTTGTCTGCAATTTTCACAATAACAGTAAGCTCCATATTCATTGTTAACATGCCACAAAACAATTGCTGGATTATCCTTATAGTGTTCAGCCATTTTTGATGCTATAGATTTAGAAAGTCTTCTGTATTCAGGGCTGTTAGGGCAAAAATTCACTCTGCCCCCATGCTTACGTTTATGGCCATTTATATCTGTTCTTGTGATTTCAGGATATTTTTTATCCATCCAGGCAGGCTGAGCAGCCGTTGGAGTTGCCATATTAACATATATTCCATTTTCATATAAAAGATTTACTATTTTATCAAGCCAGGAAAAATCAAATTCATTCTCACTTGGCTGCAGCTTTGCCCATGAAAATACAGGCAGTGTTACAACATTTACTCCATGTATTTTCATTTGTCTTATATCTTCTATCCATGTTTCTTCGCTCCATTGATCTGGATTATAATCTGCACCATAGAAAAAGCCTTTAATTTTATCATTTATCATAAAAATTTCTCCTTATGCTTTTTAAATATTCAGCCATTTTATTTCATATGGCTTAAGAATTAACTTTATAGTATTATTTTTATCCATATAAAGTTCTGTTTCCTGATCTTTATCTGAGTTATTTATAACTGCTGCATTTCCTGTGTCCAGATATGCTGCGCACTCTGTATTACAATTTGATGTATACCAGTTAAACATCTCTTCTTCTCTTGATGCTGCAAAGTAAATTGATCTAAGTAGTAATCTCACATTTTCTGGTGTATATGGAAGTCCTGAAATGTATACTGCTCTGCCATTACCAAATTCATTTACAGAAAGATTTATATCATCTTTGTCCATTGAAAGAATCTTAGTGCTTTCCGAAGTGGCATATACATACTTCATTCCTTCACCAAAGTTTATTTCTGAATTTTGATCTTCAAGGATAAAGTGCTTCCCCTCATAAGCCTTATCATGCCTTGTACAGCTTAATGTGTATCCCATTTCTCTGTCTACACCTAATATATCTGACAGCTGAAAGTACCTTCCCTGATGCTGGTATGCTGTGGGCTCTCCTACTCCAATGAAGCCTCCGCCATTATATACCCATTGTCTGATTTTACCTGTAACATCATCATCTATCCAATAATTGTGCCCTGACCAGGCTGTTCCAGCATCACCAGCATTAATAATCACACCTATATCATCTGGTATGCCATTTTTCTTTATATCATCAAAGCTCATGAATACTACATCCAAAGGCATTCCGCTTAAGCATTCTAACACTCCTACATAAGAGTATATTTTCTTGTACCATAACGCATGGGCAACCATGTTGCACTGCCAGCTTCTCAGCTTTCCCCAGACATTGAGAACAGCCACCTTGAATCTTCCAGTATAAGCTTTTGTCCCATTCATTTTATTATGGATTTCTCTGAATTCATTGGCAATTTCTTCTACCTTATCTACAAAATCAGGGAATTTAAGAGCAAGGCTTAAATATCCTCCATATCCCATTCTATCCACTGGTTTTCTTAGTATGGCTCTTCTAGCTTGTACCCAATTCTCCACAGCTTCTTTTGTAGGATTTCCACCTTCATAAAAGGTATCCGGAAAGAAGTATGGAAGGAATCTTCCCTCTGTATATTTAACATGAGGAATATCTGAAATCAGTCTTAAGGTTGCACCGCTTCCTACAGAACCTACTACAGAATCCACTCCGATTTTTTCAAAATAATCTCCATAAGGTTCTGTCCCAATCCAGTTGTCACCTAAGAACATCATAGCTTCTTTTCCATAGCTGTGGCATAAATCCACACACTTTTTAGCATTTTCAGCCACAAATCCCTGGACAAAATCCATCCAGTCTAAAAATTCCTTAGAAGGCACTCTAAATGGAGTATTATAGTATCCTTCATCAACAAAAACTTCTGCTCTGGGCTTATAGCCTTTTACCTTTTCAAATTCATCTATTGCCTCAGGGCTGACGCTTGCACTATAACCAAACCAGTCAACAAATTTTTCCTTAGCTTTGTCATTATAGGCTATAGTAAAGTGATAGAAAAATGTGGTAAACCTCACTACATCTACACTTGGATTTTCTTTTAGCCAGTTTTCCAAATAGTTAAATATATGTTCTCTGGTTTCTTCATGAATTGCATCATAAGGCATCTCAGGAGGTGTAGTCCAATTATTTGTCAAATGATTATACATTTGAGTTGTGTCCCATACCTGATATGCTAAAAAGCTTACTGTATATCTGTGCCATCTTTTAACATTTGTGATGACTACTGTTTCCCTGTCACTGTCAAAATACCAGCTGCTTTCATTCAGAACCTCACCTGTAGATCTGTCTATTACTTCCCAATATCTTTTAAAATCATGATTTTTATCAATTTCAAATTGCCTGTGAAAATATCCTTCTAAAGGTGTTATGTCCAATGTGTCTTTTACTGCAATATTATGTTTAGACATTAAGTACTGCATCTGTAACTGATTTTTATGGGAATAGGCCCACTTTTGATCATTTCTTACAGTTAAATATGTTGTATAAACTTTAACTGCCATATCCATTAATTCATCTGGAAGCACAGTTCCATCACTATTTCTGATGGCATCTGCACCCCATTTTGCTATAAGTTTTTTAACTTCATTATCAATACCTGCTTCTGCCGGCATAGTAAATCTGCCTTTATTTAAAGTTTCCATACATGAACTCCTCCTATTAAGAACTATTCTTTTACAGCACCTGCTGCTATGCCGCTAAATATAAACTTTTGAAATATAAAGTATATCAGAAGTGTTGGAATCATAACTATAACTGCTGCCGCACTAAGCTTTGGAATTGAGGAAGTCCTTGGATCCTGTATGCAGGCAAAAAGCATAGTGCTTAGAGTTTTATGGTTTGCACCTGGCATATATAGGAATGGAATATACATATCATTTAACACATCTACCGCCTTCAGTATTCCCAGTGTAGCTGTAGCTGGTACAACCATAGGAAATATTATCTTCCAATATATTGTGAAATATGATGCTCCATCCATCATAGCACTTTCATCTATTGAAACTGGAATCTGTGATAAAAATTGATTATAAATATATATCTGCATTAAATCTGCCCCTGCATAAATGAGTATTGGTGCTAAAAGAGTATCATAAACATGAAGATTAACCATAATTCCGAATCTTGATATTTCAGTAACTGTACCTGGAATTACCATTCCTATTAAGAAAACAGCAAGATATACCTTTTTCAGCTTAAAATTAAATCTTGTTAAACAGTAAGCTACCATTGTACTTAGCAAGGAATTTAAAACTACTGATACTACCACTAATATGGTTGAGTTTTTTAATCCTGTAAAAACATGATTGTTCTTAATAACATCTTTATAATTGTCAAGATTAAGGACAGATGGCGGCTTAAGTGCTGATTCAGCTCCAATCTGAGGCAGTGTTTTAAAGGATGCAAATAAAGTTATAAGCATTGGTAAAATAACTATTGCTGCAATGAATACGAACAATAATACTTTTAATACTTCCCAGCCATTGACTTTTTTCCTAGCTGTTTTAAATATAGTTTTTTTATTGGTTACAATGTTTCCTTCCATATTATCACCCCTTTAGGTTAAACAATTTCTGTTGAATAACAGAGAAAATTATAATTATTATCATTAACACAACAGCCATTGCACAGGCTCTCCCAAAGTCCGCATACTGAAATGCTGTATTTATTGTCTGCACTGTAAATGTTTCACTGGCATGATTTGGTCCACCAGCTGTCATTACATATGGAATATCAAATACCTGAAGAGCACCTCTTACATTCAAAAACAATACTATTTCAACTACAGGCTTAATATTTGGCAGTACAATTCTGTAAAACTGCTGAAAGCTATTAGCACCATCTATGACAGCTGCCTCAGTCATATCTGGAGGAAGTGACTGAAAGGCTGCTAAAAACAATATTATATGAATACCTGAAAATCTCCACAGTGAAACTGCCGTCAAAGAATAGTTAACGATATTTGGATCACTGAGCCATCCAATTTTACCTAAGTTAAAAAATTGAAGCACACTGTTCAATACTCCATCCTGGGAGCTGTATAGAAATGAAAACATACATGCCACTGCTACTCCATTTATTATATAAGGTAAAAAAGTAATTGTTTTAAACATCTTGCAGCATCTTACTCTGTTGTCAAGTAAAAATGCTATAAATAATTCTATTGGTATAAAAAGTATATGGCCAACAAAATACACTCCATTATTTTTTAAAGCTGCCCAAACTTCCGGAGAATCAAATATTATCTTTTTAAAGTTTTTAAATCCTACATATTTATATGTGGGGCTTAATCCGTCCCAATTTGTAAAGCTTAAACCTATTAACTTTATAAGTGGATATATCATAAACATTAGTATTAAAATAGTTGGTATAAATAAGAAGGTTACTAATATTATTTTTTTTTGCATTTTAACATCGCTATTTTTAAACATACATGCCTCCTAATTAAAAGAAGAATAAAGCAGCTATAGGTACCTTATTCTTCTTAAATTAATTATTTTATTTATTAGTTACCTCTTGCTTTTTTCCATTGTGCATTTAAATCATTCATAATTGAATCTAAGCTTGTCTTTCCTGCCATCTGCTGCTGACCTATTCCTTTAACGTCAAATTTCATGGCATTCATTATCTTGTTAAAGTTTTCATCATAGAAAATAGTTATTGGCTTAGCATCAACACCTTTAAATGCCTCATCAAAGAACTTGTCATCATAGTTAACACCCTTAACTGTAGGTCTTTGTTTTAATGTACCAACAAATTTAGCATAGTAATCACTGCTAAAGAACCATTCCAGGAATTCTTTTGCTTCCTTTTGATTTTTGGATGTCTTAGGAATTCCCCAGAAGAACTCAGTCATTGCAGTAGTATAAAATGGATCGCTGATAGTATTCCTTGTTGGCAGTAAGAAAGCTCCTAAATTATCGTCTTTTCCACCATTTTGATCATAATCATCTTTATACCATGAACCAGCTGCCATCATTGCACCTTTTCCTGCTACAAACATTGCTCTTTCCTGATCCCATCCATATCCAAGAGGGTCATCTCCGCATACTTTAGCATCATATAGCTTTTGTATTTTTTCATATGCATTGTAGAATGGCTGTCCTTTTGTAAAAGGATCATCTTTAGCTGCCATCTTGTTGTAATATTGTCCGTCTCCGGCTTCAAGCATTGGCATATATTCATTAAATGGATAATCCGGCCATCCATCCTTTCCGCCTATTAATAGCGGCGTATATTTCTTTCCATCTTTTATTGTCTGGCAGACCTTCAAAAATTCATCCCAGGTCTTAGGTACTTGTAAGTTATATTCTTTAAAAATATTTTTGTTATAGAAAACGAATTCATTGAAAGCAGCCTGAGGTATACCAATAACATTACCTTTAATCATTGTTTGTTTAGCATAAATATTATTTTGGGTTGCCTTTAAATCATTTAATGGCACCATTACATCTCCATAAAGAGAAAGCTGAGCCTGCCTGATAGGAAATACATCTGGCAGCTGATTAGCTGTATTTCTTATTTTCATTGTATTGTCATATTCCTTTGGAGCTATATGTTCTATCTGGATAGTTACATTTGGATGATCTTTCTTATATGCTTCAGCCAAATTGTTTGTTTCAGTTAAATACTTATAGTCTCCTTCTCCCCAAAGGGCAAGCTTCAGTGTCACCTTTTTACCACTGTCAGCTGTAGCACTTTTTGAATTTGAACATCCTACAGCAACTGTGCCGAACAGTATTGTGGATGTTAAAACCAGGCTTAATTTTTTTAATAAACTTTTTTTCATCTTTTTTCCCCCCTAACCTTTATACTTATATTTTAAATATTCTTACACTTTTATTGAATGATATATATTAATGCTTTTTTGATATTTATTATGATAATATAAAAATATAAAGGACACTGCTGCAGTGTCCCAAAATCAAAACTATTATATAACATATTTTTTAAATACCTTTTTAATAAAATAAGATGATACATAAACATAAATACTCATGGCAAATAGTGCAAAGGATAACTTGTACATAGTAAATGCACTAAGAGCCGTAAGTATTACTATGGAACTTAAACTTACAATTATATTCTTGTAAGCTAAAATAACTGAATTCTTAATAAGATCATATAATCCCATATTAAATCTGGCTATTAGAGGAAAGAGGAAAACACTTATGATAAGTATCTGCAGTATAATAAATAATTGCAGCATTTTAAGTGAGTTATATGCACTTCCCATTTTATTTAATTTATATAAATTAAAAATACTAAAGGATAAAACCACAGTTATAACTGCTCCAACAGGGAAAGCCTGCTTAAAGCTTTCCTTATATCCTTTAACAAAATCCTTATATATGTTATAGCTTTTTCCCCCCACCTTTTTACCATAAACATAATATAATGCAGATGTGGAAACTCCTGTTGTAAGTATTGGCAGACTTCCTAAAATCCATAATAAATTCAGCATAAAGGTTTCATATATCAATATGCAGAACCCATACAAAGGACCATCAAAGCTAAATAATCCTTTCACAATATCACCTTCTCATGTAGTTATTTTTATACTGTATAGGACTTACTCCTACAATTTTTTTGAATGTTCTGCTGAAATGCTCTATGTTAGGATATCCTGTATGCTCGCAGACTTCATATATTTTCATTTCAGTCTTAGTCAAAAGTTCTTTAGCTTTTTCTATTCTTACATTAGTTAAATAAGTAGTAAAGTTATCTCCTGTTTGTTCTGTAAATATCCTGCTGAAATATGTCTTGCTAAAGCCTGCCTCTCTGCTTACCATATCCAGGGTAACTTTGGAATCATAGTTTTTTTGAATAAAATCCTTTGCCTGCTTAATTGCTTCACTTTCTATTGTATTCATTTTCTTTAATGAAGAAATTAGGGTTTTCAGAAAATTCATCATCCACTCTTCTATTTCAGCTGTAGTATCAAATTTTCTTATTTCGCTGTAAAAATCTATATCTTCCCCAATAATACCCTCACAATTATTTTCCTCATCCTTAATTACATACTGAACAATCATTAGTACTATTTCCAAATAATATATATAAAAGCTTTCAATGTCTCCTGTAAATGACAGCTCTTTCAATTTAAAAATTCTTTTCATTTCATCTATGCATTTTTCTTCATCTAAACTATCCAAAGCCTCAAGTATTCCATTTTCTTTAACCATCTCAATAACTATCTGCTGTGTTATATTATTATTCTTGTTTTTCTTTATATTATCAACCCGTTCTTCATCCTTAGGATAAATATCCTTTCCTTTTCCATAGATGAATCTAAGACGGGCATTTCTTCGTGCGTCATCAAGAAGAATCTTTATCTTTGATATATCCTTATTTACCTCACTTATGCCAATTGTTTCTTCAATGTTTAAGAAATTTAAAAGAGCAATCCTGATCTTACTTAGAATTTCTGCCAGTTTATCTTCTATATGGTTTTCCATTGAAGATTCAAAGGCTAAAATGATACCATATTCTTCTGAAGATAATGGTATAACCTCCCCTGTATTTACAGTTTCAAGAACCTGATAAACTGCATTTACTACAGAGCTTATGAGTTCCCTTAGGTCATTATCCTCATATCTTTTTTTAATAATTTTAAAGTTATCTATTAGAATGGAGCAGCAAATATAATAATCTCCTTTTAGTTTTAGTATGCTGGAATTAAGCTCCTCCCTGTTTAAATCTCCAGCAATGAATTTTCTGATAAGCTCATTTTTATCAATAGTGCTCTTATTATTACTGCTTCCTTTTTTCTTCTCTAAAGCTGTCATAACCATTTTAACAATTTTGTCCGGCTCCATTTCTGTTTTTAAAATATAATCATTTATACCAAGTTTAAAAGCACTTCTTACAAGTGAGTAGTCATCATAGGCACTTAACACTAGAAATTCAGTGTCACCTCCAAGCTTTTTGCCTTCTTCAATAAGTTCAATACCATTCATAACAGGCATATTAATATCGGTAATTACAATATCAATATCTCCCCTGGATTTCATTATTTCTAAAGCCTTTTTACCATTAGAAGATTCTAAAACTTCATCGAAACCATAATTATTCCAATCCACTAAAGACTTTAGTGCAAGCCTTACAATAGGTTCATCCTCAACCAAAAGCATTTTGTACATTATTATCGCTCCTTCTCTGTTAGTATAGGATGTATAAGTGTTACTCTTGTAAACTTATTTTTCTCACTTTCAATTTTTAATCCATAATCTTGTCCACAATTAAGTTTAACCCTGCTCTCAACATTATTTAATCCTATATGATTAAAGCTTGTCTTGCTTATTTTTGTATTATTCAAAACATTTTTCATCTCGTCTTCTGTCATTCCAACCCCATTATCTTCAACTTGAAAAATTAAATTTTTATCCTTTAGAAAGCCTGAAATTGTAATATATTTTTCTCTATCTATATCATTGATTCCATGAATAATTGCATTTTCAACTAAGGGTTGTAAAATTAATTTGATAATATATAAATCTTTCACATTATCTTCTACATTAATAACCATATTGAAATTATCTCCAAATCTCACCTTCATTATATCTGCATAATTATCAAGATACTCCAGTTCCTCTTTTACTGTAACAAATGTTGATGAACTTCTAAAGGTTGCCTGAAGTAGTTTCATGAATAAATCTGTTACCTTCCTGATGTTTTCCGCCTTTGATATCATGGCCATTAATTTAATTACATTTAATGTATTATAAATAAAATGAGGATTAATCTGAGCCTGAAGCATCTTAATTTCTTCTCTGGAGCGCTCTCTTTCCTTCAAATCTCTCTCTGCCATAAGATTCTTAATATCATTAATCATCTTATTATAGCTTCTTCCCAGTTCATTAATTTCATCCAGATTGCTATCTATAATTGTAATCTCTTCAAGTTTTTCATCCTTAACACCTTTCATTTTTTTCACAAGTTCTTTTATTGGTTTAATAATATCTTTAGATAGCATTTTAGAGTACAAAATAAATAAAATATTAAATATTACAAATATCATAAGCAGTGCTTTTGTAATATTTGACGTATCCTTTGTGAGAGCATTATAATCAATAATATTAATTACAGTCCATGCTGACTTCCCCGAAGTATATTTTGATATATACTTAATATCTTTTTTATACCTGTATTTATAAGAATCGTAATCATTATTCTTATTGTTAATTTTATTAAGATACTCTACTTCTGAAATATTTTTTCCAAGCATGCTTTTATCTGGTGATATTACAATATTACCTTTAGAATCAGCTATTATCATTTTCCCTACAGTATCATTTGTAAATCTTGAATAAATTGAATTCAGCACATCTGTTTTAATTTCGAAATATATAAACTCCGTATCTGAATTGTACCAATTATATTCCGGGCTAACCCCAACTAAAAAATCTATCCTGCCGGCATTTACATCACTAGAGCTGTTAAAATTATTTATACTTAATACTTTTCCATTATTGCTTATACATTCCTTATACAAAGAACTATTTTTTACATCAGAATCATTTTTATAAAGAGGATCCTTATATTTAAATACTTCACCGTTTTTTGAAAAAAACACTATTGAATTTATTTCTCCCTGGTAGGCAAATAAATAATCAAGTTTTGCTTCAATCTTTTCAGAAGTTTCAAGCTTTTTAACTGAATCCTTTTCATGGTACCAGCTATTTACAAGTGGTAATAATTCCTGTTCATTGGAAACCTTTGCAGTATAAAGATTAATTCGTCTAAGCTCAATTTCAATATCATTAGATAATTGCACCATAATCTGTTCAGTTTTTTCATTGTAATGTGAAACCAGGACTCCTTCATATAATCTGTTAATAATGATAATAATGATAAAGAAGGGTATTACAATAAATAGAATAAAACTGCTGATAAATTTTTTCGACATACTTTTACTTTTAATCATCAAATCACCCTATTTTAATAATAAGGTAAACATGAATACATTTTCAACATAAATTTTAAGTATAGGTGATATTTTTAAATAAAATGAAGAGTATGTCTGACATTTAAAGCAAAAAAAAATGTAAAGAACATAATGGTGTACCTTGCACCAATATAGATAATTTATTACCATGCTATGATCTTTCGGTCATAACAAAGCAAGTCATTACCTATACTAATGTTTCGTTCAACTATGCAGAATACCATACAGCCAGATACAACCTGTGGGCTGCATATAACCACTATGGCACCCTGCATAATCTTAGCTCGACCCCTAAAGGATAAGCCGGAATCATATTATAATCAATATCTTTGCCAAGGGCTAGGATTATTGACTATAATAAAACCTTTCATTACCCTGTGAGATCTTCCCTCTGACTATATATAAGCCTTCCGACCTATAAATAATCTTTGGCGGACTTATATACAACCCTTTTCAGAATCATATATAAATCTTTGCTCAACCATTATGTTCCTTACACTATTTAATATGCCATATATATATAAATTCATACAATGTAAATTTATCCATAAAGTATATATTTTATTTATGAATAATTTAAATTCATATGGTAAAGCTAAATTATGTTAAAAAGAAAGGATGTAGATTTACTGAAATGGGAAAGTTACTATGGGCATTCATTATTGGAGGCGGGATATGCGTTCTGGGACAATTAATGATGGATATATTTAAACTTACGCCTGCACACACTACATGTACTTTTGTAGTAATAGGAGCAATTCTGGGTGGCTTTGGATTATATGAACCTCTTATTAAGTTTGCAGGTGCAGGGGCCTCAGTACCTATAAGCAGCTTTGGAAATTCTCTTGTTAAGGGCGCATTACTAGAGGCAGAGCAGGTTGGTGTAATAGGAATTCTCACAGGAATATTCAAAATAACCAGTGCTGGAATTTCATCTGCTATAATCTTTGCATTTATTGCAGCATTGATATTTAAACCTAAAGGTTAATATTTTCATATGGAGGGAAAGGAAAATGACAATTGGCTCTAAAGTAAAGCAGACATTGGCAGAATTAAAAGGTATAGAAAGCACATTAAGGCTATATTCTCTGCAAAGCAAAAACGAAGAAGATAGAATAGTATATAAAAAATCTCTGGAAACTGCCGAGTCAGTTATTAAGGATTTAGAATACAGGATAAAAATAATGGAGTTTGAAGAACCCCAGTATAAGGGTAACTAAGAAAGGAAATTTCTATGCAAAGTTGGATTATAGTACTGTTAAGAACCATAATTTTATTTTTTATAACTCTGACAATAATAAGGCTTATGGGCAAAGGAAGTGTTTCCAGGGCAACCCCTTTTAAATTTGTAAGTTATATTGTAATTTCAATTATTATCTCTTTATTTATATTAGGTTTCATAACAAATATGGTTTTTTGCTCCATTGCTTTAGGAACCTGGATTATATTAAATTTTATTTTAGATTATCTATCGCTAAAGAGCAAGTGGTTTCATGACTTAATCAATGGAAAAGAAACAGTATTAATTAAAGACGGGAAGGTTATGGAAGAGCATTTAAAAGAAGTAAGATTCACTGGGGAGGAGCTTTTAAGGGAATTGAGATCAAGAAATACTTTCAATCTGGCAGATGTGGAGTTTGCTGTAATGGAAAATACCGGTGAGATAAATGTTTTATTAAAGTCGGACAAAAAGCCTGTTACACCTCATGACTTACAAAGGAAGGTTGCCCCCTTATCTGAGCCCCAGGCAGTAATATTAGACGGCAAAATTCTCGATGAACCTCTGTCAGCCAGAGGATTAAATAGACAGTGGCTGAATTCCGAGCTTTCAAAATCCGGAGTAAGTATTGATAATGTTTTTATTGCTCAGATAGACTCTTCCGGTGATTTATTTATTGACCTGTTTGACGATTCAATACAAGTTAATAAACCCCAGGTAAAAGAGCTGCTGTATGCAGGTATTTCAAAATGCCAGGCTGATCTTCTCACTTTTTCACTGGAAAGTGGAGATCCTAAAATAAAAAATATGTATTCTGTGAATGCAAAGAAACTAAAAAAAATTATGGATAAATTAGAACCATATTTATTACGCTAAATAGATTTCAAGTAAATCAGCTATTAGGCTTCTCAAAAAACTGTAGAAGCATCAGTATTTTTGCTCGCTTAAATAGTGATTTACTAAATGAAATTATATAAAAGGTGGTAGTGTTATGTCAAATAAAAAGAAGAAAAAACTTACTCCCACTCAGCAGGAATATCAGGATTTTGCTAAGGAAGCTGAACCTAAAAGGCCCGTTTTTAAAAATTGTATAAGAGCCTTTTTAGTTGGAGGTTTTATATGCACAATTGGTCAGTTGCTGCAGTGGTTTTTCATAAAATATTTCGGATTTACAGAGAAAACTGCAGGAGATCCTGCTACAGCAGTATTAATTATAATTTCAGTTTTACTTACTGCTTTAGGTGTCTTTGATCATATTGCACAATGGGCAGGAGCAGGTACAGCTATTCCTGTTACAGGATTTGCCAATACTATGGCATCTGCTGCAATTGAGCATAAAACTGAGGGATATGTACTGGGAGTCGGAGGAAATATGTTTAAACTTTCCGGTCCTGTAATTACTTATGGAGTTTTTTCAGCGTTCGTTGTTGCATTAGTAAAAATAACTATTAAGTGGTTAGGTGGTATGTAAATGCTTAAAGGTCATCAAACCTGGATTTTTAATTCAAAACCAGTAATTATAGCTTCAGCTGCAGTAGGAGGGCCATTCGAGGCAAAAGGACCTCTGGCTGATGATTTCGATGTTCTTCATGGAGATACATGGCTTGCGCAGGAAAGCTTTGAAAAGGCAGAAAAAAAGATGATAGAACAAGCCTGTGAAATAGCAATTAACAAATCAAATATGAAAAAAGAGGATATTCAGTTTTTTATAAGCGGCGACTTAATGAATCAGATTATATCCAGCAGTTTTGCCGCTCGTACTCTTGGCATACCTTATTTAGGTATATATGGTGCCTGTTCAAGTTCAATGGAGGGTCTTGCACTAGCTTCTCAGCTAGTGGACAGTAAAAGTGCAGAATACGTAATAGCTGCAGCATCCAGCCACAATATGGCTGCAGAAAAACTATACAGATATCCTACAGAATATGGCGGTCAAAAGCCTCCCACATCTCAGTGGACAGTTACAGGAGCAGGGGCAGGTTTAATAGCTCAAAAAGGTACGGGTCCAAGGGTTGTTTCAGCAACTATTGGCAGAGTAATAGACATGGGGCTTACGGATCCTTTTAATATGGGAGCAGCAATGGCACCTGCAGCAGTAGATACTATAGAAGCCCATTTTAGGGACTTAGGTATAGAACCTTCTTATTATGATGTTATAGCTACTGGAGATTTAGGCAGTGTTGGTCATAAAATTGCCAGTGAACTTTTAAAAAAACATGGGCTTATAATTCCAAGTGAAATATTTACAGACTGCGGACTATTGATATATAACAAAAATCAGCCTGTAATGGCTGGGGGCAGCGGATGCGCCTGTTCAGCCTCAGTTACTTATGGACATTTCCTTAAACGTATGCTCAGGGGAGAGATAAAGAGAATATTAATTGTTGCAACTGGTGCATTATTATCACCTTTATCCTACCAGCAGAAAGAAAGCATACCTTGCGTTGCACATGCTGTATCAATAGAAATATAAAATTATGGCTGTGCATTGAAAGGAGGTGATAATTATGACAGTAGGAACACAAATGGAGCAGGCTATTGCAGGTATACAAAGTGCTGCTGCAACAATGAAAACTTTTGCCCTGGAAACAGATGATAAAAACGCAAAACAGGATTTTCAGCAAATAGCTCAAAACCTGGATTGTGCTCTGACAACACTAAAAGGAAGACAGAAATATATTGAACAGCAGGAACCTCAATATAAACAGCATTAAATAATTTATATTAAAATGTAAAAGAGGAGAAAATATTATATGCTCCTCTTTTTTATGTCTATTTAAAATTTACATATGCACCTTACACTTATTGACTGCTATTTACATAATCCATCCCAATGTTCCTTGGCTTCACTTAATTCCATTAAAGCTGAAGATTTGTCTTTAGAAGTGATAGAAGCTTTAAGCCGAAAAATACTTACGGTTAATTCGTGCATTTCATCTCTTTCGCCGCTAAATTGAATTCTTTTAATAACAGCCTTCCATGCTGTTTCTAATTTACTCTCACTTTGTTCCGCTAACGCCCAGTCATCTGCCATTATTGCCTTTGTAGTTGTTTCCATATGCTCTGGAACATTATCCCACCCTTTCATAGGTTTCTTAAGAAATGTGCCGCTAAGGGCAACTATTATGGAAATTGCTATTATAACTATAGGAGCAAATATAACAAAGAATTTTCTCATCTCTATCCCTCCAGTATAATTTATTATGCTGATTTTTGTATGCAAAATGAAAATGCTAATATGGTCCCTTAAAATCTCCTACAATTATAGGCTTTTTTATTCTATCCTTGTATTTGTCTACATATAAAGAACCCGAGGCTTCATATGTTGCTAAAAATACTTCAGAAGGATCCTTTACCCCGAATTTCTTAAGTTCAGACATTAACCAATAGATATCACGATTTATTTGTTTTAAATTTAAATCTACAACTATGCCATCGTAAATCAATTCTATTCCCAGTCCCGTTTTAGGCACAGAAATGTTCATATCTTTTGGTGTAACAGGCTGTAATTCTGGTTTTTTTAACACGGAAAGCTCACCATTTGGCTCCAGCACTGCAAAGTGAACTTCACTTAAATCAAATATATCCTTGCTTCTTAATTGCTGAAGCAAATTTGAGGCATCATATCTTAATTTACGCATATTATCTTCTAAAATAACACCATTCATTATTATTATTGTTGGTTCTCCCTCTATGCATTTTGCAGCAAACTTAGATTTTGTTGTAAGGAAATCAATTGCTAATCCTGCAGCCGTCCATGTAGTCAGCGCAACCCAATGGGGCCACATCCTGCTAGATAAATCTATTGATAAAGAAGCTGCCATTGATCCAATAGTAATTCCCAGCACATAATCAAAAAGAGTAAGCTGGCTTATCTGTTTCTTACCTAAAAAACGTGCATATATTAACAATAAAAAGAAAGCAATTATGGATCTTACAAATGCTACTAATCCTTCATTCATTCACACTACTCCTATCTGTTATCTTGGTTTTTATGAATTCTAAAGTAATTCATTTATATAACATATAATAGGATAACTCATATATAAATTAATTATTCTAATGAATGCAATTTGCAAAAAAAAATAGACTGATGCTATATCCATCAGTCCATATTTGTTCTTTGTTATTTAATCTTTGTTCTTTAATCTTTAATCTTTGCCCGCAGGGCATTGAGGTCCTCCAGAGAATCAATTTCAAACCAGTCAGAAGAACTTATCTTTTTAATATGTACATCCATATTTTTCAAGTTATCCTTGGCAATATTGTCCCAGTACAGATCCTGCCAGTTGCTGCTTTTAATTACCTGCTCCAGTTTATGCTTAAGCAGCTCACCATCGGCTTTTGTCCAGTAGGACACCCCTGACATTACATAACCTTCACCACTGGAAATCTTAATATCATTTACCTTATTGTTTTCATCAAAAACTAACATCCATTCCTCAGTATTTACTGTTTTGTTACCTGCAAAATAAGTAGATGTTTTAATTGAGCTGTCCAGATAATTCCTGAATAAATAAGTGTCGGCATCAATTACAAATGCATCCGGGAGAAAGTCTCTTACTAAGTACATGGTGTAAATATTATTATATGTTTCATATTTTTCATTATGAACAAGTTTTACATTGAATTTATCCTTAAGATATTCAAATTTTTCGTATAAATAGCCTGTTACAACAATAATTTCTTCAATTCCAATTTCTCTTAAGAATCTAATCTGTCTTTCCAAAAGTGGTTCTCCATTGATTTTTATAAGAGATTTCGGAGTTTCATTGGTAATTGGCCTTAATCTTGTCCCCATACCTGCTGCTAATAGTATTGCTCTCATTTTACTCACCCTCTTAAATTTAAACTATTTTGCATATTTAGGTATTAAATTTAACCTCTTTAAACCCTCTCCTGTGGCTGCATACTGTGACACAAATTTGCCATTTTCTATAGTTACACTTATTTCTTCTATTAATCCTACAGCTTTTAATGCCAAAAGGTGGTTTTTAATTGTTTTATCTTTGCATTGTCTTTCATTGCCATATTCTTTAAAAATAATTTCCTTTATCTTTTTACTATCAATGGTGTTTTTACCCTGATCTCCATTGCATATAAGCTGAAGTATTCTAAATCTCATAGGCAGCTTCATTTTCATAACCCTACGCCTCCACTTTTCTTAATGATAACATTTCTTTTGGATTTCCTGAAACAAGAATTGCACCAAATACTATTATTAAACATCCTATTATTAAATTTGTGGAGAAATGGAAACCATGTAATATTCCATCAAAGATAATTGCCCATATTGAATAAGTAATGTTTAAAGCCATAGCTCTTCCAACACCAGTCATGCTTAAGCCTAGGTACCAGGTGATATATGATACCCCGCATATTACTCCTGTTATGGCAAATATAATTATACTTGGAGCTGTAAATGCCTTAAAGAACATGCCGAAACCTCCAATGAATGGAAGCACGAATATCAAATACATAATAAATGAAGCAGACTGTCTTACCGAAATTGCTATTTCAGGATCAACTACATCCATGGCATAGGCTCCAAATACACCTTCAAGCCCCCAGCCTACAGCTGCAACAATTGATAAGATTATTCCAAGATAAAAATTTGGAGAAACATTGCCTGATGGAGCCACATATCCTGTAATTACAGCACCTAATACACAGAGAATTACTCCTGCCCATACCCTTGGGTTCATTTTTTCTTTTAAAAATATAACTGCCAGCACAGCTCCAATGGCTGGATAAGTTGATGTAATAACTGCTGCATAGGAAGACCCTGCCATATTTATGCCAAGCAGATACCCTGACATAGCTAATGGGCCGCTGCATATTGCAGATAGAATAATCAGAACTCCCATTTTGCTGAATAAACACCTTGTAAACTCTTTTAATTTTCCTGAATAAATATTATAAATCAATGTAAATAATGCTGATAAACCTGTGTGAATGCATGCTCCTACCAGTGGTGCCACTATAATTGAAACTCCTGGGTCATTAAATGGATACTGGGTCATTATATATGCTAAAAGCACAGCATCCATGCCCCATGTAATTCCTGATATTAATGAATGTCCTATACCCTTTTTTGCATAAGTAAGGTCCCTTTTCAATGTTAAATCAGCTATTCTTTCCAAATTATTTCAACTCCTTAAGTTTTTTATTTAACTTCTCTAAATTTACTTTAGCTCTGTTATATCTGTCAATGCCATAAGAGCCGAAATCATCGCCCTTGGCTTCCTTTATATTTGTCCATGTACTCCATATAAAATCCTGCATAATTTTATTTATTAATATTCTTATTCTGTGCTGTTCATCTATTTCCCCATTGAAGTATATATTGAGAAATAGTTCCTCGTCATCCTCTGAGAAGTTGCATTCTATTGAATGAGCTGCTATATCCCACATTGGATCATTCATGCCGCTGTATTCCCAGTCAATTAAAAATATCTTTGATTCACCGCTTTTAATAAAGTTCTCAGGCACTGTATCGTTATGACATGGACATTTATTAATATTAAATGAGTCCATTACCTTTTTAAGGGCCATTACCTTTTCTTTTACTTCATTATAATCTTCAAAGTTCTTACCATTATATTTATGTAGGAGTTTTTCATATTCTTCAGCTGTTTTAAAAGGATCAAATTCACTGCCGAATTTAAATGAGGAACTATGAAGTCTTTTAAGTATCCCTGCAATCATCTTCATATTTTCTTCTTTTTTAGCTGTTCTTCCATTTAAAGTTTCTGTTTTTTCAATAAATGTGGATATCTTTACTCCTGTGTTTTCATTAAAATATATTAATTCACTGTCAAATCCATTTTCAAAGGCCAGTCTGGAATTTATTTTTTCACTTCTTCTGCTTATCATTTCCTCTGTGCCTGCCCCAGGAATCCTCAAAACATAATTTTTACCTTTTACTACAATTTTATAATTTTTATTTGTCATGCCTCCAATAGGTTTTACATCCTCAATGGAATCCATATCTATGCACATGGCTTCACTGGCAATATGTTTTAGTTTGTCTACTCTTACAGTTAATTCCTTTCTTTTCATTCTAGGTAAAACCACTTTTTTTACATGATTGTACTGGTCTAAATTATCTATTTCAGCCCATACCAGGTCATCTATTTTTGTATATCCAATATTGTAGTTTCTGCCTATATCCATCAATAAATACTCATAATTTAAATATGGATTTTTATTTGTTTTAAATTCTTCAAGCATTAATTTAAATACTTCATAGGATATTTTGCTTAATCCAATCATTTCTCCATCTATTTTGTTAAGCTGATGGATATCCTTTGATATTTTATATATAAATCCATTATTTATTTCTACAAAAGCCTCATCACCTGAGCCTGTCTCATTTGTAATAAGTACACAGTCTCTGCTGCTATTTTCAACCAGATACTTTAATGTTCTTTCCTCGAAAACAAGATCATTTTCAACCAAAAGGAAATCCCCATGAATAAATTCCTTTGCCAAGGATAATGAGCACATGGTTCCTGTCCATTTATATCTTGCATTGTACACTATGTTTATTCTACTATCCTTTGCCAGAGCATCAAAATATTCATGCTTATATCCTGTAACTATAATTATGTTTTCTATATTTTCATTAAATAAAAGATTTATAGATCTTTCTATTAATGTAATATCATCAATTTCAAGGAACCCTACGGGTTTATCAAAGTCTGAAGCCCTTCCTGCAGCCAGTATAACAGCCTGATTTATGTTCTTAACATCCTCACTATGTAATTTTATTTTTTTTGTTTTTTCATTCTTTAAATTAGCATCAATAAATTTAAAGCCTTTTTCAGTTAATTTATAGGACATCTTATTATCATCCTTTTCTACATTAATATAGTCACTTTCTACCAGCCTTTTTATTGTATAATTAACCTTTCCAAGAGATAGTCCAGCTCTTTTAGATAAATCCCTTTGGCTTAGATCAAATTTATCGTTAAGAAGCTCCAAAATTTTAATTTCATTTTCGTACATTAAAATTCCTCCCCGCTACGTTCAAATTTTGAACATATTTATATATTATAGCATTAATTGAATAAAGTCAATATTTTTATAGAATAATCTGGTATTACTATGATTGATTTATGATAATGTCTTAATATACCACATATGATTATGTCCCAAATGCAAAAAATATAGTATAATGATACCTCAAGAGAATTGAGGTGGACATAATGAGAAAGGTAAATTTAACTATGAAAGAAAATGATAAATATACAACTATAAAGAAATTGGTCGAAACAAATGGAAACAAGAAGAGGGCATCCCTTTATCTAAGCTGCTCTATTAGACATATTAATAGAATGATCAAAGGATATCAGGAACAGGGAAAGGCTTATTTTATTCATGGTAATCATGGGAGAAAACCAGTCCATACACTTGATGATGAGACAAGACAATTAATTATTGACCTTTATCGTACCAAATACTCTGATGCTAATCTCACCCACTATTCTGAGTTATTAGAGAAGCATGAGCATATCAAAGTATCCATTAGCACCATCCGTTCAATCCTTATGCAGGAATTCATCCTGTCTCCTAAGGCTAAGCGTGCTACAAGGAAAAAGGTTAAAGCTCAATTAGAGGAATTGAAGAATGTAGCCAAATCTCCAAAAGAGGTTTCTAACATTCAGAATGCAATTATTGCAGCTGAAGATGCACACCCGAGGCGCCCTAGATGTGCTTACATAGGTGAGATGCTCCAGATGGATGCTTCACAGCATCTTTGGTTCGGTAAGAATAAAACCCAATTACACATTGCTGTAGATGATGCTACAGGTGCTATTATGGGAGCTTATTTTGACTCACAAGAGACCCTAAACGGGTATTACCATGTGTTACACCAGGTACTCACGGAACACGGTATCCCTTATATGTTATTTACAGATAGACGTACTGTATTTGAATACAAAAAGAAAAAGTCCCCTTCAGTTGAAGAGGATACTTTCACTCAGTTTAGCTATGCCTGTAAACAGTTAGGCATAGGAATTAAGACAAGCAGTGTTGCCCAAGCTAAAGGGCGCGTAGAAAGAATGTTTCAGACGTTACAATCACGCCTCCCTTTAGAAATGAGGCTAGCTTGTATCAGCACAATTGAGCAAGCAAATGAATTCTTAAACTCATACATAAAAGAATTCAATGCCCAGTTTGCTTTACCAGTTGATAATATCAAATCTGTCTTTGAAAAACAACTAGATATTGAAAAAATAAATTTAACACTTGCCGTATTAACCAGTAGGAAGGTTGATAACGGAAGCTGCATCAAATTCAAGAAAAGTTATTACCTCCCTATGGATTGTAATGGATATGCTGTACATTACCGAAAAGGTACTTCAGGTATGGTAATTCAAGCCTTTGATGGTGGAATGTTCTTTTGTGTTGATGAAAAGGTATATGCTCTAGATCTATTACCAGAACATGAACTTACATCAAAAAGCTTTGACCTTGCAGCTCCTGCGGGGCAACCAAAAAAACGTTATATTCCTCCAATGAGTCATCCTTGGAAACAAGCTTCTTTTGAACGTTATCTTAAAAAGCAGAAACATAGGCAGGAAAATATAGCATAAAAGTAAATGCCATAATATTACTATTCCTCCTTTTAAGTATAAAACTCAGAAGGCTTATTAAGCATACCCAAAATCCAGGAAAGCCTCATTATTTATTTTAGAAGTAAAACCTAACTAAAAAGCACCAGAAAACTGGTGCTAATGTTTTAAATATTTTGGGACATTTTCAAAAATGCTTGACAGTGTATAAAATTATATTTTTTATCAAATGATAATAGAACCATCTTATGGAGGAGATTCCAATGAACAGTAAGACAAAAGTTGCAAGACTTTCTATAGCATCAAATTCAGTATTGCTTTTAATGAAATTTGCGGTTGGCATAACCACAGGTTCTGTAAGCATAATATCAGAGGCCATTCATTCAACAATGGATTTAGCAGCATCAGTAATAGCCTTTTTTTCTGTAAAGATTTCTTCAAGACCTGCTGATGCTAATCATCCATATGGCCATGGAAAGGTTGAAAATATTTCCGGAGTAATAGAAGCTTTATTAATTTTTGCAGCTGCCATACTTATAATAGAAGGATCCATTAAGAAAATTTTGCATCCTGGTGAAGAAGCTGGGTCATTTGCAATAGGATTTATAGTAATGTTCATTTCTGCAGCAATAAATTTTTGGGTTTCAAATAAATTATATAAAATAGCTAAGCATGAGGATTCCATAGCTCTTGAAGCAGATGCTCTTCACCTTAAAACTGATGTATACACAGCTTTAGGCGTTGGACTAGGACTACTTTTAATCTGGATAACAAAGCTTAATATTTTAGACCCTATAGTTGCAATACTAGTGGCTTTATTTATTTTAAAGGAATCCTATGAACTTTTAAAATCAGCCTTTAATCCTTTATTGGATGTTAAACTTTCAGATGAGGATATAAATGTTATAGAGCATGTAATAGCTAAGTACAACAGTGTATACTGCGACTTTCATGACCTTAGAACAAGAAAATCAGGCAGTACATATTATATTGATTTACATCTGGTTGTGCCTGAGAATATGTCTGTGAAAGCAGCTCATGATATATGTGATGAAATAGAAATTAATCTTCAAAATTCATTTAAGGATACAGAGGTAATGATTCATCTTGAATCCTGTACAAATCACTGTAAAACATGTAAATATTCAAACAAAAGTGGCTGCAAAGAATCGTAAATAAATTCTGATATAAAACATGAGGACATATAGATATATAGTTATCTTCTTAACTTCTTATTATTCTAATTTTAAGCAAATAAATACCCCTTAAATAATTCATTATTTAAGGGGTAAATGTTTTTCTTATTTTACAGCAGTAATATTTTCTGCCTGTGGTCCTTTTGGTCCATTAACTACTTCATAAGAAACCTTCTGGCCTTCTTCAAGTGATTTATAACCTTCTAACTTTATTTGTGAATAATGTGCGAACACATCATTTCCATCCTCACCTGTGATAAATCCGTATCCTTTTTGAGCATTGAACCATTTTACTGTACCATTCATTAATTGTGTACCTCCAAAATCTTTTTTTTCTTAAACTCATTGTAATAATTCAGCAATAAAATTTCGAAATCAGAACATTATTTTAATAAAGAACTAATTAAAATATATTTGTTTAAATTATTTACGATTTATTTAAGCATTAATTAAGTATACTACTATTTTTCAAGTAAAGCAAATCATAAAAGCATAAAATTTTTAATTTATCTCTAAATCTTTTAAAGGTAAGCAGATTATAGCTGCTCACCTCTAATTTTACTGCTTTATTTGTTTATTTTGCCCCATATTCTGTTGTCCCTGCTGATCCATTTGTCCAAACTGACCATATTGCTGATTCATTTGCCCTTGCTGACCCATTTGAGTTAATTGATGCTGAGCCTGATCTATTATCTGGTTCATTTGGTTAAGAACCTGATTTGATAAAATCTGCTGGTTAGCCTGATTTAATGAATTAAGTGCATGCTGAACAGATTGCTGCAGCTGCTGCTGGGATTGCTGCTGCTGCTGCTGGGCCTGCTTCCTAAAATTATCTATCTGCTGCAAAAGCTGGTTTGCTGTCTGCTGGCTTTGCTGCCCCTGCTGATTTTGCTGTGCCTGCTGGTTTTGCATGCCCTGGCTCTGATTTGAAGATAATGCAGTTGATTTAAGCTGATTCAATGTGTTCTCCATTTCATTAAGCTGAACTTTAAGGCTGCCCAGTTCCTCACCTATCTCTACATCATTACTTTTTGTATATATGCTTTCCAGAACCTTTTTATTTTTTTCGTCCAATACAACCACTCCTTTAATAAAATAAATGTGACACACAATTATATTTCGCAGTTCTCATTATATTTATTCCTTTATTTTTTAACATAATTTTTGAATAATTATTAAAAAATATATATAAAAAAACTGGAGCGATACTAATAATAATATCACTCCAGTTTCTTCTATTCTATCCACTTAGTCAATTCATCAGCAGGTGTTTTGTGAGGGGGCTTTTTATCCATATCAGCGTATCCAAGATATACAAATGCTAATACTTCATCTTTATCCTTCAGCCCAAAAAACTCCTTCATTTTAGGTGAGTAGCAGGCTTTCCCAGTCTTCCAGTAGGCTGCCAGGCCCATTCCGTGAGCTGCAAGCAGCATATTTTCAACAGCTGCATAAACAGCTCCAAGCTCTTCAAGTCTTATTACCTTTTCATTCTCAGTAACCTCTGCTGCCACTGCAATTATAACAGGAGCCCTAAAAGGTTTATTCCTTTCCTTCTGAAGTTTTTTCTTACCTTCTTCACTGTCTGGATCCCCTATAGACTGAATGGCTATTTCCTCCAGAACCTTTGAAAGCTTCTCTCTCCCATCACCACTTATAACAAAGAATCTCCAGGGTTCAGTAAGATATCTGTTAGGTGCCCAGGTTCCAGCCTGAATTATGTCTTTAATTAATTCCTTTGGCACCTCTACATCCTTAACTTTACCTATAGATCTTCTGGTTTTAATTGCTTCTATAACCTCCAATATATTCACCTTCCATCATAAAATTATATATATTTATTTAGAAAGAATCTCCATAAATTCTTCACCTGTTATAGTTTCTTTTTCCATAAGATAATGTGCCAGTTCATGTAGTTTACCAATATTATCTTTTAGGATATTCATAGCTTTTTCATGGGCTTTTCTGATTATTTCAAGTACCTCAGTATCAATTTTAGATGCAGTTTCAGCTGAACACATAAGTGAAGTATCACCGCCCAGATATGGATTATTTACAGTTTCCAATGCCATCATATCAAAGCTTTTACTCATTCCAAGTCGGGTTACCATGGCTCTGGCAAATTTTGTAGCCTGTTCAATATCATTGGAAGCACCTGATGTAAAGTTCCCAAAAATAAGTTCCTCAGCTGCACGACCACCTGTAAATGTGGTAATTTTATTAAATGCCTCTTCTTTTGTCATGAGTACATGTTCACTTTCTTCCACCTGCATGGTATAACCTAGTGCTCCTGATGTTCTTGGTATAATTGTAATTTTATGCACTGGGGCCGAATTGGTCTGTTTTGCTGCAACCATAGCATGTCCTATTTCATGATATGAAATAATTTCTTTTTCCCTTTGTGAAATAACAGCACCCTTACGCTGATATCCTGCAATTATAACTTCAACGCTTTCCTCTAAATCTGTTTGATTTACAAGGGCACGACCATTTCTAACTGCACTTAGCGCACCTTCATTTATCATGTTGGCAAGCTCTGCACCTGAAGCACCTGATGTTGATCTTGCTATAGCATTAAAGTCTATATCAGGTTCCATTTTAACTTTTTTAGCATGGACCTTTAATATGGCTTCACGTCCTTTTAAATCAGGAAGCTCAACAGGAATTCTTCTGTCAAAACGTCCTGGTCTTAATAATGCTTTATCCAAGGTGTCTGGTCTGTTTGTTGCTGCAAGAATAACAACACCTTTAGTTCCATCAAATCCGTCCATTTCAGTAAGCAGCTGGTTTAGCGTCTGCTCACGTTCATCGTTGCCTCCTATACCACCACTATCACGTTTTTTACCAATTGTATCAATTTCATCTATAAACACTATACATGGTGCCTTAGCAGCTGCTTCCTTGAATAAGTCCCTAACCTTTGCTGCACCCATTCCAACAAACATTTCAACAAATTCTGAACCTGAAATCGAGAAAAAAGGAACCTTTGCTTCTCCTGCTACTGCCCTTGCCAGAAGAGTTTTACCTGTTCCTGGAGGTCCAACAAGCAGAGCACCCTTTGGCAGCTTTGCTCCAATTTCTGAGTACTTCATAGGATTATGAAGAAAATCAATTATCTCAGTTAGAGCATCTTTAGCCTCATCTTGACCTGCCACATCTGCAAAAGTTACTCCTGTCTGATTCTCTACATATACTTTTGCATTGGCCTTACCAAAAGACATAAAGTTATTTCCATTCATTTTCTTTCCTATTCTTCCGGCAAATAATTGTCCTATTCCAACAAATAGGAATATTGGAAGAACCCAGTTAAAAATAAAATTAACCAATGGGGAATTTTCCTTAGGTATAGTTTTGGAATACTGTGCTCCCGAATTTTTAAGTCTGTTTACCAAATCAGGATCATTCATGGCTCCAGTAACATATATGGCATCTTTACCACTGCTGTCCTTTGCCTCAAACCTTATTTGGTTGTCCTGAACATCAACTTTGCTTACTTCTTTCTTATCAACTTTAGACAAAAATGTTCCATAGTCCACTTGTGTAACCTCTTGATTTGTAAACCATGGAACTATTACAGAGTTAAGCATCAATGTAATTATAAGCACCGCCACATAGTAAACTACTATGGACTTTGGTGGTTTTTTTTGTTCTTTCATAAAACTTCTCCTTTTGTATTTTAAAGAATATAAATATGTTATAAACTTATATTATTAATAATATTTTAACATCATGTAAAAAACAAGTTATAGTGTATATATAGATTATAATATAGGTAAAAGTAATTATCAATAAGGGGTGGTTATATGCAAAACTTTACATTTATAAGTCCAACTAAAATAATATTTGGAAAAGATACTGAAAGCCTTTTAGGTAATGAGGTAAAACAGTACAGCAGCAATGTTCTTCTTTGTTATGGAGGAGGCAGCATTAAAAAAACCGGTGTTTATGATAAAGTTATTAATTCTTTAAAGCATAGCAATGTTAATTATACTGAACTTTCAGGTATAAGGCCTAATCCTCGTTTAAGCCTTGTATATCAGGGTATAAAGCTGTGCCGTGAAAATAACATTAACTTTATTATTGGTGTGGGAGGAGGCAGCGTAATAGATACTGCAAAGGCTATTGCTGTAGGTGTGCCTTATAATGGAGATGTATGGGATTTTTATACTGGAAAGCAGGAGGTAACTAAAGCTCTTCCTGTTGGAGACATATTAACTATACCAGCTACAGGAACAGAAGCCAGCAATAGTTCTGTTATAACAAATGAACAGGGATTATTTAAAAAAGGTATTAACTCTGATCTTATAAGGCCTGTTTTTTCAATTCTTAATCCAGAGCTTACATTTACACTTCCAGCTTATCAGACTGCCTGCGGTGCCTGTGATATGATGGCTCATATTATGGAAAGATATTTTACAAATGAACCAAATGTTGATTTAACAGACAGACTTTCTGAAGCTGCATTAAAAACTATTATTAACAACACTCCTTTGGTATTAAAAAATCCTAAGGATTATAATGCCAGAGCCGAAATTATGTGGGCAGGCACTTTGGCACATAATGGACTTATGGGTACTGGAAGAGTTGAAGACTGGGCATCTCATAAGATTGAACATGAATTAAGTGCCATATATGATATTGCTCATGGTGCCGGACTTTCAATAATATTCCCAGCATGGATGAAATATGTATATAAGCACAATATAAAAAGATTTGTTCAGTTCGCAGTAAGAGTATGGGATGTAAATTTATCTTTCGACAATGAGGAAGCAATTGCACTGGAAGGAATAAGAAGAATTACAGAATTCTTTAAAAACATAGGTCTTCCTGTAACATTAACTGATGCAGGCATTCCACAGGACAGAATTGAAGAAATGGCAGACAAATGCACATCTTCAGACACAAACACCTTGGGAAACTTTGTCACACTGCATAAACAGGATATTATTAACATATACAAGATGGCTAAATAATAAATATGGCATAATTTCTATGAAACAAAAAAGCTGCGGTATTAGCATATTTTGAACTAATGCCGCAGCATATATTTTTATTATTCACAAACCTTGCCTGGGTTTAATATATTTTTAGGATCAAATGCTAATTTAATATTTCTCATTAATTCAATGTAATCTTTACCATACTGCTCAAACAAATATGGTTTCTTAGCATATCCTATTCCATGCTCTCCTGATACCAAGCCTTTTAGTTCAACAGATTTTTTGTACATGCATTCAAATATATCAGATATCTTCTTTTCCCATTCTTCTTTGGAAAGTTCATCCCTTAATACATATACATGAAGATTTCCATCACCAGCATGTCCAAAACTTCTTATTCTAATGTTAAATTGTTTTTGAAGTTCATTTGTATATTTAACAAACTCTGCAACTTTGTTTCTTGGAACAACAACGTCGCATTCATCCATTTCAGTTGTAGAAGCTTTAACTGCTTCAAGGAATGCACCTCTTGCTGACCATACTGCTTCCTTTCTTTCATCTGTATCACTTATATATACATCCAAAGCTCCTTCTTCAAGACATATTTTAGCAACTTTATCATAATCTTTTTCTATATCTTCTTTGCTGTTGCCGTCAAAGGTAAGAAGTAAATATGCATCAGATGAATTATCAGGGAACTTCTTTCCAAGGAATTCTTCAGCAGCAAGTATAACCTCTCTCTGCATAAATTCTATAGCTGTTGGTATGGATTTTGATTTTATAATCTTAGGAACAGTATTTATGGCCTTATCCAAATCAGGAAATGGAATAAGGAGGCTTATAGATTTCTTTGGAAGAGGCAAAAGCTTAAGTATTGCTTTTGTAACTATTCCTAGTGTTCCCTCCGATCCGCAGATTAAATCCTTTATGCTGTAACCAGAGCTGTTTTTTACTACTTTTCCTCCAACTTCTATAACCTTTCCTGTTGGTAGTACTACTGTAAGGCCTCTTACATAATCTCTTGTAACTCCATATTTTACTGCTCTCATACCACCTGCATTGGTGTTGATATTTCCGCCTATTGTAGCAGATTTTTCACCTGGATCAGGCGGATAGAATAAATCATGTTCTTCTACATATTTTCCTATGTCCATTAGAAGTACTCCCGGCTCTAATGTCAATGTGAGATTTTCCTCATCTATTTCAAGTATTCTATTCATTTTCGACATATTAATCATTATTCCGCCCTGAAGAGGAACTGATGCCCCAACAAGGCCTGTTCCTGATCCTCTTGCCACAACTGGAATATTGTTTTCATAAGCATAAGTCATAATTTTTGAAACTTCTTCTGTACTTAATACGTCCACCAGTACTTCAGGCTTTCTGCTTATGCCTCCTAATTCATCGTGGCTGAAATCATCATTTATATTTTCACCTGTGTATACCCTGTCTTCACCTAATAAGTCTATTAAAAATTTTACATCTTTCTCATCTAATTTTTTATATTCATTACTGCAAGTGCATGCCATTTTTAAAACCTCCAAACTATATTTATAATAATATTAAGCTGCTCCAAGTCCCTTTCCTTCTTTTATATTATTTATAAGTTTTGGTATTATTTCATATATGTCTCCAACTATTCCATAGTGGGCAATATTGAAAATTGGTGCCTTTGGATCCTTATTTATGGACACTATGCAGTCAGAATTGTTCATGCCTGCTGCAAATTGAACAGCTCCTGATATTCCGCAGGTTATAATTAATTTAGGTTTTACTGTTCTTCCGCTTAATCCTATTTGCTTTTTAGCATCTGCCCAGCCTGCTTCTATTAATGGTCTTGTGGTGGCTATCTGAGCTCCAAGCAGATCTGCTAATTCTCTTATCATATCCATATCCTTTTCATTTTTTAAGCCTCTTCCAACTGCAACTATTACATCTGCATCTGAAATGCTTGGTTCTGCCACCTTTTTGGTTACCTTTACAACATTTATATTTGATGCTAATTTATTTCTGTCTACATCTGCAATTGTAATTTTTCCTGATGCTTCATCTGATCTCTCTGGTGCATTCATAACCTTGTATCTCACAGTTGCAAGCTGAGGTCTGTGGTTTGGATTTAAAATTTGTGCCATTATATTACCGCCAAAGGCAGGTCTTATCTGAACCAAATCTGTATTTTCCTTCATATCAAGTACTGTACAATCTGCTGTTAATCCAGTTCTGAATCTTGCTGCTATTCTTGGTGCTAATGATCTTCCTACTGTTGTTGCACCTACAAGTAATGTTGATGGTTTGACTTTATTTATAAAATCCTCTACAGCTGCTGCATAAGGCTCTATTCTAAAGTCCTTTAATTCCGCGTAGTCATATACAAAAACTTCATCTACTCCATAGTGCAGTAATTCCTCTGCTTTGTGTTTAATGTTATATCCCACAAATACTGCATATATCGGATGATTTATTTTTGCTGCCAGCTCCCTTGCCTTTCCTATTAATTCATAAGTTACTGGATGTATATTTCCTTCTACATGATCTACGTATACAGATACACCTTTCCACAGGCTTTTATCTATTTGAGGTTCTGCTTCTTCTTCCACAAACTGCATTACACCTGCAGGTCCTTTTCTCACACAAAGCTTGCACATTTTGCAGCCTGCATTTATTTCTAATTTTCCGCCTTTATCTTCCAATGCCCCAAATGGACATATTTTAACTAATTCTTCTATTACTGAAGGAGTTACTTTCTCCTGATTTACAACTAATTTACCCACAATAATTTCCTCCTAACTTTTTTATACTATAAGTTATATAAATTTAAGCTCTTTAAGTTTAGCAGCTAACTTATCTGAAAGCTCTTCTCCGGTTCCTGTCCACATTTCCTTATCTGTATTAACTGCTGGTGGAAATATTCTTTCAACCTGTGTTGGGGATCCATTTAAGCCATATCTCTTTTCATTTTGATCCTGTAAATCCTTAAAGCTTAATATTTTTATTTCTCTATCTTTAGTTTCAAGCTTTTTTCTATAGGATGGAAGTCTTGGCTGGAATATGTCCTTGTCCACTGTTAAAAGACATGGAAATTTAATTTCAGCTACTTCTATTGTATTTGGCATATCCATTTCTACTACAAGTCCATTTTTCTTTATATCTTCAATTTTTATAACATTAGCTATATGTGGTATTCCTAAATATTCTGCCATTTCTGGTCCTACCTGTGCTGTATCTCCGTCAGTTGTCTGCTTTCCGCATAGTATTAAATCCACATTTCCCATTTGTTTAACACCCTGTGATATTGTATATGATGTTGCTAAAACATCTGCTCCACCAAATTTTCTATCTGAAAGAAGTACTCCTTCATCTGCTCCCATCATGTAAGCTTCTTTTATTACATCCAGGGCCTGAGGTGGTCCCATGCTTATTACTTTAACTGTTCCACCTTCTTTTTCCCTTAATCTAAGTGCAGTTTCAAGAGCATATAGATCATAAGGATTCATTTTTGAGTCTACTCCATCTCTTTTTAATACTCCTGTTAATGGATCCACTTCTACTTTTGAAGTTCCTGGAACCTGTTTAATACATACTAAAATATCCATGTTTCTACCTCCAACTTATATTTATAAAATAGAATTTTATCTCACTATAACTGAAACACCATCTGGAATAACTACTACCTTAGCATCATTTCCTTTAATTTCATAAGCTCTTTTCAAAGCCTGCTGAAAGGTAAATGCATGTTCCATATGCATACTCTTTATCATTTCAGGATCACACATATCTGTTACCAGGATTACTGTAAATTTATCAAGCATTCTTGCAAGTATTTGAAATTCCCATTGATCTGGAACAGTTTCATTTCTTGGAACCTTTTCTATTCTATCCAAAAGCTCCCTTGGTGATTTAGCCTTGGACAAATTATCATAAAATGATTGTCCGCCATGTCCATCATTGCAGGCAGATACCATTATGATAACTCCCCCATCTTTACATGTAGCTTCTGCTGCAGTCATTCCCTTTACTGACTGATAAATATTCTGATCCAGTGGATATCCTCCATTAGTTGAAACTACAATATCTGCAGGAATTTTATCTACCTTTGACAGTTCATTTACAAACTCACATCCCTTTTCATGAGCCTTTTCTCTATGTCCTGCAAATGCTTTTATAACCTTCTTTTTACTGTCAATAACCACATTTAATATGAAGGCAAGATTTGCCTTTTCTGCCGCATAAAGCATATCTCTGTGTATTGGGTTATCCTTTAATATCCCTGTCCTTGCATTGGGACTTCCTATAAATTCGCTGCAGTGGTTAGCCATAACTGTTTTTGCAGATGCAATTCCTGGAAGTACGCTCTTTCTTCCACCTGAAAAGCCTGCAAAGAAATGAGCTTCTATAAATCCTTCTGCTATTAATAATTCTGTTTCTACAGCCAGTTTATTAATTATAAGCTCTCCTCCTGATGGAAGAGTTCCGAGCTTAACCATAGCTTTATCATCAAATGCATTGTGAACTATAATCTTTTCATTTTTTACTATTTCTTCTCCAAATTTGTTTACAAGCTCATCATGAGTTGTAGCTCTGTGAAAACCTGTTGCTATTAATATGGTAATATCAATTTCAGGATTAACTGATCTTATTCTTCTAAGTAATATAGGCATTGTAACCTTGCTTGGCACCGGCCTTGTGTGATCACTGGTTATAATAACCATGTTCTTTTTGCCTTTGACTAATTCTTCAAGGCTCTTACTTCCTATAGGATTGTCCAGTGCTTCCTCCACAAGCTGTTCCTGGGTTTTACTTACTTTATACTCCTCAGCTCTTGACTCCAGTATTCCAGCTAAATTTTTGTCATCAATTTCTATTTCAATTTTTTGTTTATAATATGGTATTTTAATCTTTGCCATTTGAATTCCCCCTATGACAATTTATATTAAAGGCTAAAAGCCAAATATTGGTCCCATAAAGAATGCAATAACACCTAAAACCAACACATATATTATGCAGAATTTTAATGTAGCATTTAGTATCTTTCCTTCAGCTCCTACAAGTCCTGTGGCCGCTGTTGCAACTGCTATACTTTGAGGTGATATCATTTTACCTGCTGTAGCTCCCCCTGTATTTGCTGCTGCCAGCCAGTAAGGATTTAATCCTAATGATTTAGCTGCCTCTACCTGAAGAGAACCAAATAATATATTAGCCGAAGTATCACTGCCTGTAACAAATGTTCCTATAGCACCTATTATTGGTGCAATTAAAGGATAGTAATGTCCGGTGACAGCTACTAAAACAACTGCTATGGATTTTATCATTCCGCTGTAGCTCATTATTTTTGCAAGTGCTACAATTGAAATTATGGTAATTGCAGTTTTGCTCATCTGTTTTGCAGTGTTTCCTAAAACCTTAATAATTTCTCCAAATTTTGCTCCTTGTATAAGTCCTCCTAAAATTCCTGCAATTATAATTAATGTACCTGGATTATTAATCCATACAAAAGTATATGGATGATATATTTTTACAGTGGTACTGATTTTTGATAAGCTCTTGCTTACTGTTGGGAATAATGAGCTTGTAAATATGATTATTGCAAAAACCAGTATAAATGGTACCCATGCCATAAATGCTTTTTTTGCCGGGATTTTTTCTGCATTTTTAGCTGCTTTGTCTTTATGAAATATTTTAGCCCATCCTATTGTTACTGCCAGACATATTACTGATCCAAGTATTGCAGGAAGTTCAGCCCCTAAATATTTGGCTGCTATTACTTCTGGAATTGCAAAGGATAATCCTGATACTAAAGCTATTCCAAATACACCTTTTATGGCTTTAACTCCTTTTCCTGTCAGCATTACTAAAATTATTGGAACGATTACAATAAGTGCTGCCAGCTGAAGACCAACAGCATAACTTAGTGTGGTTGGATCAAGGTTTGTAAGCTTTGCCAGTGTTGATACTGGAAGTCCTATAGCACCAAAGGCTGTAGGCGTTGTATTTGCTATTAAACATATTACTGCTGCAAAAATAGGATCAAATCCTAAAGCTGCCATTATACTTGCTGGAATTGCAACTGCTGTTCCAAATCCTGCAATGGCTTCCAGGAAGCCTCCGAATCCCCATGCTAATATTAAAACTAATATTCTCTGGTCAGTTGTAATACCAGTCATCATCTGCTTAATTACATCCATGCTTTTTGTGTGAATTGAAAGATTATAAATAAATACTGCTGCAACAATTACAATGATAATTGGCCATAATGCACTGGCAGCTCCCTCAATTCCTGCCTTAAATGCATCCACAAATGGCATTTTCCAAACTATAACTGCCAATAAAAACGTTATCACTAAGGTAACTGCTGTTGCCTTATGCCCTGGTGTTTTAATCACACCTAAGGAAATCATCAGCCAGACTACAGGTATTAAAGCAATAAAGAACAATAAGTACATATTCATAATAAACCTCCTAATCTCCATTATTATGTATCATGTATATTTAAGTAATTCTTTATATATAATTAAAATACTTGACTTGGTAGTATGGTCAGACCACTTATTTATTGTCTTTAGTTTACCACTATTATCTTTAAATTTCTATAATAGTTATATAGTTAACATGGCATAACAAGCCAGTTCATCATTATGTAAAGGTTGTAATCACAACGTTTACATGCAAATCTTAAATTTCAGAATTTTTTTTATTTTCTTCTATAACACTGTTTTTGTATATTAAAAGGTTATTAATTTAACATAGTCCAATGTAGCCTGGTTACATTCGACTATTATCGGGTGCTACCTGGTTACATTCGACCATTTTATGTTTTTTCCGTCACTTTCAGCCACAATAGTTCCACTTTTGTCAGTACGGTAAACAGTAATATTCATTCTCTTTAGTCTATCCATTGTTTCTTTATGAGGATGACCATAATCATTATTTACTCCGCAGCTTATAACTGCATATTTTGGATTCACTTTGTCAAGGAAATTCTGAGATGTTGATGTGTGGCTTCCATGGTGCCCCACTTTTAGAACATCTGCGCTTAAATCAAAGCCTTTATTAATCATATCCCTTTCATTTGATGACTGGGCATCACCAGTGAATAAGAATTTATTACTTCCAAAAGTAACTTTAATTACTATGGAATATGTATTTAAATCTCCGCTGATTGTTTTTGCAGGGCCTAAAATATCACATGCAGCCTGGCCCAGATTAAAGTTTGTCCCCGGCACTGGTACAGTTGCCTTTAGTCCTTTGGCATTCATGGCTTTTACCACATCCCTAAAGGTTGCAGTATTGGCTGTTACCTTAGGCATATAAATGCTGCCTATATCAAATGTTTTAATTACTGCATCTGCACCCCCTATATGATCTTCATGAGGATGAGTTAATACCAAATAGTCTATTTTTTTTATATTCTGGCTTCTAAGATAACTTATTAATGAGCTTGTTGAAGCATTTGTTCCTGCATCTATAAGCATATTTTTATCACCTTGCTGCACCAGTATGCTATCACCTTGTCCCACATTTATATAATGCACTTTTAGTTTTCCATTTACTGAAGATGCATTTGAAGGGCTGCTGTTATTTTCGGAACCTTTTTCAGCCGTAGATTCGTTTATCCCATTACCAGATTCATTTGATACATTATTAGAGATAGCCGGCTGGGAACACCCCGCTGCAAATACCATAACAAGAACTGTAATTATTACTGTGAAAATTCTTTTCCATATCTTTTGTTTCATGTATTGTTGCCTCCTTTTCTAATAAACATATTATATATTATATAGCAAAAAGCATTCAATCAAAATATAATGAATGCTTTTTATTATGCCTTTACTTAAGCATATAAACTCTGGCCTCATAAGGTCTTAGTTTAATATTATTAAAATTATTATTTTGGACTTCATAATTGCTTATTAACAATTCATTTTTTTTATATTTAATATTCTCAGGCACATTAAATTCAACCTGCTTATCAAAGAAATTAAGTATCACCAAAAGTGTATCATCAGCATAGCTTCTTGTATAAGCAAATATATTTTCGTCATCTCTAAGAAGCAGATTAACATCACCATATACTATTACTTCATGTTCTTTTCTAAGTTTAATAAGCTTTTGATAATAATAGAATATAGAATTTGTATCTTTTAGTGAATCTTCTACATTTATATTATTATAGTTTGGATTTATCTTTATCCATGGTTTGCCCTTGGTAAAGCCTGCACCCTCTGAAGAATCCCACTGCATGGGGGTTCTTGCATTATCCCTGCCCTTAGCAAAAATTGAGTTCATTATAGCTTCTTTTGATATACCCTGCTGTGATTTTTCTTTGTACATATTTATTATTTCAATATCCTTGTAATCAGATAAATCTTCAAATTTTACATTAGTCATGCCTATTTCTTCACCTTGATAAATATATGGAGTTCCCTGCCATGTGTGCAGGAAAGTTGCAAGCATTTTAGCTGATTCTACTCTGTACTCCTTATCATTGCCAAACCTTGATACCATCCTTGGCTGATCATGATTATTAAGGAAAAGAGAGTTCCATCCTTTTTCTTTTAAGCTGTCATACCATTTATACATTATATCCTTAAATGTAGTTAACTTCCAAGGTTTCAGATCCCATTTGTCAGTGCCTGAATCTATATCCATAAGTTCAAACTGAAATATCATGTTTAGTTCATTTCTATCATCATCTACATAAAGCTTTGCGGTTTCCGGGTCAACGCCTGGAGCTTCACCTACTGTAAAAATATCATAATTACTCAAAACTTTTTTATTCATTTCCTGTAAAAACTCATGTATTCTTGGTCCATTGGCAAATAAAGGATATCCATTACCATAGAGTTCATTTTCATTTTTTTTACCATCTGGAAGCCCTGGGGTCTTAGAAATAAGGTTGATTACATCCATTCTGAAGCCGTCTATTCCCTTCTCAAACCAATAATTCATCATATCATAAACTTCATTTCTTACTTTTTCATTTTCCCAATTTAAATCAGGCTGTTTTTCGGAAAAAAGATGAAGATAATATTGGCCGGTGAGATCATCATATTTCCATGCAGGTCCGCTGAAGAATGATGCCCAGTTATTGGGAGCCATTTTATCATTACCATCCTTCCAGATATAATAATCTCTGTAGGGATTGTTTATGGAGCTTTTGCTTTCAATAAACCATTTATGCTCATCGGAAGTATGGTTTACTACTAAGTCCATTACCAGCTTAAGCCCCCTGCTGTGGATTTCTTTAAGCATTTTATCAAAATCCTGCATTGTTCCAAATTCATCCATAATATTCATGTAATCACTTACATCATAACCATTATCATCATTTGGAGATTTGTAAATTGGACACAGCCAGATAATATCAGCTCCTAATTCCTTTATATAGTCCAATTTTTCAATAATTCCTTTTATGTCACCTATACCATCTCCATTAGAATCCTTAAAGCTTCTAGGATAAATCTGATATACAACTCCTTCTTTCCACCATGCTTTATTCATATTTTTATTCCTTTCTTGCAAAAAAATTTAATTTAGTAAACCAAATAAACTAAATCCCAAATTTCTAAAATTGGAATTTTAAATTTTATTTTTCTTCCCTGATCAGTATCTTCATATTCAAAATTCAGCTTTACAGGAGTTCCTTGTTCAAAATCAGGAGAGCACAAATAAACAGCTTTTATTTCATTACAGGTAAGTAAAGATATCACTATATCCTTTACTTTGCAAGGTGATTTTTCCTTGGCTGAATTCCAATTCATATTATCCACACCTACAAAATTAACCAGATTAATAATTTTATACCCTGGTTTTTCTTTAATTAATGTCCATATACTGTTGGCTTCAGCCTTTGGTGAAGCTTTTTCCCCAGAAATTATATACTCACCATTTATTCCTCCTGTGTTAACCATGGTAGTATCTATAATATTAAAATCATAGAGAAGTTCTTCAAATTTTACAATAAAATCATAATAGCTTCTCAGCTTTTTCTTAAAGCTTTCACTGCTGACTTTCCTATATTTAGGATAATATGCATCACAAAGTATTCCATTGTTTTCCCCTAATAAAAGGTGAAATCCACCGCTGGCAAAGATAGATGCCATTGTTAAAAGGGCTGCATTTTCAGCCTGCTCTTCTATAGTATTAGTTTCCTTTAAAAAAGGCTTCATGTAAGCTGCTAAAATCACCTGTTTGTCCGGGGTTAATTTCTTTGCATTGGAAATAAGATTGTACAAATCTCCATATGTATCGTTAGGCGGCCATACCTCAATATAAACTGCATCTTCTTCTGCTTTTGATACAGTTTCCACAGGCCAGTTATTTACAGCATTAAATATTAAGCTTACCTTTTTCCCCTTTCCTTCAATATAACTTCGGGTATCGTTAATTAAATTAGGAAAATCTTCTCTTAAATTTCTAACTGTATTAATTCCATTTGCTTTGATGACTGCTTCTTTAGGAAACCCGTATTGATCCATATGAATGCCATCAAATCCAAATTTAACAGCATTATAAAACTCATGAATTATGTGTTCATGCCATTTGCTTTCCCTTGATATGTCCATTAAATATAGAAAGCCAGAAAAATCCATTGCTTCACCGTTATTTTTATAAAGTGCAGAATCCTTGTTTTTCTCATAAAACTCAGGTGATGATGCATATACTGCAGCATATCCCATTGCTTCCATATTGTATTTATGAGCCAGATTAATCTTTTCACTTACAGTTCTCAAACTAAGTTTTCTTCCTAGAGCATCGGTAAATTCATCTGAAGGAGGAATTAAATCATCATGTCTGTACATCCAGTCATAATACTGCACTACATTTAAATGATATTTATTCATTTCTTTCAAATCTTCTTTATCATCAAAATCTTCTTTTGAAAACTCTGCCAGAAATCCATACCTGGGTGCATACTTCCATGAATCTAAAATATCAAATGCAGTACAGCATTGATGAACTTTTTCATCTTTATTATAAAGTTCTATTTTAACTCCATAGCCGCACAGCATTTCTTTTGGATTATCTATACATAACTGAATTTTAACTATATTCTCCCATGGACTTATAATTTTGTACCTGACCAGAATATTTTTGTGAAGATTGAACACACTACACTTTATTTTACTTTCTGAGATTATATTTTCAACTTCTACAATTATTTCTACTTTTTCGCCTTTTTTATACTGAGCCTTTGATGGATATACATCTTTAATTCTCAATACAATCCCTCCTTTTGCCATAATTCAGGTGCTGCCTGGTAGCATTCGACATTTTACTCTTTTTCAATATATACCATGTCCCAATACTGGAGTTCTGGAACTTCTATTTCTAAATAAGAACCTTGTCCTTCTTTTTTTACCTTATACTTTAAGCTTATAGAATTTCCTCCATTAAAATCTGGAGATGCCATATAAACGCCTTTTACATTTCCCTGGTTAACATTATATTCAAGCTTTAAATTCTTTTGAAAATCTGGTGCATCATAGTTAGCACCATCATCTCTCCAGCTTGAATATTTCATACCTAAAAGATTTACCATTTGAATTACTTCGTAGCCCTTTTTCTCTTTAGCATAGGTCCAAACAGTACCCTTATCACCATTATTGCTTGTCTTAATTCCTTTTAACTGAATATTTCCTTTTATATCTTTAAGCCCATCTCTCAGCAGATTTTCATATGCAACTATGAAATCATAGTAATTTCTCATAGCTGCTACAAGGGACTTAGGCATACTGAGATTTTTATTAGGGAAGTACTCCCTGGACAGCATTCCTGTGTCACCAATTTCAAGATGATCTCCTCCGGCAGCAAATATTGCCGCATCTGTTAATCTGACGCTGTTTTCATTAAATTCTCCTTTAAAGCCTGCTCTGTTATAATTCATATAAGCTGCTATAACAGTATTTTTCTTTCCATCTGTCAGCTGATATCCTTTATCAATAACTTCCTTAAAAGAATAATAGCTGGGATAGTCACTAGGCCATAGTTCTGAATATAGTACATCCACATTACTTTTAGAAACCTGATCCATTCCATAACAATTTACTGTATTGAATATAACGCTAACTCCTAAAGCCTTTTTTGCATTATTAATAAAATCCGTATAAGTATCCGGAAGATTTACAGCTTCACCATTGTAATCATATGAGCCATTTCTATTGCCTAATGTATCCATATGATATATATCAAAGTTAAGCACCTTATTTACATTTTTCTCAGCATTAAATATATAATTCTGCCAGTCCTTATTTGCTGGGTTAAAAATTGCTATGGATGATGCAAAGGCAGAAGGAAGAGGATGAATATCCTGCATTGAGTGCTGAGTATCCTTATATATTCCCCATTCAGGTTTTATACCGTCTTTTTCATAATCAGTATATGCGCCATATATGAGATTATAATTTGCTGCTTTTATGTTTTTGCTGTGAGCTGAATCTATATAATCCTTTACAGTTTGAAAATAAATATCCCTATTGGCTATGTCCTTCCAGGATTCCCGCACACTATTCAAGTCACCTGGCAGCGGTTTTTGGTGCTTATTCTGCCAGTCATAAAATTGAAGTCCATTTATATGAAATTTGTTTATCCAATCTATTTTATCCTGGGTAACAGTCTTTGCTTGTTTTGGATATTCTGCAATATATCCATATCTGGGAAACTTGTCCCAAGTTGAAGATACATCAACTGCAGTGGTCTTATTATCATATGTGCTAAATCCCAGTTTGGCATTAACCTGCACAATATAACCTTTGTAATCATCCTTAGGTGCATTCCAGCTTAAATCCACGCTCTTTTTTTCACCTTTCTTTACATCTACCTTAACCTGCTTTGTTTCAACTGCATTATTTAAATATTTAAAATAAACATTTAAAGTACCGCTGTAATCTTTATTTAGGTTATTATTCAAATCTATTTTTATAATAACTTTGTCACTGGGGCTGTATCTTGCTTTATCCGTGTAAACATCACTTATAAGCTTACCCGTTGATGTTAGTAAATTCTTGTCTGATTTTGTATATTTATAGGCAAAAGCCGCTGCGCCTATGAGCATTACAATAAAAGCACTTAAAATAATTCTCTTTTTCAAATTATACACTCCCTATACCTTAACCTTTAACAGCTCCCTGGGTTCCACTTGGATTTATAAAGTTCTTATTAAAAATAATGAATATTATAATTATAGGTATCAGAACAATCATTGAAGCAGCAAATATTACTCCCCATTGAGTTGCTTTACCATTTTGGAGAAGCTTAATTGCAATAGGCAGAGTTCTCTTGGATTGAGTCTTTATTACAGTAAGTGCTGCAAATAACTCTGTCCAAATTCCTGAAAATGTACCTATACCCAGAATTCCCAGGGCAGGCTTTGAAAGGGGCAGTATTATTTTAGTGTATATAGTCCACTTATTTCCGCCGTCAATAATTACTGATTCTTCTAATTCTTTTGGAATAGTTTCAAAGAATCCTTTTAAGAAAAATGTATTGCCAGCTACAGCACCACTAACATACAGAAGTATTAATCCTGTATAGGTATCCACTAATCCCATCCCTTTTAAAATTGTGAACTGTGAAATTAAAGCAAGCACTGCTGGCATCATTAGTGAAAAAATATATATATTAAACAGAGATTTCGCATCTAAATTCCAGTAAAAGATTTACTTTTACTGGAATTGTATTTTATTGTACTTTCTTACATGGCTGGTAAATCAACAGACCGATATGTCGAAAAAATAGTTATAATTACCCTTACCCTAAGAAATTTTAATAATCGATTTCCAATTTTATTTTTATATTAAGTCTTTTTAAATATTGGATTATTCCAGTTGTCATCTATAGTAAATCTTTCATCTTTTATATCTTCAATAATATCTATTTGAAGCATCCGTTTCTTTCTAAAACCTCTGATACATCTAAAAAAATATAACTGCATCAGATTAAACGCTATAATTATAAACATCAGTACTGTCTCTACGCCCGTAGGGCTATGAAGAAAGCAATGATCTAAATGCCATTCTGTTTTAAGCTGATGAAAGGCATTATTTTCTATATCCCACCTCTTGTGCATTATCTTCCACAAGGTTTCTACTGAGGCAAATTTGTCTGTTGTTATAATCCAGCCTTCTTTAATTTCTACCTTATCTCCAGTATGAATTTCTTCTATAAACCTTATAAATCTAACTTTGATAGTCGGATCTGATATTTCAAAATTATCTTCATCCCAAGCTTTAATTTTGGTATAGTCTTTACTTCCCTGCTTTACAATCCATTTCTTATCAGCCTCACGGCGCTTAAATAGAGCTAATGCATCCTTTACAATGAGAAGACGCTCATCTTTAACTCTTACTACTGCATTCATTCCTATTGAAAGGACTTCTTTTATCCAAGTAGATTTACAATATAAAGCATCAGCTACTATAATATCGGCAAAATGGTGATATTTACGATATAATTTTTTTATTAATCTTATACCTCCGGTGATTTCACCTTCATCTTTATTCGAACTATCTTTCTTAGGTTCAAGCATTTCTTGTCCTAAAATAACATGGGGATCCGAACCTACGGTAATACAAACTACAGATCTGTGGAAATGACGAGTAGTGCCATCCTTATTCTTTCGTGAAAGACATTTGTCACAAAATTTTTTAGCACTTTCAAATAATTCTACACCATCTACAGCAACTACCTTTAAGCCATCTATGGTACCATTTCTAAATATCTTATTTTTTATCGTAGTTCTAATTATACTATCATGAATATTTTTCAAACCATTCAAATCAAAATCACTTAAGCAGCGCCTAACGGCATCAATGTGAATCATTTTAGTGTTTTTAGGTAATACTTTTTTAAATTTACCTTTTTTAAGCCAATGCTCTAACCTGTTGAAACTTCTTATTTGAAGCATAAATCCAAACAAAACTACAAAGGTGATTGTTGAAATTTTTACTAGAGATTTTATCTTTTTATCCTCTAAGGTATTGATTTTTTCACCTATATCGTATACTTTATTAATATAGGTGAGCATTTGTTTTAAATAACTTTTATTCATCTTAAGGCATCCTTTCTATTGTGTTGTGCAAAACTATTATAAAAAGGATGCTTTTATTATGCAAATTTTTTTTATAATTTCCAGTAGAAATCGGATTTTACAATGTTTTTATTAAATACTAGCAAATCAATATAAATCAGCGGGCTGCGCCCTAAAACTTTTTTAGGTGCTAAACTTCTGTATATTAAATATTACTTTTTTCCCCGGAAAATTTAACCTGGCAAAACCATAGCCTGAAAGAGATGCTACAAATATTGTTAAAAAGGTAGTTACTAAGGTAACAAATAAACTATTCAAAAAGTATCTTGAGAAATTATTACCTTTCCAGGCAGTAATATAGTTTCCAAAATAAAATTGTTTTGGTATTATCTGCGGTTTTGATGGCAAAACATAAGTGTTAGGTATCATTGATACAGTTATCATATTTAAAAATGGAAGTAATGAAAATATCACCAACACTATGAGAACCAGATGTATAAATATCTGTCCATATTTATGCTTAATCATGTATTCATCTCCTAAAATTCAATATCTACTTTTTTAGTTATTTTTCTCTGGATAAGAGATACTGCAATTAAAATAGCACCCATAATTAAACTTATGGCAGCAGCATAACCAAAATCAAAACTTGTAAATGCCTTACTATACATATAGTTTAACAGTACATCTGTAGTGCCCATAGGTCCTCCTTCTGTAATCAGCATTACCTGCAGCATTATATTAAAGGCACCTATTATCAGGCTGATTACTATAAAATAAGTCCTGGATGCAATAAGAGGTAATGTAATCTTCCAAAGCTGCTGCCTTTTAGTTGCCCCATCCACAGCTGCTGCTTCATATATGTCCTTTGGTAAATCCTGAATTGCTGCTGTATACATGATCATTACCCATCCTATACCTTTCCAAATGCAAAGGGTCCAGATTACTATATTAGCTGTCCATTCATTGTGAAGCCACATTATAGGCTCTTTTATTAAATTAAGGCTGAGTAATATAGAGTTTACTAATGAACCACTGGTATCCTGGAAAATATACTTAAATAATATAGAAACCACTATCCAGTCAGAAATTACAGGTATATATAATAAAATCTTATACATTAACTTTCCTCTTGTAAGAGACTCTATCATTATTGCCAGCATCATGCCTATAAACCACTGAAAAGGAACAGTAACAACAGCTGCCAGCAAGGTATTCCTTAAAGCCAGGTAAAACTTAGCACTTTCATCTATTACTCCTCCGCTTATAAATGCCTTTTTAAAATTTGCAAGCCCCACAAACGTACTTGGTTTATTAGGATTAACACTGTAATTCATGAATGCCATGGCTATATTCTTCAAAAGAGGATATGCTACAAAAACTAAAAAAAGCAAAAAACCTATACCTATAAAAGCCCATCCTTCTAAATATTCCTTCTGCTTTTTTCTTAACTTTATATTAAATTTTCCTTTTTTATTTTTTGTTTGTGAAACAGCTTCCAATTATTCCACTCCTCTCTATTTTATATTTAAGGATTAAGGTTATGCCTTAATCCTTAAATATTAAGCTTATTTTTGCTGTAACAGTGCATCTACTTTCTTAGCTGCATCGTCTAATGCTGCCTTTGGAGTTAACTTCTTTCTTAAAGCTGCTTCAAAATCATCCTGCATTGTCTTTGAAATATCTCCCCATTTTGGACTTGGTGTTCTTGCCCAGGTTGAACTTAATTGATTAACATATACATTTAACATTTTATTATCCTTAATTACAGGCTTTTCAGCTGTAGCTTTATTAACAGGCATCATTTGAAGTTCTGTTGCAAATATAGTTTGTGCTTCGTCTGATGCTAAGTATTTAGCAAAGGCATAAGCTTGTTTTTGATTTTTTGAAGCTTTAAATATTACTGTATCTTCTCCACCCACTATAGAAACGCTGCCTCCATCACCCTTAGGAATTGGTGCATAAACTACATTGTCTTTAACTATCTTCTGATCTTTGTTTGCTGGGTACCACCATGGTCCATCATCAATCATGGCATAATGACCTGCATTAAATCCTTCCCATGAACCTTCTCCACCAAGAATACATTTCCCAACATATCCCTTATCATTCCATTCAACTATTTTTTCAAGGGCCTTAACACTTGCATCACCGTTTAAATATCCTGTGGCTTTTGTGTTTTTCTCATCTGTGAATTTACCGCCAAGTGATATAAAGTATGGAGCTACACCCCATGATTCTGGATTTGCAATGCCTATTCCCATGATTTTATCAGCCTTTAATTTTTCAGCCAGCTGTTCAAGTTCATCCATGGTTTTTGGTGCTTCTTTAAAGCCGGCTTTATCCAGCATTGATTTATTGTATATGGCAATCTTGGTATTTGTGTCCAGTGGTACACCATAATAGTGTCCATTATACAAATTAGTACTCATAGGTCCTTCAAAGCTGTTCTTCTTTATTTCATCAAAGCCCTGCATTCCATCTACTTCTGCTAAGTAATCCTGAGAAGCATACTGAGCAACATCAGTTATGTCTGTCCTTGCCAAATCTGGTGTAGTGCCGCTCATAGCAGCCTGAAGTATTTGCTTCTTGTAATCATCTCCGCTTGGCATTGGAGTAATCTTAACTTTTATATCAGGATACTTCTTATTAAATGCAGGTACTATTTTTTCTGTTAAAACTTTATTCTCGTTGTCATTGAATGTACTCCACATTTCAATTTCACCTTTTAATTTTGTCTCATCTGTAACAGCTGCATTGCTGTTGTCATTTCCAGAGGCTTGTTTGTTTCCACAGCCAGCTAACACTCCGCACACCATCAAACCTGTCATGATTAGTGCCATTATTTTTTTACTCTTCATTTTCTTTCCCCCTAAAATTTATAATTTAAAGCATTGCCTATGCTAAGCTTAATCTTTAATGTAATTTTCAATATTATGGAGCAGTATAAGATACATAGCATGTGACCAGAGTACTGGTGAAGCTACCTTTCCCCATAAACTTTCCCATACATTAATGTAATTTTCATTATTTACATTTTCTAAACTTTGTTCAGGAAGTTCTCCATTTTCATTAGCTTTGCTTTCTATCCAGTTAAGCATGGATTCAGCTTTTTCAATTTTTTTTGCTTTACAATAATACAATCCAAGTGAAGCTGATAAAATAATCCATTCTCCACCGCCATAGTATGTATCTTCCGGATATCTATGAACACCGCAGTTATGAACTAATGAATTTTCTATTTCTTCAATTGTTTTCAAAAATTCTGAACTGTTTATGTCAAATAATTCATATGGAACAGCTGCCCATATAAGGCTTGAATCAATGCTATCCATATCAACACATTTTTTCAGTCTTCCATTTACAATACAATTTTTAATCACATACTGTTTTATGGCGAATTTAGTATTCTCTACATTTTCATCACTTAAAAATTCATTTATAGATTTTAAGCCTCCATATATTGCAGCTAATGTCAAAGTATGAATTCTTTCACCATTTTCCTGCCAGCAGTCAAAACTTGGATCCATCCAAAAGTCAGTTAAATAATCAATGGCTATCTTTATACTCTTATTGTACTTGTTAAGCAAAGCTGTATTTTTTGTTATTTTTATGTGCTGTGAAAGCGCCCAAAGCCATGTACCATATCCATCCAGCTGGAAACTAGGCCATTCATCACCACATTCACTGCCATCCAGTTTAAATCTGGTTGGAAGATAATCATCATTAATTAAAATTTCACCCTTCTTTTTCATTTGAATAATTTTCTTTAACTTAGAGCTTTGATTAGATATAACATTGCTTGTCCATTCAAAGAAGCTTTCTGAAGAATCAAATCTTTTCCAAAGATCCATTGAATAAGCTGTAAAGCTGCCATCTCTAAGCCAGCAGTAATTGTATACGCTAAAATTAGGGCTTGCCGCATATGAACCTGACTTATGCTGATTTTCTGTAATTATGCTGATGCTTTTATCCTTTATGCTAACGATTTCACTCGCCTCCTGTATTTATTAATCATTTATTTCTTGATTTAATAATAATTTATACTAAAATAAAATTAAATGTATCATTCATACTTTTGATGTATAATTCCGACTTAAAACACAAATGGAGGATAAAATGAACTTATTTACTATAGACACAGATATTGTCCCATCAGTTAGGTTAATTGGGCATGTTTCTTATAATAAACCATGGAAGCACTTTGAAAGAACTATAGATGAATATTTATTATATATTGTAAAAAGCGGAGAATTGTATATAAGGGAGGGTGATGTTGAGTATACCCTGAAAAAAGGTGACTTGCTTATTCTTGAACCTAATATTCAGCACGCTGGATTTAAAGAGGCTACATGTCATTATTATTACTTTCATTTTAAACACCAAAAAATTCAGAGGGTTACAGATAAATCCTATGACCAGATTACAAAAGAGTTGATTATTCAAAGGAGAGAGTCTCTTTCCAGCAACCATTTTAATAAGTACAATGATAAATCTCATATATTATATCTGCCAAAATATTATCATTATGAGGATGAAAATGAACTTATGGCACTTCTTGTGGATGCAGATAATGATTTTTATAAAAAATATGAGGGTTATAAAAGGGTGTCTTCCCTTAAACTGCTGGAGATATTAATAAAAATAAGCAGAGATTACTCATCTACAAAAATAGATACCTCTCAGCCTCATTTTTCAAAAGCCTTTGTTAAATGCAGAAACCTGTTAAATTATCTTAATAATGAATTTGTAAATAAAATTACCAGTGAGGATATTGAGCAATTATTTGAATCAAATTATGACTATTTAAACAGAGTGTTTCAAAAAATAACTGGGTACACTATATTAAATTATTTGAACACCTTAAGAATTAATAAGGCAAAGGAATTATTTGATACCACCACCATAAAAGTTTCAGAAGTAGGATACCTTGTAGGAATCAGCGATCCATATTACTTCAGCAGACTTTTCAAGAAACACGCCGGCATGACTCCATCCCAATATATAAGGCTGAGAAGTGAAACCAGATTGGAATAGACAAATATCGGGTGCTGCCTGGTTACATTCGACGAGTATCGGATGCTGCCTGGTTACATTCGACAAAATCATAATTTCAACAGAAGTTTAGCACCTAAAAAAGTTTTAGGGCGCAGCCCGCTGATTTATATTGATTTGCTAGTATTTAATAAAAACATTGTAAAATCCGATTTCTACTGGAAATTATAAAAAAAATTTGCATAATAAAAGCATCCTTTTTATAATAGTTTTGCACAACACAATAGAAAGGATGCCTTAAGATGAATAAAAGTTATTTAAAACAAATTCTCACCTATATTAATAAAGTATACGATATAGGTGAAAAAATCAATACCTTAGAGGATAAAAAGATAAAATCTCCAGCAAAAATTTCAACAATCACCTTTGTAGTTTTGTTTGGATTTATGCTTCAAATAAGAAGTTTCAACAGGTTAGAGCATTGGCTTAAAAAAGGTAAATTTAAAAAAGTATTACCTAAAAACGCTAAAATGATTCACATTGATGCCGTTAGGCGCTGCTTAAGTGATTTTGATTTGAATGGTTTGAAAAATATTCATGATAGTATAATTAGAACTACGATAAAAAATAAGATATTTAGAAATGGTACCATAGATGGCTTAAAGGTAGTTGCTGTAGATGGTGTAGAATTATTTGAAAGTGCTAAAAAATTTTGTGACAAATGTCTTTCACGAAAGAATAAGGATGGCACTACTCGTCATTTCCACAGATCTGTAGTTTGTACTACCGTAGGTTCGGATCCCCATGTTATTTTAGGACAAGAAATGCTTGAACCTAAGAAAGATAGTTCGAATAAAGATGAAGGTGAAATCACCGGAGGTATAAGATTAATAAAAAAATTATATCGTAAATATCACCATTTTGCCGATATTATAGTAGCTGATGCTTTATATTGTAAATCTACTTGGATAAAAGAAGTCCTTTCAATAGGAATGAATGCAGTAGTAAGAGTTAAAGATGAGCGTCTTCTCATTGTAAAGGATGCATTAGCTCTATTTAAGCGCCGTGAGGCTGATAAGAAATGGATTGTAAAGCAGGGAAGTAAAGACTATACCAAAATTAAAGCTTGGGATGAAGATAATTTTGAAATATCAGATCCGACTATCAAAGTTAGATTTATAAGGTTTATAGAAGAAATTCATACTGGAGATAAGGTAGAAATTAAAGAAGGCTGGATTATAACAACAGACAAATTTGCCTCAGTAGAAACCTTGTGGAAGATAATGCACAAGAGGTGGGATATAGAAAATAATGCCTTTCATCAGCTTAAAACAGAATGGCATTTAGATCATTGCTTTCTTCATAGCCCTACGGGCGTAGAGACAGTACTGATGTTTATAATTATAGCGTTTAATCTGATGCAGTTATATTTTTTTAGATGTATCAGAGGTTTTAGAAAGAAACGGATGCTTCAAATAGATATTATTGAAGATATAAAAGATGAAAGATTTACTATAGATGACAACTGGAATAATCCAATATTTAAAAAGACTTAATATAAAAATAAAATTGGAAATCGATTATTAAAATTTCTTAGGGTAAGGATAATTATAACTATTTTTTCGACCTATCGGTCTGTTGATTTACCAGCCATGTAAGAAAGTACAATAAAATACAATTCCAGTAAAAGTAAATCTTTTACTGGAATTTAGATGCGAAATCTCTGATAATTTCAACATTTCTTTATTCAGTTTTTTATATGTGCTATAATTCTTATTATACAAATAATTACTAGGCCACATTACAATGGTTAAAAAGCAATTTGGTAATATGTCAAGAACAAAATAAAAAGAAAATGAAATGATTCTTCAAAAAAAGGGTAACCCTAATAAACATACAGTCAAATCAGAATGTATGTTCGTGTGTCTTATATAATTAATCTACTCTATTTGAAGAGTAGAGTTGATTTTTAGCCAGCAATCCAAAAATCAAACGGATTAATTTACGAGAAGTTAGCGCGAGTGCTCGTTTATGCTGATGTGTAGTCACTTCAGCAAATTTCTTCTGGTAGAAAGCTTGATATTCAGGAACGTGTCTTATGACACTACCAGCGGCTTCTATCAGATAATAACGTAAATAACGGTTACCTGCTTTGTTCATTGGCGTATTTTCAGCCTTGAAATCACCAGATTGATTTTCTTTCCATACGATGCCAGCATATTTAGCAATAGCATCATTATTAGGGAATGCATGCACACTGCCTAATTCGGCAAGAATACCACTGGAATAAACAGGGCCAAAACCAGGGATTGACATGAGAATTTGATATTCCACAGGATTCATTCCCATAACCGCTTTCTCAATGGCTTTATTAATAGTACTCAGTTCTTTTTCAAAAGCCTGAATACAGTTAAAAGAGCATGCAATTGAAGTCGTTAATGGCTCATACAAACATTTATCAAGGCGATATGAATTACGAGCAGCTTGTTGAAGAATTTTAGCAGTCATCTGTGGATCAGAAATTCTCTTTCGACTCTTTGTATTGATGAATTCAACAAGTTCTTCTATGGAAGCATTTGCAATGTCTTCAGAAGATAAAAAATCCGTCAGGATAGAGGAAGCAGTGGCACCATATTTATTAGAAAAAGGATGTTCTTCACCATCTAACAAAGCAAATTCGCTAAACTTGAGAAATACATTTGATAGCATATATGTCTTCTCCCTGGTTAAGCATTCAACTATATGAAGCCTGTGTCTTGTAAGCCTTTGTAGGGCAAGGTATTGAGAACCACGCCAAGGCTCAGTATGAATCCTGCCGACTCTTGCAAAATCAGCAATAACAAAAGAGTCAATGCCATCATTTTTGTTAAGAGCATTAAAGGAATCTTTGTAGTTAGCAACTTCCTTAGGATTCAAACAGTAGACGTAGGGTTTATATGGCACAAGTTTTTCACTTGCAGATAAAAAATTAGCTATATGCACGCCATAAAATGAAGTAGACTCAAGACCAATAATAGTAACCTTAAATATATTATTTTCTAGTATCTTGACGAGCATGGATTCTAGTTGTTCTGCACCAGATTGTGTATTAGGAACAGGTTTCATTTTAATAAAAAATTCCTGTTCAAAGTTAATTGCAGAGACAACATTTTGTCTCGCACCAATATCGATACCAACAAATAGAGTTGATAAGTAATCTACTTTCTTCATGAAATCACCACCTTTCGAAAGTAATGAGGAAATTAGAAAAGGAATTATCCTAATCCAGAGTACTGACTGCAACCTCGCGTAATCAGCATTCAACCAAGCGAAATACCTTGCTGGTGGCTACGAATGGAGATGCAACATTTGTGTAAGCAGAATTTGATACTCTGGTCAGGCTGCAAGCTTTCTAGGCAATAACAATATGTTTTGCAGGAGAATACAGCAGTAACCTTCGCTAAAGTCCGTTAGGACTATTTTAGCATTAGGAAATTCCTTTATAAATAGTTAATGTAAGTTGTATAGATAGGAATGTAAAATAGATAGCAATAATGAATTGGGGGAATCCCCACAGAAAAACATAGATACTTTCTTATCTATACTAAAATATAAAAATAAATAAGTTTATAGCAGTCATTTAACTGACTATAAACTTATTATACGAGGAGAATAATAACATGGTAAGGTTAGTAACTGACAGTTCTGCAGATTTACCTGAGGAATTCCTTAAAAAATATCATATAGCAGTGGTTCCTTTGAACATATATATACAAGGCAAAGAATTTAAGGAGGGGAAAAATATTACATCTAAAGAATTCTTTAATAAAATGTTTTCTTCTGATGAAATTCCAAAGACTTCACAGCCCTCACCATTAGCCTTTGCAAATGCTTTTAAACAGTTTTCAAAAGATGATGAAATACTCTGCTTAACCATTTCATCCGGCTTAAGCGGTACATATCAGTCGGCTTGTGTGGGTAAGGGTATGTGCGATTTATCTGTAACAGTTTTTGATACCCTGGCAGGATCACTTGGACATGGTATTTTAATACTTAAGGCCGCTGAACTGGCTTTGAAAGGTTTAAATGTTAATGAAATTGTAAATGAACTTAATTCATGTTTAAAAAGCATGAATATCCTTATACTTCTTAATACACTTGAGAATATCGTTAAGGGTGGAAGGCTGAGCAGATTTCAAGGCTCCATAGCTAAAATACTAAATTTAAAAATACTACTTCAGGGAGTGCATGGCAAAGTAGTTCTAATTGGAAAAACCCGAGGAAAGAAAAAGTTTTTAAATAAAGTGCTGAACGTGATAGGTGAAAGAAAAAAAGATTTTTCAGATACTGTTTTTGGAATTACTCATGTGGACAATCTTGCAGATGTTGAATATATAAGAAATGAAATCATTAACAGGTTTCATCCTAAAGATATTATTATCAATGACATGGGAGCAACTATGAGCACATATGCAGGAAAGGGCGGTATGATAATATCATTTTACTAAATGACAAATATCGGGTGCTGCCTGGTAGCATTCGACAAATTACGAATGCTACCTGGCTTAATAACAGCTGTCCCAAATTTTCACTTTAATTTATTTTTGGACTATAGAATAATTTTTAAATCTTTGAAAGTCTGCTGCTTTGCACTCTAATTCCAGTTTAGTTCCATCCTTAACATAGCTTGTATTTATGATATTTGCATTTTCACTTAAATATGAAATTATGCCTCCTTTATCATAAGGTATAAGCATTTGGCATTTAACATAATTGTTAAATATTTTTTTGATTATCATATCCATTAGCTCACTTAAACCAGACTTTTCTTTTGCTGATATATAAACAGCATTGTTTTCCTGGTTGTTATCATTGTTATATCCAGCCAAATCTGATTTATTGTAAGCATAAATTACTGGAATATTTTCAGCTCCAATTTCTTTTAATACGGCATTTGTAATCTGTATTTGTTCTTTATAATTAGGATTAGAATAATCTATAACATGAACCAGCAGGTCCGCTTCTGCTGCCTCCTCCAGTGTTGATCTAAAGGCTTTTATAAGATTGTGCGGCAATTTACTTGCAAAGCCTACAGTATCAGTTAACAGGAACTGCTTATTGTCAGGAAGCTTTATGCTTCTCACTGAAGTATCTAAAGTTGCAAAAAGCATATCCTTTACAAATACCTGCTTGTCTTCTGCCTTATTATATCTTTCAAGTATTGCATTCATAAGAGTTGATTTTCCTGCATTTGTGTACCCAACTAATGATACTACTGGGATTTCATTTTTTCTGCGTTTGCTTCTCTGAGTTTCACGATTAACTACTAATTCTTTTAATTCCTTGTTTAACAGGTTTATTCTTTCTTCAATTTTTCTTCTATCCAGCTCCAGCTTTTTTTCTCCTGCGCCTTTATTTCTTGTTCCCACTCCTCCGCTTTGTCTTCCTAAGGATTCTCTAAGGCCTATTAAACGCGGCAGGGTATACTGAAGCTGAGCTATTTCAACCTGAAGCTTTGCCTCCTTAGTCTTAGCCCTTTGTGCAAAAATATCCAAAATTAACATAGTTCTGTCTATAACTTTGCACTTTAATTCTTCCTCTAAATTTCTAATCTGGGTTGGTGTAAGCTCATCATTAAAAACAGCTACATCAGCTCCTGTTTCCTCCATCACATGAGAAAGCTCCTGAATCTTTCCTGTGCCAATATAATAGCCCGTATTTACTTCACTTATTTTCTGTGTTACTTCTCCAGCCACCTTCAAATCACAAGCATCAGCTAAATTTCTTAACTCCTCCATGAGATATTGAAAATCTTCCTGGTTATTTAAGTTAACTCCTACTAAAACCGCTGTTTCTTCCATAAAATATTCCTCCAATAAATATTAATTTTACTAATTGCCGCCGCTGTAAAACTCTATCCATTGTGCTATTTAAGGTGGATATAATCTATTTATAAATGTAATTCTATTTTTAAACAAAACAAAAAAGGGTAAATTTGTCCTACCCTTTTTCTCCATAACAAAATAAATTTTAAAGAGTTCCTTTAAAAATAGGCAGACCAATCTCGACTACTCCACCCAAGGCAGAGTTCTTAAGCACTATTCAATTAGCGGCATAAAGATACAAATCGAAATTTAATCTTCATTTCTAAAAGATCCCTCCGTTCCTATAATTTAATAATATTATAATCCAGTTTTATTCTTTTTACAATAACAGCTGCCATTAAAATCTTTGCATATATAGTATAAATAAAAACGTTTAAAATTATTAATATTTTTTTAAATGTGCTTTAATAATTTCGTCCTTTAACACTATTTGTAAACTTTGTGATAAAATTAATTTAAGGGGGTGATTACTTTGAAAATTGGTTTAGTTCTAAGCGGTGGAGGGTGCAAAGGAGCTTATCAAATTGGAGTATGGAAGGCACTTAGAGAATTAAAAATAGATACATATATTCAAGGCGTTTCAGGAACATCAATTGGTGCCTTAAATGCAGCACTTTTTGCTTTAAATGATTATAATCTGGCGGAAGATATATGGATGAGCCTTACAAGAGAAAAAGCACTGCCAACTGACAATGTAGATCTTTTTACAAAAGGTTTAAAATTATTTATAGGCACTAAAAATCTTAACTTCATAAAAAAACATCTGCCTGGATTATTAGAGCAAGGTAATGTTTCAAGGCAGGGCTTAACTGATATATTGGACAGCCTGGATCTTAATGAAGCACTATGCTCTCCAATGCCAATCTATATAACTTGTGCTGAACTCCCTGATTTAGTTGGGAGATATTTCAAATTAAATAACTATGATTCTGATACTGCTAAAAAAATTTTATGTGCATCTGCAGCTATTCCTCCTGTATTTTCCGCTGAAGAAATAGGAAACTTAAAATATTTAGATGGAGGCTTATTTGATAATTTGCCAATTAGGCCGCTTTACAATCTAGGCTTTGATATGTTATTTGTAATAAATTTAGACAGAAATTATATAATTGACAGAAGCAAATTTCCTAAGTGTAAAATAATCTGCATAAGCCCAAGTACAGACCAGGGCGGGGTTTTTTCAGGTGTACTTGATTTTTCTAATGAAGGTATACGTAATCGAATAAAGATAGGCTATGACGATACAATGAATTTACTGGAACCCATATTTGAATTTCATAGTTTTAAGCTTAAAAAACTTCCTGGTGAAATGATTAGAAACACCAGTAAAAATATTGCAGAAAATGTTATGGGTATATTTAAGAATAAGAATAATCATAAAACAAAGGACAATGATGTGATGGTCAATGGAAAGTAAAATGTGACAAATGTCGGGTGCTACCTGGTTACATTCGACAAAATAATGAATAATACTCATTTTTATAACAATACTATATTTGTAGACATAAAAAATAATAATAAGGGGGCTTTTTGTTGGCTAGTGTAACTGGTGTAGTTAAGTGGTATGATCAGGATAAAGGATATGGATTTATATCCTGCAATCAGGGAAAAGATGTTTATGTAAATCACCTTCAAATTAAAGAAAAGGGAAATGATAAGGACCTCCATGAAGGTGAAAGTGTCATTTTTGATATTACAGATGGTCCAAAGGGTCCTATGGCAGTAAATGTACAAAAATTATAAATAAAAGGTTATCCTGGAATAGATAATTATTCCCGGGTAACCTTTTTAGTCTACAATAAGTCATATATTGAAATCTGCTGACTTCCTGATGCTGAATCTATTTTTAATCTAAACCAGTTATCCTTCTCCAGTTTTTCTCTAAGCTTTAAAATACCTGTGTCTGAATCTGCCAGCCATTGTTCTTCATCTTCTTTTTTTATAATAACCGGCATTCGGTTATGAATTTTACTCATTTGTTCATTAGCTGCTCTGGTTAGTATTGCAGCGCCAAAATATGATGTGTTATTTTTATCTTTAAACTCCTTATATATTCCTGCTAATGAGAAAAGCTTAACTTCCTCCAATGAAGTTTTATATTTTGTCTTGCACTTTCCTTCACTTTTCCACTCAAAAAAAGCATTTGCAGGAATAAGACACCTGCTCTGTAAAAAGGCATTCCTAAAGCTGGGCTTTTCCGCAGCTGTTTCAATCCTGATATTGATAACTTCACTGTTTATGCCATAAATCTTATATCCCCATTTAAAAAAATCCAGTATTCTTTCATCTTTCTTTATAATTACAGGTATATTGGTTCCAGGAAATATTTCTCCCTTTGAAAAATTGAGTTTTTTTACATCTGTTATACCATAACCTGATATAACATCTTCTATATTATTTTCAATGTAAAAACGTCCGCACATGGCAATCACCGCTTTTCTTCTTATAATTGATTTAATTTAGCCATAATTATTTTATATGTATATTGTTCACATTTTCTGATTTATTAATTATAGAAAAAGGACGAAAATTAACATTCATCCTTTTAAAATAAAAATATTATGTTTTAATTTTAATTATTCAGTGATTTCTTCAGCAGTGTCCCCCAGCTCATCCTTTTCCTTTAACTTTGCAACAGTTGCGTAAATTTCTCCTTCCATGTCATTAACTTTTATTTCCTTGTCCAAATTAAAGTCATTTACTGTAATTGTATCTCCGAGTTCTTTTTTGGATACATCAACTGTAACAGCATCAGGCATTAAATCCATTCTTCCGTAAACGTCAATTTCAGGCTTATGAATTTGAAGCTGAAGCACATTTGAGGTAAGTCTGTCCTCACCCTTAAATATGATTGGCAGCTGCATTTTAATTTCATGCTTTCTGGAAACAAGCTGTACATCCACATGAATAATCTTATCCGATACAGGATGTCTTTGAATTTCCTTTATGAACCCATATTTTTTTTCATTACCATACTGAATCCACATTTTAGCATTAGGACCATGCTTTTCAAGAACCCTCTTTAATGGTACTTCTTCAAATTTCACAGGTTCTGATTTTTTCACAGTATCTCCGTATATTACTCCTGGTATAAAACCATTTTCTTTGAATTTTTTGTTGCCTGTAGTCCTTTCAAATGCATTCAAAATAATTCCTTCCAAAATAATCACTCCTTCTGGCCTACAAAGCCATTATTTATTATTCTGCATACGCATGGTGTTACCAATAATAACTTTTAGTGAAATTTGGACTAAACTTTAAGGTAGCATTAGTGATGTAAAATACACTTATATTATAGCACAAGTAGAAAAATTTTACCCCTTTAATAGGGTGTTCGCAGAGATTTCGCATCTAAATTCCAGTAAAAGATTTACTTTTACTGGAATTGTATTTTATTGTACTTTCTTACATGGCTGGTAAATCAACAGACCGATATGTCGAAAAAATAGTTATAATTACCCTTACCCTAAGAAATTTTAATAATCGATTTCCAATTTTATTTTTATATTAAGTCTTTTTAAATATTGGATTATTCCAGTTGTCATCTATAGTAAATCTTTCATCTTTTATATCTTCAATAATATCTATTTGAAGCATCCGTTTCTTTCTAAAACCTCTGATACATCTAAAAAAATATAACTGCATCAGATTAAACGCTATAATTATAAACATCAGTACTGTCTCTACGCCCGTAGGGCTATGAAGAAAGCAATGATCTAAATGCCATTCTGTTTTAAGCTGATGAAAGGCATTATTTTCTATATCCCACCTCTTGTGCATTATCTTCCACAAGGTTTCTACTGAGGCAAATTTGTCTGTTGTTATAATCCAGCCTTCTTTAATTTCTACCTTATCTCCAGTATGAATTTCTTCTATAAACCTTATAAATCTAACTTTGATAGTCGGATCTGATATTTCAAAATTATCTTCATCCCAAGCTTTAATTTTGGTATAGTCTTTACTTCCCTGCTTTACAATCCATTTCTTATCAGCCTCACGGCGCTTAAATAGAGCTAATGCATCCTTTACAATGAGAAGACGCTCATCTTTAACTCTTACTACTGCATTCATTCCTATTGAAAGGACTTCTTTTATCCAAGTAGATTTACAATATAAAGCATCAGCTACTATAATATCGGCAAAATGGTGATATTTACGATATAATTTTTTTATTAATCTTATACCTCCGGTGATTTCACCTTCATCTTTATTCGAACTATCTTTCTTAGGTTCAAGCATTTCTTGTCCTAAAATAACATGGGGATCCGAACCTACGGTAGTACAAACTACAGATCTGTGGAAATGACGAGTAGTGCCATCCTTATTCTTTCGTGAAAGACATTTGTCACAAAATTTTTTAGCACTTTCAAATAATTCTACACCATCTACAGCAACTACCTTTAAGCCATCTATGGTACCATTTCTAAATATCTTATTTTTTATCGTAGTTCTAATTATACTATCATGAATATTTTTCAAACCATTCAAATCAAAATCACTTAAGCAGCGCCTAACGGCATCAATGTGAATCATTTTAGTGTTTTTAGGTAATACTTTTTTAAATTTACCTTTTTTAAGCCAATGCTCTAACCTGTTGAAACTTCTTATTTGAAGCATAAATCCAAACAAAACTACAAAGGTGATTGTTGAAATTTTTACTAGAGATTTTATCTTTTTATCCTCTAAGGTATTGATTTTTTCACCTATATCGTATACTTTATTAATATAGGTGAGCATTTGTTTTAAATAACTTTTATTCATCTTAAGGCATCCTTTCTATTGTGTTGTGCAAAACTATTATAAAAAGGATGCTTTTATTATGCAAATTTTTTTTATAATTTCCAGTAGAAATCGGATTTTACAATGTTTTTATTAAATACTAGCAAATCAATATAAATCAGCGGGCTGCGCCCTAAAACTTTTTTAGGTGCTAAACTTCTGGGGTGTTCGACAATTATCGGGTGCTGCCTGGTTACATTCGACAATGATTACAAGCTCATGCCATCTAGGATTTCTTTAAGTTTTTTCGGGTTTTCAACACTTACTCCAATACATAATGAACTTATATGGTCAGAAAATGCTTTAAATACAAGGCTTTCCTGATTTTTTTCTTGTCAAATTTTGCGTTTTATATGTTGTATGGTGTTGTATTATATGTTATAATAGGAATGGAGGTGTGATATTATATGAAATTGAATTACGATAAAAAATCTAAAGATCCTACTTACTTCATTCAGATGGGAATCAGAAATGGTAAGAAGACCACTACAAAAAATGTAAAACGAATTGGAAAATATTCTGAGCTGCTAGCAATTACCACTGATCCTCTTGAATATGCAAAAAAGCAGGTTGAGGAATTCAATAAAGAATATAAGGAAGGGAAAATCGACATAAACTTAAAGGTTGACTTTAGCGAAAAGCTTTCACCTACAAAAAATATCGCATCCAAATCCGCGCTACTTAATGTCGGTTATTTTATTCTGCAACATATATATCACGACCTCAAACTTTCAGATTTTTTTCATGATATCAACAGTAATTCAAAGATTACCTTTGATTGTAATACAATCAACCGTTTCCTTACCTTTGCAAGGATTTTAGAACCAACATCAAAACTAGGGACATTTGACAAACTTGATTCCTATTACGAAAAACCATACTTTGAATACCAGCATATTTTACGCTTCATGGATTTGTTAGAGGATAACTACGACGAATATTTGGAACATTTATTCATTAATAGTAATAACATCATAAAAAGAAACACTTCCATATGTTATTTCGACTGTACAAATTATTATTTTGAATCAGAAGATGAGGACGATGAATACGTAGATGAAGCCACTGGCGAGATTCTCAAAGGTCTTCGCAGATACGGCCTTTCAAAAGAACACCGTCCCAATCCAATTGTGCAGATGGGCCTATTTATGGACGGAGATGGAATCCCTATATCAATGTGCATTAACTCTGGTTCTGACAATGAGCAGAAATGTGCAGTTCCACTGGAACAGAAAATCACAAAAATGTTTAAAAATAAACAATTCATTTACTGTGCTGATGCAGGACTTGGCTCATTTAATATAAGAAAATTTAACTCCATGGGTGGAAGAGCCTTTATTGTAACCCAGTCTGTAAAAAAACTTTCAGACAAACTAAAGGAAGCTGTTTTTAATGATTTTGATTATCGTCGGATTTCTGATGATTCTCCTATTACTATCAGTTTTATGAAGGGATTCGATAGATTTGATAAAAAGAATTTACCCATTTATAACGATACTGTTTACAAAATCATAGATGCAGACAGCGCCATGGATGTTGGCCTATATGAAAAGAGAACATATAAAAACGGTAAGTCCAGAATTGTAAAATCAAAAGCATTTCTAAAGCAAAAAATCATAATTACATTTTCAAGAAAAATGATGGAATATCAAAGGCATATCAGAAATGCGCAGATTGAACGGGCTAAGAACTTACTCAACAATCAAAATATAGATAATATAAAAAAGGGACCTCATGATGTTACACGTTTCATCAAAAGGACATCAAAAGGTAATAATGGTGAAAAAGCCTCTGATCACTATGAAATTGATCAATCTATCATTGATAGAGAAGAAAAATATGATGGGTATTACGCAGTTGCCACAAATTTGGATGATGATGCTAAATCAATACTTACTATAAATTCAAACCGTTATAAAATCGAGGATTGTTTTCGGATACTAAAAAGCAATTTTAATGCAAGACCAGTTTATCACAGAAATCGCAACAGGATTATTGCACACTTCATGATTTGTTATACGTCTTTACTAATTTATCGTTTGCTTGAAAACAAGCTAGACCTGCAAGGAACACATTTTACAGCAGATGATATTCTTGAAACGCTACGTAATATGAATGTCATGAATACACAGGATGCTTTTTATACAGCAACATATACAGGAAGCCAAGTATGTACAGCGTTAAATGGCCTATTTAATTTAGGCTTAGATAAAAAATATTATCTTCCTAAAGAACTGAATAAGAAAATAAAAAAATTTCTAAGTTGATGTTTTCATACAACATTTTTAAAATAAGAAAAGAGAAGGAAAGCCTCTATTTATCCAGGTTCCTTCTCTTAATTTTTACTTAAGTGTCGAAAACGAGATTATAGCACAAGTAGAAAAATTTTACCCCTTTAATAGGGTGTTCGACAATTATCGGGTGCTGCCTGGTTACATTCGACAATGATTACAAGCTCATGCCATCTAGGATTTCTTTAAGTTTTTTCAATTCATCAATAGTTAATGTGATACCTTTACCCATTTTTTTATGCTGGCTATCCCAATCTCTTAAATCGAATTTTGGCTCCTTCTCATTCCAGGAAACCATATTTAATTCCTTTTTCCAACCCTTTGCTGACTCTGAAAGAGTACCTGCATGCTCCTTAATTTCAAATTTAATATCTGACATTTATATGTTACCTCCTTCATTTTGTATGTTTATTCATATAGCATTCCATTTGTTTTATGGTATTTATATTGTAAATCAATTTATTGCTTATTTCCACATATTTAACCTCTATACAAAGGGCATCAGAACTAAGCATTCTGATGCCTTTTGTGCCTTTACTGATTTATTTCTTTTTTCCCTTGTCTTTGTTCTTATCGCCCTTTTTAGTAGATCCGCTTTTACTTTTCCCCTTATCAGGCATTTTTTCCAATCCTCCTTAAAATATTTGCTCTAAATTATATATTCCACACTTTAACTTATATTCCTTCTTATTCTAATAAATTTAAATATTATTTTAGATAAACAAAAATACGGACTCCTACGAATCCGCATTTTTTACTCACCTGGCAACTACCTACTCTCCCACAGAGCCTCCCCTACAGTACCATGGGCGCAATGAAGCTTAACCTTCGTGTTCGGAATGGGAACGGGTGTTACATCCACGCCATTGTCACCAGATTTAAATTAAAGAAAGAATCTTGTTCTTTCAAAATTGCACAGTATAATTATTTGGTCAAGCCCTCGACCTATTAGTATTAGTCAGCTGAACATGTTGCCATGCTTACACCTCTAACCTATCAACCTAGTGTTCTTCTAGGGGCCTTACTAGCTTACGCTATGGGAAATCTAATCTTGAGGTGGGTTTCACGCTTAGATGCTTTCAGCGTTTATCCCGTCCCGACATAGCTACCCAGCCATGCTCCTGGCGGAACAACTGGTACACCAGAGGTCAGTCCATCCCGGTCCTCTCGTACTAAGGACAGCTCCTCTCAAATTTCCTACGCCCGCGACGGATAGGGACCGAACTGTCTCACGACGTTCTGAACCCAGCTCGCGTGCCGCTTTAATGGGCGAACAGCCCAACCCTTGGGACCTACTTCAGCCCCAGGATGCGACGAGCCGACATCGAGGTGCCAAACCTCCCCGTCGATGTGGACTCTTGGGGGAGATCAGCCTGTTATCCCCGAGGTAGCTTTTATCCGTTGAGCGATGGCCCTCCCACGAGGAACCACCGGATCACTAAGCCCGACTTTCGTCCCTGCTCCACTTGTATGTGTCGCAGTCAAGCTCCCTTCTGCCTTTGCACTCTTCGCGCGATTTCCAACCGCACTGAGGGAACTTTTGGGCGCCTCCGTTACATTTTAGGAGGCGACCGCCCCAGTCAAACTGCCCACCTAACAATGTCCCGTGACCAGTTTCATGGCCACCGGTTAGAATCTCAGTACTGTCAGGGTGGTATCCCAAGGGTGACTCCACAGAAGCTGACGCCCCTGCTTCGCAGTCTCCCACCTATCCTGTACAGACAATACCGAAACTCAATGCTAAGCTACAGTAAAGCTCTACGGGGTCTTTCCGTCCAATCGCGGGTAGCAAGCATCTTCACTTGCACTACAATTTCGCCGGATTTGTTGTCGAGACAGTGCCCAAGTCATTACGCCATTCGTGCGGGTCGGAACTTACCCGACAAGGAATTTCGCTACCTTAGGACCGTTATAGTTACGGCCGCCGTTTACTGGGGCTTAAGTTCACCGCTTCACTTGCGTTAACGGATCCCCTTAACCTTCCAGCACCGGGCAGGCGTCAGCCCCTATACTTCAGCTTTCGCTTTAGCAGAGACCTGTGTTTTTGCTAAACAGTTGCTTGGGCCTATTCTCTGCGACCTCTTGCGAGGCACCCCTTCTCCCGAAGTTACGGGGTCAATTTGCCGAGTTCCTTGACAACAATTCTTCCGATGGTCTTAGGATTCTCTCCTCACCTACCTGTGTCGGTTTGCGGTACGGGCACCAACTTCCTCCATAGAGACTTTTCTCGGCAGCGTGGAATCGGATACTTCGCGACGATAATTTCGCTCCCCATGACACCTCATCATTGATCAGACGGATTTGCCTGCCTGACCTGACTAAGTGCTTAGACGCACATCCAATAGTGCGCACATCCTATCCTCCTGCGTCATCCCATTTGTAATAACGTCAGTTGGCGGTATCGGAATATCAACCGATTGTCCATCACCTACGCCTTTCGGCCTCGGCTTAGGTCCCGACTAACCCTGAGCGGACGAACCTTCCTCAGGAAACCTTAGGTTTTCGACCAATAAGATTCTCACTTATTTCTCGCTACTTATGCCAGCATACTCACTCCTGTACAGTCCACCGCTCCTTTCGGTACGACTTCAGCCCATACAGGAAGCTCCTCTACCACGTACACGTAGTGTACATCCATAGCTTCGGTGGTAAGTTTTAGCCCCGGACATCTTCGGCGCAGGACCTCTCGACTAGTGAGCTATTACGCACTCTTTAAATGAGTGGCTGCTTCTAAGCCAACATCCTAGTTGTCTTAGAAATCCCACATCCTTTTCCACTTAACTTACACTTTGGGACCTTAGCTGATGATCTGGGCTGTTTCCCTTTTGACCACGGATCTTATCACTCGTAGTCTGACTGCTGAGATTCAAGTATATAGCATTCGGAGTTTGATAGGGTTCAGTAACTGTTGTCAGCCCCTAGCCCATTCAGTGCTCTACCTCCACTACTCATTCTCAACGCTAGCCCTAAAGCTATTTCGAGGAGAACCAGCTATCTCCGAGTTCGATTGGAATTTCTCCGCTATCCACAGCTCATCCCATGATTTTTCAACACCAATGTGGTTCGGTCCTCCACGGAATTTTACTTCCGCTTCAACCTGTCCATGGATAGGTCACCCGGTTTCGGGTCTACAGCATGCAACTAGTCGCCCTATTCAGACTCGGTTTCCCTTCGGCTCCGTACCTTAAGTACTTAACCTTGCTACATACCGTAACTCGCTGGCTCGTTCTACAAAAAGCACGTCATCACACGTTAAAGTGCTATGACCGGTTGTAGGCACACGGTTTCAGATTCTATTTCACTCCCCTTCCGGGGTTCTTTTCACCTTTCCCTCACGGTACTTCTTCACTATCGGTCACCAGTTAGTATTTAGCCTTAGGAGGTGGTCCTCCCTGCTTCCCACAAGGTTTCACGTGTCTCGTGGTACTCTGGAATAGATCTTTAAGACTTCCTTTTTCACTTACAGGGCTGTTACCTTCTGTGGCAGTCCTTTCCAGAACCTTCAGTTAAATCCTGTCTTAAGTAATAATCTATCCACAACCCCAGGAACAAGTTCCTGGTTTGGGCTCTTTCCCTTTCGCTCGCCGCTACTCAGAAAATCGATTTTTCTTTCTCTTCCTCCGGGTACTTAGATGTTTCAGTTCCCCGGGTCTAGCCCTATAAACCTATGAATTCAGTTTATAGTACATACCGTTAGGTATGTGGGTTTCCCCATTTGGAAATCTCCGGATCACAGGCTATTTGCGCCTACCCGAAGCTTATCGCAGCTTATCGCGTCCTTCTTCGCCTACTGGTGCCAAGGCATTCACCATGCGCCCTTTGTAGCTTGACCTTTAAAATCTCTATAAGCTTCGCACTACTGCGTCAGCTGCCTTCACTGCGGTGCTCATTTACCTTGAGTAAACTCCGCTCCTCGTTCAGTTGCTTCCTTGTATTGCTCGCTTCTAGCAATTTTCCTTTAAATAAAGTAATCTTAATACAAAGGTATTTTGTATACCTTAACTTTAATGTAAACTTTTTTATACTGTGCAATTTTCAAAGAACAAAAGAGACTAATCAAAAACCGTTTAGGTTTTTTGATCTCTCAAAATTAAACAGAGAAATAAACCAAGCTTTCATATAAGTTATCCTTACATGTCGACTCCTTAGAAAGGAGGTGATCCAGCCGCAGGTTCTCCTACGGCTACCTTGTTACGACTTCACCCCAATTACTAATCCCACCTTCGGCCGCTGACTCCTTACGGTTATCTCACGGACTTCGGGTGTTACCAGCTCTCATGGTGTGACGGGCGGTGTGTACAAGGCCCGGGAACGTATTCACCGCGACATTCTGATTCGCGATTACTAGCAACTCCAGCTTCATGTAGGCGAGTTTCAGCCTACAATCCGAACTGGGATGGGTTTTAGAGTTTGGCTCCACCTCGCGGTATTGCATCTCTCTGTACCCACCATTGTAGCACGTGTGTTGCCCTGGACATAAGGGGCATGATGATTTGACGTCATCCCCACCTTCCTCCCGGTTAACCCGGGCAGTCTCACTAGAGTGCTCAACTTAATGGTAGCAACTAATGATAAGGGTTGCGCTCGTTGCAGGACTTAACCTAACATCTCACGACACGAGCTGACGACAACCATGCACCACCTGTCTCCCTGCCCCGAAGGGCTTCGCCTATCTCTAGGTTATTCAGGGGATGTCAAGTCCAGGTAAGGTTCTTCGCGTTGCTTCGAATTAAACCACATGCTCCGCTGCTTGTGCGGGCCCCCGTCAATTCCTTTGAGTTTTAATCTTGCGATCGTACTCCCCAGGCGGAATACTTATTGTGTTAACTGCGGCACAGAAGGGGTCGATACCTCCTACACCTAGTATTCATCGTTTACGGCGTGGACTACCAGGGTATCTAATCCTGTTTGCTACCCACGCTTTCGTGCCTCAGCGTCAGTTACAGTCCAGAGAATCGCCTTCGCCACTGGTGTTCTTCCTAATCTCTACGCATTTCACCGCTACACTAGGAATTCCATTCTCCTCTCCTGCACTCTAGATATCCAGTTTGAAATGCAGTACCCAAGTTAAGCCCGGGTATTTCACATCTCACTTAAACATCCGCCTACGCACCCTTTACGCCCAGTAAATCCGGACAACGCTTGCCACCTACGTATTACCGCGGCTGCTGGCACGTAGTTAGCCGTGGCTTCCTCCTTTGGTACCGTCACTATCGTCCCAAAAGACAGAGCTTTACAATCCGAAGACCTTCATCACTCACGCGGCGTTGCTGCATCAGGGTTTCCCCCATTGTGCAATATTCCCCACTGCTGCCTCCCGTAGGAGTCTGGACCGTGTCTCAGTTCCAATGTGGCCGATCACCCTCTCAGGTCGGCTACGCATCGTTGCCTTGGTGAGCCGTTACCTCACCAACTAGCTAATGCGCCGCGGGCCCATCTCAAAGCGGATTACTCCTTTGATTAGAACATCATGTGATGCTCTAATGTTATGCGGTATTAATCTCCCTTTCGGGAGGCTATCCCCCTCTTTGAGGCAGGTTACCCACGTGTTACTCACCCGTCCGCCGCTAATCCGTCCCCGAAGAGGCTTCATCGCTCGACTTGCATGTGTTAAGCACGCCGCCAGCGTTCGTCCTGAGCCAGGATCAAACTCTCAATTTAAAAGTTTGATTGCTCATTACTTTATACTCTATAAAAGAATTGCTGGTTTATTTAACAAGTTTTTACCTGTTATCTTCTCTGTTTAATTTTCAAAGATCATATCTGTCATCTTTCGACAACTTACTTAGTTTATCATCATTATTTAAATCTGTCAAGAACTTTTTACAAATTCTTTTATATTATATGATTGATTTATGATAATGTCTTAATATACCACATATGATTATGTCCCAAATGCAAAAAATATAGTATAATGATACCTCAAGAGAATTGAGGTGGACATAATGAGAAAGGTAAATTTAACTATGAAAGAAAATGATAAATATACAACTATAAAGAAATTGGTCGAAACAAATGGAAACAAGAAGAGGGCATCCCTTTATCTAAGCTGCTCTATTAGACATATTAATAGAATGATCAAAGGATATCAGGAACAGGGAAAGGCTTATTTTATTCATGGTAATCATGGGAGAAAACCAGTCCATACACTTGATGATGAGACAAGACAATTAATTATTGACCTTTATCGTACCAAATACTCTGATGCTAATCTCACCCACTATTCTGAGTTATTAGAGAAGCATGAGCATATCAAAGTATCCATTAGCACCATCCGTTCAATCCTTATGCAGGAATTCATCCTGTCTCCTAAGGCTAAGCGTGCTACAAGGAAAAAGGTTAAAGCTCAATTAGAGGAATTGAAGAATGTAGCCAAATCTCCAAAAGAGGTTTCTAACATTCAGAATGCAATTATTGCAGCTGAAGATGCACACCCGAGGCGCCCTAGATGTGCTTACATAGGTGAGATGCTCCAGATGGATGCTTCACAGCATCTTTGGTTCGGTAAGAATAAAACCCAATTACACATTGCTGTAGATGATGCTACAGGTGCTATTATGGGAGCTTATTTTGACTCACAAGAGACCCTAAACGGGTATTACCATGTGTTACACCAGGTACTCACGGAACACGGTATCCCTTATATGTTATTTACAGATAGACGTACTGTATTTGAATACAAAAAGAAAAAGTCCCCTTCAGTTGAAGAGGATACTTTCACTCAGTTTAGCTATGCCTGTAAACAGTTAGGCATAGGAATTAAGACAAGCAGTGTTGCCCAAGCTAAAGGGCGCGTAGAAAGAATGTTTCAGACGTTACAATCACGCCTCCCTTTAGAAATGAGGCTAGCTTGTATCAGCACAATTGAGCAAGCAAATGAATTCTTAAACTCATACATAAAAGAATTCAATGCCCAGTTTGCTTTACCAGTTGATAATATCAAATCTGTCTTTGAAAAACAACTAGATATTGAAAAAATAAATTTAACACTTGCCGTATTAACCAGTAGGAAGGTTGATAACGGAAGCTGCATCAAATTCAAGAAAAGTTATTACCTCCCTATGGATTGTAATGGATATGCTGTACATTACCGAAAAGGTACTTCAGGTATGGTAATTCAAGCCTTTGATGGTGGAATGTTCTTTTGTGTTGATGAAAAGGTATATGCTCTAGATCTATTACCAGAACATGAACTTACATCAAAAAGCTTTGACCTTGCAGCTCCTGCGGGGCAACCAAAAAAACGTTATATTCCTCCAATGAGTCATCCTTGGAAACAAGCTTCTTTTGAACGTTATCTTAAAAAGCAGAAACATAGGCAGGAAAATATAGCATAAAAGTAAATGCCATAATATTACTATTCCTCCTTTTAAGTATAAAACTCAGAAGGCTTATTAAGCATACCCAAAATCCAGGAAAGCCTCATTATTTATTTTAGAAGTAAAACCTAACTAAAAAGCACCAGAAAACTGGTGCTAATGTTTTAAATATTTTGGGACATTTTCAAAAATGCTTGACAGAACTTTTTACAAATTCTTTTATATTATTTAATTCTCAACAGAATTCATATAATATCACACATCCATTTTTTAAAAATTTTGGTTGCGGGGATAGGACTTGAACCTATGGCCTTCGGGTTATGAGCCCGACGAGCTACCAACTGCTCCACCCCGCGATATTATATTAAATAACTTTGTTTTTTCTTTGCCGCTCATCAGCGACAGTTGTTATCTTATCACTTACAGGAATATTATAACCTAGCATTTTTTATCTATACATGAAATTATATTGTCCATGCTAGCAATATCTTTAAAATACTTTAAAATTTTCATATGGACACACCAGACATAGTGTAAAGTAAGATTTCACCTTACTGCTTACCTTTTTGAATTTTTTCCTGTTTCATAGATTTTATTATTAATTTCTATTTTAATTTCTTTATCAGATGCTATTTCAAAATGATTCTGATAAATTGAAACTGTAATTCTCGATTCATGCCAGTTAAGTTTAAACTTAAGCATTTTCCAATGTTTAGGTATCCATGGTTTTAGTTTTAAAGTTCCATCTTTCAAAACAGATAATCCCGCAAAGCCAAAAACCACACTCTGCCATGACCCGCCTGTGGAAGCACCATGAAGGCCGGAATCTGTATTTCCCTGATTATCCTCTAAATCCGTGTACACAGTTTTCATGAAATATTTATATGCATTGCTTGTATCTCCGACAGAAAGTCCAAGTATTGAATACATGGATGGACTTAATGATGATTTATGCATAGTTCTCTTTTCATAGTACTGGTAATTAACCTTTTTAATTTCATTTGAAAATTCCTCAGGCAGCATAAGCATAAGCTGTACAACATCTGCCTGCTTTATAAGCTGAGTTTCACCGAGCCTGTCCAGTTTCACTTCTTTAGGCCATACAGGCATGCTGTTTTCATCATATTCTTTTATTTCTATATGCTTTAAATTAAAATATCCTTCAAACTGCTCTATAATAGTGCCCTCTTTATTTGTTGGAATATATATCTTGCTGGCTATATTTTTCCATTCATGAAAATCCTTGGAGCTTATGCAAAGCGAATTACACAATAATCTCAATTTGTGTTCGTCTTCCTTGCTGAGCCATTCCTTATAGTAGAAAGCTTTTTCTATATTCCACTTTGCAAGGTAATTTGTAAAAACATTGTTATTAACATGCTCATGGAATTCGTCAGGGCCTATAACTGAGTTTATTTCATATCTGTCCTTTTCCTTATTATATTCAACTCTGCTCTGCCAGAACTTTGCTGTATCCAGCAGCATTTCCATGCCGTAATTAATAAGAAACTCCTTATCTCCAGTTGCTCTGTAGTACTCTATTATTCCAAATACTATATCAGAGTTAATATGAAATTCCTCATCGCCTGTCCAAATTCTTACCCAATTGCCTTCATAATCAAGCCCCCATTTTGGTGTTGTCTCTATTCCATCATCAGCTGACTCCCATGGGAATCTTGCGCCTTTATAACCGCTTAATTCTGCATTTTCCCTGGCTCCCTTTAATGTGTTATATCTGTACATTAATAGTGATCTTGCAGCCCTCGGCCACTCATAAATAAAAAATGGCAGCATAAACACTTCTGTATCCCAAAAAACATGTCCTTTATATCCTTCACCATGAAGAGCCTTTGCTGCTATGCTGACTCTGCCGTCCCCCTCATAAGCTGAGGATGCCAGCTGAAATAAATTATATCTTATTCCCCTTTGAGCTTTATCATCTCCCTGGATTTCAATATCAATATTATTCCATATTTTATTCCATGAACGGCTGTGCTTTTCTTTTTCGCCTTCATAGCCTAAAGCTGCAAAATCATTTATATCCTCTAAAGCTATACAATACAAGTTTTTTTCAGTATCTCTGCTGGTATAAGTAACCCCATATTTATATATGGTATAAGTGCTTCCCTGTTTAATAAAGGTTTCATAAACTTCTGAAACTATTTCTCCAAAGTCACAGTATCTTCTTTTTCTAAAAATATTATCACGATCATTTTCGCCTATGAGCCTTGTACACTCTATTATTTCTGTTCCCTTATCTAATGTGTTAGCTTCCAATGCTATACCTGGATTCATATCTGTGCATCTTGTGACTTTCAGGTGCTTTGTCCTGTTCATTACATCCCATGAGCTGTTGGTTACACTTCCTTGAATATAATTTTCTATAAATAGCTTTCCACTGAAATTTTTAGCTGTTACCTCATATTTCGAAGCCCATCTGTGAACATTGCTCCTGCTTACAAATCTTTCAGATTTTATCCCAAGAGTTCTTCCTTTAGATGTAGTAACTGTAAGTTCTGTAATAAGCACACCTTTTTTCATATTAAGTGTTCTTTTAAAACCTTCCACAGCGCATTTTTCCATATCCACCATTTCATTTTCAATATATATATTAAAACCAAGGGGATCCTGACAATTTACTATTTCTGAAACCTGGCCCTGAGCTTTGTCAAAAACCCCTGCAATAAAATTACCCCTGTTTCCAAGCTTTGAAAATTCCAACGCTCCTCTAAGGCCTCTGTAACCATTGGCAAGAGTGAAAATAGTTTCGTTTTTTTCGTTATGGTTTTTATCATAATTATCTAGTTCTATACTCCATAAATCCATAAATATTCCCCCATCATGTAAAATTACATTGCATCAAAAAAACAAATCTGATCACTTTCAGGAATGCCCTTAAGACATCCAAATTTTTTAAGTAAATCTACAGCAGAATTACCAATCTTAGCACGTTTCTTTAAGTCATCTATGGAACTGAATTCTTTTTCATGTGCTGCATTGTATATTCCATCTGCAGCCACAGTACCCATTCCGGATATGCTGTTTATAGGAGGTCTTAAGCCCTCTTCTTCTACCTGGAATTTGGTTGAATGGGATTTATATAAATCTATAGGAAGGAACTTAAATCCCCTTTCGTACATTTCCAGAACCAGCTCCAAATCATCATACATATCCTTATCCTTTGGGCCTGCCTGATTGCCCATGGTTTCAATTTCCTTCATCTTATCTTTTGCCTTTTCTTTTCCAAATATCATAAATTCTGCATCAAAGGCCTTTGCTCTTATGGTAAAGTATGCTGCATAATAGGCCTTTGGTATGTGCACCTTGAACCATGCTATTCTGAAGGCCATCATTACATAAGCAGCAGCATGAGCCTTAGGGAACATATATTTTATCTTTTTGCAGGAATCTATATACCATTCGGGCACATTATGTTCCCTCATCTGAGCCACATATTCAGCCCATTTTTCAGGTTCCTTCATAACCTTGCCCTTACGCACTAGCTCCATTATCTTAAAGGAGGTATTTGGTGGAAGACCTTTTTTCATAAGATAAATCATAATATCATCTCTGGTACATATTGCCTCGCTTAAGGTTACTATTCCCTGATCAATAAGATCCTTGGCATTTCCAAGCCACACATCTGTACCATGGGAAAGTCCAGATATACAAAGCAATTCAGAAAAAGTCTTTGGCATTGTGTCTACAAGCATTCCCCTTACAAATTTGGTACCAAATTCAGGGATTCCAAATGTACCTACCTTGGAATTTATCTGATCCGGCGTTACTCCAAGAGCTTCAGTGGATGAAAATATGGACATGGTCTCCTTATCATCCAGAGGTATCTTATGAGGATTAACTCCAGTTATATCTTGAAGCATTCTTATAACTGTTGGATCATCGTGGCCAAGTATATCCAGTTTCAATAAATTCTGGTCAATAGAGTGATAATCAAAATGTGTTGTTATAATATCTGATGTAGGATCATCTGCAGGATGCTGCACAGGGCAGAATTCAAATATTTCTCTTCCCTTTGGCACAACTATAATTCCACCAGGATGCTGCCCCGTGGTTCTCTTTATACCTGTGCAACCCGCTGCCAGTCTTGTTATTTCTGCTTTATTTATAGGAATATGCTTTTCCTCATAATATTTTTTAACATAGCCAAAAGCAGTTTTCTCTGCAATGGTACCTATGGTTCCAGCCTTAAAGGTAGTCCCTTTACCAAAGATAACCTCTGTGTATTTATGTGCCTTTGCCTGATATTCTCCTGAAAAGTTTAAATCTATATCTGGTTCTTTATCACCATTAAAGCCTAAGAAGGTCTCAAAAGGTATATCCATGCCATCCTTACACAACTTCTCTCCGCACACAGGACAATTCTTATCAGGCAGGTCAAAGCCGTTTTTAACGCCATAATCGGAAAAGTCCGAGTACCTGCACTTAGGGCACCTATAATGAGGAGGAAGAGAATTTACTTCAGTAATACCAGTCATATTAGCCACAAAGGACGAACCCACTGAACCCCTGGAACCTACCAGATATCCGTCTTCATTTGATTTCCAAACCAGCTTTTGAGCAATAATATACATTACTGAAAAGCCATTTTTTATAATAGAAGCAAGCTCCCTATCAAGTCTTGACTGAACAATTTCAGGCAAAGGGTCTCCATACAGCTCATGAGCCCTTCCATAGGCAATATCCTTAATAGTCTGCTCGCAGCCATCTATATGAGGTGGACATTTTTCCGGTGAAATAGGGCTTATCTGCTGACACATATCTGATATTTTGTTTGTATTTGTAACCACTACTTCATAGGCCTTTTCTTCTCCTAAATAAGAAAATTCCTCAAGCATCTCTTCTGTTGTTTTTAAATATAACGGAGCCTGATTATCAGCATCCTTAAAGCCCTGGCCTGCCTCCAGTATACGCCTGTATATCTCGTCCTCAGGGTCCATAAAGTGAACGTCACCTGTGGCTACCACAAGTTTATTTAATTTTTCTCCAAGCCTTATAATCTTTCTGTTTATATCCTTTAAATACTCTCTGTCAGGTACCTGCTCTGTCCTTACCAAATAGTCATTATTACCAAGAGGCTGTATTTCAAGATAATCATATTCCCTGGCAATAGATTCAATTTCTTCATCAGATTTTCCAAGAAGTATAGCCTGATATAGCTCTCCCTCACTGCAGGCACTGCCAATTATTAACCCTTCAGAATATTTTTTATAAATGCTTCTAAGTATACGAGGCTTTTTATAAAAATAATTTAAATGTGAATAGGATACAAGTTTATATAAATTTTTTAAACCTGTATAATCCTTTGCCAGTATAATTGCATGATATGTTCTAAGTTTTTTGAATTCCTCTTTTTTAGATTCCTCATCAGAACCATATATGTCTATATCCTTAAGGTTTTCCGCTCCCCTTTCCTTAAGTTTATCAATCATAACATTAAATATCTTAACAGTTGTATTAACATCATCCAGTGCTCTATGTGCTACATCCACTTTTATATTAAGATTTTTGGCTATTCTTCCTAATTTATATGTCTTAAAATTAGGAAAAAGCTCCTGTGCCAGCGATAGGGTATCTACATAGGTAAAATCAAAGTCATAGCCTAAAACTCTGGCATTATGCTTTAGAAATCCCACATCAAACTCAGCATTATGGGCAACTAAAACTGTGCCCTTTATAAATTCCAGCATTTTAGGAAACACCTTTTCTATAGTTTCGGCATCTCTTACCATATCATCTGTTATATGAGTAACCTGAACAACTCTTGCAGGAATTGGCTTTTCAGGATTTACAAAGCAGCTGAATTCATCTATTACCTTTCCATCTTTGATTTTCATTATTCCTATTTCAGTTATTTTTTCGGTAACAGGTGAAAAGCCTGTGGTTTCCAAATCCAGCACAGAATAAACTGTATCAATGCTCTGCCCCTTAGCATTCATTACAGATGGCTTTTTGTCAGGTGCCAGGTAGGCCTCCAATCCATATATAATCTTCATATCAGGATTGTCTCTTCCAAGCAGCTTATGTGCCTCAGGAAATGACTGCACCACTCCATGATCCGTTATGGCAATGGATTTCATGCCCCAGCTCATGGCTCTTTTAATTAAATCAGAAGCACTGGTCATGGCATCCATCTGGCTCATTTGTGTATGCATATGAAGTTCTACTCTCTTAACCTTTGCATTATCCTGCCTTATTGTCTTTTTCAATCCTTCCGTTTCTATTATGGTATTAGCAATAATCTCAATTTCATCAGTAAACCTGCTGTATCCTGCATTTCCGGCAAGTCTCACTCCCTTTGCCTTTTCAAGTCTTGATAAAACCTTAATGTCTTCACCTGGCTTAAGGAATGACTTACATGTCATTGAGCTTGAGCCATCATATAAATCAAAGGAAACTAATGTTTTCCCGCTTTTCAGCTCCTTTGCCTCTATATTTGATATTTCACCCTGTATAGCAACTCTTCCTTCATCAGGTGTGATTTCAGTAATTTTTATTACAGGCTCCTTAATTCTAGGATTTCTTCCAAGTATCAGCAATGAATCTCCTCCGCTTTTACCTTCAGCTTCTCCTTTAATTTCCTGTTTTTTAAATACAACTTCTTTTGGAAGCCTAGAAGTACTGATTGCTGCAGCGCTTTTTACTTCCCTCTGAATAAGCATATTTTCCCTTGCACGAGCATCCTCCTGCATCTTTATTAAATCTTCACTGCTTACATTATCAATAAAATTAATTTTATATGATGACCCATAGGTACTTTTAATTACATCATGAATTTTTTTATCATAATTAAGGGATTTTAAAAAGTCTGATACAGCAATTTTAAAGCTAAAATTTATGATGTTCTTATCCACCTTAACTTCGCTATTATTTAAAACCACAGTTTTTAATACAGGATATTTATGTGAGGCAGAATATATTATATTTTTAAGCTCTCCCTCAATGGGTTTTTTATCTGTTCCTTCAGCATATTTAACAGTGATCAGAGAATCTTTAAGGGCAAATCTTTTTTTTATAAAATTATTAAGATACTCCAGCTCCTTTATTTCTATGTATTTGTCAGAGCTGATCTTCATTTCCAGAGTTTTTGTTTTTTTCTTCAATACTACCGATTCCACAAAGGCAGTATTTATGCTGCCCTGAGCCTCATAATCACTAAAAATTTCATTTATTCTCTTCATAGTACCTATTACCTTCTCCAAAAAACCTTAAATCAAATTCCACAAATATATAAACATTATAAGTATAACATAGAAGCAGTTAAAATTATGACATTTTTATCTCTGCAATTCAATATTAATTATTATCATTTTACTTTATCATATCTGCATTATTTTTCAGCTGTAAATATAAATTATAATTATAATCATCAAAACATACAAATCTAACCTGTTCTATTTCTTTATAAATTTTCAGGCATTCAGCCACTGTACTGAAAGCTGTTTTTGCCGCCAGTCCCTTTGGATATCCATAAATTCCCGTGCTTATATTAGGAAATGCAATAGTTTTTATATTATTGTCAAAAGCCAGTTTCAAGCTGTTTCTATAAGCATTTGACAGCAGAGTTCCCTCATTGTTATTTCCTCCATGCCACACAGGGCCTACTGTATGAATAACATACTTTGCCTTAAGCTTTCCTCCTGTTGTAATAACCGCTTCTCCAGTGCTGAGCCTTCCTATTTTTCTTACAATAGCCATACATTGTTCAAGTATCTGACTGCCGCCAGCTGAATGAATTGCTCCATCTACTCCGCCTCCTCCCATGAGGCCGCTGTTTGCAGCATTTACAATAGCATCCGTACTTTCCTTAGTAATATCACCATTTATCACATAAATTTTATTAAAAGCCATTGTCAAAATTATTCACCTCCAATTAAGTTTTTATACCTTTTATTATTACTTGATTTAATAAATAAAAAATCTCCTTACCTAAAGATAAGAAGACATCATCCATCCATAATATTTAACTTCTTATCGCTGTTAGCAGAACCACCTTACTTTTCAGCAGGCTGGTATAGGGTCAATGAGCTAACTCTCTACCCTAACTCTTGATATTTAGTGACTTATATTAAATTTTATTATAATATTTGTGATTATTTTATTAATATATTATTTGTCCACATAGGTAAATTCCTATCTTTCCAAAACAAATTGCCTTTATTAATATAAATTACCTCTCTAAACTTTACAGTATTATCATATATATTTACCTCATCACACATTGATAAAGATTCATTTAAGTTTTTTAGTGAATCGTAAAATCTTCTATCAATAACATCTTCCTGTATACCATGACCACCTTTTCCTACTCTTAGTCTAACCCTGTATTTTGCAATTTCAGGACTATCCACACCAACATAGTTCATTACAACATAAAATCCATTGTTTTTCGCAAGTTTGATATTTTTAATAATACTTTTACCTGACAATGTAGTTTCTTGATTAAATGATATGCCTTCCTTAATATAGCTTTTAATTAGCATTACGGCTTCTCTAGCACATTTTATCTGTAAGTTATTATCTTGCCATGATCCTATTCTAGCTACCATCTCATCAGTATTTATTCTTTTTTCACACTTGTTATCATTATAATAAATTGATTGATATATTGATGTTTTACCAGCTCCATTAACACCTGCAAATATAGTATAAGTAGGCATTATTGTTTACCAATTATCCTTTCCTGCTCTCTTTGCAATACTATATTTGAAAGTGTCATATAAAAATCTCTTTCTTCTTTTGTTTTTGAATTCTTAAACAAATTTTTTAAGTCATTGTATGAATAATTCAAAAACATGTCATATAATATACTTTTTTTAACTGCCATATTGACCCCTCCAAATAAATAATATTTTATATTAATTATATACCATAAAATTTAAATTTGAAACATATGTTAATCTAAAGTCACAGTAAAAATTTATATGGCGCAGCCATTGGTTATTTAGTAATATTATACCTTTCTTGTTTTGGGTAAACTTGCCCGTTACTTTTTGGATTCATTTTCCATAATTACATAACTACAGTATTTCGGCAAAAAAATCAAAGGTCGATAGACCATTTAATATATAACTTGTTCTAGTCTTTTTCCCTTGTCCATATATTATACTGCTTTGCATACTTTCATTATACTTTCTAGCTTTTTTCTCAGAGATTTCGCATCTAAATTCCAGTAAAAGATTTACTTTTACTGGAATTGTATTTTATTGTACTTTCTTACATGGCTGGTAAATCAACAGACCGATATGTCGAAAAAATAGTTATAATTACCCTTACCCTAAGAAATTTTAATAATCGATTTCCAATTTTATTTTTATATTAAGTCTTTTTAAATATTGGATTATTCCAGTTGTCATCTATAGTAAATCTTTCATCTTTTATATCTTCAATAATATCTATTTGAAGCATCCGTTTCTTTCTAAAACCTCTGATACATCTAAAAAAATATAACTGCATCAGATTAAACGCTATAATTATAAACATCAGTACTGTCTCTACGCCCGTAGGGCTATGAAGAAAGCAATGATCTAAATGCCATTCTGTTTTAAGCTGATGAAAGGCATTATTTTCTATATCCCACCTCTTGTGCATTATCTTCCACAAGGTTTCTACTGAGGCAAATTTGTCTGTTGTTATAATCCAGCCTTCTTTAATTTCTACCTTATCTCCAGTATGAATTTCTTCTATAAACCTTATAAATCTAACTTTGATAGTCGGATCTGATATTTCAAAATTATCTTCATCCCAAGCTTTAATTTTGGTATAGTCTTTACTTCCCTGCTTTACAATCCATTTCTTATCAGCCTCACGGCGCTTAAATAGAGCTAATGCATCCTTTACAATGAGAAGACGCTCATCTTTAACTCTTACTACTGCATTCATTCCTATTGAAAGGACTTCTTTTATCCAAGTAGATTTACAATATAAAGCATCAGCTACTATAATATCGGCAAAATGGTGATATTTACGATATAATTTTTTTATTAATCTTATACCTCCGGTGATTTCACCTTCATCTTTATTCGAACTATCTTTCTTAGGTTCAAGCATTTCTTGTCCTAAAATAACATGGGGATCCGAACCTACGGTAGTACAAACTACAGATCTGTGGAAATGACGAGTAGTGCCATCCTTATTCTTTCGTGAAAGACATTTGTCACAAAATTTTTTAGCACTTTCAAATAATTCTACACCATCTACAGCAACTACCTTTAAGCCATCTATGGTACCATTTCTAAATATCTTATTTTTTATCGTAGTTCTAATTATACTATCATGAATATTTTTCAAACCATTCAAATCAAAATCACTTAAGCAGCGCCTAACGGCATCAATGTGAATCATTTTAGTGTTTTTAGGTAATACTTTTTTAAATTTACCTTTTTTAAGCCAATGCTCTAACCTGTTGAAACTTCTTATTTGAAGCATAAATCCAAACAAAACTACAAAGGTGATTGTTGAAATTTTTACTAGAGATTTTATCTTTTTATCCTCTAAGGTATTGATTTTTTCACCTATATCGTATACTTTATTAATATAGGTGAGCATTTGTTTTAAATAACTTTTATTCATCTTAAGGCATCCTTTCTATTGTGTTGTGCAAAACTATTATAAAAAGGATGCTTTTATTATGCAAATTTTTTTTATAATTTCCAGTAGAAATCGGATTTTACAATGTTTTTATTAAATACTAGCAAATCAATATAAATCAGCGGGCTGCGCCCTAAAACTTTTTTAGGTGCTAAACTTCTGCTTTTTTCTGTTCTTTTAGAAGAGCTTTAACCTCATTATTTATAGTTATTTTTGACTCGTTTAACTGCTCTTTGATAACTTTATTTATATTTATGAAGTCTACGACTTTGCTATTTCTCAATATATCTTTAAGTTTTGCTCTTAAATCGCCAGAATGCTTTAGACAAAGTATCTTACTCATATTATTAGCTCCTTGTATAGACCATGCTGTTCCATTATCTTTCATCCTTGAAGCTATAACATTTCTTATGCTGCTTTCCATGGTGCCTAATCCTTTATATTCGACTCCGTCAGGGGGCGCTGGCAAAACAATTTCTTTTCTATCCTCATATCTTGTGAGTGCATCAAAATTATTATTGTAGTAACTATATACTTCTTCTAATTCTTTTTTCCTCTTTTCATCCTCTTCTGAAGCTATAAATTCTTTAAGTTTTTCTAAAACTTTATCATATCTTTTTTTCCTTAGAAGCTTTTTTATTATTTTTCTAGATTCATCACTTTTTATCTTGCGACTTGCCTTCTGAAATATATGAAATAAATCTAGCTGATATATCTTTTGTATATTATTTTCCGTTTCTGCACTAATCCAAGAGGCTCCGTCACCGTTAAGAATAGTGTATTGAATTTTATCTTCGTTATAGATTTCAGCGATACCGCTATTAACTATGTTATCGAAGATCTCTCCTTCTTCATATCCTGAAAAGTATATAGTTCCTGTTGTTCGATAGCTACCGCTATCTTTAACCCAACCTTCATAAACCTTAGCTACTTTAATCTCCTGTTTGTGCTTCTTTCCCTGTATTCTCAAGTAGGCTCCGTCTTTTTCTTCAAAGAGTATATCTACTTCTTTTTTACCTTTAAGTTTTCCTTTTATATACTTTGCAACTCTTTCATTCTCAATCTTACGTATTAAATCACCTAAATAATCTACTTTATTCTTAATAGTTTGATGGCTTATTTTACTTAAAGTTGATTTCTCAATCTTAGCTGCACTTTTTCTATAAGAACTATCAACTGCACTATCAATCATTCTTTCAATAAGATTTTCACTAGTCCTTCCTACTAAATTTAAATCTAAGACTTTGTCCAAAAGAAAAACTCCCTTTTGAGCATACCTATCAATATAATATCTTCTACTAAAAGTTAAATCTCCCATTGTTGTTTGAATTGTTTTTTCTGTTTTAAATTTATACCTATATCTTTTCTTATCTCTACTTTCAGATAACACTTCGTCTAATTTTTCCAACATACTTTTAATAGCTGCTAAACCTGCTTCGCAGACTATCCCAAAAATTTCTTTCTCTATATCATTGAAATTCAACTTCAATTCGTCTAAAATTATATCATTCATATTAAAACTCCCTTCTATATTTGTTGTGGTAAATAAATTATATAAGGTCTTTAATATGAATAAAAGGCCTACCGGCATGGTATTTGCTGGTGGCCTTTCCTTATTTTTTGCCCAAAAATATTTTACTTACTCTAATTTAAATTTAGTGGCATTCCAATTCTGAAAGCCCTTCTTTATCCCGGTTTTATTAATCCTGCCAAGAACTTTGCCTTCTTTAAGTGTCAGTTTTGTTACCCAATCAATACTTGCTGCATTCATATAAACCGTATAATTCATAATAAAAATATCAGTATCTGGATTGGTTTTTAAAACACTTTGAGAAGAAGCATTATTTTTGGTGGTAGAAATACTACTTGGCTTGGTATTTGTATTTGAGCAGCCGACCAATAGATAGAGCAAAACAATAAGCATTATAATTGCTTTAGGCTTTTTTATTTATAATACTAATCCAGATATTTCAAGATTAAACTGAGACTGAGCTTGTATCAAAGATCTAATGCCTGCATTTGAAAACAACTGCTTTACCTTTTCTTCATTATTGCTTTTTATAACGAAATTATCATCAAACTCCTTATGGCCAATGTTTATATCTTCCATACCAAGCGCCTTACCAAGCCCGCTGAGGATTCCAGCTTTATATATTTTAAAATAAAAGTTATCAAGATTCACAAAGGGAGCTCTCATTCTTGTATAGGTTATTGACGATTTTCCTGTGGATGTTGTATAAGTATCCAATACAACAATCCAATTATATACGTGTGCTTCTGCTCTGTCTCCAGACCAAAAGCCATTGTTTACATAATCATCCTGAATTTCCTCAGCCAGCTGCTGCCAAATTTCTTTTTTGCTTGGTCCAAATATTCCCATAAGGTTTTCCTCTCTTAACATTATAATTTTTTATAAATAAAAGCCATAAACAATCCAGTCTCTTTCCAAATATTTTGTTATTTAGGTAAGAACCTTTTTAAGTAAGAAGTAAGAACTAATAGGTAGAATGTAAAAGTTTATACAAAATTCATCAAGACTGAATTTTCACCACAACTATCGCGTTTAGCTCTTATTTATTCATAAATTGTAATTTAGCATTGACTTATCCTTTTCTCAATCAACTTGTTTAGTGCTATCTTTATAGGTGGAGATATTTGTTTTGGTAATTCTTCAATATCAAAAAACTTTAATTGCTCAACTTCATCCTCTTGTCGTATTAATTCGCCATAATAATCTTTACATATAAAGACAATATCAACATTAGATACCTCGTCACCATTTGGATATATATAATGGGTATCTTCTCCAGAAAATACACCAAACAGTTCCAAACTATTTGCAGTCAACCCAGTTTCCTCAAATAATTCCCTTTTGGCAGCATCCTCAACCTTTTTGTCTAATTCAACTGAACCTCCTGCATACCCCCAGCAATGGTTATCGCCTCTTTTTTGCAATAGAATTCTTCCTTTATTATCTTCTACAATTACACTTACACCTACCTGTAATAAAGTTCGATGCCCTACAATAGACCTCAAATCCATTATATAATTTGACATTTGATAACTCTCCTTATACCCATTTCATTCTTCATTTTATTATATTCCCATCTCCAATATCCATAGTTATCTCTCATGCTTACTAATTCTTGCAAATCACAGTTACCCTACTTAATCTCTGGTTAATTCAAGCATATCATCTGAAATTCTTTTAAATCCTACTTTTTTAAAGGTTTTCTCTGCTGATACCCGTTCATTTGAAAATGTATCAAAAATTCTCTTTGCATTCAATTTGTGAAATCCTACATCAATCAGCAATCGTAATGCTTCCCCGCTATATCCATTACCCCTATATTTAGCTTCTATAATTATATTAACACAGTACCCATTTTCACTATCATCATAATGCAGAGCAACTTCACCAATAGGAATATTCTCACCGCTTTTAATAATATAAGCATAATATTTATCGGGTGTATTATTTACCCATCGGGAAAACCATTCTTTCCAATATTCTTTTCTAAAGTCAATACAACCTGTTTCATTATCATAATTCTCAAATCCTAATTCGTATCCCCTGTTATAGGCCATTGTATCAGGCTGTGCTAATATTTTTTGTCTATAACCAAGTTCTTCAAAAGAAGGAACATGTAAATAAAATCTCTCATCCATATAACTAACCACACCTTCAAATTTATTTTAAAAGATTTCTTTTTTCTAACTCATTCTTTATAATGCTAAAAATAGTATCATTAATTCCTATACTGTTAATATATTTAATAAATTTTGAATTAATAATTGATATTGGCGTTTTAAAAACCTCAATAAAACTTGACTGAAAATTATCTTCTTTTAGTGAAGAATAGAATGTTTTGAATTTATGTATTCCAAACGTTGAAATTAGATATTCTGTAAATTCTCCAGCAATAGGATAGGTAATCAAATCACTATACTTATAAAAGTTTTTATTAATTATCAATTCTTCAATGCTGATATACATATTATTATCGATAAAAAATTTCACCCAAGCATAATTAGGTATTTTTAATGATACCCTATCAAAAAACATTGCAAGACCTTCCCTCATAAATGTTTGAGGTGGAACTGCTATATTATATGAAATTATATGAGCATCCTCATGGAAACCTACACATTTCACATTATCATTATATACGGCATATATTTCATTTGGCTTTCTAGCAAAGCCATTACATGGTTCATTGTCTCCATACAATTCACCTACTTCTATAGGGGAATTACAAAGATAATATTTGATTTTAACTTCCATGTTTACATCTAAACAACTGCAAACAAAATCATAACAAGTTTCCTGCAAGTTTATTACCTTTTCTATTTCTTTTTCTGCAACAGAGCCCACATGATAATTAAATATATAATTATCACTTTCCTTTGTAAGCCACTCCATATTCAATTCCCCCTATATAAATTCCTATTATCCTACTCTTGTATATTAGAGGATATGCCCATTACCTAAGTGTGATTATTATATAGTTTGCAACTGAGAGAATAGATGCAATACTTCCAGCTATAGCAGATATAAGATACAGCTTTGTTTTTGCAAAACTATACTTTCCATATGATTCTCCAGCAATGAACGCCCAAAACAGAGAAGAAATAGCATCGAATGTAGCAATTTCCCCATAAAAAAAATTAAATATGACAAGAAATAGATATAAAATAGAAAAAGCGATAAACCCAATTTTTCTCCCTTGATTTTCAGCATGCTCCATTCCCTCATCCTGATGTATTTGTCTACTTTTTTCTAAAATTTCTTCTTTATTCATGGTTACCCCCTTTTAAATACATTAATTAGATGTACAGTTAGATTTTGATAATATGATATAACTATTTATTGTTGACTAAAAGAAAGATCCTATTATACTGCCTAAATTCTTCGAAAAAAATTTCTTTATATTCTTTAATAATAAAGAACTGTTTAATAATTTCTTCCCACTGAGATGTAGATAAATTTCTTAAATAAGTCCCTTCATTTTCAAGATAAAGGTTATTAGTTATCAGCTTTAATCCATATTCATCTAATTGCTCTTGTTTCAAATAAGGATTTAGCTTTATTAATATTTTCCCATTAGGAATTACAATTCTACTAATATTTCTGATAATACTAATAGTATCGCTAGGTATAACATTATCAATGATATTAGATAATATTGCACTATCAAATGAATTTTCCTCAATTTTCTCTAAAGACATTATTCCCCCACAAGAAAATTCTACCTTTCCTTCTAAATTATTTAATAGTGCTGTTTCTCTTCCTAACTCTACAGCTTTTTGTGAAATGTCAATTCCTACACACATACATGCATTTTCATAGTTTGCACATTTAAAAAGCATAGTTCCACTGCCACAGCCATAATCCAAAATGGTTTTTGATTCATTTGAAAGCCAACAAATTGCATCTTCTAAATCTTTATGTATTTTTAAAGATTCTATATGCTTCTTTGCTTTTTGTTTAGTAAATATATTATCCCAAAAGGCAATAGTATCATTATATGTGTTCATTTATCTCTATCCCCTTATAATCCATAAAATTTTACTGAAGTTCCACGTAGCAATAAAGTCGTAAGTTAATTTCTATTCTTCTCTATGCATTTATTTGGATCAAGTTTTATCAATTCCTATTTCCCACTTTGTATCTGTTTATATTGTGCTATCTCTATATCAGTATCATTAGTTAATTGAAAAAATTCTATCATATAATTGTTTCCATCTGTGCCTTTAAAATAAATTCTTTTTACAAACCCATCCTGCTGTGTTGGGTATCTCTCTTTGACCAAAGAGCACCAGTCGCCATATTTAATATCCACTACAGCTTCTGCCATATATCTCCATCCATGATAAGGTGCACATAGATAATTTTCACCATAAAATTGTAAATCTGATATTTTGTATTGTATTCCTTGTCTTATTACATATACATACCCATAATAGTAGGCAAAATAGGCTATATCCTTCTCAGAACCTTCTATTGCTTCAATTTCTACAAAATATTTCATGCTATTTGGATGCTTTTCATCTTCAGCAATTCTTTTCAGTTTTATTAAGTTTATATGAAGTATGTTTTCAAAGGATTTTAGATACTGATTATAATTCAGCTTTTTCTGATATGCAGAAGATAAAAAATTATATGCAACTGGATACGGCGCGCCTTGATAGCCTAATGTTCCACACCCAGCTTTCTTTCCCTTTTGAGGGTTGGCAGCCTGTCGTAAAATACTAAAATAATTAATAATTGTATCATCTGGAGTTTTTAATAAATAATCAGGTAAAACAATTCCGGAAAGCTCCTTTTTCCAAAATGAATTAAAGAAATTCATACTGAAGTCTCTATTATTAAGAACCGGTAACTTGGATGGGCGAAAATACTTTTCTGCATCAATTTCAACGCCAGCAGTCTTGCTTCCATCACTTTCAATAGGTTGTTTAGAAAACTGTCCACCCATAACCATTTTGGTAGTATATAAATGTCCAGGATACTTTTGTAAAAGCAGCAGCAATAGCAATATCACTGAAAGACCAATTAGAAACCTAATTACCCATTTTTTATTTAGAAATACAAATTTCAATGAACCACATCCTCATTCAATAAACCTTTATGTAAAGTATATTGAATAAAAGCAGAAAATAGACTTTATAGAGATATGAGCGTAGTTACTGTTATTTTTTTAAAGGTTCTTTTTTAATCATCTTTAGAGATTAATTCTTTAAATGCAGTAAAAATATAATACAAGCTGAAAATTACCACAGCGATTATTCCTATTGCTGATAAAAGCATAAATACACCATGAGATATAAACCAAGTAAAACCAGAAGTTTCAAATATTTCATCAGCCTTAAAAATTGTCATAAAAAATAATAAAAGGCCCCCTAAAATTCCGTATAATATATTTTTCTTCTTATTCATAACTTCCCCCCTTGAATACAAACTGTTTTTAACCATAAGTATGAAACAAAATATTATTACATATATTCTACATGTGCTCTCATATTCCTTTATTTGGATAAGATAAAATTAACGTTATTACTCAGTTTTGCAGGATAAGAAGGCTAAAATTAATCCCATTTCCCTGGAAATCTTAATTTCTGCAGTTTAGAAAATTTTTTAACACATTTCATATGTCACAATAAGAATGATGCGAATTAACTTGACTTCACATTAGCCTATAATTATTTCTGCAATGTTTCTTTTCCAATCTTTAATATACCTCTTATCAAATTCATTAATTTCATCAGGTAAAGTATCCCGATTAAAGAAAATATGCCTTAAGGTTTCATCTGTTTCTTGTAGAATCTTACCCTTATATTCAGTTGTTTTAAATATGATGCTTGTAACACAGCAAATATCATTATTGGGATAAACAATTATTCTATCTTCGCCAGAATATATCCCAAAAAGGTATAAATTTTCTACTTCAATACCTACTTCTTCAAATACTTCCCTTTTAGCAGCATCAATGTATTTCTCTCCTATCTCCATAGCACCCCCAGGAAGGCCCCACTTCCCATTATCTTTCCTTTGTTGCAATAAAATTTCACCCTTTGAATTTTCAATTATAACCCCACAAGCAGTAGTCATCAGAGGATCATGTCCTATATTCTTTCTCATCTCCCGTATATAGCTTTCTTTATATGGTTTAATTATTTCCTTTATTTCTTCTTTCATATTCTCACCTTCATACAGTTTTAGTTCACAATTTCATACTGATGCAACGCTTTATTTGAAGATTGCGAAATAAATTATCCTTGTAATTATTCTTATAATCCTATGTTGTTTTTCATATATTTACAGTATTCCACTGCAAGTGAAGCATTCGGTATCATATTTTGGTCCGAGGTATAGCACACAAGTGCTTCTTTTATTAACCCCTGATATTTCCTATGAATATTTTTTAGACCCCATTCTCCACCTTCCTTTTTAGAAAGTACCAGTCCATCTTGCACATATGCCAAAACTCTACATAAGTTCAAAATAATATAAGTAGCATTATCTATTGTAACTATTCAGTTACCCTAAAAAGTATATAAAAAAGCACCTTACTTTCAAATTCTTATGCATCTGACAGTAAGGTGTTAATATTAATTTTAGGTTCACCAAAAAGAGGTACTTCGTTCCTTTTTAAGCGGAGCTTTTACGTCAAAGTTGGATCAAATTGATTCACTGTAAATGTTGATTTTATGCAATCCAAGGCATTTTTGCCTTGTTTTCTTACAGTAGATACATATCCACGGATTCTAGTAAAAGCGTTAGCTCCAGCAGAACTTCTAAAGGTGCCTGAAATCTTTTGCTTAACTTTAGCCATACGTAAATCACGTTCTGCTAAGTTATTATCAAAAGGTATATCAAAGTCATACATGAAAGCAAGTATTTGTTCCTTATAGCCATTTAATCTATTGAGTAAATTAAGACTGGCACTTTTCTTTACCTTCTTTTTAGAATATAATTCAATGTTTTTAGCATAGTCTTCGTCAATGCCAGCTTTAAGTATTTTATCATACTTAGATTCAAAATCCTGAATTTTATCTAAAGGTAAAGCATTTTGTTTGTTATTAGCTAAATCTACTTCTTTTTTTATATCTAACAATAGATTTTTCATTGGCTTTGCCCAGTTTTGACCTTGTAATTCAGTTATACCATTAAGTTCTCTTAATATATGAGCATTACATAGAGCATGATTGCAGTTAGTATACTTAAAATAAGTTTTAAAACCATCATGGACTGCCGTCCCAGTAAAGTTTGGAAGTATTGTAATATCATCAATAGCCTTTTTACCACGCTTTTCATGGCATTCATAATATGTAAGATTTTTATTAGAAGCAACATGAAGCCACTGGCGTTTTTTATCTATATAAATACCAGTTTCATCAAAATGAACTGCTCCTGTAGATGAGGTAAGGCTATTTCTAATCCTATTTGTTATAGCTTGTAAATTATCATGACAGTCTTGATTGAAGGTTACCATACTACCTTGACTTAAATGATGGTTAAATAAATCCTCAATGAGTTCAACAGCACGTTTATACGGAATCAACTGATATTGAGTTAAGTAAACAGCTATCGCTTTTAGGCGTTCTCCATATTGAACTGTATTCTTTATTTCTTCTGGGAAAGCAGCTGTATTTTTACTTTTACAATGAGGACATATTTTAACTTCTGCTCTATGCTCTACAATTTTAACTTTTACATCTGGTATATCTATAATTTGACGAACAATATATCTTTCAGGAGGTACATCCTTTAGGGATGCTCCGCATTCAGTACAGAATTCAACATTGTGAATTTCAATTTCATCAGGAGTATCATGTAAACACAATGTTGTTCCCTCATGACCCCTTTGACCGCCAGGTTTTTTACCTGATTTTGTTCTTAAACTTTTAGTCTTCTTTTTAAAGCCATCTGACGATGGAGGTTTACTGCTATTACTACTGTTTTTGTTGACTTGGCTTTCTAATGATTTTACACGCTCGTTTAGAGCCTTATTCTCTTTAGAAAGTGTTTCTACTTGAGATTGTAGTTCTTTAATTTGATTTGATAATTCTTTAATAACACCTATAACCTGAGATACACCTTGATTGTAAATCTCGATGATTTGGCCTTCACTCACGATGTGTCACCACCTTATCATTAGTTTTTGCAAGACAGGCTTTATGATACCAAAAAATAATGATAAATGGAAGGCTTTTTTTCAATAAATTAATAATAACAGTAAATTTAAATTATTTTAATAGCTGAATAGTTACTATCTATTACTTCATCTTCTGAGTTTATAATATCATTCTTAATGCTATCCAAATATGTTTCTGATGGTATATCTCCAAAAACATTACTAATTTCTTTTCCATATAATACAATGCCCCGATTCTTAATAATAACAAAATGAGCTGCTAAATCACGGTCAATTCCATTCATTTTTTTAACATATTCAATAGGATTGCTCTTATACCAAGTTAAGTGCATATTTGAAAAATGTAAATCAAACGGTGTTGGATAAACAAAGTTTTTACAATGCTTACTTCTGACTACACTCATTTCTATTCCTTTGGATGGTGCATTATCATTCAAAGCCACAATAACATCCATAAACATTTTCTTTTGTAGGTTCGTAATTTCATTTTCTACTACAACTAAGATATCTATATCACTTTTTGTAGGATTAAAACATCTCATAGCCATTGACCCATGTAGATATATCCCTACAAGATTATTCTCAAAAATATGACAACTATACCCAACCATTTTATCTAATAATTCTTGAATTTCCATTGTATCACCCATTTAAAATATAATAATCTTTAATTTGCCACTTCTAACCAATCCGTCGCAAATTGAGAAAGATATGACATGATTGAAGATAAAATTATGTTACCTCAGCTCTAAAAATTGTAATTTAGCTGTTGATTGCTTTAATATATCGTAGATTTTTTATAATCAAATCTGATTTCCACCAATTCTTGCTAATGTTCCATTGTTCAGGATAATCTGTCCATGACCATGTAATGCCCCATGTACCATCTGATTCTTGAGTATTTAAAATAAACTCACATTCATAATCACAGATTTCTTTATTATCCATATAGAAATCACTTGTTTTAGTGCCTATGAATAAAGATGGTTTACATACGTAATCAATTGTCCACTTTGATGTGTCGTATGTAATAACATGTTTAATCTGCTCGTGTAGTAAAGCACTGAATTCCTTTATATCCAAAAGATCATTCATTGAGCTTTCTTTTATATACTCATACAATTCAACAAAGCAAGAAACAGTGTGCATAGATTCCATAGGAAAATGCAACTTAAAATAACTGTATGCTTCTTTAGCAAGGACACAGGCCAATTCAAAAAATTTGCTATTTTTATCTTCAAATTTCAATATAAAACCAATAAGGCATGCTGTAGGATTATATGATGTTTCCTGAGAAGGCTCGAAATTCCACCATGGTGCATGAGGATAATCATTATTAGCAGTCACTGTATTTAACCATGTATGTCCATCAAAATCCTTTCCCGAAGACAAGTAATTCAGTATTCCTTGTATAATTGGATGGTTTTTATCCTTCAGATTTATCTCTTTAATGATTTCCGTGGCAACCCACGTTTGCACTGGAGATGAATTAGGATTCCAACAATCTGGCTCAAGTGCATTTCCAAAGCCTCCATCCTCATTTTGGTATGCAATTAATGCTGTCAGAATATCTTCCTTGCTCCCATTTTCAAACAGGTATTTCCATCTTCCTATATCAAGTGGTCTAGCATTCTTATAAATAAAGTTTCTAGCATGTTCATGGTACATAATCAACCCTCCATTTAGTTTCTGTGAAATATAATACTTAACCTTAATTTGGGGCTTGTACAACTATATTATTATATTTGTAATATATTTATCTTCTCAATTTTAACACATATCATTTCATCAAAGGTAAGCTTTACTATCCATGGCATAAGTGACCTTATTTCATCAAAATCTTTATATCCATAGGAGGATTCATAATAATTTATAATTGTACTCAGTGCAGTTCCATGTGTTCCTATAACTATATTTTTCCCATAAAACTTCCTTAAAACCTTTTCCAATGCTTTTACATTTCGTTCTTGCACCTCATGTAAGCATTCTCCATCTGATAGTTTGTAATTAAAGTCCTCCCACTGCTTTTGAGAAAATTCATGAAAATCGTCTATCCAGCAGCTATCAACTTTTCTTTCTCTAAAATCCTCAACTAATTCAACATTCATATTATTTGTGTCAATAAATGGTTTTATTGTATCTATTGCTCTTTTGTATGGACTTGACAATGCAGCTTCTATGCCTTTATCCTTAAAATAAGCTGCAACTTTTAATGCATCCTTTTTACCCCTATCTGTTAAAGGTCTAATAGCATCATCGTGAATAGAATAATCTGGTTCAGCATGTCTAACAAAATAAACTACAGTTTTCATAAACCCTCCTAACTTTTAAAAGGACCATCTGTTATTTATAGATATTCTCTTTGTAAGTCTCCTCCATAAATTACTATTATTGAGTTGTTTTACATCCTTCATATGCCGTACTGAATTACGATTGTAACGCAAAATAAGAATAGTTCAAAACAATTAAAATTTAATCCAAATTAAATACTAAACATATAAGAAAGCCTAACTCGCAAATTGAAAATAATTGGGCAAAGACATAAGTTCTATAGAAATCATCAGATCTCCTCTTTTCAATAAAATGCATAAAAAATGTTAATAATATAAATACTAAACAAAACATCAAGCCCAAAAATCCATTATTTTTAACTGAAAACCAAATACCATTATCAACCCTATATTTTATAAAGTAATATATAAATGTCGGAATGGAAATTATATTTACTGGTATGAACAATTTCCATTTCACATATGGTGAAATAAATATTAAAAAGAATATTGCACCAAGTATAGCCAAGAATCCTAATATATCTTTAAAAGGAAAACCTACAACCTTATTATTACTACTGGTTATACTGAATTGCCCGCAATAAATCGCTCTCTTAGTATGAGTTAGGTATCCAATTTTATAAAAATTATTTTTGCTAACTCCTGATGAAAAGAAAAATTCAACTTCTTCTCCAGTAGATAGAAAAACATACTCTATTGGGTCTTTGCTATAATGTTTTGTTTCTTGTACTTTCCCAGTTACATAATTTAATTTTCCAGTTACTAATTGTGGAATATCAAGAAAATACGGTTTAATAAAATAAATTGTTATACCCATAACAATTACAAACCAGATAACTTTCCATGGACTAACATTTCTTACTTTCAATCTTTTTCTTTCAGAGATATTTTCTAAATGAATATATTCAAGCTTTCCTTTCGTAGTTCTTTTTTTAGTATTAAAAAATAAATTAAAATCCAATGCGATTATAAGTCCTAATATTAAATAGAATATTATTTCAATTATAAAAAAACATGTTTGAAATATTCTCATTCTTCTTCCACCTTAAAATTCCCAATATATATTAGGGTTTATTCATTGCAATTCCTCTTATTTGATTAAATAATGTTCGTAAAATCCTACCACTGTGGTGCAGTATGAGAAAGATACCACATGACTGAAGATAAATTATGTTACCTCAGCTCTAAAAATTGGAAGTTTGTTAATCAAATAGCGTTTTCCATTCATCTGTATGGTATGCATCAAAACACATTTTAATTTGTTCCTCATTATTCTTCTCTGTTGCAAGCTCTGGTAGATTATCCTCTTCGAAATAACCATATTCTGTTGTTTCAATATTCTGTTCAAACTGTCCGCCAATTACAGAACATTGCACAAATACTTTGCAAATACCATATGCATAGACAGGAAGATTGTGCTTTGCTCTATCCTGAACTGCAATAATTCTGTCTGCAACCACATCCAAACCCGATTCTTCTCTTACCTCTTTTACTGTATTTTCGCCAACTGACACATTTACATCACACCAACCACCTGGAAGTGACCATTTTCCATTATTCTCTCGAACAAGAAGAATCTTTCCATTTTCAAAAATAGATGCACGAGTATCAAGTTTCGGTGTCTGGTATCCACTTTCATTACAGAAAATGTCTTTTACCGTTCTTAAAGGAATATCCGACATATGAGATACAATTTCTGCTGATATTTCTCTAATACGCTCATACCGTTCCTTATCATAAACATCCTTCCCATATGTAAGACCTGCTTGTGCAAGACTTTGTAATTCTATCGCCCACTGTAACCATTGCTCATTTTTATCCATAATGTTCCCCTTTCAACGAATTAATTATAATATCTTATTTTATTTGTATGGGCAGTAATGTGGTATTTTGGATTGAAATTCTTTTAAATTTATAATGTAGTTATCGTTATTAAATTCAATTAATGATACCCCATCAAATTCGCTAATTTCTCCGTCATATTCACATTTAAAGTACCATTCAACAGCAGTTAAATTGATCTGATGAATAAATTGCTTTATGTCCCAATTTAAAACTTTCCCTCGCTTATGTTTATAATTAAAGGTTATTTTTTGTACACTTCAACCCATCTGCCATACTTGAAAATGAGTCTAATCATAAGGTGAACAATCCAAATGAGTAATAAAAAGACAAAGAGCGAAATAAAAAATGTATTTCCAAGAAATTTTATATGAATGGATGTTGATATTCCAAAAGCAAATATATAACCAATAATATCTACACACCAATAAACAATCCGCCAAAGCAGACTTAGCCTTATACTGCAGCCGCAGTTATCACAAGGCAGGCTGCGAAAAAATGGTTGAGGTAATCTGAATGAATAACCTACGATGTACTTATGTTTGCATTGCTTCTTGTCATTATAGTCCATAATACCCTCCTTAATTCTTATAATATAACTAATCATTATTTCGTATTTTTTCTACCGCTATGGCGCAGTATGAGAAAGATACCACATGACTGGAGATAAAATTATGTTACCTCAGCGCTAAAATTCCCTATTTGTGCTGCCTACAAGGTCTTCCAATATCTTCTTGTTATTATTTTTTGTCCATCTATAATGTTTTCTACTTTATCTTGGAGTACCATATCATTCTTTTCCATTACTTTAGCAGAAGCAAGGTTATCATCATCACAAGTGATTAGAACTTTTGAAATACCCATTTCCCTTGCTTTTTCTAATGCTAGTTTAAGCATAAAAGCTCCATAGCCTTTATTCCATTCAGAATAGCGAATACCGTATCATATATGACCACCATATCGCAGCAGTGCATCTGTGAGATTATGTCTAATGCTGATTTCGCCTATAAAGAAGTCTTTGTTATCATCAACTAACCAAAAATAATCCGCACCAACCCTATTGGGTCGCAGATTACGCTCATTTTTGTAATTAACATATTTCACAAATATATCATAGGCCCTTGCATCATCAAATGCATATGTTGTGACGTGGTTATCCTTATATTCATCATATGCTTCAATATATGATTTCAAGTATTTTTTACTTGGTTCTGTAAGTCTAATCAGATCTATCCCCCCGATAAATTGAAACTAAAAACTACTAGTTATACTCATATTATTGGATATACAACCTTAAATTCTTCACAAACCACAAGCATATCTTCTGTAAACTCTTGACCAATCTCTTTTAGTTCCATAGTAAAAATTTCAGAATGACATTTTCTCCAAGATGTAAGCGTGCGATCAAACTCACCTTCTTTATATGCATGTTCCTCCTTCACTTGGTTGAAAGGTATTGTATATACTTTTATCGTTTCCGTTATACAAACAGCTTCACCTTTTGTATTTAATATCAAATTATATCCTCCAACTGGTGGTAATGGAGCATTTTCCGCAACATAACAAGGATACGCACTAGCTGTTGCAGTTTTAATCCCCCTTAATACTAATTCAGCCAATAAATCTGGCATGTCAGGTGTATTTCCACCAAATGACCATGCTTCGTAATTTTTAGCATTCTTATTAATTTTAATATATTCATTCCACATTTGTATTTCAGTCATTTTCTTTCTCCTTACATTATATATAATTCCTCTAACAAATTACTACCTTTACCACTTATACCATCTAACTGTAAATGCAATCTTTTATTTCTGCTTTTCTTATCATTTTATATCCATTTTCACCTCTTCAATTCACATGGCTTTAGCTTCATGTCAAACTTGTTATTAAATGACATCGCCCCCGTGGGTAAAATGTTTATTTATTTTATATTATTAATTTCTATAGTTAAATTACCCAAATCCGGATTGGCCCCTTTATTTTGGACAAAATCTTACCAAAGCTACGAATATCTTAATATTTTAAAATTATTTATCAAAACTTCCATCCGACTATAAATGAATTGCCATACTTTCAATTTCTTTCCCCATATTCTGTATATAAAACTCATTTGGAGTTTTGTATTTAAGGCTTGAGTGAAGCCTCCTAGTGTTGTATCTTTTCATAAACCTTGCTACTTCTGCATATGCATCCTTGTAACTATCAAATTCATATATACCTATGCATTCATCTTCAAAGATCCTGTGGAAAGACTCAATATGAGCATTTTTATTGGGAGTTCTGCTCGGAATCCTTTCATGATAAATGTTTATATCTTTACAGCTTTCTTCAAATATATTACTGATAAACTGTGGGCCATTATCAGTCCTAATGACTGGCTTGCCTTCACTGTCAAGCAGATCTCTCCTAATCAGGCAGCGTCTTATTAAGCTTGCTGCATCTGAGCCTGTACATCTATAGCCCATGTAATAATCGATTATGGATCTATCAAAAACATCTATTACTGACAATACAAAGAAAAACTTATCTTCACCAATAATATAACCATATTTGATGTCTGCCTCCCAGAGTTCGTTTGACTTTTTAACTATCCTATTGACTGATATTGAGCTTTTAACATGAGGCTTGATAACTCTTTGTTTCTTGAGTATATTGAGTTCTTTACACAGCCTGTACACCTTCTTGTGATTAATAATCAGGTTGTATTCTTTCATCAAATCGTGGGTAATTTTATGATAGCCATAGAAGAAAGCATCACCTTGGATTAGCTCCATAATGTTGTCTTTAATCTCTTCATCACATATCTTTTTACCACTTGTTGTAATAGAATATCCTACAATAGGTCTTCCAACATTCTCTGGCTTCACCTTAACTTTATTTTCACTTGAGACATGATAGTAATATGTAGATCGGCTTAAACCAGCGTATTTCAGCACTAACGTTATTTTATAACCTTGCCTTATATAATGCCTGGCTACCTGAAATCTATCATCTATAGAAAGCTCTTTTTTTTTAATAAGTCCTTTAAAATTGCTATTTCAAGGTCTTTTTCACCAAGCGTTTTTTTCAATAAATCATTTTCTTTTTCCATTTCTTTATTAGAATTAATTGAATTAAAGTTACTTGATTTTGGGCCCCTGGCAAAGCCAGCTTTAGCAGCATCCTTTTTCTTTTTTACCCATGTATTAATGGTTGTAGATGGTATATTATGATTTCTTGCAACCAACGTCATGTTACCCGTTTCGCCTACTTCTTTTAACACCTGCTCCTTAATCTCTTTTGAATAACAGCTACCTTTCATTAATTCTTCCTCCTTAAGCTTCTAATATTATTTTAGCTAAAGGTTCGTAGATTGTCCAAATCAATTAAGGGGCTTAAGAGAAATTACCCAAATCAATGACAGCTCCAATCTCAATAAGCACATCTAATCCTATTAATCCATTTATCTTTCCACTTTGATCTATTAATCCAAAATCTATTTGTATACCATTTATACTTTCATTTCCAATTTTTATTTCTTCTATGTTTTTAACGAATGCATTATGTGTACTACCTCCAACACCATAATACTCCATAATTTTGTCATTTAATTCAGCATATATTCCAATGTCATCTACCGCATCAGGCGAAATAATAGATCCTGATGCACCTGTATCAACAACTACATTATTAATTATTTTAGATCTTCCTTTATATGAAATTCCTATTGATGTAAATAATAATCCCTCTTTATACTCCAGTTTCATTATATTCTACCTCTATATGCCCTTATATTTTTAACTTCAATGCTTATATTTTCATTTGCTGTATGATAGACAATTGTACCTTCCTTAGAATTTACAAGTTCCTTTGTTGCACTTTTATTATCATCAATAACCTTAATTACAGCCATATCATCTATAATTTTAATATTACCTTTTAAATGAAACTTTAATATTTGAAGTTTTACAAATTTATTAGGATATATTTTTCTAACCTCTTCCCATTTCATAAAATCACCATCCTTAATTAAATAATTCTTCTTTAAAAGCCTTTTGCATCAGTGAATTAAAGTTGTCCTTTAATTCCTTTAAACTATTCTCCATTTCAAATTTCAATTTGTTAATCAAATAACGTTTTCCATTCATCTGTATGGTATGCATCAAAACACATTTTAATTTGTTCCTCATTATTCTTCTCTGTTGCAAGCTCTGGTAGATTATCCTCTTCGAAATAACCATATTCTGTTGTTTCAATATTCTGTCTGCAACCACATCCAAACCCGATTCTTCCTTTACCTCTTTTACTGTATTTTCGCCAACTGACACATTTACATCACACCAACCACCTGGAAGTGACCATTTTCCATTATTCTCTCGAACAAGAAGAATCTTTCCATTTTCAAAAATAGATGCACGAGTATCAAGTTTCGGTGTCTGGTATCCGCTTTCATTACAGAATATGTAAGACCTGCCTGTGCAAGACTTTGTAATTCTATGGCCCACTGTAATCATTGCTGATTTTTATCCATAATGTATCCCTTTCAAATTACCATTTATTATACTCAACCTTAAATTGAAATCTTATTACTTTGACATAAGGGCATTTTTTATAAGTTCTAAATTATATTTTAAATCATCTCCCCAATCCACAAGTGAACCAGAAATAACAACTTTATCTGAATGTAAAATATCTTTCTTCATCATTTGAAGCCGCTCTGTTCTTTCTCTTTTTTTTGTGTATTTTGGATTCGTTGGCAACCAGAAATAATCATCTGTATCCATAAAAGTATATCCAAGTTGTTCTGATATAAATATACCTAATGTAGACGTTCCTGAACCTGATGCTCCGTATATGTGAATTACACTTTTATGCATATTGTTTTCCTTTACAAATTACTATTTTGAAGCAAAGAATCAATCCTAGAACTTAAATATATCTTCTAGATTTATAGACATATCTGGAAAAGCCGTGCTTATATAGTTATCATTATTCTTAAAAACATTTGTTATTTTATACTGATTATCTATTAATGAATATTGTACTATGTATCCTTCTTGTTCAACTATATTATATTCAAGAACACCAAATCTTTGGTAAACATCTAACTTTGTTATATAATCATGAGCTGCGGTGCTTTTAGAAATAACCTCAAATACAATTTTTGGAGCTGATGTAAAGCTTTCACCTTGCCTTGTAGATTTTTCACACATTACAAATACATCTGGTTTATACTTATACACTTCTTCATTATTTCTAAAAATCACTTCAATGGATTCTGTATATACATCACAGTTGCTTTTATCAAGAAAGGTCATTAATTTAAAATTTAATCTTGATATTATTTTATTATGTTTAATGGATGTATTAGATGATAATACAACATATCCGTTACTATATTCAGCTTTACCATTATAATTTGCCTGAATATTTTCAAAATCATCTTCTGTATAATGTATATTCTTAGCATACATACTGCTACACCTACCTTTGTTTTTACCATAATTATAACAAAATACATACAGTAAAATAAATCTCTTTTATAAATAATTTTTATTTTGTCTTAATTTTGTACTTCCTTGAAAATACCAAGTTGCATATTAATGAAATGATAAACACCAAAACAAATAAATATCCCATTGGTATAAGTGCAAATGGCTCAACCAATGTTCCATCTGGCAAAACTTTCGCACCTATAACATTATAGGCAATAAAACAAATCACAGCTGCTAAAGCCGAAACTAACATTGAACCTTTTGTAAATGAAACCTTCTTATCCCTTTTCCATCTTGATGAAATATTTTTCATTACTTTTATCTCCCCATCTGAAATAGTTGGATTTTCTAGATTCATTTTAAGTTTTTGCAATTCATTCGCGCACTTTGGACATTCTGCTAAATGCTCTTCAATTAATGAAGAACTTTCTTTGCTGCAAACTTTATCGTAATACAATGGTAACAAATCTCTAATAACTTCACATGATAATCTCATATCAACCTCTCCTTTAATTTTATTCTTGCACGATGATAAGTGACTCTTGCCCAGCTTTCTGTCTTTCCAAACAATTCAGCTATTTTTAAAAATGATAAATCTCCAAAAAAACGCAATGTAAATACTTCTTTATAGGGTTCTTCTAAATTATGGAGTAATTTATGAATTTCAAATGCACTTTCATCATCAATTAATATTTGTTCAAAACCAATGTCAAAAACATCGACTATATCTTCGACTCTTTCGAAATTATTTTGTTCTTTCTTTAAATATGAAAAATATAAATTTTTAGCAATTTGACATAGCCACACACTCATCTTACAATTTCCTTTAAAGCTGTCAATATTTTTTAACGCTTTAAAAAATGTTTCTTGTGTTATATCCTCTGCAATACTTTCATTTTTAGAAAGACATAACACATATTTATATACATCCTTAAAATATTCGGAGTATATTTCTTCAAATTCCGTCACTTTCTCACCACCTTTCATATATAAGACTATCAAAATCCTATTTCGTTACAACATTATTCTTTCATATAAATTAGCCATGTTTTGCTTTAGCAAAACATGGCCAAGTTTAAAGTTTTGCCCCCGGCAAAACCACATTAACTTAAAACTTTTAACTCTGAACTCTTAACTGTAGAACCCCAAATAGCCACGTTCTGATTATCCAGTACAAACATATCATTTTTCCATTTTAAAGTATTTAAAACATAGCCAAGGCCATCAGCATCATACCTTCCAGCTATTTTTTGATACGCCAAAAGCTCATACACTCCATTGTAGTCAAAATCCACTGGATATAAACCACTTAAAGGATTAACAAAACCACTTATTGGGCTTTTCAGCTTTCCGTTTTCATCATATATTTCATTTAAATACTGGGAATCTCTTTGTGATATATCTATAATGTAGCTTTGCCTGTTTTCCTTACTAAGCAGCTGAACCTTGTAGAAGTCTTTATAAGTAACATCATATGTGTACTTTTCATTATATACATTAAAGTCAAAAATAAGCTTTGCAGTATTGTTAATAAAAGAATAAATATAGTGGTACATTATCCCTCCACTGCCGCCTGTTGCAATGCTTATTAAAATATCAGAGCTGCCATCACCTGTAAAATCCCCAAGAAATAATGCAGGATCATAACCTGAATTTTCCCTAAGAGGCACCACAAAGAACCTGCCCGTTCTTCCATCTTGTATTATAAGAGTTATATTTTCAGTAAAAGGGCTGTTTGCTGTCCTTGTTCCAGTTAAATAAACATTATCCGGTATACCATCACCATTTACATCTCCCTTTACAAAGGAAACAATACCTAAATTCATCATATTATTTCTAAAACCGTAATTGTACATTAGGACTCCTTTTAATTTAAAGATTCATAATATGATATGGTGAAGGTTTAAAAATGGCTACAGGGGTCAGGTGCCTTACGAAGATTGAAATAAGCTTTGTTGCTAATAAAAAAAGCATTGATGCTGTTTATATCAATGCTTTTTATGTTTCGTCACTATATGGAGGCAGTTACAAAGTATACAACTGCCTTCCTTATTTAATTGATATTCTGCTCCATGTGAGATTTTTGTACTTCGGCAATAGTTTCAACCTTTGTTGTTAAATTCTCTAACAATAAAGTGTTTTTATCTATTTTATTATTTAAAGAATTAAAACCATTTTGCATTTCGCCATATATTTTACTCAAAAGTTCTAGTGTTTTGCCTTCTTCCATATTAACACCTCATTTATATTATACGTTATATTATTATATAGTGTTAGATATATGTCAATGATGAAAATAAATTTAGGACTGCCTTTTAAACACAACTTCTCCATTTATCAGCACGCAGGTGGTTTTAGATTGAATATCAAAGGGATTAAGGCTAAAACTTGTTTAAGCATTAGTCTTAATCTTATTATTTAATTATTTAATTGGTATTGTAATTTTTGAAACCTTATTGTTTCCCCTAATAAAGGTAACATTTAAATTTTTACTGTCTGTTGTTAGTCCATATGCGATGCTCCCTTTGCTTTTACCACCAACAGGTGTATTTTGTGCTTTTCTATTGTCATCATACACTGGATACGTATCTAATACATTTCCTTCATCATCTAAAACCTGAAATGCATTTTCATCAATATACAAATCTGTTCCATCGTTCTTTCCAAAACTTTCGTTTGTATAAGAGTAATTTAAAATTACAACTTTATTAACTTTTTTATCAGTAAATTCATTTCTCTTATCTGTCAATGTTGCCCCTTCAATTGTGAGGTTATATCTTCCAATCTCAGTATCAACATTAAATGGAGTATTCAAAGTCATTTCCTTTATTTGATTACTATTGGTTTTGCTTGCATCGGTTTTTGAATTAAGCAGTGCACTATCTATATTCATAAGCAGTTTAGCCAATGAATCAGTACTATTTATTTTCCACTTGCCATCTGTTTTAGTAAGAGAAATATCTCCTGTTCTATCTGTGTATTTAACATTATTCATGCAATTTGCAAATAAGTTTTCATATAATTTATCTGTTTCTTCATTATTAGGTTTATTTTCAGATAAACCTTGAGTAAGCGACATAGTTATAGCCTTTTGCATAAAATCTACAATCACACTTTCAACGTCTGGTCCATTGATCTTCACATTAACTGTAGCATTATTTCCATTTGTCTTCTCTGAATTTATAGTATATGTCATTTTTTTCATTGAATCTATCAATTTTTTATTTGTTTCATCTTTAGTCGTTTCTTTTACTGTGTTTTCTTTGTTACTACTTAATGTTTTATTCACTAAGTTTGAGAAATCTCCATTTTCTCCTTCTTTTATTTCTTCTAGATAGTCTTTAACTGTATTAGTAGGTGATTTTATCCCACATCCATATATTCCTATTGTAAATGTAGAAATTAATAGAAATACAACTATCACTTTAAATTTTTTCACTTTTAATCCCCCTCAAATTTAAATAAGTACAAAATTACCACAATATATAATTCTATTAATTGTAGAAATCTCCTTTCAAAAAGTCAAAACTTAGCAATCTATTTTTACAATTATGAAAATTGTATATAAATTGGTTGCTTAATTATAAGACTTTCTATTGTATTTACCATTACTTTCATTTTACAGTATCATTAAAGATACTATGTATCAATAAGAGTAAGTAAAATATTTTTGGGCAAAAAATAAGGAAAGGCCACCAGCAAATACCATGCCGGTAGGCCTTTTATTCATATTAAAGACCTTATATAATTTATTTACCACAACAAATATAGAAGGGAGTTTTAATATGAATGATATAATTTTAGACGAATTGAAGTTGAATTTCAATGATATAGAGAAAGAAATTTTTGGGATAGTCTGCGAAGCAGGTTTAGCAGCTATTAAAAGTATGTTGGAAAAATTAGACGAAGTGTTATCTGAAAGTAGAGATAAGAAAAAATATAGGTATAAATTTAAAACAGAAAAAACAATTCAAACAACAATGGGAGATTTAACTTTTAGTAGAAGATATTATATTGATAGGTATGCTCAAAAGGGAGTTTTTCTTTTGGACAAAGTCTTAGATTTAAATTTAGTAGGAAGGACTAGTGAAAATCTTATTGAAAGAATGATTGATAGTGCAGTTGATAGTTCTTATAGAAAAAGTGCAGCTAAGATTGAGGAATCAACTTTAAGTAAAATAAGCCATCAAACTATTAAGAATAAAGTAGATTATTTAGGTGATTTAATACGTAAGATTGAGAATGAAAGAGTTGCAAAGTATATAAAAGGAAAACTTAAAGGTAAAAAAGAAGTAGATATACTCTTTGAAGAAAAAGACGGGGCCTACTTGAGAATACAGGGAAAGAAGCACAAACAGGAGATTAAAGTAGCTAAGGTTTATGAAGGTTGGGTTAAAGATAGCGGTAGCTATCGAACAACAGGAACTATATACTTTTCAGGATATGAAGAAGGAGAGATCTTCGATAACATAGTTAATAGCGGTATCGCTGAAATCTATAACGAAGATAAAATTCAATACACTATTCTTAACGGTGACGGAGCCTCTTGGATTAGTGCAGAAACGGAAAATAATATACAAAAGATATATCAGCTAGATTTATTTCATATATTTCAGAAGGCAAGTCGCAAGATAAAAAGTGATGAATCTAGAAAAATAATAAAAAAGCTTCTAAGGAAAAAAAGATGTGATAAAGTTTTAGAAAAACTTAAAGAATTTATAGCTTCAGAAGAGGATGAAAAAAGGAAAAAAGAATTAGAAGAAGTATATAGTTACTACAATAATAATTTTGATGCACTCACAAGATATGAGGATAGAAAAGAAATTGTTTTGCCATCGCCCCCTGACGGAGTCGAATATAAAGGATTAGGTACCATGGAAAGCAGCATAAGAAATGTTATAGCTTCAAGGATGAAAGATAATGGAACAGCATGGTCTATACAAGGAGCTAATAATATGAGTAAGATACTTTGTCTAAAGCATTCTGGCGATTTAAGAGCAAAACTTAAAGATATATTGAGAAATGGCAAAGTCGTAGACTTCATAAATATAAATAAAGTTATCAAAGAGCAGTTAAACGAGTCAAAAATAACTATAAATAATGAGGTTAAAGCTCTTCTAAAAGAACAGAAAAAAGCTAGAAAGTATAATGAAAGTATGCAAAGCAGTATAATATATGGACAGGGGAAAAAGACTAGAACAAGTTATATATTAAATGGTCTATCGACCTTTGATTTTTTTGCCGAAATACTGTAGTTATGTAATTGTGGAAAATGAATCCAAAAAGTAACGGGCAAGTTTACCCAAAACAAGAAAGGTATAATATTACTAAATAACCAATGGCTGCGCCATATAAATTTTTACTGTGACTATCAATAAACAGAAGTTTAGCACCTAAAAAAGTTTTAGGGCGCAGCCCGCTGATTTATATTGATTTGCTAGTATTTAATAAAAACATTGTAAAATCCGATTTCTACTGGAAATTATAAAAAAAATTTGCATAATAAAAGCATCCTTTTTATAATAGTTTTGCACAACACAATAGAAAGGATGCCTTAAGATGAATAAAAGTTATTTAAAACAAATTCTCACCTATATTAATAAAGTATACGATATAGGTGAAAAAATCAATACCTTAGAGGATAAAAAGATAAAATCTCCAGCAAAAATTTCAACAATCACCTTTGTAGTTTTGTTTGGATTTATGCTTCAAATAAGAAGTTTCAACAGGTTAGAGCATTGGCTTAAAAAAGGTAAATTTAAAAAAGTATTACCTAAAAACGCTAAAATGATTCACATTGATGCCGTTAGGCGCTGCTTAAGTGATTTTGATTTGAATGGTTTGAAAAATATTCTCTTAAGCCCCTTAATTGATTTGGACAATCTACGAACCTTTAGCTAAAATAATATTAGAAGCTTAAGGAGGAAGAATTAATGAAAGGTAGCTGTTATTCAAAAGAGATTAAGGAGCAGGTGTTAAAAGAAGTAGGCGAAACGGGTAACATGACGTTGGTTGCAAGAAATCATAATATACCATCTACAACCATTAATACATGGGTAAAAAAGAAAAAGGATGCTGCTAAAGCTGGCTTTGCCAGGGGCCCAAAATCAAGTAACTTTAATTCAATTAATTCTAATAAAGAAATGGAAAAAGAAAATGATTTATTGAAAAAAACGCTTGGTGAAAAAGACCTTGAAATAGCAATTTTAAAGGACTTATTAAAAAAAAAGAGCTTTCTATAGATGATAGATTTCAGGTAGCCAGGCATTATATAAGGCAAGGTTATAAAATAACGTTAGTGCTGAAATACGCTGGTTTAAGCCGATCTACATATTACTATCATGTCTCAAGTGAAAATAAAGTTAAGGTGAAGCCAGAGAATGTTGGAAGACCTATTGTAGGATATTCTATTACAACAAGTGGTAAAAAGATATGTGATGAAGAGATTAAAGACAACATTATGGAGCTAATCCAAGGTGATGCTTTCTTCTATGGCTATCATAAAATTACCCACGATTTGATGAAAGAATACAACCTGATTATTAATCACAAGAAGGTGTACAGGCTGTGTAAAGAACTCAATATACTCAAGAAACAAAGAGTTATCAAGCCTCATGTTAAAAGCTCAATATCAGTCAATAGGATAGTTAAAAAGTCAAACGAACTCTGGGAGGCAGACATCAAATATGGTTATATTATTGGTGAAGATAAGTTTTTCTTTGTATTGTCAGTAATAGATGTTTTTGATAGATCCATAATCGATTATTACATGGGCTATAGATGTACAGGCTCAGATGCAGCAAGCTTAATAAGACGCTGCCTGATTAGGAGAGATCTGCTTGACAGTGAAGGCAAGCCAGTCATTAGGACTGATAATGGCCCACAGTTTATCAGTAATATATTTGAAGAAAGCTGTAAAGATATAAACATTTATCATGAAAGGATTCCGAGCAGAACTCCCAATAAAAATGCTCATATTGAGTCTTTCCACAGGATCTTTGAAGATGAATGCATAGGTATATATGAATTTGATAGTTACAAGGATGCATATGCAGAAGTAGCAAGGTTTATGAAAAGATACAACACTAGGAGGCTTCACTCAAGCCTTAAATACAAAACTCCAAATGAGTTTTATATACAGAATATGGGGAAAGAAATTGAAAGTATGGCAATTCATTTATAGTCGGATGGAAGTTTTGATAAATAATTTTAAAATATTAAGATATTCGTAGCTTTGGTAAGATTTTGTCCAAAATAAAGGGGCCAATCCGGTTATATTTTGTTTAATACTTCCTTCAAACATAAATACATTTTGGTGTATGATTGATATCAAGTTGTGTATACTATCTAATTTAATTAGCTTATTATCTACTCCATCTATTTTTATAGTTCCTTCATAATTATCATAATATCTTAATAATAGTTTTAGCAATGTTGATTTTCCACACCCGCTACTACCAACTAAAGCATATTTACAACCTTTTTTAATATTTAAATTTATACCATTCAATACTTTCTTAGTTGAATCATAGGAAAAACTTACATTTTCAAATGAAATACTATCAGTAAAATCACTCTTTACTAAACCAGCGTCATTAGTACTTTTCTCATTTATCAGCTTCATTATTTTATCTTCTATAAGTGCCACTGATTTAATTTTACTAATTCTAGATGAAATATTTATTGCAGGGTTTACTATACTACCCATCAAATCAATTATGGCATATAGTGAGCCAAATGTTAACATCTTTTTTATGATAAAGTATGATCCTACTCCTAATATTACAAAATAAACTAGGAAGCCACAATTTTGAGATATCTCACTAATTAAGCTATTAGTAACATCGGATTTATATCTAGACTTTTCTAATGCAGTATTAGAGTGTTCATACTCTTGTTTTATGACATTTGAAATATTAAAACTTTTTATTACTTCAAAGCCTGAGAAAATATCTTTAATTTTTGTAGTAAAAAACCCAAGTTCATCAGAATATGATTTTTTCAAATTACTCATTTTTTTACCGAAAATAACGGGAATTAATAAAGGTAAGAAACTTACAGCTAGAATAATTAAAGCTATATAAACATTAATTTGTACAATTATTATAATAGCTACTATAAAGCCAACTAGATCAAAAATAATATTAAAAATGTTTTCTATATGTTCTTCTTTAATCATATTTATATCATTAGTTAATGTTGATATATATTGGGAGCTATTAACTTCATTAAAAGATTTAATACTTTTGTTCATTATATATTTAAAAATATCATCTTTTAAATATAGTAATGTCTTTTTTGTATATATGGATTGAATTAATCTTCTAGTATAACCTATAATGAAAACTGCTATAATAAATAATAAACTTTGTACTATTTTACTATAGAGTTTCGAAAAATCACCACTGCTCGTTGTATCAATAATGTCTTTTAAAAGTACTGATATATATACTTCAGAAGCAGAAGAAAAAATTATAATTATTATATTTGTGATAAATAATGATTTATACTTAAAAATATATTTTTTCATTTAATTCACCCCAATTTTACCAATAATAACATGATATACCACTAACTTAAAAAACGCAACATATTTTTTTTAAAAATGCTGCGTTTTTTATTTGTTAATTTATATAAATCTTACCCCCGGGGGTAAAATGTTCATCTTAATATCTTTCCAAACAGCTATTATATAAAAACTCAAATATATTATCAGCTTCCCTTGTATTGTAAAACTCAACCATTAGGGTATTAAACTGCAATTTATCTTTTGCTTTTATGTTAAATATTCCTTGTCCATTTGAAATTAAAATCATATTAGATACTAATCTGAAAGTTCTTTTATTTCCATCATAATAAAATTGATTCAAAGCTCCCCACAGAAATATTTCAAAAGCTAAATCGGATTTACTTTTACATCTTTTTATTATTTCTGGCAATTCTTTTTTAAAAATACATTCTAATTCTTCTGCCCTTGGTGGAAGAAATTCAGTACCTGCTATTCTAACCTGACCATTTCTAAATGTACCACTAATCAAAGCTTCATCTTTAGCAATTATGTCATTGAATTTATTAAACTTGCTAATATCAATAGATGTCTCATTCTTAACTATTACATCAAACAAGTAATTCCAACTATTACGGATATTAAATATCTGCTGCTCATCACTTACTTTATGCCCGCCTATAGTAATTCCATCAAGCAAGGTCTGTACTTCAGGATAAGTAAATGGGTTTCCTTCAAGACTTGCCATATTAAATACAACATCAGGTAATAATTTTTTTGCCAGCATTATTAATTTTTTAGGATCTAATGCAGGTACTACATCCTCATAAGATTTTTTTCTATTAAATAACATAATATTTCACCTTCCACAAATTGTTTTTTTGAAGTTTTCCCTCAGGGGTAAGGTATTTTTTAATTTGAACGTATATGCTCATATTTCTCAACTTTAATGTCTTTACCGGAGACGCTTAATGTGATATCATCAACACCTACAAAATTATGAGGGCCCTCAAATGGCATTACTCGAACCTTTATCACAAAATAAAATGTTCGGCCACCGTTTGGCCTCTCAACGTTGAAGACTTCTTCAGGTGTATATACTGACAAATTTCTACCATAGTAACTGTTTACAGCTTCTTCAATATATGGAGTAAGCATTGAAAAGAAAACATCTTGGTACAATTCTTCTTTAGAATTTGTTGGTGCTGTAAAATTAGTATCTTGCATAAGTTTAATATTATCTGTGATTTCATGTGCATATGTTATGTATGGCGCTTTTATAATAATTATAATACATAAACATAGTATAAAAAGGACTTTTTTCATAGTTATGTACAAATTGGAACTCTATTGGTGTAGTGTGAAAATACAGCCATGGTCTTACATCTGTGCAATCAACTTAGCTTTGATTTCGGAAAACTCCACATCGCTGATAATTCCTGCGTCAAGCATTTTCTTTGCTTCCTGAATTTTCTCCAATACAGAACTGGATGCAGTTTTGCTTACCTCTGTAACAATTTCTGAATCAAGAGGTTGAGAAGCGTATTCTTCCTCATTTTCATATACTTCTGCAATATCACTCCAATCCGCTTCAAAATCATCATGAGAGTATACGAAATTGGCTTCATCTAAAGCATCTACAAGGCGCATTCCCATGGGAGGAAGCGTAGCAAATGTGATTCCACCCGAAACCACGCCTCCAATAAGAGGAACGGCTTTTGAAATACCTTTAGCAAAGGCTTCTTTCGTCATTTTTGCACCAAATGCCTTGGCGATAGATTTAACAATGGGATAGTAAAATGTCTTTGTCAACGCTTTCTGGGGAAGTTTCTTAAGCGCCTGCTTAGCCAAAGAGGATGAAAGCACCCTTACAGTTTGAGCAGCACCCGATGCTCCCAGCATAACACCACAATATAATATCAGCTGGTTTGTAACCTCCTCGGTATTCGGAATGTCACCAGACCATAAATCTCCTTCACCATATAAGTAGGAGATTTCTTGTGCCAATCCCAATGCAACTCCATAAAACTGTATCATATCTGCAGGTATTGTAGCAGCCATCGCAAAACCACCGGGAAGTCCGGCAGCAAAAGATGCGCCGGTGGAAAATAAAGTTTTTTTATGTACAAGTTTACGGGCCATTTTTCGCAATTCGATTCTGGAGCATTTTGCTTCAACGGGTCCCTTTTCGATAATTAATTGCAAAAGTTCAGGCGATACATCATTAAATTGTTCACGCAAAAAGAAATCTCTATTTACCTTTATACCTGGGATTTGGATTGCGGAACTTATGATATTTACTAAGGAAGTCCCGTTTTTGTTTTCGCTTTTAATATTTTCCATTGAAAGTTTCTCCTTTTTACTTTATTTCTTATAATACGCTATGTAATTTCTGCGAATACTTTTGATACATCGTATCTCCTATAATATTAATTTCTCTACAAATTCCCTATTTCCCCTGCCACTAAAAACTTCCTACCTTGTTAATTATAATATATCATTGCTTATGATAGGTATTTATTAAAATAAAATTTATAAAGACTTTTTATATTTCTTATAGTAAGTTGAACTTGAAAAAATAAAAAAAGTACCAAAAATTATAAAAAATGCTGCAGAAAAATATAGTTTCCCAGTTAAATGCCATATTCCTATAGCTAACCATAGAACGCCTGCAATTGCATATAATCTCCATGAACTTTTATTATCTATTGCTTTACTATTACACTTACCATCTTTTTTTATTTGCTTAATTCTGGAGTTATATGCTAAGTACGGCATAAAATTAAAGACAAATATAAAAATATCAATTATTAATAACGCTAAGACAATTAGAAATATTGGTCTTATAGCAATTGCGGAAACAGCTAATAGGCCTATTAATACTATAGCTATTATTAGAGAAAAGATTGTTCCCCTCCTTGTTTGATTTCTTATACATGTATATTTATCTATTTCCGATTTACTATCACTATAAATAGGCTTAGTCCCAGCCTGCGCTAAAAAAATATGCATTTGGTTCTTGATGGAAAGAACATGTTTCCACCCTGCTTCTTTGAATATAGTAAAATACTCATCATCAGCCTTAAATTGATAATCCAAGCTATATACTATGTTTTGAGGCTTATCTTTTCTTAATTCATAAAAAAGCCCTCCTACTATGTCCTCTAGTATCCAGCCTTGACTTGCATAATTTTTTAGTTTTTCCATATCACTTTCTTCGCTAAAAGCAAGACCACTAATTATTACATATTTATTTTTCATGAATATCCCCCTCATTCAAAAAATTTTCAGCGAATTTAATCATCTGTTTTTTACGCTCAATCTCCTTTATAAGCATATCTCGTCCTTTATTGGTTATCTTATATACTTTCTTATTTTCATCTGTGTCACAACTTAACTCCACTAAACCTGCTGCTAAAAGTTTTTTCAGTGTTGTATAAAGCGATGCAGGACTAATACAGTTAAGAGTTAAGGGTTAAAAGTTAAAAGTTCATTATTCACTCTTACTTCTTAGTTAAAAAGGTTCTTACCTAAAAAAGCTCTTACCTCTTACTTCTTAGTTCTTAGTTCTTACTTTACCTGGGATAAATTGCTCTTATAATAAGATAGATTATAATCAGCCATATTATCACAATTGGCAAAGCGAAATACCATTTCTTAGGTTTTCCATCCGCCCATAATCCTCTAGCTTGAATACGACATTCTCTAAACATGTCAGGTGGAATCAATCTCACTGTCAGAGCAATAAGACATGGCAGTATAATGATGTCATCTAAATACCCTAATACTGGTATAAAATCCGGAATAAGATCAATTGGAGATAGCGCGTATGCAATTGTTATTCCAGCAAGAATTTTTGCTATTACAGGTGTTTCTTTTTTCCTTAATGCTATAAAAATAGCAGGAATATCGATTTTTAATTGTTTAGCTCTTTCCTTAAGATTCAAAATATATCACCCCAATTTTACAGTTGAAAGTTAAGAGTTAAAAGTTAAAAGTTCTTACTTCTTAATTCTTACCTAAAAAAAGCTCTTACCTAAGATTATACTATTTTTCCCAAGTCACAGTTACCCAATTTAGTGATATAATTATTTATTATGAAAGGAATGAAACATATGAATAATAATGAAGAAACTTTAAAAATAATAAATAACATGAGGAATGAAAATATAAATAAGCTAAAGGTTGCAAGCATTTCAGGGAAAGTAATATTTATACCTACAAGAGCTGGTAAGACACGTGCTTTAATTTATAAATCTGACATTCAAAATAAGCTTAGCCCTGTTTTTTTCGATATTCATGGGGGTGGTTTTGCAAAGGGCTTGCCTGAAAATGACGATAAATTCTGTGATAATTTAAGGAATGACTTAAATATAACTGTTATCTCAATTGATTACAGACTTGCCCCGGAATATAGATGGCCTTCAGGTATACAGGATATTTATGATGCAGTAAGCTATGTAAACTCCCATAATGATGAATTTGGAATTGATCCATGCAGCATGGCAATTGGAGGCCATAGTGCTGGTGCAAATATTGCAGCAGTTGTAAGTATGATAGCAAAGGAAAAGGGGGAATTTGGTCTTAAATGTCAGATTCTTGACTATCCTTCAGTAGATTTAGCAATTCATCCAGGTGAAAAATTCCATATAGAAGGTGCAATTCCAGTTGAAATTACAGATTTGTTTAAAAAGTGCTATATAGATGAAAGTGATGCAAAAAATCCATATTGTTCACCTATATATGCATCTTTTGAGCAGCTTAAAAATTTACCGCCTACAGTTATTACAACCTGTGAAATGGATTCTCTTAGAGAAGAAGGAGAAAAATATGCTGAAAAGCTGATTAAATGCGGAGTGGAAACAACAGCTAAACGCTTTTATGGAGCACAGCATGGCTTTACAATCCACAAGCCTGAACTGCCTGAAAGCAAAGAATCATATAAAATGATTGCTGATGGATTAAAAAAATATTTGTTAGAATAGATATATACTATAACAGACAAGTCATAATGAATAGATTGGTTTTCATGTAAAAGGATATTACCCTACAGTATACTGCGGGGTTATTTCTTTTACTTCTCTTGTTTTTGTTTACCTTTTTTATACTGTGAGTCAGATATAATTTCCAATATCTTTTCCTCGCCTTCCTCCTCAGTTAATATCTTAGTGTTCTTAGACTTAGTCATTAAAAAGACCCTCCTTTGTACTTATACTACTAGTATACCACTATATTAGTAATTATTATGCGTTATTGTAAATAATTTTCTAAGTATAGGTTTACAATAAAAAAATGTATACATCTATTGTAATTGGATATAATTGTAAACATCATGATGTTTATCATAACATTTGGAAATACATCATATATTTTTATATCAATAAACAAAAGGGGTGTTTACATGAAGAAAAAATCCATATTTATCATAATGTTAATTACAATATTATGTGGCATAATTTATTTTTACCATTATTATAATAACAGCACAAATGCCTTTCAAAGCAATGCCTCAGCTGAGGCAGCATATGAAAAGTACCTCTCAGATATAAATAATAATACTTCCACTGTTACCTTTATTTCTGCAGGAGATATATTGTTCCATATGCCTGAAGTGGCAGCAGCTTCCGAAAACAAAACTTATAATTTCAATCCAATGTTTTCAGAGGTAAAGGACATAATCTCCTCTGCGGATATTTCAGCAGCAAATTTTGAGACGACCATTAACCCTGACAGGAACTTATCAGGATATCCTGCTTTTAACACTCCTGTACAAGCTCTTGATGCTTTAAAGGCTACTGGTTTTCAGGTTCTGTTAAATGACCATAATCATTCACTGGATACAGGCCTTCAGGGATTAAGAAGTACAAATAATCTAATAAAACAATATGGTTTTAAAGTACTTGGATCTGGTGAACCAGGACAAGACAAAAGTGTAATTGCAGAAAAAAATAATATTAAAATAGGAATGCTGTCCTATACCTATAGCACCAATTATGGCATGCAGTATCCTGATATGATAAATTATATTGATGAAGGCAAGATAAAAAAGGAAATTAATGATATAAAACCTAAATGCGATTTTCTCATAGTATATCTTCATCTTGGTACTGAGTATGTTAGAAATGTTGAAGACTTTCAGTCAAAACTTGTTAAAGACGTTGCGGAAATGGGTGCAGATGCAATTCTCTGCAGTCATCCTCATGTGGCAAAAAAGACCGAAATGCTCTATGCTAAGGGCAAAAATGTCTTAGTTAACTATTCCATGGGGAACTTTATCTCAAACCAAAATGATAAATATACTGACATTGGTTCAATGGAAAGAATGGTAATTGAAAAAAGAAATGGATCCACCAGATTAAAATCTGCAGAAACTATTCCAGTTTACAGACTAAGATACCAAAGCAATGGAAAAACAATTTATAAAACAGTGCCCTGCAGCAACATAGATAAATTCAAAAACTTTCTTGTGCAGGGTACAACAGCATATGTAAATCAGGTATCACAGGAGCTTATGTTTAATTATGCTGCTCCAAGATTTAATTACATGGAGCTGAAACCTGCAGATTATTAAGTTTAAATAAATTAGAAGCCTCTGCAAAACTTAACTGCAGGGGCTTTGTGTATTATTAAATACATTTTGAAATGCCTGTTATCAATATATATCAGAAAATTCAACCATTACCCTATGCATTTTAGTGCTTGCCGGAATAGTTTTCTCTATAATACTTGGGTTTTCCACAATCCGTGCAGGCAGTTCAATTGTAAATTTACTGCCTGTCCCAATTTCGCTGTTAACGCTGACTTTACCGTTATGCATTTCAACAATTGATTTTACCAGTGATAGTCCAATGCCGCTTCCTTCTGCGTTACGGGATAAGGATTTATCAACCTGAGCAAATGTGCCAAATATTTTATCTAAGTGCTTCTTTTCAATGCCTATACCATTGTCCTCTACAGTTATTTCAACTGTGTCCAATTTATCAAATACACTAACAAATATGTTTCCCCTTGGTTTGGAAAACTTAATTGCATTGGATATAAGATTAAGAATAATCCTTTCAATGTTTCCAGCATCACATGCAATAACCTTTTCCTCTGTATTTGTATCGAAAATAATATTAAGCCCTTTTTCCTTAATATATTTTGAAGAAGACTGAACAACATTCTCAATTACCTGAACTATATTTTCATTTGTGAAATTTAATTTGTAAAATCCCGATTCTATTGTATGAAGATCCATTATATTATTAATGAGCTTTGCAAACCTAAAACAGTTCTGTTTTATTATTTTAACACTTGCGCTGATTTTATCTCTATTTGCTTCAAGGGAATCATTTTTTAAATATAGCTCCAATAACTGATCTGTACTGTATATAACATTTAAAGGAGTTTTAAATTCATGTGATATATTTGCAAATAATTCCTCTTGAATTTTTATAGTTTTTTCCATTTGTTTTTTGGTTTTAAATTCTTCAGTAACATCAATTGCAACATCTGCTATTTCCGTGATCTCATTATTAAGTCCAAGCAAAGGCTGATGTACTAATTTGATTATCCTTTCCTCTCCTTCTGAAACAATTTTCTTATAATCAAAGCTGCAATTAACCTTTTTATCTTTGATATTTTTAAGATTCATCATGAATTCGGCCTGTTCATTGCTGTCAAAATCAAGAAGGCCCAGTAATCTTTTTCCAATAACAGATGATGTAGAACAAAGAGCTGGATTAATAGATCTTATACCCTTCAAGGCTCTATTATTAATATCCATAATTTTAAGCTCAGGATATGAATATCGAACAAAGCCAACCTCCAGGTTATCAATCATTTTCTTTATAAAATCAAATTGAAATCTTATTAATAAATGTTCATCCCTCATTGATTTTTCACTGTGCACAGATACTTCGTTACATTTATGATTTTTACACATATCTGTTAAGTCATAAACTGTATAAACTATATACCTTTCTTTTTCTGATAAATTTACCGGCACAAGAGATACGGCCCATTCCCTGCCTGCTCTTTTTATGTATTGATGTTTATTCATCATTGAAAAATAGTGCTGGTTATGCCCAGCAGAATTATTAAAGATCCACTGAAGATCACCTTCATTAAGTCCTTTGAATATTTTTTCAGGGTTCCTGCCAATGCAGTCTTTATTGCTCTTATCTGGCATACCTAAAAAATCTAAAAAATTATTATTTACTTTAATTAAAATTTTATTTGTAATACTATAAAATGCCATTCCAATTTCATTATCTTTTAATAAATTTGCCGCAAATGGCAATCTGCTTTCTATCCTTGAGTTTGAAATCTCTTTTATAATATATTTTTTTTCATTTCCAGTGGAATGTCTGCTTAAAGATATTGTAACTTCCCTTGGCTCCAATTCCTTTGTAAACAGATAACAGCTTTGTTCCTTTTCTATGTGTTCCATATTAATTTGAGAATCAAGTCTAAGCATACTGCTTAAATCTGAAATGGATTTCCCAATTAATTCATCTCTGGAATAGCCGCTAAGCTTTAAAAAACTATTATTTAAATAAATAATTATGTTATTTTTAATGTGTATAAATGGATTCTCAAATATTTTCTTCAACGTGTACTTCAAAATAAACCCCACCATTTAGCAATATTTTACACCTTTTAATAAATTTTTATACATCTATATTATAATCATTTAATACTAAATGGAATACAATAAAATTCATACAAATTTTTGCGTTATTTTACAAAATTTTTAGCAAGATAGAAATACCTCTTAGTTCTTACTTATTTATAGTTTATGTGCTATTTTGCTTAACTCCTCTGCCATAGTTGTAATTTCCTCCACACTTGCAGTTACCTGTTCAGTGGCAGCTGCCTGTTCCTGGCTTGAAGATAAGGAACTCTGGCTTTTTTCGCTGGATTCATTTACTTTAACTATAATTTCATCAGTTAATTTTTGAATTTTAGGTACTGTACTTTTTGACTGCTCAGACAACTTTCTTATTTCACCAGCCACAACGCCAAAACCTCTTCCTACATCCCCTGCTCTGGCTGCTTCTATGGCAGCATTTAAGCCAAGCATCTTGGTTTCGTCAGCTATTTGTTTTATAAATGATGTTATATCCTTTATCTCCTTTGATAGTTCAGTTATTTCGCTAATACTATTATGAAGATCCTGCTCATTAGTATGGATATTTGAAGCTGATGCTGCTAATTCTTCTATGGTGGAAGCAATTTCACTTAATCCTTGTTCAAGGCTTTGAGACATTTCTTTCAACTTTACAGCTTCAACTTTTGGAATAATAAGGCCGAATGTTGCCACAATTTCACTACCATCCTCATTTAATAGAGGATAGCAGGATGCAAAAGCAGGAACACCAAATACTGAAGAATCATATTCTTTAGAAAATGGCCTTTTTGTACCTAATACCACTGCAGGCGCTGAATTTTCCTTAATGTCTTCGCCAACCTCCAGTTGTGTCAATTGAAATTCTTTTGAATTTTGTATGTACACAAATTTGCTTAAATCTGTTATAAACATTACTGCACCATCACTAAACATTTCACATAAGATTGGTGCAAAATCATTAAAGCTTTTCACCAGGGGGTTTACCACTGGATATATTGTTGAAAATGCCCCAACAGCTTGTCCATCATCATTTACTATTGGTTCTGCAATAATCTTTAATCTTACACCATATAAAGAACTTGGCACATTTTCAATGAGAATTTTATTTTCTTTTACAGCCCTGACATTGAGGCTGTTAGAGTCTACACTTTTACCTGCTTGGAATATATCAAGGTCGAATTCATCTGATGCCTTTTTCCAATTATAAGTAACTCCATCACTTATTAAATATATAACGCCTCCAGGTATCATATTAGCCTGGGATTCGCATACTTCTTTTATATACTCTACTCCATTTATAGAAATCATAATACATTCTCCATTTCAAAATTTATTTTAAATATTATTCATGAAAAAGTCTTCAATACTTTCATCAGAAATAGGCTTGCTTATAAGGAATCCTTGTACATTATCACAATTATGATCTTTCAAAAAATTAAGCTGTTCCATTGTCTCAACCCCTTCAGCAGTAACTGTTATCCCTAATCTATGAGCAAGACATATTACTGAATTTATTATTTCTTTTTGATGTGGTTTATTAGATATGTCATGCATAAATGTTTTATCCAATTTAATTTCATCAATAGGCAGATACTTTAAATAATTTAAAGAAGAATAGCCTGCCCCGAAATCATCCAGTGATACAGTAACTCCCATGTTTTTAATTTTGTCCATTGTGTCAATTATAATATCCATATTGTCAACTGGGATACTTTCAGTAAGCTCTAAATTAAGCCATGTTCCACTCATGCCCGTGTCATCCAGGATTTTAGCAATCATATCTGCAAAATCCGGCTGCTCAAACTGCATGGCATTAAAATTTACAGATACATTAAAGGCATTGTATCCTTTTTCCTGCCAGTACTTATTCTGCATACAGGCAGTACGCAGCACATACTCACTAATACCTGAAATTAACCCGCTTTCCTCTGCCAATGGAATAAAATACTGGGGCATTATTATGCCTTCAATAGGATGTATCCATCGTACTAAGGCTTCAACACCTATTATATCCCCATTATTAAGACTTATCTGAGGCTGATAATACACTGTAAGTTCATTTTGTTCAATGGCCTTTTTTAAACTATCATATAATTTCATGCTTTTCATCCTTTATTTATCATTACATAAATATTGTATAATTGCTATTATATAATAATTATGTACTTTTTATACTATGTTTTTTACATTGTCACTGTTGTAATTGTGACAATATTATGACTATACATACAAATTATTACAATATTCTATATAATCATCTTCAGAGGTGCAATAGTTACTATATAAACGTATATTCATATGACAGATTTTAAGTATACTTATTAAACTAAAGTTAAAAGGAGAAAGCAAAATGAAAGAAAACATTAAATTCAGTGAAAGTCTCAGTTTTTTACTTTCAACACTTGATATCAGTATCAGCAGATTAGCAAAAGCAATAAATGTAGATAGTTCACTTGTTAATCGCTGGGTTAATGGCAAAAGAGTGCCTTCATATAAAACCAATTATATTAATAATATTTCGGACTATCTTTCGGGGAATGTTCAAAATTCCTTTCAAAAAAAATATATAAATGATTTTTACTATAGAATATTTAATGATAACATAATTGAAGATGATATGGAAGAAAGAATTAAGAAAATACTGGCAGAATCTCAGGGATATTCCATTGAACTTAGAAAGATGGAGCTTACGAAAAGTAAACCAAAGTCAGCTGATAAAGAACAATCTTCAAATAGTAAGCAGTTTATTAGTTTATCAAAACAGGATCAATTAATTATAGGAAGCAAAAATGTTATATCCAAGTCCCTATCCTTACTTGAAGCAGCTGCAAATACAAAATGTAAAAACAATAATACAATCTTTATATCATTTATAAATGATATATGTTTTATGAAACGTGACAGCAATAATTTAATTTACTGCAGAAAAATTTTATTGAGAGCTATAAGTAATGGATGGAATATACTATTCCTATTAAGATTAGATAATAATTGCAAAAGGACTATGGAATTTATTAATTTTTCAAAGCTGCTTGTAAAAACCGGAAAATTAAATTTATATTATCTTTCTAATTATGACGCTTTAAATACTGGCAAAGATATTATTGCAATTCCAGAAATAGGAGCAATATTCACCATATCAACAACCAATCATTTGGAAAATGAAAGAGCTTTTTTCTTTAAAAGTATTGAAGCTATTGACACCTGCCAGAAATATTTTAGAACACTTCTTAAAAGTTATGCTAAACCAGCAATAAAATATTACTCCACAGATAACAACCTGGAATACTCAGAATTTTTATCCCGAATGAAAAGCAGAATGGGTAATAGATTTTTATGCAGGTATGGTTTTAATATTATTACAATACCTGAGAATTTATTTAAAAAACTGCTAAATAGAAAGAAGCTGACCAGCAGCAGGCTTACAAAAGAATTGAATTGCTATAAAAAAAAATTGTATTCATTTGTGTCAAATATAGACAAATATGAATATTGGGACATCTATCAGATGGATTCAATTGAAAATTTAATTGACCATGGAGAATTATGTTTTTATTCTTACAGCGGCATGGAGATTGTGCATTTGGAACCAGAAGACATTATTGAATATCTGCAAAATCTAATTAAACTTCTCGAAATGTATAAAAATTATAATGTTGGATTTTTAACTGAGAATTCTGATAAGGATCTTATATATTTTGATTTTTGCTGCATAATTAAAGAAAGACAAGCTGCCTTAATTGAATCATATGGAACTTCAAAATTCACCCCGGAAGTGCGATTATCCATAGAAGAACCTATGCTTGTGAAAGCATTGTCTGAACATTTTAAAGACATCTGGTCACATATCCCTCCTGTAAATAAGGATAAAATGGAAATAATAAACTGGATTAAATATCAGATTAAATTGCTTAAAAGCAGCCACAATTAAGGCAGTTATAAGTTACGAGTTTTGAGTTTTAAGTTAAGGTGAGTTTTGCTTTTAGCAAAACTTGCCTGACTTATATAAATTAAAGATTTTTCGCAGTGTAACGGAGAAAAATCATCCACAACTTACAACTTTTAACCTACAACTCTTAACTGTAGAAGCTCTTAACTTTTAACTGTAGACTAGTGTGAGGAAAGATAATATCCGTTTCCTCCCTGGTTTTTTGCTTTATACATTGCCTTATCTGCCTGCATCATAAGCTCGTCTATACAATTGCCGTCATTTGGCAGCATACTCACCCCTATACTTAGAGATATACTTATTTCATCACTGTCCCAGGATAAAGTCTTATTCCTGTTTGTAATTCTTGAAGCAACAACTTTACAATCATGATAGCTTTTTATAAATGGCAGTAATATTAAAAATTCATCTCCACCAAATCTGGCAACAACATCACCTTCTCTGGTACATTTTTTTAACATTTCACCTGCAAAGGCAATAATCTCATCACCTTTTTTGTGTCCATATGTATCATTTATGTCTTTGAATTTGTCAACATCAATAAACATCAACCCCAAAAGTCCTTTGCTTCTTTTGGCATTTACGCAGAATTTATTTGCAACTTTAAAAAACAGAGTTCTATTTGCCAAGCCTGTTAATTCGTCATAATAAGCCAGTTTATTAATGGTTTTTTCTTTTTCCTTTAATTCTTTATTTAAAGAATACAATTCATTAACATATTCTTTTAACTGATGAATTCGCAAAAATTCACTGGTAACATCGATAAATTCAACAAGTATATAGTTTAAACTGTCCTTTTGTATTCTGCTTATCTTTAAATTAATATTTTTATTATAATTAAGTAAATCCTTATGCATAGCTGATGAAAAAAACATCTTAACTCCGCTATTTAGCACATATTTCATTGTATCATTAAAATAACCTTTATTCAGACTTGGAATAACATCATATATATACTTATTTATTGCCTTTTCATAATTAATCTGCGTTATAACAGTCATATTGTTATTCCAAAATAAAATTTCAAAATCAGAATTTAATATTATTATCCCTTCATTTACGTTATCTAATATATCATATAAAATATTATTCATTGAAACCATCTTCCAGCATTTCAACTTTTTTAAGTAATTCACTTAATGAACTTAAAGTGAGGTTAATAATTATAGCACCTGATACTTCTGAATCGTCTAGTTTAAAGGTTATATATAACATTAGGATATGGGTATACTCTTTACTGTTTATAGTATTTTCAAAATCTGCCTTATTAAATACCTTCACTTCTGGTAAGGTATAGCTTAATTTTATTTTTAAATAATTCCCTATTTCTCCAATAACAGAATTTAATATTATATTTCCTACTTCTTTTAAAATATCAAAATCTATGTCTGTAAAATTCATATCATCAAAGGGAGTATCATCACTTTCATTTGAACATAGATTTATAAATGTTCTCATTTTATCTGCGGGAAATATTAAACTTGCCTTTCCCCTTAATTCATCCTTAAAGGCAATGGAAGATACCATAATAGCTCCCTTCATTACCTTTGGAAGATAATCATCAATTGCTATGGTCTTTTCATTTAAGTCCACAATTTTTAAATTAGGAACATTTAATAATATTTTTTTATTAATTATTTCTGACAATACACTGGCAGACTTGCCAACGCTTATATTAAACAGCTCTTTTAATATATCTTCTCTTTCCACATTACTTTTCATCTTGATCATTCCTTATTATTTCACATATAGATTTTGCCTTCTCTTCTGTAAATGGCTTATTTATAAATGCCATTACGCCATATGAATCTATTTCTTCCTTTATACTTTTTTGAACATCTGCAGAAACTACAATTATTTTTGCATTTGAATCATATTCATTTATCAGCTTTATTAATTCTTCCCCGCTTATTTTAGGCATCAAAAGATCCACAAAGGCATAATCTGGTTTAATACTTTTATATTTCTCCAGTCCTTCCTGTCCATCCTTTGCAAAATAAATTTCTACATCACCTAGATATTTTGCCACTAAGTTACCTAATATTTTTCGAGAAAAAGTAGAATCATCAACAATTAAAATTTTCACCTTATAGTTACCTCCTGAGGTTAATTGGTAAACCAATGTAAATTATGACATGTAAATATTATCACTTAATATGAATTGTTTCAATATGTTTTTACACTTAATGAACCTGATTTAGTCTTTATTTTCTATTTCAATGATAGTCATGATGCAGTAATTGGCTAAATCCAGCAATGTATCAGTAATTGTCTCATCCTTTACTTCAGCTTCATGCTTAATTAATTGTTTATACCTGCTTAGTTTATCATCCATTCTTATTGCAGGCATTATAAGACCGTATTCTTTGAATCCTTCACCAAAACTGTCTCCATAATCCTTATTTTTTGCTACATATATTTTATAAAGTCTTTCGCATATTTCCTTGTGTTTCTCAGCTTTTGTCATAATATCGCACCTCCTTTGTATATTTCATATTAAGTAAGAACTTTTTTTAAGTAATAACTAAGAAGTAAGAGCTTTTTTAAGGTAAGAACTAAGAGATTATGAGAAAAATGCGTATTAATTATTATAGAAACGAAAATAATCTACAGTACAAACATTAAAAAGATTAAAGGATATGCTATGCGTAAGTCCTTTCTGGAAGCAAGATATGCAACCCCAAATAATAAACCTTCAATAAAGGCTGATAAACCTGCGTATAACTGAAACTTTGTTACAATGTGTAATAATCCCCACGTTGAACCAACAAATATGCCTCCCCATGGAATTTTATCTTTTCTGAACCATATCTCTCCTGCCTTTTGAGCAAAAATTATTATCAAAACAACAAGAATTGTTTCAAACAAATAATAAATGTATTGAAATATAAATTGCAGCCAGCCATAATATAAAAATTCCTTCAGAACTTTAAACCCATTCCAGTCTATTAAACTGTTGGATATAGAAACGGTAAGAAGTATAAGGCATAATAACCAGTTCTTTAAATCTAAAGAATTTCTGTATTTAAATATATCGAATTTATACTTTTCCCTTGAGGTTTTGATTAGCTGATAAGAAACAGCAGTCCATGTAATACAAGTCAGTATCCAGTGTAATATTTTTTCTGCTCCGGTGAAAGAGAGGTGATTAATACTTTTACCATATACAAGAATTTCAATCAATAGAATCAATAACTCTAAAAGGACTCCTAAAAGAGCATACAAGCTTAACTTCAAAAAAGCAGAACCTTTTTCAGATATATTCTTTTCATCAATCAACTTTATCTCCCTCCAAAAGTTTATCTTTACTTTAATTGAGAATAATCCAATCCCATTGGCGATTCATCTGTATAACTGCTTAAACCGTTATAACCCTGTTCTTTCCATTTGTCTAATACCTGACTACTAACAATGGTATTTAGAGGTAACTTCAGGCCTCCGGTATTTTTTTTTACTAAGCTGTCTCTAAATTCCTGTATAGTATTTGTTTTTTCAAAAAACACTACTATTGAATTAGGGTATATCTGGTTTTTTACCCCGTCATAACAAATAAACACCCTAATTAATTCGCTTACATTGGGATTTTTTACATCATTATTCTCAAGATACTCATCCTGTAAAACATAAAAAATTATATTTTCTTTGATTTTATATTCTTCAGTATTCTCATTAATCATCTTTCCCTGTAAAGTGGTTTTAGATTCATGCTTATTATGGTTCACACAAGATGTCATCACTAGTATGCAAACAAATATGACTATAACCTTAATAATTTTCACTTTCATACCCCATTATATAATTATCTATCTTTCATTCTATGTGTTACATCATACACTACTACAAATATTGCCAGCAGCACAATGCTTACCATTGATAATTCAAGCATATACAAACCATACTTAAATAGTTCAGAATCACCTTTGAATAATATCATAGTAGCGCTAAAACTTATTAAAAAAACTAAAACTAGTATTGTAAAAGTTATATTATATTTAATTCCATACCCTTTTTTACCGTTTTTAATTACTCCAATAATAACTGCTGTACATGCAGCAGCAACTAAAGCTAAAACTAACTTTAAAGGTATATTTTCAGCACCTATGACTTTTACAATCACTTGTGCAATGATAATCCCTGCAATTACAATTAGGCCGCCTTTTTTGCTGACTTTATGGTTATTCATATTGATCCCCCATAATAATGCTCTGTAAACTTTTAAGCCTTACGCACTTTCATTATATAATATACCAAAGTTATGGTAATGATGATTAGAAATATAGGTGAAAACAAGGTTCCTAAAGGCACTGCTTTAATTTCAGAATATGTTATATATGCAAAAGCAATAATAATCTCCATTTTAAGTAATATTACCATATTTTTTAAATTTATATACACACCCTCTCTATTCTCTGGAGTAATTGTTACAGGAACATTCCAAATTGAAGGAAAAAAAGACAAAATTGTTATCAATATATATAGTACCGAACTCATAATAGGCATTACCAAAACCTCACTTTTGTTTCCCCATCTGTCAACAACTCCTGCTCCATCATAATGTGCTGGAATTTTGTCTGGCAAGTTTCCCCATGACTGAATTAAATATACCCACATTGCTAAAAGTACAATAACTGAAATAAATTCTAACACCTTTTGAAAATTTGTATATTTTAATTTCATATAAATTCATCCTTTCTGCAAGTACAAAGTTATCCTTCACCAATTTCATCAATTAACCATGGCGAATTTTTGTCTTTTCTTATAATAGTAACCCACTTAGTATACATTCCGCTGTCCTGAGGACCAACTTCGTTCTTTTTATATTTAACATCATATTTAACCTTATAAATTAGTACATTTTCTTCTTTTACACCATTGATGCTCCCCCGTCCATATTTCATGTATGCTTCTTTCTGCCTCGGATTTGTGTCCTCTGACATGCTGATAAGCCTAATGTATTTTAAATTTTCAAATCCAAATTCTATATTAGGAGTATTATTTACTTCTGTTTGCGTTGAAAGTATTCCTTCTCTATTTTTCTCATTATAATATTTAAAATAATTTTCAATAACCTGCCTTGGCTGTAATGACTGCTTTTTTGAATCAGCTGCCTGCTTTCCAGATCTAGAACAGCCTGTAAGTATCAATAGCACAATAACAATCATAATACTTACTGTTTTTTTCAATTTAAATTCCTTCCTGAAAACTTTATAAATGTATATAAAATCGACTTACTTTAAATTATGCAAGTCGATTAATTTTGTATGCTGATTATAAATCTAATATAAATTTAAATTAGGTAAGAACTAATAGATAATAACTAATAGGTAAAAAGTAAGAGTTTATGAAAAAATTCAGCAAGGCTGAATTTTCACCACACCTATTACCTTTTAGTTCTTACTTCTTAGCTCTTAGCTTTTACTTCTCTGCAAATTTATAATAATGTGTATACATAATTATAACATGTTTCCCATTTTGACTAAATACTTACTTACATTTTCTTCTAAGTATTATATCATATTCTGTTTAATTTTTTACTTTCCTCTAAGTCTTCAAAAAATATTTATTTTAAAGACAAATATAAAGAGCCTGGACTTTTTATTGTCTAAGCTCTTATATTTATCGACTGCATTGTATACTATTTTGTTGGAATATTAAATGTTATATGGCCCACAAGGCTTTCTAAGTTATAGTCATAATAACTTTTTGTCAGCACTAATCTGGTTGTTGGATTATTTACTCCTACAAAAGTTTCCGCAGTGCAAAAATCACCAACATTATATAAATCCTTTGGCTCTCTTGCTGGAGTGATAAGATAAGAGTCCCCAGCTTCTCCAGTGCCATCTGTCACAGCATCAAAACCATCTATCCATAATCCCATGTCCGCTTCAGACCCTTTGGATAATAGCTTGTAAGTATAAGTTATTTTATATACTTGTGCGGGATTTGTATCCCAGTATTCATTTCTTTCAGTTGAAAGCTCTGCACTGTTTACAGTTAGCTCATAGGTTCCATAAAAGCTGTCATGTATTACAGCAGTTTCGCCCATATTATAAACAGTCTTGGCTCTTCTTGGCTTTCCATCCCATAATCCATTGGCACCAACATAATAACCATCAGGAGTATATGTGTTCACAAGCATTGCTCCTTCAGAACCCATGTAGTAGTTTCCTATCCATATATTGGCTGCTATATCGCCGTTAGGATTTAAAAAGTACCAGCTGCCATTTAATAATTTCCACCCTGTAGCCATAGATCCACTAGCATTTAAATAATACCAGTTACCATTGACAAACTTCCAGCCTGTAGCCATATCACCATCCACATTTAAATAATACCAGTAGCCATTGATAAAGTCCCAGCCTGTGGCCGTGGAACCATCAGGATTTAAATAATACCACTTTGCTCCAATCTGCAGCCAGCCAGTTTTTAAAGAACCATTGATAAAATACTCCCATGTTGTGTCGGCTTTCACCCAGCCATTGATACCAGCAGCTTTTACTGCATTATTAATATAGCTTGTACTACCAATTATAATAAGTGAACTTAATAAAATTGATGTAAATCTTTTCTTAAACATATATCTAGCCTCCATAAATTATTATATACTTTGTTACATTTCTAACTTGAATTGATTTTTTACTGCATATTTTAGAATAATTTCATTTATATAAATTAATAATAAGCCCATATAAATATGAATATGAATAAATTATAATGTAAATGTTTTATGTTACTATATTGAGCTGTTGCGATTATTAGTATAACAAATTTTATGTAATCAATAATTTTAGTTATATTATCTCTCGTAGTGTAATCAACTGGTTTATCATATGCAGCAAGCATATCTGCTTCATCAGGTGTTAACTCCTCTTTCTTTTTCCTTTTCATCTGCCATTTTAATATGGTCATAATAAATTTATCAAAAGGGCTCAGCTTATTGAAATTAAAGCCTCCTCTTAAATAAAAGAACTTGATATATTTCTGCTGTTCCACTGTAAAGTTTCTGTTAAAGACTTTGTTTATTACATCTTCTCTTGAGGGGGATGCACCAGTTGCAAAAACCACTATCTTTTTATCCTTAAGTTTAGCAATGTTTTGTTTGATTAATTTTATTCCATTAATACCCCCTGCGTACAGGCTTCCCCCATAAATTACAGTGTCATATGCAGTTAGCATATTGATGTTTACCTTTGATGCATCAAAAATATCCGCTGATAAGTCCTCAGCAATCCACTGTGCATATTTTTTTGCAAAGCCGGTTTTTGATTTATAAATTACTACTGCTTTCATTATTTTACCCCCATAAGTTTTAATATTTTATTTATTTCCATTGTAACATAGTGATTTATCTACTAACATATAATTATAAAATAATTACTCTGGAGGGAAATTATATGAAAAAAGATGCCTATTTGGCTGCCTTTATAAATGCACTTATTATAGGATTCTCATTCCTTTTTGTGAAACTTGCCCTAACTGTTACTGACCCGCTTAATATACTTGCTCATAGATTTACAGTAGCCTTTGTTGCTGCTTCCATTCCTGTTATATTTGGATGGACAAGGCTTCATATAACATTTAAAGATATACTTCCTATACTGCCGCTTTCACTGTTTTATCCTGTTATGTTTTTTACCTTTCAGACATTTGGTCTGCAATATATTTCATCCTCAGAAGCAGGAATTATTACTGCTGTAATCCCAATTTTTACAATGATTCTGGCATCACTTTTTTTAAAGGAATATTCCAGCCTGCAGCAAAAGGCTTCACTTCTTTTATCTGTATCAGGAGTTATTTACATCTTTGTGATGAAGGGTATAAATTTTAAATCCGCCAGCTTTTCAGGTACCATATTAATTCTTTTATCAGCACTTTCATCGGCAGGTTATAATGTGCTGGCAAGAAAATTTACAAAAAAATATAAGGTACTGGATTTAACTTATATGATGTCATTTATAGGTTTTTTAAGTTTTAATATAATATCTATAGCTGATCATATTATTAAGGGTACTATTAATGTTTACTTCAAACCATTTGCCAGTCCCTTATTTGTAATTTCCATACTTTATTTAGGTGTATTATCTTCACTTATAACGTCATTGTTATCAAATTATGCTTTGTCTAAAATTCAAGCATCCAACATGAGTGTATTTGGGAATTTATCCACATTGATTACCATGATTGCAGGAGTTATATTCCTAAATGAAAGTTTAAGCTATTATCATATAATTGGAGCAGTAATGATTATTGCTGGAATAATAGGCATGAATTTTATGCATAAAAAAAATAATGCACATATATGATGTATAATATAACATAAGATAATTTTTATATATATGCAAAGGAGATTTTAATGGATACACAGGTATATTTAGTAAGACATGGAGAAACTGAATGGAATGCTTCAGGTAAATATCAAGGCTGCACAGATATAGCTTTATCAAAGGAAGGTATAATTCAGGCAGAATATTTAAAGAAAAGATTTGATAAAAGCTTCAACTGCATTTATACAAGCCCCTTAAAAAGAGCTATGGAAACTGCCAGGATAATTTCTGAAAATACGGGAACAACACCAATTATATCAAAGGAATTAAGGGAAATTAACTTTGGTGAATGGGAAGGATTAACCGTAAGTGAGATAAAAAATAAATATCCAAAGGAGTTTAATAATTGGAAAACAGATGAAACAAGTGCTGATCTCGTGGGTGGCGATGTTAGCTTAAAAAATGCCAGCATAAGATCCACAAATGAGATTTTAAGAATTGTTAAAGAAAACAAAGGCAAAAAAATTATTATTGTAGCACACGGCGGCATAATTAAAGCGGGTTTGCTTGGTATTTTTCAATGGAAATTGACCATGTATCATAAATTTGCTCTAGGAAACACCTCTGTTTCAAAACTCAGCTTTGATGATGATTTAAATGCCTGCCTTGTTACCTTAAATGATACAAGCCATCTGCCATCAGCTGGGACTCCATAAACATAAGTTCCGCAGCAAAATTTGGTGTGTTCATCATTGCCATAGGACGCATTGCTTATACTGAAATACATTTAAAAATGACATTCAATAGGACTGGAATGAGAAAATAATGTTATTTACAGAAAATGTTTAACAGCAAACCCCGGAATGTAATTAATACATCCCGGGATTTATTTTTTTAGGTGAAAGAGTAAACATTTCTCCATGATTGTGTAATTAAATAGTCATACCTGAAAAAAGGTACAGACATATAATGATAATAAGAATGGTTATTGGCAATAATTATTGTGAGGAGGTAATTATTTATGGTATTTAAAAAAGCAGTCTTAAAATTAGCTGTGGCAGTTTTATTATTAACACTACTTGCAGCATGTTCTGCCAATAGCAATAAGTCTAATTCACAAAACAGCAGTAAAAATCAGTCTGGCTCCACCATAAGCAATAATACCAATACTAGTAATTCCAATACAAATACCGGAAATTCTTCATCTCCTGCAAAGTCTGATGATGGATCTGTTATTTATAAGAACAATCAATATGGTTTTAGCTTTGCATTGCCTGAAAGCTGGAGTGGATATTCAATTATAAATCAAGTTTGGAAAGGCAACGATATAAAATTAGGTAAGATTACTGAAACAGGCCCTTTAATTTCCATAAGGCATCCTCAGTGGACTTCTAAAAATCCACGTCAGGATATACCCATTATGGTTTTTACTCTTCCTCAATGGGATTTAATACAGCATGAAAAAATCAGTGTAGGTGCTGCTCCAATTGGTCCAAGTGAACTTGGGAGAAACAATGCTTACGTTTTCGCACTCCCTGCACGTTACAATTTCGCATTTCTCACGGGATATAAAGAAGTAGAGGATATACTCAAGAACCATCCTCTTAAAGCATTTATTATTACTGTTAGTTCGGAATAATGTTCTTTATCCAAGCGGAACCGTTAATTCTATGGCTGATGATCCTGGAAGACAATGGTGAAGGTTGGTTACAACCTTCTCCCTCAATAGGGGCAGCATTCATTAGTAATTATATTTCTTTAAAATAACTTCTTTAATAAATTTCAAGGTTGTCCCTTCTCCTTCATCAGCCAGCTTATTCAGCAGCAGTTCCAGCAGTTTCTGGGTATCCTTATGGAATATGCAGTAATCCTTCCCTTTGTTATAATAATTCAATGCATCCTTGTCCGTATATTTTTCCTTATTATAAATCTTTGAAGCACACACCCTGTCTATAAACATTTCCACCACATATTTAACAGGCATTTTCATGCCTACATATCCATCTTCACGTTTTATACCATGGTCTATCCAGTACTCAAAGTGATGCTTGTTTCTGCCCTTATGATGAAGCCATGCTTCTGAAACTCCTTCTTCCAGCTTTTGCACTGCATTTGGACTCACATTTCCTCTGAAATATTTTACCCCTGCTGAAAACTCTACCCATGAATATTTTGATAAATCATGTAGAAGCCCCTGCTTATAAAGCCCAACTTTGAAACAATATTTCATTACCAGCATTTTATGGCCGGTTATAGTTTTAAAATGATTAACCGCATTACTAAATTTATTATTATTCAAATTTAACCATCCCTTTGTGTATTTAATCCTTAAGACATTCGTAAGATTAATAGATTATATAAATATATTATAATTGTTTTAGGCTGCATAAGGCAAATATATCTTCAAGGCGTCACTATCGCTTTTTTACTCCATTTCCTCCCAGGGACCTGACCCCTGCAAAAAAGAACCGCCATTTCTGACGATTCTTTCTTAATTCCCATTACTTTTTGCTTACATTTTCTAACAAGGGTCTGGCCCCATGTTTATAGCAGGTTCTTTGATTCCAATTTATTTATTGTCTGCTTAACAAAGTCAATAGCCTGAGATTCAGTCTGTCCCTTATGTTTAATTTCTTTGTCTCCTTTTTTAGAAATTGCTTTAAACGGGTAATCCCTTTCATCATTATTGATGACAGTTATTTCATAGTCTTTATATCTTTCCATAAAATTACTACCCCCTTAAGTATCTTTTCTTTCATTATATCATCTTCAGAATAATTTGAAAACTCAATTATTGTAATTTTACATAGCCAAACACCTGTGGCTCTTTTAAATAATAATGTTGATGTAAATAGGACAAACCTTATGAAAATAACAAAGATTAAAGAACATAGAATAAATATTGTTGTTTTGCCTCTAGGCAAAACTTAAACTTAGGATTTTCTGCCAATGCAGAAAATCTACATTATTTGTTCTTTAATCTTTAATCTTTAATCTTTAAAATCTATCTTATCCACATTCCGCTTGCATTAAGTTTATATCCGTCAATGGTTGTACTTTTTGCCATTTCCCCGCTGGAATATAAATAATACCAGCCCCCGCCATAGGATATCCAACCTGTGGCCATTGCACCATTGGTCTTTAAGTAATACCATTTTCCATTATCTAATATCCATTTGTTTGCTGCCATTGAGCCGTCAGAGCCTAGATAGTACCAGGATTTTGATGCATCCTGCTTCCATGTATTTGTAACCATGGCTCCATCCACACCCATGTAGTACCAGCGTTTTAATGAATCCTGTACCCAGGTATTTGTTACCATAGCCCCATCTGCGCCCATATAGTACCAATGTTTTGCTGAGTCCTGTGTCCAGCCATTTGTTACCATAGAGCTATTTTTGAAGAAATACCATTTTCCCTGGGAATAACACCAGCCATTAGCTGCAGCACTCCACTTTGCATAAAGGGTTATGTTATTAGAGGTAACTTTTTCTGCTGCAAAGTCCCACTTATTTATACATTCTGCTTCCTTATACCAGCCCTCAAATGTATAGCCTGGTCTTGTTGGTGAATCTGGGGCTTGTATTAATGTATCTTTATCAGCTATTATATAATCCACATCGCTTCCACCCTGGCTGTCAAACAGCACTTGTGACATTTTGGTTGGATCTACTCTATAAATGGAATTATAATCCTTCTTATAATAAAATGATACAAAGTTATTGGAAATCTCAGTTAAATCACTGCTAATATCCCCAAGTAATGAGTAAGTTTCGCTGTCATAAAGGCCTGTTTTTGTAAAGGCACTGCCATATTTTGCGAATATAACCTCCTCATTATCAAAACTACCTAAAATACGGGTAGGGATGTGCTTGTCAAAAGCAAAGCCGGCGTAGTAAACCTTTTCCCCATCAAATAAAGTATACCTGCCCAGATATGGGAATCCCCTCCCATTATTATAATTTGTTTTACCAGTAACCTTATTTTCAGTAGTACTGTAATAAATCATATTAGAATCACTTAATTCAGATTCACCAATGTATAATATATGATCCTCTGTATTTATTGCTATATCCGGCATAAACACTAAGTCCACTGGTATTTTTTCATCTGTTTTTGTTGTTAAATCATATTGATATATATTACTCTGCTCCCTGCGTTGTATGTAATAAATTCTGTCTCCATCCTTTTCAATTCTGTATGGATCTGCTGATGATGTATATACTATTCCTGTTATTGTTCTTTTGTTTAAATCAACAATAACTATTTCATTTATATCATCAAGAGCAATGTATAAATTCCCTCCATCCTGAATAATGTCTGTTGGGCTGCTTGGAAATGTAATTGATTTTTCTAAGTTTAATGTTTCAGCATTTATAAAAAATAAAGCTTTATCATCTTTTGAAATCCCACATAGTGTATTTGTTGGTTCATTAAGCACCCACTTTATAAGCTTTGATTTCATTTCTAATTTACTCATACTTGGAGTGGTTTGTGTACTTTGCTCAGTATTCTGAATTGGATTTACAGCATTTCCCGAAATAAGTGATATTACGTTATTTTTGTCAATTACATTAGAAGTATCACAGCCTTGAAAGGTGAAATTGTTTCTGTCTGCTAAATTCAACTTATTTTCTTTAAACGCCATGTTATCCACAATTCTTTTTTCTGGATTTATACTTATCCACAAAAATATCCGGCACTACACCAATTTGTTTTTCTTGTGGATAAATTTTTTGTTCAAGTTAAATTTACTCTTGGCAGACATCACTTCCTTTGATATAATCATTTTAGGCGGTTGATATGCTATGCATATCAACTTGAAATATATCTTCCCTTGTTAGTTGCTGTCCAAAGCTTGCTAGCAGGTCAGAGGATATATTTTTTTGTTTCTTTTTTATATCATTGGCTTTCAAATAATACCATTCATACAGTTGCTTGATTGTATCAGATATCTGCAGCATCAGGTAATGATTCTTCATCGCTTGGACATTCCAGCTGCATACATGTGTGATATTTCCCTGCCAGTTTTTCTGACGATTGAAGCCTTCATTTTCTATTTTCCAGCGTTTTCTTCCCGCAGCCGCTAAATTTTCCGCATTTTTGTCTGTAATCCTAAGACTGGTCAGCCACTGGAATTCTGTCCATACATTTTTCCCTTTTATTACTTTTTCCTCCCAGTATCTAAGCATATTTACGGGTTTTTCTTTGTAATCTATTTCATTCACATATTCCGCATGACCTGATGTTCCCTTCTCTGGTATTGCTTCATATTCTGCGGCAATACTTGGGATACTCCCGGTTTTATACCTGATAATAAAATCCCAGTGATTTTTTCTGCATATCTCCATAACTTTTTCTGATGCATACAGGCTATCCGCCAACAATATTATTGGAAGGCGCGGAAATCTTTTTTTCAGCTTAGCTGCAAGTCTTTGAAACGCCTTAGTTTCACAGTCCTGTTTACGCTCTTCCTCACTCATACTTTTTTGACGCAGAGCGTCTTCTCCATTATTCTCCACAAACTCACTTGCTATACTTACAATCAGTTTTTCTCCCAAAACGATTTTTGCTTCTAGAACATCGCTGTGATAACTGACTTTTTCATCCACTGTTCCTTTATTGTGATGTCTTTCAAGGCATTGCTCATTGATCTGGCGACTTCCGGAATATAACTGTGACCCATCAACAATCAAAAGCCATTTCTTCTGATACCTGGCATCATCAAATGTCTTTCTTCGTATCAGACTATACACCATGGACTGCTGGATTTCCTGCAATTGAGACGTAGCCAACTTCTCCAGATATTCATTTACGGTTACTCCGTGTGGGAGATATGACCTATCACTTTCTCCAAGAAAGTTCATAATGTTTTTTACCACCTTGTCATCATTAAACTCATATGTCATAGATTGCATGCTTACAAGCCCAGCTATTCCTTTGTAATACACAGTTCCAAGCATTACTTTATTGGAATAATCAATATAGCTTTGATGCCTAGGATCCAGCGTCCCTGCAAACTTCTGAAACAACTCAGGAAAATACTTCTTTTGGATTTTATTACATTCTGCCGCTGGATTTTTTTCTATTCTCCGATTTATACGATCCTGTTCTCTTCCCATTTTTACCTCACTGCGAATAAGTTTTTATATTATTTTACTACACTTATTGCAGATTGGCATGAAATCAGATTAATTTGTGCGAATTTTTTTACCTTTCATAGCTGGAAGTATCATTAAACCTTTTAATAACACCGTTATTCTTACTATAAATATATAAAGTATTATCTGAGGCTTGTACAAGATCCGCATTTAATCCATAGTCGCCTAATTTTACATGGCTGTCTTTACTATATATACTTTTGTTTGTATAAACCAATCCATTATTAACATATATTACGTTTTCAGAAGCACCAAAATCCCCGTTAAATCTAGTTGGATCATTTGGATTGAAATCTCTTCCTGCATAATATACATTTGTTCCATCAAATAATGTATACCTGCCTGGATATGTGAATCCAGATCCATTATCATAATTTGTTTTACCAATAATATTATTATTAATGGTACTATAATAAATCATATTAGAACCGCTTGAACCTGATTCTCCAATATATAATATATGATCTTTTGTATTTATTGCCAAATCAGGCTGATCCACAGAACCAATTGATATTGCCTGATCCGTGTTTGATGTTAGATTGTATTGATGTATATCCCACCATTGTTTGCATTGTGTGTAATAAATTTTATCTCCATCCTTCACAATGATATAGGGATCTGATGATGTATTTAATGTTTCCGTAATTTTTTTACTTGCCATGTCTACAATTGCTATCTGATGTGTATCATCAAGAGCTATATATAGTTTTCCATTGTCCTTTATAATGTCAGTTGGAGTACCATTGAGAGCTAAATCTTCATCAATTTTCATAGTAACAGAATTTATGAATATTAAATTTTTTGATGTGCTGGAAATGGCATATAATGTATTGGTAGGCTCATCCAGCACCCATTGAGTTATTTCAGAACTTGTCTTCAATTCATTTGAAACAGTTGAAGCATTAACCCGAAGTGGTGATAACAAAGTTGCAATAAACAATACTAATAATATAAAACTCAGCTTTTTTTTCACATAAATCCCCCTTTTTTATGATAAATTTATTCCCTTATATAATAAATAATATCATGAAAACGGAAGTCAGAATACAGGTAAATCATTCATGAAAAGGTTAAGTTTATATAAGTATTTATATTGCAGTTCATTGTTATTAGTTGGCTTGTGATCCAGGCATATATACAAAACGATGGGGGATAATTGCCTGCTCTCTGCCGGGACAATAAATGGAAATAGCTGGCCCTTTAATGTCATCTTCAGCTGTTTTAGGAATTGTTATATTACCGTCTTTGTCTATTAATCTAATTCCATCCAGATTATATCCGAAGTCTCTTATTCCCTTGTACATAATGGCATAAGTTGGTTCATTCCACACTTTAACATCATCTTTAACATTAATTTTATTCAGCATATTGATTATAATGGACAAGTCATTTTGAGAATTGTATTTTATGGTTCCTTTTGAACCCCAGTCCTGTTTATGAATTGTTACCTTACTTGACTTTGATCTGTCATAATATAACAAATATCCTGATTTTAAATTATAATCATTATCAAATCCATATATATATGTTTCAAAGCTTTTTATAGTTCCATCCTTTTCAAACTTAATATCCACACTATTTGTCATCAGATTAGGTTCAGTTTTTTCCTTATCCTTTAATATATTAATTATCCCCTGAAACTTCAATGTATACATGTTCATATCCTTAATCTCTGCCTTTTTGTCAGTTTTCAGTTCATTGATTTTCCAAGCCAAATGCCCATTAAAATTAACTGCACAGGTACCAACGAAATAAATCCCACATGCTGTAGCCAGCACAAGAGCCAAAATACTTATTTTCTTATATGTCCTTTTTACAGGCTTAAATGCTTCCAGATAATCCTTCAATTCACCTGAATTATCTTTTGAAATAGGGAAAAAGCTTTTGTCATTAAAAAACATGAAATACCACTTTCTATTTTCCTTTACCTTTGTTAAGCTGTCCCACTGATATGTAATTTTATTATTTTCATCTGCATCTATGACTAATTGATTATTATCAGCCATAATGCTGGATGAATTATAAAAGAAACTGTTTTTCATATGTGCATGACAAGTAATAATAACATTTATAAGGATTATAAGAAGTATAAAGCATACTCCTAAAAACAACGGTATATTTTTTTTAAGCTGTCCTGCCTTAGCAACAGAATATAAAATTCTCCACCCCAGGCAGTACATAACCAATATGATTATTGCCCTGAAACTTCCAAATAAAAGTTCACTTAACACAAGGTTTCTGTATTTTCTTTTAGTTAATTTATTTTCAATAATCATATAAATATTTACTCCTTTTAATTTTGTCTTGCTGGATATTCACTGTATGCTGCATCCAATGCTATTAATGCTGTGTTCCATATATCTGTCTTTAATGATGCTTTTTTCATAATTGATGCTGAAATAATACCAGCTAATAGTATGAATATCCCCAGGCTTAAGCTTAATAATGAATATTTTGATATTAAAATTCCTAATATGAAAGTACCCAGGGATGCATATCCTGAAACATAAATGCCTAAAGAGCCGTGCACATCACAACTGTTGATGCTTTGTGTCAGCCTGCTCTTTTCAACATATACATTAAATTCAGGATCCAGCAGCTTTTCTTCATACATTTTTTTATAATAATCAAACATGTCCTGCTGAGCCTTTGAACTAGCATTAATATATTTTCCGTATAGCTTAACGTAAATTTTCTTTCTTTTGTACATTTCATAACCCTCTTTTATTTTACTTTAAATTCTTTCCAAAGAAAAGTACGTAATTAATTTCCCATTTAAGGGGGCGCTTCTTTCAGTTGAAAGATAAAAGTTGAAAGTTAAAAGTTAGAAGTTCTAAGTTATTACCACATAGCTCTTAACTTCTAACTCTTACCTCTTACCTCTTACTTTTTACCTAAAAAAGTTCTTACCTCTTACTTCTTAGTTATAACTTATTGCTTCGTCTCCATATTTTCATCTTTTCAGCTTCTTTAATTAATTGTTCTCTAAAGTCAGGATGAGCAACAGATATTATTGCTTCAGCCCTTTGCCATGCAGATAAACCTTTTAAATTTACCATTCCGTATTCGGTAACAAGATAATGAAGGTTTGTCCTTGTAGCCGTTACTACTGAGCCTGTTTCTAATGTGGGTAAAATACGTGACTTTACATGGCCGTCTCTTGTTTTGTATGTTGATGAACAGCATATAAAGCTCTTGCCGCCTTTAGAAAGATAGGCACCTAATACAAAATCCTGTTGTCCGCCAGAGCCGCTTATGTGTTTCAGTCCTGCGGTTTCAGAATTTATCTGACCAAACAAGTCCACCTCTACACAATTATTTATAGATACAAGATTATCTATGGAAGAAATTACTCTTATGTCATTAACATAGTCCACAGGGGCACTCATAAGCTCAGGGTTGTCATCAATATAATCATATAGCTTCTTTGTACCTGCTGCAAAGGTATATGTCTGGCGAAATCTGTCAATATTTTTTTTAGAGCCATTGATTTTTCCTGCCTTTGCCATATCAACATATGCATCTACATACATTTCTGAATGGACACCTAGATCTTTTAAATCCGATTTTGCTATCAGTGAACCTACTTCATTTGGCATACCGCCTATGCCAAGCTGCAGGCATGCACCATTTTGAATTTCTCCTACAATCAGATTTGCTACTATCTTGTCCACATCAGTAGGAACTGCATTGCCTCCCATTTCTCCAATTGGAGGATTTTCTCCTTCCACTATCATATCCACATTTGAAATGTGAACGTCATTCTCAAAGCCTCCAAGACATCGAGGCATATTTTCATTTACTTCAACTATTACCTTTTTTGATGTTTCGCATACTGCAGCTAAATGTGATGCATTAGGGCCAAAATTAAAGTACCCATTTTTGTCCATAGGAGTTACCTGAAACATTGCTGCATCAGGAGGACAGGTAGAATCCCTATAATATCTTGGCACTTCAGAATATCTTATGGGCGCATAGTATACAAACCCCTGATTAATGGCTTTTCTTTCGATCCCGCTCATATGCCATGAATTCCATGTAAAATGTTTTCCTGCATCTTTAACTTTAAATATCTCAGGTACCCATAATAAAACTCCGCCTCTAACGTTTACATTCGTCAATTCATCAGCACGAGCTGCCAAAGCCTTATCCAAAGAAACTGGTATTCCGGTTGTCCATCCATAATCCACCCAGCCTCCTGATTTAATTACTTTTACAGCTTCATCAGCAGTAACCAATTTTTCTTTGTATTCCTTTTCAAATACACCGTATTTTTTCATCAAAACACCCCCGCATAAATTAACAATACATTACCATAGTTTATGACTAAATTTACCATCTTATAAATTCAATCCATTTATTATTTCTACAGTTCCCCCCGCATTCCTTCATTGTTATTTAAATAACGCTACGTTAAAATTATAACAAAAACATGGTAAGTAAATACTTTAATCTTAAAGCCGGGCTGCTTACATTATTCTTACCCCTTACCTGAAAAAAGCTCTTACTTCTTACTTCTTATTTCCTCCCTTATGCATCTTTTAATTGCTTCTTCAGTTGTGGAAAATACTATGCCGTTCTTTGATATTTTGTGTGTATCTAATCTTATATCCCTTGGATTTTCTTTATATTTTTCAGTATCTGCTTCTAATAAATACTGTAATTTGTCTCCATAACCTAACTCTTCAATTATCAGCTTTACCACATCATATCTGGAAAGGTCATTCATGCTTCCAAAGTTATATGTTCCATAAGGAAGATCAAATATTTTGTAGAAATTCTCTGCCATTTCGGTTATATAGGTCATGCCTCTGTATTCATTAACAGGGGCCTTTATCTTTTCATTTTTAAGAATAGAGGATACTGTATTCCACATTATATTGGAGGACATTTTGCATCCTTCCTTGGGAAGTCCAAACATCCATGTAAATCTAATTATCCAAAGCTCAGGTATAATTTTCTTTAAAAGCCCTTCTGCCTCTAATTTATTTTGTCCATAAACGGTATCTGGTACTGCCTTATGCTCTTCATCATATGGTCCTTTTTCAACATTACCATTGAAAATCTGCTCAGAGCTTATAAAAATCATTTTTGCTCCCACACTTTTACATGCCTTAGCCACATTTACAGCGCCTTCAACATTGATTTTGTGTGCCATTTCAGGATGCTCATTGCAGAAGTCTGTAACTGCTATTGCTGCTGCATGAAGAACATAATCAGGCTTATATTTCTGAAAAGCAGTTAAAACCTTATCATTATCTGTAATATCCAAATCATCCCTGCCTGTTGATATAATTTCATATTTATCACTGTAGTATTCTGCAAGTCTTGAGCAGATAAATCCTTTTCCCCCGGTAAATAATAATTTCTTCATAAAATTCCTCCTTAAATTTAATAGATTTTTTACACTGTGAATTTTTCAATCTTACCAGTTAATCTATCCGACATATCATTCAAATCATGAACAAGCTTTGAAACCTGGTCTACAGTTGACAGCTGAGTCTCTGCTGAGGCTGCAATTTCCTTTGCTGAAGCTGCTACCTCTTCTGAATAACCTGATACAGATTCTACTTTATTTAAAATATCTTCTTTTTCCTTTACAGCATTTTTTACAGCTTCATAAACCTCCTGTGAATGAACTCTTGTATTGTCAGCTTCACTTTGTATTGTTTTAAAGGAGGATACAGTTTTTTCAATTAAACTAACCTGGCTGTCCATCTTCTGCCCAATGGCTTCAGCAGTAATGCTTACATCATTTGTACTGTTATTTACAGCTCCCATGAACTCATTTATGCTCTTTGAAGATACCAGAACCTGTTCAGCAAGCTTTCTAACTTCATCTGCAACAACTGCAAAACCTTTTCCGTATTCCCCTGCTCTTGCTGCTTCAATTGCTGCGTTTAAAGCAAGAAGATTTGTCTGCTCTGCAACAGAATTTATTACATCCGTTACCTGATTTATCTTATCAACATTTTCATGAAGAGTCTGCATTTTATCTGAGGTAACCTTAAAGGAATTATTTATGTCTTCAAGAGAGCTTACAAGTTCATTAAGATTCACAGCTCCTTTATCAGCATTTTCCTTAATATTACTGTTGCTTACTACATCACCTTCTGATCTTTTTTGTATACTGTCAAGATCCTCACCAAATGTTTCAAGAATCTTTGCTATCTCGGAAGTATTTAAAGCCTGACTATTAACACCTTCAAATACATCATTAACTGCTTTTGAACTTTCCCTTGTTGAATCAGCTGCAATTTCACCTGATGTCTTTAATTTTTTAGATATGCCATTAAGCTCTTCTACTGAGTCCTTTACACCGCTTATTGCATTTCTAAGTACATATAGTGAATTATTCAGGCCCTTAGTAAGCCTGCCTATTTCGTCATTGCCCTTACTGTCAAATTCAACAGTAAAGTCTCCCTGTGAAAAATCATTAAGCTTGCCCACTATATTATTAATAGGCTTTGTCAGATTACTAGAGATAATCATACCAAGTATAATGGCAATTATCTGCAATAATAATGATACAGCAAAGGTTTCCATTAGACCCTTTGTTATAAGATTATCCATGCTGTCTAGAGAAAGCCCTATATTTATTGTTCCAATAAGCTTTGAGCCTTCGTAATAAGGTGTAGCCACATTGTATACCTTTTTACCTGCTGTCTGAAAAATAAATCCATTGGTTTTTTCATCTTTTATTACATTTGAAATATCATTTTGTTTTGTTGCAGAAGCTGCTGCATCAGTTCCGCCCTTTCCAGTATTGACACTGCTCTTGGTTTCTGTGGATCTATTGCTACTTATAATAACATTCATTTTTGTATCTGCTATAGAAATGTAAGTTATATTTCCTTTACTTTCAGAGGCAACCTTTTCAAATATATCTCTTATCTTGAAACTATCACTTAGACTATAATCCTTTATTTCTCTGCTTACTGCAGCTATAAGAGTTGAACCATCATTCTTCATTTGTTCTGTAGCTACCCTCTTTACTTCATAATAGGAAATTCCCATAAATACAATAGTGCAGAAAAGTGTAAGTATTATAATGGTTGCCAGTATCTTTTTCCTCAGTGAATTAAACATTTTATCTCCCCCGTATTTTAGATATAATTATGTTAAATAAGATTACTATAATACCATTATTCTACATTTATACCCAATATCCTTCAAAATTAAGTAAATTATTGCTTATATTTCTATGAAATAGCAGCAATTACAAGTTTACAGCCTTCCTATTTTTTTACATTCACAATAACATATTCAGAATGATGACCTGTTCTAATAGGATACCCCCAGCCTCCCATGCCAGATGTAACTATAATCTGATATTTCCCAATGTTCTTGTAACCATAACTTATCTGGTTAAATCCCAATCTATGGCTGATTAATCCCATAGGCCAAATCTGACCCCCATGGGTATGGCCTGATAATTGCAAATCAATACCAGCTGCACTGTTTTGCTGAAGATCACTTGGCTGATGATCCAGCAGTAAAAGAAAGTTATGAGTATCTGCATTTTTTAACAGCTCTTCACTTGTTTTTCTTTTTATTCCCGGAGAAAAGCCTTTATCCTTTCTGCCTATTATGGTTAAATTATGGTTTACATTATAAACTTCATCTTCAAATACATGAATTCCATTGCTTACCAATTGGTTTTTTAACTGTTTTTCATTAAAATTAGGTTTAGAGGTATATGTGCTTTTATCGTGGTTCCCATAGACATAAAAAGTTCCATATGTACTTTTTATGCTGCCTAGTATTTTTGCAGCATTCTCCATTTGCACCCTGGTGGTTCTTTCATCCACTATGTCTCCGCAGAGAACTACCAAATCAGGCTTTTTGCTTTCAATTTCATTACAGTATTTTTTTAATTTCACCTCATTCATGGTTGTACCAAAATGAAGATCTGCAACCAATGCGATTTTATATCCATGCTCTGATACTGGCTTTTCTGTGTGTATGGTATAATCAGTTTCAATAACATTTCCCATATTGAAATAACCATACCCCAGAATCAATGCTGTAATAATAATGGGCATTGCGCCACAGTAGAAAATCTTATTCCACAGATCAATTTTAATGATTTTGTGTTTATGCAAAGCAGTAAATATAATGTTAAGTATCTCCATACATAAAGCTGCTGCAATCATATGAAGTACAACTAATGCCCCAAATCCAAAAAGATTCACAGAACACATAACTGCAAGTATTGCAATAAGTGCTGCTGACATTTTAATTTTTTTAGCTTTAAATTTTAGTTTCCAAAAATCTGCCATTCTAAGTAAATAAAAATATAAGTAAACTCCTATGGGAATCAGCAGAAGAAAGGATATTATTATAAATGAAGCATACATTAAAATTCCCCCATTATTAGAAACACTAGATGATAATACTATAAATTCTTCTTATCTGCAGGAAATATTATTCCACCCTTTTTTCTAGCCTTTGTCACAACTTCGCTTACAGTTAAGCTGTGATCCAGCATTTTGTAGCATTTTTTAAGATCTTTATTTTTAATCATATCCATAAACTCCAGGAATTCATTAACCATCCGGTGTTCATAATTATTTTCATTTATTGTGGTACTTGTTCCATCATTCATAAGCAGCTGAAATCTCTCGCATACACCTGCAGGGGTATCCATATATATACAACCCTTATCTCCCTGAATATTATTTGCTATTGGTGCTTTGCAGTCCTTTGCCCCAATACATACACATTTAAATTTACCATAATCAAGTATTAATACTCCTGAAGTATCTATTCCTCTCTCTATATTTGGATAATATTCAACATTATCTGGTTTTCCAAAAATGCCTACAACATAATGTATATTATATATGTTTAAATCCATTAATGCTCCCCCTGAAAATTCAGGGTCAAATGCAGGCAGTACATTGCCTTCCTTAAACTTATCATACCTGCTGGAGTACTGAGAATAATTACATTGAACTATTTTAATATCACCAAGTGCAGGCAGAAGTTCCTTTATTTTTCTATAGTTTGGCAGATATTGATTGGTTATTGCTTCAAATATACATAGCTGCTTCTCTCTGGCTAAATCACTTAAAATCAGTGCTTCCTTATAGTTTGATGTAAATGGTTTTTCAACTATAACATTTTTGCCTGCCTCCAGTGCTTTCTTTGCATATTCATAATGCAGATTGTTTGGCAGTGCAATATACACTGCATCTAAATCATATTTTAAAAATTCATCATAATCATATATAATGCTTTTAATCCCGTATTTATTTTTAAGATTATTAAGCTTTTCTTCACTTCTTTTTGTTCCTAAAATAGCTTCCAGCTCTAATCCTTTTAACTTTGGTGTAATAGGAAGAAATTCCTGAACAATCTTACCTGATCCTGCAATACCTAATTTCATTTTGTTACCTCCATTTATAAATTTTATATAAATATTATACTCTTAAATTTAACACATAGAAACAGCCTGGAATGTTATTTCCAGGCTGCTTTCACTGTTTAATTATCTAATTTAATAAAACCAAAAAGATATTCGGGTTTTAATAGATCTAATATTATTAATTCTTCCTTTGGTATTCTGCCTACAAGATTTCTTTCTCCATCATTAGCCATGTCCTTTAAAACAATCTCCAGTTCGCCTCTGTAATGGGCTAAATTATCATTAACTATTATAACATCGCCTTTTCGGAAAAATTCTTTGTGATATTTACGATATGGAATTGATTTATTTTTATAATCTTCTCTCGGTAAACTGCTTCTTACTATATAATCAGAAGCATCTCCTCGTCCAAAATGAGGATAATTATATATTATGTTTTTCTCGTCATCCGTAACATCTTCTGATAGTACAATTTTTAATGTGGTTTTGGTTGTATCTATTTCAGATATTGATTTTAATTCTTCTTCTGCAGCAAAAGCATTGCCAATTAAAATATCATCAATTTTATTAGCTGCAATTAGATGTCTAACCTGCAAGTCTATAGGCAGACCTCTGTGCATTTCACAAGTAGGAAGTCCTTCATAAACAGGCCATGGGCCAAATGTATTTTTATTATTGGAAGAAACAAATGCAGCAACAGGCAGGCCCAGAGCTTTATACTTATTAGTGAATTCCATAAATTTATCAAAGCCAAGTCCAGTGTATTTTTGAGGATAAAAGTTATGGCATACTACCATATTATTTTTGTCTGCGCCTCTTTCAATCATTAAATCAAGTGCTGTGTTTGAGCTTCCATTAAACTCAATTGGAATACCATATGAATTATGGGTGATTGCTATATCTTCCCTGTCACTAAAGTGTCCATCAAGTCGCACAATATCTACTTTCATATCATTAAATGGTTTTAAATCATATGGGGTAGCACCTAAATGTAAAAACACATCAGGATTTGTATCCACACCAACAATAAAACCAAGTTCATGTGCCTTCTGCATAAATTTAGTAAATTTTTTTAAAATAGTTTCTCTTGGTTCATTTACCGATAGTAAGCATGTAAATATTCTGGTAAATCCATATTTTGCAGCCATCTTCATGTAATCATAATCTTTTTCTTCAGTTGAATGTTCAGGATAAACTGAAATACCCATTCTACGCATAATAAATTACCTGCCTTTCAGTTTTTAATATTATTATAAACATTATACAGCGTAAAAAAGCATTATAACTGCTATTTTGGCGCTGTATAAGTAAAGTTTACATATTGTTTATTTATTGCTATTATATTTGCTTTTTTAACTATATCTAATATTATAGTTCTTTATTAACAACCTTTACAAGTTGCTCAACTTGCTCAGAGTCAACTACATCATAGGAAAACTCATCCTTTCCATAGGCATAGGTAACATGATTTTTAGTTGTTGTTTTATCCTCAAGCCAGGTCTTACAGGAACTATGAATTTGTGTAATACCAGTATACTCCATAAGCTCTTTTGCATTTCCAGCATTAACTCCGCTGCCGGCTAGAATTTGGATTTCATGTCCATAGCTTTTTTGCAGCGCTTTCAATACTTCCTTTCCATCTACAGCCCTTGCTTCTAAGCCGCTTGTTAAAATGCGATCTACACCTAGCTTAATTAAGACTTTTGCAGCTTCAAAGGCATCACTGACGCAATCAAAGGCCCTATGAAATACTGCTTCCTTTTCTTCTCCATAGGATTTAATTAATTCAACTACTTTTTCTGTTTGCAGAGCATTAATATTACCTTTATCATCTAAACAGCCAAAGGCTATACCATCTGCGCCATTATCCATTAAGAGCTTTACATCTAATAATAATGTTTCATAGTCTTCCTTTTCATAACAAAACCCTGCAGCTCTTGGTCTTGCCATGCAAATTACCTTTAAATTAGTATTTTTTTTAGTTAAAATTAGTTCTGCAATACTTGGAGTTAAACCTCCCAAATATAGGGCACTATTTAATTCCACTCGCTCTGCTTTCCCTTTAAAGGCCTGCAGACAATCATAGTAGCTTCCACAGCATACTTCTGCTGTTTTATTCATAGCCACTCTCACCACCTAATTTTAAAAAGCTTATTGCATATATTTTAGCATTCATCACGATATCTTCAATATCCATCCATTCATTTGGGTTATGCCCAATTCCCTTTTGCCCAGGAAAGCTTGGCCCAAATGGGACTATATTAGGTATTAATTTTGCATAAGTACCTCCAGTTGTAGTTACTGGTGTACCATCAAATCCAGTAACTTCTTCATAGGCTTCTTTAAGCTTTCTTACTAAAAAGCAATCTTTTTCAAACTTTACTGGATCATAATTGCTAACAACTTCCAAGGATAGGGTATCTAGCATTTTAGATTTTATTTGAGAAATTATTTCTAAAAGAGTCACCCCTGCTGGGTAGCTTAATGTAAAGTCAAATATATTTTTACTTTCTTCCAACCTTAAACCATAGCCTCTCATCTGCATTTTTCCAAATTCTTTATCTGAAAAATCAATGCCTAACCTATCTCCGGTATCCTTACTTTGTAAAAAATACTTGGTAACAAAGCTAAATAAGTCCTTTAGATTCTTTTCGTTAGCACATACCTTAAATTTTGCTCTCCCTCTTTCACCATAAACTACAGGATATTTGCAGTCTGGAGTCCACCCCATAACAGGTGGCCTTTCCTTGCTTAAATAATACTCAATATCCTTCATTCCTGTTTCTTCATTAGTTCCAAATATAATACGAATAGGTTTATTAAATTTAACCCCGCTTAATTTGCAGGCATATAGTGCATATAGGCATGACATAATTGGCCCTTTATTATCCAAAATGCCTCTAGAATAAATTCTCTCAGCTTTACTATAGCCGCTAAAAGGAGGCTCGAGCCACCCTTCGCCTGGAGGTACTACATCTAAATGTCCTATTACACCAATGTAATCACTGCCTTCTCCAAACTGTGCATAGCCTGCATATCCATCTATATTCTTTGTGTCAAAGCCAAGGTTCATGGCTATTTCAAGTGCCTTAAGCAGACAATCATTGACACCTCTGCCAAAAGGCATTCCTATTTCAGGCTTGCTTTCTACACTGTTAATTCTAACTATCTTAAGAATATCAGAGATCATTTGATTTTTTAGCTCATCTATTTTCCCTAATATTTTATCCTTCATTATTATCACCTTCTAGCAATGGGCGCTATTCTTGTGTTCATATAGTTGTCCAGCCACTCCTTACTTGCTACCTCATAAGCGCATTTCCCATCTACATTTTTGGTTAAATACACAATTGGTGCTTCATTTTCAGTAGTTACTGCAAAAGAAAAGCCTTCAATATTTGTAGCAGCTCCCCATTCTCCTTTATTATTCATAGCAATTAAAGATATGTCCCCAGCCTTTCCTCTTCTTTCTTTAAGTTCTGAATCAAGCCTTAATACAGCAATTTCGCAAGCCTCTTGGGGATTATGGCCTTCTTTCATCAAGCGGACAATTTCATAAGAAATACAGCCTTTCATTAGATCTTCTCCAAGGCCTGTAGCACTAGCTCCCCCAACCTTAGAATCTACATAAAATCCAGAACCGCAAATAGGAGAATCACCAACTCTTCCCTTCTTTTTCATAAATAAACCACTTGTTGAGGTACCTACAGCCATATTGCCATGTTCATCAAGGCATACCATACCTACGGTGTCATGTCCACTGTAAGGCTTAATTTCCTGCTTATTTATTTCTTTAACACGATTATAATAAAAAATCTTAGCACGTTCTGTTAACATGTTTTTACGTTCAAAACCTTCTTTACCAGCAAATTTCTCTGCTCCTTCTGCCACTAAAAAATTATTTACTTTTTCCATACTTAAACGTCTTGCTATGCTGATTGGATTAGCAAAATCCTTAATTGCAGCAATTGCTCCAATATCAAGAGTAGTTCCATCCATATATGCTGCATCGAATTCTACTTCCATTTCCTCATTAGGCAGACCGCCGTAACCTACAGACTTATAGTATTCAAAGTCTTCAACATCTTTAATGGCAACTTCAATTGCATCTCCTGCACACCCTCTACTTTTTAAGATTTCTCTTCCTTTAGTAATACCTTCAGCAGCCATACGCCAAGTTGCAATCATTCCATACATATTAACTTACTCCTTTCTTCTTGAAATAATATTGAAACAATCACTATAACGAAAAACCACTAAACTTATTAGTGGTTTTTAAATTTAAAAGCAAATACTGTGAGTTAAAGCTGTAACGTCTTCCTTGTTAACTAAAGCCTTTGCAAGCTTGCACATATTTCTCAAGGAATCATTAAGTCCTATACCACCTTTTTTAGGAGTAACTACAATATTTACTTTATCTTTGTAACTTGCAATTATCTCCTCATTTTCAACAGACATAGCTGCAAAAGCTGGAACATTAGTTGACTTATTAATATCATAAGCAACTTTTGCTGCCATACTGGCATAATCTTTATAATTCAAGGCAGGTCCACACATCACTACATCTGGGTTAACCTTATTTACCATAGCACAAAGCTTTCTGGAAACCTCCTCAGGATCAGCTAAGTAAGTGCCATTGCCACAATAAAGACAAGCAATTACCTTGCCGCCAATCTCTTTTAAAAATGGTTCCATCATGATTGCTGGTCCGATAGGTTCTCTTTTAGCGCCTAATGGCACCATTTTATCATCCTTAGTACCTGCACCAGCTTGAATTTGATCATAAATCATCATGATTTTAATTAACATTTAATCATCTCCTATAGGTCATCAAAGGATAAATCCTCAAGAGAATCATCGTCCTCTTCATTTGCTTGAGCTTCTTCTTTCATATATTGTTTGTCCATAATCCTTATAAATGGCATATAAATAATTACACCTAAAATTAATAATAGAGCTTGAAGCACAGAACCTGCCCAATTTGTAGCTAAAAATCCAGAAATAATAATTGGAGTAGTCCATGGAATATTAACACCATTACAAATTGGAACTAATTTTAAGGCCATCGCAAAATATGAAATAACAATGTTAAGTGTAGGAACTAACATAAATGGAATTAGCATAGTTGGATTTAATACTATTGGAAGTCCAAATACTATTGGCTCATTAATGCCAAAAATACCTGGCACTAAAGCTAATTTTCCAAGCTGTTTAATACGTTTTGATTTACAAAATAACAGCATTGCTATTAATAATGATAATGTAGATCCACATCCTCCAAAGGTTGCAAATAAATCTTGAAATTGTTGACATATAATATGTCCCTGTCCAACTCCAGTTTTAAAGAACTCCAAGTTTTCAGCAGTTAAAGTTTGAAGAATAGGATTAAATACAGCACCTACTACAGAACCACCGTTTACTCCAAAGAACCAAAATAGATGTAAGAAAATGTAAGCAATAACCATAGCACCTAAGGTGTCACCTAGGTTCATAAGAGGTAACTGCAGAAACTTAAATACGATTGTGAAAACATCAGTATTAAAGAAACCGAAAAATAAATTTATCAAAAAGAATACAGATATAACAAGTCCAGCAGGAATTAAAGCTGCAAAGGATTGAACAACTGTTGGAGGCACACCAGCAGGCATTTTGATTACCCATCCTTTACGTTCAGCATAAGCATAAATGTGTACAGCTAAGAAAGCACTAATTATACCGATAAATATACCTTTTGCACCAACCCAGCCAAGCGGAAGTCCTCCACCTAAGAAAACCTGAACTGGATCTTTTATGCCAGCAACATGAGCTTTCCCAGTTACACCATAAGGCATAATTAAGAACCAGCCCATAATTGATACTGCAGCTCCAAATATAGGATTTGTTTTCATTTGCTTAGCAAAGGAATATCCTATACCTAGTACAGCAAAAATTGCCATAATTGAAAATGTTGCATCAGCAGGCTTTCCAAGATAAGCAGCTAAGGTAGATCCGTTTACTTGTACGGACTCTAACCAATTAGTCCATGCTGGAATTGGGAAGTTCGCTATTAATAGAAATAATGATCCCACAATTAATAATGGCGTTGATATTAAGAAACCATCACGTACGGCAATTAAATATTTGTTTTTACCAATTGCTTCAGCCATTGGCATTAAAACTTTCTCTAACCATTTAATCATGTTTATATTCCCCCATTTCATTTTTCTATAATTAAGCAATCATAATACCAATGCAGTAAAATAATCACTTATTACCCCAATGTAAAACTATTTACTTGCATTTGCTTCTTTAATTAGTTTAAGTGCACTTTTTAAAACCTTTTTAGCCTTCATCATACCATAATCAGTAGGATCGATAACAGCAATTGGAATACCAGTTGATCCAAAATCGTTTACAGTCTTTTCATATAAATATTTAACTTGTGGTCCTAATAAAATGCAATCTGGATGATGTTTTTTAATAATTTCATCTAACTCATTATGAGGATAAGCTTTTACTTCAATTGGCAATGATTTTTCATCTGCTGCAGCCTGCATACTGCTTGCTAGCATGCTTGTAGACATTCCGGCACTACAAAACAAATAGATTTTTTTCATTTCATTTCCCACCTCGTATAATAAGTTTATAGTCAGTTAGCTGACAACCATAAACTTATTTATTTTTATATTTTAATCAAATAATTATTATTTATTTTCTAAAGCAGAAATGCGTCCATAAGATTCAATTAATTCGTTTGCTAATATCTTACAGGTTTCAACAGACATTAACTGATCTTCGGCATGTACTAATAATAAGTTTGGACTAACTTGTTTATCTCCTGATTCATGCTGAATTAATTGAGTATGAATATTATGTCCTTCTGCAAAATATTCATCACCTTTATCAATACAAGACTTTGCTTTTATAAAGTCACTATTCTTGGCTGCTTTAATTGCTTCAATAAAGCTGCTTTTTGCCATACCTGCTGAGGAAATAATTTGAAAACATGCTAGCTCTAATCCCTTCAAGGCTGTCCCTCCTTTCTGTTATCTTAAGTATACACTTTTATATTTGTTATAAGCTTTAATCCTATTTCCTGCTTCTAGGAAGCAATATCTACACTGATTACCCTGGTATTAGCGATCAAATCATGAATTGCTTTATGATCCTTTCTAAATAAAACAAACAATGCTGATATAATGCTTATTGCTATACCTAAATAATTAAGTGGGGTAATTAAATTTACATTAATTAAGAAAGATAAGATTTGATGAAATAAATTACTTGGGAAAATCAAAGACCCTTCTATTAAAAAAATGCCAATAACTTGTCTTAAAAATAGCTCTTTAAACATCACATTATTCCCTTCCATTTTAACTATTTTAAAATGGCACCATCGTTTGCCTAAAGTTTGCCCCTTCCAAATATTTAATGGCACGATGAGGTAATAAAACAGTCCAAACAATAATCCCATACCTCCAGCTAAAAGAACATATTGTTTTGGATATTGAAATAGATTCGTATTTAAGTTTTGTGTATTTGTTACTTTCATATATATCATTACCATTGGTAAGGACGTAAATATACTTCCTAAATACCAGTCCACCATGTAAGCAATAAAACGTTTCCAAATTGGTACATCATTAGAAATTACCGTTTTGCTCTCAATAACTGATTTTCTTCCTTTTTTCACACTTTCACCCTCTAGTTATTATTTATTTTAAGACTTGATCTATAAATTCACTGTAATTATTTACTTCTAATAATTTTCTAAACTGCTCTGAATTAGAAATTATATTGCTTAGCCAGTCAAAAAATATCCTTAGGATTTTATAATCTTCTTTATTAATGGTAAACAAGATTACAAGTCTCACCTCATATTCTCCCCATGAAATTGGTTTATCTAAAATTGCTATGCTTAAGGCTGACTGATTAATAAACGTTTCATTAAGACCATGAGGGGTTGCAAAACCATAGTCAAAAGAGGTTGCAGATATCTTTTCTCTCTGCAGCACACTGCTTTCATATGCTTTATCTACAAAACCCTTTTTATATAAGTTATTGCACATCTTTGTAATTAACTCATTGCGGCTATTTACATTAACATGAGAATAGAAAAATTCCTTTTTTATAAGCTTTAAAACTAGAAGTTTAAAATTATCCTTGCATCTTATTTTTTCTAAATTATTCAAGGCTTTATAAATTTTATTTTCATCTTCATAATTTACAAACAGTGAAATCTGTATTGTCGAAATAGATAATTTATGTTTTAATGGAAGTGTTGTTAAAATCAAATCTGGCTTTAAAGCAGTAATTGCCGACTCCTCAAAGAAATTCATGCTTTCAATAATTTCCATGCGATCTCCAAAACGATTAAGAACTTTTTCCATACATAAATTAGATAAAACCTTATCTTGAGGATGAATCATAACTACTCTATACTTATAGGATATATTTGCCCTAACATATGCAACGCCAAGATGCAAGGCAATAAAGGCAATTTCATTTTCACTTATTTTTATATTGAGCTTTTCCTCTAGGAGCTCACAAGCTCTTACTCCCATCTCAAAAACCAATGGATAGTCACGCTTGATTTCCTGCAAATATACATTATCAATCTCAATATTCTTATTGTATCGTTCTATAAGTGAGGTAATGTGCATTTCAAGCCCATTTAACAGCTCATTATCAGAGCTGAAGTCAACACCAAAAGTTTTTTTAATGTCGAGGAAGATATCCTGAAGTATATCATAAATGGAATAATCAGCTTTACATTTTGAATCATTATTGGTGTAAACAGTACTTTTTTTACCTAGTAATAATGACGCTACTAAGGCAACTTCATCATCAACTATTTCTATCCTTATTTTTTTTGCCACCTTATGATAAAAATCTTGTGCAATTTTATATTCTAGGCTGTTTCTTAATTCTTCCGTATTTCTATCCGTTTTAATGAAATTATGATGTATAATACGCTCTATTGCAATTCCTATGTGCATAATAATCATGGTTAAAGTCAGCTGACGGATATGATAATGGTATTCCTTAAGTGTAGCTTCAAGCATATCTTTTACTTCAATTAAATTAAAATCCTTATAAAAAGAAGCAATTTTGTCTAAATTTAAAAAGTTTCCCTTTATTTCATCTTCCAATAAATCCTTATATAATTTACGTTTCTTTTGTTCCTTGCCGCTTAAACGAATATAATTTTTGCTTCTTATAAGGTGCAGACCTTCGTAAGGCTCAAGCATTTTTTTAATTTTTTTAATATCATTATCAATTGAATAACCAGACACATATACTTTGTCCTGCAAAAGAGTTAAATTAATATCATTTTTTTCAAGCAATAATTCCTTAATGACATAAATACATCGCTCCTTGGAGGTTTGAGGAATTGCATCTTGTTCTTCTATATCCAAGCTCTGAAATTTATCCTCGTTTATTCTATAACCAAGCCTTATGCTTGATTCAATTAACCCATATTCATAAAACCCATTAATATGGGATATATCACTGCGAATAGTACGATCTGATACCCCTAATACCTTGGCTAATTCCTTGCCAATAATCCAGTCTTTGCTATTGTGCATAAACATGATAATTTTTTCTTGTCTTTTATTTAACAATAAATCACCTTCTTTCTAAATCAATCTTTTAAGTTAATTATATTTTAAATATTCCAATTCTTATTTTAAATAGTTTTCCTAACACTAGGAAAAAAGGTCAAATCCCGCTTTTGTCAACAAGGGGTCAGGTACTTTCCGGGGACTGGAACAGCTTTTACTGTTAAAATAGTATACGTAAAATATGTGCAACATCTGCTTTCAAAAACAGTTGCATCCTAAAAATTATATGATATAATGATAACATACAGTTAAATGCTGGAAAAGGGGGCACATTAAAAATGAGGCATTATTTGTTTAAATTCAAGCTACTATCTATATTAACTATCTTTTTTACTATAATACACTCTGTTTTGGCAGTTATCATGGCTTTCGTGGTGGGCCACATAATTGATGTTGCCACAACAGGAAAATTAAAAGATTTGAAAAATTTAATTATATTTACAGTTACTTATTTAATAACATTCTTTGCTATTGGTTATATTAAAAGGTTCCTTAGAGCAAAGTATATTAAAAATATAATCTATGCCCTGAAAAATGATATATTCAATTCATTACTAAATAGGAATATAAGAAACTTTAATAAAAATAATTCAGCTGCTTATATATCTACCTTAACAAATGACATAAACATTATTGAGCAAGATTATTTTGAAAATTTATTAGACATTTTAACAAATATTGTATGCTGCATTTTGGCTACAATTGCTACGGCAAGAATAAATTTATATATAACTTTTGGAATTTTTGCCTTTGGATTTCTACCTATGCTGATACCAATGATATTTTCTAAAAAGATCAGTTATTTGAAGAAGAACTATTCAGATAACTTGGGGAAGTTTACTATAAAAATTAAGGATATTTTTTCAGGTTTTCAGGTAATCAAAAGTTTTAGATTGGAAGATAGAATAAATACAGATTATAAGAAAGTAAATTATAACACAGAAAATTCCAAATGTAAGTTTTCTATTTTAAATTGGGGTGTAAATATGCTTTCTTATGCATCAGCTTGGGGACTGCAGTTCTTTACACTTATCCTGGGAACTTACTTCGTATTAAAAGGGAGTCTGACAATTGCATATTTATTGACATTAGCCCAATTATTAAACAATGTTGTAAATCCTATTGTAGATATTTCATCATCAGTAACCAGACTTAAATCAGTTAAACTTATAAGTAAAAAAATTAATACTATTATAAATGAAAATAACGAAGAGAAAGGATCTATTAGTAAAAAAACATTTGATAAAAATATAATATTAAAAAATGTAGAATTTAAATATAATAATGACAAGCAAATCCTAAATGGTATTTCTTTTAACTTTATTAAAGGCAAAAAATACGTTTTAGTTGGTAATAGCGGAAGCGGTAAATCTACAATTTTAAATTTAATTTTAAACTATTATGAGGACTTTAAGGGCAGCATTACCATTGATGGAATAGATAACAGGCAGATTAAATCAACTGACCTTTATAGCCTAATATCTGTAATACAGCAAAATGTTTTTATGTTTGATGATACCATCAAATCAAATATAACATTATTTGAAAATTATTCTGATGAAGAAATAGAACAAGCCGTAAAGCTATCCGGTCTTGAATCCTTAATAAATAGCCTGCCTAATAAAATTAATAGCTTAGTTGGTGAAAATGGATGTAACCTTTCAGGTGGAGAAAAGCAAAGAATAGCTATTGCAAGAGCAATAATCAAAAAAACACCTATATTAATATTAGATGAGGCAACATCTTCATTAGATAATGAAAATTCTTATAACATAGAAAAATCAATACTTAATTTAGAAAATATAACTTGTATAATAGTAACTCACAAATTTATCCCAAGCATTCTGGAAAAATATGATTGTATAGTAGCTGTTAAAAATGGCTTAATAGAAGAAATGGGTACATTCAATGAACTTATTAAGAATAAAGGATATTTTTATAGCTTATATACCTTAGGTAATAGCTAGAAAGCTGATATTATAAGTAATATTATACCAATATTACAATATATGGTGTATAATATAATAAAATAAATTTTATTATTGGGGGGTATTTTATGAAATCATCCTTAAAGTACAAAATTATTTTGCTAACAGTACTAATAGTTGTTCTTGCATTATTATTTAGAGTTTTTTATTTAGGTATTGCAAAACAAAAATCAACTGATATGACTACATCTGGAATTTACATTATAGATACAAATGAGCTGGAGGCAAAAAACAACTAAAAGATGAACAATCCAAATTTGCTGTTAAAATTCAGGAAGAAAACAATCAATATTTAAGAGTATTTAGTTATAATTCAGGCAAAGATACTTTTGTTGAATATAGACTTGATTTTAGCAAGGATGATTTTTCTAAGTTAAAAGTCGGAGAAACATACTGGTTCCATGTTAAATTGTATAATAAAGATAATATAGATAGCGGAAAAGTCGTATCTGTTTATAAAGATAACCCAGTGCAATAAATAAAAATAAAAAATCAAAATTTTGATATTATCAATCTTTAAACAGATGGCAAGGAATTAACTAAAATAGGTGGAAATATATCACCATACTTTGCTGAGCAAAGACCATTGAAAGGTTATAAATAATTAATGTAAAAAGGTATGCTATTTAATAATTTCAGCATACCTTTTTTATACAAACTCTAAGGGGTCAGGTATCTTACAAAATTTTTAAGCAAAAAAACAGGGTTAAAATTCCCTGTTAATGTTATACCTTATAATAAATTTATCCAATCACGTCTTCCATATAGTATTCTAATAATTGTGACTGTTTTATCCTCCTCAGCAGCACTGTAAAATATAACATAATTACCAACTATGATTTTTCGTATGCCTTTATTAGCCAGTCTGCCATCAGCTACTAATGCATTTCTTAATGGCATATCTTCTAAAGAATTAATTCCTTTTGCTATTTGTGAAACTACTTTCTTTGCAGTTTCCCTTTCTAAAAGCTCCTTAGATATATATTCAGCGATTTCTTTCAAATCTTTTTCAGCCGGTTCAGTAATTTGAATATTGTATCTGTTCATTTTACAAATCCTTCTCTATATCAGCCAATGCCTCTTTAAAAGGTCTAACCTTTTTCTTTTCCGTAGCATCAATACCTTCATCAAGCAATTTATACAATTCAAATTTACCTATAAGCTTTTCATAAGTTTCAATGCTCATAACAGCTAAATCCCCCTGGCCATTTTTTGTTATAAAAATAGGCTCCTTATATTTGTGGCAGAAATTTGATATCTCAGTATATTTATTTCTTAAATCTGAACTTGGTCTTATTGCTGGCATAAACTACACCTCCATATTAATATATCAATATTATATCATAATTTTGATATATTAACCAAGTTTTTAATTTAAATTTATTATGGCGATGTTGATTTTTCTTTAATTGAATAAACATTTCCACTTATGCTTACTTTAACAAAAAAAGTTTTATTGTTTACCCAATCATCAGACTTAATTCCATTTGGAGTGAGCCAGGCCTCAATATTAACAGGCTGTACTGAGAAATCCACCATAAATTCAAATGAATCATTATTATTATTTTTTACTGTAATTTGATTAATCTTATAACTTCTAAGCTTAAAATCATTATTAGCAGCAACTTTTGTATAATAATTCAAATACTCAGTAAATAACTTATTTGATATAATATTTAGATCTTTTGTATCCTCAACTTTAATACTTGGCTTATAATCAAGATTGGAAATATTATTTTTAGTTTCTACTTTTACCCCTATTCCACGGGATTTTAATTCATTTATAGCACTATTATCTTTCAATAAACTATCTGCTGGAATTTGTTTATTCCATTCACCTTTTATAATAAATGATGATTTGCACTTATTTCCGTTAATCCTAATAAACTGAGCATCTGGATTTATCTCGCTTTTTTCTGATATTTGCTCCCCATTTACAGTTATTTTCACTGCGCTGAATTTTTTCAACTGGTTAACTATACTTTTAATATCTTCATAGTTAACTAAATATGGAGACAAATCCTGTGAACTTACCTTTGTATTATCAAATCCTTCATTATTATCCGACAGTGTTATATATATTAAACTTCTTTCTGTTTCATTAATATTTTTAGAAGCTTTAACTGAGGTATCATTTGGAACGTCAGCTTTTATCTTAGAATTAGTAAGCCCTATAAAGGCAATAAATGTAATAATAGTAACCCCAAAGATAACCCCACCTAAAGATAATTTTTTATATTTACTTATCATTTTAATCCTCCTCTTTATTCCAGATTTGCCTTTACTCAATGAAGCTGTACCAGGCATCCACTGTATGTTATTGCTTATTTTAAGCATCTTTATTATGGTATTTCCGTACCTTAAATTTTCAGAGTCTTTTAAATAGGAAATAACATGCTGATCACAGGCTATCTCACAGTCCTGATTCATTTTATAAAATCCGTATAAAATAATGGGGTTAAACCAATAGATGCATCGCAGAAGTGTTGTTATCTATATAATTTCCTTATTGTTATTTAAAATATCCTGAAGTACTTCTATATCTCTTGCAGATATCTTTTGGTTTTTTACAAAATTAAGCAGCATTGAGTTTATTGAACCATTAAAAAATTTATTTATAAATGATTCGCTTTCCTTTTCTATATACTCCTCCTTCATAACCAATGGATAGTAATAATATTCTTTGCCTGCTTTATCAAAACCAATAGCATTTTTATTTAAAAGCCTATTCACTAAAGTTTTAACTGTATTAGGCTTCCATTCAACTTCATCTGCAAGCTCTTCTATAATTTTATTTGTGGTTGTCTGTTTATCTCTCCAGATTATTTTCATAATTTCCAGCTCAGAATCAGAAATACTAGGTATCATATCTATTCTTCTCCCTTCAAAATTGTTTACAAGTGTAAATCTTAATTTAAGTTTACGTCTGTAAACAGCTTTTGTCAAGAAAACTCTGTAAATTAATCCAATAAAAATTATCAACTTGGTTTCCAGGTTTCCCCATGGGTCAGGTACCTTACAAATACTGGTATAACCTTTTCCGCCAGAAAATAATAACATCCCACTTTTATAAGAAGTATGATAAAATAATTATATAATTTAACATTAGAGGAGATACTTGTATGTACATGCCAATTTAATACACTTTAAAATTACAGTATATTTTTTTAAATTAACCTTTAAATCAGGCTTTTTTGTTATGCAATTTTGGAGGTGTATTAAAATTGAATAGGAAAATCAATGTCTATTTAATGTATATTATTGTATTTCTTCAAGGTTTTGTTTTTTATGGACCTATTGCTACAATATATAGACAAAATAGAGGACTATCTATGTCCAGTATATTTTTAATAGAGTCTATATCTTGGGTATTAATGATTATTTTTGAAATACCTTGGGGATGGTTTTCAGATAAATTTGGATATAAAAAAACTCTTGTTATTTCAAACTTTTTATTTTTTATATCAAAGATAATTTTTTACAAAGCTTATTCCTTTGAAATGTTTTTTCTGGAAAGAGTTCTATTATCATTGTCTATATCGGGACTTTCAGGCTGTGATACTGCATTAATATATTCATCTATAGAGGATGATGAAAGTGAAAAGATATTTGGCAGGTATAATGCTTTTTCAACAGTTGGTTTTTTAATTGCTTCATTAGTATCTTCATTTCTTGTTAAATATTCTATGGATAGTACAGCATTTTGGACTATCATTCCCTATGGATTAGCAGCAATATTAACTTTATTTATAAAAGATACAAAAATTGAGCATGAAAAAAAGCCAAAATTAAAACAAAGTTTATTAACAGCTTTAAAAAATAAAAATATTATAATACTGGTACTTTCTGCAGCACTAATAAGTGAAGTAGTTCAAGCTGTAAGTGTATTTTTAAATCAATCTCAATATCTGAGAAGCGGAATTGATATTAAATATTTTGGAATCCTAACAGCTGTCATGCAAATAGTCTGTTTAAGCTCAGTTAAAGCTTACAAATTAAGCAATAAATTAGGTAAGAATAAAAGTATTCAAATTTTATATATGATTATTAGTATTTGCTGCACAATACTTGTTTTTGCCTCTAATGCTGCTTTAACTATACTATCCATAATTCTTTTATGTGGCAGTGCATCTATAATTTCACCTATAATTTTAGACATTGAAAATAAAAGTATTACCACAATGGATAGGGCAACCCTTTTATCTGTATATGCTATGTGTGGAGATTTAATTGGCGCAGGAGCAAATATTATTATTGGTAAAACCGCAGATATTTCAACGCCTGCTTCTTTTATAACCTGTACTATTATGTGCCTATGTGCTTATATCTTATTTATTGTTTATAAAAGAAAAGTAACAGTTTAAAAAGATGTAAAGCAATTATTAATATTTAGCTATGTTTTAGAATAAGGTGATTTTTAAGGGGAGCCATTTGACTTCCCTTTCGCATTTTAAGATTATTTTAAACCTATTACTTAAATTTTTCTGGATTTTCTACGTACCATTCTGTATAACCACAGACTGGACATACGTACGGAAATAAATCACTATATTCTTTACTAAAAGGTTTTACTGGAAATTTATAGGCAGCTAAATTGAACATTGTACCTGTTCTTGCTACACATTTTGTTAATTTGTTCTTACACTTCGGACATAAACGTTCCATAGAAATCCCCTCCATTCGCAGTTAATTTATCATATTTAACTTCTTTTTTAGAGTATAATCTATAGAGACAAAAATTGTCAACTTCGTTCCTAGTTTTTGTAAAGTAATAGGTACCTTACAAAAATTGAAATGGTTTTTGCTGCTAATATATGGTAAAATAAATTATTATAAAGATAGTTTTTATTATAAAAACATTTTATAATAAAGAGGTGTGCAAATTTAGTAAACGTTGAAAGAAATATGTATTTGGTCTTAGCATACGTGCCCTATTTATTTATACTTAGCTCTATAGCATTCCTAATAAGAGGTCTATATTTGAAAAAGCACATGAAAAGAAGTAAAACTATTTTTTTAATCTCATTTTTAATGCTTATAATATCAATATTTCTCTTTTTAATACCAGTTATTCTATTATTCATTATTAAATTTAGTACATAATATTTTTAAGATACAAATAAATGTTATATGAAATATTTATAAAAGCAAAGATAATATAAGTTTTTATAATTGGCAAGTAGATGTTAGGGGATAAAATGAAGAAAATTTTTAGTTGTAAAAATATCTTACTTTTTTTATTCATAATAACCATATTAGTATTTATAATCATCTCACCTATGATATATGGAAATGATAATAAATTATATTTTTCTAAGTTTAAAACCGGTATGTTATCAGCATCAGCAATAATTTTGTGTATGACAGTTATTTGTTTGTTTTTGAAGGATATGAGTCCTAACTATCAAATCTACTCTGATAAAAATGCATTATTATCTTTTATACCTATATTAATAATATATATATCTGTAATTTATATATTTACATATAGGATTAGCAGAAACTTAGGTTTTTTAGTAAATACTGCTATTCAGGTATTTCTGGTTTGCTGCATACTAATTATGTATTTATTCCACTTAAAGTTCAGCATTTTTAAATGGTCAGTTACTTTCAAGGAATTATTAGTTATTATATTGGCTTTTTTATGTTTACTTTTTCCAAGGTTAATTATTCAAGGTAAAAGTGCTCTGAAATATTATTCAAGTTTCAACAAAAATGATTTGGCATATCTATATTATAGTTTAAGGGTATTTATTTATCCTGCATTTAACGAGGAAGTTATCTTTAGAGGTCTGCTTATAACAGGCTTAAAAGGATATGGATTTGAGTATTGGAAAATCAATATAGTACAATCGGTTATTTTTGGGCTGCTCCATTTTGGTGTATATAAAGGATTAGGATTTATAGCAATAGTTCTCATGGGTTCTCAGATAATTATGGGTTTCATACTTGGTATAATCTATTACAAAACAAAATCACTTACACCATGTATTTTATTTCATGCATTGATTGATATTGTTTAATGATAAATATATTGCTTTGGAATATTCTTGAATTTTTCATAGGTAGCTAAATAAGTGAATGGAATTCTTCAGCAGCACGGGTATGGCTCAATCGCACTTATTCTACAGTTACGCTTCCATATATTGAGATAACCTATTATGCTTTTGGAACTACAGGTTGGCACGCAAAGGCATACTGTTTTGCTGTTGGAGATCCTTATCCTAATATCCAAATTAACAATTCTTATTATCCTTATGAAAAAGCATATGTTATTAAAGGACTATATCAAGGAAAATTATAAAATAGATAAAGGAAAAATCAAAGCTTCTCGTAATTTAAATAAAACTTTACAAGACAAAGTAGAAAAATTATATTCAGATCAATCAGGTAATTTTAAACTTAATGACTGATAATAAATAGCTTTATAAATTCAAAAATCTAGAAAAAGTCTTTTTATTAAGATTATAAGGACTACATGATAATTGCAGTCTTTTCTTTTTTACCAGTGCTAAGTATCAGCTTTATTTAACGCTTTGTTTTATTAAAATTATTTATATGATTTGTATAAATACATTATTATTGTATATCAATATAGGTTATTTCTTATAATGCAAAAATGGGGGGTATCACCTTGAAATTAAAATTCAATATGATTGTTCTTGTTTCTTGCCTTATATTGTTATTAAGTGGATGTACAAAACCAAATGTTAAACAAATAGTAAAACCATTTGAGGATATCACGATAGATACAACTAAAAGGATTGAATTCTCAAATTTTACGATTAGAAGCAACCAAAATGAGTCTGGTAGGAGTAAAATAATTACTAACACACAGGATATGCAAGATATTGCTATCTATTTAAAAACGATAAGTTGCATAGAGAGCAATCAAAAGGAGAAAGACCCTGACTTTACCATTTCCTTTATTAACAATACAGAAAAAGCGAAGAGCTATATATACTCAATAGGTGTATCGAAGAATCAGATTTATGTATATAAATATAAAGGAAATGAAACAGCTAAATTTGTATATAAATACACAGATTCAAAAGTTACCGAAGAATTAAGAAAGCTCTATAATTCATTGAATTATAGGGAAGTACTTCTTATAAAGAAATAAGCAATACCACATATGAACCCCGGGGAAGTTGGGCTTCAAATTATCAGTCGGCTAAAAATTTTGGAAAACAGAAAATAAGCTATAAAGTTTTTTGGTAAATTAAATGATCCTTTGTGGATGAGCATAACATCTATGGTAATTAGCGAGGATCATAACTTACATTAATAAAGTATAAGATTAGAATATTTTGCTGCTACACTAGAAGCAAAAATTGTTAACTCTGTTTCCACTCTTTGTAAGGTAACAGGTACCTAAATAGCAAGCTCATTCATAAATAAATGCTCAAGTGAATAGCATATTAATAAAGTTATTTAATTACAATATAAAACGTAAATTGGAGGAAACTATGGGAAGTAAGGAAATACAGCCTAATCCGAAACTAACTATGTCCAGCAGCGAAAAGGCAGGGACTTCACGGTCTCAGGCTTCAAGCTCCATCACTGACTCCCAGCCAACTTTGGATGAACAAATAAACAAGTTAAACAGTGCTCTTGTAGAAATTAATTCAATAAAGAACCAATTAACCCAGCTTCCTCTCAATCCGCTGCAGTTGAATTATTTTAACAACAACGTAAATCCATTGCTTATAACCTTGAATAATATAAGCGCCGCTTCTTTTAATTTATCAGGCTCCATAAATACTTTAACCAATTCAATAATTGTTCATGGGAAGGAATCAAAGCTTCGAGATACTATACACCTGATCTATAAATTAAATGAGGAATGTGAAGATATATATGAAATACTTGAAAGAAGAATAGACACCCTGCTGCATTTTGAAGCGAAAAAATAAGGGACTGTTTTAAGGTTTAGACAGTTCCTTTGAAAACTTAATATGCCAATAACTTTGTCAACGTTCCATTACATTCTACTAATTCATCAAAGCTGCCTTCTTCTTCTATTTCGCCTTTATCCATGACTATAATTTTATCGTATTTTTTAAGTAAATCGGTATTAAGTTTATGGGTTACAACTATAACAGTAACATCATTCAAATTTAAAATATTGCTTTCAATATCATAGCTGGTTTTGCTGTCTAATGCAGAGCTCATTTCATCTAATATTAATAGTGATGGATTTCTTATTAATCCCCTGGCAATAGCAATTCGCTGCTTTTGTCCACCTGACAGATTATATCCATTTTCTTTGACCATGGTATTCAATCCATTCTTCATTTCTCCAATTGTTTCATCTAAACCGGACTCATTTATAACATATTCAATGTCAGATTTATCAAATTTGCTGCACAATGTTATATTATTTTCAATAGTATCATTAAACATAAATATGTTCTGAGTTATTATAGAAAAGTTTTCTCTCCAGCTGGAGTAGGATATAGTGTTAAGGTTCATATTATTAACAATAATATCTCCTTCATAATTATTGTAGTATTTTGATATAAGTTTTATAAGAGTAGATTTTCCACATCCACTTTCCCCAACTATAGCGTATTTTTTACCTTTTTCGAATTCTAAATTAATATTTTTTAATATTTTATTTGTCCTGGAATATCCAAATGAAACATTATTTAATTTTATACTGGTATGTATTGTATCTATCTTATTGCTGCTATCTTTCACATTGGAATAATCAATAATGCTTGTTATATTACCCCATATGGTTTTTAATGATCTTATTTTATTTGTACATACTGTAAATAAATCCAATGGATCTATTATATAGTTCATAACTTGTGTTACTGTCATCATTGTACCCAGGGTTATGCTTCCACTTATAACCAGATAGCCTCCGAAAAACATAGCTGTAAAGAATGTTGATGATAAAACAAATCCTGTAATATTTTCAATAAAATATTCAACTTTATTATTTGCAAGAAAGGCTTGCTCTAAATTATTATTTTGTATGTTAAAGGAATTTTTTATTTTCTCTTCTATTCCATAATTTTTTATTGTTTCAAATCCAGTTAAGTATTCTTTTGTTTTACTAACAAATGCTGAAAGCTGTGATGAATAATTTGTTTTTACTGTTATCTGCTTTTTTGACATAAGCATTGCAATAAGAAAAGGAATAGTGCTAAGTGATAGTGATATAACCACATACCATACATTAACTCTCCACATGACAATAATTGAAAAAACAAAACATGATAAGCTTCCAACTATTTCTTTAAGGCTTTTAAAAAAGTCATTATTTAGTATATTAATATCATTTGTTAATGATGATAGATATTTAGAGCTATCTTCTTTACCAAAATCCTCTAAGTTTTTATTTAATACACCAGAAAAATAACTCTTTTTTATTAATACTAAAGACTTCTTGGTTAATACACCATAGGAATAATCCCGCAAAAATGAAATTGTAAATTTCAGCACTAAAAATAACGCAGTATAAAAGATAAACATTTTAAATTGTTCAAATTGCTTCAAAGTAATAATATCGAAAATTCTACCAAAAATAAAAGCTTTGATTATTTCAAAAATTGATGATGTTATGATTAAACAAATACTAGTGATAAATAAAATTTTATACTTAATCAAATACTTGTACATTATAACTAACCCCCCCAGATTGTTATGATTCCAAGCAAATTATCAAGGTTCCCCTTGGCAGCCATTAGTTATGAAACAATACAATTATATTTATGTTTCATAATTAATATATTCCATACATGTACGTAAATTCCTTCAAGTTTCAATGTTTTTATAATAAAAATTGTCAACTTTACCTCCATATTTTGTAAGGTAACAAGTACCTTGCATATTATTTAGCATTAAAACGAATAATATAAACATAAAAATATAAATGAGGTGTTATCTATGAGTGATAAATCAAAAATTACAAAGGTAAAGAAGAATTCCCAGGGAGACATAACTGATGTAATGCTTGAAAACGGAAATGTATACTCCATAGACGAGGCAATAATGATGGCAAAGGATGAACTAATTGATGGTGTAAATGTAGCAAAATCAAAAAATGGAAGGGAATATTTAAGAAGCAACCCTAATGGCGATGCTAGTGATAATTTAGACAATAAACCAATTTTCTAGACTTAAAATAAGGGGCTGTCACAAAATATCCAATCCTCAAAGATTTTTGGGACTGCTACGGTGTTTAGATATTTACTTTCTATAGACACATATGGCTCTTTTAAATAATGATGTTGATATGAATAGGACTTCATCAAAAGAACAAAGATTAAATAACAAAGATTAAATAACAAAGATTAGAGAACAGAGAACAAATATTGTTGTTTTGCCTTTGGGCAAAACTACAATTAAAGATTTTCTGCCGAGGCAGAAAATCCACATTATTTAGTCTTTAATCTTTGTTCTTTGTTCTTTAGTTTTAGAGGGCAGCCTACCGGCTTTGGATTTTTCAAATCCTTTTTTAACACTAATATTTAACCCGTAATTAGCATCATCTTTAGTTATCAAAACGCATGATTCATTCAATCAATTAGATTTTAAGATTTTCTGCCAAAGCAGAAAATCTACATTATTTGTTTTTTATTCTTTAATCTTTAGTTTCAGCCTTCAATAAAAAATGAGCCTTGCATCAGCAGTTTTAACTGCTAATGCGACAGCCCCTTTTATAATTACTTACATTTACGCCCATGGGTCTGTGACCCTAATATTTCAAATCAGCTTCTCAGGAATAAACCTGGATGAAATTCTCCTTATAAGTATATAATCAAGTATAAAAATAACACCGCCGCTTATAAGCATTGCAAGTGAACTTAATAAAAGTACACCTGTCATTTGACCTACTAACACAAGGATCACCGGAATCACAAGAAGGCCGCTTACCTGCTGTGCCTCCTGGAATGTTTCAGACTTTGCAGATACCATTACAGTAAATATAAGTGATAATAAATTAATGGCAGGAGAAATCCAAAGTATGATTATAAGCCATTTTATATCAGGGAAAATAAGTCCTCCAAAATAAATAAAGCCACCTATATTAAGTATGATTCCAAAAACAATAAATGATATCAAAGTCACAATATAAGATGGCACAAAAACCCCTAGAACCTTAGCCCTAAGCAGCTGCTCCATGGATATTGGTGTATAAAGCAGTGACTCCATGGTTTTATGTTCCTTTTCTCCAACAAAGCTGCTGGCGCCAATAACACCTGAACACATTATTGGAATTATAAGAAAATATGGCGGAAACATAAGGTTAAGCGATATCTTTATCAAAAGCTGGGCAGGAGTATACATAGTGTATTCTGAAGGCAGCTTTTTTAGAAGTGGAGCCATCTTTGTAAATGCACTTGAATCACTTCCAATATACTTAGCACCAATCAATACTGCCAATGGCATTATTACAATTAAAATAATGGGTACAATAGTCATAGGCAGAATAACCCTTTTGGAACTTGTTATTTCATTTATATCTTTATATATCAATGCTTTTTCATTTCTATTCATAATCATTCTCCTTAAGGCCATGTATATACTTAAAATACAACTGTTCAAGGGACCATTTCTGCTGTACAGCCTCATAAATTTCTCCCCCGCCTATCACTATACCCTGCATTAAAGAATTAACATCTTTGTCCCCTGAAATGGATTTACTGTATATATTTTTGCCTTCATATATAAATCCAAGTTTTTCAGGAATATCTTTCCCTCTGATTTTTAATGTAAGGCTTGCATTTTTCCTTGCTGCAAGTTCATTAAATGTTCCCAGTCCAAGTATGCTGCCATTATTTATAAAGCCATATAGTGTACAAATATCTTCAGCATATTTTAATTGATGGGTACAAAGAAAAATTGTAACCTGGTTTTCTTCTGCTAATTCTTTTATAAGTTTGGAAACGTTTAGTGCATTTTCCGGATCCAGGCCTGATGTAGGTTCATCAAGAAATAAAATCTGAGGACTGTGTATTAATGCTATTGCCAGGGAAATCCTCTTTCTCATTCCTGTACTAAAGGATTTTACCTTTTTATCCTTTACATCCTGCAGTTCCAGTCTTTTCAATATAAAATCAGTACGCTCTTTAAGTATTTTTTCATCAATTTCATGCATTCTTCCAAAAAAAATTAAGTTTTGCTCTGCCGTTAGATTTTCATAGCAGGAGGAGCTTTCTGTCATAACTCCGCATAATCTATGAATTTCAATATTTTTTCCGCCAACAGGTATGCCTAAAATTTCTGCATGTCCTGAAGTGGCTGAAAGAATTCCATTTAGTATTCTTACTGTGGTTGTTTTTCCTGATCCATTTGGGCCAAGGAAACCAAATATCTCACCTTTGGGTATAGATAAACTTATATCGTTTAAGACATTGGATCTGCCGTCAAAGGATTTTTTTAGATTTTCTATATTTACAGCATTCATTTTTTTCACCTCATAATTTCAAACTTATTATATGATAAAAAGTTCAGAATATAAAGTAAAAATGTCATATTTATATTTATTTCCATGAATCTGGCCACAATATGTAAGGTATTTATGCAAAATTTTATATTTATGAATGAATTTTATCTATTTATAAATTAATTCCTTTATTTATAAAATTATAAAAAATTCGCTTTTGCAAATAGTTGTGTTATAATAATCCCGTTAAAATTATAAAAGGAGGTTTATATTATGCATAATAAACTATCTAAAGATGCATATGGTGGCGTAGCTGGTAAAGACTACGTTCCTTTCATTGCTAGTGGCTCTAAATCTGGCGGAAATGGTGCTGTGTTAATAGTTGGTATTATCTTAGCCGCACTATTTGCAGCGTCTACTGCCTATTCAGGTATGAAAGCAGGGCTTACAGTTGCAGCTGGTATACCTGGTTCCATAATAGGTTCAGTATTTATAGCCATATTTGCTAAACAAAAAGGTATCCTTGGCAAAAATTTAATTCAAGGTATGTCAAGTGGCGGAGAATCCGTTGCCAGTGGTATGATATTTGTTTTACCAGCAGTACTTCTAATAGGTTCAAAAGTTACTTTCTTAGAAGGTTTTGCTGTTGGTGTAGGTGGAGCCTTATTCGGTATAGGAATAGCTTCTCTTATTTACAATTACTTAATGGTTGAAGAACATGGTAAATTAATGTACCCTGAGTCAATGGCTATATCTGAGACACTTGTTGCTTCAGAAGGTGCTGGAGAATCAGTGAAGTACATGGGGATAGGATTTGGAATAGGCGGCGCTATAACTGTTTTAGGCAACTCATTTTTAAATGTAGCTAATAACGTTATAAGCTATGTAAACGAATCCTTCTACAAGTGGAAATTTGAAGTTGAAGCTAATCCTCTATTATTAGGTATAGGATACATAGTTGGTTTAGATGTTTCTTTAACTATGTTTGCTGGTACTATGTTTGCTAACTTTGCTATTATGCCTTTAATAGGCTACTTTGCTTCTCTTGGACAAGGTGGTCCAGCTGTATGGAATGATCCTAATGTTAGTGTAAACGCTATGCAGGTTAAAAATATAGCCGGTAGTTATGTAAAATATATCGGAGCTGGTATGATGCTTTCTGGCGGCTTAATAGGAGCTGTAAAGCTTATCCCTACTATAGTAGCTTCTATAAAGGAAACTATTAATGCCAAGTCTTCATCTTCTGCTGGTAGTTCATCTGCTGAAAATGTAATAATACTTGGAGGTATAATAATAGGATTTATAGGTGGATTCTTAATATCTGGTGGTAATATAGCAATGGCAATAATTGCTTCTATTTTATCATTATTCTTATCACTTTTATTTGTTATAGTTTCTGGTCGTTTAACTGGTACTATAGGAACTTCAAATCTTCCTGTATCAGGTATGACTATAGCTTCTATAGTTATTGTAACATTATTATTCGTTGCAATGGGATGGAAAAGTCCTGAAAACAACAGATCCTTACTCTTATTTGGTACATTTATAGT